>CAVPSX010000015.1:0-70571 GCA_963708515.1 uncultured delta proteobacterium | reverse complement strand
CTGGCAGCGGTCGCCGCAGAAACCGCCTGCCACCAGTCCATTTCCACCACGTCCTGTTTTCCGAGATCATTCATCAGAGCCTTGAGCCCCAGGGGTACTAGACCCGCGTGTCGGCGGGGAGGCGCCTGATGCTTTCGGAATCCAGATGATCGTAATGGCTGTGGGAAATCAACACGTTTTTCTTGCCGGGCAGGGCCGCAAACTCATCGAGGGAGAGGCCCGGCGGGGTTTTCCGCTTCGGCAACAGCGCCCGCTCCGAAAAGATCGGATCGGTGATCCAGTATTCACCATTGATTCTGATCAGAAATGAGGCATGACCGATCCAGGCGATAAAATCGCCCGGTGTTGACCGTATCCGCTCAGGGAGATCCGATAAGACCGCGGGAACGTCCTTTTCTTCCCCCGGAGCATAGGGGGTCTTTTCAGAAAGCTGCCAGCGCAGAAAATCACTGAAGCCCTTCTGCATGGGCATCCAGGGATTGAAATAGCGGCCGTGTTCCAGATGCGGGGCATAGAGAAGCGCCGGGTCTGCAGACTCCACTTGCTCCCGCCACTTCTTTTCATCGAAGGTCCTGATGGGCAAGAAGCACGACGCCAGCAGCAGGACCAGCAAAAGGATCATGGCCGCAGGGACCATTTTTTGATGAGAAACGTTCATGCTTTCAGACGGGATGACCCAGTATGGTTTCACTACCCCGCATCTTCTCCTCTGCCTTTTTACACGATCCCTGAACGGGTTGTCCCGGCTTGCTGTTGATCATGGACCTCCTGGCTTCCGATCAGCGGCAAGACGTTCTCGACACTGAAATAAACGATAAACCGGTTCTTGACGTCGTAACGAGAGTAATCACACTTGCGGCAAATCTCCTGGATGAGGCCCTCGTTCTGTTCTTCCTTCAGCTTTTTCAGATACACCCTTTTGCCGGACCAACCCCCTCCCGCCTCCATGAAAAGATAGGCAGCCCAGGGGTTCGACTTGAGATTTTCGTGGGTTAATCGCTCGGCCATAATAAAAGCAACCGTTTTTTCATCCATCACATGCGGGCGTGCATATACAGCTGTGTTAACCTTCCCCGCAGCGTCGGCTGTAGCCAAGACTCCGTATCCCTTTGCGTTGTCAAAATAGTCTTTCAGCGTCATCATCCACCTCCATCAGGTTTACGATCCACATCTTTCAATCTTTGCCATATGTTGTTTGATAAGTCACACAGAGAATATAGGAACGACATCCCCAGTTGTCAATAAATTCCGGAACATGAAATACAAACGATAAAATATAGGACACGCCAGGCTTTCCCTGGCCTCGTGAACCCGCCGATGATTGAACGAAACTGCCCAGTAAACAGAAAATTCTTTCCCTGACAAAGGGGCAGATAGCCCTTTCTGAAATCAGCGGACTGAAAGAATTCTCGCTTGTGAAATTGATTTTTAATTAATATTATGTTAATAAAGAACAATAGGGAGTGCCTGCTCAACCACGTGAATCAGGGGAGGATCGATGGCAGAAGGCAACCATTGGACTTGGCTTTGGGGAGTTGGTTTTGTCATCGCTATACTGGCATTGGGCAGCTGTTATCCCAAACCTGTTGGTCCGGCAGGAATGTCCGGAGAGCGCCTTGCCTGGACGAAGATGAGCATCGACCAAAAGAAGAGGCACATGGAAGATGTTGTCCTGCCTCGCGCCGCCCAGGTGTTTCGCGCCTGGCGGCCCGATCGCTATCCCCAGATCGACTGCACGCTGTGCCACGGCCCGGATCCGGTGGCTGTTAATTTTCGCATGCCCTCCGCCCATCTGCCGCGGCTGAGCGGAGAGGCGCTCCTCGGGCCTGAGTTTGCGAAACATCCGGACACCACGCGTCTGAAACTGGATAGACTTGTGCCGGCGATGAGCGAAGCACTGGGCCTAAAGAGCTTCAGCGTTATCACCCGCAGAGGCTTTGGTTGCTATTCCTGCCATCTCGGCCCTGGCGGACCGATGTTTGGACATTGAACACGTTATAAGATCTATCAGTATCCCACTTGCACTAATTCTGTTTGGTCTCGTTGTTTACGGGGTTTATGATCTCACGAATTACGCTCTCTTGAAAGATTGGTCCCTGTCCATGACGATTGTCGATATGCTTTGGGGCATAGTCGCCTGCGGACTTTCCGGCTTTATTGTCGGGCATCTGGCCCGGTGGCTCCTTTGATAGGTTATTCACAACGGATTGATTATATTTAAATAGCGGAGGTGATCATGAAACACTCAGTACGCGTTATACTTGCAGCAGCGATCATAATTCTTGGAGCGATGGATGCCATGGCGATCGAAGAAGCTGCTTACAAGGTATTAAAAAAAGAAAACAATTTCGAGATCCGCGATTATGCACCCCACATCCTTGCCGAAACCGTCGTGGAAGGAGACCTTGAAGAGGCCGGCGACAAGGCATTCAATAGGCTCTTTCGCTATATCTCCGGCGACAACCGTTCGCGCGACAAAATGGCGATGGCAGCTCCCGTATCCCAAGAGCAAAAGGGGGAGAAGATCCAGATGACGGCTCCCGTTGGACAGCGAAGTGTTCAGGAAAAGTGGGCGGTGAGTTTCATGATGCCGGCCTCGTACACCCTGGAAACCCTTCCGGAGCCGGAGGATCCAAAAGTCACGTTGCGCCAGGTTCCCGCTCGCCGGATGGCCGCAGTACGCTACTCCGGTTTCTGGAGTGAGAAAAACTACCTTCGATACAAGTTGGAACTGGAGTCTTGGATTCACGAAAGGGGCCTTACCGTTGTGGGCGATCCCATCTGGGCCCGCTACAACCCCCCTTTTACACCGTGGTTCCTGCGACGGAACGAGATTCTGATTCCGGTAGATGTCAGTACTGACTAAGAAACAGCCCCTTAATAGCATGGAGCACTGCGTCATGCGAACAGGCGATCAAGACGAAACAATGGGCGACATTTATACCTGAAATGTTGAAATAGGGGAGACCACATCGCAGAAGTGAAAGTCACTATTATGAATGGAGCAAGCAGATTATGTTCACTCTATTGAAGAAGTACGAAAAGTTTATGATTCAAGCGCTTATGGTGATGATGGCAATCGTTCTGGGCCTTGCCACCCTTGACCTTGGTTGGCACATAATCAAAGATATTTTTAGGCCACCTTACTTTCTTCTCGAAATCGATCAGCTGCTAGATATATTCGGGCTCTTTATGCTGGTCGTTATCGGAATTGAGCTTCTGGAAACCATTATGAAGACCTACATAACCCAAGGGCAACCTCATTATGAGGTCGTTCTTTCAGTGGCGATAATTGCAATTTCCCGTAAAGTCATAATTCTGGATTTGAAGGAGGTTGACAGTCTGAGCTTGATCGGGATCGCCTCTATTATTGTTGCGCTGACAGTTGGCTATTTCCTAATGAAGAGAAGCCAGTCTCATGATAAAGCAGAATAAATTACTGGGAATAATGTCACAAACCTTCTCCAAGCTATCGGTAATCACAACGAAGGGAGGGAGTAGCCAGCCGTTCAACTGGATCGCTAAAAAATTCGTGTCTCTCCTGTAAAATGTCAGCGTGGCGGGCAGGCGGCCCCGCCCCGCCGCTCGTCCGCTAAAACTTGTTCTTGATCCAGCGAATCACCGCGCCCATGACGGGGATCTTCTCGTAGACCACTCCCGTGTCCCAGTAATCCTGATGGAAGTTCACCTTGCCCTTGGCGTCATACCGGACATGGGACATGCCCACCGTCCGGATGGGGTCGTCAGGGCTGCGCTTCATCTTCAGGTGCATGACCCAGCGGAAATAGTAGTTACCCCCATGGACGGCCATCTCCTGGATGTCGAACGTGCAGGTCTGTATCCCCTCCGCGCTCTTGAGGAAATAGGCCTCAATCGCTTCGATCCCCACGACCTCCTTGAAACCATCCCGGAAGTAGGCGCCGTCCGCATACAGCCCCCGCACTCCTTTCCGGATCACCTCTGAGGAAAAGACCCGGTAGAAATCCACAAAGCGCGCAACTGCTTCTTTCTCCAGTTGTGAGCCGGGTTGCAGTCCGGCAACCTTCGCCGGGTCCGTCTCCGCCAGGGCCTTTTCATATCGAATCATGTCGCTTCCTTCCTGCCCCCGGTGGGCGCACCCGCCGGCGGTCAGCAAAACCATAATGATCAAGACCGGAATCCCTCTTCTGAAAATAATCATCTCCTTAAGTCCTCTCTTTGTTGAGGGCGTCGAACCGCGTACGGATCTCCTCCACGCGCCGGCGGTTGACGCCAAAATCGGAATAGCCGACGCGGGATGCCGAACGCACATGGATCGTCCTGGTCCCGTCGTCCAGAAGAAACTCCACGTCGTCCACGAAGCGGAAGAAGGCGGAGGTGAACTCTGTGTGGATATAACGCTCTTCGGCTATGACGATGCGGGCCCGTTTCATCTCCGAGATCGCCTTGACCAGGCGTTCCCGGGCCTTCTGGGCCGTCCCCTCGTAGCGGAGGGGGTCGATGGCATGCCTCGGATCGGCGCTTTGCGAGGAGACGCAGTTGGGCGAGTCGGGACAGGCGGCAAGCCTGCCGCCGGTAACCCCCATGTGGGAGTTGCGGTTTCCCGCACATCCGACCATCATTACCACGAGGGGAAGCAGCCAGTACCTCGACATCAGACCTCCTTCATTCCCCCGGCTCCCGCTCGAGGACGATCTGCAGACCTCCCGTGGCGCCGGTGGCGAAACCGGCCTCGCAGGAGGCCAGATAATAGACCCATTTCCGTCGGGAAGCGCTTCCCAGCCCTATCGCTTCGAGAGCCGGGGTCTGCGCCAGGAAGCGGTTCCGCCACTCCCGAAGGGTGCGGGCATAGTGGGGTCCGATCTCCTCCGTCTCGCTGACAGAAAAAAACAATTGTCAGCTTTTTTTAACACAGATGCCTCTATAGAATCAATTAGTTTTACGTCTCCACTTGTTACGGATCGCAGGTATTTACCAGTCATGGCGCCGTCCGTTTGGTCTGCAACCGGAACTTGCGTTCCGGAGGGCGGCAGTGTAGAAGAAAAAACGTCCGGCACGCCGTCGACGAAAGAGACATCTTCTTGTCATCAGCAATGATCGCCGAAACCCCATATTGTATAGTAATATTCAATTTAGTAATATTCAATTGACACACCATATCCTTCTTCATATACTCCCACTATGAAAAAGGAAGTTCTTATCGATGGATTGCTCTATGGCTATAAGCATAATCGCAAAGAAGGTGAAGGCCCGGGCAGATTCCATTTCTCGGTAGGACATACATTTTTAAAGCTATCCGCCTTCAGCTTAAAACACTTCCTTTCTCCCCCTTCTATCCACAAGGGTCTCTGCGTATTATATATGTTGCAGACATATGAGGAGGATATACATGGATCTTAAACCCCTTTTTGCGCCCAAGACCATGGCGGTTATTGGGGTTTCTTCCAGCAATTATCAGCACCCGGCCAATGTGATATTCACAAAGAACCTTCACAGATATCCGGTGAGGGTCTTTGCCGTCAATCCCCGGGGAGGGACCATCAACGGCCAGACAATCTACAAGAGTATCTCCGACATATCCGAAAAGATCGATCTTGCAGTAATTGCCGTGAGGGCCGAATCTGTCCCGGACGTGCTTTCTGAATGTATTAAGTCCCATGTTTGTTGTGCCGCCATAATCACAGGGGGGTTCAAAGAGGTGGGACGAGCCGACCTGCAGGACAGGATCGTCGCCATAGCCTCAGAGGGGAATCTTCCCTTCATAGGTCCTAACTGCCTCGGAATCTACGTCCCTTCCCTCGTGGACACCTTTTTCCTGCCCAGCGAACGAATGGTAAAGCCTGATCCGGGTGGTGTTTCATTTGTGAGTCAGAGCGGAGGCATCCTGGTGGACATGATGATCAAGTTTGCGGATGAGGGCGTGGGTCTCGCCAAGGCTGTCAGCATAGGCAATAAGGCCCTCATCAATGAGATCGACATGCTCTCCTATTTTTCTGATGATCCGGCCACCAAGGTCATTGCCTTCTACATCGAAGGATTCGATCGAAATGAGGGCAGAGAGTTTGTCCTGGCAGCAAAGAAGTGTTCCAAGCCGTTGATTGTCATTAAGTCCGGGAAGAGCCCTGAGGGGAGCAGAGCGGTCTCCAGCCATACAGCATCGCTGGCCGGCGACTATGCGAGCTTCTCTTCGGCCCTTGCCCAGTACGGTGTCTTGGAGGCTAAGACCGAGCTTGAATTCATTTCATTCTGCGAGGCCTTGAGCGCGTATCCTCAACCCATCGATGGCAAGGTGGGCATCCTTACGGTAAGCGGAGGCCATGGTGCCATGGCAGTTGATGCCTGCACGCTTAATGGTATATCCGTACCGGCACTTTCAAAAAGTTTTCAGGATGAGCTCAGGAAAAAACTTACGCAAAGTATCGCCCAAATAGCCTCGCTAAGCAACCCCCTCGACCTTACCGGAAGCGCCATTGATGAAGACTTTGTTGCCTGCACCAATGCCCTGTTCAACATGGAAGAAGTTGACTGCGTGCTGGCGCTTCTCCTGCCCTATGTGCCGGGGATAACATCCGACCTTGGCTCAAAACTGAGCAGTGTTGCGTCACACTTCGGCAAACCCCTGGTGGCCTATATCCCCCATGTGGAAAAATATAATATGCTCATTGAGGGATTTGAGCTCAATGGCGTTCCTGTATCCCCTTCCATTGATGGCTCAGTGCAGATGGTAAAGGCAATGAGGAGGAACCGGCCATGATGGATGTCCGCCCTGAAATAATTAAGATCATAAATGATTCCCGCGGCAATGGATGGGTGCTGGAACCGGATGCAAAATTTATCTTTTCTCTTTACGGGCTCGACGTCCCGAAATTTATCCTTGCAAGGAACCAGAGCGAGGCCCTTCGTTTTGCACACGATATCGGATATCCGGTGGTTGCCAAGGTCGTTTCAACTGTGATCCTCCATAAATCGGATGTGGGCGGAGTAGTGGTCGGCATACCCGACGACACCCATCTCAAAGACGTTTTTGCGCGCTTTATGGTCATGGAAGGCTTCGTGGGTGTGCTTATTGAAGAGATGGTAAGAGGGGTTGAACTTATCCTCGGCTCAAAGGTCGATCTCCAGTTCGGCCCTATGATCCTGCTTGGAATCGGCGGCACCGGTGTTGAGATCTATCAGGATGTGAGCCTGAGGATGGCACCACTTTTGCCGGCTGATGTGCAGGGAATGCTAACCGGCCTCCAGGCCCACAAACTCCTTGAGGGATATCGCGGCACCGAACCGGTAAACAAGGACAATCTCGAAAATACCGTTGTTGCCTTTTCAAACTTAGTGATGGATCTTTCGGCTCTGATCGAATCTATTGATATCAATCCCCTCCTGTGCTCCTCCAAAAGGTGCGTGGTTGCGGACGCAAGGATTATGCTTTAAAAAATGATAGCAGCAGCTTTGTTCCGCGAAGATTATCAGCCTGGAAAGACCTGTATTCTTCTATAGGCTATACCATAATACAAAAGGTCCTGTTCAGGCGCACTCCAGGTCAAGCCTCAGTTTCCCCCCCGGGGTTGATGATATTGTTAGGGTTACAGCCAATTAGTGGCCATCCCGTGTCCCTCAAATCAGAATATTGGATATTAGGCCACGAAAGGAGAGCTTGGACTTGGATATTTATTTTGTATCTCCAGCAAGTTCAATCCGTAATCCCCACTTCAGATGAATATCCATCGACAAACAGTTGTAGGTGGACACAGCGATTCCGGCTGTTTTGGTGCTCTTGAAAAATCAGTAATTGGATTATTTGTTACGTATAGCTTGCTGTACTACACAACCAGTCAACCTTGATAAAAATGCATGACCGCAATTGCAAATCAACAATGTACCTAAAAACACCCTATACTATTTAATGAACGACAAAATCGAATATCCTCTGTCGGGCTCGGCCCTGCGCGATAAAAGATATGAGGGAGCGGAAATATTTTTGATAACAGAGAACAGATGAGTCTTCGGGAGGCAGGAATGAGCAAGGGAGGTCTCATGAGAAAGATCGTTTCCATCTTTGCGATCGCAGCAATGTTGTCCACGAGCGGCTGCGCGAGTATTGGTCCTGCGAATGTGACCCGCGACCGGTTCGATTATGTGACCGCTATCTCAGAATCATGGAAACGGCAGATGCTGCTCAACCTGCTGACGGTTCGTTACTCCGATGCGCCGGTCTTCATGGACATTGCATCTGTGATCAACGCGTACGAGCTAACGGGTGAGGTCAACCTTAGCGGCGAAATTGCTCCGGTCGGACGTGGCGATACCTTCGCCCATGTGGGAGCCTCAGGCCGGTACTCGGATAAACCGACCATTAGCTATCAGCCTCTCTCCGGCGACAAGTTCACCAGGAGCTTGATGCTGCCGATCCCGAGTTTATCGTCGCTATCTCCTTTTCTTAATTCAACAAGAAAAACAGATAGATGATGACAACCATCCTATGAACTGTCAACCATCATTTTGTTACGTGGAGTCAGCGACCGGCAACGATCTCACCGAGTATTTCAAAACACGCATTAAAGGCTGATTCCTTCAGGGCCCCGCATCATTTCTTGAACAGATGCAGATACCGGCCGTAGCCATCTTTTTCGAGATCCTCCCTGGGGATGAACCTCATGGCCGCCGAATTCATGCAATAGCGCAGCCCCGTCGGTTTGGGGCCGTCCGGAAAGACGTGCCCGAGATGCGAGTCGGCGTGTCTGCTTCGGACCTCCGTGCGCGGCATGAATAAACGATTGTCCTTTTTCTCAGCGAGATTTGCGGGTTCCAAGGGCCTTGTGAAGCTTGGCCACCCTGTGCCGGAATCATATTTGTCCAGGGAACTGAAGAGGGGCTCGCCGCTGACCACATCCACATAAATGCCTTCTTCTTTATTATCCCAGTACGGGTTCTGAAAGGGCGTCTCGGTGCCCTCCTTTTGCGTGACTTCATACTGGAGCGGGGTCAGTGTTTGCTTCAGCGCCTGCTCATCGGGCTTTTTGTAAGGCCGGCCGGATGCCGGTCCGGCGCTGCTGCCGTCCCTTTTCCAGATCCGCTCAAGATAGGGACCTCGGCCTGATCCCTGGCGGTAGTTCTCGTAATGCTGCGGATTTTTCTGGTCGTAATCCTGGTGATAATCCTCCGCCGCATAGAACCGCGTAAACGGGATAATTTCCGTCACGATTATCTTGCCAAACTGTCCGGACTTCATGAGGTCATCCTTTGATCGTTCGGCCAGTCGCCGCTGCGCATCGTCATGGTAGAAAATAGCGCTGCGGTAATGCGGCCCCCGATCGGCAAACTGCCCGCTTGGGTCCGTGGGATCGATCTGTCTCCAGAACACACCCAATAATTGCTCATAGGAAACTTTCGCGGGATCGTAGAGGACCTGAACAGCTTCAATATGTCCCGTGCGCATATAGTTTTCATACGTTGGATTCTCTCCGGTTCCGCCTGCATAACCGGACGTGGCCTTCACCACACCCGGCACCTTCGTAAACGCGGCCTGAACGCACCAGAAACAGCCGCCGGCAAATGTCGCTGCGGCAAAGACTGTCCCGGATACTGCACGATTTTCCGTCATTTTCCTGCCGACCTCCTTCCCCCGGTCGCCGTCTTTGGCCTGACAACCGGCGTAAAAAAACACTAATGTGATGCATATCAATAGCTTGAGCAATATTTTGCTTTTCATCTTTTAACCTCCCCGATGTGCCTTGAGGTTAAATATAGGGGCGATCTTCATAATGTCAAACCATACACCCTGAAAATTCACTTTCCGGGAACTTTTCTGCGCCTCCGACTGTCTAAATATACAAAACAACTTTCAAGGAGGATCGAATCATGAAGAAAACCATCATTATTGCTATGCTGGCCATTGCGATGTTTTCGGCCAGCGCTTGGGCAGGCGTCGTGGGCAATGCCGTGGAGGTGAGCATCATAAGCGATGACGGCCGGATGCTGCCGGTCGTTCCCGTAAAGATGAGCAGCGACGTGCGCAAGGTGTATGCCGAGGCGATCAAGGGCGACCACTACCGCATCGAAGTGAAAAACCGGCTCAACCGACGGGTGGGTCTGGTCATTGCCGTGGATGGCCGGAACATCATCAGCGGCACGAAATCCTGGTTGAAAAACAGCGAGCGCATGTACATTCTTGAGCCCTATGGTTCGGGCGCATTCTCCGGCTGGCGTACGGCCCAGGATCGCATCAACCGGTTCTACTTCACCGATGTGCCTGATTCCTATGCCGCGGCTTTTGGCGATGAAAGCGCCATGGGGGTGATCGCCGTGGCGGTCTATCCGGAGGTGCAGCGCTGCAGGCTGCCGACCCCCCTGCCCCAGACAACCCCGTCCTATGAGCGTGGCCGGGAAGGGAAAGGGGCAGATGCCGCCGGCAAGGCGCAGGCCGATCAGGCGGCTCCATCGGCCTCCGGCATGCGCATGAAGCAGGATGCCGCGCGGTCCGAACGGGCGATGGAAAGCGCCGGCACCGGCTATGGCCGGGACGAGTATTCCCCCTCGCGCACCGTGGCCTTTGAATCTGAGAGACAAGCGGCGGAGACCATCTATCTGAAGTACGAATGGCGCGCAACGCTCTGCAAGATGGGGGTGATTGCCTGCGCCGGACCGTATCACCGGCCACACAACCGCCTGTGGGACAATGACGGCTACGCCCTTCCACCGCCGACGAGTTTTCGGCGCTGACGGGGCTTGAAATGGCAGCGACGGGTTTTCTGTCATTGCGCACGGCGAAGCAACATGGTAGGCTGATCCAGCGATGATCTTTTTATGAGATTGCCGTGCCCTGCATGTGTTGACAGGAGGGATCGTTCTTGCCGGAAAGACCTGAATCAGGGGACGCGCAAAGCCGGACCATCGGAGACGATGACGCCGGTTTTGTCGCACGCTGCCAGCGGGGCGAAACCGAGGCATTCGCATTTTTGGTCCGGAGGCACCAGAAGAAGATGCTCAACATCGCCTACCGCATGATCGGCGACTATGACGAGGCCTGCGACACGGTGCAGGAGGCTTTCCTGGCCGCCTGGCGGGCCATTGGAAAATTCAGGGGTGACGCCCGTTTTTCCACCTGGCTATGCGGCATTGTCCTCAACCACGCCAAAAGCCACCTGGCACAGCGAACCGCCCGCTCACACAGCGAAGGGGCTTCGCTTGACGATCCTGCGACATCGGCGGAGGGTCGTTTTCTGAATGAGCCCTGTTGCTGGGAGGCATCGGTCATCGAACAGATCGAAAAGCGGGAAAGGGACATGAAGGTCCAGGAGTGCATCACCGCCCTCGAAGGCGAGCAGCGGGAAGTTCTCGTGCTCAGGGACATTCAGGGGTTTTCCTACGAAGAGATCGGGGCGATGCTGAAACTGCCAGAGGGAACCGTCAAGTCGCGGCTCTTCCGCGCCCGAAACGCCCTGAAAGACGGCCTGCTGAAAGTATTCGGTGATCTGACATGACGTGCAAGGAGATCGAAAACCGGCTTCCGGCCTATCTGGAACATCTGCTGTCTCCAGAAGAGAAAGAGACCATCGAGGGGCACCTTGCCTCCTGTCCGCGCTGCAGCCGCGCTTGCGAGAACCTCAGGAAGACGCAGAGACTCGTGCAAGACCTCCCGGATGTGGAACCGCCGCCCTTCTTCGAGCAGCGGATCATGTCCGGGGTCCGGGAAGAGACCGCACAAAAGCAGGGAATTCTGCGCAAACTTTTCTATCCGCTTTACATCAAGGTTCCCATCCAGGCCTTCGCCACGCTGCTGGTTGCCGTCCTGGCCTTCTCCATCTACCGGACGGTCATTCCGGAATTGAAAGACCTGGCGCCGCCCGCGATCACCGAACCGGAGCCCGCAAAAGGCAGGGCCACGGCTGAATCCATCAAAGCCCCCGGGGCGCCAGCCATCGTCACACCGGTGATGAAAGCGCCTGCAAGGGATTTTTCCGATAAAAAGAGGCAGGGATTTTCGGCCCCGCCGGTTGAAGATGGCGCAAAAGCTGACCGGATAACCGGTCCACAGCCGTCATTGCCGGAAGCGCGGGCGCCAGTGGCGAAATCCGCAGCCCCGGTCATCGCAACCAGAGAAAAGGAGAGCCTGACGCTGCGCGCAGAGGCGTTGCGCAGGACGCAGGAGCGGGCCGATAAGCAGGAGGTAGCGCAGTCTTTTGAAGCGCCCCTATCCGAACCCGTCAGAAAGGGAAAAATGGCCGCCATGGGCACCGCACCCGCCCCATCACAGGCAATGGATGCCGCCGTTCATCTGACCATTCAGGTCAAGGATGTGTCTGTCGCCGTCCGGGAGATCGAAGAACGCATCGGCCAGGTCAACGGCCGCGTCATCGAGAGGAAGCATCGGGACGCAGGAGCACTTGTCAAGGCGGAAGTTGCGGTGAACAACCTCACCGCGTTTCTGCATGGAATCGAAGCGATCGGCTGGATTAAAGTCAAAAAGATCCCCCGTGATCTTTCGAACGGAACGGTAGCGGTCAACATACAAATAACCGGTGAGCCGTGAACAAACAGAATTTGAGAGGGAATGATGTGCCCACAGGATGCCCCTCTTTTTCACCTGCCGATATGGAAGCGGAGATCCTTCAGAATTGTGTACTATGTATGGAAAGAAAGTCTTCATACCCGCCTTCAGCGGAGCGGCCAGTTGCCTCATAAATAAATGCTACCGAAGGGGGAGATCTTTTGGCGTTTTTTTCTGGCTATCCGGGTACCAGTGATGGTATAATACACATCACGGTCGTTTGCATTGGATGAACTGAACTTCTCGGGGAGGGATGATATGAAAACAAAACATTGGGGTTTAACCTGCTTGGCTGTTTGTCTCGTATTAAGTTCTTATGGCATTTGTATGGCTCAGGGTCAAACAACGACACTGAGCGTTAAAGCAATTGCTTTCAAAGCGGACAAGGACGGCAACGAAAGAGTTTCCGTCCTGTGCAGTCAGTCCTGTGTCCCGGCGTTATCGTCAATGGGTGGCAAGGATGCAAAGCTTATTATGGACTTTGAAGGTGTTTCCTTTATAGAAAGGAAACATCGCAACCTTCCTGTACCCGGGAAATATGTAAAGAAAATAAGGAGCTATTTAGATAAAGACACAAAAAAGTTGAGGGTCGTACTCGATATGGCCCCATCGAAGTACTTTACCGTTCAAGCGCTACAAGACCAGCCCGTTAATGCCTACACTCTTTCGATCGCCGAAAAGCAGCGTGCAAAAGGCAAAGATGCCGAAACACAGGAGAAACGCATATCTATCGCTGGGGGGGCACAGAAACCCACTGACAAAGATCTCAAGCCGACAGAAACAGCAGTAAAACAAGAACCTGTCAGTGAGGCCAAGGTTGTCGTGGATGAAAAAGCAAAGCCTGCCGTGGACAGAAGCACGCCGGACAGGGGCCGGACCCAGATGAACACCGGTGATTATGCCGGCGCCATCAAGACTTTTACGGAGATCATTGCTGAAAATCCCAGGGAAAGCTTACCTTACCGCTTGCGCGGCAATGCCTACCAGAATATCGGAGATCGCGAGAAGGCCGTTGGAGACTGGGTAACAGCCGCAAGACTGGGTGATACGATTGTACAGTCTTATCTGGACTTCATGCAGGTCAAGTGGAAAGAAGCGCCTAAACCGTAAGCGTTCACCCATCCATTGCAAAGAGGGTCATATGACAGGGGCGTGCCCTTTGTAGCGTGGCCCTGTAAGAGATGTTGCGTGGTTCACCTGCTACTGAAAAAGGCGACTGGAAATTCCTCAGCCGTGAAAATTCGAAAAATATTTGATTCACCGCTTGCGAACCATTTCTCACCGGTTATGCAAAGCACTTCTTATTTTTTTTGATACAGCGGCTCCTGTCCCTGCTCCAGTTTCCGGATGTTTTCAGCCACTGCCCCGACGATGCCGCTGATGGAAACGTCCGTGGACCCGGCGATATGGGGCGTTGCAAGAACGTTGTATTTGAATATAGGATCGTCCGGATCCACCGGCTCCTCCCAGAATACATCCAGGCCGGCACCTGCGATCCGCTCCGAGACAAGCGCCTCCTCCAGCGCGTCCCGGTCAACGAGACCGCCCCTGGACAGATTGATTAAAAACGCATTCCGCCGCATCGCATTGAAGGCCTGCCGTCCGATCATGTGCCGGCTCTCGGGCGTCAGCGGCAGACAGAGCACCACATAGTCGGACTGGCCCAGAAGCACGTCCATCTCCTCCGGCATCCCGGCCCATTCGAGGCCCAGTTCCTCTTTCGCCTTTTGTGGATTATGGCGTTTAATGCCCATCAGGCGAACGCCGAAGGGCTCGAGTTTTTTTGCCAGGGCGCGGCCGATGCCGCCGAGGCCGACAAGGCCCACCGTCTTGCCGGACAAGGCCCGTCCCTGAGGCGTCCCTGTCTGCCTGTTCGCCAGGCTCAGGGCCATCTTGCGGAAATCCCGAGACAGACCGAGCAACAAGTAGATGCCCAGTTCCGCCACGGAATCGGCATTGCCGGACATCTCGGTGGGAACGTTGGCTACCCGGATATTCAGGTCCAGCGCCGCCGGAATGTCGACGCCCTCCAGGCCGGCGCCGCACTGTTGAATGAGTTGAAGGCGGTCCGCCGTTGCAAGCTGCTCCCTGCCGACGACACTCATGGTCGGGATCAGGACATCAAATCCCTTTAAACTCTCGAAACCGAAGCGCCCGCTGGCATCAAATGTATGCTGCGGCAGTTCGGTTTGTATTAACCCGAAAAAACCACCCCAGGCTTTTTCATGCGCGGCAAAGAGGATTTTCATATTCGATGCTCCATCCATCTGTTTTCACGTCTCTTAACATAATTGTCGTTGGCGCTGCACCGAAAAATGATAGTGTTGATTGAAAAAATGCAGAACTCCACAAAAAAATATGATAAAAGCGTTTTACGTGACACCGTGGCACATGGGTTTTCTTGCAAAGTCGTCATGATTCAAGGACGATAAAATAATAAACTTAAGGAGGTGTCCAATGAGCAAGATCTTTGATTTGAAAGTGGAGGACGGCGGCATCGGGGTCGTCAGATTCGATGTCGCGGGCGACGCCATGAACACATGGACGGACAAGGCCTTTATGAGTTTCGACGAGCTCATGGGTGAACTCGACAAAACGCCGGGGATCACGGGCCTGATTTTCATTTCCGGCAAACCGGACAACTTTTTTGCCGGCGCCAATCTGAAAATGATCGCGGAGATCGAAAAAGGCGAAGAGGCGCGCAACATGCTGAATCTGTTCCACGGCTCTTTCGCGAAGCTCAACGCCTTCAATTATCCGTCCATCGCCGCCATCCACGGCTACTGCCTGGGCGGCGGCCTCGAATTTGCGCTGGCCTGTACGGCCCGGATCGCCAAGGAAGGCAAAAGCACGCTGATCGGCCTGCCCGAATGCAACGTGGGCCTTTTCCCGGGCGGCGGCGGCACGCAGCGCCTGCCGCGGCTGGTCGGCTATCCCGCCCTTGAGATGATCCTGAAGGGAACGATGATGCCTGCGGCCAAGGCTTATGAGGCCGGCGTCGTGGACCGCCTGGTCCCCGCGGACGGCGACCTGCTGGCCGAAGCAAAAAAACTGGTTGGCGAGATCAACGCCGGCACGGCCGGTCTGAAACGCCCGACCCATGATTTCTCGCAGATCGACGCCGTTGCGGAAATGGCCAAACAGGGCATCCTGAAGGCGACCAAAGGCCGTTACATTCCCGGCCCCTTTCTGGCGCTCAAATCCATCCATGAGGGCCTGAAGGTTTCGCTGGAGGAAGGACTGAAAAAAGAAATCGACAATTTTGCGGAAGTGGTTCTGACTCCCCAGGCCAAGGGGAGCATCAATACCTTCTTCATCAAAGGCATGACCGACAAGCCCAAAGCCATGATGACCAAGGGATTCCAGCCGAAACCGCTCAACAAAATCGGCGTCCTGGGCTTCGGCACCATGGGCCGCGGCATTGCCATTGATATTATCAGAAACACACAGATTCCCGTCCTGGTCAAGGACATTCCCGAAGCCCTGGAACCCGGCAAGGCCTTTGTCCGCAAGACGCTCGACGGCATGGCCGAGAAGAAGCGCCTCAAGGAGCCTGTGGATGCCGTCATGGGCCGCCTGACCGCCGTTTCCGAATACACCGACGCCTTCAAGGATGTGGATCTGGTCATTGAAGCCGTTTTCGAGGATATCAAGGTCAAGGAACAGGTCTATAAAGAGCTCTGCAAGGTCGTCAAAGACGACTGCGTCATTGCCAGCAATACCTCCTCGATTCCCATCACCGCCATGGCAACATACGTCACGCATCCGGAGCGTTTCGGCGGCGTTCACTTCTTCTCCCCCGTCTGGCTCATGCAGCTTGTGGAGGTCATCAAGGGCGAGCAGACCGGCCAGGATGTAATCGACAACCTGCTGAATTTCGCGGCCCTGATCAAAAAGCGTCCAATCGTCTGCCGCGACAATGCGGGATTCGTCGTCAACGCCCTGCTCTTCCCGATGCTGATCGAAACCTTCCGCTACCTCGAGGAAGGCAACGCCATCGAGAAGATCGACAAGGCCATGCTGGACTTCGGCATGCCCGTCGGCCCCATCCGTCTCACGGACGAGGTGGGCATCGACATCCCCTATAAAATCTTCAAGGGCATGGGCATCCGCCAGGAAACGCTGGCCAACGTCGTCGAGTCCGGCCGCCTGGGCCTCAAGAAATCAGGCAAGGGCTTCTTCGTCAAAGACGGCAGCGTCGATCCGGAGGTTCTGCCCCTGATCGTAAAGCGCCAACCCCGAGAGCTCTCGCCGGAGCAGATCCAGGACGGACTGATCGAGGCCATGGTCAAGACGGGCAGGGACCTGCTGGAGAGGAAAGTGGTGGGTGACGTGCGCATGATCGACGTGGGCATGATCTGGGGCATCGGTTTTCCGGCGGACAAGGGCGGCCCGATGAAATGGGCGGACCTGACAGGCGTAAGCAAGAAGATCTTTGGAAAGAATTTCTATTAATAAACAGGCCTGGAGAGCTTTGCATAACCTGTGGAAAATGGTTCGCATGCGGCGAATCAAAGATTTTTCGACTTTCCAGAGATTAGACTAATTTATTGATTCCAATCATAAATTAGCATTATCATATTTCCAGCGAAAAAGATTTTGAGACGCGGCGAAGCCATTTTCCACCGGTCTCTCTTCGTGTCTGCCTTTGCGGGATCAATCTGTTTTGAAGCCGCGCTGCCTGCGCCGATCGCTCGGCCGCCGGGGGCGCGGTTTTTTCTTTTCTTCAAACGCCTCTTTTTCGACCGGCGCGTCCGCCGGTAGAGGCTGCGGGGGGGCATGAAGGGTCTGCTGGTAGTAGTTGTCCAGCAGCATGGCAATGAGCGGGGAGTCCTCCTCCGCTTCGGTCAGGCTGCGGCCCAGCGGGATAAACCGCTGCATGCGCTCGAGCTCCAGGCTGCCTCGGGAACGCAGTTCGGCTTCCAGCAAGGCAATCACGCGCTGGGAAACGATCGCTTCCACATCTTCATCCGTGGGAAGCGTTTTCTGCTCAAGCGCGATATTGAAGCTGCGGGATATTTCTCTCAACTTGAACTGTTCCATGCCGGCCACAATGGAGATGGCCATGCCGCTGGCCCCCACGCGCCCCGTGCGCCCCGCCCGGTGGATGTAGAGCTCCAGATCTTCCGGGGGTTCATACTGGATCACGTGAGACAGGTCGGGAATGTCGATGCCGCGGGCCGCCACATCGGTCGCCACGAGGAACCGCAGGGCGCCCTTGCGCACGCGCCCCATGACCCGTTCCCGTGCTCCCTGCGCGAGATCGGAACTCAGCTCGTCGGCGTCGTAGCCGAAACGCTTGAGCACCACCGTCACGAAATGCACCGTCGATTTTGTGTTGCAGAAAATGATCGCGGCAACGGGGTTTTCCATTTCAATGATCCGGATGAGCGACCGTTCCCGCTGCATTCCCGGCACCAGATAGTAGATGTGATCCGTCCCGACGACGTGGACATGATCGCGGCTCAGGCTCAGAAACTCCGGATTGCGCAGGAAGTCCCCTGCCAGGCGCAGCACGTAGCCCGGAAAAGTCGCGGAAAACATGTAGCCGCTGATCGGCCGGGAAGGCAGGAACTGCTGGACCCGCTTCATGTCGGGATAGAACCCCATGGAGAGCATGCGGTCGGCTTCGTCGAACACGAGGATCTGCAGGGCTTCCAGAGAGAGTGTCTCCTTGAGCAGGTGGTCGAGAATACGCCCAGGCGTCCCCACGACAAGCTGCGCCCCGTCCCGGAATGCATCCAGCTGGGGGCCGTATTTGACGCCGCCGTACACCACGGCCGTCCGTATCCCGAAATCGCCGCCCAGAAGCTCCGCCTCGCGGGAAACCTGGAGGGCCAGTTCACGGGTCGGAACGAGGATCAAGGCCTGGCAGGCCCGTTTCGCCATATCGATCCGCTCCAGGATCGGCAGCAGGAAAGCCCCCGTCTTGCCGCTGCCCGTTTGCGACTGGACCATGATGTTGCGCTTGGCCATCAGATAGGGAATGGCCCGGGCCTGAACCGGCAACAGTTTTGTCCATCCCGCGCTGGCGCATGCCGCCCGGGACCGTTCGGGTAGCGCCTCGATGGTCGTCTCGGGCAGGGCGTTGACCGGCTCTATGATCCGTTCATTGCTGAGTTGCTGACGATCTTCACGCTGCTGCAATGGAATATCTGTCGCGTCTGTCGCGCCTGTCGCGCCTTTTTCGCCCTGGTCTTCCTGCATCGATACATTCTCCTGATGATCCGTAAATTTGTCCCGCGCATCAAGGCACCGCCCCTTTGTGCAGGATGGTTGACTTATAACACTCGCCGCAGCAAAATGAAAGGGAGACCTTTATTTACAGAAACAGGCCGATGATCGCCCCCGTCATGCAGGTCGCCATGGTCCCGGCAAGGATGGATTTGAAGCCGAGGGCGACGATCTCGTCGCGCCTTTCCGGCGCCATGGCCCCCATCCCGCCGATCATGATACCCAGACTGCCAAAATTGGCAAATCCGCACAGGGCGTAGAGCATGATCATGCGGCTCCTCGGGCTCAAGACCGCATCGGGCAGACCTGCAAGATCGACATAAGCGATAAATTCGTTCAGGATTGTCTTCGTGCCCAGCAGCGCGCCCGCCGCCGGCGCCTCCGACCAGGGAATGCCGATGAGCCATGCAACCGGCGCCATCAGATAACCCAGGAGCCGCTGGAGGGAAACCGGCTGGCCTCCCCAGGCGGGTAATATCGCCAAAATCTGGTTGGTCAGTTCCACGAGCGCCAGCAGCACGACAAGCATGGCAATAATGTTGATGAGCAGGACGATGCCCTCGGAAGTTCCTTTTGCCACGGCATCCATTGTGCCGGAGGCCGCCTGCGGCGGCTCGATCCTGCCGGAGGTGACTTCTCCCGTCTCCGGAATCATGAGCAGGGAAATGATGATCGCCGCCGGGGTGCTGATGATGGATGCAATCAGGATGTGCCCCATGGCGTCCGGCATCACGCGGTTGAGAATGACGGCATAGATGACCATGACCGTCCCGGCAATGTTGGCCATGCCGCAGGCCATCGTGATGAACAGCTCGCTGCGCGTCATGTTTTTCAAATAGGGGCGGATCAGAAGCGGCGCCTCGACCATCCCGAGAAAGACATTGGCAGAGGCCCCCAGCGCAACAGCCCCGCCGATGTTCAGGGTCTTCTGCAGCAGCCAGGAAAAGGCCCGGACCACCCGGGGCAGAATTTTCCAGTAGAACAGCACGGAAGACAGGGCGCTGATTACCAGGACCAGCGGCATGGCCCTGAAGGCAAAGATAAAGCTCGACCCCGGGATAGGTTTCCACAAAGGGCGGCGCGCCGCCGCCAAGATAGCCGAAGACAAAAGACGTTCCCGCTGTTGTGGCCTTTTCCAGGATGATGACGGCCTTATTGAGCAACAGAAAAAAATCCCTGAAAACGGGAATTTTGAGCAGCAGGAAGGCCAGCGCGAACTGGACGGCAAGACCGATCAGTACCGTCTTGACCGGGATGCGGCGCCTGTTTTCACTGATGAGCCAGGCCAGGGCCGTCAACACCGCCAACCCTAAAAGTCCCTGCGGGTTCATGATTTATCAGGAGCCCCCTCCCTCTGTTCCCGACGGACCCGCTCGATGGCCACATCCAGCAGCCTGATGAAGGCGTCAAAATCGCGCTTTGCGGTCTCGTAATCCTCTTCCGAACACCACTCGCGATGGCCGTCATGGAACTGCTCCACCAGCCGATCGTACTCCATCTGCGCGTAAAGGGCCTCGCCCAGCAGGTGGCTGGACATGTTATGCTGCAGCAAGAGGGCGCCCGCCTTGATTTCGAACAGGATCTCCTGCCTGCTTTTGTTATTCCGCTCCATCTCGATCCTCTTTCCGGTTTCTGGATGCGGCGATCGTCAGGATATTCCGGTCGTCCTCCCGACGGTAATGCACCTCGTCCATGAGTTTCTTGACAAAGAAAATGCCGAGCCCCCCGATCTGCCGTTCTTCGATTCGCGCCGTCGTATCGGGATCGCCGTAAGCAAGCATGTTGAAGGAAACGCCGCTGTCCGCAATTTCAAAAACAAGCCGGCCGCGGGCATCGCTGCGGCAGGTCATCTCGATGAACCCCTCCCCCTCCGGATAGGCATAACTGATGATATTCACGAAAAGTTCCTCCAGCACGAGCTCAATATCCCTGATCCTGTCCGGGCTGAAACCCTGCTTTTCGGCACAGACGGACGCCTGTTCCATAAAAGCGTGCAGGGAATCCATCCTGGCCGGCAACGTAATGGTTAAATGCGCGGGCATTGCTTCGCCTCCATACTATCACAGCCTATGAGGAACGGCTTCCTCATAGCAGACAAGCTGTCGAATCGGCAAGAAATTATTGGAAGAGGGAAAGATCGATGCGGCGGGGTTATTCTTCATGAAAGGCCGTCATATATGGACGCGCTGAAGGCGACCTGGTTGCGCTTGACAAGGGGATCGTAGCGGACCTTGCAGGTGCGGCCCACCAGTTCGATCCGCTCGGCTTTCAGGAGGTTTTGCGGGCCTGCATCGATGTCGGCCAGGGCGCGTCGCCCGTCGGGCAGGCGTCCGATCACCGTCCCGCGCTGCGGCCGTCCATCGCGCCCGTAACGCAGCATATAGGCCTCAACCGTCAAGGACGCCTCTCCTTCAACCTGCTCCACAGGCTCGGGCAGGGCCTGGGCATCGATGGCCCGCTGGATCGGCGCGTCATCCCGATCCTCCCAGGGATGCAGCGGCGCCTCGGCGCCGTAAACGCCGACGGCATGCTTCGAGTTGTACCAGCCGTTGGCCGTGACCATCGCCTTCAAGCAGCGATCCCGGCGGATGCGCTCCACGACCGAGGCAATGGCGTGCAGCGTGTAGTTATTCCCCGGACCGCCGAAATAGGCCAGCCCGCCCGTGATGCTCAGGTCCCGTTTGTCGTCTTCGGGGATGCCGATGGCCCGGCGGGCGATTTCCACCGCGGATGGAAAACAACTGTACAGATCGAACACACCGATGTCGTTCAGTGCAAGGCCGGCCTGCTCCAGGGCGAGCCGCGACGCTTCCGTCACCGCCGGCGAGTCGTAAAGGCAGGGCCGCCTACTGACATGCCAGATATTGCTGAATTCGGCGCCGCCCATCGGATACACCCGGCGCATGCGGTCGATGCCGAGCTTTTCTGCTGCCTCAACGCTTGTCATGATCACGGCGGCTGCCTGATCCACGTTGATGTTGGCCACCATCCGGACCGTATAGGGATAGACGACATAGTGGTTTTTCGCAGTGCTGCAAGTGATCTCGTCGGCCGTGGCCGCCTTCCGGTTCCAGGCGTGGGGATTCCGGGCGGCGATACCGGCCAGGTGTTCGCACCGGGTCCCCATGTACCGGCGGTGTTCTTCCGGCGTTCGTCCGGACAACGCCCGCAGGGCCGTTTCAAAGAAGGGATACATGAGCTGGGGAAGAAAGAGGTCAAAGGCGTCCTCGGCGCGGTTGTTGGGGTCCGGATATTTTTCACCGGCATTGTGCCGCCTCTTTGCTTCATGCTCGCACCCCATGCGCAGCAGCGTGTCGAAATTAACGGGCATTCCGGCATTCCGGACCTGTCGCCATGTGATATTGTCCGGCCAGTCCAGCGTTGCTTTTCCCCTTGCCGCCTTCACCATCGCATGGATGGCCTCGGCGCCGGCAATCAAAACCGCCTGCTTCCGGCCCGCCGCGATGTCCCGCGAAAACTCATTCACAAGCATCTGCGGCGTATTGCCGCCGATCAGCGCATAAATGGCCTCCCTGGGCACGATCCCGAGTGCGCGGCTGAGTTTGTCCGGCAACTGTTCATCATCGCAGGAAAAGCTGTTGACGACGCAGACCGTATCGATCAGGCCGGACAGGCCGTCCGCCCCGGTGTCGGCAAGGGCCCGGCGGCTTGCGTGAATCATGAGGCCCAGCGGATCAAGGACGGGGTCCGCGTCATTTCGCTGCGTAATCTGGGCGGCGCCCACAAGAATCGGAACAGGTCTTAGCTTCATGGGTTCGAATATAAACGATACCGGGCCTGTTGTCAAATGTGCAGGGGCAATCCGGGAACGAGCATGATGAACTTGCGTCGCCCTTCTTTCCCCCGGAATCACATTTCCCCCGGAATCACGTTGACAGGGTCCTGATATTCATCTATGTTTGAGGTAGGGGCGTTGCTCATTTTTCAAAGGTCTCTGATCTTTCATCTCGATAAGGTCCGGACAGGTATCGGACTTTTTTCGAGTTCATCATATCGGGGGGACAGCCGTCATGAATCTCCGGAAGCGGTTCAGCAGACTCTCTGTCGAAAGCCAGGGGCTGAATTACAAACTTTCAGTTATCTTCGGATTATTCTTTCTCGCCCCTATTGCGGGCTTCCTGTACTTTGCCGTAAAATACGACATCCTGAACGACCAGCACATCCCCTTTTACTTTATCGTTCTGCTGTTTTTTTCGTTTTTGGGCTTGATCATACTGCGCAAGCTCTTCGATGAAGTCATCCACGTCTCGAAAACCTTTTCGCAATCCATTGCCGATGAATTTTCACCATCTCAGACGCTTCCGCCGGAAGATGAACTCAAGAGTATCGTCCATTCTTTTCAGACTCTCGAGCATGAATTGAGGGACAGCTTCCGGCACCTGGAAAAAAAGACATCGGATATCTCCACATTAAAAGAACTGTCCGATCTCTGCTTTATGACATTCAACACGGAGGATCTTCTTTACATCACCCTCGAGCGGGCCTTGAGACTGACCGATGCGGACATCGGGTCCGTCATGATCCTGGAAAAGCCGAAACGGGACACCTTCGTGATTGAGGCCAGCATCGGCCTCGGCGATATGGCCCCAAAGGGGATGCGCATCGGTTTTGCTGACAGTATCGCGAAGCATGCCGTCATCAACAAGACGCCGCTTCTGGTTGATGATATTGAAACGGATATGCGCTTCGGACGCCTGTCACGGCCTCAATATGCGACAAAATCGTTCATCTGCATGCCATTGAAGACCATCAACGATGTCATCGGCGTCTTGACCATTTCCAGAAGAAAGACCGAAAAACCCTTCACGCAGGAGGACGTAGACATTCTTGTTCCCCTGTTGAGCAACGCCGCTTTCACTTTTGACAACCTCCGCCTGCTAAAAGAAAGCGAGGACCGATCCATCCAGCTCAAGGCCATGGAAAACCTGTCTTCGATCATCAACTCAAGTTTCCGCGGCAGCGAGCTGCTTCACGCCATCCTGAACGAAATCAGGGAGGTGATCTCCTTTGACCTGGCTCTCATATTGATCGCAGACGAAGAAAACCTGCAGAACCTGTCCGTTGCCGACTTCCAGGCCTCGATTCCGAGCAGCCTCAATAAGGGACAGATGTATGTGTGCGCCGGCACCGTTTTTGACAAGGCGTTGAAACAGCAGGAATCTCTCATTCTCCGCGACTCGGGCGTTTTGATTCATCCCGTTGAAAAAGAGATCCTCCTAAATCACGGAGCCCGCAACGCGCTCCTGACGCCTCTGAAAGTGGAGGGTCGTGTGACGGGCGTCCTGGTGATGTGCAACATCCCGACCGACGCCCTGGAAGACAGAAGCGCCGTGATCGAAGCCATGGCGGTCAGCCTGTCTCGCGCCATCGAAAAGGAAAGACTGCTCGTCGCATTCGCCAGGCGGAACCGGGAACTGGATACCTTGAGACAGATCGGCGGCGCCCTCGCCGCATCGACTTTCGACATGGACAAGGTCCTGAAACATACCATGGACATGATACAGGTCGTTATGGATGTGGAGGCCGGATCGCTGTTGCTGCTGGACGGAAACGAACTGGAATTCAAAATGGCCTTCAATGTCAGTATGAACGTCGATACCCTGAAGGGAAGCCGGTTCAAACTCGGGAAAGGGATCGCGGGCTATTCCGCAGCAAGGGGAGAGTCCCTGATTGTCAGGAATGTAAAAGAATCCCAGTATTTCCAGCCGGATTTCGACCGCATAACGGGCTTTGAAACCCGATCCGTTCTCTGCGTCCCGCTGGTCTCCCAGGGAAAGGTGCTCGGCGTCATCGAAGTGCTCAACAAGCGCCAGGGAGAATTCCTGCAGGGTGATCTGCAGCTTTTGCAGTCCATCGCCACAACGGTAAGCATTGCCATGGAAAACGCGCGCCTCTACGGCGAAACGATGACCATGGCCGAAAAGGAACGGGGCATCCGCAACCTGTTTCAAAAGTTCGTGCCCAAGGAAGTCATCGACAAGATTACGCTCGGTACGGAAGAAAGACCTGTCATAGACGAATTCAAGATCATCACGCTGCTGAACATCGATATCCGCGGTTACTCCGTTCTTTCCCATAAGGTCGGCCCCCAGAAGACGGTCGCTATCCTGAATTACTTCTTCGCTGCCATGGGAGAGATTGTCTTCAGGCATCACGGGATCGTGGACAAGTATCTGGGAGATGGTTTCCTGGCGCTTTTCGGCGCACCCGTTTCCAGCGCGACGGATGTCGATAACGCCGTCGCGGCAGCGCTGGACATGCAGAGAAGCATGGAAGGCGTCAATGCATACCTGGAACGGCGCTTTGGTGCCTCCCTGACCATGGGGGTCAGCATCCATACGGGCGAAGTGGTCGTAGGCAATATCGGTTTCGAAAAAAAGATGGACTATACGGTGATCGGGGATTCTGTCAATTATGTCTTCAGGCTGCAGTTATTGTGCAAGCCCTGGCCCAACGGCATCCTGATCAGCGAAAAAACCCTCCACGCCTGCGAATCCGCCCTTCAAGTCGAAGAGATCGACCATCATGCGGACAGCGATTCGGGAAAGATAAAGATTTACCGGGTGCTCGGCCGGCAGCAGGATAGCGTCTGACGGACCTCTGACTGGGAAGCGTCCCATATTTTTGCAGGTCTGCGGCCTTGATTTTTATTGACCCCCTTTCCTTACCGGTGCTATTAAATTTAGAAAAGAATCGTGAGACGAGACATACACACGGGTCACAAACAGCATCTCAGGAGTTTACCGCCATGCCGGAAGCCCTCAAGACCATTTTATTCATTCTATTTGTGATCGGAGCCCTGTTCCTGGCGCTGCGCATCGCCGGCTGGAAGATGAAGAAGGCCTGCGACTTCATCATCCGGGACTTGAAGGAGAAAAAGGCGTTCGACCCGGCATCGGCGGTGGAGCTGCCTTACGCCAAAAATCCGACGATCAATGTCGGATTGAAGGACTACCGGCCCAAGGCGCTCGAGGAACTGTTCAAACAGGACGTGGTCCGCATGCTGGAAGGGGGACGGTACTACCTCAGAGAGGGCTATAAACTCAAGTAATTATATGTTGCACCACAAAAAAGGGCGAGGAAACATGGCTTTTCTCGCCCTTTTTTGTAAAACCACTCATGCCGGCGAGGAGGGGGGGCACAAAGCATGAAAATGGTTTTTATGTATAGAGCCGATCCGACTCCTATTTCCCTAACATGGCATTGGGCAGCCAGACGACAACCTCCGGGAAAATCGTACAGATCATCACCCCGATCGCCTGGAGAATCAGAAACGGTACGACGCCCCGGTAAATGTGGGCCAAAGTCACCCCCTCTATCCCGAGCCCCGACAGGTAGAACAGGGCATAGCCGAACGGCGGGGTCAGGAAGGACATCTGGAGGTTGATTGCCAGCATGGCAACAAACCAGAGCATGTCGAATCCCAGCGCCTGGGCGACGGGCAGGAAAATCGGAAACGTGATCATGACGATCCCGATCCAGTCGATGAAGCAGCCGAGGATAATGTAGATCACCATGATCAGGACGTAGGTGCCCCATTTCCCCAGACCGAGTCCGAGCATCGCCTCGACGATGGCCTTGCCTCCGCCCAGACCCAGGAAGGCGCCCGTGAAGCAGGTGGCGCCGATGATGATGATGATGACCATCGTTGTGGTACGCGACGTCGAGTAGAGACAGTCGGTGAAATTCTGCCAGGTCAGTTTTCGGTAGGCGACGACCATGATGAACGCAGCGAAAGCCCCGACACCGGCCGCCTCAGTTGCCGTGGCGATGCCGAAGAAGATCGCCCCGAGAACGAGGAAAATCAGCACCAGCGGTGGGATGGCATAGCGCAGGGTGTCCTTGACGCGCTTGGCAAAGGGGATCAACGCGAGCTCCGCTGCGGGGATGGGAGGCCCGATTTCCGGATTGATGGCGCAGCGGATCGCGATGTAGATCATGTAGATGACGCCCAGCGTCACGCCCGGAACAACGCCGGCCATGAGGAGCTTTCCGGCGGACATCGCCGCCTGGTCGGCCATCATGACGAGCATGATGCTCGGGGGAATGAGGATCCCGAGACTCCCGCCTGCCGCGACCATTCCCATGGTGATTTCCCTCTGGTAGCCGTAGCGGATCAGCATCGGCCCGACGAGCAGCCCCATCGTGACGACCGAGGCGCCGATGATGCCCGTGCAGGCCGCAAAGACGATACAGACCGCGATCACGGCGAGCCCCACGCCGCCCCGGATCGGACCGAGCAGGACGCGCAGGGCCTTGAAGAGTTCATCCGCCACACCCGACATCGTGAGGAAGTTCCCCATCAGAATGAACAGCGTGATGGCCACAAGGACGAAATTGTCCATGGTTCCGTAAATCCGCTCCATAAAAATACCGAAGAACTGCGGTCCGATGAAGGCAAAACCGAAGATGACGCCGACGCCGGCAAGGACGAAGGCCAGGGGATGCCCCAGGAATAAAAAGATGACCAGCACGACAAACATGCTGATGGCAGCCAGTTCAGGACTCATCGGCTCACCTCCTTTGTTTGCGTAAGACCGTCGACGGTCTTGATGACCTCCGAGACGCCCTGCAAGAGCAGCAGCACGGCGGTCACCGGGATGACGGTCTTGATGGGATAGAGCGGCGGCCCCCAACTGCTCCATGAATTTTCCAACATGCCCCACGAGTTGTACGAGTATGCGAACCCAAAATAGGTGAATACCGCAATGAACGGAAGATACATGGTGGCGTAGCAGAACAGCGAGACGATGGCCTGCGTCTTGCCGGAGAACTTGGTGGAGATCAGATCGATGCTTACATGGGATTTCATTAGAAGGCCGTAGGCGGCCACGAGCATGAAATGGGCGCCGTAGAAGAAGTTGCTTGTCTCGAAGGTCCAGATCGTGGGACTACCAAGGTACCTCGTGACGACCTCAAAGACGACGCACACCGTCAGGGGGATCAGTAAGTAGCTGAAGACCTTCCCCGTCCATGTGCTTAACGCATCGATCTTCTTGGATAAGCCAAGCAATGTGTTCATATCGGAAAACCTCTTTCTGTTGAATTTCGGAGCGCCCGGCAACCGGCCGGACGCCCCGATGCGTTCACCCGCTTATTTAAGCCCGGGAAGTTTCGGAATCGTAAAGGGGTTTCTTCCCTGTGCAAACGGCTCCTGGAAATCCCTGACGTCACGGAAGTCCTTCAGGTACTGGAACATGGAAAGGGCGGCCTTTTGATAATCGGGGTTCTTGGACGCCTCATCCACGAGGAACTCCCAGGCATACTCCTCGAGCTTCTTGAGATCGTTGTTGGAGAGCCGGATGACCTGCGTGCCCTTCTGCTTGAAGTTATACAGGGCGCTCATGTTGCCGGTTTCATACCAGCTGCTCATGACAGCCATATTGGCCTGGGCCGCCCTCTCGACGACCAGCTTCAGATCCGCCGGAAGTTTTGCCCAGGCGTCCTTGTTGATCATGACGCCGAAGGTGGAGGAGGGCTGATGCCACCCGGGACCGATATTGTACTTCGTCACCTCGGCGAAGCCCATCTTCCAGTCGATCGAGGGAACACTGAACTCGGCGCCGTCGATGGTCCCCATCTGCAGGGCCTGGTAGATCTCGCCGCCGGACACCATGACCTGGGCGGCCCCCAGCTTCTTCAAGATATGACCCTGGGCCTTGCCGGACATGCGGAGTTTCTTGCCTTTGTAATCGGCCAGCGTTTTGATCGGGACGCGGGTCCGGATGCCCGATTCCTGCGGACTGACGGACGTCAGGAAATAGACCATATTGTACTTTCCGAACAGGTCGTCGAAAACCTTCTTCCCGCCGTAATGGTAGTACCAGTTGATGTAGTCGTACTGGGTCAGCCCCATCGGGAAGGAACCGAGAAGGTCGAAGGCGCTGTTCTTGCCGGCCCAGTAGCTCGGCCAGTCGCCGCCGCACTCTACGGAGCCCTTGGCAACGGTGTCGAAAACCGCATTGGCCGGGACCAGCTCGCCCGCGGGCGAGACCGTGATCTGAAGGCGTCCGGCGCTCATCTCGTTGACGAGCTTGGCGAAGTTCTTGTCGCCTTCGAGCAGATCGATGGACGGCGTCCAGGTGGAGACCATCTTCCATTTAATGACGCCGGACTGGGCCATGGCGAGACCCGCGCAGAATACCGTCGCGAGTACGACGGCGACCATGATTGTCAAACTCTTTTTCATCGCTTTTTCTCCTTTTCTTTTGGTTGTTCCCCGCCTCAAGCAGCGGGGAGAAAATCAATCACTGCTGTCTCCCCGGCTGAGCACCACCCTCCAGGGGTCCACATCCTCCCGCAACGCTCTGAGTTCCTCCCGAGTCGGTTCTTCCTCCCGACCGACATGGTCTGAAATCAGCAGATCAAAACCTGTCTCTTCTATCACCTTTTCCCGGGAAACACCAGGCAATAGGGATTTCAAGCGCATGCGCCTGCTTTTCTCCTCGAAATCGAATATCCCCAACTCGGTAAAAACGAGATGGGGGCCGTTTCCCGGCGGCAGCCCTGCCCGCTCGCGGGCGCCGGGTCCGTCCAGATAGCCGGGCGTTGTAATGAAATCGACTTTTTCGACAAAACGCCTGCGGCTGTGATTCATGATGATCAGCGTCTTCCAGGCCAGCGAGCCCAGCTCGTTGGCGCCGCCACTGCCAGGCAATCTTGTCCGGGGATTCTGGTAATCGTCCCCGATCATCGTGGAATTGAGATTCCCGTATTTGTCGATCTGGGCGCCGCCCAAAAACGCGTATGTAACCAGCCCTTTTTGCAGCATCTCCATCGCTTCGGGCATATTCGCACAGGAAATCGCCCGGTAGGTGGTCCGCGAATCCGCCACCGAAAGGGGCAACATGGACGCTTTCGGAGAAATGCCGCCCGCTTCAAAAACGAGAACCAGATTAGGAGAGTGAATCTTCTGGGCCAGGGCGGCGGCAAGCATGGGAATGCCGGTGCCGGCGAAAATCACTTTGCCGTCTTCGAGATGCCGCGAGGCGACCGTTGCCATAAGTTCGATCGGGTTGTACTTTTTCTTTTCCATAACCCTCAGGCTCTCCCTTCCATCAATTCAACTGCTTTAAGTTCCTCGATCCGCTTGCGGCCGCCGCACTTTTCGAGAAATTCATCAAAATCATTCGTCCCGAATACATAGTCGAGGTAATAAGTTTTCAGGCTTTCTCCGGAACGATCCTCGGCGGCTTTTGCATAAGCTTTTAAATGGTCCAGATCCAGGTAGTACATTCCCGGCATATTCGTGGGATAGGCGCCGCAGGGAATCTCGACAACGGCGTCCACGTAGAACTGGGGAATCACGGTTTTGGAGCCGTCCTTGCGGATTTCGTCGGTGTCGATGATTTGTTCCGTCGTGATAATGAGATTTTTTGCGGAGCGTGCCTTCTCCAGATCCTCATTCAGCATGCCGTCGATCTGGCAGTTCCCGTACTTGTCCGCCCGGTGCACATGGATGATGCACGCATCGCAGTACAGGGCCGGAACCAGAATCATATCGATCCCCGTAAAGGGACATTTGACTTTCTTCGCAGCGCTGTGCTTGAACGTATCGGTCCCGGCCAGGCTTCGCACCGGCAGGAAAGAGACTCCCATGGATGCGGCCTTGTGCCGCCAAGCCATGGTTCCATTCGACCACTCGGTAATTTTGAGCTCGCCTTTTGCCAGCCTCTCCTTGACGCGGGTCCTGGTATATTGCGGAATGCCCAGCATCTCGAGCCCCAGGATATAGCCGATATCCAGTTCCATGATCCTGTCGTTATCCAGGAGCAGATCCACATCGAATGTCCGCGTACCCGCAGCCATTCTGAAATAATATCCCTGTCTCAAGACCTCATGGATGAAGGCGATGGGCAGGCGTACAATGCTGCATCCGCCGATGGATATATAATCACCTGTCCTGATGAAACGCTTGATGGCCTCTTTTAATTCCATGCGCTTGTCCGTATTGGCTCTTTCTGTCTTGGCGAGCATGTGACTGCGGAAATCATCAGGGGTGATTTTCGAGAAAATCTCTCCGCTGCCTTGTTCTAATATTTCCATTTTGCCAACCTCCATCCTGTAGATTCTGCCCCCTGATCTATCATTTCCTTACCCTCTCCTGACACTCAAAGCGCTTTTCCACCTCCTTTCCTTCAAAGAAATTAAGTTAGAGCATCATCTGTCTGTGAATTTGTCTTAACCATACAGCAACAGGCATACCAATTTGAAAAATAAACATAAGCGATTAAATTAACATGGTTTGTTTTTGTGGTTAATCGGAGGTTATGTAAAGATGCCTGTGCGTAAATGCACAGATGTGCATTTACGCACAGCAACGGAGGCTGGATTAAAAAGGGGACAGTTCCCTTTTTAATCCCAGCCGCCACGGAGTCCGTATTTCTGCTTTTTTCTCGTCAGGGTTGAAATGTCGATTCCGAGATCGCCGGCAGCATCGGCCAGCGTGCGATGCATTTCCAATGCCGCCTTGATCAGTTCCTTCTCAAGCTGATGCACGTGGTTTTTCAGCGGGCCGACCCGGTTGAGGATTTTCATCTCATCGAGATGCGTCAAGTTAACTTTGGAGAGGTTCCTGATCTCGGCGTCGATATCGGCGACTTGAATTTCAACATCGGGATTGACGATCACAAACCGTTCGATCATGTTCTTTAATTCCCGCACATTGCCCGGCCAGTCGTAAGTTTTCAGATAGTCCAGGGCCCCCTTGAAGATATAATTGCTCGTATTGTATATATTGTTGAAATAATTCAGAAAATGCAAAACAAGGGGGACGATGTCCTCCCGCCTTTCCCGCAGGGGCGGCACCTGTATGGGAACGACGCTCAACCGATAGTAAAGATCCTGCCTGAATGTACGGTTCCTGACCATCTCCCCGATATTGCGGTTGCTCGCGGCAATGATCCGGACATCGGCCGACAGCGTGGTCAATCCGCCGATTCTTTTAAATTCTTTATCCTGGATGACATTCAATAACTTGGACTGCAGTTCGAAAGGCAATTCCCCGATTTCGTCCAGAAACAGGGTGCCCTTGTCGGCAACTTCGATCAATCCTTTTTTACCTTCGTTTCTGGCATTCGTAAAGGCGCCTTTCTCGTATCCGAAAAGTTCCGACTCCAGCAGGTTTGCAGGCATCGCGGCGCAGTCCACTTTTGTGAAAGCGCCTTTCTCCTTGCGCTTGCTGTGCTCATGAATGTATCTGGCGATCACGTCCTTTCCGACACCGGAGTCCCCCGTAATCAGGACGGTGACATTGGAACCGGCGACCTTTTCCGCGAGCGTCAGGACATGCTTGCCTTCCGCCGTTTGAGTGATAAATTCATGCTTGTTGAGCTCTAACTTTTCCGCCAGATGGTCCAGCTTCCTTTTATATTTTTCAACCAAAACATTGGATTGAACCAAACTCTTCTGCATGTTATTGAGTTCCGTCAGGTCTTGCAGCGTGCTGACCACGCCGACGGCCCTGTTATTCTTATCCCAGACCACGGCAGCCGAGACAAGCACTTCCTTCCCGCTCGGATAGCGGATCAACTTCGACCGGGTCTTCAGATCCTTGAGGACATCGACATTGACGGCTTCGTTGATATATTTCCTTTCAGTCAGATAGTTCGTGTGCTGCCCGATCAGTTCCTCCCGGCTGATGGCTGTAATTCTCTCAAACCCCTTGTTCGCTGCAATGAAATAACCATCCATATCGATAATGTACACGCCGTCGTAAACGGCCTCGATGATGGCCATCACGATCCCTACGTCCATCCTCGAGAGGGCCCAGGACGTATTCATGGAGTTCCCGAGGACCGCAGGTTTGCCCTCGTAAACAATCGGTGTAACCGTCTCCATGATCCACCGGATCTGCCCATCTTTTGTAATGACACGGTACTCATAAGGGGAATGTTGCTCGCCTCGCAGCATCGCCCGGGCGTTGGTAACGAGATCCTTCCTGTCTTCGGGATATACGATCTCAAGCGTTTTTCTGCCGATCAGCTCTTCTTTTTTGTGACCGACGTAGTCCGCGGCATTGGCATTGATAAACTTGAACACGCCGTCCTGCACGACATAAACACCGGACATGGACTTCTCCGCGAGGGCGCGATACAGCGCCTCGCTCTCTCTGAGCTCTTTTTCCGCTTGCCGAAGATCTGTGCGCTCTTCTTTCATTTTTATAAAGACCTCAACCTCTAATGCCTCTATTTCGCCAGCAGGCCGCCGTCGTTGACGACGACATGGCCCGTCATGTAGGCCGAGGCGTCCGATGCGAGAAAAACTGCCAGGCCTTTCATGTCATCCACGTCGCCCACGCGCCGCAACGGGATGGAGTCGATGACGAGATCGTGGGCTGTCCTGAATTCCGGCTTCTCGATGTAGGCCATCATGTCCGTCCGGAAGAAACCGGGAGCAATGGCGTTGACACGGATATTGTACGGGGCAAGTTTGACCGCCAGGTTCATGGTCAATAGATTAATCGCCGCCTTCGTGGAATTGTAGGGGATGGCCGGATGGGTCAGCTCATCCGAGCCCCGAAAGCCCATGACGGACGAAATGTTGATGATGTTGCCGCCGCCCTGCTCCTTCATGATGCCGGCGACCTTCTGTGTCAGGATCCAGACGCCGCGGACATTGACGTTGAAGAGCTGATCCCATCTTTCGAGCGGAAATTCAAGCGTGGGCGCGCCCCAGGTGGCCCCGGCGTTGTTGACTAGAATGTCGACGCGGCCGAATTTCTCCATCGCCGCCTTCACCATGCCGTCGATGTCCTCCGGCTTGGCCACATCACAGGCAACAGGAAAAACGGTAACGCCCGTCTCTTTTGCGATTTCCTGCCCGGCCGCCTCGAGGTTCTTCAGCTTGCGAGACGTGAGCACCAAGTCTGCGCCCGCTTCCGCGAGTCCCGTGGCGATGAATTTGCCGATGCCCCGCCCGCCGCCGGTCACGAGGGCGACCTTTCCATTGAGTTTGAATAAATCCTGCAGTTTCATCTTATCCTCCTGTTGTTCTTTATTGACTCAATCATACAATTTTTTCAGTTCAGCGCCGCGGAAATAGTGTTTCAGAATCGCTTCGGCTTTATGGCCCTTTTCCGCCATCACGGCGGCCCCGATCTGACACATGCCGACGCCGTGCCCCCATCCGGCGCCATCGAGCACGAAGTGCACCGGCAGTCCGGATGCGTCACGCTGAACCGACACACAGAAGGCGCTGCTGTATAGGTGCGACCGCGAGAGCCATCGCCGGATTTCCAGCTCCTTGCCTACCGTTATGGTTCGTTTCGATCCTTCGATGCGCAACCGCATGATCCGTCCGGAAGGACCGCGCGCCAGGGGAACGAGTTTTTGCAGGAATCCGAAATCGATGCCGGTTTTTTCCCTGAGGATCGCCTCCAGTTCTTCCCGCCCGTAGCTCACGCGCCACCGGAAAAAATCCGCTGTTTCCTGATCGAAATCAGGAAGGACCCGGCGCAGCAGCGCTGCATCGGCCGTGTTGCAATAGACGTCCGGCCGGGTGGCTACCCACTTCCGTGCCGCTGCCTCCGTATCGACGGGTTCATGGGGAACATCCGCATCGACAACCGAGCAAAGATATGGAACCGGGATTTCTTCCCAGGTGTTTTCAAAATTATCCGTCCGGCCGCCGCAGGCCTTGTGATAGCGGGCGTCGCAGACCGTATGAGCATGGACGAGACATACCCCGCGCGTCGATTGTACCGCCTGCGCCGCCTGGTCGGAAATGATTTTCGTGACGCCCTGATAGCGCTGACAGTGGTCATCGGCGCAGACGTCGAAGCGGGCATGATCCTCCCGGCCGTACCAGCGCGTGATTTCACCGTCTGGTCCAAACGCCTCGCGGTGATCCGCTTCCCGACCCCTTTTTCCCCCTGTCGCCTCAGCATGGCCATCAGCCAGCTGCGTGAGGCGATAGCGTGGGCTTTGAGCATTTCCAGCGGCGCCGCGGCGCTCATCTCTGAAGAAATGACGCTGGTCAAATAGGCCTCCAGGCGCAGCCGGTTGACAGCCGTCAGAGTCCCTCCTGGGATGTTGCGCAGCAAGAGATCTCCTCGAAAGGTCTGTTGCTGTTTGCGTTCCCAGTGAAATTGAATCCCAATGGTTACATCCGCCAGAGAAAAGGTGGCGCCCCCAGTCGGTGAGAAGCACATTTCAACCTGCCCGTCAATCCGCGCTCCCGTCTGATCCGTAAAAATCATCCCGTCCTCGCCCGCCTGAACCGCAAAGGAACCGACAAATGTCCGGCCGTCTTGCAGACGAAACGGCCCGTTGAACCGGCCCGTCAGCCCCCGGACTTCTTCCATGATGCCGACTTTGATTTCGGGTTCCTGCACAAACAGGGGACCTGTTTTATCCTTGTCTATTTCCACAAGATTATCCAGATATTCTCTGCATCGTTCGCAGTTTGATGCCTGCGGCCACACCGAACACGTCAGAATGACCTCCCACGGCTCTTCTACACAATCAACGTCGATATGTCAAAACCGGAATGGTTCCATCTTTCCAACATCGTCATCCTTGACGCACTCGTAAGAAGTCAAGAATCCCCCCCCCCCATAATCCCCACCCGCCAAGGGAGGGGATTATGGACTTGTTACGAGGTCGTCATCCTTGACCTGACAGCGGAATTCCTGTAGGGAAGCCAGTATGAGGGATGGCACATGACTGGCATCATTTTATCCGGCGGGGAAAATTCCCGCATGGGCGTAAACAAGGCCCTTGTCGTCATGGACGGTAAGCGGCTGCTTGACAGGACCCTTGAAATTTTCAGGGGCCTTTTTGAAGAAGTGATTGTAGTCACAAACTCGCCGCTCGACTATCTCGATCTGGACGTAACGATTGTCACCGACATTTACCCGGGTAAGAAGGCCCTGGGCGGCGTCTATACGGGCCTTTTTTATGCAAGCTGCTCTCATGCCTTCGTCGCCGCTTGCGACATGCCTTTCTTGAACCACCGTTTCATCACCTGGATGATGCAACAGGCGCCTGCGCATGATATCGTCGTGCCGGAGACGCCGGGTGGACTTGAGCCTCTGCATGCGATCTATGCGAAAAGCTGCCTTCCCCGCATGAAGGGCCGGATCATCCAGGAGCAACTTAAGATCACGGGCTTTTATAAGGGACTGAATTGCTTGACTATTTCTGATGCTGTCCTGAAAACATTTGATCCCGACATGCGCATGTTTATAAATGTTAATACCCCGGAAGACCTGGCCCGATTGCAGGCCCGATAATCTGAATATTTGTTAGACACGACGGATCAAATATGTTAATGACTCGCGCATTATTACCGAAGGAGGGATTTTTAAAAATGGCAAATAAAAATGCGTTAAGGGGGGATATCCGATGAGTAATGAAAAATTGTTTGGAATGCCTGCAGAATCGGGGCGGTGGGTGTTCATCGTATTAGGGTTTATCATCAACATCTGCCTGGGAAGCGTTTATGCCTACAGCGTGTTTGCAAAACCGGTGCGGGCGCTCATGAATGTAAGCGCCACCGAGGCGGGGCTGCCCTTCATGGTCTTTCTGGCCTTCTTCGCCTTCTTCGTGTTCGTTGGCGGCCAGTTGATTGGAAAGCTGGGCGCGAGGAATCTCGGCATCCTGGGCGGCGTGATTCTCGGCGCGGGCTGGATGATGGCGAGCCAGTCCACGAGCATCATGATGCTTGCGATCAGCTACGGCGCCATCGGTGGCGGTGGCGTGGGCTTGGCCTATGGCGTTCCCCTTGCTGTTTCGGGCAGGTGGTTCCCCGACAAACGGGGCCTTGCCCTGGGGCTCACGCTGGCCGGTTTCGGCGGATCGCCGTTTGTTTCCGCAAATGTGGCCGTGGCGCTCATCAAGGTCGTCGGTCCCATGCAGACCTTCCTGTATCTGGGTCTGGCCTTTCTGATTATCGTCTGTGTACTCTTCATCCCGTATCGTTTCCCCAAAGACGGCTGGAAACCGGCCGGCTGGGCGCCTTCGGCTGCCGCGGCTTCCGGGGCGGTCGATCTTAACATCGGTGGGATGACAAAAACACCTGCATTCTACGGTCTCTTTTTATGCTACATCATCGGCTGTCTCGCCGGACTCATGGCCATCGGCATTTCGAGCCCTGTCGCCCAGGAAATCATCAAGATCGAACCGGGCACAGCGGCGATGCTCGTCGGCGTCTTCGCCATCTTCAACGGCGCCGGCCGGCCTATTTTCGGTGTCATCACCGATAAGCTGTCGCCCCGGGGCGCGGCCATTATCACGTACATCATCATCCTGCTGTGTTCGCTCGGCATGCTGACCGCCGGCGCGGGAGACGTGGTGCTCTACGTGATCTGCTTCATCGGCTTCTGGCTCTGTCTCGGAGGCTGGCTTGCCATTGCCCCGACGGCAACGAACACGTTCTTCGGCGTCAAGAACTACGCCAAGAACTACGGCCTGATCTTCATCGCCTACGGCATCGGCGCGATTCTGGGCGGCATCATCTCGGGACAGGCGAAAGACGCTTTCGGCTCCTACGCGGTCGCCTTCTATCCCACGGCGGGGCTTGCCATTGTCGGCATGGTCATCGCGTTCCTTCTTTTGAAACCGCCGAAGAGATCATAAAACACTTCACACTAAAAACAAAAAGGGGAGTTTCGTTCAGGAAATTCCCCTTTTTTGTTGATATGCCTGAAAGCATTGCATAACCGGTGAAAAATGGTTCGCAGGCGGTGAATCAAAGATTTATCGCATATCCGGAAATTGGGCTAATTTATTGGTTAAAAGATATGTAAGCTTTATGATATTTTTAGGATAAAGTTTTTGAGTCGCTGTGAAGCCATTTTTCAACGGTTTCACCCTCTGTATGTCAGGCCGCTGTCTTGTTGCGCAAGTAGATGATCCGCAGCCCCTCGAGGGTCAGCATGTCATCGACCACTTTGATGCTTTTCGTTTCCGGCGCCACAATCCTGGCGAGCCCGCCCGTCCCAATCACGAGGGGATCCGATTTGACCTCCGCCTTGATGCGCTCGCAAATGCCGTCCACGAGGCCTGCGTAGCCGTACATGATTCCGGCCTGCATGCTGCTGACCGTATCCTTGCCCACGACGGTCCTGGGTTTGCTGAGCTCCACGCGCGGCAGCTTGGCCGCCCGTTCGAAGAGGGCCTCGCTTGAAATCATGATCCCGGGCGCGATGCAACCCCCCATATATTCGCCTTTTTTCGAGACATAATCGAAGGTCGTGGCCGTTCCGAAATCGACAATAATGAGATCCTGTTTGTATTTTTCAAAGCCGGCGACCGCATTGACGATCCGGTCCGCCCCCACTTCCTTCGGGTTGTCGTAAAAAATAGGCATCCCCGTCTTGACGCCCGGACCCACAATCAACGGTTTGACGTTGAAATACTTTTGACAGAGCGGCTCCAGAATATTCAGCATGGGCGGAACGACGCAGGAAATGATGATGTCCTTTATGATTTTGTGTGAATCGATCCGGCTGGTTTTATAGAGATTGTAAATGAGCATCCCGTATTCGTCGATGGTATGGTCCACAACGGTCCGGATCCGCCAGTCGTGGATCAGTTGCTCCCCGTCATAAAGCCCCAGAACGGTATTCGTATTTCCCACATCGATGACCAAAAGCATGGTTCTACCTCCCCAAAAGATGAACGTCCCCGGCGATCACCCTTTCTCCGACGCCGTCTTCACGCTGCATCAGGATAGTGCCGTCATCGTCGATTCCGGTCACGATCCCGGTTTGAAATTCGTCTTTGTAAACCACCTTGATCCGCTTGCCCAGAATGTCGGCATATTGCAGCCACGTCTCGCGCAGACCGGGGAATCCCGCAATCAGGAAGACTTTATACCATTTTACGATGAAGTCAAACAGCTTTGAAATCATATCGAGTCGGTCATAGTCTGCTCCGGTCTCAATTTTGAGCGACGTGGCAGCGTCGCGGAGCGTTGGATCGAAATCTTCCCTGTTCATGTTGATGTTGAGCCCCATGCCCAGGATGATGAAGTCAAGACTGCCGGCGGCGGCTTTCATCTCCGTCAGGATGCCGCAGGCTTTTTTCCCCCGCAGCAGCACATCATTAGGCCACTTTATGGACACGGTTCCGGGGCAGAAGACGGAAAAAAAATCCGCCACAGCCACGCCGGCCATCAGCGTAATTTGGGGCGCCATTGCCGGTTCGATCTTCGGTCGCAGGATCGTCGATAGGTAAAGATTGGTTCCGGGCGGGGATTGCCAGGCGCGGTCCAGACGTCCCCTGCCTTTCGTCTGGGCGTCAGCCACCACAACTTCCCCCTCCCGGGCGCCTGCAAGCGCCAGTTGACAGGCCGTCGTATTGGTTGAACCGACCGCCTCGAAATAATGAACCTCTGTAATGAATGGATTGCGCTTCAGGTACAATATCAGTGTTTCATGAGTAAAATCAATCAACTCGGCCATAATATCGATGAGATGGGGAAAGCTTTGTGTAACCGGTGAAAAATGGTTCGCAAGCGGCGAATCAAAGATTTTTCGTTGATGGGGACACGACTCCGTCAAGCCCCCTCCCCATGACTATTTTATTGATTTCTAACAAATTTGAGCCTTATCATATTTCATGCGAAAAAGATTTTGAGCCGCGGCGAAGCCATTTTTCAAAGGTCTCACGGGATCGGGGTGAAGTGTCCGCGTTCCTTACACCTGCAAGCTGACGAGCAGGGATATGTCCGCCGCGGCGACCGAATGGGTCAGGGCGCCAACGGAGATGAAATCGACGCCGGTTTCGGCGATCTGCCTGACATTGGCCAGTGTGACATTGCCGGACGCCTCGACGGGAACCCTGCCGCCGATGAACCGGACGGCCTCGCTCATGGCCTCAGGCGTCATGTTGTCGAGCATGACGGCGTCCGCCCCGGATAACAGCGCCTCCCGGACTTCGCCGATATTTTTGACTTCCACCTCGATCTTGAGCGCGTGGAAAATTTTCTTTCGCGCTCGTTGGATGGCCGGCGTAACGCCGCCCGCCGCCGTGATGTGGTTGTCCTTGATCAGGACGCCGTCATAGAGGGCAAAGCGATGATTGCCGCCGCCGCCCATGCGCACGGCGTATTTGTCGAGGACGCGCAGTCCCGGCGCGGTTTTGCGCGTATCCAGGATGCGGGCGGGCGTCCCTGCGACCGCCTGCACGTACCGTCGCGTCATCGTGGCGATGCCGCTCATACGCTGCAGGAAATTCAGGGCCGTCCGTTCGGCGGTCAGGATGCTCGCGAGCCTGCCGGACAGCTCGGTAAGGATCTCACCGCGTTTGATTTCCCGGCCATCTTCGATATATCCGGTGAACCGGACATCCGGATCCAGCAAAAGAAAAGTTCTCTGGAACACGTCGATTCCGGCAAGGACCATATCCGCTTTGGCCACGGCCCGCGCCGTTCCGGCTTCCGCCCCGGTGAGCACGGCTGCCGTCGTCACGTCGCCCGCGCCGATATCCTCTTCGAGTGCGGATCGAATTAACGGGTGGACAATAACCTCAGGGATCAAAGCGCCTCCAGCTTCTTGATGGCCGCCTCCAGGACTTGGTGTTTTTCACGCAGATCCTGATATTTCTGCTCTTCCTTTTTGATGACAGCTTCGGCCGCCTTGTCCATAAACTCGCGATTGGCCAGCTTTTGGGAGACCACACTGAGATCCCGTGCGACCTTGTTCATCTCTTTGTCCAGCCTTGCCTTCTCGGCGGCGACATCGATCATGCCCTCCATGAGGACAAAGACGCGCGCCGCGCCGACTATGCCGACGGCGGACCCTTTGGGCTCATTTAGATTCACGCCCGCTGTCAGCGTTCCGAGGTTGCCCAGATTGACGATGTAATCCCTGCCTTCATTGAGAACGGCAGCCAGGGCCTCATCAGGCGCCGAAATGACGACCCTGAGCTTCCGGGATGGAGCGATATTCATTTCGCCGCGGATGTTGCGGATGCGCGTGATGCACTCCACGATGAGGCCCATGCGGCGCTCGGCGTCTTCATCTTCAAGCCCCCTGTCCGGTTCCGGATAGGGACTGACCATGATCGAGACGCCGTCCGCCACCGCGGTCTGCCAGATTTCCTCGGTTAAAAACGGCATGAAGGGGTGCAGCAGCTTGAGAATCTGTCTGAGCGCCCGCAGCAAGGTATGCTGCGTCGCCCGCCGCCGGGAGGACGGGTCCCGGCCATAGAGGACCGGCTTGATGAGCTCCAGGTACCAGTCGCAGAATTCGTGCCAGACAAACTGGTAGAGGCTCCCGGTGGCCTCATTGAAGCGGTATTCATCCAGCCCCCGGATCACTTCAGCGACGGTCCGGTTGAGCCGCGCCAGAATCCAGCGATCGGGAAGCGACAGATCGGCCTTGCCCGGCCCGGCCTGATCATCGGCAACGTAGTCTTCCAGATTCATCATGGAAAATTTCGCGGCGTTCCAGATCTTGTTGACAAAGAACTTGTAGCCTTCGATGCGCTCCTCCGACATGCGCACGTCGCGCCCCTGCGCCGTGAAGGCCGCCAGCGTAAAGCGGAAGGGATCGGCGCCATATTTGTCGATCATTTGCAGGGGATCGATGATATTGCCCTTGGATTTGCTCATCTTGTCGCCGTGCTCATCGCGAACCAGGGCGTGCAGATAGACATCCCCAAACGGCACATCTTTCATGACATAAATGCCCATCATCATCATGCGTGCCACCCAGAAAAAGAGAATGTCAAAGCCCGTAACCAATAGTGATGTGGGATAAAAGGTCTTGAGAGCCTCGGTCTGGTCCGGCCAGCCCAGCGTAGAAAAGGGCCACAGGGCCGAGCTGAACCACGTATCGAGGACGTCTTCATCCTGCCGCAGCCGTTCATTCTGACAGCCCGTGCAGCGATCGGGATCGTCCGACGAAACAATAATCTGCCCGCACTCGTCGCAGTACCAGACGGGGATCCGGTGCCCCCACCAGATCTGACGGGAAATGCACCAGTCACGGATGTTGCTCATCCACTCAAAATACGTCGCTTCCCACATGGGCGGGATGATGCGCGTGGCGCCCTTGATGACGGCGGCACTGGCGGCCTTCGCCAGCGGCTGGATTTTCACGAACCACTGCTTGGAGATAAAGGGCTCCACGTCCGTCTTGCAGCGGTAACACTGGCCGAGGCTGCGCGCATAGGGTTCCACACCGACAAGATAACCCTGCTGTTTCAAGATCACTAACGACATTTTCCCGGCACTCGTAGCGGTCCTGCCCCTGATAGCGGCCGCCGTTTTCATTGATAACGGCGCTGCCGTCCATGATCTTGATGATTTCGAGGTTATGGCGGCCGGCGATGGCGAAGTCATTGGGGTCGGATGCCGGCGTGATTTTCACTGCGCCTGACCCGAAGTCCATGGTAACGTAATCATCTGCAATCACCGGAATAATTCTGTTTACAAGCGGCAGGATCACCTCTTTGCCGATCTTGCCGGCATAACGGGCATCTTTCGGGTTCACGGCGACGGCCGTATCCCCGAGCATCGTTTCGGGCCGCGTGGTGGCGACGACAATGTCGCCGCTGCCGTCCACATAGGGATAGCGAATGCTCCAGAGAAAGCCCGGCTCTTGGGCGTATTCGACTTCGAGGTCCGAGATGGCCGTATGACAGCGGGGGCACCAGTTGACGATATAGTCCCCCTGGTAGATCAGACCGTCATGGTAGAGCCGCACAAAAACCTCGCGGACGGCGCGGGAAAGGCCCTCATCCATCGTGAAGCGCTCCCGGGACCAGTCACAGGAGCAGCCCAGTCGCTTGAGTTGGTTGATGATGACGCCGCCGTATTTTTCCTTCCAGAGCCAGACGCGTTCGATGAACTTCTCGCGGCCGAGGTCGTGCCTGGTGAGGCCCTCTTTGGCCAGTTCCTGCTCCACGACGTTCTGCGTGGCAATGCCGGCGTGATCCGTCCCCGGCATCCACAGGGCGTTATACCCCTGCATGCGCCTGAAGCGCGTCATGACATCCTGCAGGACATTGTTCAGGGCGTGCCCCATGTGGAGCATGCCTGTTACATTGGGGGGTGGTATGACGATGCAGAATGGCGGTTTGTCGCAGACATCCTGTGCCCTGAAAAAATCCTGATCCAGCCAGTATTGGTACCACCTTGCTTCGGCCGCATGTGGTTCATAGGCTTTGTTTAAAGACCCCTTGCTCATTCATCCTCCCCGTGATCAACCTGACGACCCTGCAAAAATAAAAAACCCTGTTCATACTGTTGGCCAAATGGCCGCTAAATTATCTTTATCGCTATTTCAAGTCAAGCTATTTTGAGGGCTTGGAATGTTCTGATCAGATCCTTCAGACAGAAAAGACACCACGATTTTCGCAATGGCATCCCGGTCATCCGGCCTGAACCAGATCATTTCCCGATCCGACCCAAACCAGGTCATCTGCCTTTTTGCGTAGCGCCGGGTATCGCCTTTGATGGCAGGAACCGCTTCCGGAAGATCATTCAATCCTTTGAGATAGCGGACAATATGCCTGTAACCCAGCGATTGCATGGGCTTCAACGTTTCAGCATAGCCCATCGCAAGCAGGCAGCGGACTTCCTCGACAAAGCCTCCCGCCATCATCTGATCGGTCCGCTGCCCGATCCTGTCGAACAGGGACTGCCTCTCCAGCTTGAGCCCGATCTTCAGACAGTCGTAACGCCGCCCGCTGAAATGGTGCTGTCGATGTTGTTCCACAATCGATTCTCCGCTTAATTCGAAGACTTCCAGTGCCCGTATGATGCGCACCGCATCGCGGGGATGGATCCGTCGAGCCGCCTGTTCATCCTTCCTTTTCAGTTCTGCATACAGGCAGGCGGGACCATGCGCCGACAGCACCTCCCGGTAGGATGCCCTGAGGGTTTCATCGGCTTCGGGCCCGGCGAACAACCCGCCCAGCAGGGCCCTGATGTACAGTCCTGTGCCGCCCACGACAAAGACGGGCTTGCGCTGAGCATGCATCGCCTCGATGACGGGTTGAGCGTGTTTGATGAACAGCGAGGCGTTGAAGGGCTCATCCGGGTCGACCACGTCCAGCAAATGGTGTCTGACCAGCGCGCGCTGCCGAGCCGTGGGCTTGGCCGTGCCGATATCCATCAGGCGATATACCTGCATGGCGTCGGCGCTGATGATTTCCCCGCCTGCTGCCGCTGCCAGATGGAGGGCCAGTTCGGTCTTTCCGATACCGGTCGGCCCGGCAAGGACAATCAGGCGGGGTTTAGAAGCACAGACGGTCATGTTCGTTTGAATCTTTTTTCCAGCTCTGCCAGGTCCATAAAGATATATAGCGGCCTGCCATGGGGGCACGTCGCCGCATAAGGTGTTTCATCGAGGTCACGGCATAATGCCGCGACCTCCGGCGGTGTCAGGTGCTGATTCGCCTTGACGGCGGCCTTACAGGCCAGAAGGGTGAAGATCTTATCCTGCCGTTCCTCGAGGCCCGACAACCGGTCGCTGCCGGAGAGCGACCCCAGCAGGTCCAGGATCACGGCGCGGGCATCCAGAGCGGAACAGATCACGGGAACGGACCGGATCACCACTGAATTGCCGCCAAAAGACTCCGCTTCGATCCCCGCTCTCTCAAGCATCGGCAATAATTCTTCCAATAAAACAAAATCTTTTTGTGTAAGGGTCAGAACTTCCGGAATCAGCATCCGCTGGGCGTTGCCGTGGGTGCCACGACTTTTTCTGAATTTCTCGAACAGAACCCGCTCATGGGCGGCATGCTGATCCAGCACGACGATCCCTTCCGGCGTCGAAAAGACGAGATAGGTGCAGGCAACCTGGCCCAGATACGCCATATTGCCGAATTTGAACGCATCCGCCGGCCTGCAGGACATCTGCAAGGGAATCTCACCGGCGCCGCGATCAATGGGCGCAGGAAACAATTCCCGGGGTCCCTGCCGGATCGCTTCCGTAAAGGAGAGCTTCCCCCCGGATGAGGGAAGCCGGTAGCGTTTAAGCGCATCTTCAACGCGGTGGCGGTAATCCACTGTCCGCCGTGGGTCTGCGGCCTCCCGATACAGGCCGGATTCAGGCGCGGGCGAGGGCTGCGCCAGGACCTGTGCCAACGTCTCGACGATCATGCCGTAGATTTCTCGTGGATGACGGAAGCGGACTTCCATTTTGGCCGGATGGACATTGACGTCCACATCCTGCGGGGGCAAGTCGAGCAACAGGACCGCCGCCGGATATCTCCGGGGCTCGATCAGATGCCGGTAAGCCGTCATGACCGCATGATTCAGAAGGTAATCCCGGATATAGCGCCCATTGACAAAGCTGTAGAGTTGCCTGGCTTGGGAGCGCGTGAACGGTGGCCTGGAGATGAAGCCCTGCAGCCTTGCATCGTCCCTCACGGCCTGAACAGGCAGAAGCTGCTCCACCACATCCATGCCCAGGATCAGAGCCATGCGTTCGGAAAGATCACCCGTGGCAGGTATTTTCAAGACCTCCCTGCCGTTGGCCGTGACCTGGATTCTCACATGCGGATGCGCCAGAGCCGTCCGTGTCACAACATCCATGCAATACCCCTGTTCCGTGGAATCTGTCTTGAGAAATTTTTTCCGGACCGGAACTGGGTCAAAGATCTCGGTCACGGTGAACGTCGTGCCTTCCGGACAGCCCGCATCCATGATCTCCCCGATGCGTCCGGCCGTCACCACCACCCGCTTGCCCGAGAGCGCGCCCCTGGCTCTTGTCGTCATTTCCACGCGTGCAATGGCGGCGATGCTGGGCAGGGCCTCGCCGCGGAAGCCGAAGGTCCTGACCTTGTAGATGTCGTCAAATTCATAGATTTTGCTCGTGGCATATCGCTCGAAAGCCATCGGCACATCGGCAGGCGCGAATCCCTCGCCGTTGTCGGTGATGCGGATCATACCGCAACCGCCTTTCGTGAGCTCGATCCGGACGTCCGTCGCTCCGGCATCCAGGGCGTTTTCCAGCAACTCCTTGACAATGGATGCCGGCCGCTCGATGACTTCCCCCGCCGCGATTTTATGGGTCAAGGCTTCGGAGAGTCTGACGATTTTTCCGGACAAGATCTGTTCTTGGCCCATATCCGCTCAATATCTCACATCTTTCAGGAACAATCCATGGGGCGGCGCGTTCACCCCCCCCTGTCGCCGGTCTTTTGCATGCAGGATTTCCTGCAAGTCGGAAGCAAATCGTTTGCCTCGGCCTATATCCACAAGGGTTCCGACGATCCCCCTGACCATATGTCGTAGAAAGCCGTCCGCCTCTATCGCAATCTTGATGAGCCCCTGTGATCCCGTCCCGATCTGGATGTCCGTAATGGTTCGGATATGGTCCGGTGCATCGCTATGGGCAGAGCAAAAAGACGAAAAATCGTGGGTCCCCATGAAATGGACGGCGGCCTCGCGCATGCATGCCAGATCGAGCGATCCGGGGACAAACCAGGCATATTGACGCAACAGGACCGGACGGACGTGCCCATTGACGATTTGATACAGATAAACCTTGCTCTTGGCGTCATAGCGCGCATGAAAGGATGGATCGACTTCCTGCATGGCCCTTACGGCAATATCTCTGGGAAGGACGCTGTTGAGTGCTTTCAGAAAATGGACAACCGGAATAGTCGCGGCCGTCTTGAAATGGGCAACCTGGCCCAAAGCATGGACACCGGCGTCCGTCCTTCCCGAGCCAATGACCTTGACCTTTTCGCCGGTGATGACCGCTATTTTTTCCTCAATAACCTGCTGTATCGTCAGGCCGTTGGCCTGGCGCTGCCAGCCGTGATAGACCGTGCCGTCGTACTCCAGGATCATCCTGAGGGTGCGCATGAGGATCTGTCCGGTCTTTGAAGATAAGGGACGATGGCTCCGAAAAGCCCAGGTTGCAGCCGCAGGAAGGGTCTTAAGCAGTCCCCATTTCTACGCCCTTTCACCGCATTCTTCCAGGGCCTTGATCGCCGGGAGGGTCTTACCCTCCAGCAGTTCCAGACAGGCGCCGCCCCCCGTGGAAATGAACGTAATCTTGTCGCTCTCTCCTGTCTTGTGGACCGCCACATCCGTATCGCCGCCGCCCACGATGGTCAGCGCATAGGAATTGGCCACACTGTGGACCATGGCCGTCGTTCCACGGCTGAAGGCGTCCAATTCATATACGCCCATGGGACCGTTCCAGACGATCGTCTTGGCGTTGCCGAGGGCCTCCGTAAACAGCGTGATGGTGGCCGGGCCGATATCCAGACCCATCCAGTGGTCGTTCATCTCCTGGATCGGAACAATTTTGCTTTCCGCATCGGCGCTCCGGTTTTCGGCAATGACGCAATCCACGGGAAGATAGAGTTTGACTCGTAGCTTTCTGGCCGTTTCCATGATCTGCCGCGCTTTGTCGATCAGGTCATCTTCAACAATGGATCGGCCGACATCGTATCCGAGCGCCTTGAGGAACGTGAAGGCCATCCCGCCGCCAATGATGAGCTTATCCACCTTCTCAACCAGATTGATCAGGGCCTCCAACTTGCCCGACACCTTGGAGCCGCCGATGATCGCCACGAAAGGTCTCACCGGGTTCTCAACCGCCCGGATCAGATAGTTGAGTTCTTTCTTGATTAAAAAACCGGCCGCACAGGTTTTAATGAACCGGGTAATCCCCACATTGGATGCGTGGCTGCGATGGACATTGCCGAACGCATCGTCAACATAGACATCGGCGAAATGGGCCAGTTCCTTTGCGAAACCCTCTTCGTTCTTCTCCTCTTCCGGGTGAAAACGCAGATTTTCGAGCAGGACCACGTCTCCGGGGTTCATGGCCTGAACCAGTTTCATCACATCCGGTCCTACGCAATCAGCGGCCATTGTCACCTGCTTGCCCAGCAGTCGCGACAATCTTTTCGCTACGGGGGCCAAACTCATCTCCGGAACCGGTTTACCCTTGGGACGGCCGAGATGAGACATGACGATGATCCGGGCGTTTTCATCCAGGGCATGGTTCAACGTGGGCAGAATGGCCCGGATCCTCGTATCGTCGGTAATTTTCAGGTTATTGTCCAGAGGCACATTGAAATCAAATCTGAACAGGACTTTTTTCTCCCTGATGTCTATTTGGTCGATAAATATCATTGATCCCCCTTGCAACTTAATCCCAAACGTGCTATGTGGCGCCCCGAAATTCGAAGCCTGTTCATAATGCCCATCGGATGTAGCACACACATTCCTTGCCAGGCATGGCCGCTCTGCGGGAATAGCCTGGCTGCTGGGTACATATCTCAAGGAGACTTCGAGGTCAAGACGGAAATCACCCAAAGGGGGACAGATTTGAAATCTGTCCCCCAATAATCAAAGGAGACGCAGAAGTTATGGGAACGGAAGAATTGAAGGGAACACAGGCAAAAATCAAGGCCTTTGAAGCCAAGAAGGAAGCCCTCATGAAAATGGGCGGCGAGAAGATGATCGCCAAGCAGCATGAACTCGGCAAACTCACGGCCCGGGAAAGGCTGGACAGGTTTTTCGATCCGGGCACATTTCAGGAAGTGCAGCTTTTCGTAAAACACCGCTCGTCCCTGTTTGGCCTGGACAAGAAAGAAATCCATGCAGACGGCGTAATTGTCGGTTTCGGAAAGGTCAACGGACGCACTGTCTTTACCGCTGCGCAGGATTTTACCAGTTCCGGCGGCAGTCTCGGCGAAATGCACGCCAGGAAAATCTGGAAGATCATGGACATGGCCCTTGATGCGCGCAAACCCTTCGTGTCCATGAATGATTCCGGCGGCGCCCGGATTCAGGAAGGCGTCCCGGCCCTGGACGGCTACGGCGGCATCTTTTACCGCAATACGATCGGTTCCGGATATATTCCCCAGATCACGGCGATCATGGGGCCCACGGCGGGCGGCGCCGTTTATTCACCGGCCCTGACGGACTGGGTCTTCATGGTCAAGAAGACCAGTTACATGTACATTACGGGTCCCGATGTGATCAAGGCCGTCATCGGCGAAGAGGTCACGCACGATGAACTCGGCGGCGCCGTGGCCCATGCGACCAAAAGCGGCGTTTGCCATTTTGCCACGGAAAATGACGAAGATTGTATCAATAAAGTCAAGATGCTGCTGTCTTATCTGCCCGACAGTTGCCACAGCACCCTGCCACCGGCGGCCTGCTCGGACAGTCCGGAGCGGGAATGCCCGGAACTGGACGGGATCATTCCGGACAAGGCCACGCGCGGCTACGACATGAAGAAGGTCGTGATGGCGGTAGCCGATCAAAACGAAATCTTCGAACCACATGAGATGTGGGCGAAAAACATGCTCGTCGCGTTCATCCGGATCATGGGCCGGACGGTCGGCGTTATTGCCAATAATTCGAAGTTCGGGGCCGGCGTGCTGGATGTCAACGCATCGGACAAGGCCTCCCGCTTTATCCGCTTCTGCGACGCCTTCAACATCCCCCTGCTGACCTTCTCGGATGTTCCCGGCTATATGCCCGGCACGAATCAGGAATGGTCGGGCATCATCAGCCACGGCGCCAAGTTGCTTCATGCCTATTCGGAAGCGACGGTTCCGAAAATCACCGTGGTGACGCGCAAGGATTACGGCGGCGCCTATATCGGCATGTGCAGCAAGTATCTGGGAGCGGATTATGTGATGGCCTGGCCATCGGCAGAAATCGCTGTGATGGGCGCCGAGGGCGCCTGCAACATTATCTATCGCAGGGAGATTGCTTCTGCAGAAGATCCTGCCGCCAAGCGCGCGGAGCTGGTTGCTTCGTATGAAGACCAGTTTAATAACCCCTACTTCGCGGCCGGCATGGGCATCATCGAAGAGATCATCGCCCCCCGCGATACCCGCAAACGGGTGGTGATGCTGTTGGATGCGCTCAAAGACAAAACAGAGGTCCGGTTGTCGAAGAAGCATAACAACATTCCGCTGTAAAAGCGGTTCAGGCGGGTTTTTTCAAAGAGGAATTTTGTATCGTGGTGGTCGTTCCCGACGATCAGCGGTTTGTCCCCGACAGACCGCTGATCGCTATTTCGACCCGATACTTCAGGGAGGCGGGGCTCAAAATCGCAAATACCCTGTCCAGTTCCGGCCCCCTTGTTTTCCCGGTTACGGCAGCGCGAATCGGCATGAAGAGTTTTTTCCCTTTGGCGCCGGTCTTTCTTTCGACAGACACCATGATCTCCTGGTAGAAGCGTTCCGCGGAGGAGGGCAGCTTGTCGAGGCTTTCCTGAAGGGCCCGGACGACGGTCAGGGCCTGTTCTTTCCCGAGAAGTCGCTGCGCCTCGCTGGAAAGGACATAGCGGTCGTCAAAAAAAATATCCATCTGCTCCCCTATGTCCGACAACGTCGAGAGATCGCCCCGAACCGCATCCGTGACCCTTTCAAGCCACATCCGATCAAGGGCATCAACATCATAACCGGCAGCCCTGATGAAAGGCAGTAATCGTTCAGTCAACCTGTGCAAATCCCCCTGGCGCATATAGATCCCGTTGAGCCATTTAAGTTTGTCCTCATCGAAGATGGCCCCGCTCTTTCCGGCGCGATCGAGCGAAAAAGCGGAGATCATTTCCTCCAGGGAACAGACTTCCCGTCCGCCGCCGAGGGAACTGCCAAGCAGTGCAAGATAGTTCAGGAGCACCTCCGGCAGGATACCCCTTTCCCGGAATTCCCGGACCGTGACGGATCCGTGACGTTTGCTGAGCTTGGACCGGTCTTTTCCCAGAATGAGGGCGTGATGGGCAAAGACGGGCGGCCTGAAACCGAGGGCCTGATAGATCAGAAACTGCAGGGCCGTATTGGAAAGATGGTCCTCTCCGCGGATCACATGGGAGACGCTCATCAGATGGTCATCGACGACGACGGCAAAATTGTAAGCGGGGATGCCGTTGGAACGGACGATGATGAAAGTCCCCTATTGCCCCGGCGTCAAATTTCATGGCGCCCCGGATCAAATCCGTGAACGCGATGCTTTCTGTTCCGGTCCGGAAGCGGTAAGCCGGTTCTCTTCCCTGGTCTGCCAGCTTTTTACGCTCTGAATCGCTCAGGCTCCGGCACTTTCCCATATAGCGGGGCATCATTTTTCTGAAAATCAGCTCCGCCCGCTCCGCCTCCAGTTCTTCTTCCGTGCAGTAACAGGGATAAACGTATCCGGCCCGGATCAGTATTTTCAGATAATGGTCATACAAATCAAGACGTTCACGCTGGTGATAGGGACCTTTTTCTCCGCCGGCGCCGGGACCTTCATCCCAGTCGATGGCCAGCCACGCCAGGTCCTCGAGGATCCGGCTTTCAGAATGATTTGACGTCCGCACGGCATCCGTATCTTCAATGCGGAGAATGAATTCGCCGCCATGATGTCGGGCAAACAGATAGTTGAACAGAGCTGTCCTGGCATTACCCACATGAAGATCACCGGTCGGCGAGGGAGCGAACCGGACACGCGGTTTTTCGACGGTCATCCATCCTCCCTTTTGATAATCGTCACCACCGCATAAGCGGCTATGCCTTCCTGACGTCCGGCAAAGCCCATCCCCTCATTCGTTTTAGCTTTCACATTGACGCTTTCCAAAGCAATTTTAAGGGTTTCAGCCAGTTTCACCGCCATAACAGGGATATGTTCAGAAATCCTTGGCTGTTCCAGAACGACGGTGGAATCGACATTATGAATGTCGTACCCCCTTTGCGCGCCTAAAATCCGGACGTGCTCAAGCAGCTTCAAGCTGGAAATGTCTTTATAGGCCGGATCCGTATCGGGGAAATGACGGCCGATATCGCCGGCAGCCAGGGCGCCCAGAATGGCATCGCAAACAGCATGGACCAGCACATCGGCGTCGGAGTGCCCCAGCAGGCCCCTGTCATGTGGAATTTCCACCCCCCCCAGCACCAGTCTTCTCCCCTCCGCCAGGCGATGACTGTCATATCCGAACCCGATTCTCATCAGATCCCTCCCCCTCTTTATTTTTTTATCAGAAATTCCGCTATGAGAAGATCTTCGGGCGTCGTGATCTTGATGTTCGCATAGGAGGCGGCAATCATCTTGACCCGGAGTCCCATCCGTTCAACCAGCGAGGCGTCATCGGTCCCATAAAACTGATCCTGATCGGCCCTGAGGTAGGCTTCCTGAATCACGGATCGTCTGAATGCCTGCGGTGTCTGCGTCATCCATAATAACTGCCGGTTCATCGTCTCGACGATCCATCCGCCCGGATCAACCCTCTTGATGGTGTCCTTCACCGGCATCCCCACCGTGACGGCGCCATGTTTTTCGGCTTCCCGAACGGTTTGACGGATCAAGTTCTCTGATATAAACGGCCGGACCGCATCGTGAATCAAAACGATATCCGCGTGGTCCTCGACGACGGCCAACCCGTTCCGGACGGAATCCTGTCTCTGTTTTCCCCCTGCCATAACATGACGGACCTTGGAAATTTCCCGGGACTCAATAATCATTTGCCGGACCATCAGGACATCTTCCTCGGGTGCCACAAGGATAATCTCATCAATATCCGGCGAAAGCTCGAAAACGCTAGAGGGTGTGAAGCAGGATCATCTTGCCGTCAACCGGCAGATATTGCTTGGACAGATTTCCCTGCATTCTTTTGCCGGATCCGGCGGCGGGGACGATGGCGACAGTTGTCATGGTTGCTGGATACTCTTTTTGGCTCGTAACAGATGCGCCCGGATTGAGACGCGAGCCCTATAACTGATGGGTGCGACGCATCGAGGCGCAGGCCGTTTTAAGAGATTGATAAAAAAAGCCCGGGGGTTGATTTCCCGGGCTCATTTGCGTGCCGATCAGGTCGCCAGCCCGATAACCTTCTTTTCAGATGTAACGTGCTTGAGTTCCGAAAATATCATCCGGCCGGCAGTTGTCTGCAGGACACTGGTGACCAGGACCTCGACATTGGCCCCCTGATGCTTTTGTGCATGATCCACGATGATCATGGTTCCGTCGTCAAGATAGGCAACGCCCTGTCCCGGTTCCTTGCCTTCCTTGATGATTTTGACGGACATGGTCTCACCGGGAAGAACGACCGGTTTGAGGGCATTGGCCAGTTCGTTGACGTTGAGAATCTTTATACCCTGAAGTTCGGCAACCTTGTTGAGATTGAAGTCATTGGTTACAATTTTGGCGTTCATCTTTTTCGCGAGGGCGACCAATTTTGCGTCCACCCCTTTTAATTTCGGGAAATCCTGATCCATAACATCGATATGGATCCCGACGCTTCGCTGCATCCGGTTCAGGATATCAAGCCCTCGCCGGCCACGGGAGCGCTTCAAGGAATCGGAGGAATCGGCAATATACTGCAATTCATCCAGAACAAATCGCGGCACAATCAAATTGCCATGCAAAAAACCCGTATCGGCAATATCGGCAATCCGGCCATCAATGATGACACTGGTGTCGAGAACCCGGTGATCGCTGCTGTCCCTACTCTGACCTAAGCCACGAAAGCTGAATTCTTCAATTTTCTTCGAACCGATCAAAAGGCCCAGATAAGCCATGATGCCTGTCAGTAACACATAAATCCAGGGGACGATCTGTTGTTTTTCCACGCTTACAAAATTCAAACCATAGGCCAGCAGATAGGCGATCAGCAAGCCGACGATCATCCCGACAACCCCGCCAAAGATGATCCGTAATGATACTTTCCGGATCGATTCTTCTATCTGGATAACAAATAAAGCGATTAAAAATCCTATAAATAAACCAATTATCGCAATCGGGAGACCATAGTAAATGTTGGCAATAAAGAGTCCGCTCAAAGAACAAGCCAAGACCAAAAGAATCTTTACGGTCATAAATAATCACCTCCTTTCTTTATAAATGTTTGTATTATTTATTGAAAAGTAAAAATGGTTTTCAGATCCTGCTCAACCTTGGTCTCTTCAGCATTACTTGCAACCGAGATTTCTTTGATGAGCAGGTTCTTGGCCGTATCCATCATCTTGCGCTCACCAAAGGACAGATTCTTATCGGTTTTTAATATTAAGAGATCCCGCAACACACGGGCGATCTCAAAGACCGATCCCGTCTTGATTTTTTCCAGGTATTCCCGGTATCTTTTATTCCAGGTCTGCTTGTCGATGGTCACATCCTTGTTTCTGAGGATCTCGTAGATTTTTGGTATCTCCTCCCGGGCAATCACCTCCCTGAGTCCGACGGCATCCGCACCGCTCATGGGAATCATGATCTTCATGCCATTACCCATGATTTTCATGACATAGAAAAGTTGTTTATTGCCCATCACTTCCCTGTTTTCGATGGACTCGATCACACCGACGCCCTGGGCGGGATAAACAGCCATATCCCCTACCTTGAACATAGTACACACCACCTGCCATTGTAAATTTGAACCTGATATGTTACCAGGATTTTACACATTCGTCAATCTTTTTTAAATATATGAATGCATCAGCCTTCTGAGGTCTCTATCCAGTTGCTCGGGCTCCTTCGACACATATTCGTCGACAATCTGTTTCAGTTTCAGGTATGTTTTCTGGTTGTCAAGGTCATCCAGGCTTCGGTAAAGGCCTTTCCGCCGTCCCAGACGGAAGATGATGCGATCCTGCGACGGCAAGGCAAAGTACCGGTCGATCAGAGACAGCATTTTTTCTTTGTCCGCCGGCAAGGTCCCTTCCAGTTCCTCCAGAAGGTTCAGGATGTGATCACTCACCAGCGTGCTCTCTATCCCTTCGAGGTGCTCGATAAACATGCGAATTTCGTGCAACACCTCTTCCTCGCCCGCTGGGGTGAATTCCCCGTTCTGCATCCGTTCATAAAGATCTGTGTCACGGACAACGTGCAGCGACCGGAGCCTGATAAACGCCGGGTTGATTTGATTGATCACCCGGGCCGTCTCCTGGGCATGTTCCCTCGACCATTTTGTACCGCCCAGCCCCGGGATCACGTACTCAGACAATGAAATCCCTGCCGCCACGATTCTCCTGCCCCCTTCGATATGTTCCGCCGCCGTTGTCCCTTTCCGGATAAATTTCAGCAGAGGATCATAACCGCTTTCCATGCCGATATGAATTCGGGACAGGCCGGCATCCCGGAGCAGCCGGAAGTCCTCCACGGACTTTCTGGCCGCCGTCTTTGAACGGCAGTAAGAGGTGATCCGCCTGGCCAAAGGAAATGTCGTTCTGAGGCAAGAAAGGATCTCCACCAGATCTTTCGTCTTCAGGATGAGTGAATCGGCGTCCTGCAGAAAAACGGATTCGCCGCCGTAGTAAAGCCATGCGGCGATAGAGCGGAACTGGTCATTATAGAGCTCGTTCTGCTGCCAGACGGCATTGGCGATCCTCTCGCTGACATGCCCCCCTTCTCCCAATTTCCACGACAGTGCACGGATTTCTTCGGCAATCCGACCTGCCGACTGAATGTCCTGTTTGACTTCCTCCACCGATCGCAGGGCAAACCGCTCATTGCGGTAGGAATGACAGAAGGCGCACTTGTTCCAGGGACAATTCCTGGTCACACGGATCAGCAGACTTCTATGTTCACTAGGCGGCCGGATGGGCCCCTGTTCAAATGAAAATGACATTCTTGTAAACTCCTGACTCTTTGAGAGCTTTACATAACCGAAGAAAAATGGTTCGCAAGCGGCAAATGAAAGATTTTTCGCTATAGGTACACGACTCCATAAATGTCCCCATGACTAAATTATTGATTTTATAAATATTTTAAAGAATTCTAATATCTTATATCGAAAATGATTGTGAGCCGCAGCGAAGCCGTTTTTCTTCGGTATGTGTTTCCGGATCACATCGCCTCTATGGTAAAAAAAACATCGGGTTGCGCGCTTTGTTGTGATGGCGGATCTCAAAGTTCAAGCGGGATCCGCCCCCTTTTTCTTCACCTTTTCCCAAATAACCAATCATCTCGGTCTGTTTGACGCGATCATCGAGTTTGACCTTCCGTTGCCCCAGGCGGGTATACACGGTGGCATAATGATCCTCGTGCTTGATAATGATCGTTTCTCCATAATCCTTCAGAAGACCTGAGAAGATGACGGCTCCCCTGGCGGCGGCAACCACCGGTCTGTCTTCCCCTGCAACGATGGTAATCCCGTTATAGTACATGCCATTCGGCTGGATTCCGAACCGCGAGACCACCCTGCCCTTCACGGGCCAGATAAACCGCTTCCGGTCAAACTGAAGGGTCTCGCCATCTGCCTTCGTCGGCGCGGTTACTACCGGAGATTCAGGTATGCCCTGGGATACCTCGGCGGCCGCAGCGGGTGGAGGATCTACCCGCTCATGCACCTGTTCAGGTTTTTGCACCACAAGGGAGGTATGTTCCGCATGCCGGGCAGGCGGTTCTTTCTCAGAGACGGGAGCAGTGACTTTGCCTCCTTCACGGGATGCTTCAGGAAAACGCTCCAGCACCTTTGACGGCTTGATGCGGATGGCCGACATACCGGGGGTTGCTTCCACTCGCGGCGTTATGGCCGATACCCCGGAGGGTGTTTCCACTCGGGACGGCATGGTCGATACCACGATGGGTGATTCCGTTCTGGGCCGCATGGACGATACCCCGGGGGGTGCTTCGGTTCGGGGCCGCATGGCCGTCGCCTCGGAGGGTGTTTCCGCTCGGGACGGCATGGTCGCTTCCCGGACGGGCGGCTTCACCGGCGCCCGGACACCTTCCGGAGGCTGCTTGACCACGGGTTGACCTGCTTTTGGCACAACGTCGCCGGTCGCAGGACGCCTTTTATCCATCGAGGCGATGATGTCATCGATCGCCTGCCTGGCATCGGGAACAAAAATAACACTGTCCGCTTCAATCCGGCTCGGGTCTTGAATATTATTTGCTTCTGCCAGTTCCTGCACGTTCACATTGTATGCCCGTGCAATGAGGTAGAGGGTTTCTCCGCTTTTTACGTGGTGATATATACCCTTGGCCTGATACGTCTTCATCGATTTGACAGGCTGTCCCGAACAGGCAGGAAAAAGGAAGCCGATGATCAGAATAATCATCCATCTGCTGACCCGTTCACGGGGATGTGTGTTCAATTTTCCCAACCGTGCTCCCCGATGAGATCGACAAACCGGCATCCGCCCAGATCTTCCTTCTTGATATCGTGGATATCATCGGAAAGGCGCGTCACCTTCATGAGGGTCTGCGTCAAGCGGTTCCCCACCGGAATGACCAGCCTGCCCCCCAGGCTGAGCTGCCCCACCAAGATGGAGGAAACCTTGGGGGCGCCGGCTGTTACGAGGATGGCGTCAAAGGGCGCTTCTTCCTTCCAACCGTACGTCCCGTCTCCCACCCGGATCGCCACATTAAAGGCATGCAGGTAATCGAGTATTTTTCTTGCCCTGCCGGCCAATGATGCAATCCGTTCGATTGAAAAAACCCGGTCGGCAAGTTGTGCCAGAATGGCGGTTTGATACCCGGAACCGGTCCCGATCTCGAGCACCTTTTCCTTTCCCGTCAAGGACAGCGCCTCCGTCATCAATGCTACAATATAGGGTTGCGATATGGTCTGATTCTCACCAATGGGCAGGGGATTGTCGTTATAGGCCTGATCCATCATGGCTTCTTCCACAAACAGATGGCGGGGAACCGCTTGCATCACCTTCAAGAGGTGTACATCTTTGACCCCTCGGGCGTGGATCTGCGTATCCACCATCCTCATGCGTTGTTTTGTATATCTGTCCATCAGTCATCCTGCAGATGTTTTTTTCGCGGCGGTACACGGTAGTGCTGGTCCACCCAATGATGCCGCCTCATTCCCATCGCTTCACGGGTGACGATCAGATAATAGAGCCTCATCAGGGCATATTCGCGAGCTCCGTTGAATCTGCTGATCTCCCAATTGATTTCAGCAACTATCTGACGACGTAATTGGCTCAGGCTGCGGGCATCGGTCAAATCCTGCGAGACGAGCCGTTCAATCTCCGCCAGCCGGTCCATCCTTTCCTCCAGGCTGTTTTCAATGCTGTGCAATTTTTCGAGAGCCCTGGAAACACTATCCCCTGCCCGACCCAAGACAGCCGCTCTTTCCCGAAGAAACTCTTCCTGAAGGACATCTTCAGTACTCTTATTTTTGTTCAATGCCATAAATCAAGGAAAGGAGGCCTGCCGGCAGAGGTCATCCCGCAATCAACAGGACACAAATAATTTTACGTATATCATTTAAGAGCCCAATATTCAAGTGAAAAGGCTTTCCTGTCGGCTCAGCCAAGTTTTCCTTTACAGTTTTTCGTCATTTCATTATACGGAAGGTCAGGAAAGGAGCCCGGCTATGGATATCAAAATAAATAACGCCACTTTATCCCTCATTCAGGGTGATATTACCCTGCAGGAAACGGACGCTGTCGTCAATGCCGCCAATACGAGGCTGGCAGGGGGGGCCGGCGTGGACGGCGCCATTCACGCAGCCGGAGGACCTTCCATCATGTCGGAATGCCGCAAGATCGGCGGCTGTCCGACCGGTCAGGCCGTGATCACCGCAGGCGGCAGCCTCAAGGCCCGATACGTCATCCATACGGTCGGTCCCGTCTACCAGGGCGGCGGTAGCGGAGAAGCGGCCCTGCTCAAAAGCGCTTATCTGGAAAGCCTGAAACTGGCGTCCGCCAGAGGATTGAAAAGCCTGGCTTTCCCCGCGATCAGCACCGGCGTTTACGCTTATCCGCTCGAGGAGGCAGCCCGCATTGCCCTGAGGACCGCCATGGACTACCTCGGGGAACACGGCGATCTTGATCTGGTCCGCTTCGTGCTGTTCAGCCGGAAAATGTACGATGTCTTCGCGGGGGAACTGAAAAAGCTGATTCAACAGCCATGACGGCCCCCTTACCGGGCATAAATCCGGTAGTCAACCACCGCCACGCCCTCTTCATAAACCAGAACCGGGTTCAGATCGATCTGGTCGATCTCCGGATGGTCCTTGACCAGATTTGACAGGGCTTTCATGATCCCGATCAGGGCCTTCTCGTCCTTCGGCTGCTGGCCGCGAACGCCGGAAAGCAGCGGATAACCCTTGATGCCTCTGATCATGCGCCGGAACTCATTAACCGTACCCGGCAGCAGGCAGAACTGCACATCCCTGTAAATTTCCGTGAAAATCCCGCCCAGGCCGAACATCAGGGCAGGCCCGTACTGGGGATCCTTGATGACGCCTAGATATGATCTCCAGCCCGCCCGGATCGGCCATGGGTGAAACCGTAACGCCTTCAATCCGCGCGCCCGGCGCCTTCCTCCGGACACTTTTCACGATATCTTCAAAGGCGCTTTTGACCTCCGACGCTTTGGCCAGATTGAGCCGGACCCCGCCGACATCGGTTTTGTGAGCCACATCCGGGGAGGCAATCTTGAGAACCACCGGTTTTTTATATTTCCTTGCCAGCGCGACCGCATCCTTTGACGACGGCGCCAGCTTTGCGTCCACGGCGGAAACCCCGTATTTCTTCAGCAAGGCGGCGGCCTTCCGGGCCGGCATGAGGTTCAGAGCCGTTTCCGGCGCGGCCGCATGCGGGGCTTTTTTTGCAGGCCGGGCTTCATCGAAGCGGACAAGCTGGTAGAGGGCCCGAATGCCTCGCTCCGGCGTCGGATAGACGGGAATCCCTTTGCGATGCAGCAGTATGGTTTCCTCACGCTCCACGTCGGCGCCTCCGCAGTAGACGATCAGTTCACCTTTTCCGGTGACAATGTCGGACGCGCCGTGAATGGGATCGCCGAAGATCACCACGCTTGTGTCATAGTCCGACTTGGCGGCGGCTATGACTTTGGCGTAAAGGCTGGGATCAGAGATGGCGTCGCCCGTGAGATCAATGGGATTGCTGACCCCGCAGTGGGCCGGCAGAAAGGCCCGCAACCGCTGCTGCAGCGCTTTCGACGGCGCCGGATTTTCGAATCCCAGTTTCTCCGCCTCGTCGATGGCCAGAATGGCCGCGCCGCCGGAACTGGAAATATTGAGCAGGCGCTTTCCGGAAGGCTTTTCCATATACGCCAGGGCCTTGGCAAAATCGTAGAGTTCTTCGAGGTTGTCGGCCCGATGAACCTTGTACTTATCGAAGATCGCCCCGTAGATGGCGTCGTCGCCCGCCAGGGATTTCGTGTGGCTTTCCGCCGCGACGCGGCCGCGGGCCGTCCGCCCGGCCTTCAGGATCACGATGGGCTTCGTCGCCCGTTCAAGGGATTCCAGAAATAAGGCAGGCCGCTTGACCCCTTCCATGTAGATGGCGATCACTTTTGTGTCCGGATCTTCATTGAAATACCGGATGCAGTCCGCCTCGTCCACGTCCGCCCGGTTGCCCAGACTGACAAACACGCTGAAACCGATCTGATCTTGGCTGGCCCAGTCGATGAGCGCCGCCCCGACAGTGCCGCTCTGTGAAACAAAGGCAATCTTGCCCCTGGCGGTAATCAGGGGCCAGGAAGCGCAGAGATGATGGTGCGGGCTGTTGATCCCCTGGCAATTGGGACCGACGACGCGAACACCATAGCGGCCGGCGATGTCCGCCAGCTCCTTCTGGAGCTTTTCTCCATCCGGCCCCGCTTCGGCAAAACCGCCGGTCACGACGACGGCCGCCTTGACTCCCAGTTTGCCGCATTCCTCGATGGCTCCCGAAACCATTCTTGAAGGAATGACGACAACGGCCAGATCGGGAGGCGCCGGAAGGGAGGCGATATCCTTGTAAACTCGCAACCCGAGAAGCTCATCCGCCTTGGGGTTGACGGGATAAATGGGCCCGCCGAACCCGGCATGGATCAGATTGTAGAGAATGTCATGGCCGAGTTTCCCGGGGCTGGCCGAAGCGCCGATCATGGCTACGCTGCGCGGTCTGAAGAGTGCATCCAGATTGCTGATCGATTTCATCTTTCCCTCCTTTATTATCCTTACTGAGCGCTTGCATCATAGGAGCCCCGTCGGTATTGGGGCAGCTATGGATTCATAGCATGGAAGGCCGTCATTTTCCATGCATAACTGCTGGTTCATCCGACTTTTACATGCTTGCTGGAAATGTATTTCTTGCTGATTTATTCTAATTTATTGTATTTACCGTGAGGAATAACCTCATCCGGATTATTTCAGCACGAGACATGAATTGCAAGGAAAGAGAGGCGTATCAATACCATGAAAAAAATACCTAAATTCAAAACTGAAGCCGAAGAGCGTGAATTTTGGGCAAACGCTGATTCTTCCGACTATATTGACTGGTCGAAGGCAAGTCGGGTTTTGCTACCCAACATCAAGCCTTCTCTCAGAACGATTTCTTTGCGTCTGCCGCAAATCATGCTTGAAGAGTTAACGCTCATTGCCAACAAGAGAGATGTTCCATATCAATCGCTCATCAAAATATTTTTATCTGAGCGTCTCTCGAAAGAATTAAATGCCTAATCTGATACATACTATATATTATTATATTACATTCTACCATTGATTCATGCGTTTTTTACCCTCCAATGCATTATTCCACCGGCATCGCTTCAAAGATGATGAAGGAATCTCTGCGGGTGATTTATTCACAAAAATGAATCAAATATTAGACATGGAGGCTCACGGGGGACATGCAGATGACAATAACGGAATCGGTGGTTGAAATATTCCAGGGAAGGAGTGATCTCCTCACATCCTGCCCGCACTTTCCGTTCAGTATCCCCCATTTAACCGCCATATATCCTTTGACATACGAGATTTCCTTGTCTTATACTCTGGCCGGTGATCCGGTTCAGCTTGCCTACCAACCCGGTCTCGGGGATGGGGCCGGCCATCCAGCGGAGGTGAAACATGAATCTGCTCTTCAAGGAAATTATTCACAACCCGATCTTGTGGTTACTGGTGTTCGTGCCGGCGGTGTTTGTCGTCGAACAGGTCAGGCCGGAAGCGCAGACCCTGCTTTTCGCGCTATCGGTCCTCGCTATCGTGCCACTCGCGGCATTGCTCAGCCACGCTACGGAGTCGGTGGCTGCGAAGACCGGCGATAACGTCGGCGGCCTGCTCAACGCTACGCTGGGCAACCTGACCGAGCTCGTGATTGCCCTGACCGCACTGAGCGCCGGGGAGTACATGCTGGTCAAGGCATCCATCGCCGGAGCGATTGTGACCAATACATTGTTCATGCTGGGAGCCTCGTTCCTGCTCGGTGGACTCAAACACCATGCGCAACAATTTAATAATGCCAGTGCACGGCTTCAAGCCGGTCTCTTGTTTTTGGCAACAATTGGGTTGTTTCTGCCGACGGTTGTCGGCCGCAGGGAGGCGGAATCAATCGCGGATGTTACGCAGAATCTCAGTCTGTGCCTGGCCGTCCTGCTGATCTTGATCTACGGTCTGGGACTTCTGTTTACACTCAAGACACACCGCGAGTTCTTCGGTTCGGCGGCAGTGCATGAGGAGGAAGATAAAGCGCCCTGGCCGCTCAATCTGGCGCTGGTAACCCTGGGCGGTATCACGGTTCTGGTCGCGCTGGTCAGTGAGGTGTTCGTCGCGTCCGTGCAGGAAGCCGCCCAGGCGATGGGGATGTCTGACGTCTTCGTCGGCTTCATCGTCGTGGCGCTCGTCGGCGGTGCCGCGGAGATGGCTGCGGCGTTTTCGGCTGCACGCAAGAACCGACTGGATCTCAGCGTGGGCATCGCCCTGGGAAGCGCGACGCAGATCGCCCTGTTCGTGGCCCCGGTGCTGGTTCTTGCCAGCTACGTGCTGGGGCCGTCGCCCATGACCCTGGAGTTCTGGCCCGGTGCAGTACTCATGATGCTGCTGGCGACCCTTACGGCGGCACTGGTTTCCAATGGTGGCCGTAGCGCCTGGTTTATCGGTGTGCTGGTCCTCGGGGTTTACCTGATGTTTGCCATCACGCTCTACTTGCTGCCGCCCAGCGGACCGTGAGCCGGATGTGTTGACGGAGATACGGGGAAGACGCATAAGAAACCGACGCAGGAACATGCATAAGTGCGTGGCTGGAACTTATGAAATAAAAGAGGGTCCTGGCGCAGAGCCCCTGGATCGGAATGGAAATGGACGTATTTATGAAACAATCAGGATCAATCAGAGTGGCTTTCGCCATGGTTTTTGCGGCTATCTTTTCCGGTGAGTTAGCCTATGCCGGTCGGATTGGGCTTTACGAGTTCGGCTCACCCGATATTGGGTTGGCGGGAGCCGGCAGAGCATCCCGAGCTCGGACGTCAAGAAGAATCGGCATAGGGGACGTGAAAACCACGGTGCACCCATGCTGAAGCGCCTATTTAATTTCTGGTACGAAGACCGCAGCCTGTCGGTTTTTTTAATCTGCCTCGTCTCCTACGTTTTCGTCATCAACCCGTTGGCAAATCAGATCGGCATACTGAGAATGATAAGCAGCCTCATCATGGCACTGATTCTTGCAGGCGGGCTGTTTGCCATGACGGAGCGCAAGATTTTCCGGGTCTCCATTGCCTTCGTCGTCATCCTCTACTTAGCAGTTCATTGGCTGCGGGTTTCGACTGGGAGCACGATTTTCGTCCTGACCGAGGCAGTTCTCACGATCTTCTTCGCGACGTCCCTTCTTGCCATCGTTTTGTGGCACGTCTTCCGGCCAGGTCCCGTCACGGCTCACCGAGTCCGGGGAGCTGTCGCAGGCTATCTTCTACTATCGGTCATTTTTTCACTTATTTATACGCTGATCGAGTATCTGTCCCCCCGTTCATTCCAATTCGCGACACCATCGCAGGTAGCAAGCAATTTCATGGCGCAGGACTTCATTTACTTCAGCACCATCACGCTCACGACACTGGGATACGGGGATATTACACCTCTGAACCCGTTTGCACGAACCGCTGTGATGTTCGAGGCCTTCACCGGTCAGCTCTATCCGGCGATTCTTATTGCCCGTCTGGTTTCACTGTCCGTGGATTCCCGCGGGCAAGGGAATGCTGATTGAATCACTCGATGTACACAGAAAAAGTCGGGCAAATAGGCGGAAACGAAAGGCGGAAAACCTCATGCATAAGCATCCGGGTCTGACTTTTGACCTCCAGCCGAAAGCCAGTCCAGTTTTAGGGATAGGATTGGGGTATAATGAGGGAAATTCCGAATAAGATTCATTAAAGATTCAATCGGTAATCTTCGTTTCTCATCAAAATGGGCATGCTAAGGGCTTGTAGGTAGCGTCAATAACCGGCGCATTTCATTTTTTCATTGTTCGCTCCTGAGCATAACGGTCTGCAAGCTGCTACACAAACTCATCAGCCGGAAATCACGACTACAATAAACTAATGAATGACCTGTCGGTAATATCAAGGATGCGTATAGGTGAAAGAAAGCTCCGGAACGATTCATACATTTCATTCTTTTATAAATCAAAAGTACGCATCACCGGATGAACCTGACTTCTTTGTGCTTGCGATGACGACGGATATTGACTATACATACGACCGAAAACCTATATGAACCTGAAGGGGGTGCGCGCCATGCGATTTCGCAAAGCGGGAAAAATCACGGACATTTCTGGTATCTCGGCCGGGAGGAGTCCGGGGTCTATTGCCTGGAGGGCGCCGACGGCGCCATGCTCATCAACGGGGGACTCACCTTTATTCTCCCCGATGTGCTCAAGCAGATGCAATCATTCGGAATCGATGCGGGGAAAATAAAAAAGTTCCTGATCCTGCATTCCCACTTCGACCATACGGGAATCGTGCCCTATATCAAGCGGACCTGGCCCGACATCGATATTCTGGCGTCGGCGCCGGCCTGGAAAATCCTCGCCATGCCCAAGGCCATCGAGATCATGAACACCTATAGCCACATGAGTGCGCAGATGGCGGGCGCCGGAGACGCCCTTAAGGCCTATGACCTCGACTGGCGCGACGACATCAAGGGATCGGCCGTCGGTGAGGGGGATGTCGTCGATCTGGGCGGAATCACCTTGCAAATCTTCGATACTCCGGGCCACACCAACTGCTCCATCACAGCCTACGAACCGGCGATGAAAGCCCTGTTTCCGTCAGACGGTGGGGGCATTCCCTTTGCAGACGTTTGCTTTCCTTCCATGAACACCAATACGATCCAGTACCTGGAAAGCCTGGAAAAAATAAAACCGCTGCCTGTCAGCTATTACTGCGCAGACCACTACGGTTATATCACCGGAGACGAGGCGGGCGGGTTCATCGATCTGACCCTGACCGAAGGACGCCGGTGGAAGGCGGAATTAGAGAACTGCTATCTCAAAAACACCGGAGACCTTGACGCCGCCGCCAAGTCCATCACGGAAGATTTTTATCGGCTGAATCCCGGATATTTCATTGCCCCGGACATCCTGGAAGGGGTCTTCAAGCAGATGCTCAAATTCACGGGCAAGAATATGTAAAAGGAGAAGCAAAATGGGCATTGAAGCGTTTCGCAAGTTGAGTTACGGTCTTTATGTGGTCAGCTCCCTGAAAGACGGCCAGATCAATGGGCAAATCGCCAACGCCCTGTTTCAGGTGACTTCCAATCCACCGACCGTCGCCGTCAGCATTTGCAAGGACAACCTGACGCACAGCTACATCCAGGCCAGTCGGAAATTTTCCATCTCCATCCTGTCCCAGAACACCCCTATGACGTTCATCGGCCTCTTCGGTTTTCGCTCAGGTAAAAATGTGAACAAATTTGATGGGGTAAGTTACAAGTCGGGTGCAACGGGTGTACCCGTCGTGCTTCAGCATGCGATTGCCTATATCGAAGCGGAGGTGGCGGGTGAATTGGACTGCGGCACCCACACGATCTTTGCGGGCCACGTCGTCGACGGGCATGTCCTTAACGATGAACCGCCGCTGAGTTATGATTATTATAAGAATATCAAAAAGGGCAAGGCGCCCAAAAACGCGCCTACATACACGGAACAGGAGCTGAAACCAAGAATGAAAAAGTCGCCGAAGTATGTCTGCTCGATCTGCGGTTATATCTATGATCCCGAACAGGGCGATCCGGATGCGAACATCAAGCCCGGAACCCACTTCGCAGATCTGCCGGAGGACTGGGTTTGCCCAATTTGCGGGGCCGACAAGACAAAATTCGACATGGAAAGCTGAGGAAATCAGGCTTTCCATGTTCGCCGCAGGCGCAGGGAATTGCCGACGACGGAAACGGAACTCAGGGCCATGGCCGCGGCAGCGAATTCGGGATTCAGGAGAATGCCGCCGAAGGGGTAGAGAACGCCGGCGGCGATGGGGATCCCGATGACATTGTAGATAAAGGCCCAGAACAGGTTCTGCCGGATCACCTTCATCGTGGCGAAGGAAAGCCGGATGGCAGCGGCGACAGATCTCAGATCGTCGTTCATCAATGTGATGTCGCTGGCTTCGATAGCCACATCCGTACCCGCGCCGATGGCGATGCCGATGTCCGCCGACGCCAGGGCTGGGGCGTCGTTGATTCCGTCTCCCACCATGGCAACCATCTCTCCCTGTGACTGCAGTCGCTTTATCTCTGAAGATTTATCCCCCGGGAGGACCTCCGCCATGACCTGATCAATGCCCAGCATCGCACCGACACTCCGGGCTGTCTTTGCATGGTCGCCCGACATCATGGCAACTTTCAATCCCATTTTCTTCAGTTCGGTGATGGCTTCTGTGGCCGTAGCCTTGGGAACATCATAAAGACTCGAGAGCGCCTGTGGCTTTATTTTTTTCAGCGATAAAAACACAGGTTTTTCCTTCTGCCGACAGTCGCGTCGCGGCTTGATCCAGACGATTCATTTCAACGCCCGACGCCTCCATGAACCGGAGATTCCCCAGTAAATGCATCTGTCCGTTGACCATCGCCCTGTGCTGAAACCTGAAACCGCTTCGAATTGCTCGACGGGCAGAGGCGTTATGTTTTCCTTTCTGGCCTTCTCTGCAATGGCCTGTGCCAGGGGGTGTTCGGACAGAACGTCGATGGAAAAAACAGGAAGGGGAGGGTGGTGTCTACTTCCACCCCCAGGATTTCCAGACCTTTTTTAACCTTGCCCTTGACCCGGCCTTTTTTCGAGATAAGATTTTTGGGAGAGCGATTCCGGAGGTGCGGACAAGGCCTGTCCGCACTCCCCACAAAACTTGAATTGGGGCGGGTTGGCAGCGTGGCACTGGGGGCAAATCTTTTCCAGTCGGGAGCCGCATTCCCCGCAGAACTTGACTCCTTCAGGATTCTCGGTTCGGCAATTCGGGCAGTGCACAATTTTCTCTCCTCAGGTGGAATGGTTGATCAAAAAATATCGGTATAAATATTCTCCTCTTGATTAAAGTTCCGCCCGAGCCAGGATGTCCCGAACGGGAGGGGCATTCAGAAAACCTTCCTTAAGCTCGCGATCGGATAAACCGTTGGTCACTTTCTCAATGGTCGCTGCCGCGGCACCCCACTGCTCCTTGGCCTCGCTGTGGCGTCCAAGCTTTTCGAAGGTCCGGCCGAGGGCGGTCTGGGCCTCCCAGAGTTGGCGGGGATTGCCTACTCTTTGAGAGGATATCCCTTGCCTCATAGTGGAATGGGCCTGATCCGGTTCCTACGGTTTTGAGGAGCTCCCCAAGCAACAGTAAAAGGCTCCCTTCTCTCTTTTCCATTGACGCCTCTCGAACCGTCTCCAGGTTTTTCTCGAATGGATTTCATGGCGTTCTCCAGGTCGTTCTTATCTATCAGACATTTTGGGCTTTTAGACAATGCATTCGCGTTTCCCACTGCCAGCGGGCAAGATCATAGTAATTGCTTTTCGATTCCGGTTGAAAATCCTTTAGTCTGCTCCCAGGCTTCGTTCGGCTTTTCCAGATCATATAGATTTTCTAAACATTAACGGCCGCTTGGGCCACCATTTCAGCATGAAGCCCGACTGCCCGCAGGGTACTCTACCGGATTAAACGGCGAGCGACCTTCTCTCCTAGCGCACATTGTGTTCCCAGGCGCGTTGGATTTTGTAGAATCTCGCCATAGCAATATCCCAGGGAATTGTAAAGCGCTCCCAGGCGGTACCAATGCCCCGTATTTTTCACACAGTTCAATCCCCTTCTGATATCAACATGGCCTCATCGATTCGGCCGATTTCCGCAAGCGCGATGCCTCTGTTCTATGGCGGCCGTTAGAGGGGGGTAAAGCCAAACGACTTCGGAGGGTTTCCATCTTACCTTCTGTGAGCTCGATCGTCTTATCGGGTCTGCCGAGCCATCGTTCGGTTACGCTCGAACCAATGCGCAACAAAGACCGGCCCGGATATCTTTTATCTGCATAGCCAACTGTTCTTACCGCTGCACAGTCCGAAGCATTGCCCTGTTCCAGTTTGACCGCGAATCACCGCATTATGAAACCCATGGTTGGAACCGCCATGCTTTCCAGAGATCCCTGTCCTGATGTTCTTTTGCCCAAGTCGATGTCTTTCTTTCAAAACCTGGTCTATCGCGACTCAGTCATAAACGACTATAGGCCACGGCAATGACCCCATTAGCTCCTATCTTTCCTGTTCAGTTTGCCGTGCCGTCGTGCCTAGATTTCAAGGACCCTTCGATACCCTTCGATAGCCGAGTGCCTAGATCTCCCATGTGTAGGCCGGCAGCGGGCCTGCAGGTCATACAATGTGGCTTGCACCGGTGGGTCCAATTGGAGTCCAGATCGCTCTCTGCAAGTCTCTATCGCCCGTTCTGCGAAATTCCCGTGTGGCCTGTATCGCTCCCTCGTTCGGTTGGATTTCTCCGCTGCCAATATGCAGATATTCTATAGCTGTCGTTTGCTCCCGCTTCGCTCATAGTGGTGAGCGAGGATCTCAAAATGTTCCTCCAACCGATCCCCGTAGATCTGTTCGATGGTCTGGGCGATCCGGCCGTGAATCTCCTGCCGTCTCTGTTTGAGCAGGCTATCGTAGGCCACTTCCTGGGTGAGGGCGTGTTTAAAGATGTATTCCAGCTCGGGATAGAGGGCCTTCTCATAAATGATTTCCAATCCCACCAGGTTCGTTAGTTGGACCCTCAGGTCTTCTCCCAGCTCCATGATGCTCTTGAGAATCCGGAAGGCAAAATCCCGGCCGATCACGCTGGCCACTTGCATGGTCCGCTTGAGGTCTTCGTTTAAGCGGTCCATCCGAGCGGCCAAGACCCCCTGGACCGTGTCGGGAATCCGCAGGGCCTCTATGGATTGGCTGCTTTTATACGAGTCCCCGATGGCGGACTATATCTCCCCGGTCGATCAATTCCCGGACAATTTCCTCCACAAAAAAGGGATTGCCCCCGGTTTTTTTCACGATCCGCTGCTCCAAGGCCTGGTCCAGGGGCAGCCCGCCGAGGATGTTGCGCACGAGCTGGACCGATGACCCCGAACTCAGTGTTTCGAGGACCAGCCGGTGGTAACTCTGCGCCCCTCTGGCCCATCGCGGAAATCCTTCGGGACGGTAGGCAGAGAGCATCAGAATCCGATGGCCCTGCAGGCAGCGCGAAAAGAACGAGAAGAGGTCTTCGGAGATCCGGTCCATCCAGTGGACGTCCTCCAGAAAAACAACCAGGGGTTTCGCTTTACTCAAGATGAATTAGGAGGTCTTTGACCGCTTCAAAGGTGGCATACTTGCGTCCTTCGGAATCGAGCATGGTGAAGGCAGAGTCCTCCACCTTGAGTGAGAGCAGATTTCGAATGAAAGGTATCACGGCCTCCAGCCCTTTGGGCGTATTCCGGGCAATCCGGTCCCCGATTTCGGCTTCATTTAAGCCCTCTTCAAGACCAAAAAAGGCCTTAAAGAGATCGGTGACGGGAAGGTAGTTGACATTACGGCCGTAGTTGACGCAGCGGCCCGTAACAAAGGTGACCCGGTCTCCCAGGGATTTTCGAAACTCGTAAATCAGACGGCTCTTCCCTACGCCCGCTTCACCCACCAGGTCGACGATCTGGGCCTCCCCGTCTTTTATTCGTGCGAAGGCCGCCCGCAGGAATTCCATCTCCGGATGGCGGCCGACGAGTTCGGTCAGCCCCCTGGCGGCGGAGGCCTCCAGGCGGGTTTCGATTTCCTTGGCCCGAACCAGTTCATACGATTCCTGGGGTTCTTCCTTCCCCTTTACCAGGGTCTTTTCCTTGGCGAGGCACTCGAAATAATCCTGGACCAACCGGAAGGTGTTGCTTGACAAGAGCACACTACCGGGGGCGGCCAGGGTCTCAAGGCGCGCCGCGAGATTGGCGGTATCCCCCAGGGCCGTATAGTCCATCCGCAAATCATCGCCGATGGTCCCTACCACCAGGGTCCCCGAGTTAAGGCCGATGCGCATTTTAAAGTCAATACCGTAGGCCTGTTTCAGTTTTTCCTGGTAAGCGGCCAGGGCTTTTTGGATGTTAAGCGCGGCGTAGCAGGCCCGCTGGGCATGGTCTTCATGGGCAATGGGGGCGCCGAAGAGGGCCATCAGGCCATCGCCCCTGAACTCATTGACCGTGCCCTCGTATTTGTGGATCTCCTCCATCAGGATATGGAAGCAGCCGTCCATGATCCGATGAACGTCCTCCGGGTCCAGTTTCTCGGACATGGCCGTGAACCCGGCCACGTCGGCGAACATAACCGTCACCAGCTTGCGCTCTCCTTCGATGGCGACGCGGGTGGTCAGGATCTTTTCGGCCAGGTGTTTGGGGGTGTAGGATTGGGGTTGCTTGAGATCAATCGGGGGGGATGTTTTGGGCTTTTTTAGATCGTGGCCACACTCAAGACAGAATTTGCTGTCGGGCGGAATAGGTTTGGCGCATTCCGGACAGATGATCTCTATCTTACACCCGCATTCCTTGCAGAACTTGGCACCTTCAGGATTTATAAAACCACAGCCGGGACATTTCATACGTATTATCCTTTCCCCTAACCCGAACGAAGCGAAAAGACTTTTTTATCACCGGCACACAGGACGGGTGAGCGGTCGTCCTCGGCGGACCGCCCATAGACCCCTCAACCCATTTGACGCGGCGGCCTAACAGGTCAGG
>CAVPSX010000014.1:0-22470 GCA_963708515.1 uncultured delta proteobacterium | reverse complement strand
CACTCGCTCGCTGTTTTCCAGGGCGGTGTTCACATAGGATGCGACGAAAGACCGGTAATCTTCGACTTTGTCTACCTGCATGACAACATTGTCACCGGTCTGCAGATAATTGAGGATCTCGTCGAGTCCGCTGATACCGGAACTGACGCGCGAAAAAGACACCATGATGGACCTCGCTTCCTTATATTATGGTTATTATCTTCAAATTTCATACCAGAAATGAACGCTCTGAAACAATGTAATTTTTTAACTAAATTGTACAATTGAATAGGCAGATTCACATTTTGTTCATTTTTGTATAATATTGTTTACACGAAAACTGTTTTCATGGTATAAAACTTGCGGATGAATGTTTCTTAAAAGCAGGGCAAGGATGCGTGCATCCTGAGCATCCGGACTTAATTACGAAGCCGTCAGCTTTAAGGGAACCATTGTGAACACACATAATTACGAAGAACTCGCGGCCCTGCACACCATCGCCATGGCCCTGGCCCAGCCTTGGGACCTGAGGGATCAACTGGAGCAGGTTCTCAATGAGATGAATGCCCGCCTGGGAATGCAGCGCGGTATGATTTCGCTGCTGGATCGGGATTCAGGCGAATCCTGGCTGGAAGTGGCCCACGGCGTGATCTGGAGGGCATGGAAATTTCCTACAGAATGGGGGAAGGCATTACCGGCAAGGTTGCCGAGACCGGTCGTCCAATGGCCGTCCCAAATCTCGGCAAGGAATTGCTTTTCCTTGATCGCACAGGGGCCAGACGCTCGCTGAACCGCGAAGAACTTTCCTTCCTCTGCGTACCCATCGTGTACGATTCGCAAGGTGGTCGGTATCCTGTCGGCCGATAAAGGGGACAAAATTGTTACAAATCTGGACCGGGAACTCACTCTCCTGTCCTCCGTAGCGGCACTCATCGCCAAGGCCGTCCATATCCTCGCCCTTGAGGAGGAAAACCGGCGCCTGCGGCGGATCGTGAATCAGGGCAGAACGCCTTCAGTCGATATTATCGGACATTCCAAGGGGATGCAGGAGGTCTTCGGCCTGATCAGCCACGTGGCGGACTCGGGAACAACGGTTCTGATCCAGGGCGAAACGGGCACAGGCAAGGAACTCGTAGCCCGGGCGATTCATATGAACAGCCCGCGCAGCAGGGGACCTCCGATCCAGGTCAACTGTGCGGCAATTCCTGACACGCTCATTGAAAGCGAACTCTTCGGTCATGAAAAAGGGGCCTTTACGGGCGCCATGCGCCAGAGACGGGGCCGGTTTGAAGAGGCCCACGGGGGAACGATCTTTCTTGATGAGGTCTCGGAACTGACTGCCGCAGCCCAGGCAAAGCTGCTGCGAGTTCTCCAGGAGAAACAATTTCAGCCGCTTGGTTCCTCGCGCGCCATCACCACCAACGCCCGCGTGGTCGCCGCGACGAATCGCCGGCTCGAGGATTGCATTGCCACCGGCCGGTTCCGCAATGATCTCTATTACCGCCTCAGCGTCTTTCCCATTTACCTGCCACCATTGAGGGACCGTGGAAGCGACATCATCTTGCTGTCTGACCATTTTGTCCTCAAATATTCTAAAGAACTTGGGAAACCGGTAAAAAGAATCTCCACCGCCGTCATTGAGGCTTTTTTATCGCACGTATGGCCCGGCAATGTGCGGGAGCTCGAAAACTGCATCGAGCGAGCCGTCCTGCTGACAGAAGGAGAATCAATTGAAATGATTCATCTTCCGCCATCGTTGCAGATAAAAAGCCGAACCGGCGACAAGAAGGAATCGGGGCGCCTGAGTACCGTGATTGAGGCCCAGCAGCGCTCGCTGATCCACGATGCCCTGAAGGAAACGCGCGGGAACCAGAGCCAGTCTGCCAGACTCCTCGGAACCACCAAGCGGATTTTGCAGTACAAGATTCGGAAGCTCGGGATCGATCCCATGAAATTCCGCCAGCGGAAACGGGAAATTCAGGAAACGGCCGGGGCATAACCGGATGTAACGATTTTTTCCCTGATCATAAAAAATACGATTTTATTATTTTGCTGATCGGAAGCAAGGCCTGGGAAGCTTTTTCAACCACAGGAAGCCTTTTTTTACCGTGGCATGTTTTTCGCTTCTAAAAGGGCGGCTTTATGGAATACACCATATGAAAGCGATAAGTTCATCAATTGCGGCGTCTGCGCCGGCGTTTGTTCCTGCGGGATTTGAGAATCCGCGTAAAATTCACCTTTGAAATAATCAATACCAAATATCTACGGAGGAATTATGAAAAAAACATGCCCTATCATAGCCGCGGAAAGAAGCTACGCGGTCGAAAAAGAAAAGTTCGCGCCCGTATCTGAATATTACGGCGAGGATACCTTCAACATCAGCGTCATGAAGGTCAAGCTTCCCGGAGAAACCTATAGTAAAATCATTGAGGCCATCCACGAAGGCAAGCATCCTCGATATCGAAACCGCCAACATCGTGGCCCATGCCATGAAAGAATGGGCGCTGGAAAAGGGTGCGACCCATTTTGCCCACTGGTTCCAGCCCATGACGGGGATCACGGCAGAGAAGCATGATGCCTTTATCGACGTCATCGGGGTCGGTGACGTCATCGAACGGTTCTCCGGCAAACAGCTGGTTCAGGGCGAACCGGACGCATCGAGCTTTCCCAGCGGCGGTATCCGGGCCACCTTCGAAGCCCGCGGCTATACGGCGTGGGATATGTCATCCCCGGCCTTTATCCGGCGCAACGGCATCTCAACAACCCTGTGCATCCCGACGGCCTTCTTTTCCTACACAGGGGAGGCCCTCGACAAGAAGACCCCCCTGCTGCGATCAAACAGGGCGGTCAACAAGAGCGCCGTGAAGATGCATGAAGCTTCTCGGCGTAACGGATGTCAAAAGGATTTATGCCACACCTGGGACCGGAGCAGGAATACTTCCTCATCGATGCGGATTATTTCTTCAAACGTCCAGGATCTGGTCCTCGGCGGCAGGACTGTCGTCGGCGCCCCGCCGGCCAAAGGGCAGGAGCTGGAAGACCAGTATTTCGGCAGCATCAAGGAAAGAATCTCATCGTTCATGCACGACGTGGAAGAAGAACTCTTCAAGCTGGGCATCCCTGCCAAGACCAGGCACAACGAGGTAGCCCCCAGTCCAGTTCGAGATCGCGCCGGTCTTTGAAGAAGCCAACCTGGCCGTCGATCACAACCAGATCGTCATGGATACGATGCAGTCGGTGGCAAAGAAACACAAACTGGCGTGCCTGCTCCATGAAAAGCCCTTTGCCGGGATCAACGGTTCGGGCAAGCACGTGAACTGGTCCTTGTCCGACAACAATGGGAAACAACCTGTTGAACCCCGGGCAAAACACCGCATGACAATATCCAGTTTCTGGTCTTCCTCATCGCCACCATCCGCGCCGTTTATAAACACGCCGACATTCTGCGGGCCTCCGTGGGATCGTATGCCAATGACCACCGCCTGGGCGCCAACGAAGCGCCGCCGGCCATTATTTCCGTCTTCCTGGGCGACCAGCTCACCAAGATTCTGGAGAATATTGAAAAAGGCAAAGTCGACCAAGCCACGGACAAGAAATCATCGACCTGGGCATTTCCTCGCTGCCCGTCGTCAGCAAGGACAATACCGACCGCAACCGGACCTCGCCCTTTGCCTTTACCGGCAACAAATTTGAGTTCCGCGCCGTGGGTTCGTCCCAGTCGATTTCCTTCCCCGCGACGGTTCTCAACACCATCGTTGCCGAAAGCCTCGACTATCTGGCGGAAAAAATCAAAGACGCAGTGCGGAAAGAATACCAGCATCAACCAATGCGTCCTTGCTGTGATCAAAGAAGAACTTAAAGAAATCAAAGCGGTGCTTTTCAACGGCGACAACTACACCGCAGGAGTGGGACAAGGAAGCCGCAAAAAGAGGTCTGCCGAATGACAAAACCACGCCGGTTGCTTTAAAGGCCCTGATTACCAAGAAAGCATTTGATTTATTTGAGAAATATCAGATTCTTTCCAACGTGGAGCTCAAATCGCGCTACCTTATCCACCTCGAAAAATATATCAAGGACCTGGAAATTGAGGCCAAATGCCTGAACAATATCTGCCTGAGCCAGGTCATCCCGGCGGCAATAGTCTATCAACGGCGGCTTTCACGAGGCCATCAACAGTGCCATGGAAGCCCTCGGCAAGTCGGCCGACTTTGCCGCCCAACAGGAACTTTTGAAGAGGGTCGTCGATTTGGTGAATAAAATCTACTCTGCAAACAAAGATATCCTGGCCGGAATCGGTAAAGCCTCGTCTGTCCACGACGAACAGAAAAAAGCGGAAATGCTTTGCAGCAAAGTCAAACCAAAAATGAATGAACTTCGCGACTACGTTGATGAACTGGAAGGGCTGGTGGACGATGAACTGTGGCCCATGCCGAAGTTCTGGGAGATGCTCTTTATCAGCTGATCAAAAGTATGGACTATTGAAAATGGATGCGTTATTTAGGAGGCGGGAAATGCGAAATCAGAATCAAATGATTTCGCCTTCTCGCCTTCATGTTTTCTTCAGAACTGGCGATTACAAATCATATAAAAATTGAGGGTTTATTATGTCGCTCTTGCGACAGCAGTCACCCGCTATCCTCGTTCTGGAAGACGGGAGCGTCTTTCCGGGATACGCCTTTGCCGGAGCCGGCGAGGTCTGCGGCGAGGTGGTTTTCAACACCGGCATGACCGGCTACCAGGAGATCCTCACCGATCCGTCCTACAAGAGTCAGATCGTGACGATGACCTATCCCCTGATCGGAAACACCGGCGTCAATGACGAGGATATGGAGTCCGCCGGGATTTATCTGGAAGGCTTCATCGTCAGGGAATACCAGGACAGTCCGAGCAACTGGCGCAGCCGTCGGACGCTCAAGGCCTTTCTGGAATCCAGCGGCACGCTCGGCGTCGAAGGTCTGGATACGCGGGCACTCACGCGGCGCCTGCGCCTGCAGGGTGCCATGCGCGGCATTCTGACCACGGAAACGCGGGACGTCTCTGGGCTGCTCGAGCGGGTCCGCGCCTGGCCGGGCCTCGTGGGTCGGGACCTGGTCCGGGAGGTGAGCTGCCGGGAGCCTTACCGGTGGGTGGACGGAAAATCGTCGCCCCTGCCCGATCTTCCCCGGCCCTTCCCTCCCCCGGCGGGAGAGACTCAGGGAGGGGGGAAACATCTCCGGGTCGTCGTCGTCGACTGCGGCGTGAAATACAACATCCTGCGCCATCTGGAACAGCGTGGCTGTGAGGTTTGGGTCCTGCCCGCAACGGCAACGGGCGAAACCATTCTGGCCTGCCGTCCCGACGGCGTCCTTTTTTCCAATGGCCCCGGAGACCCGGCGGCCCTGCCCTACATCGTGGAGGCAGCCAGCCGGGTGCTCGGGAAAGCGCCCCTGTTCGGCATCTGCCTGGGCCATCAGATCCTGGGCCAGGCTTTGGGCGGCACAACCGCCAAGCTGAAATTCGGTCATCACGGCATCAATCAGCCCGTGAAAAACATACAAACCGGACGGATCGAAATCACGTCGCAGAACCACGGATTCCACGTCCTGGCCGAAACGCTGCCGGCCAGTGCGGACAAATCTCACACAAACCTCAACGACCATACCTCCGAGGGCCTGGACTGCCCGGATTCCAATGCCTTCAGCGTGCAGTACCATCCCGAGGCGGCGCCCGGCCCCCATGACGCGGCGTACCTGTTTGACCGGTTTGTGGACCTCATGACGCGTAAAATTTCCGTCGCAGGCCTCAGCCTGCGCAACCCATCGCCGTTTCCGGCAAAGGAGAAAAAAACGTGATCCTGATCATCGATTTCGGCTCGCAGTACAATCAACTGATCGCCCGGCGCGTGCGCGAGCACCATGTGTACTGCCAGATCGAACCCCCGGATATCAAACTTGCCGTGATCCGGGCCCTGAAACCGGAAGGCATCATCCTTTCGGGCGGACCGGCCAGCATCTACGAAAAGGGCAGTCCGCGCGCCGACAGGGGGATTTTCGATCTGAACATTCCCGTTCTGGGCATCTGCTACGGCCTGCAGTTCATGATCGACGCGCTGGGCGGCGAGGTGGTCCGGTCCGACAAACGCGAATACGGTTTCGCCGGCCTTCGGATCCGGCGTCCCGAGGGGGTTTTTGCGGATATCGAAAAAGAAACCCGCTGCTGGATGAGCCACGGAGACACCATCGGCAGGCTGCCCGCGGGGTTCCGGATCACGGCTTCCACGGACAGCACGCGGATCGCGGCCGCGGAAAACCGGGCGAAACATTTCTACGGTCTGCAGTTTCATCCCGAGGTCGCGCACACGCCCGAAGGGAAAAAGATGCTCGGAAACTTCCTCTTTGAAATCTGCGGCTGCAAAAAATCCTGGACGATGAAATCCTTCGCTCGCGACGCCGTCGAGGAGATCCGCGCCCGGGTCGGCGACGGCAAGGTCATCCTGGGCCTGAGCGGCGGCGTGGATTCCTCCGTGGCGGCCGTGCTGCTCCAGAAGGCCATCGGCCGGCAGCTGACCTGCGTCTTTGTGGACAACGGCGTCCTGAGGGAAGGCGAGGCCGAAAAAGTGCGGGCGCTCTTCAGCCGGCATCTCAAGATCAATCTGCGCTTCGTCCGGGCGAGAAAACGCTTTCTGGACAAGCTTAAAGGCGTCGAAGATCCCGAAAAGAAACGCAAAATCATCGGGCGGACCTTCATCGAGGTCTTCGACCAGGAGGCCCGCCGGATCAGGGACGTGGGCTTTCTCGCGCAGGGCACCCTCTATCCCGATCTCATCGAGTCCCGGTCGACCTTCGGCGGCCCCAGCGCCGTGATCAAGTCCCACCATAACGTGGGCGGCCTGCCGAAGAAGATGAAACTGAAGCTCGTGGAACCCCTGCGGCACCTCTTCAAGGACGAGGTCCGCCTGCTCGGCCGGGAACTGGGGCTGCCCGACGAACTGGTCTGGCGCCAGCCCTTCCCGGGACCGGGCCTGGCCGTCCGCATCATCGGCGAGGTCACGGAAAAACGCCTGTCCATCCTGCGCAAGGCCGACGTCATCCTGATGGAGGAAATCCGGGCGGCGAACCTGTATCGCAAAGTCTGGCAGTCCTTTGCCGTTCTGCTGCCGGTCAAGAGCGTGGGCATCATGGGCGATCAGCGGACCTATGAAAACATCCTGGCCATCCGCGCCGTGACGAGCGACGACGCCATGACGGCGGACTGGGCGAAAATCCCCCATGACCTGCTGGGCCGGATCGCCAACCGCATCATCAACGAGGTGCGGGGCGTCAACCGCGTGGTCTACGACATCAGCTCCAAGCCGCCCAGCACCATTGAATGGGAGTAAGAGGTGGCGAGGAGGAGGAAGCGTTTCGCAGTTCAGGATCTTTTTCCGATTCACTCCATCCGTTCCGCTTGTTAGGAGGGAAGGATAAGTGGGAGAGGGGCAGGACGCACGCGAATCGAAGATTTTTCCGGGCACCCTGCCACCGCAGCGCAGCGCCCGCCGGAAAAACTGTCTGAGCGCGTCAGCGCGAGTTTTTTTCCGGCAGCGAAGCGAGGATGTGCAGGGTCGGAAAAAGATTCTGAGCGTCGAGGGTCCTGACCCTATAAAATATGGACAAATGAGAACATGCCGAAACGGACGGACATCAAGAAAATCCTGATCATCGGCTCCGGCCCCATCATCATCAGCCAGGCCTGCGAGTTCGACTATTCCGGAACCCAGGCCTGCCGGGCACTCAAGGAAGAGGGCTACGAGGTCGTCCTGATCAACAGCAACCCGGCCACGATCATGACGGACCCGGAAACGGCCGACCGGACCTATGTGGAGCCCATCACGCCGGAGGCCGTCGAGAAGGTCATCGCCCGGGAACGGCCCGACGCCCTGCTGCCGACGCTTGGCGGCCAGACGGGCCTCAACACGGCGGTGGCCGTGGCCGAAAGCGGCGTCCTGGCAAAATACGGCGTGGAAATGATCGGCGCTTCCCTCGAGGTCATCCACAAGGCCGAAGACCGCGAGAAATTCCGGGACGCCATGAAGCGGATCGGCCTGCGCGTTCCCAATAGCGGCTTTGCCCGAACCCTGGACGAGGCCTTTGCCGTCGCCGCCGAAATCGGCTTTCCCGTCATCGTCCGGCCCTCCTTCACACTGGGCGGGACGGGCAGCGGCGTCGCCTACAACCGGGAGGAGCTGGCCGTCATCGCCAAAGGCGGCCTGGAGGCCAGCATGATCCATGAAATCATGCTCGAGGAATCGGCGCTGGGCTGGAAGGAATACGAACTGGAGGTCATGCGCGACCGGGCCGACAACTGCGTCATCGTCTGCTCCATCGAAAACCTCGACCCCATGGGCATCCACACGGGCGAGTCCATCACCGTCGCCCCGGCCCAGACGCTGACGGACCGCGAATACCAGCACATGCGGGACGCGGCGATCGCCATCATGCGCGAGATCGGCGTGGAAACGGGCGGATCGAACGTCCAGTTCGCCGTCCACCCGGACACCGGCGAGCATGATCGTCATCGAGATGAACCCGCGCGTGTCCCGGTCATCGGCACTGGCCTCCAAGGCGACCGGTTTTCCGATCGCAAGGATCGCCGCGAAACTCGCCGTCGGCTACACCCTGGACGAAATCCCGAATGATATCACGAGGGAAACCATGGCTTCGTTCGAGCCGGCCATCGATTATGTCGTCACGAAAATCCCGCGGTGGACCTTCGAAAAATTCCCCGAGACGCAGGACATCCTGACCACCTCCATGAAGTCCGTGGGCGAAACCATGGCCATCGGCCGGACGTTCAAGGAATCGCTGCAGAAAGCCGTGCGGTCGCTGGAAATCGGCCGCTTCGGCCTTATCGAGGCGGTTCCGGCCGATATCCGGCAATCCCGGAACTGCTCGCCGCCGCCTGAAGACCCCCAATTCCCTGCGCCTGTTCTACATTGCCGCCGCCCTGCGGCAGGGCATGACCCGGGCCGAAATCCAGGCAATCACGCAGATCGACCCCTGGTTTCTGGACCAGATCGGGCAGATTGTCGAAGCGGAGCTGCTGCTGGAGCAAACCGTCCCCTCGGACGATTTGCTGCGCGAGGCGAAACGCTGGGGTTTCTCCGATTGCCGCCTGGCCCAGCTCTGGAAAACCACGGAGGACGCAATCCGCAAACGGCGTTTTGAAGAGCGCATCCTGCCGGTTTACAAGCTCGTGGACACCTGCGCCGCCGAATTCGAGGCCTTCACGCCCTATTACTATTCCACCTACGAGACCGAGAACGAGGCCAGACCCTCGACAAAACCCAAAGTCGTGATCCTGGGCGGCGGGCCGAACCGGATCGGCCAGGGCATCGAATTCGACTACTGCTGCGTGCACGCCTCCTTTGCGCTGCGGGAAGAGGGTTACGAGAGCATCATGGTCAATTCCAACCCGGAAACGGTGAGCACCGACTATGACATCTCGGACAAGCTGTTTTTCGAGCCCGTGACGCTCGAGGACGTCCTGCACATCCTGGAAACGGAAAAGCCCATGGGCGTGATCGTGCAGTTCGGCGGGCAGACCCCGCTGAATCTGGCCCGGGGCCTGGAAGCCGCCGGGGCGCCCATCCTGGGAACCTCCCCCGACGCCATCGACCGGGCGGAAGACCGCAAGCGCTTTCAGGAGATTGTCGATCTCTTGCAGCTCCGGCAGCCCGAAAACGCAACGGCCATGGATGTGGCCGAAGCGGTGCAGGCCGCGGAGCGGATCGGTTATCCCGTCGTCGTCCGCCCTTCGTATGTCCTGGGCGGACGGGCCATGGAGATCGTTTACGACACCGAGGCCCTGCGGCGGTTCATGGAAAGGGCGATCCATGTCTCGCCCGGCCATCCGATTCTTGATCGACCAGTTTCTGCAGGACGCCATCGAGGTGGATGTGGACGCCATCAGCGACGGCGTGGACACGGTCGTCGCCGGCATCATGGAGCATATCGAGGAGGCCGGCATCCATTCCGGGGACAGCGCCTGTGTGCTGCCGCCGATCACCTTTCCCGGGGAACTGCTCGACGCCATCGAGCGACAGACGAAGATGATCGCCCGGGAACTCGGCGTGGTGGGGCTCATGAACATCCAGTTTGCCGTCAAGGACGGCATTCTTTACGTGCTCGAGGTCAATCCCCGGGCCTCGCGGACCGTGCCTTTTGTGAGCAAGGCCATCGGCGTTCCGCTGGCGAAGCTGGCCACGCGCGTCATGCTGGGAAAATCTTTGAAAGAACTGGGGTTTACCGAAACCATCCGGCCGAAGCATATCGCCGTCAAGGAGGCCGTTTTCCCGTTCAGCCGTTTTCCCGATGTGGATATCCTGCTGGGGCCGGAGATGAAATCCACCGGGGAAGTCATGGGCATCGACCACTCCTTCGGCATGGCCTTCGCCAAGGCCCAGATGGCCGCCGGTTTCCGCCTGCCGACGGAGGGCCGGGTCTTCATCAGCGTGCATGACACGCACAAGGACCGGATCGTGCCGGTCGCCGAAGCGTTCCGGCGCATGGGCTTCCGAAATCTGGGCCACGCGCGGAACGGCCGCCCGGCTTGAGAAGTCCGGAATCAAGGTCGGAACCGTGCTCAAGGTCAGCGAAGGCCGGCCGCATGTGGTGGATCACATCAAAAACGGCGACATCCAGGTGGCCATCAATACGACCGTCGGCCGGCAGTCCTCGCGTGACGCCTATCAGATCCGCCGAGGAACGCTACAGTACAACGTGCTTTACACAACCACGATCGCGGGCGCCCGGGCGCTTAGCGAGGCCGTCGCGGCCCTGCGGAGAGAGGAAATGGGACGGTGACGCCGCTACAGGAATATCATGGAAAAGAGGAATATTGGAGAAATGATGACTGAAAAGAATTTGCAAAGAAATGACGACAGGCCCCGGGAGGAGTGTGGCGTTTTTGCCGTTTACGGGCTGAGGAGGCGGCGCGCGCGGCCTTTTTTGGTCTTTTTGCCTTCAGCACCGCGGGCAGGAAAGCGCCGGCATCGCCACGGCGGACGGCTGTCAGATCTGGGAACACAAGGGAATGGGCCTCGTATCCGAAGTATTTCGGGAAGATACCCTGTCCCGCTGCCGGGCCGCCTGGCGATCGGCCATGTTCGTTACTCCACGACCGGCTCCTCCGTCATCTCCAACGCCCAGCCGTTTTTGGCCCACTATGCCGACGAATATTATGCCCTAGGACATAACGGCAACCTGATCAACGCCCACGCCTTGCGAGCCGAACTTGAAGATTATGGGGCCATTTTTCAATCCACGATGGATAGTGAGGTTTTTATTCACCTGATGGCCCCGCACCTGAAAAAAGGGATTGAAGAAGCGCTGATCGAGGCACTCGCACAGGTCCAGGGATCCTACAGCCTTGTCATTCTCACCCGCAACAAGGTCATCGCCGCCCGCGATCCGCGCGGATTCCGGCCCTTTGTCTTGGCCGGTTCAACGGCGGCTGGGTGGTGGCCTCCGAGACCTGCGCGCTTCGATCTGGTCGGGCGCCACGTATATTCGGGATGTTGAGCCCGGAGAAATCATCGTCATCGATGAGTCGGGCCTGCACAGCCTGCACGCCTTTCCCTGGAAAAAAACCGGCCCACTGCATCTTCGAACTGATCTATTTTGCCCGGCCGGACAGCCAGATTTTCGGCCAAACGTCTATCTTGTGCCGGAAACGGCTGGGCCACAGCCTGGCCCGGGAGTACCGGCCCGATGCGGACATCGCCATGCCCTTTCCCGACTCCGGAAACTACGCGGCCCTGGGCTACGCCGAGGAAAGCGGCATCCCCTTTGAAATGGGGATGATCCGAAACCATTACGTTGGCCGCACGTTCATCCAGCCGACGCAGGCCATGCGGGATTTTGGCGTGCGCGTCAAGTTGAACCCTGTCCGGCCCCTGCTTGCCGGAAAAAAGGTCGTGATCGTGGAGGATTCCATCATCCGCGGAACGACCAGCCGCAACCGCGTCCGGAACCTGCGTGAAAACGGCGTGAAGGAAATCCACATGGTCGTGAGCTGCCCGCCCACGCGCCATCCCTGCCCCTACGGCATCGATTTTTCTTCCAAGGGAGAGCTGATTGCCGCGCAGAAGGGCAACGTGTCGGAAATCGCCCGATTCATCGGACTCGATTCCCTGTACTACCTGAGTGTCGAGGGCATGATCGCCGCGACGGGCATGCCCGCCGATCATTTCTGCCTGGCCTGCTACTCCGGCGACTATCCCCTGCGGCCGCCTGCGAACATCGGAAAGTTCTGCTTCGAAAACGCCGAACTCTTTGAGACGACTTCGTAAAAAGTCCGGATGCTGCGTTGCGCTTCATCCTTCGTCATTGCGGCGTACGTAAAAGTACGCCTCATTCCTCAGAATTTGCGCGCCTTGCCTGCGGAGCTTTTTACGAAGTCGTCATTTCTCGAAGGGCTCTTTTTGTCGCCGGTCGCTTTATGATGGCAGGGACTTGTAAAATGCCTATAACTGCGCGAAAGCCTTGACGATCGTCTCAAGAAAGTCGCGGCGGTGGAACAGGAAAGCCCCCACGTGGCCGCCCTTGAGCCATTGCAGAGTCGAGCCGGGCCAGTGCCGGTGCAGGATCATCGCCGATTCCGGCGGGATATAGGCGTCTTTCGCCGCGGCGACGAGAAAGCAGGCCCGGGGGTTGACCGGCACCGGGTAATGCCGGATATCCGTCAGACTCAGGAAATCTCTCATCAGATCAAAGGCCCGGCCGAACCCGTTGAGTTCCCGGTTCAGTACATCCCAGGCCAGGTAATCCTTCAGTATCCCTTCCGTAAAGACGGCGCCGGCCGAATGCGGCGTGATGCAGGCGGCAATCGCCGCGGGCTCCGGAAACAGCGCCCCGACCTGGGCCGCCATGTGGCCACCCATGCTGATCCCGCAAACGCCGAGGCGGCCATAACCCTCCCGCCGAAGCCACTGCATGAGCGACCGGCCTTCCTGGACGGTTGCGGCCCCCATCAGATAGAGATCGACGAACCGGTTGAGCATCTTGCCGTGCTGGCCCGGAGGGCGCCGCTTCCCGTAGAAGGGGTTTTCGAGGATCAGCGAACCGATGCCGTGCTTCACCAGCGGAAGGGCCAGGACGATCCGCCGCCGCGCGAAGCCCTCATCGCCCGTGGCGGCAAAATGCAGGCAGACCGGGGTCTCTTTTGTCGCCGCCGGCGGCAGGACCAGTTCGACATGGCCCGTACGGCTTTCCCGCGGAAAACCGGGTGCGTCAAAGGGGCTCACAAAGGACCCCTGCCGGATGCGGGCGCCCTTTTCCCGGCGCTCAGGACCCCATACAATCGTCAGATCCTGCGCGGGGGGGACGCAAAAACCGGCAGCAAGGAGATCCTTCAGCAGAGGCAGGTCTCCCCATCCCTGTCTGAAGAAAAGCCGTTTATTGGATTGGCTGGCGTAAAGCCGGTCCAGCAAGCTTGTCATGCTTTTTCCTCACACTGCAACATCTTAATCATTAACCTGAGACCTTTGAAAAATGGCTTCGCCGCGGCTCACAATCTTTTTCGCTAAGAATATGATAAAGCTAAATATATGTGAAATCAGGCCATGAGTCTCATTTCTGAAAAGTCGAAAAATCTTTTATTCGCCGCTTGCGAACCATTTTTCAAAGACCCCCCGCTCATGTCCCTTCGGTTTTCTAAGGCTTTCGCTTCGGGAAGACAAGTGGAATCTGCCGGACACGTGAAAATTCCTTGAAGCCTCCGGTCAATGCTGGTAAGTTTTGCTTATATAAGAGAGAACCATGCATTATCGGTTAAAAATGGTTCGCAAGCGGCGAAGCCATTTTTCAGCGGTCTCTAAAAGAGTTCGGCCCGAAACAGATCACAGAAAGCAGAGGTTGGCGTTGCCGGATCAAAACCACGAACAGGCACGGAGACTTTCCATCAGGATTGCCGCAGAGTTGGGCTCTCCGCGTTTCTACCTGCAGCATCACACGGAAATGGAACGCTCACGGCGGTTGTTCAAGCAGGCCCCGATGGTGAGTCAATGCCTTGAAATTGTTGCGGCTTACGGCGACTGTTACGGTCACGGCCTGCTGCATGTCCGTAAGGTGGCCGTTGACGCCGGCGCCATCATCCTGATCGAGATGAAGCCACGCCCCGCCTGCAATCGAAACAGAACGACTGGTCCTGCTGGCGCATCTGGCGGGCCTGCTGCACGACATCAAACGGACCGAAAAAGATCACGCCCGCGCGGGCGCCCGGGAAGCATCGGAAATCCTGGCAAGGTTCGCGCTGAAAGACAGTGAACGTTCGGCGATTACGCAGGCGATCGCCAATCACGAGGCCTTTCAGATTCCGGATGCGCTCGCTGATCCCCTCGACCAGCTTTTGTCGGACGCCCTCTACGATGCCGACAAATTCCGCTGGGGACCGGATAATTTTACGGAGACCCTCTGGGCCATGCTGGAGGCCCGCAAGGCATCCCTGACATCGGCTCTTCCGCACTTTCCGAAGGGCATGGAAGCCCTCGGTCGGATCCGTGAAACCTTCCGGACACCGACCGGCAGGGATTACGGCCCTGATTTTATCGACCTGGGGATTGAAGTGGGCCGGCGATTTTACGAAGAAATGACGACCGCGTAAAAAGTCCGGATGCTCAGGTGGCTTCGGTCCGCCTGAAGACCGCCATCATATCCTGATGCAATACGCCGTTCGACGCAAGGACATGCGGGGATTGCAGCTCAAAGGGGGCCCCGAAAAGATCCGTCACCAGACCTCCGGCCTCCCGGACCAGAAGACACCCGGCAGCGGTATCCCAGGGACTCAATTTCAATTCCCAGAAACCGTCGAAGCGGCCGGCGGCGACATAGGCCAGGTCCAGCGCGGCGGAGCCCGCCCGGCGGATGGCCCGGGCTTTGCGGGCCATTTCCACGAAATATTTGATATTGTTATCTTTGCTTTCGCGGATATCATAGGGAAAGCCCGTCGCCAGCAGGCCGTGAGAGAGGATCGCGGTCGCGGAAACCGAAAGTTTCCGGCCGTTCAGACAGGCCCCTGCCCCCTTTTCGGCTGTAAACATCTCATCGAGCATCGGGTTGAAAACGACGCCCAGACCGATTTCACCTTCTCTTTCAAGGGCAATGGAAACACAGAAGACGGGGTAGCCATGGGCGTAATTCGTCGTCCCGTCCAGGGGATCGACGATCCAGCGAAAGGATGAACCGTTCCGGGTCGCGGCGGATTCTTCCGACAGGATGTCATGCCCGGGATACTGCCGGCGGATGGCCGACAGGATCAGCGCCTCGGACATCCGGTCGGCTTCGGTCACGATATCGATTTCACCTTTGAAATCAATGGTATGGCAATCGTTAATCCTGCTCTTCAGGAGCAGCCCGGCCTCTCTGGCGATGGCCGTTGTAAACGACAGATATTCCTTCATGCGCTTCTATTCCCCGGCAATGAGATGCGGCCCTGTCTATCACGCCTGCCTCCAAAAAAACAAGACTAATCCTCCGGTCCCCCCCACCCTGACCCTCCCCCACCAAGGGGGAGGGAATGTTAGAGGGACTTCACCCATCAAGGGAGACGGGACTGGGGACCTTGCCCGTCAAGGGTGAGGAAATGAATGCACTATCCGTTTTCCTCTCCCCCGGTGGAAGGGGATGAAGGGAGGGGGAAATTTTGATTGCCTGCCGCACCAATCAATGATATGGGCCTACGGTAAGAGTTCAAAGGGATGGGCATCCATGACAGACACGATCATCCCTCCGGCGCCGGAAGATCGGAACAACATCTCCTCCGTTTTCTATCCTGATCTCACGGCGCTTCGGGAGGCAAAGGGGCTTTCGCTGCAGGACATCTTCGAAAGCACCCGCATCAGCGTCACCAATCTGAAAGCCATTGAAAGCGGGCAATATCAGCTGCTGCCGGCGCCCGTTTTTGCCCGGGCGTTCATCAGAAGCTACGCCCGGGGCATTGGCGCGGAGAGTGAAATTCTGCTCGCTGCCTATGAAAACTACCTTCAATCCCTGAATGCCCCCCCCGAGCAGGAAAAGGAGGCCGGAAGCGCCTTGTTGAAACCTGGCGGACATGGCAAAAGGATCGTCTGGCTTGTGTCCGCCGCGATGGCGGTGATCGTCGTTATGTTCCTGTTATACTACAACCGGCCGGGTCCGGAGATTGCCCCGACGCCGCCCGCTCCACCCGTTCAGACGGCGCCTGATATGAAGCCGGAGGTCCAATCGGAAACACCCAAACCGGTATCGGAAAAGAAGTACCATCTTTTCATGGAAGCCAGCGAACCGGTCTGGATAAGGATACTGGAGGATGGGAATCGATCCGAGCAGATGATCCTCCAGGCGGGAGAAACGCTTGAGCGCTTTGCCTCTGACTCATTCACGATCGACATCGGCAACGCGGGGGGGAATCGCAATTTCGTTCCAAGGTAAATCCATCGGCAGTATCGGGAAGCGGGGACACGTCGTGCACCTGCGCCTCCCCGAAGATTGACCACCTGAGGCCTTTGCGTTGAGGGGGATACGACTTCGTCATGTCCCCCTTGATACGGATAATATATGATTAAAATCAATAATTTAATCTAAGTTTTGAAAAGTCGAAAAATCTTTGATTCGCCGTCTGCAAACCATTTTTCACCGGTTGCGCAAATCTCTCCGCTTGTCCGTCAGGAATTGTTTGACAAGGATGCTTTATTGTTCTAATGTTGCGCCAACGATATGGCCCGGTTTTTCAGAGGCCATGGAAGGGATTTAATCGATATGTTTGGAATCGGCATGCCTGAATTGATCATTATCCTCGTGATTATCCTGATTATCTTTGGTGCGGGCAAACTTCCGGAAATCGGCGGCGCCATCGGCAAAGGCATCAAAAATTTCAAGAAGGCGACCAAGGAACCCGATGAAGTCGACGTGACCCCGGAGAATAAAAAAGTCGAACCCAAGTAAGCCCGGTTCTTAAAAGGGTACGTCCTCTTCGGGAATGGCTCCAGCCGGAAACGGTTCTTCCACAGGAGATTCCGACCCTTTGCCCTGCCCCTTCGAATCCAGCATCCGCATATCCGAGGCGACGATCTCCGTCGTGTAACGCTTGGCGCCTTCCTTGTCTTCCCAGGACCTTGTCTGGATGCGGCCTTCAACGAAGATCATCTTCCCCTTGGCAAGATAATTGCCGCAGATCTCCGCCAGTTTGCCGAAGGTGACAATGCGGTGCCACTCCGTTTTCTGTACCTTCTGGCCGCTCTTATCCTTCCATTGTTCATCGGTTGCCAGATTGAAACTGGTGATCATCAATCCATCCGGCGTGTAACGGACCTCCGGATCCTTTCCGAGCCTGCCGATGAGTACCGCTTTGTTGACCATATTTCCCCCCCTTTGCGAACCAAAATCGATGATGGAACATACACAATTCGGCCGGGGATAACAACATTATTTTTAAAACTAATCGAGACCTATGAAAAATGGTTCGCAAGCGGCGAATCAAATGTTTTCCGCCTTTCCAGAGATGACGTTAACGGCTTGTCATGAATCATGATTACGACTGGTTGTCCTCTTAGCGGAAAAGATTTTTGAGACGCGGCGAAGCCATTTTTCAGAGGTCTCTGACGGTGAACGCTCAAATCAGGGTCTCTTGAATTCCCGCTTGACTAATAGAGAAAAAAAATATAGTCAAATCGACTTACTATTCAACAAACAGGTATGGCTGTATGGAAGAAAGTGAACTCCTGAAAAAACGAAAGGAAAAGATCGAAGCCCTGAAGGCGGAGGGCATCGATCTTTATCCGAACGACGTAAGGGTCAAAAATACCACGGAAGAAATTCTGTCGCGCTTTTCTCAAATGGATCATGACGCGCTGACGCGCGTGGAGGAACGGTTCGGCCTCGCGGGCCGCATCATGGCCATCCGGAATTTCGGCAAGGCCGCCTTCATCAGTCTTCAGGACCGCAAAGGCCGCCTGCAGAGCTATATTCACAGACAGATCGTGGGCGAGGCGGCTTATCAGCTCTTTAAAAAATTGGATGTGGGCGATATCGTCGCAATCGAGGGCAGGATTTTCCGCACGAAGACCGATGAATTGACCATCGAGACCGACCGGCTGCGCCTGCTGTCGAAAGCCATCCACCCGCTGCCGGAAAAATGGCACGGTTTGACGGACATTGAAACCCGCTATCGCCAGCGCCACCTGGATCTGATCGTCAATCCCCGGGTCAAGGACGTTTTCCGGAAGCGGAGCCGGATCATCCAGCTGATTCGCCGTTTCATGGAAGAAAGGGATTTTTTGGAAGTCGAAACGCCGATGATGCAGCCCCGTGCCAGGCGGCGCGGTGGCCCGGCCTTTTAAAACCCACCATCAACGCGCTGGGTATGGATCTGTACCTGAGGATCGCACCGGAACTTTATCTGAAACGGCTCGTCATCGGGGGTATGGAACGGGTTTTCGAAATCAACCGGAACTTCCGCAATGAAGGCATCTCCTCCTTTCACAATCCCGAATTTACCATGATGGAGTTTTATCAGGCCTATGCGACCTACGAGGACCTCATGACCATGACCGAGGAGCTGTTCGTTTTCGTGGCGCAGAACCTGCTCGGCCAGCTGACCTTTACCTATCAGGATCGGCAGATCGACCTGACGCCGCCCTGGAGGCGCGTTACCGTCAAGGACGCAATTATTGAAAGCTGCCGGATCGATCCGGACGTGCTGAAGGATTTGGACAGAGCCATCGCCTATGCGCGGTCCCTGGGACTTGACGTCGATGATCGGGCGCCTCTGGGCAACGTGATCATGGCCATCTTCGAGGAGGCGGCCGAGGCCCATCTGGTCCAGCCGACCTTCGTCACGCACTATCCGGTCGAAGTCTCCCCGCTATCCCGCAGGAACGCCGCCGACCCGGGCCTGACGGACCGCTTTGAGCTTTACATCTGCGGAAAGGAAATCGCCAATGCCTTCTCCGAGCTGAACGATCCCGTGGATCAGCGGGACCGCTTCCTGATGCAGCTCAAAAAGAGAGAGGCCGGGGATAACGAGGCCCATGAAATGGATGAAGACTACATCATGGCGCTGGAATACGCCATGCCCCCCACGGCGGGCGAGGGCATCGGAATAGACCGCCTGGTCATGCTCCTGACCGACAGCGCTTCCATCCGTGACGTCATCCTTTTCCCCCACATGCGGACCCGGGACGAAGGCGGCAACTGATGTCCTATGAATTCTTTGTCAGCCTGAGGTATCTTCGGGCCAAGCGCAAGCAGGTCTTTGTCTCCGTCATCACCTTCATCTCCGTCGCCGGAATCTTTCTCGGCGTGGCTGCGCTCATCATCGTCCTTGCCGTCATGAACGGTTTTGAAACGGACCTGCGCAATAAAATCCTCGGGATCAATTCCCACATCGTGCTCATGGAGTACAACGGAACCATGAAGCAATATCCGCAGGTCATCAAAAACATCGAAAACGTGCCCGGGGTCGTCGCCGCCACGCCTTTCATCTACAGCCAGGCCATGGTCAAAAGCGGGAACAGCGCCAGCGGGGTCGTGCTGCGGGGACTGCTGGTGGAAAGCGCCTTCCAGGTGATCACGCTCGGGAAGATGAAGGAGGGAAAATGGATTTCCTCCAGGCGGACACGCGCCCGGCCGAACAGATCGATCCGGGCCTGGTCAATCTTCCCGGGCATCATCGTCGGAAAGGAACTGGCAAAGAATCTCGGCATCTTTCTTTATGAACCGATCAGCATCGTCTCCCCCACGGGCATGGTCACGCCCATGGGCATGATCCCCCGCATGAAAAGGTTCCTGGTCGTGGGAATTTTCGATTCTGGTTTTTATGAATATGATTCCACGCTGACTTTTGTCTCGCTGAAAGACTGCCAGGAATTCCTGAACATGGCAGATCTGGTCACCGGCGTGGAAATCCGGGTCAATGACATTTACAAGGCGGACGTGATCGCCAAAACCATCGAACGAAAGCTGGGATTCCCCTACTGGGCCAGGAACTGGATGGAAATGAACAAAAACCTGTTTGCCGCCCTGCGGCTTGAAAAACGGGTCATGTTCATCATCCTGAGCCTGATCGTGCTCGTGGCCGCCTTCAACATCATCACCACCCTGATCATGGTGGTCATGGAAAAAAACAAGGATATCGCCATTCTAAGAGCATGGGGGCGACGGCCGGAAGCATCATGAAGATCTTTATTCTGCAGGGCGTGATCATCGGCGTCATCGGGACGTTGCTGGGGGCCATCGGAGGCATCACCGTTGCCCTGAATCTGTCGAAAATTTCGCTCTTTGTCGAAAATCTGCTGGGTGTTAAAATCCTGCCCGGAGATGTTTATTACCTGAGCGAGCTCCCCTCCCGGATCAATTACGGCGATGTTGCCATCATCATCGTGGGGTCGCTTGACGATCTGTTTCTTATCACCACCATTTATCCTTCCTGGCGGGCGTCGAAGCTGGACCCGGCGGAGGCATTGAGATATGAGTAGGGATGGTAACAGATAGGATTTTTTAAGGTCTCAGGTACAGAAGGGGTTATCGTGATCAGGATCAGCAATCTCAACAAGACCTTTATCAAGGACGGCACACGGATCGATGTCCTGAAGGATTCGAACCTCGAAATCGGCAAGGGGGATTCCCTGGCCGTTCGTGGGTGTATCCGGCTCCGGGAAAAGCACGTTGATCCATATCCTGGGGACGCTGGATCGCCCGACGTCCGGCACAATTCTGTTTGAGGATCGGGATGTTTTTATCTGGACGGAAACAGAACTGGCTGTTTTCAGGAATGAAAAAATCGGTTTTGTCTTTCAGTTCAACAACCTGCTGCCGGAGTTCAGCAGCCTGGAAAATGCCATGATGCCGGCTTTGATTCACGGAATGAGTAAAAAAGAAGCCGGAAAGCGGGCCGAACTTCCTTGAAAGATATGGGGCTTGACACAGGACAACCACAAACCCGGAGAACTTTCGGGGGGAGAGCAACAGCGGGTGGCCGTTGCCCGGGCGCTCATCATGGAACCGGAGATACTGCTGGCCGACGAACCGACAGGAAACCTGGATACGGAAACGGGCGCGATGATCGGCGATCTCCTGGTCAGGCTGAATAAGACAAAGGGGATCACGCTGGTCGTGGTCACCCATAACGCCATGCTGGCGAAACAAATGTCCCGGCGTATCGGGCTTCAGGATGGAAGGATCGTTTTTGGTGAATAAAAAAAATCGCTTCATGATACTGGCCGTTGTTGCGATCGCGCTTTGTTGGACAGCGGAATCAATCGCTGACGAAATCAGGAAGATCGCCGTATTTCCCTTCGAAATTCATGCTCGTACGAATGCCGCGAGTATTCAGGAAGCCATCGACAAGGGGCTCCCGGCTGAGCTGCTGAAATCAAAATTTATCGAGGTCCTCGACCGGGACACAGTCCTGGGCGCCCTCCGCGGGAAACGGCTGGATGACGCCACGGCCCTGTCCGTCGCAAAAACCCTGGGGGCCGATCTGGTCATCCTGGGAAGTGTTTCGGAATTCGGAGAAGTGATCAGCATCGATGCGAAGGTCATCGACGTCCGGCAGGGCATGACGATCCCGGGCATTTTCGTCCATGGCCGCGGGGTGGAAAACATCGCGGCCATTCTGACGCAACTGAAAACCGAAATCCTGAAACGGGCCTTTCCCGACCAGAAAGTTGCCGGCATGGAGTTCAAGGGAAACCGCAAGATCGAGGCGGATGCCGTCCGCATGGTCCTGAAAAGCAAAAAGGCGGTCCTTATTCGGAGGCGGACGTGGCCGCCGATGTCCGTGCCATCTACAAAATGGGACATTTCCAGGATATCACCGCAGAGGTGGCCGATACGCCTGAAGGAAAGGTCATCACTTATACGCTCCAGCAGAGGGCGCTCATTTCCGAGATCGTCATCAAAGGCAACAAAAAGATCAGCAAGGGGGATATTGAGGGTGTGCTGACCTTCAAAACCCGCCAGATCCTGAATCCTGAAAAAGTCAGGGCGGACATCGAGAGAATCAGGGGCCTCTATCACAGCAAGGGCTATTACAATGCGGACATCACCGACCAGGTCGAAAAGGAAGGGAGAAGGACGTTCGGGTCACCTATAATATTGTGGAAGGCGATAGGCTTTATGTCAGCAAAATTGCTGCTTGCCCATTTCACCGACAACAGTTCCCATGTCTTCTTGGGCAGTCACGATGACCCAGGCGCGGCCTCGGCATTTGGTGGCTAGGCTTTCGGCGATGGTTTGTAGATTGGTCATCAGTTTGACGTTGTCGGCGACGTATTGGCCGACCTCGTCTACAAAAAAATTCAGGCGAAAGTCATGCGCTTGCAGCTCAATATAGGCATGAACTTGATCGGCAAAATCTTCGATGGAAAGACGATAATCTTGCCGGTATTTATCCAAAACATCCTTTTGATTTTGTTTTGTTACGCGATTGAAAGCTTCATCGACAAATGATGAAACACGTGCCGGGCGGCTACACCCCAGCTCCAATCATTACCTG
>CAVPSX010000013.1:0-12860 GCA_963708515.1 uncultured delta proteobacterium | reverse complement strand
ATGGCGGGAAAACGGTCCATCAGGGCCGTCCCCAGGGCGGAAACATGAACGCCGCCGAAAACGATCCTGCTCGCCCGACGGGCTTCCCTGATCCGGAGGGCCATGGCGTATCCGTCGAGGAAGCTCGAAGTCGTAGTCGAAAAGCCGACCAGGTCCGGATCGGTGCGCAGAACAGCAGCGACATTCGCCGTGATGCCCTTTGGCGCCTGCGGACCCAGGCAATCGTGGATGGCCACGCGGTGGCCGCCCCGGCTTCAGATAAGCGGCAATCGAAAGGAGCCCCAGGGGCGCCATTCTGTTTGCCGTAGCTGTGATGTCTGTCCTGCCGGGCATCCAGTTCGATCCGGCGGGATGCACCAGGGTGATGCGCATGGGCGTCCTTTATCGTCGCCGTGAAAGCTTTGCATAACCGCTGAAAAATGGTTCGCAAGCGGCGAATGAAAGATTTTTCGCATTTCCAGAAATTAGACTAATTTATTAATTTCAAACATATTTAAGCATTATCATATTTTTAGCGAAAAAGATTTTGAGCCGCGGCGAAGCCATTTTTCAGCGGTATCGCCGTATAAACGGATGTATGCAGATTCTTCGGAAGATCAGCCGGCTGAAAGTGCAAGCATTCCTGCAAAAATCAACGAAACCGCGGTAGTGGGACACGCGCTCGTCCGGCGGCTGATAGGTTACCCCGACGGGGGCCTCCAGGATGGGCAGCCCTTGCCAATTTGCCCGGACCAGCGTTTCCACCTCAATCGAAATCGCCTGGCCCGGACCTGGAGCCGGCTGGCTTCCGGCAGCGGATAGAGTCGAAATCCGCTTTGCGTGTCGATGATATCCGGGCCGCCCGACCGCACGGACCGAGAAGTTGGAAAACGCCTGTCCGAAGCGGCTTTGCCACGGGACATTCCGGTGGTCCCCCCATCCCCTCCCGGCGGCCGACGATGAGGGGTCGCGTCAGCCTTGGGGAACAGCCCGGATGAGGTTCCAGGCATCGTTGGATCGTGCTGTCCGTCGGCGTCGATGGTGACGACCCAGTCCGCCGCAGGCGCCGCGGCGGCAAATCCGTCAGGATGGCCGCCCCTTTTCCCAGGTTTCTGCCATGACGGATGACGGCAACATCGGTACTGTCCTTGATCCGCTCATAGGTGCCGTCCGTCGATCCGTCGTCCACGACGAAAAGCGGCCAGGGAAGTTTCCGGGCCTCCCGGATCACGCCGGCAATCTTCCCTGCGTGATTGTAGGCGGGAATCACGACGGCCACGCGGCCGATGTCTGTTTTTGCGGCGCCTGCTGCTGTCTTCATAATTGATCGGCGAAAAACGCCACCGCCCAACTCCCCGGCCCCGTATGCACGCCCGTCGTCAGTGACAGTGGCTTGACCATGATCTCTGCCACCGGATACTGTTTTTCGATCTCCGGCCGGAATTCATGCTCTATCCAGTCTTGGTTATCCGTATATTCGAGCCAGATGACGGACCGGGAATCCGGTTTCAGGCCGGCGGCCAGTTTTTTCACGGCCAATGCCTTCTGGTCGCGGCGATTCCGGACCAGGCCGACCTTTCTGGCCCCGTCCGGCTGGGGGCTGATGACGGGCTTCATGTGTATCATGTCGCCGAAGAAGGCCCCTGTTTTGGACATCCGGCCCCCGGCGGCCAGATATTGAAGCCGGTCAAGAAAGATGAACTCATGGCAGCGGTGCACGGCCTCCCTTGCAAAGGCTATCACCTCATCGGGGTTTTCCGTTTGCCCGGCGAAACGCGCTGTCACCATGGCGAGGAAGCCCAGGCGGCCCGCCCGCGCATCCCGTGTCCATGACGGTCAGGACGTTATGCGGATCGTAATCGGTTTTCCACCGCACCGCGGTATCGTAATTGCCGGTATAAAATGATCCCACGCAGAGATACAGGGCCTTTTCGTAAAGGCTCACCACGCTCTGATAGGACTGCCGGCGCTCAAAGATGGAAGCCTGGGACGTGGAGACGCGCGTCTTTCTTTTCATGGCGTCATAGAGGACAGCCGGCGTCAGGCAGCTCTCCGGCAGGGCCTTTTCACCCATGAGAATGTAGCTGTCCAGCAGGGTGATGTCCAATGCCCGGGCATGCTCCCGGGTCAGGGAACCGGCGGCGTCTGTCATGACATGGATGGCCTGTCTCGCGTGCGGATCCTGAAACGCCGCCGTCTGGGCCTGTAAATCGTCATCGGACCATTGCAGCACATGGCTGATGGTCTCGATGCGTCGTCTTGTCTGCTCCCGGTCCGGAGTATGCAGGTGGACCTTGACATAATCGCCTTCCCGGATCACGAAGATACTTTCACCGCCACGGGCGATTGCTTTGATTTTCTGATCCGCGCCTTCTTCGTGCGACAGGACCATATCGACGCAGTAACCGCATTCCGGATCTGCATGCACACGGGGATGCACATGGAGTCTGTCCGGGAAAAGGGCGACGACGTCACAGAATTCGTCATGATGACCCGCGAGGGCATTCCAGAAGCCGTCAAAAAAAAGGAACATCCCCAGAGCGCCGGAATCGACCACGCCGGCCTCTTTCAGGCGCATTTGCCGGTCCGTTGTCGCCGATACGACTGCGGTCAGGCGGCCCATGACCCTCCGGACCCAAGCCCTGTCTGCCTGACCGGGGGGATCCTGCCGGACGATCCCGACCAGTTCATCGAAGAAGGTCAGCATGGTTCCAGGCTGGGGATCGGCGACAGCCAGCCACGCCTGGTCGCGACCCCGCTGTATCATCGCGGCGAGATCCGCCGGGGGCGCCCCCTGCAGGAAGGCATGAAAGAAACGGGCGGCGATATTGCCTGCGTTTCCGCGGGCCGAAAACAGGAGTTCACGGGCCGGAATCTTCGGATCCCCCTCGATCCGGCGAAGCGGCGCCAGGCTGATGACCAGGTTTCTCCCGGTATCGCCGTCTGCAACGGGAAAGACGTTGATGCGATCCAGCAGCTCCGACCAGGCCGTCAAGCGCTCAACGCCCGTGACCATGGCCTTTCGTATATCCGTCTCGTTCATCAAAACCCCAGGGCCCTGCGGATTTCATCGGGGATATTGAACAGGATCTCCATCTCCGGGGCCTTCACGGTTACCTGCTCCGTCCTGCCCCGGGTGCAGAGCTTTCCGCTGTCTTTGAGCCTGATCTCGAAGTCCACGACAATTTTCGTTTTTACCTCCACCAGGGTGGCCTTGCAGATAAACACATCGGCGTACCGCAAGGGGTAGATATGTTTGCTCGACGTTCTGATGATGGGAAACAGGCATTGGGTCCGCTGGAAAAACTCGTTGAGATCGACGCCCCGATGAGCGAAAAGCGCCCGCCTTGCATCCTCGAAATAATTGAAATAATTACCATGCCACACAATCTGCATGGGGTCGAGATCGTAAAAAGCAACCCGGCCCTCTATTTCATGGCAGAGATGCGTTCCGCTATTCATGAGATCCTCCCTGCGGCGATGCATCCGGTTCGGACCCTGTAAACAGATCGGATTCGGTGATGGCCTGGACCATGCGTTCAATGTCGTGATCCATGGGCCGATCCGCGACAACCCCTTTGGCCATAGCTCGAATGCCCGGATCAATTGCTCCAGGCACGGACGGGCCTTATAGGTGTTGCGCATTTCACAACCCTGGGCTGCCGTCAGCAGGTGGATGGCGACCACCCTTTCCACCAGCGTGCAGATTCTCTGGGCGTCCCGGGCGGCAATGGTGCCGAGACTGACCTTGTCCTGGTTGTGGGACTCGCAGGAGCGTGAAAAAGAGGCTGCGGGCATGGTTTCCTTCAACGCCTCGGCGCACAGGGCCGTGGCCGTGATGGATATGGCTTTGAAACCATGATGAAGGGAGAAATGGTCGCCCCTGACGCCCACGAGGTCCGCCGGGAGCCCCCGGTTGGTCTGGGGATTGACAAGCAGGAGGATCTGGCGGTCCGACATGTCGGCGATGGCCGCCACGGCCGATTTCAGGGCGTCCATGGCAAAGGCGATATGCCCGCCGTAGAAATTGCCGCTCATGACCGGCCGGCCCGTCTCCGGATCGAACAGGGGATTGTCGTTGGAGCTGTTGGCCTCTGTTTCCACCCATTTGCCGATCCACGCCAGGGCGTCATACAAGACCCCGGCAATCTGCGGCGTGCAGCGCATGGAATAGGGATCCTGCAGGGCGTCCGGGCTGCATTCTTCAAGGCCGGACAGATCGCTTTGTGTCTCCAGCAGATGCCGCAACCGGCCCGCGACGAAAATCTGGCCGGGGAAGGGTTTTACCTCGCCGACCAGGGAATTAAAGTGATGGGCCTTTCCCTTGAAGGCATGGACGCTCAGAGCGGCGGCGCAGACGGCGGCATGAAGGATTCTCCATGCCCGCCTCACAGCCATGACGGCAATCCCCGTCATGGTCGATGTGCCGTTGATCATGGACAGAGGCTCTTTGGGGCCGAAGGTATAGGGTGTCAGATTCGTCATTTTCAGGGCTCTTGATGCAGGCATGCGCCTGCCCCGGTAAAAGACCTCCCGCTTCCCCTCCAGCGCCGCGGCGATATAGGACATGGGGGTCAGATCACCAGAGGCGCCGACGGAGCCCTCAGAGGGAACGACAGGCGTTATACCGAGATTGAGAAAGGCCGCCAGCCGTTCAAGGAGTTCCAGGGACACGCCGGAATAACCTTGGGCCAGGCAGAGCATGCGGCAGAGCATCGCGGCCCGTGTCTCCGGGATGCCGACAGGATCGCCGGTTCCGCACCCGTGAAAGGCAAGGGGACTCGCATATTTTTTTGCGGTGGTGTTAACGCGTTTCCCGCATGATTTTCCGTATCCCGTGTTCACGCCGTATACGACCACATCGCTCTCGACAGCCTTAAGGACCATGGCCTCGGTCTGCCGCATTTTGTTGATGAAATGCCTGTCCTTGCTGACCTGGACCTTTGCCTTGCCCAGGGCGACAGCGACAATCTCCCTTAGGGGCACATGCCCCTTCCCGACCGTCACGACGGTTTGTCTGCCCATTATTTCCATCCCTTCCTTAAATCCGTCATTTGCCGAATGTCCGGTTCATGAGATCCCGCCGTCGATGCCTGAAGGTGTTGTCGGCCTTCTCCCGTTCGATGACCTTCTTGATGAGCTTGAACATCTTATAGTTCTGGGGCTCATGCCGGTAAAAACTCTCCCAGGCGTGATAATACAATTCCTGAAGCTTCTCAGGCGACAGATGTCGCGGCTGAAAGACAACGCGGTCGCAGGTATAGTCATTCCAGTCAAAGGAGAGGATCCTGCCTTCCCGGTGGAAGTCATCGAAGGCCTGGGTATGGGGAAAGGGGGTCAGGATCGTGAATTCCGCAATATCCAGCTCCACCTCCAGCAGAAAATCGATCAGTTTCAGGATATAATCTTCCGTATGATGATCCAGGCCCAGCAGGATCGTCCCCTCCACCCCGATGCCGTGGTCATGGTAGCGCCTGATCCGTTCCCGGATATAATCGGATGTGTCAAAGACGGCCTGATAGACATACCAGGCGCCGGCCCGGGCGGCCAGATCGAGAACCTCAGGATCATCCTCGATGGGATGGCAGCACCATTTCTTTTTCAGGGGGATCATCTCCCGAAAGAGGCCCATTTCCCATTCCTTATCCTGGGCCAGGGAATTGTCCACCAGAAAAAGCCGGTTGTTGTCGATACCCGCCAGTTCCTCCATGACCCGGTCATAGGGGCGGGGCCTGAACGTCCTGCCCCCCAGGTAGCTGACGCAGCAGGGGTAACAGTTGAACCGGCATCCCCGGGAGGCATGGGCGAGATCGACCATCTGCACTCCCTTGTAGCAGTACAGATCGCGGTTCAAGATGGCTCGTCGCGCCGGTCCGATGGATTCCATGGGAGGAAAATCCAACAGAAAATCATAGCGCTTTTTGAGGTGGCCGTTTTTGAAGTCTTCGAAGACAGCCTCCATCCGGCCTTCCGTCTCGCCAAGAAAGACGGAATCGGCATGTCCCATGGTTTCCTCGGCATGGAGCATGGCGGCAATGCCGCCGAAGATCACCTTGATCCCCCTCTTTCGGTAGGCGTCGGCTATCTCCCAACCCCGCTTGACCTGGCTGGTGAGCATCATGGAGATGCCGACGAAATCCGGGGCATCGTCGAAGTTGACGGCCTCCACATTTTCATCCGTAAATGCGATGTCCACATCATCGGGGAGCGTTGCGGCAAAGACGACCGGGCCGTGGGGCGGAAGGTGAAATTCCGTCTGGCCGTCGAGTTTTCGCCATTTCGGATAGATGAGTTTGAATTTCATGTCAGTACCTGATGTCCCCGGGGCTGACCGGTTCGGCGCTGATAAGCGTCATGTGCAGCCTATAGTTCACCGTGAAAAAGCCGGTCAGGGCCACAACCTCCGGGATCCTGTTTTTTACGGACAAGGCCTCCACCCTCCTCAGCCGCTCGATCTGCCTGCCGTAGGTCGCGATCTCCCAGGCGCCGTCCGGACGGACCATCACATCGATCGTCCGGCCCCGGGGATCTTCGTAACGGCAGACGATGGCGCCGTTGTCCAGCGTTCCCGCCCGGAGAAGCCGTCCCTGCGGGGCCAGAAAGATGAGGCGGATATCGTCCATCATATTCTCGCCGAAATGCGGGTCGTCGAAGGGCGGAAAGGCCCGGTGAACCTCCACGCCCCCGTCGTAACGAGCGTCGAAGAGGAGAAAGCCCTCCAGCGTGAGGATCGCACTGCGTACGATCCCCGACAACGGATCGAAAAGGGTGACGCCCAGAACCGTTCCCATGGCCCGCTCCGGGCTTCCCGCCTCGATGGCATGCACCAGACGATGGGGCGCCTCGAGGAAGGGCAGGCGGCAGCGCTCTTCGGCAGCCTGCGTCCCCGCCGCATCGAGGGGCCTGATGACGGGAAGCGTGCCGCATGAGGCGAAAAAAACCGTCAGCAGCATCAGGGCGGCGCCGGCCGGGATCATGGGTCGGGTCATCATTGGGGCTTCCGGAACAGCGATTCATCGAGAGGCGCGTTAACCACCACGTCGGTAAACGCAAAAAGGGTATGATTTCCTTCACCCTCAAAGATGGCCACGGATTCCAGGACCCCCGGCCTGTCTGATGAAAGGGAGATGACAATGCGCGAGATCATCTTTGCCATACCCTTTTCTCTCGGCTCCAGGATGATTTTCCGCTCTTTTCCCCCTTTCAGGGTCGCTGAAAAATGCTCATTATCTGTGAACCGGCCCCGGCTCCATTGGCTGATCTGACGGAGGACGACCTGCATCGACTGGAGCGACCCCGAGGCGTCTTCCGCCAGCCCGCGGCTCCCCAAGGTGTAGCGTTTAATCCCGTCCCTGCTCATGAGCAGGATGCTTTTAACGGGGGACGCATATTCCCAGCGAACCGAGTCCGGGGCCTGAAAATAGAAACGCCCTTGAGATACGAGGGGCTTGGCCAGAATGGTCATATGTTTGGACTGGGTAAACCGGGCGTTAATGGATGTGATCTTCGCCGCTTCCTTCTGGACCTCCTCCCAGCTTGCCGCCCAGCCCGGCATGGGAAAACAGGAAAGAAGCATCACTGCAAAGAACACAATTACTTCATGGCGCAACCAGTTTGTTATCATCATTTTACTGCTTCGTCGGATTCGTGCAGGACCTGTATCTGGACGCGACATAAAAGATCCGGCCCGGCCTTGACCTCTCCCTCAAGGGCACTATAATTTTCCACTTGATACATATTTTTCACCGTTGTGGTCAGGCGTGTATCGACCGGGATCCGGTCGCAAAAAAAATCGGCGTTTTTAATACCCACCATCCAGCCCCGTCGGTCGCCGGTTTTGCTTCGATTCCTTCTGCCGCTGATATGGACTGCCGCTGTTTGTGCCACCACCTCGATGAGAACCAGAGGATCGACAAAGGCGTCCCGATGCAGGGGCCAGCGATCGGAGACCCGTGCCGAGGTGATGGACGCTTCATCATTCCGATCCAGGACGCCATCGATCAGTTTCATCCTGTCCCGATGGGGGATGAGGGTCTCTATGTCCATAGGTATTCCTCTTTATGGCCCGTTTCGGAAAGGAATTTCTCTCCGGTGTGGAAGGGGACAGATTTCAAATCTGTCCCCTTTTATATGTTCAATCCCGGCAAAACATGCTAATGGACTGTCCTCATAAAGTGAAATGATAAAGGCTGTCAAGGGGAATTATCGCTTCTGCCTGGCCGTTTCCAGACAGGCGACGGGTCCTTGTTCCCCTGAGATGCAGAAATGATTTTTTGATTATGGCGCCCGCGTGGAAAAAGGACAGAACTGATCGGCATGGGTATGAGGCGCTCCTTTCCCCACCCTTGGAGCCGTTCAGGGATTTTATCATCGGCAGTTGCACCTATGACGAGCTCTATCGGCTGGCCGGCGGCCTTTACTATCTCGCCGGCGCTTCGAAGGCAAAGCGTCCATGGCTTTGTCTGTGCACACATGACAAGATCCTCATTATGGCAGCCCTCATCGCCTCGCTGGCAGGCGGACCCCGCCTCGTTCTCCCCTATGCATTTTCGCGCCAGGCCCTCACGGAAGTTTGCGATGCCGTAACGCCGGCGTTTTTTCTCGCGGATAGCGCCGCCGGCCTTGATTATCCAGCCGGTCCGCAGGTGATTGTCCCGGGGATGTTCCCTGCGGATATTGCAGTTCCCCATACCGTTTGTGACCCTGACGAACCCTTTCTCATGCTCTTTACGGGCGGATCGACGGATAAACCGAAAAAATGGGCGAAAACACCCCGGAATATATTTGCCGAGGCCCGGTATCAGGCCGCGGCGCTGGGTATTTCCCGTGACGACATCTTCCTGTCCACAGTGCCGCCCAACCACATCTACGGCCTGCTTTTTTCGGTCCTGGTACCCTTCGTCAGTTCGGCCCGCGTCCTGAAAGAAATTTATGCCTTTCCCCGCGAAATTCTCAGGGCGGCTGAGGATTACCGGGCCACCATCCTGGTCAGTGTGCCTGTCCATTACCGGATTCTCAATACGGATACCCTAAAGCGCCATGAACTCAGGATAGCCTTATCCTCTGCGGGAGTGCTGGCGCGGGAGGACGCCTTGTTCTTTCGCGAAAGAACAGAACTGGACGTGGTGGAGGTCTATGGTTCGACGGAAACGGGCGGGATCGCCACGAGACGCCGTTTCCCGGACGGCGAATCATGGCATCCCATGGATCCCGTCGCATGGAAGATCCGGGAGGGGAAATTGTGTATTTCCTCGACCTTTCTCTCTCCGAACTTGGCACGCGACGACGGCTTTTTCATGACCGCCGACTGCGTCGATCCGGACGGCGATCACCGCTTTATTCTTCGAGGCAGGGCGGACGACATTGTCAAAATCGGCGGGAAACGGGTGGACCTGTCCGTCGTCCAGAACAAACTGAAACAGATACCGGGCGTCCGCGACGCCGTGGTGATTGCCATCCCTGCGGGGAAGGGGAGGGAGAACGAACTGGCCGCCCTGGTGGCAACCGACCTCGATGCGCCTCAGGTTAAGCGGCGTCTGGCCTGGGTATCCGAGGCCTATGCCGTACCCAGACAGGTGGTCGTTGTCAGCGAGATTCCGATGACGCCGGCGGGGAAATATGCACGGACGGAAATCGAGGGGATGCTGCGTACGGGAAAACAAAAAACGAGGGAAACCTGATGGCCCAGGACAACAATCCCCCTACCAGGATTGTTGTCAGCGGTCATCGAGAATAATGTTCTTCAGCGCCGATTCGATGTCCGGGTAGCGGAACTTAAAGCCGGCTTTCAGCAGACGGCGGGGAATCACGCGCTGGCCTTTGAGTAGCACCTCACCAAATTCACCCAGGATCAGCCGGATCATAAATCCTGGTGCGGGCATCAAGGAAGGCCGGTTCAGTACTTTTCCGATCGCATCTCCCAGATCCTTATTTCGCAGGGGATTCGGAGCACAAAAATTTACCGCGCCGGCAATATCTTGATGGCTGAGCAAAAAGATAAACGCCTCGGCAAGATCGTGCATGTGCACCCAGGAAAACCATTGGCGCCCGCTGCCCAGCGGGCCGCCTAAAAAATATTTAAACAGCGGAATCATCTGGCCCAGCGCACCGCCGTTCCTTCCCAGGACGATGCCAAACCGGGTGATGATTACGCGCGCACCCTTATCCTGCACACGCAAAGCCTCTTGTTCCCAATCATAAGCCAGCCTTGCGAGAAAATCATTGCCGGAGGGAGATGGTTCGAGGAGCTCCTCATCTTCATGAAAACCGTAATAGCCCACCGCCGATGTGCTGAAAAATGTGAGGTGCTTTGCGCTGTGCGGCACGGCTTCTGCCAGATTGCGGGTTGTTTCGATGCGGCTGCTCCGCAGCATCTTTTTCTGTTCCGGTGTCCAGCGGCTGAAGATGGAGGCTCCGGCAAGGTTAATGATGACATCATGATCCCGGACGGCTTCCTGCCATTTTCCTTTAATGGTCGGATTCCCCCGGAGATAGGAGAGCCCTGTCATTTCTGATCCCGTGCCGCTGAGCGCTTGTGTCAGGATGGTAACCGCGTGGCCTTCTGAGAGAAGGCGTTTGACCAGATACGTTCCGACAAATCCCGTGCCGCCGGTCATGAAAAATTTCATGTCTCACACCTTCTTTTACGTCACGTCACCATGCCGGCAAATTCAGCCAATGAATCCAGCCGATATTATTTGCCCGTGCCGATTAACGGCAGAACCTTGTCCACTTTAAAATACATGAGAAACCTGGATTCAGCCTTGTATTTGCCCTCCATGTCCTTGTACTTTTTCCGGCGGATCTCGTCCATCAGAGGACTGTCTTTCTCTTCATGGGTTTTAGTGAGGTAAAGTCTCCGGCCTGTGTAATGGCTGTCTTCTTTAAACAGATACACGGCATGAGGATTGGTTTGCAAATTGGCATGGGTTAGTCTGTCGGCTGCAATAAAGGCAACCGTTTGTTCATCCATAAAATGCGGCCTGCCGTAGATCGCCGCGTTGACTTTGCCGCTATTGTCTGCGGTGGAAAGTACGCCGATACCCTTGCTTTTTTCGAAATATTCACCAAGCTCCATGATCCCTCCTTTTTGATTTGAAAGTCAAGATTCACGTTTAACACCCTTGTGTAGCAGCTTTCCGTCCGCTCTACGTACATCCGATTGCCAGAAAAATCACCCCTCAAAAATGGCACGCTTCAACCAATTATCATTAAAAACTGCAGAAAAGTCCAATGGATTGTTCTTTTATGAGCGGTTATGCAAGCCAGACCGCATATTCCCCCACGGGCCAGCAAGTCCTGTCAGCTATTGAATGAATCCCTTTTCCTTCATGATCTCAGGACGCAGAAACTTCGCCATCGCTGACTTCATCAAGCGAAAGCCCAGCGTGGCATAAAATTCCTCCCGGCCAAGGTTGGCATACAATATTGTGTTGCAGTTCGAAATTCTCTGAAGGATTCTCTCCATAATCAGTCTGCCGAGACCCCGTTTCTGATACTCAGGAATAACCACGACGTCATAGATAGCTGCCCGGTATGCGCCATCAGAAGTGGCTCTGCCAAAGCCAATAAGCTTTCCACGGTCAAAGATAAACACAACAGAGACACTGTTTAGAAACGCTTTTTGATGCAACTCCGGCTTATGATACCCCATGCCCGCCAGTTTCAGATAATCCCTGATCTGATTCCAGTCAATATTTTCGCAGTTTTCCTGTATTCTCAAATCCACCTGAGGATCCTTTTTTATCTATACAGGCGCGATCTGATGTCGCGACTCAATGCCAATGCTTATATAGATCCCGGCATTACCATTGTTCCCAGTGAATTTTGTCCTTATTGTATTTATCTTTAGGTTTATCCTGTCCGGCAGGAACACCTATGGCGATGACGCTCAAAGGAATAACTTCCTGAGGTATGCCGAGCACAGCACTCGCATGTTTCATCCTGTCCTCGTATGGATATGCGGCAGTCCATACGCCGCCAAGCCCAAGGGCTTCAATGGCAAGCAGAATATTTTCGCCGGCGAGTGACGCGTCAATGACCGCCATATCCTTGCTCTTCCCATGTGCCTTATCAGGCTCGGTGCAAACGATTATCGCCGCATCCGCTTTAAAAAGCATCTTTGCATACGGAAGCCCCTCGGCAAGCTCTTCCAGCTTTTTTCTGTCAGTTACCACTATAAAAGACCACGGCTGCATATTAACCGCAGTCGGCGCCGCCATCCCTGCTCTGATGATCTTATCAAGGTCGGCCCTGCTTACCGGTGCACCGGTAAAACTCCTGACGCTCTTCCTTGCATGAATCACAGAAAATGTGTCTTTCATATTTGCATCCTCATTCGCATAAACTAACCCTGTCATTAGCAAGCACATTAAATTGAAATAGAAAAGAGCCGTCCCGCCGGAGAGTGAGACGGCTCAACGAGCTTGCCCTGAGATGGCACGTTGTCGGTCTACTTTACTGCGTCTTTCAGACCCTTCCCGGCTTTAAACACGGGAACCTTCTTTGCGGCTATTTTAATGACCGCGCCGGTCTGTGGGTTTCTGCCTTTGCGGGCCTTTCTTTTGCTGATACCGAATGTCCCAAATCCCACAAGTGTGACGGCATCCCCTTTTTTAAGTGCTTTCTGGATTGCCGCAAGTGTTGCGCCTACTGCCAGCTCCGCTTCCTTCTTGCTGCACGTAACCTTTGCCACCTCATCGATCAATTGCGCTTTGTTCATGAATCACCTCCTGTTATTTATTTTAGCTATATTCATGGCTCGTCTATACAGCCTGGCTTGCAAGAAATCAATCCGAATCACGCTGATAAGAGCGGGTTGTCGTAGAGAGTCTTGAACTTTTAATCACAAAAGGAATTTGTGGATAAGGAAGAAGTGCCTT
>CAVPSX010000012.1:0-549320 GCA_963708515.1 uncultured delta proteobacterium | reverse complement strand
TCGTGATATCCCCGCCGAGTGCTGTCGTGGATCCCGGCTTCAGCCGGATTGCGATCCGCTTGCGTCTACTTGGCGACGGCTGCCTCACCTTCGGCAGCACGTCCTTGCCGTAGTAGGAGCAGACGCCCTTCTTTGCCTTGGGCTGGAGCCCGAGGTCCTTGATGGCCTTCTTCACCTTGGCATCCGGTGCGCCCAGCGCCTTCGCGATCGCGCCGGCGGTCAGCAGGTTGTCGAAGTTCTCAGCGGCCATGACGAGCTCCTTCGCGGCCACGGAATGCGGCCGGGTTGACGGGCCGCCCGGCGGTTCGCGGCGCACGCATCATAGCCGACGCGACTCCGGAAGGAGCGGCGCCGCGCGCCGCCCGCCGCCAGCCGCCGGCCGCCGTGGGCCTGGCGGATCCCCGCATGGAGATCGGTATCGAGGTCACGGCGCGCAGTCGCGCGTGAACGCTCTCGCGGCGGGACCCGACGGCGCTACCGGTTCGCGTCGCGGATTGTGTGACGAAGGTGTCGAGTACTCGAGCACCCCGCGCTGCACCGCCTGGCCATGAGTGGCGGGGGGACCGCCGGCGATGCCGCCCTTGTGCAGGAGTGAGACTTGAACAGTACCGGCCGGTTGTGGTGCGACAAGGTGGCGGTCGTGTTCGTGAGGAAGGAGACTCGTACCGCCAGACGCACAGGCGTGTCGACACGCTGGCGGTGATGATGTTGACGTAGACGTAGGTGTCCTCGTCCGAATTGCGCCGCACGCTGAACCCGCCGTCCGACAGGCGCTTGGCCACCGCGGTCTCGATTGGGGCCTGGTCCAGCCCGCAGGCCCTCGCCTGCGCCCCGAGCTCCTCGACGACGACGCCGAGGGTCTTCAGACAAATGAGGGCGGCATCGGGCCGCTGGTCGAGTTCCTGGGCGGCGGCCGGTCGGCGGACGCGGCGCGCGCCGGCGGACTCCGCGGGATTCGCGGCCCTGTTGGTGCCTGTTGGAACAGGCGCTGCCGGTGGGGCCGTCGCTCTCCGCCGCGGTCGCGGGCTCGTAGATGCGCCTGACCCGGTCGCCGCCGCCGCGCTCCACGAACTGCACGTCGAGCACCAGTTGTGGTGAATCCTGGGCGCGGGCGTAGGTATAGCGCAGGTCCCGCCCCTGCGCCACCTTGTAGAGCACGACCACTCGCCCGCCGTCCTTCTCGTCACGATCGCCGACACGCCCTCGAGCTGGATCACCGCGTCCTTGCCTGTGAGCTGAAACGTCCGCGACCGTCCACGGTCATCGGTCATCGTCACCGAGGTTGGGGTCTCGACGATCGTGAGGCGTGCCGACGGCGTCCGCACCTCGGCGGTCAAGTGCTGCCGGCGCTTCGATTCGTCCTCGCTCTCGGCCGTGCGAACGCGCCGGCACCGGGAGCACCGGCTTCGCGTCCGCTCGCAGCCGAGTCGGACCCGGGTCGGCCTGCTGAGGCCCAGTCCGCACTGAACCCCAGTTCCCGGGGAAACTCGCTGCGTTCGCGATTCAGTGTCCACCGGCCTGTCAGATTGAGGGGTCCTGGGCGCGCGCGGGCGCGACACCGGACATGCCCGAGACGAGGGTCACTGCGAGGGCGGCCGCCAGCTCTAGGGTGTCATATGAACTCCGCGGCTGACAGGTACTACAGCGTCGTCGTGGGCGTGGAGCGGCCGCTATTCGCCATGCGGTCCCTCTGTCACGGTGCGCGCTCCATGCAGGGGGGGTCCGTCCGCCGGCGGAGTGGGGGGGGACGGGGCCGGGTCGAGGCGCGGCTTGCTCCCCCTCCCGCATGGCGTCCACGAGATCCTCGCGCTCGACGCCGACTTCCGGAGGTCCCCTCAGGTCAGGAATCGGAACCCCTTCGCCTGACCCGGCGCGAAGCGATCTGCCCGCCGCCGTCGCCCACTGCTTGCCCATCGCCGCTTGCTCCCCATCTGGCCCCGAGCGGGTGTGGGATAATTGAGTGCTCTCCCGGTCGGGGCGTAGCGCAGCCTGGTAGCGCACCTGCCTTGGGCGCAGGGGGTCGCCGGTTCGAATCCGGCCGCCCCGACCACAACAGGCAAGTCAAGGACGCGGAAGGCACGCCCGTTGGAACGCAGCGGCTTGTCCGGGGCCTTCACGCCCTTCGGGTAAGCGGCATCGCCCGCCACCTTCGCTGTTCCTGCCCTCCCCCTGCCAGTCTCGACCAGCGGTCCCGTTCGCATAGAATGACGGCCCCCCTCCCCGAGTGCCGGGACGCGGCACACGTAACGGTTTGTCCACGCCGTGCAGTTCCGCAGAGTCACCCCATGAGGAGACGTGAGATGTCTGATGAACACAGATCGGGATTGACCACCTCGGTCACCAGGCGCGAGATGCTGAGGATGTCGGGGACCGCAATGGCCGCTGCCCTTGCCTCCCAGCTCCGCATCGACAGCCCAGGAGAAACGTCCGCGCATCGCCTGTGTCGTGACGTACTGGGCGGCTCCGGGCTCGCATGCCGACTGGATCATCAACAAGCTGCTGGACGGTTACTGGTGGCAGGGCGCGCACACGCCGTCGCGAGTCGACGTGGTGTCGGCCTACATCCACCAGATCGATGTCAGTCCTCTCGGAAAGAAGGTCCTCGCGGCGAAGAAAATCCCCATCTTCGACTCCGTGAGCGGCGCTCTCACGCTCGGTGGCAAGGAACTCGCCGTGGACGGCGTCGTCCTGGTCGGCGAACACGGGAACTACCACAGGAATCTGAAGGGGCAGACGTCCTATCCCCGCTGGTGGCTCTTCAATCAGATCGTCCGCGTCTTCGAGGAAAGCCACCGCTCCGTTCCGGTGTTCAACGACAAGCACCTGTCCACGATGTGGGACGAAGCCAAGTGGATCTACGACAAGTCCCGTGAGCTGGGATTCCCGCTGTATGGCGGATCCTCCATCCCGTTCTGTCATCGTCAGCCCGAGATCGATCTCGAACTCGACACCCCCATCAAGGCTTCTGTCATGGCATCCTTCGGGGGCAAGGAATCCTATGGATTCCACGGCCTCGATGCACTCCAGTGCTTCGCCGAGCGCCGCAAGGGAGGCGAGACGGGCATCGCCGCAGTGCAGTGCATCGAAGGCCCGGAAACATGGAAATGGACCGATCGCAATCCATGGGCGGGCAGTCTGCTCGAAGCCGCGCTGAAGAGCTATACCGACTTGAAACCGGGAAACGTCCGAGACACCGTGACTCAGCCGATGGTGTTCATCATCGACTACAGGGACGGCACCAAGGCGGCCCAGTACCAGTTGAACGGCTCAGGTGTCGGCCAGTGGGCCTATGCAGGCGATATCGAAGGCCGTCAGAATCCGGTCGTGATCCAGCCCTGGTTCAATTTCCGGCCGTACGGGCAGTACCATGCGGCGAACGCGTTCATACACTGGATCACCGAGATGATGATGACCCGCAAGGAACCGTACCCCGCGGAACGGTTGCTGCTGACGACGGGGATGGTGTCGTACCTGATGGATTCCAACTGGGAGAACGCCCGTCACTCCGACATCGGACGCCGTCTCGACACGCCCTTCATGGACATGAAATATCGCGCGACGCGTGAGCCTCTCTTCAACAAGGGGCCGCGGCCGCCCGTCGTGCCGTACATCCGGGGGTTCGAGGCGTAGCGACGCAGCACCTCCGGGTGTCCGTGGCTACCGTTCCCCTGAAACCTGCGCACGCGGGACGTGACGTCGGCCCTGAAGCGATCGATGGCCGCCGGCGACGAACGCCACCGGATCGAGCCCCGGCGTCGGTGACGAGCGGCGTCAGGTCCATCGCGTAGCTGAGCGAGGTCGCCGACGTCGGTCCCGTGCGAGGCGGCGTAGGTGGCGTGGGCCCGGCGGCGGCCCTGGGTCGCGAGGTCGTAGCGCTTGCCGCCGCAGATCTGCGAATCGAAGATGGCCACGAGCGCCGCCTGCAGGTTCTCGTGGGCGGACAGGTCGAAGGCGACCTTCTCGTCGTCGGGCAGCCAGTCGAGGTCGCGCCACACCTCGCAGCCGTACAGCCGCCCCGGCCGCGCGCTCGGCGCGGCAGCCGACGGATGGCCGCGACCGTGCGCAGCGTCACGGCGACGTGGGTGTCGTGCTTGTCGGCCAGGTTGTGCGTGTAGACCACCTCGGGCCGCGTCGCGTCCAGGATCTCGGACGAGGTCGTCGACCGGCCGGGAGTCGCGCGGGTCCTTCACCGCGGCGCTCGGGTGATCGAGCAGGACGACGGCGGCGAAGTCGCCGACGAACGCCGCCTTCTTCTGCTCGCGCCGGCGGACCTCCCGCATCATCTCGTCGGTGTGTTCCGCGTAGAGATCGTCGCGCGGCGATCCGGCGCCGTCGGTGACGACCACGCCGGTGAACCAGCGGTCGGCGCTGCTGGAAGCACTGCAGGATGCCGTCGGCGGCCATGATCTCCAGGTCGTCCTGGTGGGCGCCGATCGCGAGGTGGGTGGTGCGGGCGAGGGCCTCGGCGGGCGGCAGGCCGTCGGGCACGTAGATCTCGGCGGTGGGCAGGCTGAAGTGTCATCGACGTCCTCCCTCGAGGGCCGGCAGGCTGGCGGCGGCCACCGACTGGCCGACGCGGCGGCTCTTCTCGTCGGGCAGCGGATGTCGAGGCGTTCCGCGCAAGCTCGGGGAACTCGCTCGACAGGACCTTCCTGGCCTCGGTCAGCAGGATGTCGCCGCCGCGCCCCGACGTGCAGCGCCCCAGGATCAACACGTGCTTCAGGTCGTAGAAGTCCGCGTAGTGGGCGACCGTGTAACCCAGGTACACGCCCATCGTCTGCCAGATGGACGCGGCGGCCTCGTCGCCCGCCTCGAGCCTGGCCTGCACGACCTTCAGCTTCTCGGCGGGCTGCGCGTCGGCCGGCACCGCGATGCCGGCGCGCGGCGCGAGCCGGAACACGCACTGCTGGGAGAAGTACTGCGCGCCGACACCCCGGTCCCCGGACCACTCGTCGACGGGCGCGTCCGGCTGATAGTCCACCGGCGCGAACGCCAGCTCGTTGAGCCAGCCGGTGATGTTGCCCTCGGCGTTCACGTAGCCCGCCGCCTCGCTCGACCCGAGCGCGATGCCCAGCACGCTGTGGTCCTCGAGCGACATGGAGCCCGCCAGCGCCGTCACGTCGCCGTCGTTGACGATGACCAGCGGCACGCCGAGCGCCTCTCGCAGGCGCAGGAACAGCGTGCGCACCTCGTCGTAAGCGCTCGCGCGGCACGCCGCGGAAGAGCGACGCCACGCGCACCACGTCGTTCACGTAGACGCCGGCGGCGCTGCCGCCGATCGCGTCGAGCCGCGGCATCTTCGACGCGGCGGTCGTCAGGGCGGTCGAGGATCTCGCGGTAGTGGTACTCCGGGATCCGGCTGGGCGGAGGGCGCCCAGACGACCTCCTCCGAGTACACGGCCTCGCCGTCGACGACGGCCGAGGCCTTGCGGTCCGACGCGCCGAGATCGAAGCCGACGCGGCAGCCGTCGAGATGGCGGCCCAGCGGCCGGCTCGTCTCGCTCGCCGGCGGGACGTCGTCGCGCCTCGCACGACACGACCGTGAACGGCCGCTCGTAGACGTCGCGCACCCATGAACTGCTGGTCGAAGGCGCGCGCGCCCCCGGGCGCGTAGGCCGCGCGGAGGGCGTCGCCGATGCCGCGACGGGCCGCCAATCCACGCCTTCCACCCGCCCCACTGCCACAACAGGAACTTGAAGAGGCGCTCGATGTAGGGCACGCTGGCGTCGAAGCGGGGATGGCCCTCGCGGAACACGCGCGTCTCGATAGCGCGAGCGCGCCCCGTCGGCCCGCTCGAGCGCGATGACGAGCGGCACGCCGGCGCCCGAGGCGCGGCACCTCGTCGCGGAAGCGCCGGTTGGCGAGGACGGGCGGACGGAAGTGGGGATCGAGGCTCGGGCGAATGCGTGGCTCGACCGGGATCAGGGTCGTTGACATGACGGTGCTCTCGTGGATGCGGCACACGGGGATGAGCCGCGAGGTCCGACTTGCCTTCCGACGATCTTACCCGTAATTGTAGACTGTCGCCGTGAGGAGGTCGCCATCGTGCGACACGTGTCACCGAAGCAACCGCCCGCCCCTTCGTCCGCTCTCAGGAGCCGCGTTGTCACCCTGATCGCGGCTGGTGTGGCCGTCGCGGCGCTGATGCTGCCCGTCCTGCGGGCCACGCCTCCGGCCCGGCGCTGCCGCGCAGCACACCCGAACGGCAGGGGATCTCGTCCGCGGCGGTGCTCGACTTCGTGCAGGCCGCCGACCACGAGATCGACGCGATGCACAGCGTGATGATCCTCAGGCACGGCCACGTGATCGCCGAGGGCTGGTGGGCCCCTACGTCCCAGACCTCCGGCACACGACTGTACTCGCTGACCAAGAGCTTCACGTCGACGGCGATCGGGTTCGCGGTCGTCGGAAGGGCGGCTCAGCATCGACGACCAGGTCCTGAAGTTCTTCCCGGACGTCGCGCCGGACGAGCCGGGCGAGTTCCTGAAGGCCCTGCGCGTCCGCGACCTGCTCTCGATGTCCACCGGGCATCACAAGGAGCCCCCGCTCACGACATCGGCGCACGTGGACTGGCGAGACCTTCCTCGCGACGCCACTCGATCACAAGCCGGGCACCTTCTTCCTCTACAACACGCCGGCCAGCTACATGCTGTCCGCCATCGTGCAGAAGGTCACCGGCGAGAAGACCTCCGACTACCTGCGGCCCCGGCTGTTCGTCCCGCTCGGGATCGACGACCTGGAGTGGGAAACGAGCCCGGAGGGCGTGACGAACGGCGGCTATGGGCTCCACCTGCGCACCGAGTCGGTGGCACGATTGGGCCTGCTGTATCTGCAGAAGGGCGAGTGGCAGGGCCGTCAACTGCTCCCGGCGGCCTGGGTGGACGCCGCGACCGGCCGGCAGACCTCGAACGGCTCCAACCCGGCCAGCGACTGGGACCAGGGCTATGGCTACCAGTTCTGGCGCACGCGGCACGGGGCGTTCCGCGGCGATGGCGCGTTCGGCCAGTATTGCCTCGTCCTGCCGGCGCAGGACGTGGTCGTCGCCATCACGAGCGGCGTGAAGGACATGCAGGCCGTCCTCGACCTGCGTCTTCGCGAAGCTGCTTTCGGCGTTCAAGGACGCCCCGCTTCCGGCGGACGCGACCGCGGAGGCGGCGCTCAGGAAGACGCTGGCGGGCCTGGCGCTGCACCCGCCGCAGGGCAAGGCGCAGCCGGGCGCCGGGGTCGTGCTGGGTCGCCGGTACGTGTTCCCCGAGAACCCCGAGAAGATCGAGTCCCTTGCGCTCGAACACGGCGCGGACGGCACGCTGTCGCTGGTCACGCGCGTGGCCGGTGCGGACCGGACATTCGTCGTGCCGTTCGGCCGCTGGGCCCTCGGCCGCCTCGCCACGCGTGAACCGCTCATCGGGCAACGGGTCGCGGCGAGCGGAGCGTGGACGAGCGACCGAACGTTCGCCGCCACGCTCGCCTACTACGAGACGCCGTTCAAGCTGAACGTGCGGCTCACCTTCAGCGGCGACCTCGTCACCTACGAGCGCGAAATGCACGTGGCCTTCGGTGACACGACGCGCCCGACGCTCACTGGGCGTGCCCAATGAGCGCACGTGCTTCGACGTCAGCAACCCACAACGGGTGCCGAAACGGTGTCGGGGCATGTCGCGCACATTGTGGCGATGGCGTGCGCCATGAACGCAGCGAAACGGTGCGCAGGTCGCTTCTCCCGGCCGGCGTGACGCATGGAGGTCCCATGAAGCGCGTGGTGGTATCGATCGTCTTGGCGTCGATCGTCGCCGTGGCGAGGCCGGCCCCGGCACAAGAGGGCTACGTTCCCGCACCCGAGAACCTGAAGGCGCGCGAGTGGTTCCAGGACGCGCGCTTCGGCCTCTTCATCCACTGGGGCGTGTACGCCGGGCCCGGTGAAGGCGAGTGGGTGATGCAGAACGAGCGCATCACCGTCCCCGAGTACGAACGCGACCTGCCGCCCGCGTTCAACCCGATCGAGTACGACCCGGCCGCGTGGGTGGCGATGGCCAAGGCGGCGGGCATGCGGTACATCACGATCACGTCCAAGCACCACGACGGCTTCGCGATGTACGACTCGAAGGTCAGCGACTACGACATCGTCGACAGGACGCCCTACGGGAAGGACGTGCTGAAAGCGCTCGCCGAGGAGTGCCGGAAGGCCGGCATCAAGCTGTTCTTCTACTACTCGCAGCTCGACTGGCACCATCCGGACTACTTCCCGCGCGGCCGGACGGGACGATTCGCTGGCCGTGACGAGCCGGGCGACTTCAACAGGTACCTGGACTACATGGACGCCCAGTTGAAGGAGCTGCTGACCGGCTACGGCGACCTCGGCGGCATCTGGTTCGACGGCTGGTGGGACAAGCCCGAGGCCGAATGGCGGCTGGGACAGACCTACCGGCTGATCCACAGCCTCCAGCCCGCGGCGCTCATCGGCAGCAACCACCACCGGAAGCCGTTCCCGGGGGAGGACTTCCAGATGTTCGAGAAGGACCTCCCCGGGCAGAACACGCAGGGGTGGAACGACCAGGCCGAGCGCGGCACGCTGCCCATCGAGATGTGCGACACGATCAACAACTCGTGGGGCTTCAACAAGAACGACGGCCGGTACAAGAGCACGAAGGAGCTCGTCCACCTGCTGGTCCGATCCGCGGGCCACGATGCGAACTTCCTCCTGAACGTCGGGCCGCGGCCGGATGGCAGCATTCAGCCCGAGTTCGTGCGGCGGCTCGCCGAGGTGGGCGACTGGCTGAGGACGAAGGGCGAGACGATCCACGGGACACGGGGCGGGCCGCTGCCACCGCGGCCCTGGGGCGTCACGACGCACACGGGCGACCGGGTGTTCGTGCACGTCCTGGAGTGGCAGGACACGGTGCTGGCGCTCCCCCGTCCGGACCGGCCGGTGAAATCGGCCACGTACTTCGGCAGCACCAAACCCGTCTCGTTCACCGTGGAGAAAGACGCACTGGTGCTGCGCCTCGACGCCGCAGCCCTCGACCCGATGGACACGATCATCGTGCTCGAACTGGGCAAGTAGGGGGTGGGTCGCCTGTTGCGACGCGGAGGTTCCCGGTCACCGCCAGGGCACAGAAGCGGTCGATGTTTTCCCGCGGCCCACGGCTCCGAGTGACCTCCCTTGCCAACGGACCGTGACACCCTGTGAACGGTCGAGCCGTCCGCGGGCAACGCGGTTGGCGTTCAAGGGTGACATCATGCTGAGGAACGGTGGAGGGGAGCATCTGCGAATGACGCGCAATCTCGCGTGCGGCACACTCATCGTTTGGTTCTGGGCATGGCAGGTGCGTCCGCGACGCAACAGCCGTTTCAGGGGCACACCGACCTCGTGCGCGTCTTCGTCACCGTCACCGATCGCGACGGCCGGCTGGTCACGACGCTCGAGGAGGCGGATTTCGAGGTGCGCGACGAAGGAAAGCCGCAGCCATCGCCCTGTTCGACAACAGCCCGCAGCCTATCCGGCTCGTCCTCATGCTCGATGTGTCCGGTAGCATGGAAGGCAACCTGGCGCTGCTCCGCGAGGCCTCGCAGCAGTTGTTCCCTCGGCTCCGACAGGACGACCGGGTCCGCGTCGGCAGTTTCGGCGACGAGATCACCATCTCCGAAAGTTCACCCATGACCCGCGGGAGTTCCTCGCCGCGCTGCCCGACTCGATTCGTCCCGATGCTCCCACACCGCTGTGGCGCGCCATCGATCGCGCGCTCGACTGCGTTCAAGGAGGAGGGTGACGAGCGGCCGGTCATCCTCGTGTTGAGCGATGGCAAGGACAGCGGGCCCACCGACTTTCGCGAGCGACCCGCCAGCCAGGCCTCGGTCATCGACCGCGCCCGGCGCGAGAACGTGATGATCTATGCCGTCGGCATGCGAAGCCGCAGCACGCAGCGCCAAGCGCCGGGCATCGGCCCCGGCGGCCTCCAGGCGATGCTCACCGCCGACCTGCCCGACCCGGGCCTGGCCCGGGTGGCGGAGGAAACGGGCGGAGGCTACTCGGAGATTCGCTTCGGCCAGGACCTGGGCGCAGCCTTCGCCCAGGTCGCCGACGAACTGCACAGCCAGTATCTGATCGGCTTCGCTACCGCCCAAGCGCGACGGCAAGGTGCACGACCTCGACGTGCGTCTCCTGCCGCGCGGCCTCACGTCACGAGCGCGCAAGAGCTACGTCGCCCCGAAGTAGGACGAATTACCCGGGAGACGACGGTGTTCTCGCGGACGCTGACGAGTATCAGAATCGTCCTGAACTCGATCGTGGTGGGCCAGGGCCGTACACTGTTCGAGACGGTCGAGGGCAGGGTCGACTTGAGGCTGACGAAAACGAGGGCCTTCACCAACGGCAACGTCGTGTTGTGGTACCAGCCACGGTCGCCAGCCGGTTCAGTGATGGCTCTTGCCGATGATCCGCAGCATCTTCAGGTTGATGCGCGCGAAGCGCCATAGTTGCCACGGGAGGAACGTGCGAAGGAACACCGTGAACCGCGTGGGCGTCGTGGCGTAGAAGGACTCGGTCAGGTGACCGCCGGGCGACGAGGGATCCGCTTCGTCATGACGGTCCTACTCCGGGATCAGGCTCCACCCGGGGCGCAGGCGGGCCTTGTAGAGGAACATGTGGTGCAGGAGGATCTTGATCCAGTGGCCCGCGAGGCCGATCTCGCCGAACGTGAACTCGAGGTCGCGGCCGTAGGGCGGGTACTTCTGGTAGTCGGGCACGATCGGGAAGACGGTCATCGACACGGCCGTGCCGCTGAACGGGTTCGCGCCCGCCGAGGCGACGCACGCCGCGCCCATCTCCGCCATCGATGCCGTGTGGGTAGGTCCTTCCGCGCCGCGGATCATGTCCACGATGCTCCGCGCCACCGACTTGCCGATCATGGCCGAGGGCATGCCCGTCCGCGGCGGCGCCGGGGTGATCGGGGTGCCCTTCACGCTCTGACGCGGGCGCGAGATCGCGTGCGGCGGCGCGAACGCGATGCCCGCCGCGAACACGTTCCGGTAGGCGGGGGACTGATAGGTGCGCGGCCAGTCGGCTGCCATCCACTGCTCGTACGGCTTCGGTGTGTAATCGCCGTCCACTTTCATGAAGCCGTTGGGCATGAACATCGTCGGGAGATGTCCGCGCCCGCGGGGTCGAACGCCTTCAGCCCGACGCCCGAGAACGGCGGAAGCAGCATGGCGAAGTCGAAGCCCGCCTCCCGCTCGTCGCCTTCGAGCGTCTCGTACACCGCGCGCCCCGGCTCGACGCTGCGCACGTGGGCGCGCGTGATCCACCGCAAGCCCCGCTCGGCGAACAGCGACTCCGTGAAGATCTTGCTCGGCGTCACGTAGCCGCCCATCCGGATGTGCATTCCGCCCATGCCGAAGTCACCCAGCTCGTACTCGTTCGAAATCCAGGTGATGTCGGCCTTGTCGCGCACCTTGCGCGCGCGGAGCTCGAACTCGAGATTGACGATGTACTCGAAGGCGGCGCCCTGGCAGGTGCAGCCGCCGTGGCCGGTCCCCACGAGGAACCGCTGCCGCTCACCCCGCCGCATGCGCGCCACGGCCTCGTCGAGGGCCTTGCGACGTCTCGAAGGCGTGCGTCTCCGTGCACACCGAGAGGCTGTGCTTCTCCGGGCCGAGCCCCTCCGTCGCGCCGAAGTTGAGCTTGGGCCCGGTCGCGTTGATCAGGAAGTCGTAGCGGACCTCCTCCCGTTGCCCGGCCTGCCCGGCCTTGGTCGACTCGATGACGACGAACGGCGACGAATCGCCTTCCCGTCCTTCGGGGTGAATCTCGAGGGCACGCGCCTGCTTGAACGTGATGCCCGCCCGTTCGTAGACCGGCGCGAGGGGGAACGTCACCTTCGACGGGGGCATGAGGCCCACGCCCACCCAGATATTGGAGGGAATCCAGTTGTAGGTGGGGTTCGGCGCGACGACGACCACCTCGTCGGTGCGACCGAGCCACTTGCGGGCGAAGGCGGCGGCGGTGTGTCCGGACACGCCGGCCCCGAGCACGACGACACGGCTCATGCGGCAACCCCTCCTGGTCGACGGCCCGACACTCCGGCCGTGATGCTCCAGAGATGCAGGGCCCACGTATTGGTGACAGGGGCTCCGTTCGACGTGACGGCGAGTCTGCCGAGCGGCGGCGGCTTCACGAATTCACGTGAATCAGGAACAGGGTCAGATCGCGATGCGGTCCCCACCGGCGCGCTTGGCCTCGTACATCAACGCGTCCGCGCGGGCGACCAGGCTGTCCGACGTGTCGCCGGCCTGCACCATCGTCGCTCCGCCGGAGACGGTCAGTGACAGCGACGTCGGGCCCGCGTGCACCTGCGAGTGACGGACCATCCGGCACAGGCGCTGCGCCAGCGCCTCCAGCCCGGCTCGGATCCGTACGCGGCAGCACGACGAGGAATTCCTCCCCGCCCCAGCGGCCGACCGTGTCGTGCGCGCGCATGGTCGCCGACATCGTGCGTGCCACGGTCTGCAGCGCCAGGTCCCCCACCGCGTGGCCGTACTCGTCGTTGAAACGCTTGAATCCGTCGATGTCGAACATCACGATGCCGAACTCCACGCCGCTGCGCTGGAACATCGACAGCTGCGAGGCGAGCTCGGACGCGAGATAGCGACGGTTCGGGATCTCCGTCAGCGGGTCCACGAGCGCGAGCACCTCGAGCCTCGCGATGGTGGCACGCAGGTCGTCGAGCGGGCTCGCATCCGAGAAGAGCTCGATGGCGCCGACGATCGTCCCCTTCGAATCGAGCAGCGGCTGCGCGCGAACGGACACGGGGACCCGGTGCCCCTGCTTGTGATGGAGGAAGACGTCCGCCTCGCGCGGCTCCCCGTCCGCCATGGTGGCGGACAGCGGACACCGGTGCAGGCACAGCTGGCAGCCCTCGCCATCGACGTGCATCAGGATGTTGTCGGCACACCGGCGGCCCTCGACCTCCGAGGCGGCGAACCCGGTAATCCTGCTCGGCAGCCGGGTTCCAGTACAGCACGCGCCGGTCGCGGTCCGTCACGTACAGCCCCTCGTGGAGAGCCTTGCCCAGGAGGGTGAGTTCGACGAGAGGCTTGAAGGACATCGATGGCGACCGGGCCCCGGAGGGCCTTTACCCTTATCGGCGCGAGCGGGCCGCAGAGTAGAGGCCGACGGCAAGGCGTTCCCCGCCTCGCCGCCCACACCCCCGGTGGAGCGGTCGCGCGGGAGCGCCGACCGGTCTCGCTGGAGCGCCCCCTCGACGATTACGTATACTCGCCGTCGGTTCGCGGACCAACGAGGCCGGCTCGTCACCCGTCCGCAGGGAGCCCAACGATGTTCACACTGAACGGAAAGACCGCCGCCGTGACGGGCGCCGGGTCCGGCATCGGCCGGGCGATCGCCGGGGTGTTCGCCCGCGCGGGGGCGACGGTTGCCGCGCTGGACGTGGACGACACGACGGCGCAGCGGACGGCCGACGAGATCCGGGCCGCGGGCCACGCGGCGCACCCGTGGCCGTGCGATGTCTCCAGCGCCGACAGCGTCCGGAGCGCCTTCGGCGCCATCGAGGCGCGGTTCGGCCGGCTCGACATTCTCGTGAACAACGCCGGCATCGCCCACGTCGGCACGGTCCAGAGCACGAGCGAGGCCGATTTCGACCGGGTGTACCGGGTCAACGTGAAGGGCGTCTTCCTGTGCGCCCAGGCCGCCGTCGACACCATGCTGCGACATGGCGGCGGGCGTGATCCTCAACATGGCCTCGATCGCGTCGCACATCGGGCTCCCGGATCGCTTCGCCTACTCGATGAGCAAAGGGGCGGTGCTGGCGATGACCCGCGCGATCGCGGTGGACTACGTGAAGAAGAACATCCGCTGCAACTGCATCAGCCCGGCGCGCGTGCACACGCCCTTCGTGGACGGTTTCGTGAAGGCCAACTACCCGGGCCGCGAGCACGAAATGCTGGCGAAGCTCGCCGAGTACCAACCGATCGGCCGCATGGGCACCCCCGAAGAGGTGGCGATGCTGGCCCTGTATCTCTGTTCGGACGAAGCCTCGTTCGTCACCGGGCAGGCCTATCCCATCGATGGTGGAGTGATGGCGCAATGAAACTGATCCGATTCGGCAATCCCGGCCAGGAACGCCCGGGCGTTCAGCTGGCCGACGGCACGCGCCTCGACGTCTCGGCGTTCGGCGCCGACTACGACGAAGCGTTCTTCGGCGGCGGCCGGGTCGCCGCCCTCGGCGAGTGGCTCGCCGCCCGGCAGGCGGCGTGCCCGCCTGTCGACCCCGGCGTGCGCCTCGGCCCGCCCCTGGTCCGGCCGAGCAAGATCGTGTGCATCGGCCTGAACTTCCGCGACCACGCCGCCGAGAGCGGCATGGAGACTCCCGAAGGAGCCGGTGATCTTCTTCAAGTCCACGACCGCGCTCTGCGGCCCCAACGATCCGCTCGTCATCCCGCGCGGCGGCACGAAGGTGGACTGGGAGGTCGAGCTCGCCGTGATCGTCGGCGAGACGGCGCGATACGTGCCGGTCGAGGACGCCATGTCCCACGTCGCCGGCTACGCGCTGCACAACGACTACTCGGAGCGCGCCTTCCAGCTCGAGCGCGGCGGCCAGTGGGTGAAGGGCAAGAGCGCGGACACCTTCGCGCCCATCGGGCCGTTCCTCGCGACCCGGGACGAGATCCCGGATCCGATGCAGCTCGGGATGTGGCTGAGCGTGAACGGCCAGGTGCGCCAGAAGGGGACGACCGCCAACATGGTCTTCGGCGTCGCCCACCTGGTCAGCTACGTCAGCCAGTTCATGACGCTGCTGCCCGGCGACGTGATCAGCACGGGCACCCCGGCCGGCGTGGGCCTCGGCTTCACGCCCCCCGTCTACCTGCAGCCCGGCGACGTCGTCGAGCTGGGCATCGACGGTCTCGGGACGTCCCGACAGGAAGTGATGGCCCCCGCATGAAGCGGTTCGTACGCGCACTCGACCTGAAGGACGGTCCCGGCATGGTGGAGGCCTACGTCGGGCACCATCGGGCCGTCTGGCCCGAGGTGGAGGCGAGCCTGAAGGCGATCGGCATCCGCGCGATGGACATCTACCTGCTCGGCCGGCGCCTCGTGATGGTGATGGACACCGAGGATGATTTCGACGGCGCCCGGGCGTTCGCGGAACACCTGGCGCAGCCAACGTGCCGCGAGTGGGAAACGCTGATGCAGACGTTCCAGTCGCGTGCCCCGGGGGCCCGGCCCGAGGAGTGGTGGGCCGACATGACGCCCGTGTATCACCTGGAGTCGTAGTCGCAATGCGGACACTCGCGCAGGCCTGGCCGCTTCCGTCGTCTCCCAGGCCGATTGCAATCATCGGCGCCGGGGGCATCGTCCGTTCGGCCCATCTGCCCGCCTATCGTCGCCTCGGCTTCCCCGTCGCCGGCCTCTATGACGTCCGGGGGGACACGGCGCGCGAGACCGCGTCCGCGTTCGGTATCGGCATGGTGTACGACTCGCTCGAGGCGTGTTGCGCGGCGCGCGACGTGGTCTTCGACGTCGCGGCGCCGGCCTCGCAGGTTCTGGGCATCATCGAACACCTGCCGGACGGGGCGGCCGTGCTCATCCAGAAGCCGATGGGCGAGAGCCTCGCGGAGGCGCGGGCGATCCTCGCCGCCGGCCGTCGCAAGCGGCTCACTGCGGCGATCAACTTCCAGTTGCGCTTCAGCCCGAACATGCTCGCGCTGCGCGACCTGCTCTCGCACGGCGACCTCGGCGAAGTGGTGGACGTGGAGGTGCGCCTGGTGACGAACCAGCCGTGGCACCTGTGGCCGTTCCTGGAACACACGCCGGGCGTCGAGGTGCTGTACCACTCCGTCCACTATCTCGACGCGATCCGTGGCTTGTTCGGCGAACCGTCCGGTGTCTACTGCCGGGCCGTGCGGCACCCGGATTTCCCGCGCCTTCGCGACGCCCGCAGCAGCATCATCCTGGACTACGGCGACCGGATCCGCTGCAGCCTGGCCCTGAACCACACGCATCGCTTCGGCGGGCGGTGCGAGACGTCGTCCTTCAAGGTGGAGGGCACGGCGGGCGCGGCCGTGCTGCAGATGGGCGTCAACCTCGATTACCCGAACGGACGGCCGGACACGCTCGAGGTCGCCCTGGCCCGTGACGCGTGGGAGCACGTCCCGCTGCGGGGCTCGTGGTTCATCGAAGCGTTCGAAGGACCGATGTCGAACCTGCAGCGCTACGTGGCGGGCGAAGATCCCACGCTCCTGAGCCCGGTCGACGACACGGTGAAGACCATGGCCCTGGTGGACGCCTGTTACGCGTCGAGCGCCGCCGGCGCCACGCCCGTGCCGCCGGCCGACGCGTGAACGCCATGCGCGTCGATGCCCACCAGCATTTCTGGCGCTACACCCCGGAGGAGTACGGCTGGATCTCGGACGGGATGGCCGCGCTCCGCCGCGACTTCCTGCCGCCGGATCTCGAACCGCTGTTGCGCGCGGCCGGGTTCGATTGGTGCGTCGCCGTGCAGGCCCGGCAGACGCTCGACGAGACGCGCTGGCTGCTGGACCTGGCGGATGCGCACCCGTTCATCGCCGGCGTCGTGGGCTGGGTGGACCTGTGTTCGCCGCGCGTCGGGGAGGACCTTGCCTCGCTGGCGGGTCGCCGAAAGCTCGTCGGCACCCGCCACATCGTGCAGGCCGAGCCGGACGACCGGTTCCTGCTGCGCCCCGACTTCTGCCGCGGCATCGCGACGCTCGAGTCGTTCGACCTCGCGTACGACATCCTGATCCACGCGCGCCACCTGCCGGTCGCCATCGAGTTCGTGCGCCGCTTCCCGCGGCAGCGGTTCGTGCTGGACCACCTGGCCAAGCCGCTCATCGAGACCGGCGCGATCGACACCTGGTCGCGCCACATGCGCGAGCTCGCGGCGCAGCCACACGTCTGCTGCAAGCTGTCCGGCCTGGTGACCGAGGCGGACTGGCGCCGGTGGAGACCCGGCGACATCACGCCCTACCTCGATGTGGCGATGGAGGCGTTCGGTCCCGGTCGTCTCATGATCGGGTCCGACTGGCCGGTCTGCACGGTGGCGGGGGCCTACGGGCCGGTGATGGAGCTCGTCGTGCGCTACACGGAGCGATTGGGCGCCGCGGACCGCGATCTCGTGCTGGGAGGCAGTGCCGCGCGGTTCTGGAGGCTCGCGACGGCGCGGGCAGAGCCGCGCCCTCCACATGAGGGCGCGTCATGAACAGCCGTGCGGCCGACGGCGCGGACGGCGCCGCGCCCTCCACGCAACGCTCGTCGCTCGACACGACAGTAGGCCACATGACGATGCGAATCCGCGATCTCCAGGTCCTGGACCTTCGGTTTCCGACCTCGCGCACGTTCGCGGGGTCGGACGCGATGCACCCCGATCCGGACTACTCGGCCGCGTACGTGATCCTGAAGACGGACAGCGCGGCCGGCCTCGAAGGACACGGCCTCACCTTCACCATCGGCCGCGGGAACGAGGTGTGCGCGACGGCCATCGAGGCGCTCCGCCCGCTGGTCGTCGGGGAGCGCTCGAGGCGATCACGGCAGACATGGCAGGGTTCTGGCGCCGGCTCGCCAGCGACTCGCAATTGCGATGGCTCGGCCCCGAGAAGGGCGTGATCCACATCTCGATGGCGGCGGTCGTCAATGCCGTGTGGGACCTGTGGGCGAAGGCGGAAGGCAAGCCGCTGTGGAAGCTGCTCGTGGACCTCTCGCCCCGCCAGATCGTGTCGTGCATCGACTTCCGCTACATCACCGACGCGCTCACGCCAGACGAGGCGCTGGCGATACTGGAACGGCACGCGGCCACCAGGCCCGAGCGCGAGGCGGAGATGCGCCGCGACGGCTACCCCGCTTACACGACGTCGGTGGGCTGGCTCGGCTACTCCGACGAGAAGGTTCGACAGCTGTGCCGCGAGGCGCTGGCCGAGGGATTCACGCACTTCAAGATGAAGGTGGGCGCGAACCTGCAGGACGACCTGCATCGGGCCGCCCTCATCCGCGAGGAGATTGGGACGGCCATCGGCTGATGATGGATGCGAACCAGCGGTGGGACGTCGCGGACGGCCATCGCGCACATCGAGGCCCTCGCCCGGTTCGAGCCCTGGTGGGTCGAGGAGCCCACGAGCCCGGACGATGTGCTCGGGCATGCGGCGATTGCGAGGGCGGTGCACCCGATCCGCATCGCGACGGGTGAGCACGCGCAGAACCGGATCGTGTTCAAGCAACTGCTGCAGGCAGGCGCGATCGGCGTGTGCCAGATCGACAGCTGCCGGCTCGGCGGCGTGAACGAGAACCTGGCCGTGCTGCTCATGGCGGCAAAATTCGGCGTCCCCGTGTGCCCGCACGCCGGCGGCGTGGGTCTCTGCGAGCACGTGCAGCACCTGTCGATCTTCGACTACGTGGCCGTGAGCGCGACGCTGCAGGATCGCGTGATCGAGTTCGTCGATCACCTGCACGAGCACTTCCTCGATCCCGTGGTCATCGTGAACGGGCGGTACCGGGCGCCGGCCCGGCCCGGGTACAGCATCGAGATGCGGCCGGAATCGCGAGAGGCATACCGCTATCCCAACGGCGCCGCCTGGCGCTGAGGTCGGGCCGGATTGCCCACCAACGGAACGGTTGCTGCGGAAGCAGGACCGTGAAGTCCGGAGCAAGACCGTAGACCGCGAGGTCGCCGGCACACGGTTCGCGGCGAAGCGGCCCCAGGCCGGCCGGTCTTGCGGAGCGACATCGCGGGCCTGCGCCAGCGACGCCGGGCGCCGGTGCGCGGGTCCGCTCACCTGCAGGTCGGCCGCGACCTGACGCCCGCCGTCGCGAACCGCTCTGGTAGAATCCGCGGCGTATGAACCGTCCACCAGGAACGCACTCGCTGACGACACCGGTACTGCCCGGTACGGACGACCGCGGGCCCCACCTGCGCGGAGACGCGGCCATGACGTTCTCGCGCAAGGTCCTCGTCGGCCTGGTGTCGGGCCTCGCGACCGGGCTCTTCCTCGGAGAACTCGTCGCGCCCATCAAGATCGTCGCGGACGGCTTCGTCAGGCTGCTGCAGATGACGGTCCTGCCCTACGTCACGATCTCGATCATCGCGAGCCTCGGGTCGCTCGACGCCGCGGAAGCGAAGCGGCTCGGCCTCCGGGCCGGGGCGGTGCTGGCCCTGCTGTGGGTCGTGGCGCTCGGATTCGCGATGATCTTCCCGCTCGCGTTTCCGGCAGGCGCGAAGGCGTCGTTCTTCAGCACGGCGCTCATCGAGAAGCCGCAACCCTTCGACTTCCTCGGGCTCTACATCCCGTCGAACCCGTTCCACGCGCTCGCCAACAGCGTCGTCCCGGCCGTCGTCCTGTTTGCGGTCATCCTCGGGATCGCCCTGATCGGCATCGAGCGGAAGCAGGTGCTGCTCGACGTGCTGGGCGTCGCCAGCGCGCTGGTCGCCCGCGCGACACGGTTCGTCGTGCAACTCACGCCGTACGGGATGTTCGCCATCGCCGCCAACGCCGCCGGCACGCTGAACCTCGAGCAGCTCGGCAGCATGCAGGTGTACCTCGTCACGTACGTCGCCATCGCGCTGCTGGTCGCATTGTGGGTGCTGCCCGGCCTCGTGGCCGCCCTGACGCCCATCTCCCATCGCGAGATCCTCGGAACGAACCGCGATGCCCTCGTCACGGCGTTCATGGCGGGCGACCTGTTCATCGTGCTGCCGATGCTGACCGAGGCGTGCAAGGATCTGCTCTCACGCCATCAACTGACCGATCACGAGACGACCGGGCTGCCGGACGTCATCGTGCCGGCCTCGTTCAACTTCCCGCACACCGGCAAGCTCCTGTCGCTCAGCTTCATCCTGTTCGCCGGCTGGTTCGCGGACATGTCGGTGCGGCTGGCGGACTACCCGCGCCTGGCCTTCACGGGGTTCCTGACCTTCTTCGGCAGCCTGAACGCGGCCGTCCCGTTCATGCTGGACCTGTTCCGCATCCCGGCCGACACCTTCCAGCTGTTCCTCGCAACCGGCGTCATCAACGGGCGGTTCGGCTCGCTCCTCGCGGCGCTGCACACGGTGGCGGTCGCCCTCCTGGCCAGCGCCGCCATCACCGGACGGCTGCGGCTGCAGGCCGGCCGCCTCGTACGGTTCGCCATCGTGACGGTGGTGCTCACCGCCGCAACCGTCGGCGGCCTGCGCGTCCTGTTCTCCAGCGTGCTGACCCAGGAGTTCAAGGGGGCCGAGCTCGTGCAGAATCTTGTTGACGATTGCTCCCGCCAGAATTTCAATATTGTTGCGGTCTTCCTCAGTCAGGCGCTGCATCCAGGCGGATGATCTGTCGATCTCTCCGCGCAGGATGCCATCGGCTTTTTCCTTGAGCGAAACGATGGTCGGCACCACCGCCAGCGTATTGTACCACCGGGTAAACCGGGAGACTTCTTCGTTGATGATGACCTCCGCCTTCTGCGCCTCCTGCATGCGGCCCCGGACATTTTCGTCCACGATATCCTGAAGATTATCGATATTATAGAGAAAAACGTTCTCAATTTCCCCGGCGGCGGGATCAATGTCCCGGGGGACGGCGATATCGATCAGGAAAAGCAGGCGGTTCTTGCGCCGGCGCAGCGCCGCTGCGACCATGCCGGCCGTGATCATATATCCCGTGGCGCCGGTAGAGCTGATGACGATATCCACATCCCTGAGCGTTTCTTCGATCTGGTCCAGGGGCACTGACCGGCCGTGAAATTCTTCGGCCATCTGCTGTGCCCGTGCCGGGGTCCGATTGGCGATGAGGATCTGTGCCGCCCCGTAATTGATCAGATGACGCGCGGCCAGTTCCGACATTTCTCCGGCGCCGACAAGCAGCACGGTCTTTCCCTGCAGGCCGCCGAAGATCTTTTTGGACAGTTCAACTGCCGCAAAGCTGACCGATACGGCGTTGGCGGCAAGTCCCGTTTCCGTTCGGACCCGCTTGGCGACGCGAAAGGCATAATGCATGATTTTATTCAGGATAATCCCGGTGGTCCCGTTATCCACGGCCTGGCGGTAGGCATCCTTGACCTGGCCCAGGATCTGGGGTTCGCCCATCACGAGGGAATCGAGGCTGGACGTGACCCGGAACAGATGGCGGACCGCCTCCTGATCCTCGCAGACATAGAGGCAGCGGACCAGTTCTTCCCGGGACAGGTTGCCGTGCTGAAGGATGAAATCCTGCAACCGCTCCACCGTTTCCCGGGTGTCTGTCGTCTGGGCGAGGACTTCGACGCGGTTACAGGTGGACAGATAGATCACGCCGTCCAGCTTCGGGATTTTCATGATTTCCCGAAGGGGATGGGTGGCCCCTTCACAGGAGATGGAAAGCCTCTCCCTAAGATCCAGGGGCGCTGTTTTATGGTTCATACCGATCAGGATAAGATTCATGATTACATAAAGTTATGAAGAGTGTTAAAAAACACCTTTTCCATGAAAAATCCGGCGAGAAGAATCACAAAGGCCAGTACGGAAAACAAGGCGATCCGGTGTCCCTTCCAGCCGAGAGCCAGCCGCTGATGCAGCAGCAAGGCGTACAGCAGCCAGGCGGAAAGCGTCCAGATCTGCTTGGGATCCCATTGCCAGTGGCTGCCCCAAACAGTGCGCGCCCAGATGGAACCGATCAGGACACCCAGCGTCAACAGCGGAAATCCCCAGAGCAGGCAGAGATGACCGATATTGTCCAATTCCTTTAGGGATGGCAATAACCTGCTGAAACCGCTTATACTTTTCCTTTTAATCAACCGGTTTTGAATCAGATACATGGCCCCGGCGCAGGAGGCGAGTGCAAAGAGGGCTTCGCCCGCGATGGAAAGCGTTACATGAAGCGTTACAAGGCCTCCCTTGAGGGCCTCGGGCATGAAAACAGGTCCTTCGATGCGTGCGGACGCCCCGATCATGAGCAGGAATGCGACAGGCGAAATGAACGCGCCCAGCACCCTTGTTTTGGTCTTCAACTGCAGGATCAGGTAAATGCCGCATAAGATCCAGGCAAAGAAGGATAGGGCTTCAGGAAAATTCTTGACGGAGAGGGCCTGCGTCAGGATCAGTTGTGTCAGATAAAAAGCCGTGTGCAGCGTAAACGCCGAAAACAGGACCCAGGTGGAGGCCTTCGCGATCAGGACCCTTCTGACCAGCAGCGAGGCCGTGTAGCCCAGCGTACTAATCAGGTAGGCGGCCAGCGCCAGTTTGAAAAAAAGAAGGTCCATCAAAGGCTCACGTCCATATCTATCCCGCTTATATCATGGATTAGTTTTCTAACAAGGCCCCGGTTACCGTCCCGGATCGCCTGCAGGATATCGGAGCGAACAAGAGCCTCAAAAACTGCCTTGTTCGCTTCTGAGGCGTTTCCCTGTGCCAAAATCTTTTTTCTGAGCAACCCCATGATCGCAAGCAGGCTCATATATTCTGGGCCATATTGCCGCTGAAGGTCTTCTCTGATTTTTCTGGCCAAAGCGGGGCTTTTTCCGCCTGTGGACACGGCAATCGACAGATCGCCCCGCTGCGCCAGCGACGGCAGGATGAAGTTGCATTTTTCCGGATCATCTACAATATTGACGAGCATGCCCAGGGACAGCGCATCCTGTGAGACCTGCGCGTTCACGTCATCCCGGTCCGTGGCGCCGATGACCATGAACGCCCCGTGAAGCGTCTGCTTCTCATAGTCCGTATCGATGTGTTCGATGGTGTTCGCCTTTTTTCTATCTTCCAATGGCGGGGTCAGCGTCCTGCTGACAATGGTCACCTGCGCGCCGCAATCGATCAGCCGCTCCGCCTTTCTTTGGGCGACCTCCCCCCCGCCGATGATGACGCACCGTTTGTCTGTTATATCCAGACTGACCGGGTAATATTTCTTCATGTGACAATACCCATCAAATTTTGACGATTGTGTAAAAAGTCCGGATGCGGTGTTGCGCTTCATCATTGGTCATTGAGGCGTATGTAAATATACGCCTCAATCCTCAGGGAGGGGGCTTGCGCGCCTTGCCTGCGGAGCTTTTTACGAAGCCGTCGAACAGGGACAGTCTTCGGACTTTTTATGAGTCCAACAATCTTGACTGATCCCGAAAAAACACCGATGAAGACTATCACGAAGCCCTGCATAATTCAAGCTGCTTGAATTATGCCCGAAAAAAGGATATACGAACACACGATAAAGGAAAGCCGGGGCAGGATGCAGCACAACTTGAGCGTCCGGGCTTTTTCGCAGACGCCGGGATTAGCGACACAACGTTGAGGAGGAAGCCATGCCGAAGCAAAGCGGAACGGGAACGGACCTCAAGGATAAATGGCTGAAAGTCGAGTTGACGGCGCCTCCCGAATTGATCGACGCCCTGTCCAATTTCATGACGGAAATCGGGGCGCAGGGCGTATTTCAGGAGATACAGGACCCGCAATCGTCAAACGGCTTTACGGAAGCTGCCGCCGGCGAAACGCTCAAAGCATACCTGCCTTTTGATATTCGTCTCGAACACAGATTGGAGTCTCTGAGAATCTATATTGAGGGCCTTTCACAGGTGTTCCCGGATCTCAGGAAGCCCGCCTTCGAGACGGAGCAAATCGATGACCCGGACTGGGGGGAGGCCTGGAAAAAGTATTTCAAGCCGCTGCGGGTGACAAAGAACATTGTGATCAAGCCGACCTGGGAACGGTTTGCTCCGTCAGGCCGCGATATTGTGATTGAGATTGATCCGGGCATGGCCTTCGGCACGGGCCAGCATGCTTCGACCAGGATATGCCTCCAGGCCATCGAAGACCTGCTACTGCAGGAACGAACGATGGGGAAGTGGCGCGTCCTGGATGTCGGAACCGGAACGGGGATCCTGGGCATTTCCTGTGCGAAACTGGGCGTGCAAAAGGTGGTGTGTGTGGACAGCGACAAGAAGGCCGCCGAAATCGCCCGCGAAAATGTCGCGATCAATGACGTGGAAGAGCGCGTCGAGGTCATCAACCGGGATGTGGCGACCATTCATGAACGTTTTGATTTGATTGTGGCCAACCTGACTGCGAAGATTCTCATCAAACACCGGTCGCATCTGGTCTCTTTGCTGGGGCCGGACGGCTATCTGATCATTTCCGGCATCATCGAGCAGAACCGCGAAGAGATAGAGAGCCATTTTATCACGCTCCCCCTGATCTCCCGTCATGTGATCACCGAAAAGGAATGGATCTGTTATGTGCTGAAAAAAGGGGGAGACGCATATTGACCATCCCGCGAATTTTTGTGCCTTGCCCGATGGAAGTCGGCTTACTCTGTGCGCTACAGGCGGAGGACCAGACATACATCAGATCCGTCCTGCGTTTAAAAAAAAATGATCATCTGGTTGTTTTCGACGGACAGGGGCATGAATACCAGGCCATGATCCGCCGGATGCAGGACAACCGGACGGTCGTCGAGATTCTGAAAAAATATCCGCTTCAGGACAAACTCCTTCGCCTCACGCTATCACAGGCGCTCCCCAAGGCCGGTAAGATGGATTTCATCATTCAGAAAGCCACCGAACTCGGTGTAGACGTGATTATCCCTTTTCAATCAGCCCGATGTGTATCGAAGATCACGGACGACAAAAAAAAGCAGAAAGCGTCAAGGTGGCAGAAGATCGCCGTGGAAGCGGCCCGGCAATGCGGACGGGCGGATGTGCCGGTAATCCGCCCCTGCGTTGACTTTAAGGAAATGATAGGCGACAGGGAGCGCCGGGGCGTCAAGATCATTTTCTGGGAAGAGGAAACGCAAACCGGATTGAGCGATGTATTGAAACATCAACATGCGGAGGCGGCGAAAGAAGTCTTCATTGTCGTGGGACCCGAGGGGGGGTTTTTGAAAGAAGAGGTGGATCAGGCCAGAGAAGCAGGTTTTCAATCCGTCAGCATTGGAAGGCAGATCCTGAGGGTCGAGACGGCGGTGCTGGCGATCCTGTCGATTATTCAGTATGAAAAGGGAAGCCTGGGCGGATCTCTGGGGTCGGGGCCTGAACCATGACGGCAGAACGTTTCGGAGGATTCTGGCGGCGGGCCGTGGCTTACGGGATCGACAAGGCGATCCTGCAGATATTTTATATCACTCTGTTTGTTGCGGAATTGCTGATCCAGGGGGGCAACCAACCCGATTGGTATGAGATGGATATGGGCGTCATCTGGATATATTACCTGATCGCCCTGTTTCTGGACATGGTTTATTTTACCTGGTTTCATGGATCCGTCGGCCAGACACCCGGCAAAATGATGCTGGGATTGCGTATCGTACAGGCCACAGGCGAGCCCATGACGTTCGGACACGCCTTTCTGCGGTGGACGGGCTATCTCATTTCCAAACTGGCTGTGTATCTGGGATTCATCTGGATTGCCTTCGACCGCAGGAAGCAGGGCTGGCATGACAAGATTGCCGGCACCGTCGTCGTGACGGTCAAAAAAGGCCTTGACAAGGAATCTGATATTATATAGGCACAGAATCCGCTTTCAACCGAAGCGGGACAAGCTATTTACAAAGGGCCGGTAGCTCAGTCGGTAGAGCATCGGACTGAAAATCCGAGTGTCGGCAGTTCAATTCTGCCCTGGCCCACCAGTAATTCCTCCGCAGGAGAGATTTTGCGGTCTATTCGCCCTGAGCCCCGCCAATGGCGGGGCTCAGCTATTTAAGTTGACCGGAGAAGCCAGCCTGAAGCAAGTTAAGGCCATGATATTAGGTGTTTTCTCTGTTCGGTATTTTGTCGGTCCACTTAGGGGATTAGACGAAACCCAGGAGCTGATGCTGCTGCGCCCAGTCCAGAGGTAGATCAATCCGTTTGATGAGCTTTTCAACGCTGAGATCGGCAGGCTGTCGCCCCGTTATGATACTCTCGGTAATGTCAGGGGCGAGAAAGGCGAGATTCATCACCCGGGAAACATAGCTCTTGTCTACGCCTTCCTGTGATGCGATTTCAGCCATATTGTGCACTCGTCCGGATACCAGATCATTAAACCATTTATGGGCGCGAACAATGGTTTTCAGCAATGCCTGGTCCACTCTGGCCGGTCCGGTTCCACCAATTACCAACCGCATCTCCACTCCCCGCCGTTTCATCTGCATTGGGATATCGCGAACCATGGTTACAGCGTTGCAGTCCATCTCCAGCGCCACCAGCGATGCCAGAGATAGCGTGAGGCGTATCCCATCCTGCCGCAATTCCACGCGCTGGACGAATCTGTCGATTAAGTCGGCAGCATCGGGTTGTATCTTTCCGGCCGCATTAAGTGCAGACGGAATGTGGTGTGCCGCGATTCCCGATTCCTGTAACGCGGCAGTAATGGCAACATCATCAAGGATGATCTCTAACGCTGCATGCGCGATCACTTGCTCAATTTCCTGTCCCGGTAATCGCCAACCGCTTGATGAAGCATCTTTCGGGTCTGCCCTGAGGCTTTCTGAGATATAATAGCGGTAGCGCCTTCCCTTTTTATTAACGTGGACGGATACCAGGCGCTCGCCTGAGACATCGAACAATTTGTTGGTTAGTGGACAGGAGACGCTATTACATGAACGTGTTTTATGTTCTGCCGAGTTACTTGCCATATGCTGCTGCACCTGTTCCCATAATTCCTGATCGATGATTGCTTCCTGCTGACCCGGATGGCAGGTTCCTTTATGGCGTATCTGCCCGATATAGATCGGGTTGGAGAGAATCTTATAGAGTATCCCGCGTGAAAATGAACAACCGCCTTTCTGTCCACGGACTTTGGAATGAATACCCTGCCTGTCGAGATCTTCTTTAAGCAGGCGGACACATCCAAGCTCCAGGTAGCGACGGTATATATGCTGGACGGTTTGGGCTTCCTTGGCATTGATCAGCAGTTGGCGATTCTTGAGGTCATAGCCGAGTGGGATGAATCCGCCCATCCATATCCCCTTTTTCTTGGAGGCGGCAATTTTATCCCGGATACGTTCTCCGGTAACTTCCCGTTCAAACTGTGCGAAGGAGAGCAGGACATTCAGTGTGAGTCTTCCCATTGAACTCGTCGTATTGAACTGCTGGGTGACCGAGACGAATGAAACACGATGCTTATCGAAACGCTCGATGATTTTGGCAAAATCGGTTAAGGATCGGGTCAACCGGTCAACTTTATACACGATCACCGCATTTACTTTCCCGGCCTCAATATCTTCCAGCAATTGTTTCAATGCGGGGCGCTCCATATTACCGCCACTGAATCCGCCATCGTCATAGTGCGTCTTGACAGCTTGCCAGCCCTCATGCTTCTGGCTGGCAATATACGCCGCACACGCTTCCCTTTGCGCATGCAGAGAATTGAACTCCTGCTCCAGCCCCTCTTCCGAGGATTTGCGGGTATAGATAGCGCAGCGAAGGATTGGTTTATTCATGCAACCTCCTGCTTTTTCAGCCCGAAGAACAGAGGCCCGGACCAACGTGCACCGGTGATGGCGCGCGCTGCTTTGGAGAGGGAAGCGGTAGCGTTTGCCATTACACTGCACACCGTCCTCCATTATGATCACCTCATAAGTCACGCCATGCCACTCACGCAACAGCCGTGTGCCGGGTTTAATGCTGATCATAGGCAGCATCCGCTGCCTGGATGACATTATCTTCCGCAGCCTTCTCCAGAAAGCGGCGGGTGGCAGGTTTCAGTCCGCCCAATATCTGTTCCTGCATACGGTGAGCGATCGCATGCATGAGAAAATTATTCCGGACTCTACCCGGTGGCTCTGTGTCATATAGAGTCCGCCATTTTTCTATTAGCGCTATGCGGTCAAGGGCAGAAAGGGCTGCCAGTTCACCGGCAAGCTTTCTCGCATTGAGGAATAAATGATGCTTCATATGGATTCAGGCGGCAATGGGTTTATTCCGCTTTACATTTTTCTTGCTATTTTTGGTATTTGCCATGACTGGTCTCCTTCGATTATAGAACGGCATTATTGCCGTTCGCATGGACATCAACGCTCTGTTCGCTCAGGAAATCCAGTCCTTTCTGGTAAAATCTAGTGCAAAAAAACGCCTAAAGCACAATAATTGCCATAAAAATGGCAGTTTTGTTCATTTTCCCGGATTATCCGGTTGATGCGTACTTTTGATTCTAAAAATGAAAGGAGTCGCTTTTGACTTTACCGAGGGGCCATCAATTATTTATTGAAGCCTTCCTTGTTATCCACAAATCGTTGATCTCGTTGAAGATGCTGGATTTCAACTTGTAATTAATGGTCTTATTTCCTAAAGCACAAATATTACTGGCATCTTCATTTCCCGGATTGTTCGTGATATGAATTAGTCAAAAGCTGGCTGTCGGAAAAGTCACAGAGATGCAGAACGACAAGAACGAAAAGACACGCCACCATGCAAACCTTTCTGCCTTATCCTGATTTTGTGACATCCCTTAGGATTCTGGATTACCGCCGCTTGGGCAAGCAGCGCGTCGAGGCGCTTCAGTTACTGCGGGCTATTTCAGTGAAGGGTTCGGGGTGGCGCCACCATCCAGCAGCGGCCATGTGGCGCGGTTACGTTAATGCCCTGAAACAATATCACAATATTGCCATTGACGAGTGGGTCCGCCGAGGTTATTGCAACAGCATGCCAAAGAAGCAGATACGTGGGCAGGTCGTATATCCTGCCTGGTTGGGTGACGAGGCCTTTCATGCGTCTCATCGGTCTAATCTGCTGCGGAAGGATCGAGATTACTATGGTGCCTTCGGATGGACTGAACCGGACGATCTGCCCTATGTATGGCCGGGGCAGATGATTGAAAAAGCATAAGAATATTTGCAAATACAAAGCGAGCGATTGGGTGGTCGGTCCAGATCAATGATAACGGGTTGAAAGGTGCGGATTTTTGAGCGTGATATTTATGTCTCCCTGTAGTCAAGAACCTGGGATTACCGATAAAAATTCGCGATTTCATCTGATAATTCATAAAAAAATTACCCTGCTCTAACTCTAAATGTGTTACACTATTTAGCGGCAGGTCAGATATCTGAAGTTATTCATTCTGAATCTCTGAATACAGGTGTCGCCGTGAAAAAAATCATCTTTGTCTTCTCGATTCTTCTGCTTATGGCTTGTTGTTTGGGAGGCTGTTCCAACTCTTCTGGTTCAAATTTATCCCCTGTGGCCGAGTATGAAGGGGGGGCACTGTTTAAGGCTGGTCCTGTTAATGTCCTGCGCCTCTATGGGACTCATTATCAGATGGGCAGGCAGTACGGAATGCTTCTGAAAAACGAACTGAACGCCCTTTATGATCTGGCTACAGCGAAGTTCAACAGTGTTGGTTATACGAATCTTCGCATGCAGCAAATAGCGAATGCCTATTATGCGAATTTCCCCCAGAAGTACAGAGATGTGATCGCTGGAATGGCTGAGACCTCGGGATTGGGTCTTGAAAAACAGATATTGGTGAACGGGATTGAGATCATTCCGAAAATCAACAGCATTGTTCCTCACTGCACGGGTCTGGTTGCCTGGGGTGACTATACCGGTGGTGCTCCCCTGATCTTCGGTCGCAATAACGATGATCATCCCTTCTTCAGGAATTTTGGGGGATACACGGTAATAGCGGTTTTCAATCCAACGGATGGAGGCATCCCGACGGCCATTGTCAACTACGCCGGCGTAATTTACGCCCCCACAGGGCTGAACCGGTACGGCATCTTCATGGAAATCAACAGCGGAAACTCTCCGGGAGGCTTCAGGCTGGATCGGACTCCCACGGTCGTTTCCATGTTCGAGGCCCTTCAGAGTTGCTCGACCCAAGCCCAGGTGAATGATGCCTTTCAGAACATAGCGGTGGATATTTCCTCGATCATCAATGTGGCCGATCCGAGCAGCGCCTACAGCTTTGAGTGTTCCCTGAGTGCCATTAAACGCAGGTCTGCCGATCAGGAAGGACTGCTCGTTTCGACCAACCATTTCATCGATCCTTCCTGGGGACTGACTCCTCCAGAACCAGACAGCGCCAACGGCTGGACGGTGGCGCGAAGGAACAATGGAATCGCCTGGGCCGAATCAGGCAAGGGGCATTTGCGCGCGGAGCAAATGAGGGACATTTTATCCAAAGAGATCACATCAGAGGGCGGTCTTTTTAGTGAGTCCACCATTTATCAGGTGGTGGCTGTCCCTCAGCAACTCACACTTTGGCTTAGAGCCCCGAATCATTTCGACTGGCAGGAGATTGACTTGATGGAACTGTTTAACTGAAAGCCTCTTAAGAGAATGGGCCACGGCAGGTCTATGATGAGCGAAACTAGGGCCGTCACATATTGCTTCATCATAAACATTTCAAACAGTATTCATCTTTTTTCATTTCATTTTATGGGTTGGAGTAGGATTGCACAGAAAATCGGAAAAAACAAACCAAGGATATTAATTGTTAGGCGCGGCTATCGTACATCCTTGCGCCAAAAATACTCTTACTGGGGAACATGATGAAAACCTTGACCTGTCTTGGCGGTGCTTGTCGTACCATCCGGTGTGTTGCTATTACCGTAGTGATGTTAGCCACCTTCACCTGGTGTGGTATAGAAGCCGCGCAGGCTGATCCCTTTCTCGACGAAATGGTCGAGTTCACCGGAGTGGTTTTTCTTATTGAGCAGAAAGTGCCTGCCGTCATCATTGGCGTGGTGCGTAATGGCGAGATGTCGATCCGCGGCTTTGGCGAACGCGCCGGCAAGGGCAGCAAGGCACCTGATGGTGACACGGTAATGCGGATCGGCTCCATCACCAAGGCATTCACCGGCGAAGTGCTTGCTCATCTCGTCGCCAGAAACTTTGTGCAGCTTACACAACCGCTCGCCAAAACTTGGCCCGAGCTTGCAACCAATGCGAAGGCCGACGTCAGGAATATCCGCCTGATTGATCTCGCCACTCATTCTGCTGGTCTGCCGAGAGAGCTGCCTCATAAGGCGGGATCAGAAAAGGATTCCAGTGCCCCTATTTTAGTTCAAGACTTCACCGACTTTCTGCAAAAAGAGCCTTTGCTCTTCAAGCCAGGGAAGTCCGTGCATTACTCGAATGTCGGTTTCAACCTGCTTGCTCTTGGTTTATCCAAGGTGTCGAACGAGCCTTTCCCCGCGCTTCTTCAGCGCCAAATCACAGACCCGCTCAATATGAAGAATACGGTGTTTGTGCTGTCCGAGGACCAAAAGCAGCGGTTAATGCAGGGTCATGGTTTTGATGGGGCGGCGCTGCCGGATGTTCCCACCGATTCCGTCAATTTCGGCGCGGGTGGCCTCTACTCCACACCGAGCGACCTGCTGAAATGGATGCAATGGCATCTCGACCGCTTCGGTCAAAACGGCGCGGAAGCGCGGCTGCTCGATCATTCACTGTATCTCATGCGGGATGGACTTGCGACCGTGTCGGGAATGGACGAGTCAGGCCACATGGACGCGATGGTACTGGGCTGGGTGGCTATGATGCCGAAGGGTGACCGCCCATTCATCCTGCAAAAAGCTGGAGGATTACAGGGCACCTTCAGCTATATCGCCTTCGCGCCAACGCGCGGCGTGGCGGTTTTCATCGCCATCAACCAATTCGACTTTGCTGCCGCTGCGGCCATGGCTAACGTCGCCAATGACCTGATCGCGACACTTGCGCCACGCTGAGCGAGCTGTTGAATGAACGCACGTAGATACACAAGCCTCTTCTCCGTATCCTAAACAAACGCAAAAACAAGTATTTATCAAACCTTTTAGAGGTAGGATATAACGGTGAAAAAAGAATTGATCGAACATCACAAACTATTGCTTGTTGTTGCCTTTGTCATATCGTTAGTTGCAGCTTGTTCGTCCACTCAAACCGCCGATGTCCAGTCGCGTATCGCCGCTGTAGAAAAGAGCCTTATCGCTGCAGTCGTCAACGACGGAAGTGCACCTGCGGGCATGACATTGCAGGATCGCATGCAGCACTTTCAGGTACCGGGTGTCAGCATTGCGGTCATCAATAACGGCGAGATCGAGTGGGCAAAAGGATATGGCGTTACCGAAGCCGGTGGTACGCAGGCCGTAACGACGGACACCGTATTCCAGGCATGCTCCGTAAGTAAACCGGTCTCAGTGACGGGCATCATGCTGCTGGCGCAATCGGGCGTGATTGATATCTCCAGAAACGTGAATGACTATCTGATATCGTGGCACCTTGCAGATAACGACTTGACAAAGACAAATAAGGCAACGGTGCAAAGGCTCATGTCACACACCGGCGGGACCAATGTATCAGGCTTTGCAGGGTACACCGCTGGGAGCGCCATACCGACTCTGCTTCAGGTTCTCAACGGTGCATCGCCGGCGGACACTGATCCTATTCGCGTCATATACGAGCCGGGGACGCGATACAGCTATTCGGGCGGCGGCATGCAAGTATTGCAGCAGATGGCGGAAGATGTAACCGGAATGCCATTTCAGAGCTATATGAAGAACAACGTCTTTGACAAGCTGGGCATGAATTCCAGCGACTTCGTGCAGCCGATGGCCGGTCCGTTGGCGGCACGCGCAGCCAAAGGTCACGATATGGACGGCATTATGCTACAGGGCGGTTGGAGAATATACCCGGAGTTGATCGCCGCCGGTCTGTGGACCACACCTACCGATCTTGCCGCACTGTTTCTCGAGGTGCAAAAGGCAGCAGTTTTCAATAAGGGAGCACTGCTCACACAAGAGACGGCCAATCGCGTCCTTTCACAGCAGCCGAATTCATCGATGGGCCTCGGCTTTGCTCTGCTAAACGGTAAGGGTGGTCTGATATTCAACCACAGCGGATCGGTCTTCGGATACAAGTCTTATGTGACGGTGTATCGCGACCGGGGGCAGGGGATTGCCGTCATGGCAAGCGGTGACAACGGTTACGCCCTCATCATGGAAATCATAAGAGCTGCAGCCAAAGTCTATGGCTGGCCGGATGATGGTGTAACGACGGCCAGTCTTGTCGATGTGCCGCTGTCAATCCTGCAGTCTTACGTAGGAAATTACACAGCCACGCTCGAAGGCCAGGCGTTGCAGATCGAGATTTATCTTGCCGGGAATGCACTGATGATAAAAAGCATCTTGATGGGAACCGGCTCGCGCTCTGATCTGTATCCAACATCCGCCAACACTTTTCTGTTGAGAGATGACACGATTATTACTGGAACTCTCGTGTTTTTGAAGGACAGTTCCGATAATGTAAACGGCTTCACGGTCTCCATACCGGGAGGCGGAACAGTCGTGGCGCAGAAGCGACCAACTCTATAACTCCGCTACCGCCCGGACAGTGGCTAAGCTTGGTCGTTAATCACTTTCCAACGATAAGTATCAGTTTCAATAAATGCCCACCGCTGAACAGTTGGTAGGTGGCGTCAAGGTCTGTCGGATGTCCTATTTTCATGAACCACGCTCACTCGGCTGCAAATACAAATCGTCGTCTTTGATAAGCGGCCCTGATCATTGAATACGGTTTTGAAAGGAGAAGGACTATGAAAAGGGCTTTCTTGAAATATTTTTCTATTCTTGTTCTTGTTATTTTATTTTCAACATCAGTATTTGGTCAACAATCCCAGGCCCCTATCGCTTCCTCACCGGTCGTTTCGAAGCAGGTCGAGCCTAACATCTATATGTTCACCGGCGGACGGGGCGCGAATACCGGCGCATACATCGGTGAAAAGGAAGTGCTTCTCATCGACTCGAAACAGGATTCGGCATCGGTCGCGCAAGTGCTCGAAGCAATCCAAAAACTCACGAACAACCCGGTCACCCGCATTGTGAACACCCATGCTGATAGGGATCATGTATTCGGCAACCGTTTCCAGCCCGCGGGGGTGACCTTCATCGCACACGAGAACTGCCTGAAAGAGTTCTTCGTTCCCTCCATGGATGGCACCCTATCCGATTGGAACAACCCGGCGCTCAAGGCATTCCTGCCCTCAGTCACCTACAAGGAAAGATTGAATCTACAGGTGGGCGCGAAACGTATCGAGCTCTATTATTTTGGAGTTGGCCACACCACCGGGGACATCGTAGTGTATTTTCCGGATGAGAAAGTGGCGTTTATCGGCGACCAGATATTCACCGCCCGGGTGCAGCTTATTCATGCCTACAAAGGCGGGAGCTCGTTTGGTGAGGTGGCGGCACTGGAAAAGATGCTCTCTACCATAGATGCCCAGAAATTTGTCTGCGGGCACAATGATGTGATCGATCGCGCTGCGGTCCAGAATCATATCGTCGTGATGAAAGCCTTGCAGGAGAAAGTGCGCAGTCTCAAGGTGAAAGACCAGAGCATCGAGGAGGTGCAGAAACAGTTTGAACAGAACCAGTCGACGCTTGTTCAGACGATTTATAACGAGGTAAAATGAGGTCAGGGTTAACTTTATAATAACTTGTCTTGCTTTTTCAACAACCGCACTCGCTCAGTTGCAAATACAAAGCCGCAACTTTGGTTATCCATGTATACTACTGAATCCCGCATGAAATGTGGCATTTTCGGGGGATGATCGGGGTTGAGATGTGCTTCCTGTTATCCATAACCTGATTTTTTTGAAAAATGTTGAACTTTACAAATCGAAATCAGCAAATTCCAATATCTGTGATCATCGGTAATTCACTCCATAGTATGTGATAAATATTCATTGACAAGCAAAACCGTTCTTCTTATGCTGCCTTCTGTCAGAAGCAATGTCTTATAATTAGCATTGCACCACAACGGGAACTTGCCCGTAGCGGGGCAACGCGCCAGCCCTGTCCGCCGGATGGGTTGCCCCCTGTCGCAATGAACCGCAAGTGCCGGTCCCAGGAAAGGACGCACCTGATTATGAATAGCCTGGATGCCATTTTCGCGCCGGAGTCGGTAGCCATCATCGGCGCCTCAACCACACCGGGCAAAGTGGGACACGACATTTTCGCCAATATCCTCAGAGGCGGCTTCACGGGCACGCTCTATCCCGTCAATGCCAAGTCGAAGTCCGTCCTCAGCGTACGAGCCTTCCCCACCATTCGGGATGTCCCCGATACGGTGGATCTGGCCATGATCGTCTTGCCCCCGCAGGAGACCCTGAAAGCCGTCGAGGCGTCCGTGGCACACGGCGTCAAGGGCCTTGTGATCGTCTCCGCCGGCTTCCGGGAGGTGGGTGCAGAGGGATTGGAGATCGAGAACCGCATCGTCGCCATCTGCCGGGAGGCGGGAATCCGGCTTGTCGGACCCAATTGCCTTGGGGTCATCAATCCCATCCCCGCCATCCGCCTCAATGCCAGTTTCTCTGCCCGCATGCCTGCCACCGGGAACATCTCCTTCATCTCGCAGAGCGGCGCCCTCTGTACGGCCGTCCTCGACTTTGCCGCCGACCGGGACTTCGGCTTCTCCAAATTCATCTCCATTGGCAACAAGGCCGATGTGGACGAGCTGGACCTCCTCCGCTATTTCCACGAGGACCGGGACACGGCGGTGATCATGCTCTACCTGGAGGAGCTCCGGCGGGGGGCGGAATTCATCGAGGTCGTCAAGGAGATCACGTCCGGAAGCCGACCCACCCCGGTACTCATCATCAAATCCGGAAGGACACGGGCAGGCGCCCAGGCCGCAGCATCCCATACGGGAGCCCTGGCGGGGACCGAGGCAGTCTACGAGGCCATCTTCAAGCAGTCCGGGGTGATCCGTGCCGACACCGTGGATGAGCTCTTCGACTTTGCCAATGTCTTTGCCTACAAGCAGGAGAGCGCCCTCGGCAAGATGCGGCGCAAGCTCCCCGACGGTAACCGGGTGGCCATCATCACAAACGCCGGCGGACCGGGGATCCTCGCCACGGACATGACCGTCTCATCGGATCTGCTGCTCGCGCAGTTTCAGCAGGAGACCATCACGGAACTGGCCCAGCACCTTCCTCAAACCGCCAATATCCACAATCCCGTGGACATCATCGGCGACGCGTCCCAGGAACGCTATGAGAACGCCCTGCGGACGGTTATCAACGATCCGGGCGTGGACGGGGCCCTGGTGATTCTCACCCCTCAGTCCATGACTAACGCCCTCGGCACGGCGGAAGCCATCGTGCGTGTCGCCCGCCGGACCCGCAAGCCGATCCTCTGCTGCTTCATGGGAATCATCGACGTCTCCCCAGGCGTTAAATTCCTCCAGGAACACGGCTACCCCGTATATAAGTTCCCGGAAAACACCGCGAAGGCCTTCAGTGCCCTTTACAAGTATTCCCACTGGCTCAACCGGGACCAATTGCCGGCGCTCACTCTCGCCCACGACCGGATACAGGCCGACGATCTGATTAAACGGTACCTTGCGGAGGACCGAACCTATCTCGGGGAACTGGACGGCCTGGAGCTACTGCGCTGCTATGGCTTCCAGACCCTTCCAACGCAACTGGCCAGCAATGAGAGGGCGGCGGCAGACATCGCCGAGGCCATGGGTTTCCCGGTGGTGATGAAGATCGTCTCCGATCAGATCATCCACAAATCCGATGCGGGCGGCGTGGTGGTGGGACTGCAGAACCGTGAAGAGACCGAAGCGGCCTACCGCCGGATCACCGCCAATGCCGGCCGGTACAACCCCCAGGCCTTCATCCGGGGTGTTCTGGTCCAGAAGATGGCCCCGAAAGGGGAAGAGGTGATCATCGGCATGAACCGTTATGGAGTCGGCCCGCTACTGATGTTTGGCCTCGGGGGGATCTTCGTGGAAATCTTCCGCGACGTGGTCTTCCGCCTTGCCCCCATCGACCAGAACGAGGCCCACGGCATGATCCGGGAGATCCGGGGCTGGCGGCTACTCCAGGGCTTCCGGGGCCGTCCCGAGGCGGACACGGACACCTTGGAACGGCTTATGGTGTGCCTCTCCGACATAGTGACTAACCACCCAGAGATCAAGGAAATGGACATCAACCCGCTTCTGGTGCATCCCTCAAGGCCAAGGAGCCACCGTGGCGGATTGTCGCATCATCCTGAGCCCCGAATGAACAGACACCCTACGCCGTTCAGGGAGCCACCTCGTGTTTGCGTCATTAACGTACGTCATCGATGGACAGATACAAATGTGGATAATTCAGTAATTTGTCTTGTAAATAACCGTAAAATTTTATAGCCTAATCCAGATGTAAAAGAAATAGCATGGCAAGCTTCTCCAGGTAGGAGAGCGATGAAATAGATAGAGAAGGAGGAAATTAGATAACATGGAAGTTACACCTCAAACAAAACGTTCACTTGACAAGATCGTGGAAGAACAGATCAAGAGATGGCAAGTCGATCAGAAAAAAAAATACAAGAAACCCATTCGTCCGGTAATAACTATTTCAAGACTACCTGGTGCCGGAGGTAGAATTCTGGCCCAAAAGTTGGCGGAAGACCTGAAAATAGACCTTTTCGACTCGGCTATTGTGGAAGAAATCGCAAAGAACTCAAAAGTGAGCTTAAGGATTGTCCAGACCCTTGATGAACAGGACCGTTCCATTTTCGATGATTGGATTCAGGCATTGGGCGAAAATCACATGTGGTCCTACGAGTACCTGGAGCATCTCACAAGAGTTGTGGGTGGTATCGGCGCTCATGGCCATGCCATCATTGTCGGCCGCGGAGCCAGTTATATCCTGCCGACGGAAGTGTGTCTTCGTGTTCTTGTAGTCGCACCGTTGCAAACACGCATCAATAATGTCATCAAGGCTTATGGCGTTTCCGAAAGCGAGGCAAAGCGGCGTATCATCCGGACAGAATCGGACAGGAAAGCGTTCATCCGTAAATATTTCAATGCCGATATGACCGATCCGATGAATTACGACCTCGTAATCAATACCAAGAATGTCGATATCGATGCTGCAGTTAAAATTGTATCAGAGGCATTCAGCTCACGACATTGGTACAACTATAATATGAAAAAATAGAAGATGATCGGGAAGATGTTTATCAAGAAAAAGCCGCTTCGATTATAAGCCCAAGCGGCTTTTTCTTGTTGGCGTTCATGTCATGGTCTAACAGACGACACGGGGGATAACAAAACCCCTGTCATACTTTATCTCTGAAGGTCATCTTCAACTCACTGACGCCGGCGATTGTTCTTTTTTCTATATCAAACCCGCCTTTTTCAAAGACGTGCAGCATGGGGATATTATCTGAGAAAACATCTGCCGTGAAGCCCAGGAGGCCTTGCCGCTTGCCCAGATAGGTGAGATAAGAAAGCAACTCCGTACCGATGCCCTTTTGCTGATAGTTGTCGTGAACGGCAAAGGCAATCTCCGCCGTGTGCGTATCCGGGTCAATAAAGAACCGCCCGACACCGACAATTGATTCTTTTTCTTTTTCACCGACAACAGCCAGGATTGCCGTTTCCCTTGAATAGTCGATAACAACCAAATCCTGGAGTCGGTCATGAGGCATGTCGAGCCGAGCAGACATAAATCTTCGGTAGAGGCTCTGATCTGATAGGGAATAAATGAAGTCCTTCAGCAAAGGTTCATCGCTGATTTTTATGGGTCTGAAATGAACATTGAAACCGGCTTTTGTCGTTTTGTACGTTTCAAGCTCTTCGGGATATATACCCTTTTCGCCTGGGATAAAGGCTTGGTTCTGGTAAATAAAGCCGGCTTTTTTTGCTTCGGAAATGAGCCAGGGGCGAAACTTCGGATGTGCAATGCCAATGAGATCCATCGCCCGCTCGCGAATGCTCTTTCCATGAAGATAGGTGATCCCGTATTCCGTGACGACATAATGGATATCCCCCCGGATGAGGGTGGCACCGGCTCCCTCCCCGAGAAAAGGGACGATCCGAGAAACCGTATCATGAGCGGCTGTGGATTGGAGAACCAGAATAGTTTTTCCTCCTTCTGAAAGTGGGACTCCCCGCATGAAATCCGCCTGTCCGCCGACGCCGCTGTGAAAGGTCTTGCCGATGGACTCAGCCGTGGCCTGACCGGTAAGGTCGATTTCTAGCGCGCTGTTGATGGCCACCATGTTATCATGCTGGGCGATGACGATGGGGTTATTGGTATAGTCGATGGTATGAAACTCAATGGATGGGTTGTCATGAAGATATTCATAACTGGCGCGTTTGCCCATGCAAAAGGTAGCCACCGTCTTGCCCCGGTTCACTTTTTTGCAAGTATTGTCGATGACGCCCTTCTTCATGAGCTCGACGATTCCATCACTGATGAGCTCGGTGTGGATGCCAAGATGTTTTTTTTCTGAGAGATTCGTGAGAATGGCGTTGGGGATGCTCCCATAGCCCACCTGAATTGTATCACCGTCTTCAACCAGGCGCGCCACGTATTTCCCGATCCGCTGCGTGATCTCGGTATCAGCCTTGGTCGTATACTCCAAAAGCTCCTCGTCGTAATGTATAACAAAATCAACATCATCCATGTGAATGAAGGTATCACCGTGGACCCGGGGCATGCGGGAATTGACCTGGGTGATGACCACGGAGGCATGATTCACGGCCGACATGACGATATCCACACTCAACCCCAAGCTCATAAAGCCATGAATATCGGGCGGAGAGGTCTGGATGAGGGCCACATCAATCGTGGCCAGCCCCCTGCTGATCAACCGGGGAACCTGAGATAGAAAGATCGGCGTATAATCCGCCAGACCTGTATTGACCGCATCGCGCGTGCTATCACCGATGAAAAAAGAGTTATGGCGGAAGTTCTGTTTGTACTTCTCATGAGTGTAGGGGGCAACTCCCAGGGTTCTCACATGGATCACTTCTGCGTCGAAGAATGCCTTGGGCTTCGACTCTACATAGCTGATCAATCCCTGAACAAGGTACTGAGGTTCGGCACAAGCCGAACCAATGAAGATTGTATTGCCTCTGTGAATATGATCAAAGACTTCATCTTTTGTGGCAAACTTATGAGGATAAACACCGCGCCAATGGTCTATGGGCATCTTGAAAATCTCCACAAATATTAAAGAGCCTATTATTAAAAGATATTTTATGTCAAGTAACAAAACCAGATAATTTCATTTGTGCGGACAGGATTTTATGAGGTGATATAATATTTGGTAATTAGTCCTTTTCTGGCACCAGATTGCACAGGTATTTGGCTACCTGATCGAAGATATCGGCGTTTCGATGATTATATCGAAACTCCAGCTCTTTCAAATAAAGAGGGAAATACTCCCTGGAGACGCCATGGTGCTTGATGAATCGTTCCTTGGCCCAGCTCCAGAATCCCTCCATGCCGTTGATGTAGACCTTGCCGGAAGAGAAATATTTCCCATGGTCCACCTTCAGATGCCGGTATCCGCAGAACATGAGGCTGTCATAGCTTTTGAACTTGTCCGTATAAACGACAGACCCCCCTGCGAACCTTCTTGACGGTGAGCCCCAGCAAGGTTTCCGCCGTGACATTGGGCACGACATTCACCTGGACCAGGCCGTCTCTCTCGAGAATACCGAAGACGGGGACCTTGCCGGCTGCACTTCTTCCCCGGTTGCCTTTCCGTCTGCCGCCGAAGTAGGCCTCGTCCAGTTCGATCTCACCACCCAGAAGAGAGGCTGCATCTTCGGCATGGCTCAGAATGCTCATGCGGATCGTGTTCACGGCGCCATAGACGGCCTTATACGTCATTTTCATCTGTTTGGCCATCTTGTGGACCGATACTTCCAGTTCAAAGAGCTTGAGGATGGACAGCCACTGAATACAGCTCAAGCGTCCATGGTTGATCCAGCGACCGGCAAATTCACGGAAAGTGTATTTACACCGGGAACAGCGGTATCTGCCATCTCCGAGTTTGTACCGTTTTCTGCATTGGCAGCGGGGACAAATCCGATGTCCATTTTTGAGGCATTTTTTAGACAGATACCTGTAAGCTTTGTTCTCACTGGATACTAAATCATAGTAGGTATTTAAGTCCATATGGCACCATTATCACAGGTGCCAGGATGAGATCAATTACCTTAAATTAAGGTAGATTTTAAAGGGAATTTGGTATAGAGACTGGTTCGCAGTTGACTGCAAGCACCACCAGAAATTCAAGGGGTTGCAGATTTCTTCTGTAACCCCTTGATTTTTGACTGTGATAAGAAAGTTCAGGGTGTGCTTCCGGGGTTACTGCCGGCAATGATAACCGGAAAAGATAATCTGGACATACGTCCCGCCAAAAGAAATCCCGGCGAGCAGGGCATGTTCGATATTCATGGTGTTGGTCCTGCCCCTGACGAAAGACAGTGGCCTTATGGGATCAGAAAGCCCGACCGTCGGGGGCAGCGCCCCTTGCTCTACTGACAGGGCCAGGGCGCAGGCACGGATGCCGCCTCCGGAAAAGCTCTCGCCGACGGCGCCCTTCAGGGAGGTAATCCAAGGGCCCCCTTCTGCGCCGTCAAACAGATCCCCATAGGCGGATGCTTCCATGGCATCCAGGATACTGCCGCCGTTCGCAGCAGCCGAAACCGCCTGAATGTCGCCTGCAGCAAGGCCTGCATTCTTCAAAGCCAGCCGGATCGTGCGTGACGCGCCTGCCGGATCATGCGGCCAGTCCATCGGGGCTGCAGGCGAGGACCCCATTCCCACGCCTGTTATTTCACAGTAAGGCCGGCGGCCCCTTTTCAGCGCGGAGGCTAAACTCTCCATGCAAAGCAGACCGCATCCTTCTCCGGCGACTGCGCCGTTTCCGGTTTTATCGAAGGGCCGGCAGCCCTCCGGGTTGCCATCCAGGGGGGAGAGGGCGCGGAATTTTGTCAGCGCCTCATAATAGAAGGGCGACAGGATATCGGCGCCGCCGGCAAGGATATAATCAGCGCTGCCGCGACGAATCTCCATGACGGCATAGGCCAGGGCCGTTTCCCCGGACACGGCGTACTGGGTGACGGTCGTATTGACGCCGCGAAACCCCAGCTCGATGGAAGCGTGTCCCGCAGGGGCATTCATGACGGTATTCGGGACAATGATGGGGTTGACAAAGGGCGGACCCTTCATGATCAGGATTTCAGCCAGTTGGGCGGTGACGTCCGTCGGTCCGAAGGAGGTCCCCAGGATGATGCCCGTGCGGTCGCGGTTGGCGCCGTCCACGACAAGGCCCGCATCTTCCAGGGCAAGGCGGGCGGCGGCCGTTGTCAGTAGGGAGAGTTTGTCCATGCGCCGCAGGTTCTTGATGGAGATGAAATCACGGGGCGAGAATTGCTTCACTTCCGCCGCAAGATGGGAGGGAAAAGCGGCGGTATCAAACAATGTAACTTCCGAAACGGCGCCGGTTCCCGCAAAGAGGTGCTCGCTGAAGGCCGCCTTGCCGATGCCCAGCGGCGTGACCATGCCCAGGCCCGTGACGACCACCCTCTGGGATTCCCCGGCATGTCGGATTGGCTCATCTGGGCTCATCGTCGCTGTCCCCCTTCCGATATTCGCCGAAAATAACGGTCGTGTTGTTTCCCCCAAAGGCGAAGGAATTGGACAGGACCGTGCGCAGAGTGCCTCGCCTGGTGCCTTCCGTGACATAATCCAGATCGCACAAGGGATCGGCGTCCTGATAATGCAGAGTGGGTGGAACAAAGCCCCGGGCCAATGCCAGAACGGAAACAATGCCTTCCAGGGCGCCGGACGCGGCCAGCGTATGACCCGTCATGGCCTTCGTGGAGCTGACCGGGATGGCATAGGCCCGCTTGCCGAAGACCTCCTTGATGGCCTTCGTTTCAGTGACGTCGTTGACCGGCGTTGCCGTGCCGTGGGCGTTGATGTAGTCAATATCGCCGGCGGAAAGGCCGCTGTCCGCCAGGGCAGCCTGCATGGCGCGGACGGCGCCGGAGCCCTGCTCGTCGGGTGCCGTCATGTGATGGGAATCGCAGGTCACACCGTAGCCCAGGATTTCACCGTAGATTTTTGCCCCCCTGGCCAAAGCCGCTGCAAGGGGTTCCAGGACCATGATCGCAGCCGCCTCGCCCAGGGACAGGCCGGCGCGGTTCCGGTCAAAGGGACGGCAGACGTCCGGCGCCAGAGATTTCAGGGCGCTGAACGAGGCATAGGTCAGCCGGCACATGGGCTCCACCCCACCGGCCAGCATGATGGACACCTGTCCGTCGCGTATCAGGTCCCGGCTATGGCCCAGAACCGTGGCCCCGGCCGAACAGGCCGTCATGAGCGTGATTTTCGGCCCCATCAAACCCAGATGGGCGGCCAGCCGGTCCGCCGATGACGTGCAATAGACGCTGGAGAGCTTGGAAAAGCGCGCGTGCTGACTTCCTCTCCGCAACACGTCGCCGTAAAACCCCTCCGCCTCAAGAAGGCCGCCGGAGCCCCCTCCGATGGCTACGCCCATGTCCTCCTTGACTGCGGGGCTTGGCGGATAAAGACCGGCGTTGCGGAGGGCCTCGAGGGCGGCGGCAAAGCACAGGCGGTCCGCCCGTGACATCCTCTTAAGGGAATATTCGGGGGGAATAATGCGGCGGGCGTTGAAATCCCTGATCTGTCCGCCGGTATGGGCGCGGCATCCGGCCGTGTCGAACAGATCGACGTCCCTGATGCCGCAAATCCCTTCCTGCAGGGACTGGGCAAATTCCGGAACATTTGCGGCAATGGCATTGATCGTGCCCAGGCCGGTGATGACAATGCGTTTCGTTTTATTCAAAATAAACCATCAATGGAGATTTTTATGGTTGAAACTTAAATGGGGCGGAATAAAAAGTCAACTGTTTAGACGGAAGCTTGAAAAGCATTTTCCCCGCGGCCTTCAGTCCTCAACCATTTTGAAAATCCATTGCGAAAGGGGGAATCTTCGTGTATGAACATCCGGGGACCAATATTTTAAAGGAAATCGGCGATTTATCCCATGAAAATAAACAGATATGCCTGGAGATGGTTCCTGGCGGGACTGCTTGTCCTTGCGACTCTGGGGCTTTTTATAACAGGCGTCCACCGGCTCCAGTTCGACGCGGACGTCCTCAACGCCATGCCCCGGAACGACCCGGTCCTGGCCGACGCTCACTACATCATCACCCATCACCCCATCTATGACCGCGTCGTCGTCGATGTGTTCTGCGGCCGCGGAACAACAGACGTCCTAATGGAAGGGGCGCGCCTGGTCGAGGACCGAATGCGCGACAGCGGACTCTTCCGGGAGGTCGGCTTCCAGGACGTGACCCGCCTCATGCCGGAGCTGTTGGATCATATCGCCGACCATCTGCCTGCCCTTTTCGGCGCCCGGGACCTCGAAACGACCGTCTCGCCTCTGCTGACGCCGGAAAATGTCCGCCGGAACCTACAGGAACAATTCTCCTCGCTTCATGATCTCGGCGGGATCGGGCAGGCCGAGCTTTTGGCCCGTGATCCCCTGGCCTTGCGAAACCTGATCCTGTCGCGATTCTCGTCTCTGGCACCCGCAAAAGGCGCAAGGATTCAGAACGGTCAGCTTGTGTCCGCGGACGGGAAGCATGCCCTGATCGTCGCCGAACCGGCAACGCCGGGCATGGACACGCGTCAGGGCCGCAGGATCGCCTCGCTCATGGAAAACATCGCGGGGGAACTTGAGAAAAAATACGGTCCGGCAATCGGACTGACCCTCACGCCCGTCGGCGCCTACCGGGCCGCCCTCGACAATGAGACAAGCGCCAGGCGGAGCGTCAAACGAGCGGTCTTGTTTTCTTCCTTCTTCATTGCATTATTGCTGCTGGCGAGCTTTCCGCGGCCCATGATCGGCCTGCTGGCTCTGCTGCCCGCCTTTGCCGGGACCATGATGGCCCTTTTTGTCTTTTCACTTTTTCACCGGACCATCTCCCTGATGGCGATTGGTTTTGGTGGCGCCATCATCTCCTTTACGGTGGACTACGGCCTCGCCTACCTGCTGTTCCTCGACCGCCCCCATGAAACGCGGGGCTCGAAGACCTCCCTGGAGGTCTGGTCCCTGGGACTGCTGGCCATGCTGACGACGGCGGTCAGCTTTGCCTTCCTCTCTTTCAGCGGGTTTCCCGCCCTGATGCAGATCGGGCAGTTCTCCGCCCTGGGCGTTGTCTTCACCTATATCTTTGTTCATGCCGTCTTCCCCCTGGTCTTTCCGGTCATGCCCCCGGCAAAACGTCAGCCCTGGCTGCCCCTGCAGCGCTTGGTGGACCGGCTATGCGCTGCCGAAGGCATGTGGAAGGTCTATGCCGCCATCGCCTTCGGGGCGTTCATGCTGCTTTTCGCCAAACCTGATTTCCGCATCGATCTCGGCGCCATGAATGCCGTAAGCGAAGAAACCCTCCAGGCGGATCAACGGGTCCGGGATGTGTGGGGGGAGATCTTCACAAGCGTCTATCTCATGGTCGAAGGACGGGACCGCCATGACTTTGAGCAAAAAAGCGACAAACTGGCGGCCTTCCTCGATGAAGAAGCGGCCCGCGGCCATATTGCCCAGTTCTTTGTCACCTCCCTGATCTTTCCCGGAGAGGAAAGGGCTTCAAGCAACACAGCGGCCTGGCGATCCTTCTGGAATGCTGAGCGCATCGCCGGACTCAAGGGGGCAATGCGCGAGGCGTCGGGGCCGCTGGGATTTACACCTCAGGCCTTCGAACCGTTTTTCCGGGCGCTGCAGCAGCAGCACGTCACCCGCATAGAGGGGGACGGCTCCCAACCGATTTTGGCCCTGCTGGGGGTCAAAGCGTCCCCCGACGGTGCTGCCTGGCGGCAGGTGGTGGCCGTGACACCGGGTACGGCCTATGCGGGCGAGGCTTTTTATCAGCGCATCAGCGCTGCAGGATTGGCAAAAGTGTTTGATCCGGCCCTTTTTGCGCAGCGACTGGGGGCGCTTCTCTTGTCGGCTTTTCTCAACATGGCCTTGATCGTAGGCCTCATCACGGTCCTGACGGTGTTTCTCTATTTTCTCGAATGGCGTCTCACTGTGATTGCCATGGCGCCGACCCTGTTTGCCCTCGTCTGCACGCTGGGGACGCTTGAACTTCTCGGACAGCCCCTCGGCATCCCCACCCTCATGGTCGCCACCGTGGTCATCGGCATGGGAACGGACTACGCCCTCTATCTGGTCCGCGCCCACCAGCGTTACCTCGATGAACACCATCCGTCCCTCGGACTCATCCGCCTGTCCGTCTTTCTGTCATTTGCCACGACCTTTACGGGGTTTGTCGTCCTTACTCTGTCAGGCAATGTCCTGCTGCAGAGCGCCGGTCTGGGTCTGGCCCTGGGCATCGGCTATTCCTTTCTGGGCGCCGTAATGATTGCGCCCCCACTCCTGAGACGGTCTTTCGCCTTCGTTTCCTTCGCAACGGGCGCCATATTGCCCGGATCGAAGGAGCACCTGAGGCGCACGGTCGCGCGGTACCGGGGCCTGGAGGCGTATCCGCGGCTCTTTGCCCGCTTCAAGATCCTGCTGGATCCCATGTTTCCCCGCCTGGCGGATTTCGTCAAAGATCCCAAAATCATCCTGGATATCGGCGTCGGTTTTGGCGTTCCGGCGGTATGGCTCCTGGAGCTGTTCCCCCAGGCAAAGGTTTATGGCATCGAACCGGATGGGAGGCGTGTCCGCCTTGCCGCCTATGCCATTGGGACCAGGGGCGCCGTGACGGTCGGAGCAGCCCCCGAACTGCCCGCGATGCCTGAAAAGGCCGATACGGCCCTCATCCTCGATATGATCCACATGCTGACCGATGAGGCGCTGCGGTTGACCCTGCGACGGCTCCGTGAGAACATGCGGCCCGACGGGGTGCTGGTTCTTCGGGCCACGATGCCGTCCCGGAAGCGATGGCCGTGGAAGAGACGGATCGAGGCGGAGAGGATCAAATTCCGGAAGGAACCATCCCGCTTCCGGACGGAGGTTCAGATCATGGCCGTTTTGGCTGAGGCGGGTTTTTCGGTCGTTTTATCGGAGGTGAGCGGGCGAAACCAGGAAGAACGCTGGTTTATCGCTAGGGTGCGTGAGGAAGGAACGGAAGCGGCCATACCGGCCCGTGAGGTAACATGAAGGCCGCCTTTTATCATGTTCTCGCCGCCCTGACCAGGCAGGTGGGGCGCTGGGTCTTCCGGTTTATGGCCGGGGGGATCGCCGCAGGCTATTTCTTCATCTTTCCCGCCCGGGTGGCTGTGGGCATCCGATTTTACCGGGCCCTTTTTCCGGCCTCGGGGCGATTCCTATATCCCTTATGGTGCACATGGAATCAATATCAGCATTTCACCCATGTCTTTCTGGACCGGCTGCTCCTCGGTGAAGAAGGGGCTATCACATGCACCCATGAGGGGTGGGAATATCTCGAAGATGCCGTCAACAGGGGCATCGGCGGCATTCTGGTCATGTCCCATCTGGGCAACTGGGAGGTTGCGTCCCGCCTGCTTCAGGCCAGGAGCCGCCAGTATCCGGGCATGAAGCTGCTGCTCTATCTGGGCAAGAAACACCGGGAGCAGATCGAACGAACCCAGAAGGAAGACCTGATCCGAAGCGGCGTAAAGATCGTTACGGTGGAAGAGGGCAGCGGCTCACCGACGGACATCGTGGAAGGGATCTCGTTTTTAAAGGCCGGAGGACTGGTGTCCATAACCGGCGACCGCTTGTGGCGCAAAGACCAGAAGTCCGTCGCCGTCAATTTCCTAGATCACGAGGCCCGCCTTCCGGAATTGCCTTTTGTCTTTTCCCTCCTGTCCGGCGCGCCCCTGTTTATCTTCTTTGCCTGCCGCGAGGGAGAGCAGGCGTACCATTTCCGGATTCTGCCGCCGGTTTATGTCTCTGCCGGGGACAGGGCACGGAGGGCCGAGGCGATCCAGTGGGCTGCCCAGTCCTATGCCGACAGCTTGGCCCAGACGGTGCGACGCCATCCGTTTGAATGGTTCCATTTTGAACCGTTTTTGCGGTTTAGGCTGATAAAATAGCCGCTGCGGAAAAAAATGCCAGCCCTGATCCAAATCCCGCAGGCAACACCTTACCATACCGGTGTTGATGGAAGATGATAGCTGATGCATTCCGTTCGCTCTTGTCTAAGATATGTTACTTTCTGTCAACAAAACGTTAACCTTAATGAATATGTATGATTTCAATTAGTTATCAATGATGTTATTTCAGTGATAATTATGATATGCACCAACATTATAAATCAAAGGAGATCCCATGAAAACGTATGACCTTTATACAGATACCGGGGGCACATTACTGGCTGATGGCAAAAAACTCAGCAAAGATGATGTCTGTGTTGAAGCGATCGGAGCCGTGGATGAAATCAATTCGTTTCTGGGTATTATATACGCGCAACTTGCAGATGAAGATCTTAAAGCCATGATCGATTATATTCAGCGAAATCTGTGTCGTATCAATTCTGTCTTGGGAAATGCCAATGTGAATTTTGAAAGATCCCGGGTAAATGCAATAGAAAAAATGATTCAGGAACTTGAAACGGGCCTTTCCCCTTTGAGTAATTTTATATTATCCGGTTCAGGCTTGCTTTCTGCGTATGTTCAATTTTCCAGAGCATTGGTGCGAACAGCCGAACGCCGTGTTGGGGCGTTCGGAGTTAAAAATGAAAACATTATGCCATTTTTAAATCGGCTTTCTGATCTGCTTTTTCAAATGGCCCGCAAAGTTGATCAAACAGAAAAGCGATCGGAAAGACTATGGAGGAGTGAATGATTACATTAATTGATGCCGTCCTGAAGTCAAGCATCCGATAATTTTGAAAGACATACATCCTTTCATTGATATTGATTAGAACTACGAGGAGGAACGCATATGGAACGAAACGTGGGTACCATTGACAGGATCGTCCGGCTCGTGGTGGCGATCCTTTTTATCGTCGCCAATGTCGCGGGCTGGGTAGCGGGCATTGCGGGTCTCGTCCTCGCCGTCCTTGCCGGCATGCTCCTTTCAAGTGTGGTATCAGGACACTGCCCGCTCTATGTGATGCTGGGAATTAAAAAGACGATTTAAGAGTGCAAAATTCTCCGCAGAGCGTAAAGTCGTTCTGAACAACAGTAAATACCAACCAAGCATATTAATTGTTGGGCGAGGCTATCGTACTTCTTTGCGCTATAAAATACGCTCCCTTGAGGAATATGATGAAAACCTTGACCTGTTCTGGTAGTGCTTACCGCACGATCCTGTGTATTGCCATTGCCGCAGTTATGCTGGCCGCCTTTACCTGGGGCGGCATAAAAGACGCACAGGCTGATCCCTTTCTCGATGAAATGGTCGAGTTCACAGGAGGGGTCTTTTATATCGAACAGAAAGTGCCTGCCGTCGTCATTGGCGTGGTGCGCAACGGCGAGATGTCGATCCGCGGCTTTGGCGAACGGGCCGGCAAGGGTAGCCCGGCGCCTGACGCCGACACAGTAGTGCGGATTGGCTCCATCACCAAGGCATTCACCGGCGAATTGCTTGCTCATCTCGTTGCCGCAAACTCCGTGCAGCTTACACAGCCTGTCACCAAGACCTGGCCCTCGCTCGCCGCCCATGCGAAGGCCGACGTCGGGCATATCCGCTTGATTGATCTCGTCACTCATGCTGCGGGTCTGCCGCGGGAGGTGCCTCGCAAGCAAGCGCCCGAAAAGGGCACCAATACCCCGATTACAGTTCAGGACCTGGCCGACTGGCTGGGAAGCAATCCTTTGATCTTCAAGCCGGGGAAGTCCGTGCATTATTCGAATTACGGCTTCGACCTGCTTGCTCTGAGCTTGTCCACGGCGGCAAACAAGCCTTTTCCAGTGCTTATTCATCAACACATCACTAACCCGCTCAACATGAAGGATACGGTGTTTGCGCTGTCCGGAGAGCAAAGGCAGCGGTTTATGCAGGGCCACGGTTTTGATGGGGAGGTGATGTCGGATGTTGCCATCGGTCATGTCACGGGCGGCGCAGGCGGCCTCTACTCTACGCCGAACGACCTGATGAGATGGATGCAATGGCTCATCTCGACCGCTTCAGTCAAAAGGGCGCGGAAGTGCGAATGATCGATCATGCAGTGTATCTGATGCGCGACGGATTGGAGACCGTGTCGGGGATGGACGAGTCCGGCCACATGGACGCGATGGGGCTGGGCTGGGTGGCTATGATGCCGAAGGGCGACCGCCCATTCATCCTGCAAAAAGCTGGGGGATTACAGGGCACTTTCAGTTATATCGCCTTCGCGCCCACGCGCGGAGTGGCGGTTTTCATCGCCATCAACAAATTCGACTTCGCTGCCGCTGCGGCCATGGCTGCAGTTACCAACGATCTGATCGCGACACTTGCACCACGCTGAGCCAAGACATCATGATGATAAGATGTCTTTGCTCAAATACCAGGGTGCCGGCTTAATGGGAGACGGAATTGGAGAATTCTATCGTTCCGACAAGAAGGAGTGGAAGAACGTTAGCGCCAATCGAAAGGAATATTTTGAACTGGAAAGTTGATGCACAAGAAGGAGTAATGCCCCTCTAATAGGCCACTCCTTCTTGAAAGAAACAGATCGTCATCCTTGTCTTGTATGCAAGACTTCACTCAGAAATAATCAAAATACCCATTGGATAGAAAACATCGACACCAAATCTTGCCATTTATGGTTAATATTTCATTGACTAACGGGACCGACACTTTTATTGTTCGCATATAAGCAAGCAAGGGCTAATATAATTTGTATGATACGAACGGAAAGATGCAGATAGGATTTATCGAGAAACCATAAATAAATCAGTTGAGCAACCGGAGAGGATGAGCATGCCAGATTCTATAATGAAGGAGTTGGGACGTTCCGTGCTGATCGGCAGCGGTGCGATAGGAACATGCCTGCGTCAGGATAGCGGTGCTGGTGATGAGCCCATTGAACTCCTTAACCTCAGGCAACCCGAAGCGGTCACAACCCTTCACGCCGCCTACCGATCGGCAGGATCCCGGATTCTTGTGACCAATACTTTTGCGGCAAACTCGGTTGCCTTCGGGGACGCGGGTTTCGGGGAGCTATGTCAGGAGACAAACCGGACGGGTGTGGCTCTGGCGCGGAAGGCCGGAGATTCGGAGTGCATGATCTGGGCCTCGATTGGGCCATTGGGATTGGGGTTGCGGCTGGATGACTACCCGGCCGATGTCCTCCTTGGTATCTATCGCGACCAGTGTGAGGTGCTGAGCGGGGCCGACGCATTATTGCTGGAAACGTTTGTTGACCTGCGGGAAGCGCGGGCAGCACTTCAAGCCGCCGCCGAGACCGGCCTGCCAATCATTTTTCAGATTGGCAATACCGGTGGGGGATCACAGCGGTGGGAGCAGGTGGATCAACTTCTTTTTGAAGCGCACCGGGTTGGCGCCGTTGCCGTTGGGACAAACTGTTACCATCCGGACGAGATTCTACGTGTGGCATCCTACATTGGCGCCCGCACGGATCTGCCCTTAACCGCCTCGCCGAATGCTGGGCATCCGCGAATCGAGCGAGGTCTTGTGAAGTATGAGTTTACGCCGGATGATTTCGGTGCTGCCGCCGTGACGTTGTCCGATGCAGGCGTGGCGGTCATTGGCGGTTGTTGCGGTACGACACCGGATCACATCCGCAGAGTGGCGAGCGTGCTGGGGAGTAGGGCTGTCACGTCGCGGCCGCGCATCAACATCTCTCCAGAGCGAGCCCCGGTCCTGCATGAGCGGACAGACACAGCAGCCAATCCCATTCGTTCGATGATGAAATCGAATCGCTTTCTTGTCAGCGTGGAGATTCGCGCCGATCGAATGCTTGCCCTCGATGAGATTGTGCAAGGTGCATCAAAAGTGGCGGCAGCCGGGGTGGACATGTTCGATGTTCCAGATAACCCCGGGGCGACAATCGGGAGGGATGCGATGGTAACTGCCGCCCGCCTGCAGAACGCCCTTCAGATTCCTTCAATCTGTCATTTAGGTGTGACGCAATCGAATCTTATGCGACTGCACTCAACGCTTATCGGGTGTTGGGATTCTGGTTTGAGGGGTCTTCTGGCGGTAACGGGTGATGCACCCTCCATGGGGCCTCTGGGCAACCTGGCTCACCGCGTTGTGGACATGCGGAGTTCGGTCGAATTACTGCGCCTGATCCGCGGACTGCGCGATGGAAAGATCATCAACGGGGAGAGGTTGGCGGATCCGCCAGACTTTTGTGCCGGTTGTGCGGTAGGACGGCCGATTCCGGCACAAATACGGTGGCTCAAGACTAAAATCGATGCCGGTGCCGAGTTTGTGTTTTCACAGCCTGTCTTCGCTATCGATGACTACAAGAAGCTGTGCGACGCCTTGGAGAAACTGCCGATTCGAGTTTTTCCCGGTCTCATGCCCCTGGTCAGCCACCGCAGCGCGGTGTTTTTGGCCAGTGGCCGTATTCCAGGGATCACTGTACCGGCGAATGTCGTGACGAGTTTTGAGCGGTATGCTTCGCCGGAGGACCAACGCTACTTCGGCCTGGATCAGGCCAGCCAGCTAGCGGCCAGCATTGCGGCAGATGCGTCCGGGCTATACCTCATCATGCCTTTTGGCAAACGCTGTTATGAAGATACGGCCCATATCATTCGTCATGTCAGGGACCAGCGGAGAGGATCCAGCATGTAAAGCAAGAATCCTTATGCAGGCTCTGCCCAACTACGCACCGAAGGCGATGATCCAAAGCCTGCGCCTTAATGCGAATGTTACTTCCTTTTCATCTGTAATCCTCAGCTATTATGAATACCCACCACTGCATGGTGGTAGGTAGATAAAGCATTTGCTCCTTCCTTGAAGTATTAGGTTGTAATGTTTTGATAAATATGCGAGCTTTCAGACAATGATAAACAAGGGAGGTGACCCTGTAAGTAATAGGGGAGTGTCCCTGATTTTCCATGGTTTTGGATGAAGCCATATTTACAGAAAGAGGGAGGAAAATATGGGATCAAAGCATAGGCAGGCGCAAAACGGAAGAAAGGTGTCTTTCGAACGGAATCTGAAAAATCGGCTGGCTCTCCTATTATCAAGGGGGATCGAACCTCGTGAGATAGATAAAGATGCGCTCGTCAAAAAATTGCGGGCAAATATCGAGGCCATCAACAACAGGCTGAAGACCATTGACGCCAATGAAAAGAAAACGGCCGAACTGGCAAGGATGAAGGCGGAAAGGGCAGCTGCCCCCCCGAAAGCACCGGAAGCCATCAAAGAAGAGAGAAAAATAAAGGAAGTCCCCGCTGAGGGCAAGGGAAAAAAGAAAAAGAAGGAAGATAATAATCCCGCAAAGTCGGAATGACTGATCCCCCCTTGCCCTGATCCAAACTGATCATCCACCAATATGGGCAACGGGGGGATCTCATATCCCGCAAGGAATCCTCACTCAAATGACAGTACGATCACGCTGCCTGAGAGTACAAAACTGGAAATCAAGGAATTCCTTTTCAAAGACAAATCTCGTACGGGCATTTTTTCGCTGGCGATCGGCAAATGGAAGCTGTTGCATGCTCTGACGGGACGGTATGGTATAGAACATTTGATGGCTGGGAATCAACCCGCTGTAAACCGAATACATCATGTATAAATAGCGCAGCACAAGCAACTGCTGCATACTGTTACTAATGTGCTGTTACAGTAACGGCTTTACAATGGGCGAGTTGTCGGTATTTATTCCGGCACTGGAGGTTACTCCACCGCACCGCTTTTCTTGAGAAGGGCTGCAATCGATTCGGCCATCCGACGGTATCCTGCGGCATTCGGATGGATGTAATCTGCCTTGAGGGAGCCATCGGACAGCACCGTTGTCAGGATTTTTCCTTCGACAGGGATATCCATTTCCATGGCTGTCTCCCGGTAGAAAGACGGAGGCGACAGAGCAATGCCCGCAAACGGCACCGCGATAATAACTACAGTAACTCCCCGCTTCCTTGCAAGCCGGATCATTGCCCGTAAATTGCTGGCGGTTTGCTGCTGATCCAAACCACGGAGCAGGTCATTACCTCCATGGCAAAGGATCAGGAGTGCAGGCTTTTCTCTCTCAAGCACTTCCGGCAGACGAGATAACCCTTCTTCGGTTACCTCTCCCGGAACACCGGCATTAACCACCCGTCTCCCGACGAGGCGCTCCAGGACCGCCGGGTAGCTTTCTGTCGGAGCAGCCCCGGTTCCGAAGGTCAGGCTGTCACCAAATGCGAGGATGACTGCATCTCCGGCAAGGCGGGGTGACTTGGCGTATGAAGAGCAAGCCATCAGAAAGGCAATTGCCATGATGGTCAGCAGACCGAAAACCAGCAACTTTTTTCTTTTCGTGATCATATCGTTGTCACCTTAAATGCCGCTTCATGCCGCAGCACTCAAGTATAATATCATCATGTCAGAAGTATTACGATTGGGAATTTTCGGAGAAAACGGGGTGACTCCACGTTTTTAATATCTCAATCCCACCACTTACCCCGATTTGTGAGAAGATGGGCTTGAGTTGACAGTTAGGTAGAAAAGGTGCTCAGATAACTTCCTGGATTGTTGGCAGCAATCAGATACAAGGAGGTGAAGCATCATGGCCATCCAGGAGAAGCTTATCAAAAACACATTAAGGGCGAAAATTCACGCCCCGATGATCTTCACGAGTACCCTTTTTCTTCTCCTGCCGTCGAATTCACCGTAGAAAATCTGCTCCCAGGGACCGAAATCCAGTTTGCCGCCGGTGACGGCCACCACGACCTCCCTGCCCATAATCTGTCTCTTCAGGTGGGCGTCGCCATTGTCCTCGCCCGTTCGATTGTGCCGGTATTTCGAAACAGGTTCATGCGGCGCAAGCTTTTCAAGCCATTCCTCATAGTCCTGATGCAGCCCGGATTCGTCGTCATTGATGAAAACCGACGCCGTGATGTGCATCGCGTTGACGAGCACGAGCCCCTCGGACACGCCGCTTTCACGCAGACAATGTTCGACATGCCCCGTGATGTTGACAAACCCGCAGCGCGCCTGGACATTGAACCACAGCTCTTTGCGGAAAGATTTCATAAGACGTTCACCTCCCTATTTATTGCTTAATTTTAACGGTGAAAAAAGAGACCTTTGAATAATGGCTTCGCTGTTTACGAACCATCATTCACTGGTGATGCAAAGCACTCAAAGAATCAATGGAAAGTATATTTGGCTGGTTTGATCGCTCTGGCGGTTGCCTAACGGGTAGCCAGAAACCGGTCAATAACGGCCGTCACGCCCTCGAAAAGATTTTTCATTCGGACGTCCCCCTCACGGACATCCGTTCCGATCATGATGGGAAAAACCTCGACGGCCGCTGAAAAAACCGTCTCCAGCGTCAGGACGGTCTCCTTCATTCTTGCTTCTACCTGGCGCCGCTTGCTGTAGTCGTCCGCGCCCTGCTCGTTATAACCGAAGTCGTCGATAATCAGGATGCGGCGCATGGCCTCGATGCGCAGGTTTGTCTTGAGTATCTGCCAGAAGCGTCGGTCGGCCTTATGAACCCCGAGGTCTGCCGAGTTGGCGACAATAAAAGAGGCGGCGGCCTGTGGATTTGAGACCGCTTCCGCCGCCGTTACGGCCCCGATCTGCCAGTCGCCGAGGAGTCTGATAATGACGCCCGTCACTTCCGCATAATGATCCGTCGCAATGACGGTCCTGATGGAAGGATGCGCGTTGATCCGGCGCAAAAGCGGTTTCCAGCGCGCATCGATTCCGGAGTGTTCGAGATAGCGGTCGACGAAAGTGCCGACGGCGACGGCGACGCGGCGATGCATAGACGTATCGGGATGAAGTGAGGCGATGATGTGTTCCAGCAGCACCTTCTTATAACCCGCGTTGGTCGTGCTGCCGGCCACCCAGGTTGGGTTCACGAGCTGCTCCCAGAAAATGCTCGGGCTGTCGATCCCGAAATCGCACAGGCCGGCGACCTCGAGGTGTTTCATGAGGGAATCGGGCGCGGCAAACAGGGGGGCCTCAAGGCTCAGCGTTCCGGAATAATCGAAAATGATCATTTTTCACCGGTGCGTCAGGGCAAGTGATTCATCAATTAGTGTGCTGAGTTCCCGAGCGGCCTGGTATGGATCGTCCGCAGCGCAGATCGCGGAGACCACGGCGATGCTGTCGGCGCCCGCCCGAATGACATCCGCTGTGTTGGAGGCATTGAGACCGCCGATGGCGACAAGAGGCAGGCGGGTGGCGGTCCTGATGCGGCGCAGGCCTTCCAGTCCCCAGTGGCCCTTCGTATCAATCTTCGTCGGCGTTACAAAGACTGGGCTCACGCCCAGATAATCAACGTCGAGCGTCACGGCCCGTTCCACGTCTTTCCAGGATTCCACGGAAAGACCGATAATCGCGCGGGGTCCCATGAGCTTTCTGGCGATTTCACAGGGCATATCCCGCTGCCCGATGTGAACGCCATCGGCCCCGACGGCGAGGGCCACGTCGATGCGGTCATTGATGATCAGCGATGCCCGGAAAGGGGCCATGACCGCCTTGATGCGCTGTGCCTCTTCCACAAAATCGCGCGTCGAAGCGTCCTTTTCGCGCAACTGGATACAGGTTGCGCCGCCCTGAAGAGCCATGAAAACCACTTCTTCGACGGGTCTTTGACCGCAGAGCGTGCGATCGGTAACCAGGTATAATCCCCGCATGGTTCAGCCATCCGTTCTGAGGCGGCAGGCGATATCTCCTTCGGAAAGGCGGTAAAGGGCGTCGATAAAACGGACCTGCAGACTGCCGGGTCCGGGCGCATCCTGCGCAGCCATTTCGCCTGCAATGCCCATAACTGCCATAGCCTGGGCCGCCGCTTCGGTATGGTCGGCGTTGACGGCGGCAAAGGCGCCGCACAGGGCCGAGGCGATGCATCCCATGCCCGTGACGCGCGTCATCATGGCGTGGCCGTTCATGATGCGCGTTGCATCGCCGCCGCGGACGATATAATCCGTTTCGCCGCTGACGCAGACAACACACCCATAGTCCTGACCCAGTTGATGGGCGGCATCCGCGGCGGCATGGGACGCAGCCGTGCTGTCCACCCCTTTTGTTTTTGCCGCCGTATCGGTCAGGGCCATGATTTCCGATGCGTTGCCGCGGATGATCGCCGGCGGGTATTCCCGCAGCAGTTCCCCTGCCGTGTGCGTGCGGTAGGCGGTCGCGCCTGCGCCCACAGGATCCAGGATGACGGGAACCTTTCGCACCTTAGCTTGGTGCGCGGCAAGGTGCATGGCGCGGATCCAGGGGGCGCTCAGGGTGCCGATATTGATAACCAGAGCGCCGGCGATGGCCACCATGTCCTCCACCTCGTCTTCCGCGTGGGCCATAACCGGCGAAGCCCCGATGGCCAGCAGTGCGTTGGCGGAGTTGTTCATGGCCACGTAATTGGTGATGTTGTGAACCACCGGAGACGTTTTGCGGATGTCACCGATGGACGACCAGATTCGTGCTGCGGTAAGTTTCATGGATCATGTCTCCGTGATGCAGAGGGAAGCAATGCCGACAAGGTCAGATTTCAATCTCCAGTCCGTCTGCGGCCAGATCGATCTTCAGGGGGTGAGCATCGGCATATATCTTCAGGTAATCGCAAGTCTGGGCAAGAAACTGCTCAAGTCCTTCATCATCATAGGTATGTTCGCTGTGGAACAGGCATAGATGCTTGACGTTCGCTCGGACGGCAAGCTCCACGGCGGCGAGGTTGCTGGAATGTCCCCAGTTTTCCTTCGCATCCAGGGCATCCAGCAGCATATATTGGGCGTCGAAAATGAGCAGATCCGCATTTTGGAAAAAATCAATGAATATATATGCGTCTTCATCCGCCTCTTTCTTATGTTCTGCATCCGTTGAATAGACGACGATCCTCCCGTCTCTTTCAAACCGGTATCCATAAGAATCGCCGGGATGATTCTGTTTGACGCTGCGGACGCTATAGCCGGCGATTTCATACGATTGCCCCGGCTCAAGGGTGTGAAACAGAATTTCCGCGCGCATGGCAGCCAGGGGGACGGGAAAGAACGGCGCGTTCTGCTGTTCCGTCAGGGCTTGCTGCAGGTTATTATGGCAGCCGTAAATGTGGATCTGGTGGTCGGGGAGATAAGCAGGGGTGAAGAAAGGGAAGCCCTGGATGTGATCCCAGTGCGGGTGGGACATGAAAATATGAAAAATAGGCGCCGTACTATTTTGCTGTGACTGCCGGCTTTTCATAAAAGCGTTTCCGAAATTCCTGAGGCCGGTGCCTGCGTCGCAGAGGACATATTCCGCCTGCGGTTTGAGTTCGACACAGGGCGTGCTGCATCCGTATGTACCGCCGACAGCAAACGGCAGATGCTCCCGGATGAAGCGATCAATGGCTTCATCCGTTTCCAGCCGGTGCGACCGGGAGGCTTTGACCGCCTTGAATATCTTTGCCCGGATCATTCGGGTATCCATGGCGGCAGGCAACGAACCGCGCGAACCCCAGAAATGAACAATCATGAAAAAACTCCCTGGAGGGGATAATGCGATAAAATATTACTTTTCAACAACTTAAATCTAACAGGGGCCCTTTTATGTGTCAAGAAAATATTGACGGCTTCACAAAAAAGCGTCAAGGGCAAGATAGGCAAATCTTAAAGCATGATGCACAGTTGGCACGTGATGCAAGCTCGAAGGCCGAAACGCAATGCAGTATTCGCTTTTTGAGAAGTTGTCTTTTCTATTTGTTGAAAACGTGATATAAAGAAAGAATTAGCTGTATGGAAACAGCCGGAAATGATTTCAGGAGAGTCTATGAGCACGCAGTTCTGTCCCAGTCTTTTATCCCGCAATCGGCATTTACAATCGATTCTTGCCACCACGCGGGTGCGCAACAACGGCCGGAATGCCATGATGGATGCGGCGCGGCCGGTGATTGTTGACGGAGGTGCCGGCGTCCGCCTGCTGGGCCATCATTCCGTGCAGTCCGATCAGCCCTGCAGGGCGCTGATCATTCTGATTCATGGCTGGGAGGGAAGCTCCGAATCGGCCTATATCCAGTCGTCGGGCAAGTATCTCTTCGGGAAGGGATATGACGTCTTCCGCCTGAACCTGCGCGATCACGGCGAGAGCCACCATTTGAATGAAGGGCTTTTTCATGGCGCCCTTATCGATGAAACCGTCGGGGCCGTCAGCGACATTTGTCGCCTTGCGAATGGGTTGCCGGTCTACCTGGTGGGATTTTCTCTTGGGGGTAATTTTAGCCTGCGGGTTGCCCTGCGGCAATCGCTCTGCCGGATCGTCAACCTGAGACATGTCTTTGCGATCAGTCCGCCTCTGGATCCCTATAAGGCCACCCGATGTATCGATGAGAGTCTGCCCTTTTACCGTTATTATTTTTTAAGAAAGTGGAAGCGGTCGCTGCGCAAAAAGCAGGCCCTGTTTCCGGATAAGTACGATTTTAATGGCATCCTGAATCTGAGGACCTGCCTGGGCCTGACGGAAGCCATCATACCGTGGTACCCGGAATATTCGGACTCCCGCCTTTATTTCAGGGAATATACCCTTCTCAACGACGCTTTCAGGGATCTGTCCATGCCCGTGACGATCGTTACCGCCGAAGACGACCCCTTCATCCCGGTCGCTGATTTCCGGCGTCTGGAGAAAAATCCGCGGCTGCAGTTGCTGATCCAGCGATATGGCGGCCATTGCGGCTTTCTGGAATTCTTTCCCTACGCCTGCTGGTATGACCGGCTCATCGACCGGGCCATTCAGAAAGATATCGGAACGGTATGACGACTTTATCCATGGTTTCATGCAACTGTTTTCCATGCCTGCTGATGCCGCCGCCGGTTGTCTGCGATCAGAGGGCTTTGCATAACCGGTGAAAAATGGTTCGCAAGCGGCGAATCAAAGTTTTTTCGCATTTCCGGGAATCAGACTCATTTATGGATTGCAACTATATTTCAGTATTATCATAATTTCTTGCGAAAAAGATTTTCAGCCGCAGCGAAGCCATTTTTCAAAGGTCTCGATCAGAAAAGGGGTACGTAGTATCATGAAAACAAAGACTTATATTATCCACCGGCATGTCAAGGGGCAGGACATAAACCACCACAGGACGCTCTTTGCGGGGCGGGGCGCCGAGTGGTTCGTGGAGGCGGGCTTCATCGCGGCGGCCGGCCTCACATCGCCGGATCGCATCGTCTGCGTGAATATCCATGGACTGGTCTTTTCCAAACCGGTCCAGTCGGGGGACATCCTGCGGTTTGAGAGCAGGGTGGTCTTAGCCGGACGGAGCCGCCTGGTTGCCTATGTCAGGGTCGTCTTCGATCGCAATGAAGAATTGGGGCTCGACGGCTTTCTGACCTTCGTGCACGTTGACCTGCATGGCCGTCCACTGCCGCACGGGATTGTCATCGACGCCTTGGACCCGGAGGAAATCCGGCTTCGGGAGATGGCAAAAGCCCTGCATCCGGGAGCATCACCGCAGTGATGATCGTAAACCCGGTTAGATATGCAGATACCATTGAAAATACTTGTATATTAACTTATCTCACCGTCCTCAAAAATGTGGCCCATCTACCCCATTATCTTCTTGACAACGCCCATTCAAGATTATATAGGTGAGCGCCCCCGTCGGGAAGCATCAGTGAAATAGAAAGACCTTCTGCCATTGACAAATATCCGACCATGACTGACAAATTGCGCGCCAGATCATATACCGACACGCCTGCATATTCCTTCAGGGATATTATCCTGGGTATTTACCGAGCCAACATCAATATCGAATTAAATCGCCCCCGGACATGCCGGAAAGAGCACATCTCCAAGTTCCATTTCACTGTGCATGTTCCTTAAATTTTATAAACTTTTTTTATCAAAAATTGCATACAGCGGAAATCACGCGGATGATCGATCATAAAAATCGGCGCCAGGTGGGTTCCGGAATCATAAAGGAGGGAATGATGGAAAAAGTACCACAGAAACTGGACAAGACGAGAAAAGAGTATTATGCCGGTGCCCCCATTGCCAAATTCGGCGAGCGGAAAGCCGATTATTCAACGATGGGCCGGAAGATCAAGAGTCAGTACAAGAATTTGCGGGAAGTCGTTTGCGTCGAGGCCTGCCGAACGCCCTATGGCGTCTTCGGCGGCGCACTCAAGGGGTTTGACGCCCCGCAACTGGGCGCTCTGGCGATCAAGGAATGTCTGCGCAGAACAGGCGGCAAGGTCAAGGGAGAGGATGTCGATTACGTGATCATGGGCCAGGTGGTGCCGGCGGGCTGCGGTCAGGTTCCGAGCCGTCAGGCCACCCTGCTCGCGGGTCTGCCGGAAAGCGTCCCTTCCATTACCGTCAACAAGGTCTGTTCATCGGGGATCAAGACCATTGATCTTGCGGTCCAGATGATTCAGACCGGCAGGGCCGAAATCGTCATCGCCGGCGGCCAGGAAAGCATGAGCAACTGCCCTTACTCGCTTCCCGACATGCGCTGGGGAAACCGCATGGGGCTACCCAATGGCCGCGTGGTGGACCTGATGGTCTATGACGGGCTCTGGGACGCCTTCTACAACCGGCATATGGCCATCCACGGGTCCGAAGTGGCCGATGAGTTCGGCTTCACGCGCCAGGATCAGGACGAGTGGGCCTATCAGTCCCAGACCCGGGCCGTCGAGGCCATGAAGGCCGGCCGGCTCGACGACGAGATTTTCCCCGTGGCGATCCCCAAGGGGAAGGACACGGTGGTATTTGACAAGGACGAGGGCCCCCGACCCGCCACGACTCTGGAAGTCCTGGCCAAGCTGCCCCCCGTCTTCAATCACAAGAGTACGGTGACTGGCGGGCCGGGCAGCGTCACGGCCGGCAACGCCCCGGGCGTCAACGACGGCGGCGACGTCTGCATGCTCATGAGCCGAGAAATGGCGGACAAGCTGGGCATGAAGCCCCTGTTCACGATTCTGGACTATGCCGAGGTCTCCCAGCCGACGAAGGATATCGCGACCGTGCCCGGTCTTTCGATCAAAAAACTGCTGGATCAGAAAGGCATGACCGTGGGGCAACTGGATTTGATTGAAATAAACGAAGCCTTTGCGGCGGTGGCCATCGTCAGCGCACGGTCGATCCTCGGGATGTCCAAGGAAGAGATGTTCAAGAAGGTCAACGTCAACGGCAGCGCCATCGCCTATGGCCATCCCATCGGCGCCACAGGCGCCCGGATTCTCATGACGCTGGGCTATGAGCTCAGACGCCGCGGCGGCGGCATCGGCGTGTGCGGCATCTGCTCCGGCCATGCCCAGGGCGACGCGATGTTGATCAGAGTCGATAAGTAAACTAATATTTTTGAAAGGAGAAATAGCAGCATGAGAGAAGCGCTTATTGTAAGTGGAGCCCGGACGGCCGTCGGTGAATTCGGCGGTTCCCTGAAGGGCGTATCGGTTGTGGAGCTGGGCAGGCTGGTCATCAAGGAAGCCATTGTCCGGGCAGGGCTGCGCCCCGCCGTCACAGATGCCATAAAGGCGGGCCGTCCGGCGATTTTCGGCGATTTTGACATGACGGATGTTCAGAAGAAATATTATGATTATGCCGGCTCACTGACCCCTGTCTATTTTGACGAGGTCATCATGGGGAACGTCCTGAATGCCGGCGTCGGCCAGAATCCCGCCCGACAGTCAACCATTTTTGCCGGACTGCCTGAAGAGAGCAACGCCTATACGGTACAGAAGGTCTGCGCCTCCGGCATGAAGGCCATTGCGCTGGCCGCACAGGCCATCTGCGCCGGTGATGCAGATATCGTTGTAGCCGGCGGCATGGAAAATATGAGTAACGTTCCCTATGCCGTTGCGGACGCCCGCTGGGGTTTCCGCATGAACATGCCCCACGGCAAGATCACAGATCTGATGGTCCATGACGGCCTCTGGGAGATCTTCAACGGCTACCACATGGGCAACACGGCGGAAAACATCGCGGCCAAATACGGCATCACCCGGGCTGAGCAGGATCAACTGGCCTATGAGAGCCACCGCAGGGCGCGGGCAGCCATTGCCAGCGGCGCCGTCGCCGACGAAATCGTCCCCGTCGTCATTCCCCAGAGGAAAGGAGATCCCAAGGTCTTTGCAGTGGACGAGCGCCCCATGGACACATCGCTGGAAAAGATGGCCAAACTGGCGCCGGTTTTCAGAAAGGACGGCTCCGTGACGGCCGCAAACGCATCGGGCATCAATGACGGCGCCACCGCCGTGGTGGTCATGAGCGCGGACAAGGCCAAGGAACTGGGCCTGAAACCGCTGGTCAGGATCAAGGGCTATGCCTCCGGCGGTGTTGACCCGGCCTACATGGGTCTCGGTCCCATTCCGGCGACGCGGAAACTTTTCAAGAAGCTGGGTATCACCATGAAGGACATCGGCCTGATCGAACTCAACGAAGCCTTCGCATGTCAGGCCCTCGGCTGCATCAAGGAACTCGGTGTGAATCTGGACATCTGCAACATCAACGGCAGCGGGATCTCCATCGGCCACCCGATCGGCAACACGGGCGCCCGGATTACCTATACGCTTGCGATGAACATGAAAAAGCGGGGCGTGAACCTGGGCCTGGCCTCCCTGTGCATCGGCGGCGGGCAGGGGATGTCCATCGTTCTGGAAGCCGTTTAAGCGACGAACAACCGGGCGGCCTGCTTGCCGCCCCACAAATTCTTATTAAAAGGAGGGACAGACACGATGGAATTTGCAAACCTTATTTACACAGTTGAAGACGGCGTGGCCATCATTACCTTCAACCGGCCCAAAGCGCTCAACGCCATGAACGACGCCACTATGAACGAACTCAATGCGGCCGTGACGCTCTGCTCGAAGGACGATGCCGTCAAGGCGATCATCCTGGCGGGCGCAGGCGACAAGGCCTTCGTGGCGGGCGCCGACATCTCGGAGATGGCGAACCTGAAGCCCCAGCAGGCCATGCAGTTCATGGAACTGGGCCACAGGACCCTGAGGATGCTCGAAACGTTGCCAAAACCGTCCATCGCGGCGATCAACGGATTTGCCTTGGGCGGCGGCGTGGAAATCTCCATGGCCTGCGACATGCGCTTCTGCTCCGATGTTTCACGGTTCGGGCAGCCGGAAATTTTGATCGGCCTGATTCCCGGATGGGGCGGCACCCAGCGGTTATCCCGGCTGATTGGCATCGGCCGGGCCAAGGAACTGATCATGGCCGGCGGCCAGATCGATGCCAAGCGGGCCTATGAGATCGGCCTCGTAAACAGGGTCTTCCCGGCGGATCAGCTTATGGAAGAAACGAAGAAGTTTGCAAAGAAATTTACGACGCTGCCCGGTTTTGCGCTCAAAATGGCTAAAAATGCCATCAACTACGGCTATGATCTGTCGCTGGACAACGCGAACCGGCTGGAAGTGGAATGCTGTTCCCAGTGCTTCAGCACGGACGATCAGAAGGAAGGCATGAAGGCGTTCCTCGAGAAACGCAAACCGGCGTACAAGGGTTGTTAAACGGCGAAGGGACACGACGCTCTCCTCTCGATGAGAGGGGGCGCTGTCTTTTCCCCGGAAGATCGGCTTAAACCATTTTTAAAAATTAATTTAATTGAGACAACCCCCGCTGGATGGCATCGTAGCAGTCAGTAAAACCAAAATGAGGAGGGATTGGAAATGGCACATTCTACTTGGTTGTATCAAACACGCGACATTACGTTCCAGATTAAAGAATGGCTCGGCATGGATAAGCTCTTGACCCTTGACGCTTACAAAGAATACTACGGAATTGACGACATCGATAATTTCCTCGATGTTAACAACAAAGTCTGCCGCGACGTGATGTGTCCGGCAAACAAAGATGCCGATGAACCCGGCGCAAAATTTGTGGGCGGCAATGAACATGCGGTTATAACCCCCGACTCGTTCAAAAAAGTTTATAAAGCCGTCCAGGACGCGTCGATAGCACAGCAGTTTGGTTTCCGCGGCGATGGCAAAATACCGCTGACCTGGTACGCTCCGATTCTGGAAATGCAGTCTGCTGCATCACCGTCGATCGTCATGTTCTGGTGTCTGACTCAGGGGGCTATCACCGTGCTTCATGAATATGGCACCAAAGAGCAGCAGGACTTGTTTTTGCCCAAGATGATATCCGGCGAATGGTGCGGCACCATGGGTCTGACCGAGCCGGGCGCAGGCTCCGAGGTCGGCGCGGTCCAAAGCAAGGCATTCCCCACCGACACTCCCGGCAAGTATAAACTCACAGGCACGAAATGCTTCATCACCTCAGGAGACCATGACCTGGCGGAAAACATTATCCACCTGATGCTGGCCAAGACTCCTGGCGCCCAAGAAGGCACCGCCGGCATTTCCCTTTTCCTGGTGCCCAAGTTCTGGGTCAACGAGGATGGCTCTTTGGGTGCATGGAATGACGTAACTACCATGAATATTGAACACAAACTGGGCATTCACGGTTCTACTACCTGTACCCTTGCCATGGGTGAAAACAATAACTGCTACGGCTGGATGGTGGGCGGCCAAGAAGTGAAAGGCGGTAGAGGCGTGGGTATGAGGCAGATGTTCGCGTATATGAACGAAGAACGTCTGAACACCGGATTATTCTCCCTGGGATGCATTGGAGCAGCCTATTATGCATCTCTGGATTATACGAAGGTGCGGGTGCAGAGCAAACATTCCACCAATCCCAAGGGACCCAGCGTCAGGATTATCGAACACGAAGACGTCCGCCGCATGCTGTTGTTCCAGAAATCCATTATGGAGGCCTGCCGGGCGTTGATTTACCAATCCTATCTCTACCGCGATCTGGCTGTAGATGCTGCCACACCGGAAGAGAGAGAATATTATGATGACATGTTTTCGATCAACAATCCTCTGTGCAAGGCCTATACGTCCGATTTGGCCAGGCGCACAACCGAAGAGGCGATCCAATGCCTCGGCGGCTATGGTTTCATGGAAGAGTATGCCCCGGCGGAGCTGTACAGGGACGTCGTGATCTATGGTATATGGGAAGGCACCAACTTCATCCAGTCGCAGGACTATACCGGTCGCAAGTTCACCATGAAGGACGGCGCGCCGTTCCGGAAGTGGGTGGCAGAAATCGACGAGTTTGTCGCCGGCAAGAAGACCGACGAATTCGCGGCAGAATTCGCGATGATGGCGGATGCCATGGTTGCTTTCAAAAATATCGTGGACATGAATGACGCCTGGACGACCGGCGATAGGCAGATGAAGCAACTCTTCTCTACCCGGACCATGCATGCAGGCGCGAGAGTTTACTGCGGCAAGCTGTTGCTCGACCAGGCTCTCCTGGCGGCCGCGAAGCTCAAAGCACTGGGTGACGACCACTACGATGCCAATTTCTACAAGGGCAAAATCGCCAGCGCCAAGTTCTATATCATGAATCATGTTTCCGATATCTTCGGATATGAGAAGTCTATGAAGTGCGGCGACCGCAGCTCTATCGACATCCCTGAAGCAAGTTTCATGTAGTTCGAGTGAACCATGCTACAGGGCAGGAAGACCCTAAGTGTGAACAGCTGGAGCGGAATGAAATTCCGCTCCAGCTAATTACTCGAAAGAAAGAATCCGGTTCGGCAAACCCAGCTTCAACGCTTCGCATAACCGATGAAAAATGGTTCGCAAGCGGTGAATGAAAGATTTTTCGACTTTCCAGAGATTAGGTTAATTTATTGATTTCAATCAATTATAATTCTTATCATCTCCCGAGCGAAAAAGTTTTTGAGCCGCGGCGAAGCCATTTTTCAGAGGTCTCAGCCATAAATTAATGGTTTGCAACCGGCGAGGCAGGTGAATCCTATGCATTCCGAACTGATTGATACGCTCATCGTTAAAAACCAGTCCAAAATCATCTTTCTGATCATGGATGGCCTCGGCGGCCTGCCTATTCCGGGCCGGGATGAAACAGAGCTCGAGGCGGCCCATACGCCTAACCTCGACGCCCTGGCCAGGAAATCCGTCTGTGGACTGCTGGACCCGGTGGGTTACGGCATTACGCCGGGCAGCGGGCCGGCCCATTTTGCCCTTTTCGGGTATGATCCCGTGAAAAACAACATCGGCCGCGGGATTCTCGAAGGCGCCGGAATCGATTTTCCGATGACGGAACAAGACCTGCTGGTCCGGATCAATTTCGCCACGGTGGATCAACTGGGTCGCGTGCTGGACAGACGCGCAGGCAGGATCGACGATGAGACCAATCGGCGCATCTGCCGGAAACTGCAGGAAAATGTTCGGCTTGATGAACGGGTCGAGGTGATTTTTGAATCCGTCAGGGAACATCGCGCCCTGCTCGTACTCAGGGGGCAGGGGCTCAGGGAGGAGATTGCAGAAACCGATCCGCAGCAGGCGGGGGTTCCGCCGGTCGCTCCACGCGCACTGGTTGCGGAAGCGGGTCCGACCGCCGCCCTTTTTTCAGAACTTATCCAGCAGGCCGCAAAAGTTCTTGCCGATGAGGCGAAAGCCAATATGATTCTGCTGCGGGGATACGCCTGCTACCGCCAGTACCCGTCGCTGGCCGGGCGTTTCGGTCTCAACGCCCTGGCGATTGCCGGTTATCCCATGTACCGAGGCATTGCCCGGCTGCTGGGGATGGATGTCGCACCGCAGACGGATTCCATACAGGCACAGATCGAGGCTCTGCATAGAAATTATGCAAAGTACGACTTCTTTTTTATCCACGTCAAACCTACGGATTCACGCGGGGAAGATGGAAATTTCGAGGCGAAGGTCAAGGTCATCGAGGAGGTGGACACCTTGGTACCGCAGATCGCAAGCCTCAATCCCGACGTCCTGATTGTCACGGCCGATCACTCGACGCCGTCGGTCCTTGCCGCGCACAGCTGGCATCCTGTTCCCGTGTTGCTGGCCGCCCAGACCTGCCGCCCCGATCGTGTGGAGCGATTTGGAGAGCGGGCCTGCATCCAGGGCGGTCTGGGACGCATACCCATGATGTATCTCATGGGCCAGGCTCTGGCGCATGCAAAGCGTCTGGAAAAATTCGGCGCGTGATACCGTCGTATCCGATGTTTCATGCAGGCAGCACATGAAATATGGCTTCGCCGCGGCTCAAAATTGATTGAAATCAATAAATGAACCTAATCTCCTGAAAGTCGATAAATCTTTTATTCACCGCTTACGAACCGCGTCTCACCGGCTATGCAAAGCTTTCTCCCTGTGACCCTGTAAAAAATTCCGGAAATGTCATAACATATTTCTCTTGACTTGCATCTATATGTGGTATTATACAGAAGTCACACCACAATATATTGTGTTGCAATCCTCAAAATCTTTTTCGCTCAAAAGATTGTAAGGCTGAAATATGATTGATATCAATAAATCAATCTAATTTCTGGAAAGTCGAAAAATCTTTGATTTGCCGCTTGCGAAACATTTTTCACCGGTTATGCCAAGCTCTTCACGCAAAAAGGAATAGGAGCCTTCATGCATAAAAAAATCCAGAAGCGGGATGGCCGTCAGGTAAAATTCGAAGCCGAGAAAATCACCAATGCCATTGCAAAGGCCGGTCTGGCAACAGGGGAATTTGAGCAGGGTGCAGCGAAGAAATTGACCATCAGGGTCCTCAGTCTGGCGGAAAAGCTCTTTGACGATAAAATCATGAACGTGGAAGAGATCCAGGATGTGGTCGAAGAGGTGCTGCTGGATTCGCCGTATCGCAAGACGGCCAAAGCTTATATCATCTATCGGGATCAGCATGCCCGTCTGCGGGAGATCGCCAACCGCATGGAAGTGGACCTCGTTGATCAGTACCTCAAAAAAATGGATTGGAAGGTCCATGAAAACAGTAATATGGATTATTCGCTGCAGGGGCTCAACAACTATCTTTCTTCGGAGGTGAGCAAAATTTACTGGCTCAATGAAATTTATTCCCCGGAGATCAGAAGGGCTCACAGCGAAGGCGATTTTCATATTCACGATCTGAGCCTGCTGTCTGTTTATTGTGTGGGCTGGGATTTGTGCGATCTGCTGATGCAGGGCTTCAAGGGCGTATCCGGAAAGGTGGAAAGCGGGCCTGCCAGGCACCTGCGCTCCGCACTGGGACAGGTGGTGAATTTTTTTTACACCCTGCAGGGGGAAGCGGCCGGCGCTCAAGCGTTTTCGAATTTTGATACCCTGCTGGCCCCGTTCATCCGCTTCGACGGCCTGACCTACACGGAAATCAGGCAGGCCCTGCAGGAATTCATTTTTAACATCAATGTCCCCACGCGCGTCGGTTTCCAGACCCCTTTTACCAACGTGACGCTCGATGTGACGGTGCCCGGATACTTTGCCGGGCAGAACGTGATTATCGGCGGGCAGCCGCAAAAAGAGACCTACGGGGGATTCCAGAATGAAATGAATCTGTTCAACCGGGCTTTCCTGGAGGTGATGGCTGCCGGGGATGCGAAGGGCCGCGTGTTTACCTTTCCCATTCCCACCTATAACATCACGCGGGATTTCAACTGGGACGATCCGAATCTGGAGGGCCTCTGGGAGATGACAGCGAAATACGGTGTTCCCTATTTTTCCAATTTTCTCAACTCAGATATGAACCCGGAAGATGCCCGGAGCATGTGCTGCCGTCTGCGCATCGACAACCGGGAGCTCGAGAAGCGGGGAGGCGGTCTTTTCGGTTCCAATCCTCTCACCGGTTCCATTGGTGTCGTCACCATCAATATGCCCCGGATCGGCTATTTTGCAAAGACGGAGGAGGCGTTCATCGGCCAGCTGGAAAGGTTGATGTTTACTGCCAAAGAGAGTCTGGAGACGAAACGCAAGGTGCTCGAAAATTTTACCGACAGGAATCTCTATCCCTACACCAAGCACTACCTCAGGGACGTTAAGAGCCGCTTCAGCGAATACTGGAAAAATCATTTTGCCACCATCGGCCTGGTGGGCATGAACGAAGCCTGCCTGAATCTGCTGGGCGTGAACATCGGAACGCCACCGGGGCAGGCCTTTACCCGGAAGGTCATGGATTTCATGCGAAATAAACTCATCGCGTACCAGCAGGAAACGGGGAATAACTATAATCTGGAGTCCACGCCGGCAGAAGGGACATCCTACCGTCTGGCAAGGATGGACAAGAGAAAATATCCCGATATGATATGCGCCAATGAACAGCAGGTTCGGGAGCGGGGGGCGGAGCCCTATTACACGAATTCAACGCAACTTCCGGTCAATTATACCGATGACGTCTTTGAAGCCTTGGATTTGCAGGATCCCATACAGATAAAGTATACCGGGGGAACGGTTTTTCATACCTTTATCGGTGAACGTATCTCCGACCCTGCGGCGGTCAAATGGCTTGTGCATAGGATCTGTACGAACTACCATCTGCCCTATCTGACCTTCACGCCCACCTTCAGTGTCTGCCCGTCCCATGGTTATCTGAACGGCGAGCAGAAGATCTGCCCGACCTGCCGGGAGTCCTGTGAGGTCTATTCGCGGGTTGTGGGTTACCTGCGCCCGGTTAAACAGTGGAACCAGGGCAAGCAGGAAGAGTTTGCCGCCAGGAGGGCCTATCGGTTCTGATCAAGGTTTCATCTCGAGCCGCCCGGGTTTCATACCGATCATGAATTTTGACGAGAGCACTGTCTGACCATGAAGATCGGCGGTCTGCAGAAGATCTCCCTCATCGATTATCCCGGGCGGATTTCTGCCGTCCTCTTTACCCAGGGCTGCAACTTCCGTTGTTCCTATTGTCATAATCCGGAGCTGGTTGATCCCGCTCAGTACGGTGAAACGTTGTCCGAAAAGGAGGTCCTTGCATTTCTTGACCGGCGCCGCGGAAAACTCGATGCGGTCGTCCTCTCCGGCGGTGAACCGACGCTGCAGTCGGACCTGCTGTCTTTTGCCGGCCGGATCAGGGAATACGGCTATCTCATCAAGCTGGACACCAACGGAGCGCACCCCGATGTTATGAGGGAGCTCATCGATGCCGGCCTTGTGGACTATATCGCCATGGATATCAAGGGGCCGCCGGAAAAATATCGATGCATCACGAAATCCGGTATAAAACTGGAGACGATCAAGCAAAGCATTGAATTAATAAAGACTTCCGGAATCCAATACGAGTTCCGCACCACGGTGGTGAAATCCCTGCTGCAGGATGGGGATCTTGACGGAATCGTCAGGCTCATCAAACCCTCCCGGATATTCATTCTGCAGCCCTTTGTTCCTTCCAATGCTCTGGAAAGGCGATTTCTGGAGGAGACTCCCTTTTCCCGCAAAGAGCTTGAACAGCTCCGGCAGGATATCGAGAAAGATATTCCCCGTATCCTGATTCGATGATATACTCCCGCAGACAAGCTGAAAAAATTTCAGGAGCATTTTAATGGTTGATAGCCAACACCCCGGACCCTGCCATACTCTTGCCACCCGGGAACAGACAAGCCAGCTCGATCAGGTCAAAAGGTTGACGCAAATCGGCGTAGCCCTTTCCGCCGAGAAGAATCTGGATCGCCTGCTGGAGATGATCGTCGATGAAGCCCGGTTTTTTACGCATGCCGACGGCGGAACGCTGTATATCATGACAGACGATGAAACGGCCCTGCAATTTGCCATCGTTCAGACCGACTCATTGAATATCCGCATGGGAGGAACGAGCGGCAAGATCACATGGCCTGCAGTGCCGTTGAAAGACAATGACGGTGCTCTGAATTATGGCAACGTCTCCGCCTACGCCGTGCTTTCCGGGGAGGTTGTCAATATTCCCGATGTGTATGACGCCGACGGTTTCAATTTCGAGGGCACCAGGCAATTCGACCGGAACACCGGATACCGCTCTCAATCCATGCTGGTGGCGCCGATGCGGAATCATGAGAATACAATCATTGGCGTCCTTCAACTGCTCAACGCCCGGGACCCCGCCTCCGGAGTCGTCGTTCCTTTTTCGCTTGAATGCCAGAGCATGACAGAATCTCTGGCATCGCAGGCTGCTGTTTCCCTGACCAATAACAGGCTTATCCATGATCTGGAAGTTCTGCTGGATTCCTTCATCAGAAGCATTGCCACGGCCATTGATGAAAAATCACCCTATACCGGCGGCCACGTGCGCCGGGTTGCAGAGCTTACCATGGTCATCGCCGGCAGAATTAATGAAATCAGGGAAGGACCCTACGCCGCTGTTTTTTTTGATGACAATCAGCTCAAGGAACTGCGCCTGGCGGCCTGGCTCCATGATGTGGGCAAAATTACGACCCCGGAGCATGTGCTGGACAAGGCGTCGAAACTTGAAACGGTCTTCAACCGGATGGAACTCCTGAGAATGCGATTCGAATTGCTGCGACGGGATCATGAAATTGAAAAACTCAAACGGCTGGTACAGGAAGGGAAACATACGCGACGTGATGCCTCGAAAGGGAGTGATGACTTTATGCAAAGCCTTGAACAGGATTATCAATTTCTGCTCAGGGACAATAAAGGCAGCGAGCCGATTGCGGAGGAACAGGTTGCGCGATTAAAACGGATTGCCGAGCGGAAATACTTTATAGATGATCAGTGGCGCCCTCTGCTCAATGACGACGAACTGAAAAACCTCAGCGTCCGCCGGGGGACGCTTACCCGTGAAGAAAGAGATATCATCAACAATCATGCGGCGGTCACCTATAAAATGCTGTCACAACTCCCCTTCCCGAAAAATTTGCGGCATGTGGCGGCATTCGCGGCGGCGCATCATGAAAAAATGGATGGAACGGGCTATCCCGGCGGCCTGAAAGGGGAGGCGATTTCCCTGCAGTCCCGCATCCTGGCTCTTGCGGATGTCTTTGAGGCATTAACCGCCAAAGACAGACCTTATAAAAAGCCGATTACCCTGCCTGAGGCGTTGAATATCATGGGCCTGATGGTTCAGGACGGCCATATCGATGCGGACCTGTTTGACCTGTTTGTCAACGAACAAATCCATATCGATTATGCCCGGAAAGAGTTGACGCCGCAACAGCTTGAACAACCCTGATTTTATTTCTTCAGGGCCTTGATTTCTTTCTCAATTGCGAGCGCCCGGTCACTGTCTTTCGGGAAATGGGGGAGGGCGGACTTGAAGTGGAACAGGGCGCTGTCTTTTCTATTCTTTTCCTTGAAGAAGATGCCGAAGTAGTAGTGGGATTCACCGGGGTGATTTGTCCTTCCGTAGGTCATGGCGATATTGTAGTAGATGTCCACGTCGTTTATTTTTCTCGTTTCCAGTTTCCGGTATAGATCGAGCGCTATTTCATAATCGCCTGTTGCCTCATAAGCCCGGGCAAGCCAGGAAAGCGTACTCTCGTTGTTTCCGTTCAGCTGATAGGCCTTTCGCAGAAGTTTGACGGCCTCGTCGGGTTGGCCTGCGCGGACATATATGATCCCCGTATCCCGGACGATGTCTTCATCATCAGGAGCCAGTCGCAGGGCTTTCTGAAAAGTCTTCATGGCGGGGGCAATCGCCCCTGTTTTTTCCTGCAGGAGGGCAAGTCCATACAGGATATCCACGTCATCGGGATTATTCTTCAGATCTTCTTCATATTTTCTGAGCGTGATATCGAGGTTCTTGTTGTCAAGCGCCAGGATCGCCTGTATTCTTCTGAAGCCGCCGACAATCGATTTTTTCCCGTTTTGCATTCGGTATGTTGTCTGCAGCATGCCGTCCAGATAACGCATCCGTTCATCCGTGCCGGGATGGGTAAGAAAATAGGATGGAATCGAGTTTGAGTAAAATTCGTAACGCCGCATGATCTTGAGAAAGTCGACCATGGCCTTGCCCTCATAATCGCTCTGGACGAGATACGCCATCCCCAGCCGGTCCGCTTCCTCTTCATGCTCCCGGCTGTATTGAAGACTCATATGTGTGGCCGTCGCCATCGTCACGGCGGCGAGGGCGGCGCCGGCCTGCCCTCCGCCCCCAAAAAGCGCGCCCGCCAAAAGGGCAGCCAGTGTGGCGATGCTTATCTTCCCTGACTTTTCGGCCATACTGGCAATATGCCGGGCGTTGATATGTGCGATTTCGTGCGCCAGGACACCGGCCAGTTCGCCTTCTGTTTCTGCAAGATTGATCAGTCCCCGGAAGATATAGACATAACCGCCGGGTGTTGCAAAGGCGTTGATGCCGGAATTCTTGATGACGGAAAACCGGAAGTCAAAAACCGGGTTACTGTTGGCAAGCAGCCGATTGCCCAGGTTCGTGATGTAAGTTTCCACCCGTGCGTTTCGCTCCAAATCCCCGTTTTTCCCCAGCTTTTCATACAATTCCTTGCCGACTTTCTTTTCCTCCTCAATGGTCAGAGCGCACGCGGGTCGGGCTATCATAAGGCATAGCAGCAGACCGAGGGCAGCGTAAACGATGGATTTCCCGATTTTTTGCGGGAGTGAATGGATCATCAGGCAATCCTCTTTATCAACACCAGGCATCGAAATTGGACGGTGTTTTCCAAGCGGGAATATGCTAGAAGTAAGAAGCGCATAGCGTGAGCTATTGTATATGAAAGCACCCGCACGTTCAAGAGAAAGCTTTGCATAACCGATTAAAAATAGTTCGCAAGCGGCGAATCAAAGATTTTTTACATTTCCATAAATGAGACTAAATTAATTGATTTCAAATATATTTAAGTATTATCATATTTTATGCGAAAAAGATTTAGAGCCGTGGCGAAGCTATTTTCAAAGGTCTCCAAGAAATATCTCCAGTCAGGGGGGCTATTGAGAGATTGAAAAAGAGGCTTGTGATAACGATAGACGGACCAGCGGGCTCGGGAAAGAGCACGGTAAGCAGGCTGCTGGCGAAAAGACTCTCTTACCTCTGTCTGGATACCGGTGCTCTGTACCGGGCTGTGGCCTACCAGGCGATGCGCAACGGGATTTCCGCCACGGACGAAGAAGGGGTTGCAAAACTGTGTCGACGGACGGAAATCCGGCTTCACCGGGTTGATGATATCCTGAAGGTGCTTGTCGATGCACAAGACGTGACCGGAAAAATCAGGGCAGAGCCAGTCGGTTTGCTTGCTTCAACCCTTTCGGCTATGTCGGTGGTGCGTTCGGCGTTGTTGCCGGTTCAACGCGAGTTTGGAAAAAACGGCGGAATCATTGCCGAAGGTCGCGATATGGGGACGGTGGTCTTTCCCGATGCAGACTTGAAGTTCTTCCTGGATGCCGATATTGAGGAACGGGCCCGGCGTCGTTATATGGAATTGGTCGTGCGCGGCGAAAAAGTGGGCTATCCGTCCTTGAAAAAGGATTTGCTGTGCAGGGACAAACAGGATTGTGAAAGAGCCGTCGCTCCGCTCAAGGTTCCTGATGGAGCGATCATAATCGATTCCACAAGACTCAGCATTGACGCGGTCGTCAAAGCCATGCTGGCGGCAATCCCGGGACTACGATGACTGCGACGTCACTTTTTTCTTCAATTTGCTTGATATTTCATAATCCTTGTGTTATCTGTCAACGCTCGTATCAGTGATCCTATCAGAGGGGGTAAGGTTAAATGGTTAACGATAACAACAATATTTCAGAACAAGGAGCAGCAAAGGAGGAAAAATCGGAACGGCTGAAGGGTATTGCAGTCGCAGCAAGGACTCCGGGAAAAGATGAAGATATCGGGTTCAAGGAACTCTATGAACAGAGCCTGCAGAATGTTCAGCTTGGTGCTGTGGTCACCGGCAAGGTCGTCCAGATTAACGCGGATACCGTGATGGTGGATGTGGGATGGAAGACGGAAGGCTATATCCCGGCGAGAGAGGTCAGGGATGAGCAGGGAAACCTCAACGTCGCTGTGGGCGATGAACTTGAAGTTTTGGTGGATCGCCGTGACGGCGACGGCAATCTTGTATTGTCGCGGGATAAGGCGGAGAAAATAAAGATATGGGATGATGTTAAGATCGCCTGTGAACGGAACACGCCCATTCAGGGAACAGTGCTATCCAGAGTCAAGGGGGGACTCTCCGTGGATATCGGCATCCCGGCCTTTCTCCCCGGTTCTCAGGTAGACATCCGGCCGGTCAGGGATCTTGACAAGTTTGTCGGTCAGACCATGATGTTCAATGTCCTCAAGTATGACCGCAAGCGAAATAATGTCGTTCTCTCACGGAAATCCATTCTGGAGGTGGAGCGCGAAGCGGAAAAAGTGGAAACCCTGGAGCGTCTGGAAGCGGGGAAAATCGTTGAAGGCATCATCAAAAATATAACGGATTACGGTATTTTCATTGATCTGGGCGGCATTGACGGCCTGCTACATGTGACAGATATTTCGTGGGGACGGATTACGCGCCCGGCGGATAATTTTTCCAGGGGGGAGGCCATCCGCGTACAGGTCCTTTCCTTTGACCGGGAAAAGGAGCGCGTCGCCCTCGGGCTCAAGCAGTTGATGGAAAATCCTTGGGAAACGATTGAGTTGCGGTACCCGGTAGGTGCCATTGTCGCGGGTAAGGTGGTCAATGTCACAGACTACGGCGTATTTGTGGAACTTGAATCGGGCGTGGAAGGTTTGATCCATATCTCCGAGATGTTCTGGACGCGCGAGATGAGACATCCCTCCAAGGTGCTGAATGTCGACGACCGGGTTAACGTGATGGTATTAGAGGTCAATGCGGCTTCTAAGCGTATCTCGCTGGGACTCAAACAAACCACACTGAACCCTTGGGAAACCCTTAAAAACAAGTATCCCGAAGGGACGATTATCAAGGGGGTCATTCGGAATATTACCAATTTCGGCATCTTTGTCGGCGTAGAGGATGGGATTGACGGGTTGATCCACATGTCCGATATTTCCTGGAGACACCGCGTCAAGCATCCCTCGGAACTGTTCAAAAAGGGCCAGGAAATCGAAGCCATGGTATTAAATATCGATGTGGCAAGCGAGAAGTTTTCTCTCGGCGTCAAGCAGATTGAGAAAAATCCATGGGATGGGCTGGACCAGAAATATGCCGTTGGAACCGTCGTCAGCGGGAAAGTCACAAATTTAACTGATTTTGGAATTTTCATCGAGCTGGAAGAAGGGATTGAGGGGTTGGTCCACATTTCCGAGATCAGCCAGAAGCGCGTCAAGGCCTCTTCGGATCTGTTCGCGGTGGGGGACCTGGTTTCGGCTTTGGTCAAGAATGTGGATCTTAAAAACAGAAAGATCCGGTTGAGCATCAAAGAGCTGGAAGCTCCGTCCCCGCATGAGGCGCCGCCTGCTGTTTCCTATCTTAATAACCGTGAGAACGTGGGGTCGAACCTTGGCCTGGCGCTGGCCGATATAAAAATTGATATCAAAAGTTAACGGCTGCGAAAAAACAGCAAAGTCTTGAATCTGGGACGGCTGCGTAACAAAGCGCCAGAGGCAAGGCGCGCGAATCATGAGGAATGAGGCGTACTTTTGCGTACGCCGCAATGACGATGGATGAAGCGCAACGCAGCATATGGACTTTTTACGAAGTCGTCAGAGTTAATCCCGTTTGGATTAACATTCTATCATGAGAAAACACCCGATCATTCTTGGACTCTGTCTGCTTCTGCTGGTCGGCCTCATCTTTTTGCTGTTGATAGCAATGGGGGGAGGCCTTTTCGGGAAGCGCAGCCTGGTATGGGGCGAACATGTCGGGGTCGTGACAGTTGAAGGGATCATTCGGAATTCCCGGGAGATTACCCGACAGCTCGATGCCTTTGGCAAGGACAACAGCGTCAAGGCAGTCGTTGTCCGTATCGATTCGCCGGGAGGCGGGGTCACGCCCGCCCAGGAAATTCACGACGCCATCCTGGGTGTGAAAAAGAACAAGAAGGTGGTTGCTTCGATGGGGGCGATCGCGGCATCCGGCGGTTATCTGATCGCCTGTGCGGCGGATCGGATCGTGGCCAGTCCGGGCACGGTGACCGGCAGCATTTCGGCCATCATGCATTTTGCCAACGTGGAAGAGCTGCTGAAAAAAATTGGTCTGAAATCGTCCGTTGTCAAAAGCGGCCGCTTCAAGGACATCGGATCGCCGACGCGGCCCATGACCGAGGACGAAAAGGCGCTGATCCAATCTCTGGTGGATGACACCTATGACCAGTTCCTGGATGTCGTGGCAAAGGACAGGAGGATTTCCAAAGACGATTTACGAAAGATTGCCGATGGCCGTCTGTTTACGGGGAGACAGGCAAAGAAGCTGGGTCTCGTGGATGAGCTTGGCGATCTGAGTTATGCCGTCCGTCTCGCCGGGACCCTTGCGGGCATCAAAGGTGAGCCCGATGTTGTCTATCCCGCAAAAATGAAATCGACTTTCTGGGAACTGATCCTCCATCAGGCGGTCACAACACTGGTGGTGGAAATGCAGAAAAGCGAAAGCCGCCAGGAGGGATTGAATTACCTCTATCAACGGTGAGCCGTCGGAAACAGGAAGAGTCATGACGAAAAAAGATCTGATTCGGATGGTGCAACGCCGAGTGAAGGATTTTCCGTCAAAAGATGTGGCTCTTGCGGTGAACATTATCTTTGCAGCCATGACGGAGGCGCTGAAGAAGGATGAGCGGATCGATGTGCGCGGATTCGGCAGCTTTACCGTTCGGCGCCATCATGCCCGTAAGGCGAGAAATCCCAGAAGCGGCGCCTCGATTCATGTTGAGACGCGGCGTTCGCCTTTCTTCAGGGTGGGGAAGGATATTAAGAAAAGGATAAATGCACCGGAATGAATACAAAGACCATTTTGCTTGAGAAGAAAACAGGCTACGCCATTGTCACCCTGAACCGTCCCAACGAAATGAACGCCCTGTCCCGGGCCATGCGTGATGAACTTGAGGACTGCTTTATCAGGCTTGAAGAAGCTACGGACGTCAGGGCCATTATTCTTACGGGAGGCGATTATGTCTTTTCGGCAGGGATAGATATCAAGGAAATGGCCGCCATGCCGGACCGTGACACGGACGATTTCTTTAAATCCATAGTCGGTTACCTGAAGCGCATCTATACCTGCCGGAAACCCGTCATTGCGGCGGTAGGGGGCATCGCCCTGGGCGGCGGTTTTAATCTTGCGATCGTCTGCGACCTGATTATTGCCTCAGAATCGGCTATTTTCGGACACCCGGAGCTGAAATTCGGGTTGAACCCGCTTTTCAATCCTTTGCGGCAGATTGTCGGGTTGGCCAAGGCGAAGGAAATCACCATGCTTGGCGAGCCGTTGGGAGCGAAGGAAGCCCTCCGGATCGGCCTGGTGAACAAAGTCGCTCCGCCGGAAACATTTATGAAAGAGGCGATGATCATGGCGGAAGAATTGTCCAGGCGGTCGGCGAATGCCGTCGAGGCCGTTAAGAAAATATCCTTCATGACGCCTCAACTCGATCCAGGCTCGGCGCTGGACATGGAACTCGCCATATCCAGCCTGCTTTTTTCAAAGCCTGAACGCAAAGCGCACATGAATGAATTTATTTTTATCGAACAGATGAAGAAACGCGGGCAGAAATAGCGTCAGATCACATCCCAGTCATTGTCGGGTGACGCGAAGTCCCGCAGTTGATCCCTTCTTTTCTTGTGCTGCAATTTCTTCAGGGCCTTCGCTTCGATCTGCCGGATTCTTTCCCGGGTTACCCCCATCATCTCACCCACCTCTTCGAGCGTGAAAGGGCCGAAGTTACAGGCCACCCAGGTACAGTTCAGAAATCCTTCTTTTTTTAGACGCCATTCGCAGGTTGAATCTTCGCAGACCTCTTCAACGAGCCCTCCCCGCTTTTTACATTTATAAATATTCGTCAATGGGCATTCTCCTTGCAGATCGTGAAAAAATTATTTTCGCTAATATAGCAACGATTCTCTTTTTGTCAATCATAACGGCTGTATAAAAAAGTCCGAATGTCCATCATTTATCCGGATTTTTGTCTGCCTGTCGCCGCTGCAGGCGTTGCCGACGATGCATCAATGCCTCCCTTTCCACTGCGGTGATGCATCCGCCCTCCTGCCGGAGAACGCGTCCGACAAGTATCAGAGCCGCTGCGTGATCCTGTGCCCGGTGTTCATACCACTTGGCCAATTCGATCAGGGCAAACCGATCGTCGGGATCATCCCGAATCATCTCTTGCCACATATCGACCGCGTCGTGCCAGCGGCCGGTGCGTTTGCAGAGCAGAGAAAGCATTTTCCGTGAAGCCTTGCGGAGGTCGGGTTCGCGCGATTGTACGAGTGATGAGAGCAGGTGTTGCGCCTGGCCGGTTCGTTGCCGCTCGGCGTATAGCCGGGCAACAGCCAGAAGATCGTGCGCATCGGCATGGGCGGTTTCCTGGCGGCATTGCGTCAACGCTGCCAGATGGCCCATCAGGGCAGCCAGGGAGATAATGTCGAGGCGGTTATGTGTGAAGACATCCTGTAGCAGGCGGGCGTCTCCCCCACGCAGCCAGTCGAAATATCGCTGAGGGATGTCGGCTCCCGGCACGTCATTGCGGCGGATCAGGCCGAGAATCTGTGCTTCAATGGTTGACAGACGACAGTTTTCGAGACGGTGCGCGATGAGACGCCGGGCAGGATAGAGCAGATCCAGATGGGGCAGATCCGTGAGGGGGCAGGGCAGGCGGTTCATGATATAGCGTGTGGACAGCAGTCCCACGTCGAAGGTCTTCCCGTTGAAACTGACCAGGAAACGCCTGTCGCCGGCGATCTGAGCAAGGTGGATCAGGGCGGCCCGTTCCTCCGTAAAATCGCGCGCGAAGATCTGTCGGACGATGAAACGTTCCCGATCGAACCATCCCAGTCCGATCAGAAAAGCCATCGTACCCGTGCCGCCGGCCAGCCCGGTGGTCTCTGTGTCCAGAAACAGGCCTTCTTCGAGCCGATATCCGGCCAGCGAGGCGTTATTGGCCAGAAAGGAGGCGGCCTCCATGCTCACTCCGGCAAAGTCTCTGATACGGCGATGACCGTGCCAGGCGCTTGCATCGACCGGACTCTCCTGAATGAAACAGACGCCGGCGCTATTGGCACAGACTTCCCCTGGAATGACGTCTGTCAGGCTGGGGGACAGGCGGCCTGATTGGCTGAGTGCGGATGCTCTGACTTCTTGCCGGCGTGCCATGACCGCATCGATGCGTTTGCGCAGCGCAGCGATTTCTTCGCTGCGGTCCGGTTTTTCCGTTTGCCGGGTCGATTCGCCGGTGAGTCGTTGCAGACGTTTGATGACGCTCATAGGATCAATGCAATGATGGACAGAGCCACCTCTTTGGCCGACAGGCCGACCTCCAGTGTGGGCCCGACGCAGGTCGGACAGCCGTGCGTGCAGGAACAATGGCCGATGAGCTGCTGCGCCGAAGAGAGCAGGCGAGCATGTTCCTGATACAGAAGTTCCGAAAAACCGATCCCGCCCGGATAAGCATCAAAAATAAACAGGGTCGGATCAAAGGCGTCCACCATCGTCAGCGTCTGGCCTGCCGACGGGTCGTTCGCGCCGGCAGGTGATGCCGTGATGATCCTTGCCTTCGGGCCGTGGCGGACGAACCACTCGCCGCTTTTATCGCCGATGGCGCGGTCGAGATCATGCAGATCGGCCATGAGCAGCATGGCGGCCAGGTGATGGAGACTGTAGCCCAGACCGGCCAATCCATCGATGATTTCCGCCTGGGAGTATGACAGTTGCGTCAGGAGGTCCTTTGGGATGGTGAACCAGTAGCTCGTGGTGTGCATATCCTTCTCGGGAAGGTTGACATCCCCGAAGCCCAGATTTTCGAGGGTATAAAACTTGATTTTCTTGTAGCCCACCACCTTCCGGACGACCTGCACTTCGCCATGCTCCACGATCGTATCACGTTGTTTTTTTTGGTCAAAACCGTCAATCACCCGGACATGGGTATAGGTCATGGCATCGGTGTAATAATCCACATCCACCTTCCGCACATAGGCCTTCTTCCGCTCCAAATCCAGTTGATCCACATGGTATTGCTGGGATTCGACCATATAGATCGCATCGGTATGCACCGTAGTAAAGGCGCCGTCCCAGTCCACCTCCGCGATCACCTTGTGCTGCCCGGTCTCGGACGTATCGACAACAACGACATTTTCGGGATTGACGCTGCGCAGGCTGATCTCGTCGGCGGGATAGCTTTCCGCAGCCCAGTGCCACCGGTCGGCCACGCGGTGCAAAACGCCCTTCTCTGCAAGATAATCAAGCAGCTCTTCGATATTTTCTCTCCCGAAATGTTCGCCCTTCTCGAAAGGGAGTTCGAAGGCGGCGCTTTTCAGATGGTGCAGCAGGATCAGCAGGTTGTCCGGATTGACGCGGCAGTGCTCCGGCGACCGGGAGAAGAAATAATCCGGATGCTCGACGATAAACTGATCCATAGGGCCGCTGCGGGCGATCAGGATCGCGAAGCTCTGCCCCATGCGCCGTCCGGCGCGGCCCGCCTGCTGCCAGGTGCTGGCGATGGTGCCGGGGTAGCCGACCATGATGCAGGCTTCCAGATCGCCGATATCGATGCCCAGTTCCAGGGCGTTGGTACTGACCACGCCCATCACGTCCCGGTTGCGCAACCCCGCCTCGATCTGTCGGCGCAGATGCGGGAGGTAGCCGCCCCGGTATCCCGTGACGAACTTCGTATCCAGCGGTTTTCCACGCGTGAATTGATCCTTCAGATATTTTGTCAGAACTTCCACATTCAGGCGGCTGGTGGTGAAAACGATCGTCTGAATTGCGTTGGCAATCAGGTCTGTGGCGAGTTTACGGGCCGGGGTCAGGGCGGACTGACGGATTCCCAGTTCCCGGTTCACGATCGGCGGATTGAAAAGCATAAAGGTCTTGGCGGCGGCAGGGGCGCCGCTCGTGGCGATCAGTTCCATCGGCCTTTCCAGCAGGCGCTGCGCGTGTTCCTGCGGGTTGGCCACGGTGGCCGAGCAGCAGATAAACACCGGCTGGGCGCCGTAGAATTGGCAGACCCGCATAAGCCGGCGCATGACGTTGGTCAGATGGGAGCCGAAGACGCCCCGGTAAACGTGCAGTTCGTCAATCACCACGTATTTCAGGTTTGTGAAGAGTTTCTGCCACTTCGTGTGATGGGGCAGAATCCCTGCGTGCAGCATATCGGGATTGGTGACGACCACATGGCCCTGTTTGCGGATCGCCTGGCGGGCGTCGTCGGGTGTGTCGCCGTCGTAGGTATAGGTCTTGATATCGGCGCCGAGTTCACCGATCAGGGAGTGGATCTCATGCATCTGGTCCTGGGCCAGGGCTTTCGTCGGAAATAGGTATAGGGCGCGCGTTTCCGGCTCCACCAGGATCTGCTGGAGTACCGGCAGGTTGTAACAGAGGGTCTTGCCGCTGGCAGTGGGCGTCACCAGAACCACATTGCGGCCCTGCCGGACCAGGTCAATCGCTTCGACCTGATGGCTGTAAAGCTTCCGGATCCCCCTTTTATCGAGTACCTGACTCAGGCGGGGATGAACCCAATCCGGAAAATCGGCAAAGCGGCCCTGCGCAGCCGGCAGGCGTTTGACGGCCCGGACATTCTCCATGAAACGTCCGTTGCTTTCCATCCGTGCCAGCCATTCCCTGAGGGTCAATTTAGCCATGCGGTTGGTCCAGTCCCTTTCGTGATCATAATTTAGCCTGCATCCCAAGCGACCGAAGCGGTTCCGGCAGGAGTTGCATCAGGTTCTGGGAGAATCTTGCAGAGATTAAAGAAAAATACAATATAAAACAGGGGGCAAGGAAGAAAGCCCAAAACCGGCAAGGCGGGCGAAGGGACGCCTTGAAAAAGCTTGACGCCGCTAAAAAAATGGGCCAGATATATACAGTAACTCCAAGATCAACAGACCCGCTGAAAAATGGTACGTAAGCGGCAAATCAAGTATTTTACCTCTTCAGAGATAAACTTGAAAGTTTGAAATCCGTCATGATTGAGGTGTGATATTCGGCTCAGCGAAAAATTATTTAATTGCCGGCGTGGCCCATTGTTCAGAGGTCTCTTTAAACTGACGGGCCGGGGCGAGATTCTTTTCAGGGCAGGATAGATCAGGAGATTTCCGCGATGGGCAAGCCCATAGATAAACAGAAGGAACTCTACCGACTCATGACAGAGCAGTCATTTGCCGGAATCTATGTCGTCCAGGACGGTCAGTTCCGTTATATCAACCGGAATGCCGCGTCCTATGCGGGTTATACGCCGGACGAACTGGTGGGCCGGCCGCCGGCCGACATCATTCATCCCGAAGACAGGGAAAATGCCCGGGAAAACGCCCGCGCGATGCTGCAGGGCAAGAAAAACTCGCCCAGCGAGTTTCGCGTCCTGGCGAAGGACGGCCGGATACACTGGATCATGGAGACAATTGTGCCCTTCACTTGGGAGGGGAAGGCTGCTATTCTCGGAAATTCCATGGATGTCACGGAAAGAAAACAGATCGAGGAGGCGCTGCATGATCGTCAGGAACACTTCCGGATTCTGTTCGAAGGCGCCCAGGATGCGATTTTCCTCATAGATGATTATCACTTTATCGATTGTAATCCGAAAACGCTCGAGATGTTTCAATGCAGCAGGTTGGAGATCATCGGCCAGACGCCGGCGCGATTTTCGACGCCGCTGCAACCGGACGGCAGAGACTCCATACAAAAGGCCATCGAAAAGATAAATGGCGCGCTAATGGGGAAACCGCAATTCTTTGAATGGCGCCATTGCCGCTATGACGGAACGTCGTTTGACGCCGAGGTCAGCCTCAGTCGTCTGGAACTTCCGGGAAAACAACTCATTCATGCGGTTGTCCGCGACATCAGCATTCGCAAACGGATCGAAAAGGCGCTCCAGGAGAGCGAAGAGCGGTTCCGTACGTTGATCGAAACAACCAAAGACCTTGTCTTTGTTGTGGATGCGAAAGGCCGTTTTAGCTATGCCAATTCAAGTTTTGAGGAGATGCTGGGATATGAGCCGCAGGAACTTGCGGGGAACCCCTTTACCTTCGCCGTTGCACCTGAGTCTTTTGCTGACGTTTCTTCGCATTTTAAAAAAGGTATGAAAGGCCAGGATGTCCCGGCCTATGAAACCCTGCTGTTGCACAAGGATGGCAAACGTATCCCCGTCGAATTTGTGACCACAACGATGCGGGATGACGAGGAGAACATCACCGGCCGGTTTGGCATCGGCCGCGACATCACAGAACGCAAGCGCGCCGAGGAAGCGTCCAGAGAGGCCAATCGGCGTCTATCCGATATCATCAACTTCCTGCCGGATGCGACCTTTGCCGTTGACCTGGAGGGCCGGGTGATCGCCTGGAATCAAGCCATGGAAGCGATGACAGGGACTAATAAAGAGAACATGCTGGGGAGGGGCGGTTACGAATATGCCTGTCCGTTTTACGGGGTGCGCAGACCCATCCTGATCGATCTCGCGATTAGACCGGATGCCGAAATTGAAAAAATGTATCCGTTTCTGTCCAGAGACAAGGACAGCATTATTGCAGAGTCTGTCTCCAAACACCTTGTCCCCGGGCAGGACGTGTTTCTGTGGATCAAGGCAAGCCCTATGTCTGATGAGTCGGGAAACATCATCGGGGCCATCGAGTCCATCCGGGATATCAGCGCGCGTAAGCAGGTGGAACGGGCGCTGATGGATAGCGAAGAAAAGTATCGGGCGATTTTCGACAACAACGTCATCGGCATGTTTCAGAGTTCCCCCGAAAGGCGTTTCATCAGCGTCAACCCCGCGCTGGCGCGCATGTGCGGTTACGCGTCACCGGAAGAAATGATTTCAGGTATCAAGGATATCGCAAGCCAGCATTATGTGCGACTGGCGGAGTGGGATGCCTTCAAGCGCATCATGGCCGAGCAGGGATATGTGGAGAATTTTGAACATGAGGCCTTCTGCGCCGACGGCAGCACCTTCTGGGTGTCCGTCAACGCGAGGGCTGTCCGCGACGGCGATGGAAATGTTCTCTATTATGAAGGAACGCATGAAGACATCACGCAGCGCAAACAGGCGCAACAGAATCTGAAGCTCAGCGAAGAGCGATACCGGACCATTATCGAAAACATCGGTGACGGCTACTATGAGGTGGATATCAAAGGGACCATCACGTTTGTCAATGATGCGGCCCTGCGGATCTTGAACATCCCGTACAGCGAAATAGAAGGCAAGAATTTTGCGGTTTATGCCGCAGATGAGGATGCCGCGATGATCTTCGGTTTCTTTCATCAGGTTTATCTGACCGGGACACCTTTGCGCGGGATTTCCTGGCGGGCCGTCCGGCCGGACGGGAAAGAGCAGCATCTGGAGGTGTCCGTTTCTCTTATCCGGGATGCTGCCGGGCGGCCAAAAGGCTTCCGCGGAATACTACATGATATCACAGAGCGGCGCAAGTCCGAGGAAGCCATCCAGCATATGGCCTATCACGACCCCCTGACGGGCCTGCCGAACCGCTTGCTTTTTTATGACCGCTTCTCCCAGGTCCTGGCCCTTGCAAGACGCAGTCGTGAGCAATTTGCCTTGATGCTGCTGGATCTGGACAAATTCAAGGAGATCAATGATCGTTTCGGTCACGGCATGGGCGACCAGTTGCTGCGCGGTGTCGCGGATCGTCTCGCCTCACAGATGCGCGACGGCGATACGCTGGCCCGGTTCGGCGGTGACGAGTTATTGCTGCTGCTGCCGGGGATGAGGCAGATTGAAGATCTGGAACCGCTCGGACAGAAAATCCTTCAGGCCTTTCAGCAGCCCTTTGCCGTTTCCGGCCGGGAGCTTTCTATAAGGGCCAGCGTCGGCACCGCCGTTTTTCCTGATGACGGTCCCGACCGGGACACCCTTGTTCAAAAAGCCGATTTTGCCATGTATCGGGCGAAAGCGGCCGGCGGTAATCGCTGGATGCGATAACCGTTTCCCTTGCCTCATGTCTGTGCAATCAGCAACCGGCTGAGCCTTTCTATAAAACTCCGTTCCGGCCGCTCGACATGGACGCCATACTCAAACCCGCAGGCCGGATCCATCCCCCGGACAAAAAGATAATAAACGCCGCCGAAATGAGTATCGTACGCATAATCCGGCAGTCGCAGCGCGAGATACTGGTGGAGTGCAACGGCATACAGACGGCTCTGCAGGATATAGAAATGCGTTTCCATGGCCTTCCTTAATGAGGCGCCCGCGTAGTCCGCAATGTCGTAACCCAGAATATTGGATTTCCAGTCCGCCAGATAAAACCGCCCTTCATGTTCAAAAACCAGATCGATGAAGCCGTGCATGAAACCACGAACCGGATTAAAGTTCAGGCGTTCCAGACCCGTTTCTTTCAACCCATCCCCGCCGAGGATGTCGCCGAGCTTCTGACGGGAAATCATACGCAGCGGGAAATAGAACTCCAGCTCATTGAGCCTGGCCTGTTTCGAGATCTGAGAGAGTGTAAAGGTCGGGGTGCAACCTGTTTCCGATGCTGCCGGCAGCGGAAGGGGGCAGGCGGCCACGTTTTGCAGCATCCTGGTCAATGTCCCTTCCCAGTGCCCGTCAAAACCGTGAACAGGAAGCTTTTCGGAAATCAGACGGCTGATCACATCGGGATTGCGCTCGGTAAAATCAAACTGTTCAAGGATATCGTGGATCAGGATACCGGTCCGGGTGCCGCCGGGGAAGCTGAAAATGCTTCTGTCGGCTTCCCCTTCCGTCCTGTCCTCCCGCCCGGGGAAGGCAGGAGAAGGGGTATGAAGGTTGGGTGAATATGATGGCGCCGGAGACAAAGCCGCATCCCGGTCCGGCAGGTCCATCAGTGTGGAGGGGCTGGAAACAAGCAGCGAATAGCTGGCCACTTTCCAGGATGGATCAATACGTCCCTTGAATGTCCGGCAGGCGATTACTTCGAAAGCGTCCACGCGCGGCGGCACGGGGATGCCCGGCGTTTTGGGAAGCTCCCGCAACCGGATCGTTCCGCCGCTGTCTGCCGTGATACGCTCCAAATCGCTGTGCATGTCCTGATCCGACATTGCTCCCACGTGTTTTTCCAGGACGTCAACGGTACCTTCCCCGCAGTCTGGATGGATATCCGCTTTCGCCCCGTGGAAGAGATAGGCCGGTGCGGAACTGCCCGTTTCATTGATGTGTCCCCACAGGAAATAACAGCGGTGTTTCGCCCGCGTCAGCGCCACATAGAGAAGACGGCAGTTTTCGGCCAGCCGTTCCCTTTCCGCTGAGAGCTTGTGCGCGCTCTGGTTCGCAGGCCCGAGTTCGAGCGTCAACTCCCGATTGCGGCTTTCATCATGAAAATAAAAAGGTCCTCTGGCAATGCGCGACGATCCCCAGGCAAATGGACAGAAGACAACCGGGTACTCGAGTCCCTTGCTCTTGTGGATGGTCAGGATCTTCACCGCGCGGGAGTCGCTTTCCAGGCGCAGGAGGTGCTCGTCCCGGTCTTCCCGCCCCTTGCCGGACAGTTGCTCCGCCAGCCACTGCAACAGCCGGTCATTGTCCAGGTTCCGGGATTGGGATTCCTCATGGAGGATCTCTGTTAGATGCAGAAGGTTTGTCAGGCGGCGTTCGCCGTCCGGAAAGGACAGCAGACGGCTCCGCACGCCCTCTCTGAGGGTCAGGGTCCGGAACATCCGCATGAAGCCCCGTGTTTTCCATAATTCGTGATCCTGTCTGAATGTTTCCAGACGGGCCGACCAGCCGTCGTCGTCGTGCAGCCATTGATCAAGGGCGCCTGGGCCCGCGCCCAGCATGTCCGTCGCCAGAGCGCCGCGTACGAGATTTTCACGGGCGGGCCATGCAATTCCCTGCAATACCTGCAGGAGTTCGCCTGCTTCATGGGAATCGAAGACGTTTTCCTCGCTGGTAAGGACGCTGGGAATCCGGAGGTTCTGCAAGGCCCGCTGGATCAGCCCGGCTTCCCGATTCGTGCGCACCAGCACGGCCATATCGCTCTCATCAAGCGGACTTTGTCCGATCATGGCGCGATGCTCGCGCCCCAGGCGAATGAGATGCGATATTTCCGCCGCTACGGCGTCGGCGATGAATCGCCGGGCTGTCTCTTTTGGCAGGGGTTTGTCTGATTGCGTGAACAAGACGGCCGGGATGAACCACCATTCCAGGGGGGAAGGCTGTTTCCCGTCGATAGTTAGAATCTTGCGCCCGACCATCGGGGCGGCTTCTGCAGGACGAAAGGAAATATCCCCGTACACGAAGGGGTTGCCGGGCCTGGAAAACAGGGCATTGACAGCCTCAATGAGGCCCGGTTCCGACCGCCAGTTCCGATCGAGGGTATGGCCCGTCCCGACGTCGCCTGCCGCCTGCATATAGGCAAAAATATCGGCGCCGCGGAAGCTGTAAATGGCCTGTTTGGGATCGCCGATCAGAAAAAGGGTGTGGTCTTCCCCGCCGAAAACGGTATGAAAAATAGCATACTGAATTGGATCGGTATCTTGGAATTCGTCGATCAGGGCGGCTTTGAATTGATTGCCAATCACGGTTGCGAGTGCGCCGCCTCCCTCTTTTTCGAGCGCGTCTCTCAACCTGACGAGCAGGTCGTCATAAAACAGAATGTTCTGTTTCTGCTTGCGGGCAGGCAGTTCAGTCCTGAGCATCCTGATGAGAGCGGTTTTTAAAAAAAGCAAATATTGATCCAGCTCCCGGCGCAGATCGTCGGCTTTCTCCAGAAGCGCTTGGCAGATCGCGAATACCGGATGTTCCGGAGGGTTTGTGTTTTTCCGGACGGCTTTTGCGATCCTCTCAGGGGTCATTTTCTCAAAATCCATGAAGGGCTGGAATTCTCTCGCGGCCAGCCACTCATCCATGGCGTCTACGAGACGGTTTGCCGTCTTCGGGCCGTAAATATTGGCTTTGAGGGCCGGATCCTGAAGCTTTTGACGGACCTCTTCCCGTACCGACGTCCAGATGGCCTGCAATTCCGCAACCATCGCGTAGAAAGCAGCGAGGGACTTCCGGATGATGTCGATGGAAGTAGGTTCGCCTTCGGGCAGGACACGGATATCGGGATTCAAGGCGATATTCTCCACCTGCCTGACCAATGAAGCGGGCGTGAAGCCCTGACTCATGGCATATCCGATGAGTTCGGGCAGGGTCCCGTAGAAATGCGTCCGCCAGAAATCCCGGACAATTTCTTCTTTCAACCGGCGCTGATCCGGCACAAGTTCGGTGTCAAAAAGGGCTCCGCTTTCAAAGGCATGTTCGTGGAGCATACGCCGGCAAAAGCCGTGAATGGTGAAGATGGCGGCTTCATCGAAATCCCGGAGAGCGGCGCGAAGGCGCTCGCAGGCCTCTTTTCGCAGAGCGGGATGCGGGAAGGTACGGATGAGCGCCTGTAGAAAAGCATCTTTGCTGTCCTCCTGCAAAAATGCATCGAGGGTGTCCCGGAGCTTGCGGCGGATGCGGTCTTTCAGCTCGGCCGTGGCCGCCAGGGTGAAAGTGACCACAAGAATCTCCCTCACCGGAATTGCCCTTTCGAGGATGAGGCGGATGTAGAGACCGGCGATGGCATAGGTTTTTCCCGTGCCGGCGCCGGCCTCGATGAGATGGGTGCCCTGCAACGGGCTCTTTAGAAGATCAAAGGGAGTCATTTTTCAGCGGCCATGCAAAGCACTCGTTCTGTGTTTCATCAACGGTTCATAAACCAGCACCGACAGTTGCTCGAATTCCTCGTCGAGGGGATCCTGTTCCCCGAAACAGCGTCGGTAGTAACGATCTTTCGATTCGCCGCGTCTGTAGTCGGAGCCCGTCCAGAGCGGCCGTGCCATACGCAAGGCCTCGGTTATTGTCTTTCCGTTTTCAAGCCTCTGCTCCGCGTATGTCCATGAAGCGTCCGGAAAGAACTTGAGCGGCACAGACAATCCCTTCCAATACAGTGTTAATAGCTGCTGCAGAACGGCTGCGGCATTTGTGACGGGTAGATACGCCCACCCCTGATCACGGCCGATCAGGAGGCTCCCGAAGGAGTCCTGCCCGTCCGGCTGCATATGATTCAGAATCAGGTGATGCACCCAGAGCCGCAGGTGATCCCCGGCTTTGAGTTCAGCATAGCGATAGTGAAACAGGCCGCCGGGGCGCCGGTTCTCAATACGGCCATGCAACTGAAAACCGGCGATATCCAGACGGACATCGACAGGCTCCAGCGCTTCGCCCGTCAGAAAGGGTTTGATTCCGGCTGTAAAATTTTCCACTCCCCGAATCAGGTTATTATAACAGATGGCGCCCACGTTTCCATGAGGAAGCCGGCCGGAGGCGCGAAATATCGGGAAGAGCGCCTCCGGATGCTGCCCGGCGAGCGCCTTTTCCACAAGACGTTGCTCAAGGTCGTATCTTTCCAGCCCGGTGATGTCGAATGCCTCCTGGTCAACAGGCATATCCGCATCCTCCACAAGCGTCGTCCCCAGGCGTCTTTCCAGCAGAAAACGACAAGGGTTTCGGAAAAAATTAACCAGATCGATGACTTCAATATTTCTCCAGTCCTTGCCGGGATCAGGAAGAGCGCCGGCAAAAAATGTCGGCCTGGCGTCGAAACGCGCCCGCAGTCGCCGGGCGGCATGGCTGTTTTCTTCTGAATAACTGAAAAGATTTGATTGTCCTGAAAAATAAGCCGGATGAAAGGCCTGCAGGCGATGGTTCGTCGTCAGCAGGTTCCTGATGGCGCCGTCCGGCGATGTAAACCCCTTTTCAATGGTATCCAGCAGTTCCGAGACCACGACGGAAGGAGGCAGGGAGCTGCTGTCCGCAATGCTCTGGCCGACATAACTGATGATCAGTTTCTGTCTTGCCGAAAGCAGGGATTCCAGGAAGAGGTAACGGTCGTCATGGCGCCGCGAACGATCTCCCGGCCGGGGGGCTTTCGCCATCAGATCAAAGCTCGGCGTTCGGGAAGGGCGAGGATAGTCGTCATGGTTCATTCCGAGCAGGCAGATCACCTTGAAAGGAATGCTGCGCATGGGTAGCATGGCGCAACAGGTGACGCCGCCGCTGATATATCCGGCGCCGAAGCCTTGCTGTTCGAAGTGCTGCCTGAGAAAGGACTTGATGACGCTGATGGTCACCGGGGCGTCAAAGCCGGAACGCTCGCCCAGCCAGGTTAGACGCAGGAGGCTCTGACGGACCGCCTGCACGTCCCTTTGGGTCTCCTCATCGCCCTCAATAAACTGTGCCAGAAGCGTCAACAGGACCGCCGCCCAATCGCCGGGCGTTCTGGATTGATCCAGAACCTTCACACATGCAAAGAGACCATTGAGATATTCAACCAGGCGGCCCAGTGTCTGAGCCTCCAGGCCTTCGATTGCATCGTAGGGCAGAATACCGTTGAACAGCTGCTCGTCCCGTCCGGGCAGGGCATAACCCAGGAAAAGCCTTTCAAGACCGGCCATCCAGGTGTTATCCGGAAAGTCCGGCAATCCTGCCTGTCGAAGGGATGCCCCGTCAATGCCCCATCGGATGCGGACGTCGCTGACCCAGCGCCGAATCCGCTCCATATCCTCTTCCGACAGGCCGAATCTTCTCTTGACCGGCGGCGCTTCGAGCAGGGCGAGGACCGATGAAACTTCGAAACGGCTGCCCGATAATTCCAGAAGGTCCAGAAAGGCATCCATGATGGGGCTGTCTTCCCTGAGGCTCCGGTCGGCGATGGTAAAGGGAATCCGGGGGAGGGCGGCATGATCCTGAGACGGCGCCGAAGTGGCGTCAAAAACAGCATGAATCAGGGGGGCATAAGTGTCCATGTCCGGCGCCATGACCAGGATGTCCCGGGGGAGTAGGTCCGGATCGTCATCGAACAGGGCCAGAATCTGATCGTGCAGCGTCTCCACCTCCCGCATGGGACTGTGACAGGAATGGATACGCATCGATTGGTCCAGAGAATCGATGCAGGTTTTCGCCTGTTCGCCCCGGCCCCTTTCCCGCAGATGCAGAATGTCTGACTGAATCGCCTGCAGGAGAGTGGCCTCGCCGGGATCAATAAAAACGTCATATTCCTCTCCGGTCAGGTCCGTGAGCCATTTGAAGAAGTCGCGGCCCTGTGTTCCCAACGAAGCCAGGAGGCTGTTGCCCCCTTCGAGATGGAGGTCGGTTGCAGACAGGGTTTTTATCCCGCTGGATACTCTGCTTTTTTCAACGGCCCTGCCCACTTCCCGTTCGGACCGGATGTCCGTCCAGAATTCACGGCAGGGATTCAGGGCAAAGAGGTTGACATCCAGCCGGCCGGACAACGCATGGAAAATCTCAAGATGGAAGGGCGGAAGCCAGGAGATTCCGAAAATGGAAATGCGTTCCGGCAGAGGTCCGGACGTCGGCAGGGAGCGCCGAATCTGCTCAAGCAGCATGCGCCGGAGGCCGGCGGGGTGATGGCTTTTGTCATTCTGCCGCAGCTTCCGCCAGAGTTTGGCCTGCCAGGCATCCTCGCCGTACCCGCTTTTGCCCGCCTCCCAGTCCAGTACCATGTCCGGGCGGAACACCAGATACTGATCGAAGAGATCGGCCACGCGGTAAGCTAGCTGATAAACCTTGAGTCCGCCGGCGTCGTCCTGCAGGTAACGCCGGAGGTGCGCAAATACCGGATCCGTAAGGCAGGCGGGCAACGCGTCCATGATCCGCCATGCCATAATTTCCGGATCATAGGCCGGTGCCTCCCGGTATTCTGGCAGCATGGTCCTGAACAATTCGTCCAGAAAGGCGTTAGGAAAGGGAAGGCGTATATTGGCGCAGATGCCGTGGCGGCGAGCCAGTTCCATGGACAGCCAGCGCTCCATCCCCTTGCTCTGTACAATGATGATTTCCGGCGCCAGGGGGAGGAGAGAGGGGTCCGGATGCATTCAGCCAGGCGGTCGGCAAGAAGCCCCAACCGGTTTCCGGCATAGCGTTTAAAAACGGCCATGACTCATTCCATATTGATACATGAAATAATCCTTGTGATTCATAGCATACGCACCTTCAAAAACCAATCGTTGATTATATCTGCGGCTTTGGGTATCATAAAATGAGATTGCTGATCAATGGCTTCACCGCGGCTCAAAATCTTTTTCGCAAGAAATTAGGATAAGGTCTAAATCCTGTTGAAATCGGTGAATTAGTCTTATTCCTGGAAAGTCGAAAAATCTTTGATTCGCCGCGTGCGAACCATTTATCAGCGGTCATGCAAAGCTCTCGAAACCTATAACCATCGCTGAACAGGGGTTCTGATGCGCCTTAAAAGACTCAAGCAGCATTTACTCTTTTTTATTCTGACGGTTGTGCTGGCCGGTTGCGCGACACTACCTCCGCGTCTCCAGGAATCGGGACTCAACAGCCGGTTCACCTTCGGCCGGGATGTGACTTTCGATGAATATATCCGGCAATCCGAACATATGATTGAAAAAGCCCGTGTGGATATCCATGAAGCCAACCGGAAAATCGTTCTGGATGCCAATCGGCCTTTTGAGTTGATACCCGATGAAAGCCGATTCCCCCGGAATCGGGAGGGCCGCCATGAAAAAGGAATCCTGCTGATCCATGGCCTGTCGGACTCTCCCTATTTCATGCAACCGATTGCCCGGAGCCTTCAGCAGCGGGGCTTTCTGGTTCGATCGATTCTGTTGCCGGGCCACGGCACCGTCCCCGGCGACCTTCTGAGCGTCGGCTATCAGGAGTGGATCCGTGCGACGGAATATGGTGTTGCGACTGAGGCCTCAGGTGGAGAAACTCTATCTGGGCGGATTCTCTACGGGTGGCGCCCTCTGCATCCGCGAAGCCTTGAAAAATAAGGATGTTCACGGACTGATCCTGTTTGCTCCAGCCGTGGGCATCAGAAGTCCGTGGGCTGCCATGGCCGGGTTCATGAATGTTTTTACGGATTGGCTTGGAAGCAAAGGGGATGACAAGGATTATGCCAAATATGAAAGCTTTGCGATAAACGGAGGCGTCCAGGTTTACCGGCTGACCCGTGAAATCGATGCCGCTATTGCATCGGGCAGACGCCTCTCCATGCCGGTCTTTACCGCTGTCAGCGCAGATGACATCTCGGTTGACACGGATAAAATTGTCGATGTCTTCAAGGCTTACGCGACATCGCCCAAAAGCTTGCTGCTGCTTTACGGTAAGGAGGATTCGAAAAGCCGCAAGGACACCGATGCCAGAATTCTATTTCAGAAGAGTTTCCTTCCAGAAGATCGGGTTCTCGATTATGCCCACATCTCGCTGCTCGTGCCGCCTGATGATCCCCATTATGGCAAAAACGGGGGGTATAAATACTGCCTGCATTACCAGGCCGACCACGAAAAGCGGATGTCCTGCCTGCATGATCCGCATCTCTGGCAGGGCGAACTCACATCGCAGAATCTGAGCCGCTACACGCTGCGCCGGCTCACCTACAATCCCCGATACGACGAGATGACCAGGATTCTGGACCGCTTCCTGGATTCACTTTAATGGCTCATCCGGTTTATGCATACTTTTTGATTTAATAATCTGGTGAATTGAGTCTTGACTGACCACACCGACAAGTCGATAACATTGTGGCATGACTAACACTAAGTATTACGGGTCGAAATGTTCACTGAATCTTACATATACCGCTTTAGACTCATGCTACCCTCCTTAACCTTGTCCACAGATGAATCCGTTGAGGATGTCCCTATAGATTTTTTTATTCCACATTGAACACGGTTGTATTTTCCATCATGGCGTTGGTAAAAGGTTCATGAGGCATGAGAGTACCAGGGCCCGGTTCGATAAATATACCTGTCTTTGTATATTTCTTCAGCACAAAGGGAAGACCGTTGGATGTCCAAATCTCCGGCCCGTCAGCTATATGGAAGTGGAGATGCGGTCCTGTAGAATTGCCTGAATTGCCCAACTGTGCGATCGGGTCGCCTTCCTTCACCCCGTCGCCCACTCTTACCAAAAAAGAGTTCGGAATACAGTGACAATAATAGGCATACCGCCCGCCCCCGATATCCAGCACCAGGTAGTTTCCGGCATATTCATCCGCCGATTTTAAGGTGACATCCTTTGCATCTCCGGATTTTTCCGGCCGACCGTCCTGAATATGCACCACCTTCCCATCGGCAACGGCGTACAAGGTCCTCCCGTAATTGAAATAGGAAGTGTTCACTTTGGGATCTCCCTTCAAGTACGTGGTTAAATCACTCTTTATCTCAGACGTGTCGATTGCATAGCGCTCAGGCTTGAAGATTTTGCCGTTCATAAACATTAATACATAAAAATGATAACCCATGGTTGACTGGTTCAAGTAATAGAGGTTCTCTCCTTTAAGCGGCGAGGCAATCACAAGCGGCGCTTCGTTTGTGCGTGGCGAGAACACTGCCCCTTCTATGGCCAATTCGCTATTGTCGGCAGTATTTTTCAAGATAAAGCGATGGGACACGTTTCTTGGCGGTGTTGTCCCCAGGGGAATGGGAAGTTGTATCGAAAGGTAATAGTCTGTCAGGATGTCAAAGACAAAATAGGGGCTTGAAGTCAGAGGATTCTTGTATATTTTCGGCATGTTATTTTTATCGATGATAAACAGCTCTTCTTTGGTGTCTGCATCCAGAACCTTTATCTGCTGCAGCTCCAGACCGTCTTTTTCATATTCCCATGTCTCCAGCGTGTAGCCGATACGCAGATATTTTTCGGTCTGATAGGGGACATCATGGAAGGCAATTCTTATTCTTTGATCATGCAAATTGTCGCTGCTGTTGCTGCACGCAGTAATAAAAATTGCGAAAAGCACCATGCTTAACAAAAGTAGTTTCCTCATGATATTTACCCTCATCATTTTTTATCAATTTTATCTTTGCTTATTGACTGCCCGAGCGTAAGTCAAGATGATCTTGTGTGTCAAAGTTAATTTGGCGGTAAAATGCTGAACCGAAACTTGCGGTGAGGAGGTGTTGGGGTTGCCATAGATATGATCATTACGCATTGAAGAACTAAACCGCTGCGCATTAGCTTCCCCGTATCCGTTGGTCCTGACCCCTTGCAGAACGGGGTATTTATGTCTTAATATTCTGGAAAGAAAATCAATGAATCCTGATTGAAAGGATGGACTTCCGTCAAAAAAGCAGGAGTCTCTCTTTTAGGAAGTGCGCATGGACCGGGTGAACATCACTTTGTATACACCGCAGCGACATTCGGCTGAGGCGCAATGCGAAGAGAGGTCTCTGACTTTTTTACCAAATCGTTAACTTTTGCGGCTGGTTTTCGTGATAAATAGAGAAATTTGCTGTTTGACCTTCCGGCTTTTGCACTTCGGACAAACGACCTTCGCCTTGTCGTGGTCGGAGATGCGGTGCGTCACGGAGAATTTCCGTTTGCAGTCCTGGCACTGATAGTCGTAAGTGGGCATAATCTGATCTCCTTCTCATGGCGTTTGGTTTTGCCGTTACAATGAATAAATCGGGGAAAGTTGTCAATATTTTTTTGCACGGGCTGCCCCCCTGTTCAGTCGGAGGCGGCGCTGAATCGACGTCCGAATATGGGGTGACGGACAGCCGCCAGGCCGATCAAATGGCTGCCCATGGCGCCGAAGGAAAAACCGGCGGCCTCCGCCGCGCAGGCCAAGCTGGCATCGGAACTGATGTCGGGATTGGGATTGATGTCCAGGATGTAAAAGACCCCGTCCCGCAGGCGGATATCCAGCCGCGCGAAGTCACGGCAGCGATAGGCCCGATAGGCCGACTGCGCCGTGCGGTACAGGAGATCATGTTCCGCTGCCGTCAACGGAGCCGGTAGCAACGTTTGAATTCCTTCATAATGCCGCGATCCCGGATGATGCTTGGACTCATAGGTGCATAAACGGTCCCGCACATCGTCGAAACGGCTGAAATCCATTTCCGCCACCGGCAGCATCCGCACCTCTTCGTTGCCCCACAGGGAAACATGAAATTCCCGGCCGTCGATAAAATCCTCCACAAGGGCAGGCTGCCTGAACGCGTCAAGGATGCAGGCAATGCGGGTTCGCAACTCGCCGGCGTCCCGGACAACCGCATCGGTCGTTACCCCGATGCTGCAATGCTCCTGCGCCGGTTTCACCATGGCGGGGAACCAGCGCCAGTCTCCGGGATCGGCATCAGCGTATATGCGCCAGCGCGGCGTGGGCAGATCCTGCTTGTTTAGAAGCTTTTTCATTCCGGCCTTGTCCCAGCTCAGCCGAAGCACCTCCGGCGTCGACCCGGTGTAGGTAAATCCCGCTGATTCAAGAATTTCCGCTACACGCGCGTCGCTGTGCGGCATACCCGGCAGCTCTTCACACCAGTTGAAAGCAATCCATTCACGGGGATCATAACTCCTGAGACAGGCGGCCAGATCGGCGTTGCGAACGGCGATGGAGGTTACCGGATGGCCCAGCTCGCCGAGGCTTGATGCAAGCCGGTTGGCTTCCTGGACGGCAATGCCCCGATCTCCGTCTGACCAGGCCGGATCCAGATTGTACAGCAACAGGACGGGAACGGGAAGGTCCCTCATGGCATTGTTCCTCTCCGGCAGGGTGAATTCGCTTTGAAGCAATTTATACCACATTTCCCGGATAAAACAATGGCCGTTTCTGAACCCTGAACGTCAGCCGTTGTCGTTGATCAGCATGGTCGATGGATCCAACAGCAGGGGCAGGCCGTCAGCGGCGGGCGGCGATCCTTTCAGAGGCAGAATGTGAATTTCCGAGCCTTTGGGCTGAAGCTCGAGGACGATGTCGAAAAGGTCTGCCACATGGAGCAGTTGCACCGGCAAGCCGTCCGGACCAGGCTGTTCATGGCGATGGGTGTTGACGGTAAACCAGACTCGCATTCGGTGCCGGGCCGACAGCGCTTTCAGATCGCAGAGCGGCTGGCGTCCCGATTCATCAAAACGCAGCCCGTCCATGATCATCATCTGCGGATGAAAGATGTCCTGCGCCAGCAGGTCCGTCAAGCGTTCCTCAAGCCTCGGGACGCTGAAGCCCTCCGCCTTAAAGGTCAGGATAAACCGATGAGGCAGGATGGTCTCCCAGAGTTGCTGTATCTGCCGCACCTGGGTTTCCTTCGCCAGATGTTGGAAAAGCTCCTGATACCAGAGGCTGACCTTGCCGACGGGATCATTGAGGCTGATGTGAAGGACATTCCTTTCTCTCAGCATGGCATTGAGGGCCAGCTGCACGAGCAATGCCGTCTTACCGACGCCGGCATGGGCGAGAACGGCGCCGAAGCCCCCTTCAGGAATCACGTCGTCGGTTTCGGACCCCATCTTCCTGAGTGGATTGCGAACGATCAAATCATTCTTGAACATCGTCATATTCCTGTCTTTAAAGTTGATGATGGTTGCGGTATCTTTTCGCAGCGATAAGGGGCGCATCGATTTGTCTTGTCCACCGGGATTATTTTATGCCGCGTTCTTCTTGCGCCGGGCCGTGTCTTCGGCAATTGTTTCCGCGATGGACTGCGGAACCTGCCGGTAAAGTGCGAATTCCATTGTAAATTGCGCCTTTCCCTGGCTGGAGGATCTCAGGACTGTTGAAAATCCAAACATTTCCGCCAGCGGGGCCTGCGCCTCAATGACGCACATGGGGCCATCGTCCTGGGCGCCGACGATCATGCCGCGGCGCTGATTCAGAAGGCCCATGACCGCTCCCTGAAATTCCGTCGGGGTTTCCACGACCACCTTCATGATGGGTTCGTGAATGATGGGCCTGGCCCGCAGATACCCTTCCTTGAAGGCGCCGCGCGCGGCGGCCTGGAAGGCCATGTCGGATGAGTCCACGGCATGGGAGGCGCCGTCGTTGATGACGACCTTGACCCCCGTCACGGGGAATTCCATCTTGGGTCCCTTGGCGAGGCACTGCCGGAAACCCTTTTCGACGGCGGCGATGTACTGGGTGGGGATGTTGCCGCCCCTGACGTCGTTTTCAAAAACAAAATCAGCGTCCGCGACCGGCTCCAGATATCCGGCCACGCGACCGTACTGTCCGGCGCCGCCGGTCTGCTTCTTGTGGGTGTAGTTGAAATCCGCCCGCTGGGTGATGGTTTCCCGGTACGCGACGCGCGGGGCGCCCGTGGAAACCTCGGCGGCGTATTCCCGTTTCATGCGTTCGACGTAGACCTCCAGGTGGAGTTCACCCATGCCTTCGATGATTGTTTCGCCGGTTTCATGATCCACATGCGCCCGGAAGGTGGGGTCTTCCTTGGTGAAGCGGCCCAGCGCCTTGGACATATTGATCTGGGCCTTGTTGTCTTTCGGTGCAATGGCGAGCGAGATGACGGGATTCGGCACGAACATGGAGGTCATCGTCAGATTGATCCCGGGCGAAACAAAGGTATCGCCGGAGGCGCATTCGACGCCGAAAAGAGCGCCGATGTAGCCCGCCGGGATGGCCTCGATTTCTTCCATCTGCTCGGCATGCATGCGCACGACGCGACCGACCTTGATCTTCTTCCCGCTCCGGGCGTTGATGATCGTGGCCCCCCGGGCCATGTTTCCCTGATAGACACGGATATACGTGAGCTGTCCGTAGAGGCCGTCTTCCAGTTTGAAGGCCAGCGCCACAATCGGTTTGGAAGGATCTGTGGCCAGAATGACCGGCGCCTCGTTGTTGTCCATGTCCAGGGCCTCGTTCTGAACGTCGGCAGGGCAGGGGAGCAGACGGTTGACGCCGTCGAGCAGGGGCTGTATGCCCTTGTTCTTGTAGGCAGATCCTACGAGAACGGGCGTCAGTAGTCGTTTGAGCGTTCCTTTGCGGACGGCATCGAGAATCAGGTTCTCGGTGATCTCCCGCTCTTCGAGGATCGCCTCGGTCAGTTCGTCGGAAAACATGGAGGCGGCGTCGATCAATTCTTCGCGCTTCGTCCTGGCCAGATCAATGAAATTTTCAGGAATTGCTTCAATGCGGATGATTTCGCCGTTGTCGCCGTCAAAGTAGAAGGCCTTCATGGAGATCAGATCCACGATTCCCTGCAGATCCATTTCCAGACCGAGGGGAATCTGCAGGGCCACGGCGTTGTGTCCCAGCTTGGACCGAAGCTGGCCGATGACGCGGAAAGGGTCGGCCCCGCTGCGGTCGCATTTGTTGATAAAGGCAATACACGGGACATTGTACCGTTTCATCTGCTGATCGACCGTAATCGACTGGGACTGAACACCGCCGACGGCGCAGAGCACCAGGATGGCGCCGTCCAGCACGCGCAGAGACCTCTCCACCTCGATCGTGAAATCCACGTGGCCGGGAGTGTCGATAATGTTGATTTCGTGCCCCTTCCATTCGCAAAACGTCGCCGCCGAGGCAATCGTGATGCCGCGTTCTTTTTCGAGCTCCATGGAGTCCATGGTTGCGCCGACGCCGTCCTTGCCCTTGACTTCGTGAATGGCGTGGATGCGCTTGGTGTAGAACAGAATCCTCTCGGTCAGCGTCGTCTTGCCTGAATCGATGTGGGCGCTGATCCCGATGTTCCTGACTTTTTGAATGTCGCTTTTCATCGCACCTTTCCTTAAAAAGAAAAATCCCCATTCGGATTATACCAGATGGGGGAGCGTTGCCGCAAACAGGTATTTCAAAATACGTCTAATCTATAATGGATGGAGGCGGACTTGTCAAGAAAATTATTACAGAAAATTATTCGGAACTTGAAAACCCGGCTATATGGAATTATCCTGCTGTACGCGGTCAATATGCTCATGCTCCAAATTTACGGAGTACCTCGTCCGGCAGGGGTCCATCAAAAGCTGTTTTGTCTGAGTAATATTTTACTCATTTCTGAGTGCGACGATCGGATCCATCTTTGCTGCTACATATGCCGGATAAAGGCCAAAGAAGATTCCAATCAATATGGATGTCAGTAGGGGAAGAAGCAGCGACAAGACGGTTATCGCTAAGAAACCCTCCTTATGGCTTATCCGCATGAAACAATCTTTCTGTTTTGTCAATATATTTGTTTGCCGAATACCCTTTGAAAAATGTGTATTTGGTTAAAAATACATGCATGTTTTGTTGCGGGAGTGAAGGCAGCTATAATTTGATATTTATGAGAGTAAATTGCTTATCCTCTGGGCGGGAGTGTATGGCAATACGCCTGTCAAAGACGCCTTTGATATTTGTTTGACAAATCACGTGTAATCGTCGAGAATCCGCGCCATGATCATTGACGGTTTTGCATAACCGAAGAAAAGCGCTCGCAAGCGGCGATGCAAATATTTTCTACCTTTCCAAAGGCGACGTTAACGGTATGCCATTCAACATGGTTGAGGCTTGGACGAAGCCTTTTTTCACGGGTGTTGATCAACCTATCAAAAAGCGATGGAATTCATGACCGGTGAAGACTTGTCAAAATTGAAGATTGACCGTTCCGCCAAAGCGCTGCCGCAAGCGCGGCGGGGAAAAAGGTTATACTGGGGCGGGGCGCTGGTCATTCTCGTCATTGCAACGGTTTTTCTGTATTTTCAGGGCATCCTGCAACCGTCCCAAGCCGTGCAGGTGGTGACGGTCTCCCGGATCTATCCCTCGCAGACCTTTACCCTGCTCAACGCCAGCGGTTATGTGGTGGCCCAGCGCAAGGCGGCCGTGGCCTCGAAGATCACGGGGCGTCTGGTCTCCCTGTTGGTGGAGGAAGGCAGCCGGGTCAAAGCGGGCCAGATTATTGCCCGGCTTGAAAATGAAGACACTATAGCATCGCGTGACCAGGCCCTGGCCCAGCGCAAAGTAGCCGAGGCCAATCTCGAAGAGGCCAGAGCGGAGATGAATGTCGCCGCCTTGACCTATGACCGGAACAAACGCCTGCTGGAACGGCAGATTATTTCAAAATCGGAATATGACAACGCCGAGGCCCGCCATAAACGCGCGCAGGCGGCCGTCGCCGCGGCGGAGGCAGCCGTCAGTGTCAGCGTGGCTGCCATCCAGGGCGCGACCGTGGCCCTTGATTATTCCCTGATCAGGGCGCCCTTCGACGCCGTGGTATTGACGAAAAACGCCGATATCGGCGATATTGTGACCCCTGTGGGCGCGGCGACCAATGCCAAGGCGGCCGTAGTGACCATTGCCGACATGAACTCCCTGCAGGTTGAAGCCGATGTGTCCGAGTCCAATCTGGGTCTGATAAAGGCCGGTCAGCCCTGTGAAATCCAACTGGATGCGCTTCCCGACAGCCGTTTCGCGGGTGTGATCCATATGATCGTGCCCACGGCGGACCGCAGTAAGGCCAGCGTCATGGTCAAGGTTCGTTTTCTCGAACCGGATCCCCGGATTCTGCCCGAAATGAGCGCCAAGGTGGCCTTTCTCTCCCGAACCGTGAAAAGCGGGGAAGAACAGGCGCGCACCGCCGTCCATCGTTCTGCCCTGATCAGCCGGGGTGAAAAGCAGGCCCTGTTTCTGGTTCAGGATGATCGCGTGCGGGAGACCGCTGTCCGCACCGGGGAATCTTTCGGCGATATGATTGAAATCCTGGACGGCGCAAAGGCGGGTGACAAGGTGGTGCTCAAGCCGAACCGGCTCAAGGACGGCGCAAAAATCAAAATCGCAGAAAAGTAAGGGTGAAGGAGTCGTTTTTAAAGGGCCCCGGATGGATAGCGAACAACCGATTGTCGAAATCAGAGAACTGAAAAAGTCTTACCGTCGTGGAGATCATGTCGTTCCCGTCCTCGAAAATATCACGTTTGACATTCAGCGCGGCGAATTTGTGGCGCTGATGGGCCCGTCTGGGTCGGGAAAGAGCACCCTGCTGAACCTGATTGCGGGAATTGACAAAGTGGACACGGGTTCCATCCGCGTGGGCGGCATAGAAGTCACGGAGTTGTCTGAAACGGAGCTGGCACACTGGCGGGCGACGCATGTGGGTTTCATTTTTCAGTTTTACAATCTGATCCCCGTTCTGACGGCTTTTGAAAACGTGGAGCTGCCGCTGAATCTGACGCGCATGGGCGCCGGGGAGCGGCGGGAGCATGTGGAAATGGCGCTGCGCCTGGTCAATCTGGCCGACCGCATGGACCATTATCCCGGCCAGCTTTCCGGCGGCGAGCAGCAGCGCGTCGCCATCGCCCGGGCGGTGGTCACGGATCCGACCATTCTCGTGGCTGATGAACCGACGGGCGATCTGGACCGGACATCCGCCGAAGAGGTGCTGGAGCTGATGAACCGCCTGAACCGGGAATCCGGCATGACGATCATCATGGTGACCCATGATCCGCGCGCCGCTCAAAAGGCGCAACGCATCAGATATCTGGAGAAGGGGTTCCTGAATCATGCTCATTCTCAAACTTCTCTTTAGGAATGCTTTCCGCCATAAACTGCGGGCAGCGCTGACGATTCTCGGAATCACCATTGCCATCCTGGCCTTTGGACTGCTGCGCACGATTGTCTCGGCCTGGTACGCCGGCGTCGAAGCATCCTCCGCCTCCCGCCTGGTCACCCGCAATGCCATCTCGCTCATCTTTCCGCTGCCGATTTCATATAAGGACAAGATCCGTCAGGTCGAGGGGGTCAGGACGGTTTCTTACGGGACCTGGTTCGGCGGCGTTTACAAGGATGAGAAGAACTTCTTTCCCAATCTGGCCGTGGATGCGCAGAGTTTCATGCAGGTCTATCCCGAATTTATCGTCCGCGACGATGAACTCAAGGCCTTTCTCAAAGATCGCAAGGGTTTTGTGGCCGGCCGGAAACTCGTTGAGAGATTCAAATGGAAGATAGGCGATACCGTGACGCTCAAGGGGCTCATTTTTCCCGGGGACTGGGATTTTGTTCTGCGCGGCGTTTACCGGGGCCGGGACAAGACGGTTGACGAAAGCCAGTTTCTTTTCCACTGGGATTATCTCAATGAAAAAATCAAAGACAAAATGGCCTCCTGGGCCAACCAGGTGGGTTTCTATATGATCGACGTCACACGGCCGGATCTTGCGGCGCAAGTATCCATGGCCGTCGACGCGGCCTTTAAAAACTCTCTGGCGGAAACGCTGACGGAAACAGAAAAGGCCTTCCAGATGAGCTTTATCTCCATGACGGAGGCGATTGTCATGGCCATCCAGCTCGTGTCCTTTGTGGTCATTATCATCATTATGGCCGTTGTCGCCAATACCATGGCCATGACCACCCGGGAGCGGATCGGAGAGTATGCCATCCTGAAAACCATGGGTTTCGGCGGCTGGCATATCCTGGCCCTGATTCTCGGGGAGTCGCTCGTCATCACACTGGCCGGCGGGATTCTGGGAATCATTCTGACCTATCCGGCGGCGGCGCTTTTCGGCCGCGAGCTGAGTAATTTTTTCCCGATCTTCAATGTGGAAATGAAAACGGTTTATCTTGATGTCGCGGTGGCGCTGCTGGTCGGGGCTATTGCCGCCCTGGTTCCTACGCGGCGCGCCGTCCGCATCCGGATTGCCGATGGTTTGAGGAGGATCGGCTGAATGGCCATTCCCTTTGCATACAGTTTCAGAAACCTCTGGGCCCGGCGGCTGACCACGATTCTGACGGCCGGTGGCATGGCGCTGGTCGTCTTTGTCTTTGCCGCCATCCTGATGCTGGCCGCGGGACTCCGGCAGACTCTGGTCGAAACGGGATCGCCGGACAATGTCGTGGTCATCCGCAAAGGGTCGGTGTCGGAAGTTCAGAGCGGTCTGGACAGGCAGCAGGCGTCGATCATTGAAACGGAGCGGGAAATTGCCGCCGGTTCGTCAGGCGACAAACTCGTCGCCAAGGAAGTCGTCGTTCTGATCAGCCTGCCGAAACGCGACCGGGACAAGCCGGCCAATGTCGTGATCCGCGGGATGGCCCCGGCGTCTGTTTCCCTGCGTCCGCAGATCCGGCTCATCGAGGGTCGCTTTCCCCGGATGGGATCGGCGGAAATCATGGCAGGGCTCAGTATCGCGCAACGGTTTAAGGGGGGCGGTCTTGGAGAGACGCTGCGTTTCGGGATGCGGGAGTGGCGCATTGTCGGCATATTTGATGCCGGCAATACCGGTTTCAATTCGGAGATATGGGGAGACGTTGACCAGATGATGCAGGCGTTCAGGCGGCCGGTCTATTCGTCCGTGATTTTTCGCTTAAGTAATACGCAAAAGTTTCCTGCGGTCAAATCCCGCCTCGAAACGGATCCGCGACTCACGGTGGAAGCCAAGCGTGAGACCCGCTATTACCGGGACCAGTCGGAAATGATGGCGACCTTTCTGCGCATCATGGGTCTTTCACTGACCGTGATTTTTTCTCTGGGGGCCATCATCGGTGCCATGATCACCATGTATGCTGCCGTATCCAACCGCACGGGCGAGATCGGGACGCTGCGGGCGCTGGGATTTCAGCGGCGCAGCATCCTGCTGGCCTTCCTCATGGAGTCCCTGCTGCTGGGCTTTTTCGGCGGTTGCGCGGGCCTGTTTTTCGCTACCTTTATGCAGCTCTTTACGGTTTCCACCATGAACTTCCAGACCTTTTCCGAGCTGGCATTTAGTTTTACGCTGACGTTTGATATTGTCTGGCAGGCCTTGGGGTTTTCACTGATCATGGGGCTTTTGGGAGGAGCGCTGCCGGCTCTGCGGGCATCCCGCATGAAGATCGTGGATGCATTGAGAGCCGTGTGAAAGAGATCTTTGAAAAATGGCTTCGCCGCGGTTCAAAATCTTTTTCGCATGAAATAAGATGTTGCTTAAAAAATGTCCGAAATCAATAAATTAGTCAAATTAATGGAACTGCGAAAAATCTTTCATTCACCGCTTGCGAACCATTTTTCCAAGATCTTGAATAATCCGGCTGAGCATCGATTGTGATGGTGATGAATTACGAAGTCAACGACACGACGGATTATCACATCCACAAACTCGATACGCTGGGGTGGGAACTGACCGTATCCAACGCGCTCGATCCCGAGGACAGTCCCTGCCGCCGCGTTCTCAAACGCAATGGCTCCTACGGCCGCTTGCTTTATGATTATCTCGACCGCTTCATTCCCATGCATTCGCTGCGAAAGATCATCGAAATCGGCGGGGGATACGGTTATCTGATGCGGGATTTTCTCAGTAGAAACAATTCCATGCAGGCCACCATGCTTGATATTTCGCCTTATCTGCTGCAGCGACAACGCCAAACCCTGAGTCTACTGAACGCCCGTTTTATCCAGGCCGATATCATGGACGTGCATATCCGCGAACTGCAATCCTTCGACCTGGCCGTTCTCAATGAGAATATGGGCGACCTGCCCACACTGGTAGGCGTCCCGCCGGATGTCTTTGCGTCATCGCGGCAAGTTACGGATCCGCTTTTAGAGCAGGCCCGAAGCCTCTTTCAGCGATATGCCATCAGGGCGCCCGAAGAAGGGCCGGTGAATGTCAATATCGGCGCTCTTTGCGTTCTGGAGAAGCTCTGCCTCGCCGGCGTTCCCTTTATTTTTATGGGCGAACACAGTTGCGAAGCCGTTGCGCCGGAAGCCTGGCGGAAGCTTGTGCGACTGAGGCCGAGGGGAAAGCCTCAACGTATCCGGCTCAGAGGCCATGATGAATACACCGTCCGCTTTACCGACCTCGAAAAGATCGCCCGGTCTTTTCAATACCGGACTATCCGTGGTCCATTTGCCGATTTTCTTGCATTTGATTTTACGGATAAACTCAAGTATATCATGGCGGCAAAGTCAAGCCACTCTGACGAACATGAGATCATCCGCCATTTTATCGAGGATCTCTATCAATACGAACATCTGATTCTGATCAAAGGACGAGACGCGACAGCCGCCGGATGATGCGTGCTGCTCGTACATTATGTTCCTGTTTTTTTCGAAGTCATCACGTCGGGACGCAATGGAGAACGAAACTGAATATACCTGTCGGCGCTGCGGCAAATGCTGCCTGGCCGATTTTATCGCCTATGCCGCGTCGGAGGATCAGCAGCGCTGGCGTGACGAAGGACGACAGGATATCCTGGCCATGATTGAGCGGGAACACGCCGTCTGGATGGGGGATCACCTTGTTTCGACAGAGGATGGACATTACCTGCACGGCTGCCCGTTTCTTGAATGGGAAGGAGATCATTGCCGCTGCACAATCTATGAGACAAGACCGCAGATTTGCCGCAATTATCAGCCGGGGTCTTCTGAAATATGTTCACAATTCAAATCCTACCGGAATTCGACGGCTCATGAAATAAGAATCGGGAAGGAGTCTCCTATGAAAAAGCGGGTGAAAACGAATTGCATCGTCCTGGTTACCGCCTCCGTCTTTTGTCTTCTTTTTGCCTCCGGGGCGCAGGCTTTCCGGTGCGGCGATGAAATGGTAGGGGTCGGCGACAGCAAGTCCAAGGTGCTCATCAAATGCGGAAAGCCGACATTTCAGGAAAAAGGAAGCGTTAAAAAGAGCACGCACGCCAAAGGTGATAAACGAACGGCACCAGATAGCCGGTACGCCTCTGACAAAAAACAATCGGTCGCAAGGGGTGTCGAAAAATGGACCTACAATTGCGGCAAGGATGATTTTATTTATGTTTTGACCTTTGAGGGGGGTGTCGTTACGCGGGAAGATACGGATGGACGCGGCAGAGGCGCCTCTGAATGTTTGGGCAGGTAGCTGATTTCACAATTGCTTCAGATCATCACCGGGACAGCGTTGGGAAGGGAGCCGGATTGTCATATTTTTCTTGACAACGAGGTTCAGACATATTAGAAAAACCTGCTACGTTGTCAAGGGTGGCTTGATCGTAAAAATAAAGCAAATTCAAATAAATAGAGGAAAGGGGGGTAAAACGCGCAGTCAGTTGTTAGGTTGTTTTATCCCGGTTTGGGTTCCCCAAAGCCGGGCTTCTTGAACATCTTCAAACGCTTCAAGCATTTTTAATCTTTTAGGAGGGCTAAGAATGACAACACCCATTCAGCAAAAAATTAGAGACAAAAAGAGAACCGCTGAGCAGATCGCCGATATGGTAAAATCGGGCGACTGGATCAACCACGGCAGCGTCGGCGGCGACTCGACCGTTTGCACCGAGGCCGTCGCAAAGAGATTGGGCCCCGGTCCGGGCCAGCTCAAGGACATTGAATTCTGGATGTATGCGATGTTTTATCCCCATCCGGAACTGCAACAGATCGACCCCCTGCAGGAATATCACTGCGTTCATGAGTTTTTCTTCTTCCCCTGGCAACGCAAGGCCAGAGACACCAATAATGTCTCGGACTGGGCGCAGTGGGGATGGGCCTACGGCATCAATGCCCACCACTATCGCTTCGTCAACGCTGTGAGGGAGAAGCGCGGCCTGGACTGGTGGTTCAACGCCGTCACGCCGCCCGATGAGCACGGTTTCTTCAATACGTCCTACGGGACGAACAACTGCAAACTTTTTAGCCAGACGGCCAAGAAGATCGTCTTCGAAGCCCGGTCGGATTATCCCTGGGCGGAAGGCGGCCGTTTCAACACCTTCCACATCGACGACATCGACTACTGGGTTGAGGTAGACTGCGAGAAGTACAAGTGGCCCCAGATCAACGAGAAGGCCATTCAGGCCAAGCCCGTCGAACAGGAGATCGCCAAGCACGTCATGACGATCATGAGGGACCGGGACATCATCCAGCTCGGCATCGGGTCGCTGCCGTCGGCCTGTGTGGCCGCCATGGCGGATGCGGGGTTCAAGGACCTCGGTATCCATACGGAAATGCTCAATGCCGGTCTGATCAAGCTGATCGAATCCGGCCAGGTGACCAACAAGTTCAAGAGCCTCGACCAGGGCAAGAGCGTTTATACGTTTGCCTTCCCCGTCGATGTGGAATGGTACTACAACACGATTCATCGCAACCAGTCCATGGCCGTTTACGATATCAGCTATACGAACAACTTCGATATCCTGAGAAGAATCGACAACATGATCGCCATCGACAACTGCGTGGCTGTGGACCTTCTGGGCCAGCAGTGCTCCGGTTTCTATGAGAAGCGCCCGATTTCCAGCACCGGCGGTTATTTCCAGTTCGTGACCTTCTGCGCCCAGTCCAAGGGCGGCCGCGGCGTGGCCTCCATGACTGCTCGCAGCAAACACGGCACATCGAGAATCGTTCCGTTCCTGCCTGAAGGATCAAGCGTGGACGTGCCGGCCCAGCTGGCCAATTATGTCTGCACCGAGTTCGGTATCGTCAACCTGAGAGGACTTTCCGGTTACGAAAGGGCCTCGGCGCTGATTTCCATCGCCCATCCCGATGACCGGGAGTGGCTCGAGAAAGAGGCGCGCGAAAACGGTCTGCTGGCGCCCAAATTCCCCGTCTCCATGGGGCCGACGGGCCCGAGGAGATACCCCTCCTACGACGAGCGCAGGAAATACAAGCTGCCCATGGGTGGCGAGCTGTGGGGCTTCGATTGGGATCAGGGTTATCAGTCCGCAAAGTAAATCATTCAACCTTTCGACAAAAAGCCCGGGCCCGGCCCGGGCTTTTTAATTCATGCAAATCATGGAATCATTGACCCTGGCGGCGGTCAGTCTGACCATCGCCGTTTCATTAATGATCAGCAAAAACAAGACGCCGGCGCATCTGAGTTTTGCCTGGCTCTGTCTGGCGCTGTTTGTCTGTAAAGGGGCGAATTTCTTTGGCGGTCTTCTCCTGCATGATTTTCTGAAAATGGCGGAAACCTTGGGCCTGCTGGCCCTCCCGCCGCTTGCCATCGCCTTTACGCGTACCCTGCTCAATCAGCAGACTTTTTTATCCGAACGCCATATCGCGCTTGCATCTGTTATCAGTATTGCCATGGCCGTCGTTTCTTATGTCGTCTTCCATACGGGATTCCCCCTTGGCGGCGTCCAGCCCAATCTTCCCCTGCTCTTGAGGGCCTATGTCGCGATCCTGTTCGTGATCTGCTATCTGGCCTTGATCGTCTACCTGAAGGCGAAGGCCGCAGGCGCCGAAAAAAAACGGATGCGCTACCTGGCCATTGCCTTCGCCATCACGGCTTTGCTCATGGGGCTGGAGCGTCTGGCCGGGGTGGCTTATGGATTTTCCCTGCACGCAGACATTATCCTGGCAGCCCTGATTTACCTGATCCTCATGACTATCACCACCCCGCAATTGACGGCGCTCCACGACATCATGGCCCGCGCCATGGTTGTTTTCATCATGACCTGCTTTGCGGCGATCATCTTCACGATCTTCACGGGGCTGTTTGGAAAGGCCGCGGCGCCCTTCAGTCATATTCTGGTGGCTTCCTTTATCATCGTCATTTCCATCGAGCCCTTCCGGCAGATTCTGAAAAAAATCCTGACCATGATCTACCCGGACAGCCCCGATGTCTTTACGTCCCTGTACGCGCTGGATGAGAGGTTGGAGCGGGAAAAAAGCCGGCTGCTGGAGGAGATGGCGCCTGTCCTGGCTCATGAAATCCGCAACCCCCTGGGTTCCATGAAAGGCGCGGCGCAGGTTCTGCGCTCCGAAGAAAAAGATGAGGAACACCAGAGACTTCTTGATGTCATCATCGAGGAGGTCGATCGCCTGAACAGCGTGGTTTCACAATTTCTGAACTATGCGAAGCCCTATCAGCTGAATCGAAAAACTCAATGGCTCAACCCTCTGGTTGAAAAAACGATATCGATCATCCGGGCCAGCAGTCTCCCTGAAAACATGGCCATTGAACAGGATCTCCATCCGGATCTGCCCCCGGTCAATATAGACGCGGAACAGATGGTGCAGGTTATCCTAAACCTCGCCTATAATGCGATGGAAGGCATGCCCGAAGGCGGGACCCTGACATTTCGGACATCGCGGATTGCCGGAGACGCCGGTGCCGCGGTGGGCCTCTCCATCCGGGATACGGGAAAGGGCATCAAGCGGGAAGACATTAAGAATATTTTTAAACCTTTTTTTACCACGAAAGAAAGAGGCGTGGGTCTGGGACTGCCCATCTGCCAGCGCATTGTCAAGAGCCACGGGGGGCGGCTGCGCGTGAAATCCATCCCCGGCCAGGGGAGCATTTTCTATATCCGTCTGGATGTAGCCCATGAATAAAGACAGATGGAGACCTTGGAAAAATGGACAACGCCCGCGGCTCACAATCTATTTCGCTTGAAATATGTTAAGGCATAAACATGCTTGAAATCAATAAATGAGTCATGGGGAGGGGGCTTGACGGAGTCGTGTCCCCATCAACGAAAAATCTTTCATTCGTTGCTTGCGAACCATTTTTCAGCGGTCAGGCAAAGCCCTCAGATGGTCTTGCAGGAAAGGGACTTTTCCGGTACGATTCACGCCAAAATGAAGCCCAGCCATTTTTGAAGATTTGGTTGCGTGCAGAGGAAGGGGAGGGGAGACCCCGTTGAATATCATTCTGATCGTTGACGACGAACTGAATATGCGGCTCGTCCTGCAGGCCATGCTGAAAAAGGAGGGCTATGAGGTTGCGGCAGCCTCCGACGGCCTGGAAGCGATGAAAATACTGAAGACCGGTCCCGTCGACGTCGTCGTGACGGATCTGAAAATGCCGAACCTGGACGGTCTGGGGCTTCTGGACCGTATGATCCGGGAGTATCCATCTGTACCGGTCATTATCATTACGGCCCATGGAACCGTAGCAACTGCCGTGGACGCCTTGAAAAAGGGAGCTTTTGATTACATCTCAAAGCCCTTTGAACAGGAAGATCTGAAAAATGTCATCGAGAAGGCCATCAGGACACGCCGGCTCAATGAAGACGAAGCGCTGCTCGACCCTGAAGACATTGACCGTTATGGTATCATCGGCGCCGGCCCCCGCATGGCGGATATCTTCGAAACCATCAAGCGTGTTGCCCCCACCACAACCACGGTTCTGATTACAGGCGAGACGGGTACCGGCAAGGAGCTCATCGCCCACGCGATCCATCGCAACAGCCCGCGCAGAAACAACCCTTTCATCAAGATCAATTGTGCAGCCATTCCGGAAAATCTCATGGAAAGCGAGTTATTCGGCTATGAAAAGGGCGCCTTTACAGGGGCCGTCGCAAAAAAACAGGGACGATTCGAACTGGCTCAAAAGGGGACCCTGTTTCTGGACGAAGTCGGCGAACTCCCAAAGGACATGCAGGTCAAGCTGCTGCGCGTGATTCAGGAGCAGCAGTTCGAGCGCGTGGGCGGGCTGCAGACGATCAAGGTCGATGTCCGCCTCGTAACGGCGACGAACCGGAATCTCCTCCAGGATGTCCGGGACGGCCGCTTTCGGGAAGACCTTTTCTATCGCCTCAATGTCATTCCCGCACATTTACCGCCGCTCAGGGAACGCAGGGAAGATATCCCGGCGCTGACGGATTATTTCATTGAAAAATTCAACAAAAAGCTGGACCGGGCGGTGAAGGGCATGGATGACCGGGTCAGAAATCTTTTTATCCAGTATGAATGGCCGGGCAATATCCGTGAACTTGAGAATCTCGTGGAGCGGGTCGTTCTGATGGCCCGCAGCGAAACCATCGCGTTTGCCGACCTGCCTTCCGAATTGAAAACAGCTGTGGAGTCAGGTCTATCCCTCCCGTCCGGCGCGGCACAAAAACCCTTCAAGGATTTTGTCAAGACACATATGGAAGATATTGAAAAGAGTATGATTCTTGCCACACTGGAGGAATGCGGCCATAATGTGACACGCGCGGCCCAGCAGTTGGGGTTGAGCCGCAAGGGTCTGCAGTTGAAGATGATGAAGTATAAGCTGCGCAAATCTGACTGACTTCTAAGCTGTGTAATGGCTTACGCATCGTGAAGGCCATTACGCAGCCATTTCCCTAGTAAATCACCCTTCCTCATTGCATCCATCCTTGCCAGTGAATAAAAATATCTGAACGAATACAGAAACATAGCATAAATCGTCTTTTTTCTCCCGACTGTGGCACTGTTCATGAAGGATTACTTCAACAAGGCGGCCATCTTCCGACTGTCATGCAAGCGGCATGGCGGCGGGCCCGTTTCAGTTTCTGACAGAATCTTCAGGATAGGACATTTGAGGCAGGCCTGACGTCATGAAGAAAGAATGCCGCAATCGTAAAAGAATAATTTCTGAAAGTATGATGGAAAAGGAGGAATTTCATGAAAATGAGGCAGCCTGTCAGGAAGATGAAGTCGAATAAAAAAACGCAGGACATCGACAGAAGCTTTGTCGCCATTCCGGAGATTGCGCCCGATCAGTGGCGGGACAATCTGGACGTATTTTTCGAAGAAAAGGAAGCAGGGCTGGATCATGTGCGCCATTTGATGGATATCAGCAAGGCGGATATTGACCATTACTATTTCACGGGCGGGTATGACCTGTATAAAATCAGCCCAAAAAGACCTGATGTCAGCCACCGACCGAAGACATCCATGACAACCTTCACGCATCTGGGAGACGTTACCCCGGTTTATGAGAGTACGGGATGCTTCCGCTACGCCATGCCGTGATGATATGTGTTCCGGAAGGCGTGCTCCTGTTCATGCAGCAGTTTGCATCAATACGATAAAAAACCCCTTGCCTCCGGACGGAGGAAGGGGCTTTTTAGAGAAACGGAGCAGGCAGAAGCAAGAAAAGGTTATCCCAGGGCACTCAGAATATCCCGGGCGATGATCAGCCTTTGAATCTGGTTTGTACCCTCATAGATCGAGGTGATGCGCACGTCCCGGGCGTAGCGCTCCACCGGGAATTCCTTTGTGTAACCGTAGCCGCCCAGTATTTGAATCGCGTTGTAGCAGGCGTGCTCGGCGGCTTCCGTCGCAAAATACTTAGCCATGGAGGCCTGCTTGGCAAAATAGCGGCCCTGTTCCTTGTTGTACGCAGCATTCATGAGCAGCAACCGGGCGGCTTCCAGCTCGGTGTAGGATTCGGCGATCATCCACTGGATGGCCTGGAAGTTCGAAAGGGGTTGGTCAAACTGCTTTCTTTCCTTGGCATATCTCGTGGCGTAATCCATTGCCGCCAGGCCGCAGCCCAGGCCCAGCGATCCGATCCCGATACGTCCGCCGGCCAGTTCGCCCGCGGCGATGCGGAAGCCGTCGTTGGGCTTGCCCATCATCGCGTTTTTAGGAATGCGGCAGTCTTCAAAAATCAACTCGTTGGTGACCGACGCGTGCTGTCCCATCTTGTGTTCTGCGCGGCCCACGGTAAATCCCTTGAGGCCGTTCTCGACCAGAAACGTCGTGATGCCCTTGCCCTTCCTGGCGGCCTTGTCCGTCACGGCCCAGACGACAAACACGCCCGCATATTCCGCGCTCGTGATGAACATTTTGTTGCCGTTCAAAACCCATTCATTGCCGTCCAGAACCGCCGTGCAGCGCATCCCCGCAGGGTCGGAACCGGCCGTCGTTTCCGTTAATCCGAAGCCGCCGGCATAGTACTCGCCGGAACATATCTTAGAAATATAGGCCAGTTTCTGCTCTTCCGAACCGATGGCCTGGATGACTTCGCAGACCATGTTGTTCACCGACATGGTAACTGCCGTAGAAGCGCAGGCGCGGGCGATTTCCGTCACGGCGATACTGAAAGCGACAACGCCCGCTTCCGAACCGCCGTACTCGCCCTTGACATTGATGCCCATCAGACCCAGCTCCGCCAGTTTCTTGAGGTTTTTCAGGAAGGTGGGACGGTCTTCGTGCTCATCCATTTTTGCGGCGACGGGCTCGAGTTCGCTTTTGGCAAAGTTTCTTGCCGTGTCCTGAATCATTTTTTGGTCTTCCGTTAAGTCTAAATTCATGTCTTCTCTCCCTCTTTTTTATAGAATCGTGGCCCCGGAAAAAAACGATCCCAAAGCCATTTAGCTGCTCACGTCCGGGGTGAATCCCTGGATTCACTCCGGGCATCAGCAGCCAAGAAATCGCGAAAGAGAGGAACGGTTGCATTCCTCTCTTTCGCTGTGTTGCATGGTTATTTGTCGATAATCGCCTGGATGGCCGCAGGATAGTCCGTCTTCGCGGGCAGGAAGATCAATTCCGGATCCACGAATTCCCGCAGCACGAAAAGTTCCTGATACGTAGGCCGCGGCGTTTCGCCCTTGACCTTGGATACGTTCAGATCGAAGCCGCAGTTCTCCTTGACCTGTTCGATGGTTACACCCGGGTGATGCGTTTCCAGGTAGATCACCCCGTTTTCGTCGAAGCGGTAGACGCCCATATTGGTGACGACGCCGACCGGCCCGCTGTTGGCGTAGGCCGTGCCCTTCCAGACTTCCTTTTTGGGCTTCCATTCCTTCTTGCCGTCTTTGAAGTCCCAGCACCACCAGCCCGGCGTTGTGGTATATTCATTTCTTTCGAGGAATCTTCTTTTTTCCTGAAGAATGATAAAGGCCGTCCGATGTGCCATGGTCCCGATGTCGGAGTTTCCGCCGGATCCCGTGAAGCGGTGAGACGGCTTGAAGTAGTCGCCGATCGAAGTCACGTTGACGCCGCCGTATTTGTCAATGGCCGCGCCGCCGAGGAACCCCAGCGTCACAAATCCCTGCTGGAGGTAATACCCGAAGGTGTCCACGAGGCCGCCCAGCGTGGAGCTCATGTTCGCGGCCCGCTGATCGCAGACCGACATGGGAACGTGCATGGTCTTGCCGTCGCAGATTCCGGATTCGTAAATCAGCGTCGCATTGGGCGCATTCGTAAAATTCGCCGTCATAATTCCCACCATGGGAAGGCCTGTCCCGGCGAAGACGATGTCGTCATTGCGGACCTCATGGGCGATCGCAATGGCCATCAGCTCCGGCAGGATGAATTCACCGACCTTGGCCGGTTCATGAGGAATCCTGTCGATCAATTCTATCAATTCATCTATTGTTTTAGCCATATTCTTTTCCCCCCTTTCATTAATAACCGCTTCTTACCACGGATAAGGGCATCTTCATCCTAGGCGCCGGTTTCTTGCCTCTCATGATCCGGGTGCTGTACCCGGTGACACTGTCCGCCCGCAGATCCAAGAGTTTCTTGGCACCGAGTTTAATCACAAATTCTTCCCAGCTCTTCGGACCAAAGACCCATTCGTCAAGCCATTTCTTCAGCTCGTCGGGGTTACGGGAAGCGGCGTCCATGCCCCTCATGAAGGGTGCATCGTAGTCATAGTAATAGGGAACGGAACTCGGGAAGGCGCCCCAGGGACATTCGACGATGGCATCCACGGTGAAATAGGGGATCTGGTTGTTTTCGGGGTACTTCCTCATTTCTGCTTCGGGCACGATTTCTTCGGCGAGGATGACCACTTTGTCACAGGCAAAGGAAATTTCCTTGTCAATGGTGCCGACGCCCCGCCATTTGGCGGTTCCCTTGTCACCGGCCTGGGCGACGTGGATGACGGCCAGTTCAGGCCGCGCAGCGGGCAGCATCACCGTCTGGCCGTCGCCCCAGAAAGGCTCTTCGATCTGGATGAATTTTTTCTTGGGGATTCTGGGATTCTTGCCGTCTCTCATGCCGGCCTTTCCCAGAGCGTCGTATTCGGGATTGTAAAGATCCGATCCCAGCGGTGCATTGTAGGGAATGAAGGGTGCGCCGATCGCGCCGGCCAGGAACCGCATGGCCATGGCGCCATGGGAATAATCCTCGAGGATCATTTTCCCGCCCTTGTAATTCCTCTCCAGGTTGATATCGATCTTGCCTGCCATTTCGCCCCAGCCCATCCAGTCCGTTTCATAGATCTTGATGGCGCTGACGGCGTTCAGCAGCCACGTGCACTGGCTGCCGTGACGGTCCACGACGTGAAGGTTCTTGATCCCCTGGCGCGCCGTCTCCCAGGCAAAGGCGAAGGGGTTCCTGTTGAACCCGGTAAACCCGCTGAAGGCAACCTGGATCCCGTCATGCATGTATTTCTTGACCGCACCTTCCAGGGTCAAGATTTCGGCTTTTTTAGCCTTTGAACGAATTCTTGGCATAATTCCCTCCTTTGATAATTTTATTACCCCTTAAAGTAACAAGGAAACAATCCGAGCTGTGAATGTGTCACCCCCTTTCCTTTATTTGAATATCGTGTCCTTGCGAATGATCAAGTTACTGTTCATGGGTCTATGACAGGATCAAAGCCTTCTCTCTGCAGGCAGGGGTACCACCGGCTTGCTTTTGTCCGATGAAAAAACGATTGGGCCCGGGAGATAAAAAGGACGGTCCGGAGGTCGCTGTTTTCGTGAGAAATGAATTCCGTCGCATCATGCCTGCAATTGAATCAGGGCCAGTAACGACCGCTTTCGTGAGATTGATCAGATTAAAGTAAACGGGCGGACATTGCCGCCCCCTATCAAACCATTTGTCGCTGGTTCGGGATATAGGCTTTGAATTCCGAAAAACAATCTGTTGCCGTGCTACGATAAGCCGGATAATTCTATAGTTAATCCCGCCCGCCCTGTCAAGAAAAAATAAAAAAAATACAAGGCTCTCTCAATCTCATGATCGAATATGCTTTGTCTTTGATTTTCTTAATTTTTTATCCATTTCAGCGGCCAGCTTTTCCCTGAAGTCGGGTGCGATGCCGTCCCTGATTTCTTCCAGCGGAATCTGCAAGACTTCACCATAGGCGTGAGCGAATCCTTCAAAAAGTGCGATCAGATACCCGAGGCCGCCGTCATGACCGCCCATTTTGAGTTCTTCCTCGACGATGGACCGGATAAACTCATCTTCGGCCAGCCGAAGGGTTGAACGTCCCAGGTAATCCAGGTAACGGTCAGGCGTAACTAAAATGTTGTCCCGCAGGCGGCTCAATTGCAGAAACACCAGATAGCAATATTCCGCCCGTTGTCTGACTTCATTTTCCGGCAGCATGATGGTTCCCTTCAGTCCTAACGGCATCTAAACAAAGTCGGATAATTGCCTAAAATCGTCAGTCCCGGCTGCGAAACAACCGTGGTCCCTTTCTGGTTTTATCAAAACAGAAGGCCTCCATGCCCGGCACGATGACGCGCACGGTGGGAAGGCCGACATCGGGCCGCGTCAGATCGACCACAATCAGCCGTTCATAGCTGCGGGATTGCAGGATGCCGGCCGACTTTTCGAGGTCTTTCAGCAGATCGTCATAATAACCGACTTCCATATCTGCAAGGGCTTTTTCCGCCTGGGCGCAGAAACGGAAGTCTTCCTCCATGTTGTCCATGAAGTAATAGGCCGGAAGGTCTTCCCGGAGCCCATCGAATCCGTACTTCTGAATGAACAGGGCGCGTGTCGCTGCCGATTTCCGTCAGGGCGCGGGCCATGGCCACCTTGGGATCCAGGTGCGCGCCGAAACCGTCGATGGGAATCATGCTTTCCTGTTCCAGATCCTGGGAAAAAGCCGCAATGACGGGGATTCCGATGTCCGAGGTAATATCCTTGGCTACGATTTCAATATTGGCCCGGTTGAATTTGTCGACAATGTCCAGCAAGAACTGATTTTCCGGGCGATCTTCAATGGCAATGGCGTCGCAGGCGTCGCCGGAAAATTTGGCGATGCTCCAGGCGTCCCTTTCGATGACCTCCATGAGCGCGTGAAAGACGGCCTCCTCCATCGTATTTCCGGAGGCGATCCCGTCCGTGTGGGTATTGATCAACGGTTTGTCGTCCAGATGGAAGGGGTGATAGACAGCGCAGGCGGGCGTCATGATCTCCTCCCTGCCGATCAGGTCATACCCGCCGACCCAGTGAAAGACATCAGCGGGCGTATATTGACTGAACTGGGGCAGGATCAGCGTGTGCGGGTCAAGCACGGCGAGGCCCTTTTTCTTCAGATTTTTATAACTGTCAAGCACCAGGCGGCCGCGGTACTCATCTCTGAATTCTGAACAGTACCGCTCAATGGCCTCCATGGTCAGCGAGACCTGCGCCTGAACGGCCGTGAATCCCTTGCCTGTATGCCAGGTCTTTGATTGATCCGGCCGGATGCGATAACAGGTAAAGACGGGAAGGCCGATGCGATCGATGGACGTCGCATCCCGGAAGGATTTCATTCCCAGTGTTGCTTTCATGCCTTCGATGAAACGCAATGTATCAGCCGGTGCCCTGGAGCGATGGGTTTCCAGAATATAAACTTTCGGACATGGCTTAAGCGTGATTTTCGCCATCGTTCGAGCTCCTTTTCTAAAACCAGGCCTATCTTTTGTCGTCAAGCTTGGCTTATCAGAAACGATGCCCCCTATATCACGCAAAACAACTCTCCTCAAGTCCATATCACGCTGCGCGCCATGCCTCTTGCGAACCATTTTTCACCGGTTATGCAAATATCTCTTATTCGGCAACGACTTTATTATTTTTCCGCTTGCAGCAACCGGCGAACAATGGCAAGGTTGCGCGGCATGAAAGGAGACCCAACGATGACTTTGCCTTTAGACGGCCTCCGGGTGTACGACCTGTCATCGCTGTTGCCGGGATCGCTCTGCAGCCAGATGCTGGCAGACCTCGGCGCCGATGTCCTGAAGTTCGAAAATCCACGGGGGGGAGATGGATTCCGCAAAATGCCCCCCCTGGTGAAAACACTGGGCAGCTATTTCCATATCGTCAACCGCAACAAGCGGGCCATGACCCTGGACCTGCAGGATCCGGCAGGCCGCGATATCTTTTTGGAGATGCTTCCAAAAGCCGATGTTTTGATCGATTCCTTTCGTCCCGGAGGTATGGAACGCATCGGCCTGGCTTATGACGTGTTGAAGGAGATACATCCGCGGCTCATCCACTGTTCGTTGACCGGCTTCGGCCAGGACGGACCTTACCGGGACCGTCCCTCTCACGATATCAACCTGCTCGGGCTTTCGGGGATCCTCGACCTGCTGGGTGAAAAGAACGGTCCGCCCGTGAGCCCCGGCGTCCAGGTCGCAGGCGCAGGCGGCGGCCTGAACGCCCTGATCGGCATTCTGGCGGCACTGCTCGGGCGCGAACGTACAGGCCGCGGGGACTATATCGATGCGGCGCTTCTGGACGGCCTGACCCCCTTTCTGGGGCTGGTCATGTCCACCTATCTGACGACGGGTATTCTGCCGAAACGCGGCGAAACTTTCGTAGGCGGCGGCTATGCCTTTTATCATGTCTATCAAACGGGCGACGGGAAATACCTGGCGCTCGGATGTCTGGAGGAGAAATTCTGGCAGGGTTTCTGCCGCGCCATCGGGCGGGAGGATTTCATTCCCGACCAGTTCGCGACGGGCCAGCAACAGGAAACGCTGATCGACGAGGTGAAGCAGATCATGCGGCAAAAGGCGAGGCAGGAATGGATGGATCTGCTGGCGGAATTTGAGACCTGCGTCACACCGGTCAACACCCTCGAAGAAGCCCTGCAGGACCCCCATATCCGGCAGCGGGGGGCCTGGTTCAGGTCGCATCACCCCGTGGACGGCGAAATCGGCCAGCAGGGCTTTCCGCTCAAATTCTCTAATGATCAACCCGGCTGGCGGACGCATCCTCCGTCTTTCGGAGAACACACGCGCGAGGTCCTGCGCGAGATGGGCTATGCCGAGGCCGCCATTGACGATCTGGCCGCCCGCGGCATCATATAGAAAGGCTGAAACATTCCTCCCCCCGTGACGGAGGGAGGAATGAAATTTCGGGATAAAAAATTCTTACGACGCCTGGTTGATGGCCGAAAGCTGCCAGGGGTTGTTACCCACCGGGCGTGTAAATGTCCAGAACTCCTCGAATTTGACAGAGCCGGTCTTGCTGCCTGAAACCACTTCGCCGGACGTCTCGTCAATCGTGTAATCCAGCAGGTTCGCGTAGAAACGAACCGTGATGAAATCATTGCCCCCTTCCTGCCAGGCCTCGGATCGGCTCAACGCTCCTCACGGCGATGTTCTCAAGACGGTTGATCCGTTTCTTCTTTTTGAGTTCGTCAGCGTCGCCCTGGAGGATGCCGTACATCTCGTCTGTCAGCAGGTTGCGGATGGTAGACAGGTCGCGATTTGCCCAGGCCCCCTGCACCGTGAAGAAATTGTCCATACACTGATCCTTGAATCTTTGTTCGTCAAACGCAGGATCCATCTGCCGGATGTGGCCGAGTCCGGTGTCAATGTCCGATCCCTGCGCCTGCTGTCCATAAGACGGTACATAGGCGGGCCCTTGTTGGGACCCCGCCGACGCGTCCCGGTAATAGGCGGCGCCTGCCGGCGCTTCCGCTTCCCGCCGCCTTTTTTTAATGTACCACCATATCCCGTAAAGAAGCAGGGCGATCAGGGCGATTTCGAACAGACCGATCCCACTGCCCCCCATGCCGCCTTCACCGCCTCCGAATCCCAGGCTCCGGAACAGCATCCCGCCGATCATGCCTCCAACGAGACCACCGGCCAGGCTCCGCATGAAACCGCCGCCCTGCGGCTGCATAATCGGTGCGGAAGGCGCCGGCGCCACCTGTTTGGATGGACTGGCCGGCGTGGCGGATGGAGACTTGGGGGCCGAGTAGGACCGCGATCCGCGGCTGCCGGAAGACCGGCCTCCGCCCGCCCGGGCATAGGCGTCAAGTTCCAGGACGTAGGTCAGAAAGAAGAACAGGCTGAAAAACATCAGCCCGTATTTGATGCACTTGCTTGAAAACATATGTCCTCCCTGGTTTTGTATTTTGCATGTTATTGTATTGACAGGCCGTGCCATTGTCAACTTGTTTTTCGTTACTCAAATGATAGCACTCAAATGATAGCACTTGACTTTGATGGGGTGCAAGGTATCATACTCAATGTAAAATGAAACGCCGAAAGGACATGAAATAAATGCCGATTCGTGAAGAACTCAAGCCTTACGCCATGCGGCTCGGGTTTCCGGAGTCCGAAACCCTGGGGGGCGTATTTTCCATTCTGTTTGACGACGACGAAAGCATCCGGCTGGTTCAGGCCCTGCCGGGATCTCTGCAGGAGCTGTCGGACCGGACAGGATTGCCGCCGGAGAGGGTCCGGGACTTGGTGGAGAAGTTGAAAGAGCGGGGCGCCATTAACGGAATCTTGGCGAAGCCTGATCATTACAGGCTTTTTCCCGCCATGATCGAACTGAGAGATTCCTCCATCATGGATCCCGACGCCCCGCTGGAGCTTTTCGTGCTCTGGGACAAGTTGATTCATGAAGAAATGCCCGCGCTGGTTTCGTTGTTGAAAGCCCTGAATCCGCCTCCCATGATGCGCGTCATTCCCATCGAGCGAAGCGTCGAATCCAGGGGGCAGGTCCTGGATATCGACTCCGCACGAAAAATGTTCAAGGACGCGGAGCTGATTACGGCGATTCCCTGTCCCTGCCGGATGCAGGCTCGCAAGGTGGGCAAAGGCAAGAATTGTCCGGCGCCGCCCACAGCCATGTGTATGCAGATCGGCCAGTTCGGTGCGGCGATTCTCGACCGCGGCCTGGGGGAGCGTCTGACGAACGAGGAGGCATTGAAGCGTCTCGGTGAAGCAGAGGATGCGGGACTGGTCCATCTGATCCGCAACAACTGGAAAAAGGACATGTTCATGTGCAACTGCTGTGCATGCTGTTGCACGGGACTGTTTATGATCAACCAGGCGGGGTATGCGGCATCCTATGCGCCGTCGCGTTTCCGGGTCAAGCTGGACGCGGATCTCTGCACGGGCTGCGGCATCTGTGAAGATCGCTGTCAGTTCCATGCCATCGCGATGAACGGCGTTGCCCTGATCGATCCGGAGAAATGCTACGGCTGCGGCAACTGCGTCATTAAGTGCCCGGCCGGCGCTCTGATTCTGGAGGAAATCCGGCCGCAAAGCCACATCCGCATCACGTAAGGCCAATAGAGGGAGTTGTGAGTGGTTGTAATCAGGTGAGCTTTGCAAGCAACCCCTGAACAGAGACAGTGATATTGTAAGTTGAAGGAGAAATACGATCATGCCGTTGAAAACACCCGGACAATATGAAGAAAGTCTCCGCAAGCTGAAACTTCAGGTCTACCTGCTGGGCGAGCGGGTGGAAAATCCCGTGGACCATCCCATCATCAGACCCTCCATGAATTCGGTCAAGATGACCTATGCGCTGGCGCAGAACATCGAGCACGAGAACCTCATGACGGCGACATCCCACCTGACCGGGCAAAAAATAAACCGGTTCTGCCACCTCCACCGGAGTACGGAAGACCTGATCCGGAAAGTCAAGATGCAACGGCTCATGGGACAGAAAACGGGCGCCTGCTTTCAGCGATGCGTCGGGATGGATGCGATCAATGCCGTGGACAGTGTGACCTTTGAAATGGATCAGAAACTCGGGACGCACTATTATGAGCGGTTTACGAAGTTTCTGCTCATGATGCAGGAGGATGACCTCACGGTGGACGGCGCCATGACCGATCCGAAAGGCGACCGCTATCTGTCGCCCGCCAAACAGGCCGATCCGGACCTCTACACACGCGTGGTGGAGAAAAAGAAGGACGGCATTGTCGTTCGCGGCGCCAAGGCCCATCAGACAGGGGCGATCAATTCCCACTGGATTCTCGTCATGCCGACGATCACGATGACCAAAGAGGATAGCGATTACGCCCTTTGCTTCGCGGCGCCGGCTGATGCCAAGGGCGTCTTTTATATCTACGGCCGCCAGTCCTGCGATACGCGGAAACTCGAAGGCGGCGAGATCGACGTGGGCAACAAAAATTTCGGCGGCCATGAGGCCCTGATGATTTTCGACAATCTGTTCGTGCCCTGGGAGAATGTGTTCATGTGCGGCGAAGCCGAATTCAGTGGCGCACTCGTGGAACGCTTCGCCGGGTATCACCGTCAGAGCTACGGCGGCTGCAAAGTCGGCGTTGGCGATGTGCTCATCGGCGCAGCGGCGCTGGCGGCCGATTACAACGGCGCAGCCAAGGCGTCCCACATCAAGGACAAACTCATTGAGATGATGCACCTCAACGAGACGCTTTACGCCTGCGGGATTGCCTGCTCGTCGCAGGGGCGCCCGACAGCCTCGGGGAATTACCTCATCGATCTGCTGCTGGCCAATGTCTGCAAACAGAATGTGACGCGTTTTCCCTATGAAATTGCGCGGCTTGCCGAGGATATTGCCGGGGGAATACTCGTTACGATGCCCTCGGAAAAGGATCTGCGCCACCCGGAGATCGGCAAATGGGTGGAAAAATATCTGCGGGGCGTTGCATCGGCGCCGACGGAGGATCGTTGTCGCATTCTGCGCCTGATCGAAAACATCACACTCGGAACTGCGGCGGTCGGATACCGCACCGAATCGATGCACGGCGCCGGCTCCCCGCAGGCGCAACGCATCATGATCTCCCGCCAGGGCAATCTCGAACACAAAAAGCAACTGGCGAAAAAGCTTGCCGGGATCAAGGGTTGATGCCATGAAAACGAGAATTACCAAACTGTTCAATATCGACTATCCGATCATCCAGGCCGGCATGGTCTGGGTCAGCGGTTGGAAGTTGGCTGTAGCGGCGGCAAAGGCCGGGGCGCTGGGGCTCATCGGCGCCGGTTCCATGACGCCGGAGTTGTTGCGCGAGCATATCCGGAAGGCGAAGGCAGCCTGCCCCGATAAACCCTGGGGTGTCAATTTTCCCATTTTCTTCAAATTTGCCGATGAGATGGCCACAGTCGTCCAGGAGGAGAGGATCCGGATCGTTTTCACCTCCGGCGGCAGCCCGAAGAAATTCACCGGCCGTTTCAAGGATGCAGGCATGACCGTTGTGCACGTGACCGCCTCGCCAATGCTGGCCGTGAAGTGCGAGGAGGCGGGCGTTGACGCCGTGGTCGTGGAAGGTTTCGAAGCCGGCGGTCATAATGGCCGCGAAGAGCTGACGACCATGGTGCTCGTCCCCCAGGCCGTCGATGCCGTGAAGATTCCTGTGATTGCGGCCGGCGGCATCTACGACGGACGCGGCATGGCGGCGGCGCTGTCGCTGGGCGCGGAAGGGGTTCAGATCGGAACGCGCTTTGCTGCCACCGTGGAGTCCAGCGCCCATGACAATTTCAAACGGTCCATGTTGAACGCATCGCCGACCGATACGTTTCTCATTCTGCGCAAGCTCATCCCGGCCCGCGTGATCGTCAACAACTGGGCCAAAACGATTCTTGCGGCGGAAGCGAGAGGGGCCTCAGAGGAAGAACTGCTGCATCTCGTCGGCGAACAGCGGACAAAGCTCGGCATGTTTGACGGCGACCTGAAGGACGGCGAAATCCAGATCGGTCAGGCCGTGGGCGCGCTGAAAGAGATCAAACCCGCCGGCGATGTCGTCCGCGAGATCGTCTCACAGTATTACCAAGCCGTTCAACGGCTGAGGGATTTCTAAAGGTTCATAAGATATTATTTATCACGAATCAAAGAGGAACGAAACATGACAACTGGTTGCCCCAGAAAGGACATGGCTGGGAAAGGAATCAAGGGGAACCAAAATGGAAAAGATCAGGAACATCCGTAAGGTCATCAAGAGCAGACCCACCATTGAAGGCGCCGGAGTACATCTGAAACGGGCTTTCAGCAACGACCAGGCGCCACTATTCGACCCTTTTCTCCTGCTCGATGATTTTCGTTCAAACGATCCCCGGCATTACATCAAGGGTTTCCCCTGGCATCCGCATCGCGGAATCGAGACCATCACGTATGTTCTTCATGGAAGTGTTGAGCACGGGGACAGCATGAAAAACAAAGGCGTGATCGGATCCGGGGATGTACAGTGGATGACAGCCGGCAGCGGCATCATCCATCAGGAGATGCCCAAGGGAGACAAGACAGGACGCATGGGGGGATTCCAGTTGTGGGCCAATCTCCCGGCCTCCCATAAGATGATGCACCCTCGCTATCGCGAAGTGAAAAGCAATGAGATCCCGTTAATCTCTCGGGGCAACGGCGTAACGATCCGGATCATTTGCGGCGAAGTTGATGGGGAACAGGGCCCTGTCCGGGACATTGTCACCGATCCGGAATATCTTGATATAAGGGTCCCTGCAAAAACAGAGTTTATTCATTCAACCAAATCATGGCACACCGTCTTCGCATATATTATTGAAGGTAAGGCAAGATTCTGCCGAGAGAAAAACCCCTATGCATACGAGGTCGAAGGCATTAACTACCTCGACTTCGAAAGAAATCCCTTTGCTGCAAACGAGACGCTTATTCTGTTCGATGAGGGAGGACAGATCGTCGTGTTTACCGAGGATGAACCTGTCCGGTTTCTCCTCATCTCCGGAAAACCCGTCGGTGAACCAGTCGCGTGGTACGGTCCGGTCGTCATGAACACGCAACAAGAACTGGAGATCGCCTTCGAGGAGTATCGCAATGGAACATTTATCAAGCACCAGAAGGGGTGATTCATACTTTTAAATTCCGGAAGGGAGTTCTGATTAGAGAAATAAATGTTTTTGAAAGGAGAGAGAGAAATGAAAAAGCACTGGAGACCAGCCTTTTATATCATATGCACTTTGATAGTATTATCATCAGTGGCGTGTAAAAGTTCCCTCACTAAAAATTACGGTAAAATATCACTCGACAGGCATGCGTCAAAAACTTTTGAATCATATCAAGTCAACCCCAGTTACAATTATTATATCAGTGGATCAGACGTCCATCCCAATGCGATTATGGGATTGGATAAAGCCTATATACTTGAGTCCGACCTGTGGAAGCAGGTCGATATGACACCCCAGAAACTCCGTGAACTTGTCATAGACATGCAGAACAAGGTAAGGTCTGTTGACATACGATTGGCTCTACATGGATTCGCAGTATTCGATGATAAAGGTAAGCAGATCGGAGTCTGGTATTCCATCCTCGCAGCTACCACATCTCTTATGATGAAAGACGACTACACGGTTGTAGTCATCACGCCGGACATCGGCACATATTTGAGATATGATAATCGTTGACATCAACTCTGTTGTGTTCCGGATACTTCGAACGAGATGCGGGATTCACAGGGGACGCCTGTCAAGCCTGTTTCAGACAGGCACTTTCCACATCCGAATCCCCCGGGAAATCCATCCACCCGCGACGGCGGCAAAGCAGAACCAGGAGAAAAACCGTCATGATGCCCACATAAGCGCCCGCCATGACATCGCTCAGATAATGCGCACCGACGATGATCCGGCTCAAACCCACAACAACGGCAAAGCCCGCGAGCGGCAGCCGCCAGCGCGGGAAAAAGAGCGTCAGCGCAGCCGCCAGGGCGAAAACCGTGGTGGCATGGCCGGATGGGAACGAATTGTATTCATAGCCGATCCGGAAAGGATCGAAGCTGTAGAGATTGTCTTCAAACAGCAGCTTGGGCCGGAGGCGTCCCACCAGGGGTTTGATCAAATCCGTGGCCAGTCCCGACAGGGCGACGGCGGCGAACAGAAAAAGGGCGCGGCTGGCGGCAAGGTGCCGCCGCCGGAAAAATTTAAAAAAGACAGACAGCGCCGCAAAACCGACAAGATACCCGATAGACTTTCCCAGCTCCGTAATCCATTGGAAAACTTCAATGACCGCTGGGTTCAGGCCCTGACAGAAAAGGCTCAACGGCCGGTCGAGCAGGACATAGCTGATCGTCATCGACACCATCAGCAGGACGGAACCGACGACAATACGACGATTGCAGCGCGTCATGATCTGTCCCCTCGGAAATTTCTGCACCAGACAAAATCGACGCTGTTGACTTTCCCGCCGTTGAGCAGAATGTCCATGTTTTTAACGGGCTGAACGACATCACAGCGGTAGGTCTTTTCGATGTCTTCGCGGTCGAAGCGCGTGTTGACAAACAGCAGATCGTAACCCGCCGGCGACTGTTTCTGCCAGAAATCAAACTGATCCTGACGCTTGTCGATCACAAATACCTCCATTTTGTAAGGCAAGGCATAGTAAGTCATGCGACTGCCGACCGTCCAGTTGGTGACGGCCAGGGCCTGCTTCGCGCTATGATTTCTGTTGAGAATGCTGTTCGCCTCCGCGGCCATGGCGTCATATCCGTAAATATCCCGGAAGGGAGATTGGTAATCGGGGAAACGAAAGAATTTTCCTCCCAGTTCGGCGTATAACAACAGCGTGACAATCAGACTGAAACAGATGGAGAAATTCAGAAAAATCTTTTTTTTGCGAAAAGTGTTGGTAACAGCGACCTGCGGGCGAGGTTCTTCGCTGCGCATAGGTCCGCTGAGATAATACACGCCGATCGGAATAAACAACAGGTAGAAGGGGCTGTTCCAGTGGGGCAGGGCGGTCTCGCGCAGGGAGGTGTACAGGAAAAAGATCAGAATGGCGCCTCCGAAAAGAAGCGCAAGCCGGATCCAGTCGTTTTTATCCCGGAAACTTTTGAAGAAACCATAAAAAGCGATCAGAAACAGAAAGGGGCTGTAACTGCCGAACTGAGCCGCCAGCGATGTAAAAAAGGCCTTCACACCGATGGATGCGGAACCCATGACATGACCGGTCTGATAGCGGAAGCTGACAAAATCGTTTTGCAGGTTCCAGTACAACACCGGTGAAACCAGCATCAGGGCGATGATCGCCGCCAGGAGCATCTGTTTTGAAACAAGCAGGTCATAGCGCCGCTTGATGATGAAATAGGCCGCAAGCGGCGGTATAAAAAGAATAGCGGTATATTTGGCCAGTCCGGATAATCCCAGGAGCACACCGAGACAGACAAAATATTTCAATTGCGGGGATTCCTCCATCTTCTTGATCGTAAAGATCAAGAGCAGCATGAGCGGATACAGGAAGGAATCGGGCAACAGCATGAAACTCAGGGCATTGAACAGAAAGGAGCTGTTCACAGCCAGCGCGGCCAGGAGGGCAATCTGTCTGGAGCCGGACAGGGCCGCGGTGAATTGATAAAGCAGGTAAGTGGTCAGCGCGAAAAGAATAATAGCCGGAAGGCGGACCAGGAATTCGCTTGTCCCGAAAAGATAGTAGATCGGTGCATGAAACCAGCCGACCAGCGGCGGGTGGTCGACGTAACTGAGGTCCAGGTATTTGGCGTAGAGAAAGTAATGGGCCTCATCGACGCCGAGGCCGAAAGAGGGGGACACCGCCAGCCGGATAAGGCTGAAGAGGGCGATTAAGAGCAGAATGTCCCTGTTTGCTTTGATCATCGATTCCCTAACAGAGAAGACAAAAATACCGGTGAATTCACCATGCCCTCGGGAAAATCAGGGAAGGCGCCGCGATTATCCGGTGGTAAAAATAGGGGTGTTGTCCCTGATTTCCTACCTACATCATCAGCTTCAGCGGTTCGATGTACTCGGGGTCTTCCTTGTCCATGGCTTCGAGGATGTGCTTGTGGTAGCGCCGCTTCATTTCGCCGAAAATGGGTCTCTTTTTTGTGAAGAGCCGGGCATAGGCAAGGGCTTCGCGCATGAGCGCGTCATCATCTTCGCAGGCTTTTACAATGATGTGATGGTCCTCGAGCTCTTTGGCGCCGTAACGTTTGCCCATATAGACCGCCTCTTCCACCTTGTAGTACGGGAAGGCCTTCTTCACGAGGCAGATCATGCCCGGCAGGAACGGGATGCTGATGTCGATTTCGGGAAAGCAGAAAAAGCCCTTGGAAGACTTCATGAAACGGAAGTCACAGGCGCAGGCCATGATGGCGCCGTCCCCGAAAGCGTGGCCGTTGATGGCGGCGATCACGGGCATGGGATACAGCAGGATGCGCTTGAAGATGGCGTTGAGGCCGTACATGAAGTCCTTGATGGCCCGGTAGTCCTTGTTATTAAACACCGTCAGCAGCCACTGCAGGTCAATGCCCTGGGACCAGTTTTTCGAATCATTGGAAGTGATGACCACCGATGAAATGGTCTCATCTTTTTCAATTTCATCAAAGGCATTGAGAATCGCCGCGGTATAGGCGGGATTATGCCGGTTCTCCCCGTTGGTCATTGTAATCACGGCTACCGTCTGGTCTTTTTTCCACTCAAGAATGGACATGGTTTCCTCCTGCTATAAGTATTGATGCATAGAGAGTCAAAGGCTCTCTGTGCGATTTTCATGGCATTACAGCGCAGGGAAAATTGCATACAATTCATGGAGTGTCAATCATTTTATGATCCTATCATATCCTATTGACCGTTGGTCAGAAATCTGTTAATACTTGCGCCGGTGCGATTGATTTTTGAATCAATTATTTTTGCAAGGAGGCTTATCCGTGATTGATCTGCATACCCACTGCCTCTTCAGCGACGGTGAACTGATCCCGTCGGAACTGGTCCGGCGCGCCAGGCACGCCGGTTATCGGGCCATTGCCATTACCGATCACGGTGATGCGTCAAATCTGGATTTTATTATCCCCCGCGTGGCCGGGGTTTGTCAGAGCTTGTCGAAAGCTTATGATATTCAAGTTATCCCGGGAATCGAGCTCACGCATGTGCCGCCGGCGCTGATCAACGGACTGGCCGTGGCCGCCAGAGAACTGGGGGCGAAACTGGTGCTTGTGCATGGAGAAACGATTGTGGAGCCGGTGGCGAGCGGGACCAATGCCGCCGCCATCGCAGCGTCGGTCGACATCCTGGCGCATCCCGGTCTGATCACGGAACAGGAAGTCCGGCTTGCGGCTGAAAGAGGCATCTGCCTGGAGATTACGGCCCGCAAGGGACACAGCCTGAGCAACGGACATGTGGCCATGCTGGCGAGGCAGTGCGGCGCCTCACTCGTTCTCAATACGGACGCCCACAGCCCTCAAGACTTCATTTCCCTGGAAATGGCCCGGAAGGTTGCCCTGGGCGCCGGCCTCGCGGCGCTGGAAATTGAGGCGATGTTCGGCAATTCGGAGACGTTGATCCGGAAGATATTGACGCCTGCGTAAAAAAAGTCCGGATGCTGCATTGCGCCGCATCTTTTGTCATTGCGGCGTATGCCTGAGTACGCCTTTCCCCAGGATTTGAGCGCCTTGCCTGCGGAGCTTTTTATGAAGCCGTCATTTTAGGCTAATTTTTTGATTTTTTACGAGTTTGTCAAAATGGTCGTCAAGGCTAACGGTAAGAAAAAATCGCCTCAAAGTGCGTTGAAAATATGCCTGCTGACCTATCGCGGCAATCCCACCTCGGGTGGGCAGGGCGTTTATATCAAGTATCTGAGCCGGGCGTTAAGAGACCTGGGACATGAGGTGAGTGTCGTCTCCGGTCCGCCTTACCCCGAGCTGGCTGCGGATATAGGGCTGCATAAACTGCCTGGGCTGGATCTGTACAACCCGGATCACCTCTTCAGGCCCGCCCGCTGGCGGGATCTTGCTTCGCCCGTGAATCAACTGGAATTTCTCAGCATGTGCCTGGGCGGTTTTCCGGAACCGCTGACCTTCGGGATGAGGGTCAACCAATATTTTCGTACGACAAGACCGGCCTATGATATTGTTCATGACAACCAATGTCTGGCTTACGGCATTGCAGATCTCTCCCGGATCGGATATCCCGCAATGGCCACGATTCATCATCCCGTGACGGTGGACCGGGATGCGGAACTGGACGCAGCGCCGTCTTTGCTCAAGAGGCTCAAAGTGAGACGCTGGTATTCTTTTCTGGGCATGCAGAAGCGCGTGACGCGACGTCTGGCGCGCATCATCACCGTGTCTGAATGTTCAAAACGGGACATCAGCAAGGATTTCGGCGTCTCCGAAGATCGTTTCCGCGTGGTTCCCAACGGGATCAACACGGATTTCTTTTATCCGCTGCCCGACATTAAAAGGGCGGACAATCAATTGCTGGCCACCAACAGCGCCGACACCCCCCTGAAAGGTCTGCGCTACCTGCTTGAGGCGGTCGCCTCCATCCGGAAGCAGCGCGATGTCCGGCTGACTGTCATCGGCGCCCCCAAGAAAAACGGCGTGATCGAACGTCTTGCCCGGGACCTGGGCTTCAACGGCGCCCTGCGGTTTACCGGACGCATTGCATACAGGGACTTTGCCCGTTATTACGCGGAGGCCACCCTGGCGGTGATTCCGTCGCTGTACGAAGGATTCGGCATGCCCGCCGGCGAGGCCATGGCCTGCGGGACGCCCGTGATCAGCACATCGGGCGGCGCTCTGCCGGAAGTGGTCGGCGACGCCGGCGTCATCGTCCCGCCGGGCGATACGGGCGCCCTCGAAGCGGCGATCCTTTACCTGCTGGATCATCCGGAAAAAAGACATGAACTCGGGCAGGCCGGACTGCGCCGTGTGGAAAACGCTTTTACCTGGCGGCACGCCGCCCTGAAAACGGTGGACGTTTACCGGGAAGCCATCGATGCTCACCGTTGATTTTCAATCTTTGCGGCTCAAGGCGGGGGATCGCGTGCTCGATGCGGGGTGCGGCGCAGGGCGTCATGTCTGCGAAGCCTTCCGGATCAAGGGTGTGGATGTTGTCGGCATCGACCTGAACTGGGAAGACCTCTGCAAAACAGCGACGACCCTTTACCTGATACATAGCCAGAACGGCGGCGGGGAAGGGCGCTGTCTGATTTCACGGGCGGATGTCGCCCGGCTGCCGTTTAAAGACGGCACCTTCGATGCGGTCGTCTGCTCGGAGGTGCTCGAACATATTCCAGACAGCCGTAAAGCCGTCCGGGAACTGGTCCGTGTCCTGAAACCGGGCGGCGAACTGGTGGTGAGCGTCCCGAGATATCTGCCCGAACGGATCTGCTGGGCGCTCTCAGAGGCCTATCACAACGAGCCGGGCGGTCATATCCGGATATACAAGAGAAAGGAACTGCAGGCGCTGCTGGAGGCCACCGGCGTGACCTGCCGGACGATCCGCTATAAGCACGGTCTCCACGCGCCATACTGGTGGTTGAAATGCCTGGTCGGCCATAAAAATGAACACTCACGGCCGGTGAATCTTTACAAGAAATTTCTGGAGTGGGATATCATCAGGCGCCCGCCGTTGATCCGGACGCTGGAGCGGATGCTAAACCCCTTCATTGCAAAGAGCATCGTATTCTACCTCAAGAAGGAAGCAGATTGAAATGAAACTGGACGTGTCGAATGCGGTCGTTGAAACCCGCGTGGATATGGAACAGATGGCGGATTTTATCGTTTCCGTCCAGAAAGCAAACGGGGAGATACCCTGGTCCGTCGGCGGGAAGACCGACCCCTGGGATCATGTGGAGTCCGCCATGGGGTTGTCTGTCGCCGGTTATCGGGAAGAGGCCGAGCGGGCATACGAATGGATGCGCAAGACCCAGCACGCCAACGGAAGCTGGTACGCCGCCTATCGCAACGGCCTTCCTATCGATAAAACGATGGATACCAACATGTCTTCCTATATCGCCGTGGGCGTCTTCCATCATTACCTTGTCAGCGACGACCTCGCGTTTCTGAAGCGCATGTGGCCCACCGTCCGCTCCGGTGTGGATTATGCGGTTCGCATGCAGGCGCCGACGGGGGAGATTCACTGGGCCAGGAGCGGCGAGGGGGTTGTAGACCCTATGGCCCTTTTGACCGGTTCCAGTTCCGTTTACATGAGCATCAAATGCGCCCTTGCCATCGCCGCACGTCTCGGACGCAATCGACACGACTGGGAGGAGGCGTTGGAAAAACTCGGACAGGCCATCCGGTATCGCCCGAATCTGTTCAACATGATCAAATCGCGTTTTTCCATGGACTGGTACTACCCGATTCTCTGCGGCGCCGTCACCGGGCCGGATGCACGCCGGCGGATTGACCGATACTGGGAAAAATTCGTGGCGCCGGGCTGGGGGGTGCGCTGCGTCTCCGACCGCCCCTGGGCGACGATGGCGGAAACAGCCGAGCTCGTCCTGACGCTGGCCGCGATCGGGGAACTCGAAAAGGCCCGCATCGTGTTTGGTTGGCTGGCCGATAAAAAATATGACGATGGTTCATACTGGATGGGCGTTACCTTTCCTGACACGGTGATCTGGCCGGAGGAAAAGACCGCCTGGACAACAGCAGCGATCATGCTGGCCTACGACGCCCTGAACGATCTGACGCCGGCGAGCGGCCTGTTCCATCATGATTCCTGGAACGCCTACAAATTTCAGTTCATTGCCGCCGCCAGGCCTGTCTTTTCAGGCCGTGTCGTCAATGACTCGCTTGGCTTGCCCCCGGTGATTCCGGTAAAGTAGCCTTCCATGAGAAAAGATCACCGCCCCTATATCCTCAAGCGCCTCGACCTGGGATTTCAAAGATGGTACGCGAACCATTTCTTGCGCCCGCAACTGGAATCCATCGGGGAGGGATGCCACTTCATGAAACCCTGGTTCGTGGAGATCTTCGGGGAGCCCATTGCGGTCGGCTCGTACACGCATATCATTGCGACACCGGACAGGCGGGTCCGGCTCACCGTCTGGTCCACGCTGGAAAGCGGGGGGCGCATCGAAATCGGAAATTATTGTCTCGTCTGCCCCGGGGTCCGGCTCAGCGCCGGCAGTGAGATCGTCATCGGCGACAACGTCATGCTGGCCCAGGGCGCCTTTGTCACGGATTCGGACTGGCACGGCGTCTATGACCGCAGCCTTTCCGTGGGACTCTCGGCGCCGGTCCGCATCGGCCGGAATGCCTGGATCGGCGACAGCGCCATCGTCGCCAAGGGCGTGACCATCGGCGAAAACAGCATTATCGGCGCCGGGGCCGTCGTGATCCGGGATATTCCACCCAATTGCGTCGCCGTCGGAAATCCCGCGACGGTGGTCAAAGAGCTCGATCCGGGGCGGCCCATAAAAACGCGCGGCGACTGGATGGCCGATCCGCAGGCGCTGGCCGCGCAGTTTGCCGAGATCGACCGGGACGCAATGAAAAATAATACCTGGCTGGGCTGGCTGCGGTCCATGATCCGCCCGGTTAGAGGAGATTGAAAAAAACATGCGAGTGGCTGTAATTGCACCCCCTTACCCGCTGGAAGAAGCACCGGCCCCGCCGCTGGGCGTTACCTACGTGGCGGCGGCCTTCGCGGCAGCCGGCGCCGAAGTGAAAATCCTGGATTACATTGTCAGCCGATACACGCCGGAAAAATTGAAGGCGGAGCTGGACGCGTTCCAGCCCGACGCCGTCGGCGCCACGTCGGTGACGTTGAACTTTTACAGCGCGGCGGACATTGTCCGGACGGCCAAGCGCCACAATCCGGACATCGTTACCATGATGGGCGGTCCGCATGTCTCTTTTGACGCCGAAAACACCCTGACGGCCTACCCCGAAATCGACCTCATCGTCCGGGGGGAGGGCGAACAGACCATTGCCGAGCTCGCGCCGCGTTTGAAAGACCGGGACGCATGGGCCGGGATTCAAGGAATAACCTTTCGTCAGAACGACCGATTGGTCGCGACCCCGCAGCGGGAATTCATCGACGACCTCGACACGCTGCCCCTGCCGGCCCGTCATCTTCTGCCCTTGTCGCGCTATCAGGCGCTCGGTTATCCCGTCAGCATCATTACGAGCAGGGGCTGCCCCTATTCCTGCATTTTCTGCCAGGGCAGGCGCATGGTGGGCAAGAAGGTCCGTAAACGCAGCGCCGCAAGGATTGTCGATGAGATCGAGCAGATCCTGTCTTACGGCATCAACCGGATCAACGTCGCCGACGACCTGTTTGCCTCCGACAAGGCCAAGGTCATGGAGGTCTGCGGCGAGATCCGGAAAAGGGGCTTGTCGTTTACCTGGAGCGCCTTTGCGCGGGTCAATACGGTGGATAGGGAAACCCTTCAGATCATGAAAGATACGGGTTGCGACAGCGTCAGCTTCGGCGTCGAATCGGGCAATCCGGAAATGCTCAAGCGCATCCGGAAGAACATCACGCTGGATCAGGTCCGCCAGGCCGTCCGGCTCTGCAACGACGTGGGCATGCTCGCCCATACCTCTTTCGTCGTCGGTCTGCCCGGTGAATCCATGGAAACCCTCGAAGAAACCAAACGGTTTGCCGGCAGCCTGGGCTCCCTTTACGGCTATCATTTTCTGGCGCCTTTCCCCGGCACGACCGTCCGCGAAGAAGTGGACCGCTATGACCTCGAAATTCTGACGCATGACTGGTCCCGCTATGACGCCAACAGCGCCATTGTCAGAACCTCGGCGCTTTCTCCGGAGCAGATCAATGCCTTTGTGGGCGAATTCGAACGGGAGATCAACGAATGCTGGGAAAAGCAGGTTCGCGGCTACCACGAGAAGACGAACACGCACACCGAAGATCTACAGGTGGCAGGGCATTTCAAGATGCGCTTTGTCTATCGTCTACTATCGGAAGATCTTATCGAGTCGCTCGGATGCATTCCCCTCTCCGACCATGCATTTGAAGACCGGGGGAAGATCCTCGAGGCGGCGGCGGAACAACTCTGCCAGCGTCTGGAAACAACCACCGATACGGATGCGGCCCTGATCCGCCGGACCATCCGCTTGTTCATCGACAAAGGTTACATCAAGCCGCATCAGAACGGCAAGACCCTGAACTGGCGCTGGACGCACAATAACAGGATGAATTGACCGCCGGCTGCTATGCAAGTCAGTCAGCCGTATGCAACGCCGGAAATCCACAGAACAGCTCTTTCCTCCGGATAGACATTATGGGGAAAAAGCTGGCCGGAAGTGAACGGGTGCATGTTGCACACTCTGTAACGTGCGAAAGAAAGATAGAAAAAGGAGATGAAAATGGGAAAGTCCATGTACAACTTCGGCAAACAGGCTAAAGAAAAGGCAAGGCAGCAGAAACAGATGGAAAAAACTGCAAAGCGCATCCTGGCTAAGCAGCAGAAGGCCGATCTAAAAACCGGCATTCCGAACGCAGGCTCAGATATCGCCGAGCCGGAACCGGTTGAGGAGATCGTTTGAGGGATGTATTAATTGCAAGATATATCCATTGACAAGAAATCCCCTTTGTCCTATGTTGCCGCGCCTTTGAAATGGACCAAGTATTGCGAAAAAGCGATCGACGGTCACAATCGTCGGAGCGGTGACGGGAAGGGAAGGGGAAATGACGTTCACAAAATCTGCACTCAAGCATGGCTATGCCAATCAAATCATCACCATAGACCTGAATACAGGCGATATTGAAACGCCCGGGCTCGATCCGCAGATCCGGGACTATTTTATCGGTGGGAGGGCCCTGGGGCTCTATCTCCTCCACCAAAGAATTAGCGCCCAAACGGCTCCTTATGATCCGGAAAATCCGCTGATCTTTTCGCCCGGCCCGCTGGCGGGCATCCCGCAATTTCCGGGAACGAGCAAATGCATGGCCGTTTCGCTGTCTCCCCTGACCGGCATTCCGGGCGTCTCGAATTTCGGCGGCCATTTCGGCGCTTATCTCAAGTATGCCGGATTTGACGCCCTCGAAATCACGGGAAAGTCTGAAAGGGGCTGCATGATCGTCATCGACAGCTTCCGGCAGGAAATCACCGTGACAGAGTCAGCCGCAGCAGACCAGGTTTTTGATCTGGAGAAGCGCCTGATCGACCAGTTCAGCGAGGCGGGCTACGACCGGAAAGACATCGTGTTTCTGACAACGGGTATCGGCGCCGCGCATACAACCTACGGCTGTATCAACAGCCATTACTTCGATCCCACCAAACCGGTGGACGGAACGAAAGGGCTCTATCGGACAAAGCAGGCCGGCAGGACGGGACTTGGAACCGTCATGATGGATAAGAGAATCCGGGCGATTGTCGTGCTGGCGGGCTATCCGCGGGGCGACAATCCCTTCGGCGCCGACGACTGGGACAAGGCGAAAAAAGCAGGGGCAAGGCTCGGCAAGGTCATCCGGGATGTGGACCCGCAATCACTTAAGATGTACCGCAAAGGCAGCGCCGGACTGATCGCCTTCATGAATAAGCAGGAATACAAGTCCCTGCCCGTGAACAATTATCAGTTAGGTTCGGATCCGCGCGCTGACAGGATCACCGGAAAATTCTACGCGGAACATCTCTTCGAACATCGCGGGATGGACGGATGCTTCCCGGGCTGTAATCTGCGCTGCACCAAGGGCGGTTGGGTGACCCTGACGTCCGGTGAATTCAAAGGCCGCACGGTGTGGGTGGATGGGCCGGAATATGAGACCGCTGCGGGTTTCGGCTCCAATCTGGGCATCTGGAATGCCGAATTTATTATGGAGGCCAACTGGCATTGCGACAACTATGGCATCGATACCATCACCACTGCCGTGGTCATGGCTTTTCTGATGGAATGTTTCCAACGGGGATATCTGAAGCAGGAAGATACGGACGGACTGGAACTGACGTGGGGGGCCGAGCAGACGGCTTTGCGCTTTATTCAGCAGATTGCTTATGGGGAGACGGAACTGGCGACAGCGGCGGGCAAAGGCATGCTGCCTCTGGTCGACTGGGTTGCTGAAAAATACATCACAGGAACCGGCCAGGCCGATCCCCGGGCTCAACTCCTGCAATTCGCCATGCAAACAAAGGGGTTGCCCTTTTCGCTCTACCGGACGCATCGCTCCTTGTCCATGCAGGCTTCCTATGCCGCCGCCAGCGATATCGGGGCGCATCACGCCGCCGCCTGGCTGATCAAGGTGGACCTGCTGGGCGCTTTCCCCACACTTGCGGACAAAGCAAAGGCCCTGATCACCTATCCGCGCGTCCGCCTGGGAAATGACAATCTCGGTCTGTGCAAGCTGCCCTGGGTGGACGTTTTTAATCCCGAATCGGAGAATACGAAGAACTCGGATAAGTATATCAACCCCGCCTCTCAGGAAATCTATGCGGATTTTTACAATGGCGTTTTCGGAACGAACATGACGTGGGAGCAGATCTTCGCCCAGACGGACCGGGACATCAACCTGCAGCGGGTCATGAATATCCTGTTCTACGATAAGAGTGTGGGGCAGTATGACTGGATTCCCGATCGCGCCATCGGACCGATTGACGATGATCTTTATGAGGCTGAAAAGGCCTATCATGATCAGGATCTCGGTCAGGTTCTGGGAAAAGCTCCGACCGAGATTGACAAGATGAATACGACGGAAAGGCGAGAATGTCTGATGCGGCACAGGAAAGACCAGTTGCGCCGGTTGATCCAGGCTTACTATCTCGAGCGGGGCTGGACTGCCTCCGGAATTCCGACCCCCGATACGCTGAAAAAAGTCGGCTTATGGCCCTTCCTGAACGAGGAGGCAAAGACCAGAATCAACCTGCTGACGGGCTGATTCGGCGGTGTTTATTGATCTCTGCTCAGGGGATCCTGCCCGCCTGTCGGAATTTCATGAGCACGGCCTGAATGGCGGGTATCGCCGCCGCCGTGGCCTTTTCGCCTTCGATGATGGCCGCATGCTTCTTCGCAAAATCACTGGCGCCGATATGCCCTACGTCCGGTTTGATCACCACGTCCGCCTGGGGAAGTTGCAGATGGGATATTCTTGCTTGCATGATGTCCACGGACTGGAGGATCGTATCGATCGTCCCCTGCGGGACAGTCATGTTTCGTCCCGCGGAGACATCCACTGCAATGACCACATCAGCGCCGTAACGCCGGGCGACATCCACGGCGACAGGATTGACAAGGCCGCCGTCCACATAAGTTTTCCCCGAGATTCTGGCCGGCTGGAAGACGCCGGGAACGGAACAGCTTGCCCGTACAGCCATGCCTGCGTTTCCTGTGCCGAAGACGGTCTCTTCGCCTGTTTGAATGTCGGTGGCTACGGCATGGAAAGGGATCCGGAATGCTTCAATGGGCGTACCGCGCACCATCCGGTTGATGTAATTTTCAAGTTTTTCCCCTTTGACAAAACCATTATCGGGAAACGTCAGATCAACGAGATCATCCCTTTCCAGGGCAAGGGCCAGGCTTTGCAGCGTATAGCCGTCATGGCCATAAGCATAAAGGCATCCGACAAGGCTGCCTACGCTGGTGCCCACCACCATATGGATCGGAATCTTGCTGGATTCAAGGATCTTTAATACACCCACATGGGCAAATCCCCTGGCCGCGCCGGCGCCGAGGACGACAGCCACTTTTACAGGCTGCGGCATCAGGGGAATGGTCCTGGTAGCGCAGGACGCCGATCCGGATACGAGCACAACCGCCAGGAGAAGCGCCAGAGCCTTACGCATGCAGGGTTTTGTCATCATTAGTACAGACCACCAAAATAAACAATCTGAGACCTTTGAAAAATGGCTTCACCGCGGCTCAAAATCTTTTTCGCATGAGATATTGTTTTGCTTAAATATGTATGAAATCAAAAAATTAGTCTAATTTCTGGAAAGTCGAAAAATCTGTGATTCGCCGCTAGTGAACCATTTTTCACCGGTTATGCAAAAATCTCAGTCTATCTATACCATGATCAAAAGCAATGTCAACTTTATCGGCCCCGTGCAGCGTTGATCAGGTTTCATGGAAAGGACGCCTGCGTCGGACGGGAATGTGTGCAGGGGCAGGAGTCCGGACGCTGAAACAGATTTTAACGAACCGTCAGACAATATGATTTGATCCGTTGGACGGGGTGGTAGGATTTCTTGGATTGCGCCAGTTCGGCGATGTTCATGTCGCTTTCCTTGTTGATGAATTCATATCGTGAAAAAAGCCTTTTAGCGCATTCATTGTCCAGAAACTGATAAAGCCCCCTTATGTTCGAAAAAGCTTTTTCAAAATTAAGGACGCCCATCCTTTCATGGAGGATCGACATGATTGCGACAGCGCTGATCACGCCGTCTATCCGCACGATGACGCCCGCGCATTCAAGGATTTCCATATAGGTCAGGGCATGGGTAAGGGCGCGTTTCTCACAGGCGAGGCTTTCATCCTGATCGCATTGGCGCAGCCTGCACCAATGTTCAAGAAATGTCAGGCATGCGTCCGTATCGGCAGGCTTCAGATCCTCCACCGTCAACCGGTCCCGATGATCATACTCCCGCATAAACTGATGAATCAGGTTTCTTTTCCCTGCGTAGCGATTTCCTTTCAGTTGCATCAGGTCATCAGTCCGGTACACATAGTCCTCAAAACCGACTTGTTCGCTGATTATAAACCAGTGCTCCACCTTCTTCCTCTCCATCATATCCAGATAATCGCCGGGGACAAAGCGGTAATGACGATAGCCGTGGTCAACCGCCAGGTCATGGAGTTCCTCGGGTGTCAAGCCCCCCCTGCCGGAAATCGGCAGGATCAGGTAACGGTCTTCCGGATGCATTGAGGACTCACTGCTGATGACGAGGCGGTCACCGTCGAAAATGTAATAGCTTCTGATCGGGCCGGTGTTCCAGACGATGAGGGAAAAAAGCGAGTAAATGCTCAGATTGTAGGGCTGTTTCTCAAAAACCGGCTTGAGCACGGGATAATCTGAGGGTTCGAGGGATTTGTGCTTCATCATATCCATTCACAATTTTAGACTATTTCTTTGCCGGTCATAGAAGGTTCTCCGTTTATCGGCAGGGTGTCATCCTAATATGCACGTTTTCCCTCCATGATCAACAGGGGATTGCATCAAATCGCATATTTTTGAAAAAAGACCTTGACACGGATGTTCGAAATAATATACGCGCGTTTGAAACGAGCGTTTGATATTTATGAAATCAGGACTGGACGTTAAAAACAGAATCCTCGAAGAGGCAGGTGAAATATTCGCGGACCGTGGGTTCAGGGAAACCACGGTGCGTGAAATCTGTCGACGCGCCGGCGTCAATCTGGCTGCCGTCAATTATCACTTCGGAGACAAGGAACGGCTCTATATGGCCGTCATAACGCATTACAAAGAGATGGCCTCTCAAAAATATCAGCAAAGTGACTTCGTGCGTGATCATGATCCATATGATGTTCAATTAACTGCATTTATTAAGTCTTTTATGTTTCACATCCTCGGAGAAGGCCATGAGTCCTGTTTCGGGAGACTGATGTCAAGGGAATATATTGAGCCGACAAGCGCCCTGGATGTCATCATTGAAGAGGAGTTCAGGCCATTTTTCAACAGGCTCAACACGATTGTCCGTCAACTGCTGGGGAAGGAAACCGACGAGGAAAAAGTCATCCTCTGCTCTATGAGCGTCCTGGGTCAGTGCCTCTACTTCAAGCACTCGAGACCTGTTATCAGCAGGCTCCTGCGCAAAGATCAATACTCCGCCGAGGAAATTAACGAAATTGCCGATCACATTGCCTGTTTTTCAAGGGAGGCCCTTGCGGGATTATCAAAATAATCATACTCAAACACTCTCAATCGGGAATAGGGAATAGAGCAACAATGAAAAGAAATGCATCCATGCTGATCAATGGTCTGCTCGTGCTGCTATTGTGGGCGAGCCCGTCGGGGATTTTAGCGCAGGAATACAGCCTTGACGATCTCTACCGGGCGGCGCTGCAGACGGCGGAAAAAATCAAGATTTCCGAAGAAAATATAGCCGTTGCGCAAGCGGGTAAAAGCAAGGCGCTGTCCTATCTGTTACCCCGACTGACCACCTTTGCAAGCCTGACAAACTTCACGGAGGCAAAATACAGCACTGCCACCACGATCCCGACGCCCGGCGGCAACATTATCCTTCCCGGCTCTTTAATTCAACCGCGTGCAGCAGGGGCCTGGGGGATACGACTGGATGAGAACCTGTCGCTGGGCGGCAGGGAATTCACTTCACTTAAAATATCTGAGGAGAATCTGGAGATAAATCAATTAGATGCATATACAGTAAAGGAGGACTATCTGTTGGCCGTTGCCTTTGCCTATTATAACCTCCTGAAGGCCGGGAAGAATCTGGACATTGCCGAGGCGAACGTGGAAAGACTGTCAATATACCGGACGGCCGCGGACAAGCGATTCCGGGTCGGCGAAGTGACCCGAACCGTACTGCTCCGCGCCGAGGCGGAGCTGTCCGAGGCGCTGTCGGATCGAATGGCGGCCAGCAATATCCTGAAACTCGCGATGGCGCACTTACAACGAACCGTCGGGCTTAAAGACGCTGTGCGGTTGAAGGCAGAGCCGCCGGCCAGTCTGGACATTCAGCCTGTTGAGACTTATGTGACGACAGCCCTGACGGAGCGGTCCGACCTGAAAAGTCTGGAAAGTCAGAAAACACTGGCAACACGTCAGATCCGATATGCCAGTGGGGCGTACTGGCCCAGCCTTTCCGTCTCCGGCGTTTATTTGGGCGTGGATCAATCGCCGGCCACGGGAACGATCAATCGTGAGGGAATCTATGCCGGTCTGGCCCTGAATTTCCCCATTTTTGAAGGCGGGTTGCGCTTGGCGGAGGTCAGGGAAGCCCGGTCAAGGGAAAAGCAAAGCGGCCTCCATTATGATGATCTGAAAAATACCATCGGGCTTGAAGTGCAGGCGGCCTATCTGTATCTCATGACGCAAAAGGCGGCACTGAAGTATATGGAAGACCATCTTGTTTTTGCCAGGGATAATTACCAGGCCGTAGCCCGGCAGTTTGAATTCGGCCTGGCGGACAGCATTTACGTGATGGACGCCAACACACTGCTCGTATCGGCGGAACGGAAAGTTTCGGACGCCTCTTATAATTATCAGATGGCCGTCATGAGGATGAAAAGAGCGACCGGGGTGCTGCTCAAAGAGATATTAGCGAAAAACTGACCGTATTTATCTAAGGCTCTGTAGCGCAGTGGCTATTCCGTTGCAGAACCTAAAGGGGAGGATTAATTTTCATGCGACAAAAGCCACCTGTACATCGTCATTGCTGCTCAACCGGATCGCATTTCAGCAGACCGATGATTGCTGTTTCACTGGTTCTATTGTGTGTGGTCCTGATCTTTCTGGGATGTTCAAAAAAAGAAGAGAAGGCAGTCAAGGAAAAAGTGGTTAATGTCCGCACGGCTACCGTGGGAAAGCAAACCCTGAAACCCTTCATCGAATCGGTTGGCACCCTCAAGCCCGGCGAGGAAGTCATCGTCAGCTCCCAGATCGATGGAATCCTCAAAGAGCTTCGTGTGCAGGAAGGTTCGATGGTTTCAAAAGGCATGCTGCTGGCGCGGATCGATGACACGGATTATCGCCTGGAACTGAGCCGGGTTGAGGCGGCCATGCGTCAAATGGAGGCGAGCCTCGCCAATCTGAAGGTTGAATTTGAGCGGAAGGATGCGCTTTATAAAGAGGGGCTTGTCAGCCGTCAGCAGTATGATGACATCGTCATGCGGCGACTGCTGGCCGAGGGTGAGGTGGAGCGCGCCAAAGCAGCGCTCGATATGGCCAGGGAGAGGCTGACCAAAACGAAGATCCATGCGCCGATGGTTGGCGCCGTCAAGGAAAAAAAGGTCACACCCGGCGACTATATCCGGAACGGAACACCGTTGCTGCAGCTGACCCTCAACAATCCGGTCAAACTGAACTTTACCGTCACCGAGAGGGATGTTGCCCGCCTGAAAACCGGCCAGGAATGCCTATTCAAGGTAGACGCCTTTCCCGACCGCGAATTCAAAGGCACATTGAGCGTCATTTATCCGAACCTTGAAGAAAGGACCCGTTCCCTGCAAGTGGAGGCGCTGGTGCCGAATCCGCAGCTGCTGCTGAAGCCGGGACTATTTGCCCGTGTGACGCTTTACACCGGTGATGCGGTGGAGAAAGTCATAGTGCCCATCACATCGCTCCTCTATGAGAATAACAAGGTCAAGGTCTTTGTGGTTGAAGGTGACCAGGCGAAGGAGCGGATCATCCGGATCGGCGCGAAATACGACGAATCCATGGAGATCGTTGAGGGTTTGAAGGGCGGTGAGCAGTTGATTGTTGTAGGACAGAACAACCTCGCGGAAGGGGTGAAAGTCAATGTGGCTCGCTGAGACCTCCATCAAGCGCCCCGTTTTTGCAACGATGTTTATCGCCGCGCTGGTCGTACTGGGCATTGTCAGCTATCCCTCAATCGGCGTGGACCTGTATCCGAAGATCGACTTTCCCATTGTCAGCATCTACACGCAACTCAGGGGCGCCAGTCCCGAGATCATGGACATCGATGTCACCGACAAGATCGAGGAAGCCATCAGTACGATCAATGGGGTCAAAACGATCACATCCTCAAGCCTGGAGGGTTTTTCCAGCATTACCGTGGAATTTGAGTTGGAACGAAACATTGATCTTGCCGCGCAGGATGTCCGCGAAAAGGTCTCATCGATCCGGTCAAAGCTGCCCACGGATATTCTGGAGCCGGTGATCCAGAAGGTTGATCCCGATGCCGTGCCTATTTTGTGGGTCGCCGTGACCGGTCCCCAGTCGGTTCGCGATCTGTCCACCTATACAAATGAAATCCTGAAAGAACAACTGCAGCGCATCGAGGGTGTCGGCGCCCTGCGTATCGCCGGCATGCGGCTGCGGCAGGGCCGGATCTGGCTTGATGCAGACAAGCTCCGAGCCTATCAGATTGCCCCCGGCGACGTTGCCCAGGCCTTGCGGCTTGAAAACGTAGAGATTCCCGGCGGCCGGATCGAGAGCGACACCAAGGAATATTCCATCAAGATCAAGGGAGAGTTCCAGCGGATTCAGGATTTTAATGACCTGATCGTTGCCTATTACCGGGGCGCCCCCGTGCGCATCCGCGATATCGGCCGCGCGGAAGACGGCATGGAGGAAAAAAGGAATCTGGCCCGATTCAACGGCAAACCCTGTGTCAGCGTTGGGATTCAGAAGCAGTCCGGCAGCAATACCGTCGCCATCATCGACCGGGTTAAACGGGAACTCGTCAACATTCGCAAAACCCTCCCTCCAGGCATGGATCTTGGCATTGCCTTCGACCAATCAACCTTTATCAACCGCTCCATTGATGAAGTCAAGGGGCATCTGATCATCGGCGGTTTTTTTGCCATTCTGGCCGTTTTTCTCTTTTTGAGAAACTGGCGGACGACTCTGATCAGCGCCCTGGCGCTGCCCGTGTCCATCATCGCCACGTTCACCATCATGAAGGCCTTCGACTTCACCTTCAACAACATGAGCATGCTGGCGCTTTCGCTCTCTGTGGGAATTCTCATCGACGACGCGATCATTGTCATCGAGAATATCTACAGGCATATCGAAGAGGGCATGGAACCGCGGGAAGCGGCCGCCTTTGCAACCTCGGAAATCGGGATGGCCGTCACGGCGACCACGCTGGCGATTGTCGCCATCTTTCTGCCCGTGGCATTCATGAAAGGCATCATCGGCCGATTTTTCTGGCAGTTTGCAATGACCGTCGTGTTTTCGGTCATGGTTTCACTGCTCGTGTCGTTCACGCTGACGCCGATGATGGCGTCAATTCTCTTGAAGCAGAAGAAAAGAGAAAAGACGGACGTGGTTCCTGTCCGTTTTTCCTTTCTCGTGGGAATCGGAGATGCCCTGGAGCGGGCTTATAAAAAAACTGAGATCTGCCTACCATCGTATCCTTACTTTTCCCTGGGCTATCGAAAAACAGTGCTGATGCTCGCACTGCTGATTTTTGCCTTCAGCCTCTATATTACTAAATTCATCGGCAAGGAATTTGTTCCGGCCGAAGACCAGGGCCAGTTCATTGTACGCATGGAGGCGCCGATGGACCATTCGATAGATCAGGCCGACGCACTATTCAGACAGGGCGAGAGCATCGTCCAGTCGTTTCCGGAAGCGAACCGGTTCTTCTATCTTCAGGGGTTCGGCGCCGGCGGGTCCGGACAGATCAACAAGGCAATCATATTCACAGGCCTCAAGAGCAAGGCGGAAAGAAACAAGAACCAGGAGCAGCTCAAGGCCGAGATCCGGCAGAAACTCAACCAGATCCCCGGCCTGAAAGCCACGGCGGAGGACATATCGCTGATCGGAGGGGGAATCCGGAATGTGCCGATCCAGTATGCCATCCGGGGGCTCGATCTCGACGTTTTACAAAACTACACCCGTCAGATTACGACGGAATTAGCCAAGGTGCCTGGGATCGTCGATGTGGACACGTCGCTGGAGGCGGGTAAGCCGGAGCTGAAAGTCTATGTTGACCGCAACAAGGCGGCCGATCTGGGGGTCAGCGTGGGCAGTATTGCCGACGCCGCCAATATCCTCATGAGCGGCGAAGTGGATATTACGAAGTACAAGGATGAGGCAAAGGGCAGGCGATACGACGTCAGGGTCCGGCTGAATCCTGAAGACCGCGTCAATCCCGATGACCTGGGCAGGCTTTATGTACGGGCAAGAGACGGCCGGCTGGTCGAGCTGGCCAGCGTGATCCGGATACAGGAAGGCGGCGGTCCCAGTGTCGTCTACCGTGTGGATCGCCAGCGGGCGACGATTGTTTATGCGAGTCTTGAAAAAAAGCCACTGGCTCAGGCCATGTCGGAGCTGGATGCTATTTCCGCGAAGGTTTTGACGCCGGGATATACCGCACGATACAAGGGTGCAGCCGACACCATGAAGGAATCCTTCAAATATCTGCTTTTTGCACTCTTTCTGGGGATCGTCATGGCCTATATGGTGCTCGCTGCACAGTATGAAAGCTTCAGCAATCCTGTTCTTGTGCTGCTTTCCATGCCCTTGTCCTTTATCGGAGCCTTCGGGGCGCTGCTGCTGGCCGGAAAAACGATCAGCATCTTCAGCCTCATCGGCCTGATTCTGTTGATGGGGCTTGTAAAGAAAAACGCGATCCTGCTGGTGGATTACACGAATGTCCTGCGAGAAAGAGGCCTCACGAAGCGCGAAGCCATCCTGCAGGCCGGCCCGGTCCGTCTGCGGCCAATCCTCATGACGACCCTGGCGATGGTATTCGGGATGCTGCCGGTGGCTCTCGGCCTTGGCGAAGGGGCGGAAACCCGCTCACCCATGGGCATTGCCGTCATCGGCGGCCTGATAACTTCACTCTTCTTGACATTGGTGGTCGTTCCGTCCGCCTACGACCTGTTCGATGAATGGATTGAAAAATTTAAAAGGTTCAGGAAAGGAGAACAGACCCCATGAAAATGTTCATGATCGTTTATTCGCAGGCGGCCGATTATGACGTCATCGCCCAGTTTAAAAAGGCCGGGATCAAACGCTATACCAAGATGGAGGAGGCGCATGGGGAGGGCAATGACCACGAGCCGAAACTCGGGACGCATACCTGGCCCGGTAAAAACAATGTCCTGTTCGTGGCCATTCCGACCGACCAGAGCGATACGGTCAAGGATGTTGTCAAATACCTAAAGGAAAACCACCCGCGTGCAGGCGTGAAGGCTTTCATGCTGCCGATGGAAGAAAGCATGTGAGGGTCGCGATGGCCAAGGAAAATGTGACCCGGAGACAGAAGGACATTTCCCGATTATTGCGCGAAAAGAAGGCCATTTCAAAAAATAAGGTCAAGAAAATAAAAAAGAAATAAATTCCTCAAAGGGATAGAAAGGATGCCTGATAACTTGTTTTCCGCTGACCATATCTGCCAGATCAGGGCGCACGGCCTGACCGAAATACAGGTTTTGGAACAGATTGAACGGTTCAAAAGCGGCGCCGCACCGATCCGGCTGAACCGGCCATGCACCGTCGGGGACGGCATTTTATCCATTTCCGCCGGGGATACTGAGGCTTATGTCAGCCGTCACGAATGTGAAGCGGCCTGCGGCCGATTCATGAAGTTTGTTCCGGCATCCGGGGCCGCCAGTCGCATGTTCAGGGAATGGTTTCGCCGTCTCGAAAACGACAGTTTTGACACAGACGCTGCAGCGCAGGCCTTTGCCACGGAAATAGAGAAATTTGCCTTTTATGATGATCTCGATGATTTGATCTCCCGAAAAGGTAACCGCCTCGCAGAATGGACGGCGCAGGGGCGCTGTCGAGACATCCTGACTGAAATCCTCACGGCCAGCGGTCTGAATTACGGCCATCTTCCAAAAGCCCTGCTGAAGTTTCACAGATACCCTTGGGGCAGCCGTACGGCCCTGGAGGAACATCTCGTTGAGGCAGCTCTTTATGCGCAGGATCGCAACTGCGTCTGCCGTGTCCACTTTACAGTTTCCGAAGCGCACCGGCATGACATCGCATGTTACCTTTCCGGTATCCGAAAGCATTATGAACAAAAATACCATGTCCACTATGATATGGCGGTATCGGTCCAGGGCAAGAGCACGGATACCATCGCCGTTGATATGCAAAACCGCCCCTTCATTGATGAGGCAGGGAACCTCGTTCTGAGGCCGGGCGGGCACGGTGCACTCCTCTCCAACCTGAATCAGCTTGATGAAGGGGATATCGTCTTTGTGAAAAATATCGACAACGTTGTGCCCGATCACCTCAGGGCTCCGACGGTTCTTTACAAGAAAATCCTCGGTGGTTATCTGGTTACGCTTCAGGAGCGGATATTCGAGTGTGTGCAAAGGCTTGCAACCGGTCTCATTGATGAGGGCGACATGGAGCAGATTCTGTCGTTTTGCAGGGAAAGGCTTTCTATTATATTCCCGCATGGTTTTCCAGGTCTGTCTTTTGCGGACAAACGGGCCATGATCCTGGCAAAATTAAATCGGCCGATTCGCGTTTGCGGTATGGTTAAAAATGAGGGAGAGCCCGGTGGGGGGCCGTTCTGGGTAGATGAGGCAGATGGAACGCACTCGCTTCAGATCATAGAAGAGCATCAGGTTAATGCAGACTCCCAGGCCCAGCGGGGGGTTTGGTCTCAAGCTACCCATTTCAATCCGGTGGATCTGGTCTGCGGGATCAGGGATTACCGGGGTCAAAAATATGATCTGCACAAGTTTATCGATCAGCAGGCTTTTTCCATTGTGAAAAAATCAGAGAAGGGCAGGGATCTGCGAGCGCTGGAACTTCCGGGTTTCTGGAATGGCGCCATGGCTTCCTGGATTACGGTCTTTATTGATGTTCCCCTCGAAACATTTAATCCGGTTAAAACCATCTATGATTTGCTCAGGCCCGCCCACCAGGCATGCCAAGGGGCCTGACAGATTAGGCCTTTCAAATCAGCATTCGTTGTGCTATCTTTCGCGACAGGGCCTCTGCGATAAATACAGCATCTCTACCGGCACCTTTGCATAGGACTTTACTTGCTGACGATGTTCCGCTGTAGAGGACGCACAGCGTCGCAGCGATAGCCAGCGCCTCGTCGCTGCCGCCATCCGGAACCAGTACAGTCGGCCCCGCAACGTCGGCCAGCTGAATCACCACGTCGTTTCCCGCAATCAAAGATTGAATCGCCTCGTTGTCGTTCTGGTTGCGACCGACTATGATCTTAGCGCCATCCGGGATCCGGAAATGCCTTCCAAATTTTAAAATATCGACGTCACGGACCCGGCAATCCGGCTGATGATCGAAAAGATCACGCAACCGGCGGGAAAAATTGGGGTCTGTCAGCAGGCAGCCGCCGGCAGGAGGCGCATAGTCCGCAATGCCGTAATGCCGGGCCAGCTCCATCTGCGTTTTACGGCCGCGGCCCTGAATGGCAAGCAGTCTGGTTCGATCGACGATTCGCTCACGCTCCGGTTTTGTTTCCGGGAGAAGCCGAGCGCTCAAAGGCCTCAAAATGGCGCCGCCGTAACCGGAATTCTTTGCCACCAGATGGAGGGATTGTCTCGTCTGAGACATGGGACGCTGGCCCAAAACCTCCCCCGTTAAAATAAAATCAGCGCCTGCTGTTTCCATGTATGCACCGGCTGTTTTCAGCATCAGGGTATGACAATCGATGCAGGGGTTCATGTTTTTGCCGTATCCGTAGCGGGGCGCTTTGAGCATGATCAGATGGGGGGCCGTCAGGTCGATCACACTAAGGGGCAGTCCGATGGCCTTGGCTGCCATCCTGGCTTTTTGGGAGCTGAAAAAAGGAGTTTCGAAGGTGATGCCCTCGACCTCGATATCCATCCCCATGATGATCTTGACCGCCAGAAGGCTGTCCAGACCGCCCGAAAATAACGCGATGGCCCTGAAGTTCATTATTTTATCAGGAGGAATAACGCGCCCCCTGTGATAAAGCCGCACCGGACAGACCGGGAATTCATGATTATTCTCTCATGTGCTCCTTTACCCGAGACGGCCTGATGCAGCAGCGATAGACATTTAAGTTTTTCTGATTTGCTGAAACTCCTCCCGCATGGCCAGCCGTCTCCCTTCTACGGCAGACTCCTCTTGTTCATCGAGTGCTGTGCGAACCGATAACAGACTTTCCTGAGCCTCCTTAAAATCGATCTTTTCCGGAAGCGACGCTTCAATCTCCAGCAGGATGGCAGCTAACCGTCCGTATTCGCTTTTCTGAATAAAACCGTATTTCAAAGACCTTTCAAGTTTAACCCTCGTTTGAGAAAGGTCTTTTAGAAGATTATTTTTGTTTTCCTCCGTTTTTTCTTTCTTCAGCGGCGGCTTGGACGCGGATTCGCGCCGGCCAGGCGATAGTTGCTGCTGCAATATGGTTTCTGCACTGGGAAACTCAGGGGCCTTATTGATGACGGGATCCTCAAGGGCGCTCGTCTTTTTCTGGGCCGGCGGGGAAGCATCCTTCATATTCTGAGGTTCATCAGTTTTCTTCTTTACGAGTTGTTCTTTCTCCGACGAAGAAGGCGCCAGAGCCGGTTGCACGAGCGGACGTGAGGAGAAATCCAGTTTATCTCTCACGATGGCGAGAAACAGAAGACGGCCAAAGGCATTCTGTATGCGGTCTTCGAGCTCCTCGATGCGTTCTTCATCCAGATTCCGATGCTGGCGAACCAGTAAAAGAAGTTCTTTGAATGGGTGGATGCCATTCAGAAGGGCTGGAACATCCGGATACAATCCCGACATGTCAACCTCCATAATGGCCTGCCGCAGAGCTTTTGCTTTGGCATGACAACTCTGGAGCGGTTGAAAGTCATTGTTTTCCTTATGAATAATCGCCAGGACTTCATCCAGGATCTGCAAGGCATCCTGCCGCATATGGATATGGAAAGACTTGAGGAGGATTTCAATGTCTTCGATGGATGTCAGTTTGTCGGCATCAAAAGGTACTGAAGCAGCTCCGGGGAGCGCCAGGGCCTCCTTTTTATAGATATTGAAATTCTTCTCCAGGAAAAGAATTCTGTCTGCGATATCTTTCAGATGACCAAGGCGACCCTCTTGCAAATCATCTGCCAGCGCGGACAGGCCGGACGCAAGTGCGGTGCAATCGCCTTTGAGGTGTTCAAGTTTGCTCAACACTAATTTATACTCTTCAAAGACGCCTATATCCATGGATGATGCCCCTCCTTTCTGTTATTAATGCGTATCTATATGCCATAATCATCTATGAAAAACAACCTGTTTCTGCAAAGACGAAAAAAATGCCACGACCGCAGGGCAGTGGCATTTTTTTACACTTATAATCGAACATCAAGAATGTACCTGGATTAACGGCCGCTCTTGAAATCGTCTCGCATCAGCTCCCTGGCGATGATCATCCTGCGAATTTCGGACGTGCCGGCGCCGATTTCCCAGAGTTTCTGATCCAGGAAGTGACGGGTCACGCCGTATTCGGTGCAGTATCCGTAACCGCCGTGAATCTGAATGGCGTCGAGGCCGATCTTGGTGCCCATCTCGCCGCAATATAGCAGGGCGGCGGCAGCCATCCGGTCGAGGTCTGTTCCCTTACCGCCGGATTTGCTGGTCTGGGCGTCGCAGAACGCGGCGGCGCTGTAGGCCATCCACTTTGATGCCAGATAGCCGGTGTACATATTCGCAATCTTTTCCTGAATGGTCTGGAAGGAGATGATCGGTTTGCCGAACTGGACCCTTTCCTTGGCGTACTTGAGGCTCATTTCGAGGCAGCTTCTCTGTGAACCGAGCGTGCAGCCGGACAGCGTGATTCTCTCGGTGCACAGACCGCTCGTCAGGACGGCGACGCCCTTGTTGAGGCCGCCGACCAGATTTTCTTCGGGCAGCTCCATGTCTTCAAAGGTGGTCAGCCCCGTCGGGGATGTGCGCATGCCCCATTTCTTGATCTTATCGCAGGACCAGCCCTTACCTTTCACCTTGTCGATCTCGCAAAAGAACGTGGAGATGCCGTGGGGCCCCTTTTCGGGAGCAGTCTTTGCGTAGAACAGCATGAACTGTGCGACCGGGGCATTGGTGATAAAAATCTTGCTGCCGTTGACAATCCACTTGTCGCCTTTTTTCACGGCGGTGGTCTTCATGCTCATGGCATCGGAACCGGCGTTGGGCTCAGTGATGCCGAGGCAACCGATCCATTCACCGGTGCAGGACTTGGGCAGGACGGCCATTTTCTGCTCTTCCGTCGCATTCCTGCGGAAGTTGTCGAAGCACAGGGTCTGGCTGGCGCCGACGGTCATGGACAGGGCGTTGCTCACACGGGCGATGGTCTCATAGGCCAGCAGCGTTTCCACATAGCCCATTTCGGTGCCGCCATACTTCTCTTCAAAGACAATCCCGTTGATCCCCAGGTTGGCTGTTTCCTTGAAGATCGTGGGGGGCATCTCGTCCACTTCGTACATGTGTTCCATCTGGGGCTCCAGCCAGGCAACGGCCCATTTGTAAACACTGTCTTCAAGCATTCTTTGTTCGTCTGTCAAATTAAAATCTAACGCCATAACTTGTTTACCTCCCTTTATTAAAATAAATTTTCACAATTTGCCGACGGCAAATGACCGAGCATAGCAATTAAGTCCATCCTGACCGATTTAGGAGCCCTGAAATGATCTGTGGGGGCGGGAATAAGGGAATAAAGTTTATGTATGGTTTCAAGCTGTTGAGCATTCTCATTATATATGGAAGTCGTTGTAACCGTGACGCACACGATAAGGTAATGCATTAACCGTGGGGCCTATATTATAATGTCAGGGGGCTGTCAAGTTATTTATGGGAAAAAGAATTTCTTATTCGAGGGGTCAGCTTGGTCAGTTATGTATCGGCATGTATTTCATGGTTGCAAGTTTCGGGATAATTGATATAATAACGCAGATTAGGTTGAGTTCATTTTGATTTACATTGGAAACATCAGTAACCGGGGGATATAACCATGGTCGAATTCAAAGACCAGGCCGCTTTCATGAAAGAAGTGCAGGCGCGTTTTGAGCGGAAACTGAAAGAAAATGAAATTGATATGCTTGAACAATGGAAGGGACATCTGGACAAATTGGCGGTGATGAAGCCTGAGGGCGTTGCCGCCCTGCAGGTGCATATCAGGAAAGTCGCGGAAATGATGGGCAATCGCATCAAGATGTTAAAACGGGAATAGCATGAAGGACATCGTTAATTTTTTATTCGAAACGGGCATGTTGAAGAAAACGCCGCGTTCCGGGTTTCAATTCCTGGGTTCCGGGGGTGAGTCTGTCGCTGAGCATATACTCACAACCCTTTTTGTGGCCTTTGCCCTCTGTAAAATGTTGCCGGATGCCGATGAAAATAAAGTCTTGAAATTGTGTCTTTTTCACGATCTTCCAGAAGCGAGGACCGGTGATATGAATTATGTCAACAAAAAATATGTTGACGTTAATGAGGACAAGGCTGTCCTGGAACTGACAGAAAAACTTCCTTTCGGAAATGAAATAAAGTCTGCCATTGATGAGTTCAATGCGCAGCAAACGCCCGAATCGGTCATTGCCCGCGATGCGGATCAATTGGCATTGATTCTTCTGCTGAAGGAATATGGCGATCTGGGAAATAAATACAGCCCGGAATGGATCGACTATGCGCGCAGACGGCTTAGTTCCGAAAACGCAAAAAAAATGGCGGAGTGCATCATGCGGACGGATTCTTCGGAATGGTGGTTCAAGGACAAGGATGAATGGTGGATCAATGGAAATCATGATCGCAGATAGAAGCCTTTTACAACGGTTGATGAACGTGTTGTCGGCCATCCTGCTGATATCTCTATTGCTGACGGGCTGTCTGAAGACGCCCTGGGATTATCGTCAAGCGGGCATTCATATGAACCTTGGGATGGCGTACATCGAAGCAAATCAATACACACCGGCTCTGAAGGAGCTCCTGCAGGCCGAAAAGTACACCCCCGATGATGCGCGTATCCACTTTTACCTCGGGATTGCCTATCATGGCAATGGCTTCAGCGATAAAGCCGTCGAAGCGTTTAAAAAAGCGATTGATTTGAAGCCGGATTATTCAGAGGCCCACAATTTTCTGGGCATTATCTATTCCAATGCGGGGCAATGGGATATGGCCATCGCTTCTTTTAACAGGGCTATCGCCAATATTGTTTACGATACCCCGGCGGCCGCCCTTTACAATATGGGCTGGGCTTATTATCAGAAGGGCGAGTACCCCATGGCGGTAAGAAAATATGACGAAGCGTTGATGCGCGAACCCAACACGGTGTTGGCCCCTCTCATCTACAAGAACAGGGGCCTTGCAAGGTATGGAATGGGCCATATTGTTGAAGCGATGTATGATTTTAAACAAGCGCTTGCTGCCGTGCCGGATTATGCTGAAGCCCAGTATTGGCTTGCGGAATGCCATATAAAAAATAAAGACTGGGAAGAGGCAAAAACGCAGTTTCAAGCCCTGGTCAAAACAGCGCCTGACTCCGAATTCGGACTTAAGGCACAAAAAAGGTTGAAAGATCTGAAATAGATGGAATAGGGGAAACGGGAGTTTAAGTGGGATCGAAAAGGCAGACTCGGTCGGTTGATATCAAAAATAAAAAGAAGAGAAAAGGCGTCAGGGTTTTCATTTTATCTCTGATCGTTTCCGGCGTGCTGGGTTTTCTTGTTTTTTTCTTTTTGACCCTTTTTGATTCCGTCTATCCGCCTGTCACCGGCAAGGGGGGGAAAGAAAGAAGCAGGGAGAGACTGCAGGTGATCCTCTATTTCTCGGATACAAACGAGCGCTTCCTGCTTCCGGAAAAGCGATATATCCCCAAAGACAAGACTCAGGAAGGGCAAGCGAAAGAAATCATTAAAGCCCTGGTGGACGGGTCCAAGACAGGTCTGGTGAATACCTTCCCCCTCAAGGCAGATGTTATCAGCGTTAAAATCGAATCCGATCAAACCGCCCGAATCAATTTCGGCCAAAACCTTGCCGCAAACCATCCCGGTGGCAGCGCCAGCGAAATGGCGACCATTTATTCGCTGACCAATACGCTCATCACGAATATTCCGGAAATCAAGAAAGTCAGGATTCTCATTGAAGGAAAGGAACGGGAGTCCCTCAAAGGTCATATTGATATCCGGGATCCCTTTACCTTCAACAAGGAATTCATTGCACCCGTTTCCCAATCGTGACGCGTGAAGGCAAGGTAGCAGATGGCTTCAAAATCCAAACTTTCAAGAACACGAAATATCGGGATTGTTGCGCATATCGATGCCGGTAAAACCACGGTGAGCGAACGCATCCTTTTTTATACGGGCCGGTCCTACAAGATGGGTGAGGTCCATGACGGCGAAGCCGTCATGGACTGGATGCCGCAGGAACAGGAGAGAGGGATTACCATTACCTCTGCCGTGACGACCTGTTCCTGGAAAAATCACGAGATTCATGTCATCGATACGCCAGGGCATGTCGACTTTACGATTGAGGTCGAACGGTCTCTGAGGGTTTTGGATGGCGCCGTGGTGGTTTTCTGTGCCGTGGGCGGTGTGGAACCGCAGTCTGAAAAGGTCTGGCACCAGGCAGACAGATATGGCGTCCCTAAAATTGCCTTCATAAACAAAATGGATAGAGTCGGCGCCGATTATTTCGCGACAGTCAGCATGATGCAAAAGCGATTCAATTCCCGGCCCCTTCCGATCCAGATTCCCTGGGGCCAGGAGGAAACCTTCAGAGGCGTTGTTGATCTGATCCATCGGCAGCTCGTAACCTGGGATCATACGACACTCGGATTGTCATTCAGTTATTCCGACATACCCGCTGATCTTCTTCCCCAGGTCAGGCAATCCCGGGAGCAGATGATCGAAACTTTGGCAGAAATTGATGACAACTTTGCCGATCAATACTTAGAAGGGAGAGACATTTCTGCCGGGGACATCGTAAGTGCAATCCGGAAAGCAACGCTGTCCCTGAAAGTAGTTCCCGTTATGTGCGGTTCGGCCCTGCGAAACAAGGGAGTGCAGCCCATCTTGGATGCCGTGGTTGCCTACCTTCCCTCTCCGGAGGATATCCCTTCGATCAGGGGTGTTAATCCTGTCACGCATGCGGAAGAAACCCGCCTGAGCAATCATACGGAGCCTTTGACAGCACTGGCTTTCAAGATTATGCAGGACGAAGGCCGCAAGCTCACTTACCTGAGGATTTATGCCGGGGAAATGCAGGCAGGCCAGGAAATATACAATGCGAGTAAACAGAAAAAGGAAAAGATTGCGCGGCTTCTGAAAATGCATGCCAACAAGCGGGAACGGATCGAAAAGGCAGTTGCCGGCGAGATCATTGCCGTGATGGGTCTCAAGGAAACCACCACCGGCGATACGATATGTGATGAAGACCATCCCATTCTTCTTGAGCCGATTGATATTTACGAGCCGGTTATCAGCCAGGCCATCGAAGCCAAGACCCCTGCAGATCAGGAGAAATTGTCCCTGGCGCTGTCCAAGTTTATGGAAGAGGACCCGACCCTCCTGGTTAAATATGATGATGAGACGGCCCAGACCGTGATATCGGGGATGGGTGAACTTCATCTGGAGATTATCATTGACCGGTTGATCCGCGAATTCAATACGCGGGTCAATATCGGTCAGCCCCGCGTGGTCTATCGCGAGACCATTCAGAAGAAAGCTGAAATTGACGGTCGTTTTGAAAAGGAGCTGGGAGAAAGAAAACACTTCGGCCATGTTCGCCTGGCACTGGAGCCTTTAAGCAGGGGCAGCGGTCTTCAATTCGTCCGCCGGATTGACGGGACCGTCATCCCCGAAGAATATTACGGCGCCATTGAAGAGGGGGTTCGTGAATCAGCCCTCAGTGGTTGCCTGGCCGGGTACCCTGTTGTCGATGTGCGTGTCAGTCTTGTGGGCGGCTCCTTCCGGGAAGGGGAGGCGACGGTCCTGGGCTATAAGGTTGCCGCCAGTTCTGCATTCAAGGATGCTTGCGCGCAGGCTGATCCGTGCAACACTAGAGCCGATTATGAATGTGGATATTTTGACGCCCGGCGAATTCATGGGTGATGTAATCGGCGACATCCACGCCAGACGAGGAGAAATTCAAGCCGTCAGCCCCAAGGGAAGCATCAGTGAAATCAAGGCCAGGGTCCCCTTGAAAGCGTTATTTGGATATTCCACCGATCTGCGCTCTGCAACCCAAGGCAGGGCGGTTTTTTCCATGCAATTTTTAAGGTTTGATAAAATTTGAATTTGAGCCTCTCTGTTAAAAGGAGTAAGCGGCCTTTAATTAAGAGATTGATGCTATGAATGCCGAGTTAAATATCTACAGACCTGTGGAGCTTGCTGCATCTCGCCCGCTTCTTGACAAGGACAAGTTGCTGGAGAGCATTTTCCGGATCAGCGTCTTCATGAACAGGCATGCGAGCGTCAATGAGTTTTTGAAAAATATTCTCGACGAGGTGGTGGATGCGATCGGATTTCACCGGGGCATCATCCGCCTCATCGATGAAAGCAAGCGGTATCTGGTTGCAAAGGTTGTAAAAAATTACACGCCCGAAGAAGCCCAGAGGGCCTTTGCGGTGCCTTTGGACCTGACGCTGCATGACGGCCTGGCCGTCAAGGTCGTAAAATCCGGTGAGCCGATCACGATCGAGGACGCGGCGACAGATCCGCGCATCACGGATACCGACCGCATGCTGACGAATATCTACAATCATGGGTCCATCTTCGTTGCACCGCTTAAAGCAGGAGAGGATGTCATCGGGATTCTGGGCGCCTGGTGGCAGAATGAAACCAAATTCTATCCGGAGCAGATCAGCCTTTTTCAGGCCTTTGCCGGGCAGATCAGCATCATGATTCATAATGCCAGACTTTTGGAGGCCAATGCCGAGAAGATTCGCATGCTGCTGATTCTGCAGCAGGCCGTTTCCGATATGAACTCGAGCTATGTACTCGACAATCGCATCCTGAAGCTCCTCTCGCGAAGCGCCATGGAAATCTCTGCTGCGGACGGGGCCTTTGTCTATTTTCTGGACATGACCAGGAACCGTTGTTTTATTTATGACGGAGAAAAGGTCGTGATCGGCGACAAATCCGAGGGTGATCAGCGCGTCCGCCAGAGCATTATTGCCCGGGCCATTGATGAAAATACCCATGTCATCAGAAACGCCTCGTCGGATCCCTCTGTCCTGTTGCCGTTGTTTCCGGATTTTCCATCGGAGATCGCCATTCCCCTACAGATCAAAGACAAGTTCAAGGGCGCCCTGTATCTGGCGAAAAAGACGGGGGCTTATCTCTCCGATCAAATCAATATTCTTGATGTTCTTGTAAGAAATGCCGCAACGGCCTATGATAATGCGATTATGCATTCCCTGCTTTCCCTGGAGGCGAAAAACCTCAAGACCGAAGTGGAGGCACTCAAGCAGCGGGAGGACATGCTGCTGGGATTCCATGACATCCTTGGTCAATCTGATAAAATGACGGATATCTTCCGCTTGATCGAAAATGTTGCCAACCACAACACGAACGTTCTGGTTCAGGGGGAGAGCGGAACAGGGAAGGAACTCATTGCGCGGGCGATTCACCGTCATAGCGACCGCCGCGCAAAACACTTCGTTGATGTGAACTGTGCCGCGATTCCGGGAACGCTGCTTGAGAGTGAGCTGTTCGGATATGAAGCCGGCGCTTTTACCGATGCACGCAAGAGAAAAATCGGACTGCTGGAGTATGCCAGCGGGGGAACGCTGCTGCTGGACGAAGTCGGGGATATGAATATTCACCTGCAGGCCAAGTTTCTAAGAATGCTTGAAGACGGTTATATCCGCAGATTGGGCGGGACGGAGAATATTCCCGTCGATGTGCGGTTTATTTTTTCCAGCAATCAGGATCTTGTCCGGATGGTCGCTGAAGGAACATTCCGGGAAGATCTTTTTTATCGTGTCAGTGTGGTGCCCATCGTGATTCCGCCGCTGAGGGACAGGACGGAGGACATCATGCTGCTGGCTCAGTATTACGTGGATGAATTCAACAAGAAATTCAAGAAAAGTATTCGTGGGTTCAGCCGGGATGCGGAGTTGAGCCTGAAGAACTACACCTGGCCGGGCAATGTCAGGGAATTGAAGAACATCATTGAGCGGGTCATGATTCTCAAACAGTCCGGTAAGATGATCACAGCGGAAAACCTCCCCGTGGAAATGAAAGCAGCCATCGATCAGGAAGAAGCGAAGATACCCATCATGCAATGGGCGCCTGCCGTGACGCCTGAAGGTATGGATTATGAAGGCGTGACCGGCAGCATGACTCGGGAGATAAACAAAGCCATTCTTGAAAATGCCCTCAATGTGGCTGGCAGAAACAAGTCCAAGGCTGCAAAATTGCTTAACATTTCACGTTATAAATTCATCCGTGAGCTCAACAAAGTGAACGGCCCTGTGGGATGAAAACAGAACGTGCGTTAATCGCACAGTGCGTGCGTAAATAGCACATGTAAGTTTGCAGTTAATATAATTGAGTATTGTCATCATTTTTGCTCGAATGCTGTGCGAATAGCGAACAGTTATGCCATCGCGGTCGGGCCAAAATAATTTCCCTCAATTTTTTCCCCTCAAAAGAACAAATAAAATCATAAATAATATCATGTAAATAAAGTACTCACAGGGTATTCATGCGATGCATCCCGATCGATGGCATGCAATGTGCGATACAAAGCGCGAGCGCAAAAGAAAAATGGGGGGTAGAGTCAATCGTCTGATGACAACATCAGCAAAGAAAAAAACAGCGCAAACGTCTCGAGGGAAGAAAGAGGCACCGGGTACAGATCAGGTTGACGAGTACAATTTTTTCGTGTCCGACGATGGTAACGGCACTGAGGAAGTGTTAAGAAAGGATAACAAAAACAAGCAATCATTGAAAAACGGCATCATAAAATAAAAAAAGCATTGATTTTTTTCTTCCCGAATAGTGTGCGCTTTTTATAAAGTCGGCGGGTGGTTTCCCATCCCTCCTTATCCGCCCGCCGACCCCCCCCTTCAAGCATATAGTCGCTTAAGCATTACCCCGACATGTTCGTAGTGATTTAAATCTTATCGATATTTGTATTTTTTAGCAGCTATTACCGACCCCTGAAAATATTGACGAAAGGAGGAGTAATCCTGGAAAATAAGGAGGTTAGATAAGAAATTCAGGGGAAAGGTTGAACATTATTATTAAAATGAGGAGGTTTATATAATGGCACAACAAAAAAGTAGTGCAACGGAAGCCAATGATCGCATTTATAAAAAAGAGCTTTTCGTTGTCTCTGTCAGTACGGTGATCTGCATGTGTTCCGCCATGGGCGTATTGTTCATGCTTCCCTTCCCGGGCCTGTTGGACGTCTACGTCTGGGGGTTCCCGTTTCCATTCTTTTATCAGAACTTCATCGCCTATATTGGTGTCATCGCTTTCATCTACTTCGTTGTCCGCGTCTTGACCAAAATCGATGACGCTAAGGCCAACGCGCAGAAGGAGGTGTGACCATGGAATTCTTCCAAAGAGAAGGGTTGTACATACCGGGCCTCATCAGCGTTTTAGGGTCCATCGTCTTGTTTATCATTGTGGGCGTCATGGCGCAGCGCGCCACGAAGAGCAGCGGCGACTATTACATGGCCGGCGCGTCCGTCGGACCCGTCGTCAACGCCTTTGCCATCGTGTCGGCCTACCTGAGCCTGGCCACGTTCATCGGATTTACGGCCTTTATCTGGGGCATCCAGTCATTGCTTGCCATCATGTCCCAGGCCTGGATGATCGGCTTCGGCATCATGATCTTCCTTTTTTCCGGCCCCATCCGCCGCCTCGGGACCTATACGGCGGCCGGATACATTTTCACGCGTTTCCAGACTAACGCGGGCCGTCTGGTGGCGGTCGTCTTCATGATCTTCATCATGATCATGTATTCCGTCAGCCAGATGAAGGGCATTGCCCACATCTTTGAGCTGCTCTTCGGCATCTCCTACGTACCCGCCCTGTTCCTCGGCGGCATCATCGTCGTCCTCTATGTGACGTTCGGCGGAATGTACGGCGTGACCTGGAACCAGGCCTTCCAGGGATTCATGTGCGTGGCCTTCCTTTTGTTTCCGGTCATGGCCATCGCCAAGGCCCTGGGCGCGAGCTTATGGTGGCTGCCGATGTGGGGATACGGCAACATGACGCCTGAAATGCTCAAGGCGTTCCCCAAGTTCTTCTCGATCCTGTATGACGCGAGCCCCAAATGGTACATCGGTGTGCTGTTCTCCATGATTGTTCGGCACGATGTCGGTGCCCCATTACCTGTCCCGCATTTCTTCGGCGAAAAACACCCGCGAAGGCCGCATGGGCTTCCTGCTGGGCATACTCATGATCGGTTGCGTCAACGTGCTGACCTTCACGGCCGGTTTTGCGGGCGTCATCTACACGCAGACGAAGGGCCTGGCGATCAAGGCCGTGCAGGCGGACAAGCTGCTCTTCATCCTGTCTGATGCCTTCGTCGGCAACTGGGCCCTGGCCCTGATCCTGGCCGGCGCCATCGCCGCGGGCATGTCCACGATCGCCGGGGCATTGATGGTCATCGGCACGGGCATCGCCCACGACATTATCGGCGGCATCAGGGAACTCACGGAAAAGCAGAAGAAGATCCTGGGCCCCATCACGATCTTCATCTCGGGCGTGGTCATCATGTTCATGACCATCAACCCGCCCACGTTCGCACTGGCCAGCGTCATCTGGGCCATCATTCTTTCCGCTTCGGTCTTTACGGCCCCGCTGATCATGGGGATATGGTGGAAGGGAGGGAACAAGTACGGCGTCATCGCCGGCATGCTGGTCGGAGGGTTTTTCGCTCTGTTCTTCAATGCGAAATTCGCCCACCCGTCCTTCACCTGGAGTCCGGTTCTAAGCGCTGCACCCTACGGGCCGACGCCGTTCCCGGGCGTCTTTTCGGTGCCGATTTCCTTTGTCGTGATGATCTTCGTTTCCATGATCACCAACCGGATTCCGGCTTTGGCCGCCAAGATTCCGCGCGAGAAGACGGATAAAATGGTGGAGTTCATGCACGGCTGGCCTGACCACGCGATCAGAAAGGACAGCACGCGTTATGCCAGCGATGTGGGCCCGGCCATCATCGGCCTGATTATGCTTGCTTTCTGCATCTTCGCTGTGCTATAAAACTAATGGTAAATATCTAAATTTCGGGCTATAGACCAATCCAATCAGGGGAACCGCTGCGGCGGTTCCCCTGATTGCAAATAAGTATTGAGAACAAGGGAAGGGGAGAACATGTTATTGAACTGGCTGTGGGACATCGCTGCCGTGGATGGGAAAGTCGCCGCCAGCATCCGCGATAAAAGGAGCCTGCTGCTTTCCCCGCTGATTGTCTTTACGGTCGCACAGATCCACGGACTGACGATGTTCTATTACAGGAGTGTCGTCGGCGCCGATCAGATTAATACCGCAGAAGCCGCTTTTTATGTTGTTTTTGGCTATATGGCCGTGATCGCTTCCCAGCTGGGCATTACGCTGCTCCTGTGGGGCATCGGCAAAGTGCTCGGAGGAGCCCCCTCGCGTTTCATCGATGTTTTTATTGCCGTGGGCTATGCGTTTCTTCCATACGGCGTGCTGCTGGCGGCCAACACGCATTTAACCTTTTTACGGCAGGCGGGAGGGTCGATTTCAGGTAGCCCGCTCACAGTCCTGATCATGCTTTCCGCCTTCATCTATTTTCTGTATCTGATGACCAAGGTGCTCCACCTGCTCACCGGTTTTCCCATGAAAAGGGCCGTGGCCTGTGTCGCGGTCTCCTTCGTCTTTATTTTAAGTTTTATCTATCTCGTCGGTTACTGATCATTTCCAGAAGTCAAAGACCATCTTTTCCTGATACTTTTCAATCCGCTTAAAGATTTCCTTGAGCATGGTCTGCTCCAGGCGTGAGAGCTTGTTCGGATTGATATAATTATCAGGCTTCGCGTTTTCCCTGATCAGTGCGGTCAGCTGCCGGGCCAGTCTCAGCTGCATGAGAAAACTGTAGGCCTGCTCGAAGTCATGATAATCCTCCCAGGAGAGGCGTTTCTTGAGGAAGAGCTGGTACATCCTTTCCTGGGTATTCGTTTCCTCAATGCCGTTCCTGAGAGCATAGAGACGGGTATAGTTGACAATCGTGATCATGGGGCTCTTCACATCGAGGGTATCGCGGTGCTCGCCCTTCGATTCGACGATAAAAGTCCGGAAAAGGCCCAGCGGCGGTTTGCGTTCAAGAGTGGTTTCCGCCAGATATCGGAAAAAGTTGGGATGCTCGCCAAGGGAATGAAAAAGATGTTGGCGCAGTTCGTCGATGATGGCCAAATCGCCATAGCCGCAGCGGAAATCGAAGAAGATGCTCGACTGCATCAGGGCCACCGGTTCCGCGGTTCCGATCCAGGTGGAAAAATATTTTTTCCAGACGGACAGGGGCTGGCACCATTGGGGGTTTTTTGCCATGACGCCCCCGTTGCAGAAGGTATATCCCACCTGATCCAGCCAGTTGCAGACCTTTTCTCCGAATGCCAGAAAGTAGCCTCTGACGGCCTCTTCCGTTTCCCCCGGGGGATCTTCATAAACGATGGCATTGTCCTGGTCTGTCTTGAGCGTCTGCTCCCGCCTGCCCTCGCTGCCCACGATCATAAATGCAAACCGGACCGGCGGCGGGCCCAACTCAGCGATTGCAAAGCCGATGAGTCTGTTCAGGATGGCATCTGAAATGACGGATACCATGCGGGCCACATTCATGGCCTTGGCGCCGCTGCTGATGAGGCTCTGAATCAGTCCGGGCAACCGGCTCTGCTTGTCCGTTATCTCCTCAAGGCTCACCGCTGCATGAATCTCCCGCAGCAGGAAAAAAGGCGACTGTCCATGGGCCCCGAGGATGTCCTTGTTGGTGACAATTCCAATCACCTTTTCATCGGCGTCCGTGACCGCAAGGTGTTTGATATCTTTCATCATCATGATCATGAGCGCATCCGAGACCGGGGCCGCGGCCGGGACGGTGCTCAAGGGGGAGGACATGATTTGGGAAACCGTCCTGGTCATGTCGCAGGTCGCCTGGATGATTACTTTATTTCTCAAATCCCGGTCGGTCATGATGCCCGTAAAATCGCCATGGGGTTCCTTGACAAGGATGGAGCTGCATCGGTTGTTGCCCATCATGGCTGCGGCTTCCTGAATGGACGTATGGGTATCGCAAGAAACCAGTTTTCTCGAAAATATGTTTTCGACGCTCTGGTTGAAGATTTGCGGCAATTCTTCTTTCGGATGCATGGTTTTGGCGATGGGCATTGCATAGGATTTATCGAGCATCCACTTGCCCAGCATGTCTGTAAAAAAATCGGAAAAGACCGGATAGCGTGAACAGAGATCGAGAAACCTCTGTTTGGGGAGCAAATACAATTCGGAATCTTCGGTCGTTCTGAACATACACACGGAGATGCCGTCGTGCAAAAGCATGGAGATACCCCCGAAGAAGTCTCTTTCCCGCAACCGCGCGCGCATCAATTCCTCGTTTCTCTCCCTGTAATACCGTTCGACAGCCCCCTTTTTTATAATATGGAGGTGTTCGACTTTTGATCGGCCCTGAATGAGCAAAAAGACGTCCTTTGGATGGTTCACGGCGACGAGGTCCGCGACGATCTTTTCAACTTCCGCATCGGGCAGAAAAGAAAACGGAGGCAGATTTTGTAGAAATGGATAGGCTTCATGGCCCATGATCAGTCTCCTTGCTGTTTTAGATATGCGGCTTTGAGTGCCATAGCGATACCATTTTAATCAATACTTGAAACGGGCATAGTAGGTCTTTTGAGAAGCCAGTCGGGCCGCTCCCAGGGTGTGTATGCCCATTTGTGCCAACAGCGGAATCAGCTTCAGGAATATCTCTCCGGTTGCCAGCGCATCTCCCAGCGCGGTATGTCTGCCCACGATACTGACGCCAAGGCGCTCGGCAATCGCCTCCAGCGTGTGATGGTTCTGGGCGGGATGAACCACCGCCGAAAGCAGCAGGGTGTCCAGTACGGGATTGATGAATTTCACGCCGGAGACGGCCTCTTTCATCCGGAGCAGGTTCATATCGAAGGCCGCATTATGGGCGACGAGAATGCTATCTTCGGCAAATCGGTGGAACAGGGGGAGCACCTTGTCGATGGCAGGCTGATCTTCAAGCATTTCGGGCTGAATGCCATGGATGGGTATGGATTGTTGCCAGTAACCCCGTTGCGGATTGACCAGTTGATCGAATTGCTCTTCGCGCAGCAAGCGGCCGTTGACGATGCGCACGGCGCCGATGGAGATGATTTCATCTCCCACTTGTGGAAATAATCCCGTAGCTTCCGTATCGAAGACGGTGCAAGTCAGCTCCGTTAACGGGCGGTTGTCCAGTTCAGGCGTCTGGCCGGCTTGGCTGAAAAGGTCAAAATCATAGAACGCCGGCCGGCTTTCCGGTACGACCATGATCTTTCGGAGCGTATCCGGTTCGGGCATTTCAACATCCGGGAAAAACAAACGAAGTCCGGACTTATCCTGCGACATCTCATAAGAGCGGGGCCATATTCCCGGACGGTTATTACCGGCGGTTTGCCTCAGAATCGCCGGCCACATCTTTGCGCCGTGATGCGCAATAACCTCTCTGAGGGTTGACGGGATACCCTCTTTTTCGACCATGACCGCCTCTGTCTCCCATTCACGCAGGGTCTGGATTTTTAATGGTTTCCCCTGCCAAATCAGATCAAGGTTTGCGAATTTCCCCTCTCTTTCCAGTTTGCAGGTAAATTCATCGGCTTTGGTCTCGCGCCGCAGCCGGTTCAGTACAAAGAGAATGGCCAGGACGATGGAATAAGCATCAACTTTAATCCAGTTGGGGTCGGCAGAGTAGACAATTTTCACAGCAATGCCGAAACGGTCTTCAGCCCTTCTTTTTATCGTCTCCAGCAGATCCTTGCCGAGCATCCGCACAAGAGGCCGTCCGGCGCCGGTATGGCCGGAATAATCAAAAACCATCTCATCCAGGGTGGCGCCTGATTTTAAGGATTCTTTGTGTATGATATTTTTGAAGCCATCCAGTTGTGAAGGGTCCATATCCGGGTGTTCGAGGACGGCTTCAATGGCTGTCCTGATATTTGCCAGGGAAGGACGGATGCCCTTTGCCAGAGATTGCAGCAGAAAACTCCAATGGCTGCCAGTTTCGATCTGTTTTATAATATCCTGGAATATCAGGACAAATCCTGTGAGATGCCCGATATGGCTCAGGATCGGGACCGCTTCCGTACGCAGCAGACTGGTTTGGGCCCCCGGCGTGATAAAATGAGCCGTTGCCTGTACTTCCCTGCGTTCCAGTTTGCCCGCTATCTCGTCAAGGGCAGGGACAATGAGGTTCTTGTCAATCACACCAAACACGGATCGTCCCAGGCCGATGAAGGGATTCCCGGCGCCGGTTGCAGAGTGGTTTGAATCAAGGTCGGGAAAAGTTCTCTGCTCGTCGCCTTCAAGATAGCGCCTGGCTTGTTTGTTGTATAAAAGGATCTGGCCTTCCGCGTTACAGATCAATATCCCTTCCGGTAGTTCCGACACGATGGCCGCAAGGATATTCTTTTCCTCCTCGGACTGCGCCGTGGCAAGCTCAATCTTACGCCATACATCTTTTTGCAGTTCCTCGAAGCGGTCCGCTTTTTCATTAATGACTTGAGCGAGACGCAGGACTTCCTTTCCGCCTTTAATGTCAATGCGGTGTGACGGATTGACCGATGTGATCAGGTTGGTTTCCTCGGCAATTTTCCTCAGAGGGCGGATGTAGCGATGAATCATGACGTGCATGGCCAAACCCAGAGCGGCCAGCAAACCGACTGCGATGCCCAGAATGCCGACCACAAAAACCCTTTGATCCAATGGCCATTGATCCCGGAACGAAAAAGCGGTTATGATGATGATTATGAAGAAGGATGCCACGGCGGCTATGATCAACCACCGGGAGTTGTTGCTGGAATTCATTGGCGACCGCTCATATCTGTCGGAAATTCGTTCTACGACTCCTTTTACACATTGAAACGAAACAGAACAATATCTCCGTCACGGATCTCATAATCCTTGCCCTCGATGTGCAGCAGTCCCTTTTCCCTGGCCTGGGGCAGCCCCCCTGCTTTTATAAAATCATTATAATGGAGGATTTCCGCCCGGATGAATCCTTTTTCCATGTCGCTGTGGATCTTTCCGGCGGCGACCGGGGCCTTTGTTCCGGAGGGGATCGTCCAGGCGCGCAGTTCCGGACCAACCGTCGTATAAAAAGTAATCAGACCCAGCAGTTCATAACCCGTCCGGATCAGTTGATGGAGTCCTGATTCGTGCAATCCCAGGTCTTCAAGAAAAGCCTGACGTTCCTCTATTGCAAGCGTTGTCATCTCCGCTTCCATGTCTCCGCAGATCACGATGACCTTTGCCTCCTGGCGCTTTGCTGTTTCTTCAACCCGCTGTACATAATCCGATTTTCCCTTCAGGACGGCCTCGCTGACGTTGGCCACGTACAGGGTATTTTTGGCTGTCAATAAACCCAGTTCATCGAGAATGTTTTTGCCATCGGCCAGCGGGACATTTCTGACCGCAAGGCCCCGCCCCAGCGCATCCCGGCATTGCGCATAGACATCCAAAGCCTTGCGGAGGGACTTGTCGCCCGCTCTCAGCAGTTTTTCCGTTCTTTCAATCCTTTTTTCAATGGTTTCCAGATCCGCCAGGATCAGCTCAGTGTTGATGACGTCGATGTCCCGGACCGGATCGATCGAGCCGCCCACATGAACAATATTGGGATCATCAAAGCAGCGGACAATGTGCAGAAGGGCATCCACTTCACGGATATGAGCGAGAAAACGGTTCCCGAGGCCTTCACCCCGGCTGGCGCCTTTCACAAGCCCGGCAATATCAAGGAATTCGATCATGGTATGCGTGATTTTCGGAGGCTTGACGATCGCCGCAATTTTTTCGAGCCGCTCGTCCGGAACAGGGACAATGCCGATATTGGGATCGATGGTGCAGAAGGGATAATTGGCCACCTCGGCGCCGGCAGCCGTCAGGGCGTTAAAAATCGTCGATTTCCCCACATTGGGAAGTCCGATAATGCCGCAACAAAAACCCATAAAAAAACCATTTCTCCGGATGGATTCGGTTCAGCATGCCTGGAATATATTTATTAATAAATCTTGATGAAACGGCAGACGCCGCAATTCCGTATCCACCGGTGCAGACCTTTGAAAAATGGCTTCGCCGCGGCTCAAAATTTTTTCGCTTGAAATACTATGATGCTCAAATATGTTTGAAATCAGTAAATTAGTCTAATTTCTGGAAATGCGAAAAAACTTTCATTCGCCGCTTGCGAACCATTTTTCACCGGTTATGCAAAGCTCTCCGGTGTTGAAATAAAGATTTTTTGCGGAGATGTCAAGGTCATTAAAAAAGCGCCTCCCGTTAAGGAAGCGCTTTTTTAATGAATCTTTCCTGATTAATGCAGGGCAAATGTTATTTTATCGCCTCGGTGGAAATTCTCATCCCGTAGAATGACCGATAGACGAAAATCAAGGCAATCACAAAGAACACACCGGCCAGGCCCATCTTCAAACCCGTGCTGGTCATCGTTACGGCGATTTCCGTAGCGAGAAGACCAAACAGGGTCGTGAATTTGATGATCGGGTTCATGGAAACCGAAGAGGTGTCCTTGTAGGGGTCGCCGACGGTGTCGCCGACAACAGCGGCCTCGTGGAGAGGCGTGTTCTTCATCTTCAGATCGACTTCGACGATCTTCTTGGCATTATCCCAGCAGCCGCCGGCATTGGCCATGAAAATGGCCTGGAAGAGACCGAAAAACGCGATTCCGACCAGGTAGCCGATGAAGAAGTAAGGATCGACGAAGGCCAGCGCCAGGGCCATGAAGAAGACGACGATGAAAATGTTGATCATCCCCTTCTGGGCGTAAACGGTACAGATCTTGACAACTTCCTTGCTGTCCTCGATCGAGGCTTCCGTTTTCGTGAGGTCGATATTTTCCTTGATAAAAACGACGGCCCGGTAGGAGCCCGTCACAACGGCCTGAATCGAGGCGCCGGTGAACCAGTAGATGACGCAGCCGCCCATGATGAGGCCGAGGATGACCTCCGGCTGGACGAGACTGAGTTTTGCGACCACATTACCGAACATCTTCTCCAGGAGGATAATGATCCCGAAGACCATGGTCGTGGCGCCGACGACGGCGGTGCCGATGAGGACCGGCTTGGCCGTGGCTTTAAAGGTATTGCCGGCGCCGTCGGCTGATTCAAGAAAGTGCTTGGACTGCTCGAAATCAGGGTCGATGCCGAAGTGTTTCTTGACCACCTCTTTGGCATCCGCACGGGATTCGATCAGGGACAGTTCATAAATGGACTGGGCATTATCCGATACGGGACCGAAACTGTCGACGGCGATGGTGACCGGTCCCATGCCGAGAAAACCGAAGGCGACGAGACCGAAGGCGAAGACCGGGGCGGCAAACTTGAAAGCCGCCGGCATGATCTCCATGACGGAGGGGGCCATCGACACGAGATAGGCGACAAACATGAGGAGCAGAATGACCAGGCCTTCCCAGAAGGCGGAGAAGTTGCCGGCGACCAGTCCGGAGAGGATGTTCAGCGACGCGCCGCCCTGGCGGGAGGCGTTGACGACCTCATCACAGTGGCGGGAACTGGTGCTCGTAAAGATCTTCGTGAACTCCGGGATCAGGGCGCCGGCTATGGTCCCGCAGCTGATGATGATGGACAGGGCCAGCCACAGGGCCATACCACCAACATGGGGAAGATCGGCCAGCAGGAGATAGCTGGCAACAAAGGTGATGACGATGGAAACGATGGACGTGATCCAGACCAGGTTGGTCAAGGGGTGTTCAAAGTTAAATTCCTTCTTGCCGCCGAACAGAGACTTGCTGACGGCGTCATTGACGAAATAGGAAATCAGCGAGGTAATGATCATAAGGATACGCATGGCGAAGATCCAGACGATCAGTTTGCCGCCCATGACGGGGGTGTCTGCCAGTGCCAGGGCCAGAAAGGCGATCAGGGCAACGCCCGTTACGCCGTAGGTCTCGAAACCGTCTGCCGTGGGGCCCACACTGTCACCGGCGTTGTCACCCGTGCAGTCGGCGATGACACCGGGGTTTTTGGGATCATCTTCAGGAAGGTGGAAGATGATCTTCATGAGGTCGGAGCCGATATCGGCAATTTTCGTGAAGATACCGCCGCAGATACGAAGCGCGCTGGCGCCGAGGGATTCACCAATGGCGAAACCGATAAAACAGGGACCGGAGAGTTCCTTGGGAATATAGGCCAGAATGATAATCATGAAGAAGAGCTCGATGCTGACAAGGAGCAGGCCCACACTCATACCGGAACGCAGACAGATGTTGACGATATTCAGGGGCTGACCGCTCAGAGACGCAAAAGCCGCCCGGGAATTGGCGACCGTGTTGATCCGGATACCGAACCAGGCCACCGCGTATGAACCCAGGATTCCCACGATGGAGCAAATGAGAATGATCACCACTGAAGCCGAGGGCATATGCGACAGGAAGCCGAAATAGTACACCATACAAATGGCGATCAGGATCCACAGTCCTGCCAGGAACTTTCCCTGCTGAAGAACATAAGTTTTACAGGTCTCCCAGATCGTCTGGGAAACATCCAGCATGGCCTGATGGGCCGGCAGGTTTTTCGTCTGGGAATATTGCATCCAACCGAAGATCATGCCGATGACACAGATCACAAGACCCAGATTCAGGATCAACATCCCGCTCAGGGCCCCGCCCATAAATGAAACCTGGGACAGGTCGGGCAGCTTGATGTCCGCCTCAGCCGCAAAAGCCACAGGAACCATCAGAAGCAGCATAATGGCTATGGCTGTTAAAAAAGAAAATACAGTTTGTTTACCCTTACCCATAATTAAACCTCCTCTTTAAAATTATTTATGGTTTTACCATGATACTTGCTCATAGCCGCCTGAATCCCTGAAGAAAGCATTTCTCCCAGCATTTCAGCCGCAGTGTCAATCACGGGCGGCAATCGATCCGCCTCTTCTGCAGAAAAAGGTGAAAGTACATAGCTATCCACCATTTCCTTACGTTCAGGTTTGCCGATGCCAAGCCTGACCCGGTTAAAATCCGCATCGCCCAGGTGGTCGATGATAGAGATCAACCCCTTGTGCCCTCCATGACCGCCGCCGGTCTTCATACGTATGGTTCCGAATGGCAGGTCCAGGTCATCATGAACGACTATGACATCCTCAAGAGCAATTCTGAAATAATCAAAGAACTTTTTCACTGGACCGCCGCTCAGGTTCATGTAATCCTGCGGCTTGACGAGCAGGACGGGATCACCGGATATGCTTCCCTTTCCGAAAAAGGCGCCGAATCCCCGCTGACCTATGTTGATCTGATACTGGTCAGCCAGCCGATCCAGAACCAGGAAGCCCATGTTGTGGCGGCTGAACCGATATCTGCTTCCCGGATTTCCGAGACCGGCGATCAGTTTCACAACAGTGATCCTCTCGCTTGTTCCTCCTGAGTGTCGCGTACTTTATGCGCTCTCGCTTTTTGCACCTTTTCGGCCGACGACCTCCGGTTCGGCCGGTGCTTCAGGCTCTTCCGCTTCGGTTTTGACAGCCGCTGCTCTCGGCGCTGAAATGGAGGCAATGACGATCTCACCGGCATCAAGCAGCGTAAGGTCATCCATCCCCTTGATATCGCTCACTCTGAATTGATCTCCGATATTAAGGCCGCTGATGTCCACCGCGATAAAATCTGGAAGTTTCGTCGGAATGCAGGACACTTTGAGCTCACGCTTCACATGCTGCAGCTCACCGCCGATGCCGACCCCTGCCGGTATGCCGTTAAAATGAATACGGACATCGAACGTGAACGGGCGGTCCATGCTGATTTCGTAAAAATCCGCATGATAGAAGCGCCTGGAAACGGGTTCCATCTGGACTTCCCTGACTATGGACATTTTTTCATACTTCTTGTCGCCATCGTCGATCATCAGGCGGATGAACACATTTTCTTCGCGCTTCCTCAGCAATTTGAGCAAATCCGACGCATTGACGGATAAAAGCATCGCCTCCGCATGGGGGCCGTAAAATACGGCCGGTACGCCTCCCGCCATTCTCAATCTTCGGGCCGGGCCCTTGCCGGTTTCCTTGCGAATAAGGGCGTTTAATGCAATCGCCTCCATCCAATCCTCCTATATGAATAATGAGCTTATGGAATCATTATAGTAAATTCGCCTCACCGCTTCGCTGAGCAATGAAGCAACAGAGAGCACCTTGATACATTTGCAGGCCAGCGCCGCATCATTCATGGGAATCGTGTCCGTTACAATCACCTCTTTGATGTCGGATTTTTCAAGCCTTTCAATGGCCGGTCCGGAAAGCACCGGATGCGTGGCGCAGACGGATACCTCAACGGCGCCGGCCTCTTTCAACGCGGAGACGGCACTGACAACCGTTCCCGCCGTATCGATCATGTCATCCAGAATGATGACCTTTTTATCTCTGACATGGCCGATGATATTCATGACCTGTGCTTCGTTCGGCCCTTCGCGGCGTTTGTCGATGATGGCAAGATTCGCCCCGAGGCGTGATGCAAAGGCCCGTGCCCGCTCCACGCCACCGGTATCGGGAGAAACGATAACGATATCATTTTGAAAATTCTTTTTCATGTATTCTAAAAGGACCGGCGTGGCGAAAAGATTATCCACGGGAATGTTGAAGAATCCCTGGATCTGACCGGCGTGAAGGTCCATCGACAGAACGCGATGGGCGCCGGCCGTCGTGATCAGGTCGGCGATCAGCTTTGCCGTAATGGGAGCCCGCGGCGCCACTTTTCGATCCTGGCGGGCATAACCGTAATAGGGAATGACGGCCGTGATGCGGTCTGCCGATGCCCGCTTCATGGCATCGATCATGATCAGCAGTTCCATGAGCGTGACATTGACGGGCGGGCAGCTGGACTGGATAATGAAAACATCCATGCCTCTGACATTTTCGTTGATTTCCACCCGGGTCTCGCCGTCGCTGAAGGTGGTCACGCTGGCTTTTCCCAGGGGAACGCCCAGATTGCTCGCAGATCTTTTCCGCCAGGACTACATTTGAATTTCCCGAAAAAACTCGGATTCTTTCAAGCATTGAATTCCTCTCATGGCTGCCGCCATGTTTCTATTGGCTGGGGCGGGAGGATTCGAACCCCCGAATGCAAGGACCAAAACCTTGTGTCTTACCGCTTGACGACGCCCCAAAAGCCTTCTGATATGAGCATTGCTCAACCGGATCTTCGCAAGGGATGATCAGGAAAGTCAGATGGACGCCGCTCTGAATAAAGACCAGCCGCTCATGCCGGCCAACGCTTTTTCGGCGGCGATGGCCTGTTCATTCCTTTTCAAAAAGACCGAAGACGGTGGGCCCGCTGCCGGACATAAGAGCGCCCAAGGGCGCCGCATTGCATCAGATGATTCTTTAATATCCGCCAGCACGGGATGTATTCTGATCGAAACGGTTCTCCAGATCGTTCAATAGCCCTTTTGCCAAGTCATGGACCGTCAAAAATCGCGGGATGCTATAACGAATTCTTTTGTTTGTCAATTTAAAATTAAGATTTTGATAAATCAATTTTGTGGAGAGTTCAAAGCGGGGATTAACGAGGAGCAGCGAGAAGGAGTGGGATGCCTGCGGCAACCTGGAGGCGCTCACCGATGCCGAAGGCCCATGCCGTTTTTGCAAAAATAAAAAAGGGGACATCCGCCCCCAGCGTGACCCCGATCTTCATGAGATCATCCGTTGAGTAATGACATCCGAAGATCTCGTTCAAGGTCATGAGTGTCGTCGCCGCATTGGAGCTGCCTCCGCCCAGACCGGCGGCGACGGGGATTATTTTATTGATCGTGATATCAATGCCTTGATTTGCGTGGTCGGCCTGTGAAAGAAGGCTTCCGCTGCCCGGAAAACGATATTTCCCTCATTTTCGGGCAGGGAACTGCCGGGGCATCGGACCCGGATCCCCTCCGCTGCCGGTCTGAATATCATTTCATCGCAGAGACTGATCCGCTGCATGAGACTGGCAATATCATGATAACCGTCCCGGCGTTTGCGCAGGACGCGCAGATAGAGGTTGACCTTGGCCGGCGATAGTTTCCGGATCATGGATGCTCCTTTTCTTTGACATAGCGCATCCTCAACTCAAACAGAAGTCCGTCTATCAGGGATTTTTCATTGTTATCGAGATTCCCCTCCGTTTTGGATCTGAGCATGCCGAGAATATCGATGGTCTGCTTGGCTGCAGTCAGGTTTCTTTGAGCCTTCTGGGATACCGGATCGGGAAAATCTCCGAAATGATACATGGCCGTGGTGCTCAATGATAAGATAAAATTGACAAAACTCACCTCCGGGAAGGCTTCTTCACGCTCAGATTCCAGTGATTCCGTCACGGGAGGCCGCCGTTCGGGTTCATCCTGCGTTTCGACGGGGTTTGCTTCCGGCTGAGATTCGCCGTCTTGACGCAGGTCCCCTGTTTCACCAAAAATCCGTCTGTCGCGGATGATAAAGGATTTGTCTTTCTTTTCTTCCATTTTTTCCTCCTCTTATGCGGATTGTATACTTTTGATCAGTCTGTAATTTTCCTTATTTGGTGGAGGTAAGCTCAAGATATTTATGTAAATTCTACATTTTATTGATTTTCTGAAAATTAAGGACACCGCTTTTTGGACAGATCAACCCGGATGCTATCCCCGTCAGCGAATGTACCATCCAACATCAGCATGGACAGGTCATCCAGAATCATCTTCTGCAATGCCCGTTTTAACGGTCTTGCTCCATAAATCGGGCTATAGGCGATTTTCGCTATATATTTTTTTGCCTTCTCTGTCAATGTCAGCGTTATTTTCCGCTCCGACAACCGTTTCTGGATCAGATCCAACTGGATGATCCAGATATCCGATCAATGTCGTCCATGTCCAGGGCTCTGAAGGTGATGATATCATCGATCCGGTTGAGAAATTCCGGCTTGAAACCGGCCCGCAACATTTCCATGGTTCGTGCTCTTCTTTCCTCGTCATCGATGGCCGTGTCCTGCATGAAGTGGCTGCCAATGTTGGAGGTCATGATCACAATGGCATGTTTGAAATCCACCGTCCGTCCGTGACCGTCGGTCAGGCGTCCGTCGTCGAGGATCTGCAGCAGAATGTTGAATACGTCATGGTGGGCTTTTTCGATCTCGTCAAACAGAATGACCGCATAGGGCTTTCGTCGGACCGTTTCGGTCAGATATCCGCCCTCATCATAGCCGACATATCCCGGAGGCGCCCCGATCAGGCGGGCCACGGCGTGTTTTTCCATGATATTCCGACATATCGATCCGGATCATGGCCTGTTCAGAGTCAAACATGAATTCGGCAAGCGCCCGGGCGAGTTCTGTTTTTCCAACGCCTGTGGGACCCAAAAAGATAAATGAACCGATGGGGCGGTTCGGGTCCTGCAGCCCGGACCGGGCTCTGCGCAACGCACTGGAAACGGCTGCGATTCCCTCTGCCTGGCCGACCACGCGCTCTTTGAGCCTTTCCTCCATGTGGATCAGCTTCTGGACATCGCTCTCCAGCATACGGGCCACGGGGATGCCGGTCCAGTTGGCCACGACATCGGCCACATCCTCTGCATCCACCTCTTCCTTGAGCATTCTTTCATCCTTTTGGGCCTCCATCAGCTTAAGCTGTTCTGCTTCCAGTTCTTTATTCAATTCAACAAGTTGACCGTAGCGTAGCTCCGCTGCCCGAGCCAGATTCCCTTCCCGCTGGGCATTTATTTCCTCCGTTTTGCAGGACTTCAATGCGGCTCTTGACCGCCTGAATTTTTTTTATCGCCTCCTTTTCGGATAGTCCATTGGCGTTTCATGTGGTCCATGGATTCTCTGAGTTCTGCCAGTTCGTGATCAAGCTTGCTGCGTCTCTCGACAGGAGGTCTTATCCGTTTCCTTGATGAGCGACTGCTTTTCTATTTCCATCTGGATGATTTTCCGGTCAATGACGTCTATTTCGGCGGGCATGCTGTCCAGTTCGATCCTCAGGCGAGAAGCCGATTCGTCAATCAGATCGACAGCTTTATCGGGAAGAAAACGGTCGGAGATATAGCGATTCGAGAGGGTAGCTGCGGCAATGATGGCAGAATCCTTAATCCTTACCCCGTGATGAACCTCGTAGCGCTCCTTCAGGCCGCGAAGAATAGCGATCGTATCCTCGACAGAGGGTTCCTTGACCACAATGGGCTGAAAACGCCGCTCCAGAGCAGGATCCTTTTCAATATACTTCCGGTACTCGTTGAGGGTCGTTGCGCCGACGCAGCGCAATTCACCCCGTGCAAGGGCAGGTTTCAGCATGTTGGAGGCGTCAACCGACCCTTCGGCAGCGCCGGCTCCGACCACCGTGTGAATCTCATCAATAAACAGGATGATTTCCCCCTGGGCGTCCGTCACTTCTTTAAGGACGGCCTTCAGGCGGTCTTCGAATTCACCCCGGTACTTGGCGCCTGCCACCAGGGCGCCGATATCGAGGGCCACAACACGTTTGTTCTTGAGATTCTCCGGAACGTCGCCATTAACGATTCTCTGAGCCAGCCCCTCCACAATGGCCGTTTTGCCAACGCCAGGTTCTCCGATCAGGGCCGGATTATTCTTTGTCCTGCGGGAAAGGACCTGCATGACGCGCCGGATTTCCTCATCCCGGCCGATGACCGGATCAAATGTTCCTTTCCGGGCCAATTCATTGAAATCTCTTGCATAACGCTTTAATGCCTGATATTTGTCCTCGGGGTTGGGATCGGTGATTCGCTGATTCCCCCGAATATCGACCAGAACCCGGAAGATGCCGTCCCTGGTCACACCGGCTGCACGCAGAATCCTAGCAGCGGGGCTATCCTTGTCATCTGAAATAACGATCAGGACGTGCTCGGCACTGACATATTCATCCCGCAGGCGAGCCGCTTCGGTCATGGCCAGATCGAGAACACGATTCAAACCCGCCGTCATACCCGGCTGCCCCAGGCCGGCGCCTTCGACACGGGGTTGTTTGCCAAGCGCTTTCTTGAGTTCTGAGGTAATCTGACCGGGATCGGCGCCCAGTTTTTTCAGGATGACGCCTGTAATCCCCTCCGGTTGCTCAAGAAATGCCGTCAGGAGATGCTCCGGTTCAATCCCCTGGTGTCCCTGCTGTGACGCCAGAGCCTGCGCGGCTTGCAACGCCTCCTGAACTCTTAGGGTAAATTTATCGAACCTCATAATGCCTCCTGTTAGTCGATTGGTTTTTCGATGCTGACGAGGATTTTACCGTCTTTAAAAACGCTGACGTTTCCCGTCGATTCGGATAAAACGACGGCAATGGCATTGGTAATACTCGTGATCCCGGCGGCGGCGATATGCCGGCTGCCAAGTCCCTGGGGAAAATCCCTGCTGTCCATTGCGGCATTCAGATGCCTGCCGGCGGTAACAATCGTGCCGTTGTCTTTGACGATAAAGGAGCCATCAATGGCGGAAAACTCCTTGATGGTCTCTTTGAGTTCCGGATTGAGAATGTTTCGCTGCTCGTCTGTGTATCCCATGAAAGGATTGATAATCATCTGCCGGGACAATTGCATGACCTTTTCATGGTCTCCCAGAACAAAAATCGTTCCCACCTTCCGGCCTTCCCGGCCCTGAGCAGCCAGTTCGATGGCCAGATTTATAACCGCGCCGAAAACTTCCGGATAAACCCCCTGGGCCAGATCTCTGAAGTTGCCGGAAACCAGAATTTCAAATTCCTTACCTACGTCAATGACGAAAATACTATCGACATAGCCAAACCGCGGGACGCCGCTTACGCACACCAGTTTGTCTCCCTGTGTGAAAAGGCCTAATGCAATGCCCTTCGTAATCGCGATTTTAATTTGTCCGACACGCGTGAGATTAACGTTGGGGACTTGAATCTGGACGCCGCAATTCTTGAATTTCGATGGGATTTCCTCATCCCCCCTGGTGACGATAATAATATTCATGCATAGGCCGGGGTCGTCGGCAACAGGAAGATCGTCAGCTACGGCGGCATAAACAAGAACGGCCTTTGCACCGATCTCACCGGCAATGCGGCAGGCATGATGAAGAATAACCTGACTGATGGCGCACATTTTACCCCCTTTTGGACCATTATTTTCGTTCACATCTGTCCGAAATGGATTTTAAATTGAAGAGGGTGCACACAATCAGGCAGAGTTTCTTTGCCATAAGAAGACAAACACCTGAAAAGGAGGCATCCCTGATGAACAGATTTAACAGCATTTTCGGTCAAATTCTACACCTTTTTTCGAAACGAGAGTTTTTTGAAGCGGTTTATGCGACCCAGGCTGAACGTGGGGCCAAGGGGTTCAGTTGCTGGGACCAGTTTGTGGCCATGCTTTTTTGTCAGCGTGGACAGGCCCATTCATTGAGAGAGATCTGTGGCGGTCTGGCCAGCTGTTTCGGTAAGGCAAAGCATCTGGGGTTGAAGAAGGCTCCAAAGCGATCGACCTTGTCCTATGCCAATGAACACCGACCGTGGCAGTTATACGAGAGGACTTTTTATCAGTTTCTGGGCAAATGCCGGTCATTGGATTTCGGCAAGCGCCGGTTTCGGTTCAAGAACAAACTCTTTTTCAGGTTATTTTGGACAGCAGTGATTCAGATATATTACTGAAAGTCAAGTCAAACAGCTTTCATGGCATCCCGGACGGCCTGCCACGCTTTCCGTTTGTCGTTTCTCGTGAGGCGGGCATTTGCAGGGCTGGTTGAAGGCAGACGCAGCAAAGGCAGGCTGCGGATTTGCGGCAGGCCCGGCAGGGCAAACCGCCGGAACAATGCCTCCGCTTTGGCGCCATTGAAGAATACAGAGCGAATCTGCTTGTGCAGGGTGAAAAACGCACTGAAATCGTTTAGAACTTCAGAGCCGGCAATGATCGCCGAATCGACGCTGCGGTTTCGCTCGGCGATGAACAGTACATCCCAAACGGCCACCCCGGAAGCTTTGACCATTGCGACGCGCGCCTCGTAGTCTAACTTCGTCTTAGGTTGGAACAGCTGCTCCATAATGAACCAGAAGGCATTCTGAGGGTTGGCATAGTACTGACCCATGGCCAGTGACTGCCGGCCCGGGATCGTTCCCAGCACAAGCACCTTCGCATCCAGCGCCGCTATCGGATCAAATCCGCGGATCATCGTTGCCCCTAATATACCGCTTATTCCTCTGCAACCGCAACCCGATCGCGGCCGGCTTCCTTGGCCCGCTTGACCGCGTTGATGACGCTCTGAATCAGGTCGCCCGTTGTCGTGCCATGATCGGGAAAGGCGGCCACGCCGATCGAAAGCGTAATTCGTCGCATGTGCCGATGGCCTTCGTACTGGGCCCGGTCTTTTAGCAAATCACAAATATGCTCGGCCCGTTTTCGGGAGGCTTCCAGGGAATTCCCAGGAAGGATCAGCAGGAACTCATCACCGCCGAATTTGCAGGGCAGATCTTCACTGTGCAGGTATTCGTTCAAAAAGGCGCCTATGTCACGCAGAACGGCATGCGCCGTCCCATAACCATAGTTTTCTGTGAAATAACCGAAGTGATCGATATCCATCATGATCAGGCCGATGGATTTGTTTTCGCGGGAGGCTGTTTTCAGAAGCCGGCTGAAGTGTTCCTCTGCATGCTTGCGATTGTAAAGCCCTGTCAGATAATCGCGTTCAACCATGTCCTGAATGCGGTCGCGCAGGCGGATATTGACGATGGCCATGGCGAGCAAATCGGCGATGAGTCCTACGGTCTGTTGTTTTTCCGGGAAACAATGATTGTCCTGCCGTGACGAGAAATGTAGCATACCCAGGGGTTCACCGAAAGTCATAATGGGCACACACAGGGAAGAACTGTCGGCAGGCGGCGAGATCATGTGACTGCAGCGGATGTCATCGGAACCGGCAACGACCTTGTGCCTGCGGCCGCGCCTCAGAGCCCAGCAATCCTGGCTGCTGATGGATTTAGGCGGCTCCGCCGTCTTTCCCCATGTAGCGATGGGATGATAGAGATCCAGGCGAGCGTCTTTCAGATACAGGATGCCGCTGTCTTCGGACAGCAATGTGCCCAGGCTCTGAGCCGTCACGGCATAAGCCTCTTCAATGGCCAGTGAAAACTGATAGCGATTCACGAGCCTGGCGATCATCTTTGTTTCAATCATGCCAGCGGTTTTATTTTCCATTTTTTTTCTTCTTACAATCTGTCGCCCTCTGCATGCCGTCTTTCCAGATAAGCCCGGATACGCGCCCGCATCGCCCCGGGGAGACGAATACCGATGGCATGCAGATGCGATTCGTATGTGCTGAACGACGGGATGCGCCCGGCCGTTGTCATAAAAATGCGGAAATAGGAACGGATACTGCCGTCAAGCTCCTGCCTGAAGTCGCTGTTCCGGCTCAGCAGGTCTTCCGTCTGCGCCAGATGGGCGGCGTGGAGCGGGTGACCCATCGAGCGGTAAACAACGAAACGTTGCGTCATTTCACATTCATAATTTCCGGTGCGAATGCTCTTTTCCACATGATTCAAGTCGATGCAGTCCGCGATTTCAAAGGCGATCCGTGGGCCGATACATTCCCGGAGCATCGCCCACGCTGCGGCAAAATGGGGGCAGTCCGAGAATGATCCGCGAAAACAGGTCTTATCCGCATCGGATTTCCCGCACCGCAGGTAAAGCACAAGGTCAAGCTCCGATTGGGAATCGCTCAACCCGTCGTGGGCCGATCCGACGATGTCCAGCGAAAAAGGGAGATTCTCCCTGGTATCCAGGGTCCGCAAGGCTTCTTTCACAGGCTCGGCGACGGCATCTCCGGTATCAACCAGAGAATCGCGGTAAAGGGCCTGTGCGTCCCCGGACCATTCAGGGACAGACACATGATCCCCCGAGGCCGGTTGGTGGTCATAGGTCTGGCCTCGCAGGTGGGCGCCGTAGCGCCCCTTGTCAACAACCCGGCTTTGCCAGGCGTCTTCGTGGCGGTCATAGACCATGATGTCATAAATAGCCCGACCGGCCAGTTTTTTATAGGTCACGTGCTCGATTCTTTTTTTATCGACTTCGATCTCATGAAAGAATCCACCTTCGGCAACCCGACCGCTGATCTGAGCAACGTCTCCGAAATTCGATGGGTTCAGATAGATCGTCCCCTCACTTTCGGCAAAGCCCCATTGCTCATGGATGTGCCCCGTGAGAAGGGCCAGGACGTCATGGGTTTCGCAGTAATTCAGCAGCGCCGCGGAACCCGTTTCTCCCATCGGCGTGACCTGATCATGAAAACCGTGGGCGGGCTGATGGGTGACGATCAGATCCGGCTGGGCCGCTTCGAAAAAGCGGATCATTTCATGGTCTCTTTCGGAAAAAGAATGGTCGGAGCGACTGCGGATCACATACCGTTCGGGGATCCCCTGGGTCCAGCCGCCGGCGCCGCCGTAACCACTGATATTCAGATGACCCAAGAACCGGCTCTGAAGATGCAGATCACGGTGATGCAGTGAGGTGTATTTGAGATCCATGTCATAATTACCCGGGAGACAGAAGCAGGGAGCCTCCGTTTTCAGGGAGAGGATATTTTCCAGAACCTTGTATTTCTGCTGCATCACACGGCGGGCGCGGATGGTGTACTGCTGAAAGCGCGCCCCTTTTTCCTGGATATCGTCAGGCAGGTCGGGCGTCAGCAGGAGGCGATCGACAAAGTCCTCCAGCAGATCGTCCGGCTTGTTCATCCTGCGCCGCAAACCATGAAAATAGGTTTGCAGATCGTGATAATGCATGGCCGTGTTCATGGTATAGAAGGGCAGGTCGATCAGGTCTCCGCCGATGATATAAGTATCGGCGTCTGTCGCATCCAGAAGCTGCCCGATCCTGTCAAAGGCCCCGTGGATATCGGCGATGTATATGATTCTCATGGGTCACCCATGCTTTCGGCGGCTATATAAGGCTTTTGTCATGAGTATAAAAGCGATGACCCTGTGTGTCAACGAGATATTGCACGACGAGATATTGCCGAACCGTCAGGAGTGATTCAGATGAGGTCATTTTCTTGACACGCAGAAAGCATGCCTCTATAATGCGACCACAAAAAGGTGAATCCGTCAAGGCGAAGCAATCGGGCAGTGTGCGGTGGAAAAACGTTTGTATTATTACCTCGGCAATTAAACATATCAAATGTCATGCCGGACTCGATCCGGCATCCAGTCCAATTCTGGATTCCCCCCTTCGCGGGAATGACGGCTTTGACATATATTGTATTGTTGCCGGAGTAATCTCTTCAGGGAGCGGCAAGATGTCCGAACAGCTTCAAATCGAAAAAGTCTTCCGCGATGTCCATGAACACCGGCGCGTTGCTGATCTCATCCAGCGATTTTCGACAAACAAAGGCAATGTCCAGAAGATCGCCCTGGAAGGGCTTGAACTCGCAAACTGCCGGCAAGTTCTCGATTTAGGCTGTGCCTTCGGGTCTTTCACCGAGAAGCTCAAGGGCAGGGTGTCCCCGGAGGCGACCGCTACGGGCATTGATATCATCGCGGCCTATGAGCCCCTCTACCTGGAGGCCTGCAGGAGAGCGTCCATTCAGGGGCGGTTTTTTTCGACAGGCTCGCCGATCCTGAAAACCTTTCCTGAGAAATCCTTTGATCTGGTCCTGTGTTCTTATGCCCTGTATTTTTTCCCGGAGGTGATTCCGGAAGTCACACGCCTGTTGCGCCCGGATGGTTTTTTTGCCGTTGTTACGCACTGCCGGCGAAACACCGGCGAATTGATAGATCTGGCCAAAACGATACTTGAGGCAAATGGGCTGTTGCAGGCGAAGGACCTGCCGTTGCAAATAATCAACAACAGGTTCTCATCAGACAACGGAGAATCATTGCTTAAACCCTGGTTCAGTAAAATAAGCGTTATCGACTTCAACAATGTGCTCGTTTTCTCCAGGGAGGATAGCGAGTATCTGCTTGCGTATTTCCGGTTCAAAAGCCCCCTTTATCTGACGGATGCGGGGTTCGATGCGGAGGCCATCCTCCCCGTGCTCCTCGAAAATCTTCGGCAGGCCTCCTCTGAGCGAAACGGCATGACCATCTCGAAGGACGACCGTATTTTCATCTGTTCATTGCCCCGGTATGGAGGCGCTAAGGCATGAAAAAATGGAACAGGCTTTTTTGCCACTTCTGTGGCGGGTCCGTCTCGCTGAAAACAGAAGATGGCATTCAGCGGGATTTTTGCCCGACCTGTAATCTGTTCTTTTACATGAATCCGCTGCCCGTTGTCTCAACGATCGTCGCCCAAGATCGTCAGGTTCTGCTTGTAAAGCGGGGGAAACGACCCTACAAGGGGGTCTGGTGCCTGCCCTCCGGATTTGCCGAGACCGGCGAGAGCATACAGAATGCAGCTCTGCGGGAATTGACGGAAGAAGCCGGCGTCGAAGGCCGGATCCTGAGTCTCGTGGACGTACACTCCTACAAGAGCCGCTTCTACGGAGATCTTATATTCATCACCTTTGAAGTGGAACAGACCGGGGGGATCGTGCAACCCGGCAGCGATACCGTTAAGGCCGGATTTTTCCCCATTGATGACCTTCCCCGCCTGGCATTTCCCTCAAACAGGAAGGCCATGCAGTATTACGTGGCCGGCAAATCCGAGTACTGGGCGATTATCGACTCTTTCAGCAAGTCTCTCGGCAAAGATAACGCGAGGCCTGTTGAACAGAATCTCCTGTCCGACAAACTGGTGGACGTCATTGAAAGGAATGCGGAAACCATTGCCCGGATCTGGATCAATGACGCCCTGACCAACCCCTCCACAGCGGGTTTCCGTCATTTTGATCACTCGCGTTTGTTTGGGGATGTTTGCAGCATCCTCTCCCATTTTGGAAGCTGGATGGGTGGTGTCTATAAAGACTCTGAGTTTCGCGAGTATTTCAGCGCTTTAGGACAGGAAAGCCGGAAGGACTGCATCGCCTTAAGCAACGTGCTGAGCACCCTGAGCCTGATCAAGAAACATCTCTGGGAATTTGCCCTCTCCCAGGGCATGTGGCAAAAAACAATCGATATTTATATGACCCTGGAACTGAACCGACGAATCGTCATTTTCTTCGACAAGGCCGTTTTCTATACAACGCAGGGCTATGAAACAAAGGAAATACGCGGATCATGAGAGCAGCCTGTCACCCTTCACCGCTGATATAACTCTACCGGATTATGTGCGGAGGACGTCTTCTTTGACGATAGTGCTGTTATGCGTACTTGCCTTTATTTACTTTCTTTATGGTTTTTTGCGTGACTTCTTTTCCCTCCGTCTTTTCCGGCAGTGACTTCGAGAATCTGAATAATTCCTCCGCCTGTTTTTGCGCATACTGACGCCAGAGACCCATGAATTCTTCACAGGATTCCATACAGGCCTTCACGGCTTTTCTTGCCTGCTGTGAGCTGTCACCGCCGGATTTATAGGCATCGGAGACCTTTTCCAGGCACTTTATCCAAGCGTCGTGAAACTTGATATAATTCTTTTGCCAGGCTTTGGAACGCTCGATGAATTCATCGATTCCATGTTGCAAAAAAGCAGGATCTGACGGCGATGCGTGAAGAAACTTCTTCCAGTAATTGAAAAGTGCTTCCCGGGAATCTGACCCTGTTGTTCTTGTATGCCGGGTCATATTCAGAGGATCGGGGAGAGCATTATACATGATCATGTTAAAGTCTGAAAACCATTCAAACCAGGCATCCACCGTAACACCGGATCTCTCTTCAGGTGACTCCCCGCCGGTGTTCAGCCAGGCATTGATCATTTTGTTGTACATGTTAAACCCGTTGCGCATTAGTTCTGCACTCTCATTGCGCCATTTGTCATGCTGCTCTGAAAAAGGCATTTCCCCAATTTGTTCTTGGATGCTCATATCCAGTCTCCTTTCTTCGCGGCGAGAACATGCGTGCCTCTTTTGCATAAAGACGCTGTTTCCAGCCTTAGCCAGATGCCTCTTTTTTTCAAAACCTCCATCTGACTGAGTGATGAAGCCCGCTGGTGTTATGTAAGATGGGTTTAAATCTTGCCCGTCACCGCTCATGACGGAGGCTTAGCGCTGCCTGGAATTGTATAAACAGTCTGTCTTCCACAAGCAGTCATATTCGCAGGTTTCCTTTGTTCTGAAGCAGGGCGAATAACCCTCGCGGATCTGAATATCCCGGATAATATCCTGCTTGGAACGGCCTATCCGCGCATCAACCCCCCAGGGCTTTGCAATCTTGCGTATCTCCTGGATCTTCATTTCCCTTTGCCATAACCTGTAAAAAATTCCTCTACCTTCTTGTAATTTTCATCCGCTGCAGCCTTGAAGTCCGCACGGCCTTTCTTATAGGCCTTGAGCCAGTCGCTGATCGCCTTTTTTCCCTCTGCGGGGAGCAGGGGTGACTGTCCCAGATACATGTCCATCATTTTTTCCATCTGCTCCTGCAGCACAGTCATCGCGTCAAAGGTGTTGTCGAAAGCGGCCTTGTTGAACTGAATCAGCTGCTTTGCAATCTGTTTGGGTTCCATTTTACTGCTCCTTTCTTAAAGCTTAGAGATTTTGACATTCATTGTCGGGTTGTTTGCAATTTGACCACAGGCCTAACCGAAGTTGAAGATTCTTGATGCTTATTGTTTATTTTAAGGTAATATGGTCATAAATGCAACACGAATTGACACACGAATTGAATACGGGGTTAATATCAGGAAGAACCCGATATGTAAATGCCTCTGGAGATCACCACATTGACTCATATTTATGTAACCCATGGAGTTGAAAAAGTGACATGCCTCCGAAGTTCAGATATCCTGTTTAGGGTGAAAAATCGGCGTCGCCTCCTTCATTTTCATTGCATTCATGCCCATCCCTGTGATAATTTTATGCACCTGATAGCATATTGATTTTGGCGACAGCCTGTAACCAGATGATCTGCGCGAAGGCATATTCAGAGTGATATTAAATAAGTAGAGTTTCTCTCAGATAGGGGACTTGCGTCATAAGTCTTTCTTTACGAGGGTTATTGAACAATGCCGCTGGTCACGTTCTACTTTCAGCTTCATCAACCTTTCCGCCTCCATCCGGACCGGGACAAGTTCCTATGGAACACGTCGAACCGGGAGATATTTCTGAAGGTATCAGACAAATGCTACCTGCCGGCAACCCGCATGTTTACGGAGCTTATCGCGCAAAACAAAGGGTTCAAAATCACCCTGAGCATGTCCGGTGTGTTTCTGGAGCAAGCGGAAATCTATCAGCCGGACGTCATCCGCGCCCTCCAGGAACTGCTCGACGCCGGCCGGGAGCACAACCAGGTGGAATACCTCGATGAGACTTACTACCACTCGCTAAGCAGTCTTTTCGAGGATCCCCATAAGCAGGAATTCCGTGACCAGGTCTCCCTGCACCGGGACAAGATCAGGAAGCTTTTCGGCATTTTCCCGACATCTTTCCGAAATACTGAGCTCATGTTCAACAACCATATCGCCGATGTCGTGGCCGATATGGGTTATCTTTCCATTCTGTGTGAAAAGCGGAACGACATGTTCACGCAGACCGATCGCACTGTTTCGCCGAATGCCGTCTTCAGGGCAAAGGACAGTCATTTGACTGTCATTCCCCGGAATCGCGAACTCAGCGATGACGTAGCTTTCCGTTTTCCGCATCAGCCTATCGCCCCGGAGCAGTACGCCGCCTTTATCGCCAAAATTGACGGCGAGGCTGTCCTGCTGGGTTACGACTATGAACATATCGGTGAACACATCTGGGAAGACAAGGGTATTTTCGAATTCTGGCGGGGACTTCCGGAGGCCCTGGCCAGACATGCGAACATCGTTGCCGCCAACCCCAGTGAGATTGCTGAAAAATTCAGGGATGTCGATTGTCCGACACTGGATATTCACGGACTGGCGACCTCTTCCTGGGCTGACGCCGGCCGGGATACCTTCGGCTGGCTGGGCACCCTGACACAGTATGAACTCTTTCAGGACATTCAGAACATGGAACGGAATGCCCGCTGGGCCGGCGGGGATCTGCTGACCAACTGGCGGCACCTGACCACATCGGACCATGTTTATTTTATTCATGAACGCATCGGAGAGGATCATGCTGTCCACGCTTATTTCAATCCCTATGGCGGTTCTATCGCACAGCCCTCGCATATTCTGACGCGCAAGATTGATTATCTGGACTGGGCCATCAGGCGTTTTGAGATCGTACGGAAACAGGAGCGGACGGCCCTCATGATGATCACGCCGGAAACGGGGAGACTGCCGGACGATATGGGCGCCCTGGCCAGATACATTTCCGGGAAGAGCGGCGGTCAGGGAGAGGTCGTTTCGGCACTCTGTGAAGGTCTGTGGGAAAGGGGCATCGATGTCCATCTGGTCACGCTGAATTTGAAGAGGCGGTTTCAACGCGAGAGCGATCTCGATGAACGGGGCTGGCGCGCGATCCGCTACAAGATTGATTCAGAAAATATCCATCTTGTCAGCTCGGCGATCTTTGCCGAGAATCTGAGCGCCTATTCCTGCGATCCGATTGCCACAGCTGCCGAATTTCAGCGCGAAATTGTAAATAACATCATAAAAATGGTTCGTGCAAAACACGAGGGAAGGCTGATTGTCCACAGCCACGACTGGATGGCCGGCGGAGCGATCACGGCCTATGCAAAGTCCACCGACCTGCCTGTGCTGCATACGGTTCACAATGTTTTCACGGCTGATTTGCCGATAGAGATGCTAAGCGGGGTTAATCTGCGAAACTTTGAAAATAATCTTTACTATTCGGAGGCTTACGGCAAAGCATGCATTGACTGTCAGGCGACGGCCATCAAAAATGCCACGATCATCAACTTTGTGGGTGAGCGATTCCTGCGGGAAGTGGTGGACGACTATTTTCTGGATCGTCCGCTGGTGCCCGCAAGTGTCCGCAATGAAGTCAAGGCCAAGTATTACCACGACTCCGCATGGTCCATTATCAACGCGCCAGCCTCCAGTATGTATCCGGAAAACCGTGATGATCTCGCCAGAAGATACGGCCCGGATGATCCCCTGCTGGAGGCCAAGCGCGAGAATCTCGTGGCCTTTCAGCAAAAAACGGGCCTGTATGCGAACCCCCATGCCATCCTGTTTTTCTGGCCTTCCCGGCTGGATCCGTTTCAGAAAGGCGTCGAGCTGTTGGAGGCGGTGTGCGGGCATTTTATTAACATTTACGAAAATGTTCAAATTGCCATTGTCGCCGACGGCGTCGGCAACGACCGGACGCATGCGGATATTCTCGGACGCATCGCATACAGCTCCCGGGGAAAAATTACATACCAGCCCTTCAGCGAACCGCTGGCCATGCTGGGCTATGCCGCGGCCAGCGATGTCTTCGGAGCTTCACTCTACGAACCCTGCGGTCAGATCGACCAGGTTGGCAATCTCTTCGGGGCCACGGCCACGAACCGCGACACGGGCGGCTACCATGATAAAATACGGGAACTGCGGCTGAAAGCGGACGGCGCCCCGCAGGATGTGGGCAACGGATTTCTCTTTCGGGACTTCGACGCCGGCGGCCTCTGGTATGCCCTGGAAAAAAGCCTGGCCTTTCACCGCAAACCCGATGATATCCGGGAGACCCAGATGAAACGTATCATGAAAGAAGCCAGGCAGCGGTACGACCTCAGCAGCATGATTGCCGAATACATCCGGATCTATGAGAAGCTCAATGGAGGCCGACCTCTGGCATAAACAGGGGCCTCTTTCTTATCCATACCTTCAGGAATCAGTCCCGCCTCATGCTTTTTTTAAGTCCATCCGCAAGGATATTGCGGCCGATCCTTCGCACCGCTTCCATGGCCGCCGGAAGGTCGATCGTCAGAAGACGACGGTCCTTCATGACGATGCGCCCACCGACAACGGCCGTGGTGACATCGGCGCCGCGGGCGGCATAGACCAGGTGCGAGCAGAGATTGAACAGGGGCGTGAGATGGGGTTTGTCCAGGTCGATGAGGATCAGGTCGGCCCATTTCCCCGGCACGATGGACCCGATCTCGCGCTCCAGGCCGAGGACCCTGGCCCCTTCGATGGTGGCCATGCGCAGAACCGTTACGGCGTCCATGACCGTCGGGTCCATCTCGGTGAACTTGTGGATCTTCGCTGCCGTGCCGATCTCCCCGAACAGGTCCAGGTCGTTGTTGCTCGCACAGCCATCCGTCCCCAGGCCGACGGTAATCCCCTTGCGGAGCATTCGGGGAACATTGGCCATGCCGGCTGCAAGTTTCAGGTTGCTCTCAGGGTTGTGGGAAACCTTTACTCCACGTTCAGCCAACAGGTCCAGCTCCTCTTCTTCCAGCCAGTTGCAGTGAACGGCGACGGTCTTTGCATCGAGAACGCCGATGGCTTCCAGGTACGCCACAGGAGATTTCCCGAAGCGCTCCCGGATGATGCTCACCTCGTCGCGGGTTTCCGATAGGTGCGTCTGAAACGGAACGTCGATCCTCCGGGCCGTCTCCTTGATTATCTTCAGGGTCTCCGTGGAGCAGGTGTAAGGGGTGTGGCAGAAGAGGGACGGGGTCACCAGGGGCGAGCGGTTCCGCCAGGTCCCGACGAACTTCTCGGCGATCTCGATCTGCCGGGACGGATCCGGGCTGTCCGGTGTGGGGAAATCGATGAATCCCTGGCAGACTATGGCCCGCATTCCGCCGTCCACGGCGGCCCTGGCGATGGAACTTCCGTAGAAGTAGCTGTCACAGAAGGTGGTCGTGCCGGAGAGAAGCATCTCCGCCATGGCCAGAGTTGTCCCGGCATAGACCATGTCCCGGTTCACGTATTTCGCTTCGGCGGGCCAGATGTGCCGATGGAGCCACTCCATGAGCGGCAGATCGTCTGCCAACCCGCGGAAACAGACCATCGGGGAGTGAGTGTGGGTGTTCACCAATCCCGGGAGCACGGCACAGCCGGTTGCATCGAGCTTCTCCCGGGCTTCGGGAACGTCGGCCATGCCGGCCCGGACAAAGATGATCCTTCCTTCCCGGATCCCGATTACCGGGTTTTCCAGGATCTCCATCGCCGGGTTCATCGTCAGGAGGGTCCCCCCCGTGACGACCAGATCCAGGGGGCTCTGGGATGCGCTGCCGATCATAACGTCATGCTCCGCTTGATGCGCTCGGCGATGCGCCGGACCCTTTCCATCGCCTCGCGCACGTCGATCGTGAGCAGCATCCTGTTCTCCATGACCAACTTGCCGTTGATGAAGACGGTGTCGACGTCTGAGCCGTTCACGGCGTAAACGAGATGGGAATACTCGCTGTACATAGGGGTCAGGTGCGGCTTGTCAAGCCCGATCATTACAATATCCGCCTTCATACCGGGGCGAATCGAACCCACCATATTGTCCAGCCCAAGAACCTTCGCTCCGTCGCATGTGGCCATCCGGAGGACCGTCCGGGCCGGCATGATCGTCGGGTCCAGGCGAACCGACTTCTCCAGCTTGGCTGCCGTGTCCATTTCCTGGAACATGTCGAGGTTGTTGTTGCTGGCGCAGCCGTCGGTTCCCAGACCGACGACGATTCCCGCTTCGAGCATGCGGGAAACGGGGGCTACGCCGGAAGCCAGCTTCATGTTGCTCTCCGGGTTGTGGACCACGTTGCAGCCGTGGTCCGCGAAAATCCGGATATCCTCATCGTCCATGTAAACGCCGTGAAAGACAAAAAAGCGCTCATCCAGATATCCGATATCTTGTAGAAATTCCGTAGCTCGCAGACCCAGCTTCTCTTTGATGAGTCCGGGCTCCGTCATGTTTTCCAGGAAATGGGTGGCCACCGGGACGGCATAGGCGTCCGCCAGGGCCTTGGCGTCTTTCAGCAGGGCGGGGGAGCAGGTGTACAGGGCATGGGGCTCCACCACGATTTTCACAAGGGGGTCGTCAGCCCATTTTCTAATGAGCATTTCCGTATATTTCAGACCCTCACCGGGGGTCTTGAAGTTGGGAGAGGGGAAGTCGAAGAGGACTTCCCCAAGCAGGCATCGCATGCCTGCCTGCCGGGCCGCCTGGGCCGTCTCATCCTCGAAGATGTACATGTCGCAGAAGGTGGTGGTTCCCGACAGGATCATCTCCGCGCAGGCCAGGAGGCTTCCCCAGTAGGCCAGCTCCGGGTCCACATTGCGGGTCTCGGCGGGGAATATGTAATTGCTCAACCAGTCCATCAGGTCCATGTCGTCGGCGATACCCCGGAAGCAGGTCATGGCGGCATGGGTATGGCTGTTGACCAGCCCAGGCATGACGAGCGATCCCCTGGCATCGATGACGCGTCGCCCCTTGAATTTCAGCGCGAGTTCTTCGGCCGTTCCCACGGCCGTGATATCCGGGCCGTCAATGGCCACGGCGCCGTTGGAGATGATCGTATTTTTTTCATCCATGACGACGACCGTGCCGCCGGCAATAACGAAATCCACTTCTTTCATCTGCTTCTGCGCTCCCTGATCTGAATCCGCGAAAGTCCTATCATACTGTACGCTGTTCCTTCAAGGCCTATTCCGAGACCCTCGATAAAATGGCAATTGTAAGCCTCAACTTGCGCAGCAGGATGAGCTTTGGATTTTATCTGCGGCAAAATAACATTGACACCCCTGGCGCTTTTTCCTATAGTTAACAACCCGAGAGGGAAGGTTTGTCGGCCACCACCGAAAGAACTAAATAAGGATTACCCGTCATGAATATCATTGTTTCCGGATCGCTGGCATACGATCGGATCATGGATTTTCCCGGAAATTTCTCGGACCATATCCTGCCTGAGAAGATTCATGTCATCAATGTCTGTTTTCAGGTCAACGGCATGACGGAGAAATACGGTGGCACGGCAGGCAATATCGCCTATGCGCTCATGATGATGGGTGAGAAGCCTGTCATATCCGCTGCGATCGGCCGCGATTACCACAGCTACTTCGATTGGTTTTCGAAGAATGGAATCGATACAGAAAACATCAGGATTGTCGAAGAAGAATACACGGCGGGCGCCTATATTACAACCGACCGCTCCGACAACCAGATCACCGGATTCAACCCGGGCGCGATGAAATATTCTTCTTTGCTGGATTTGGACAAACTCGCACCGAGAGACACACTCGTGATCGTGGCGCCCGGCAATTTTGAAGACATGGTGAACTACCCTCGCGCCTGCAAAGCAAGGGGGATAGACTATATTTTTGATCCAGGGCAGTCCCTGCCCATGTGGGATGTTAAAGACCTGACTCATACCATCGAAGGATGCCGGATCCTGATCGTCAATGACTATGAACTGGATCTGATCATGCACAAAACCGGGATGGGCAAAAAATCGCTGCTGGAGACGGCAGGAACGATCATCACGACGCTCGGAGAGCAGGGTTCGCTGATTTCCACGCACGATGGAGACACAGGCGTTCCGGTTGTGCGGGCCAAAAAGGTCGAGGATCCGACAGGCGCGGGCGACGCCTACCGGGGCGGACTCATCAGCGGTCTGATCCGCGGCAAAACCCTTGAAGAAAGCGCCAGGATGGGAAGCGTCTGCGCCTCATTTGCTGTCGAGTGCTATGGTACGCAGGAATACCGATTTTCCCCGGAAGAATTCAACCTGCGATTGAACGGTTGCAGTGGATGGATCGATGCCGGTATCCGGCAGTTGAAATGAAACTGAACCAGAAGGATTTTGATCGGGCCGTCCGGCGTGCGATTGACCGCATTCCCGGTGAAATCCGGGAACATCTGGAGAATGTGGTTATCACGGTACGCAAGCGCCCATCAAGGCAAATGCTGGACGAACTGGGCATGACCCCGGATGATCCGCCGCTGGGCCTCTACCAGGGCGCTTCCCTGATGGAGCGCTCCGTCTTTGCCCCGCCTCTTTATCCGGACACCATTTTCATCTTTCAGAATCCTCTGGAACAGATGTGCGATACCCTCGAAGAACTGGAGCAGGAGATCGAGATCACGGTGGTGCATGAAATTGCCCATTTCCTCGGCATCGGGGAGGACCGCCTGACAGAACTGGGGTATGGGTGAAGGGATGAAGCAGGAAATAAAAATATTTCACAGCATGGAGGACATATCAGATGAAAATCATTTTATTGGGAGCGCCCGGAGCAGGGAAGGGCACCGTGGCCAAACTGCTCACCGAAATGGACGGATCGGTCCAGATTTCCACCGGCGACATCCTGCGCGCCGCGGTCAAAGAAGGGTCGGCGCTGGGCCGGGAAGCGAAGGGTTATATGGATCGCGGCGATCTCGTTCCGGATGCGCTGATCATGAAAATCATGGAAGTCCGCCTGCAGCAGCCGGATTGCCGGAAAGGTTTTATCCTGGACGGGTTTCCGCGCACGATTCCCCAGGCCGAAGCCTTGAACAAGCTTCTGGAAACGCTGAAGCTCAATCTTGATTGCGTCGTCAACCTCGAGGTGCCAACCGATGTGATCCTGGATCGCCTGACGACGCGCCGGACATGCGCCAGCCCCGAATGCCAGGAGATATACAATATCAAAAGCAACCCACCCACGGCCGACGGAAAATGCAGGAAGTGCGGGACGCCGGTTGTGCAGCGCGATGACGAGACGGAGACCGCGATTATGAACCGCCTCGATACCTATAATCGAAAAACCTCTCCGCTCATCGGCTTTTATGAGGCCGAAGGCCTGTTGCAAAATTTCCTCTCGCTCAGCAGCAAGGACACGGTTGCACAGATCGGCTTAACCTTGTCCCGATAGCTCATGATCGACTACGCCAAAGAGCTCAACGAACAACAGCGCCTGGTCGTCATGGAAGCGGGAGGGCCGCTGCTTGTGATCGCAGGCGCCGGCAGCGGCAAGACGCGGACCCTCACCTTCCGGGTGGCCCGCCTGATCGAATCCGGCGTCAGGCCAGAGAGAATCCTGCTGGCGACCTTTACCAACAAGGCTTCACGCTCGATGCTATCCCGGGTCAACCAGCTTCTTGCGCAGGAAACGGAAAGACTCTGGGGGGGGACATTTCATCATATCGCCCACCGGATTCTGAGGGCGAACAGTCATCTTCTGGGTTACGCACGCAATTTTACCATCATGGATTCGGAAGACGCCCGGCAGCTCATCAATGCTTGTATCTCTGAGGCGGCGATCGATCCACTCGGAGACAAATTTCCCAGAGGGGATATTTTACGGGAGATCGCCAGTTTGGCTGCGAACACAGAGTCATCTTTTGAACAAGTCGTTTTCTGCCGCTATCCCTTTTTCTTCCATCAGATGGAGGGGATCCAGTCTGTGATTTCAGCGTATCATCGGCGCAAAAAGGCCCTGAATATCATGGATTTTGACGACCTTCTACTGAACTGCCGGAAACTGCTGGCGGAATATCCGGTCGTTTTACAGACCTACGCCGGGCGCTTTGAGCATATCCTGGTCGATGAATATCAGGACACAAACCTCATCCAGGCGGATATGGTGGACCTGCTGGCGTCGGTGCATCGGAACCTCATGGTGGTGGGAGATGATTCCCAGAGCATCTATTCATTCCGGGGCGCCCATTTTGCCAACATCATGAAATTTCCGGAGAAGTATCCGGAATGTAGGATTTTCAAGCTTGAAACCAACTACCGCAGCACGCCGGAAATCCTGAACCTGGCCAATCTGAGCATCATCAACAACGAAAATCAGTATCAGAAAGAGTTGAAAGCGGTGCGGGGCCGGGGCATCCGTCCGGTGCTGGCGCCGGCGCGCAATGTTCTGCAGCAGGCCGATTTTGTCTGCCAGCGGATCCTCGAACTGATGCGTGACGGTATCGACCTGCACGACACGGCGGTGCTCTACCGGGCGCACTATCATTCCATGGAACTCCAGATGGAAATGACGCGGCGTGGAATTCCCTTCGAGATCCGCTCCGGCATCCGTTTCTTCGAACAGGCCCATATCAAGGATGTGACCTCCTTCATGCGCATCGTCTTGAATCCCTTTGACGAACTGGCATGGAAGCGCGTCCTCGGTCTTTATCCAAAAGTGGGAAAGGTCACGGCGGAAAAGGTGTGGCTGTTCATCCGCAGGCAGGAGGAGCCGCTTGCGGCGGTCCTGACGGAGGCGTTTCCCAAAGCAGCCCATAAATCGGCCCAGCCCGGCCTTCAGAGCGGTCAAAACACCTTCCGGCGAATTCTGGAGTCCGCCTCCCCGGAAAACGATCCCGCCGGGATGATCGACAAAATCCTGGAGGGCGGCTACCGGGACCTGCTGCAGCAACGCTTCACGGACAGCGCGTCACGCTTGGAGGACCTGGAGCAATTCATCCTGTTTGCGGACAGGTTCGGTTCGCTGGAAGAATTCATCAACCAGCTGGCCCTGCTGACCAATATGGCCGAAGAGGGTGATGCGGGAATGGATTCCAGGACAGACAACCGGGTGGTGCTCAGCACGATCCATCAGGCCAAGGGCCTGGAATGGTCTGCTGTCTTTATCATCTGGTGCGCCGAAGGCATGCTGCCGCTCCAGCGTGCGCTGAAGGAGCCGGACGGAGAAGCGGAGGAAAGGCGTTTGTTTTACGTAGCCGCCACGCGGGCAAAAGATCAGCTCTACCTGTGCTATCCCGTTTTTGATTACAGCCGTGGCATGGGCAACCTGCCCATAAGCCCGTCGCGCTTTATCCAGGAGCTCAGCCCGGCCGCCATCAGAGCGAAAGACCGCCCTTATGAACAATGGACGATCGACGAGTATTAAGGCCCTTCCTCGCTGAGAACGTCCCGTACCTTTTGTGATAGTCTTCCCAGTTGAAAGGGTTTCTGGAGGAAGCCGTTGCAGCCCCGTTCCAGGATTTGCTGTGCTTGACCGTCGATGCTGTAGCCGCTGGACAGAAGAACTCGGATCTCCGGATCGATCTCCCGCAGGCGGTCAAAAGTTTCCCCACCCGATAGACCCGGCATGGTCATGTCCAGAATGACCAAATCGATCTCCTTTCGCTTTTCCAGATAAACGGCGATCGCCTCCTGACCGCTGCCGGCCGCGTGAACCCGATATCCCAGGGATTCCAGTAGTTCCTTCGTAACCTCCAGAACCATCTGCTCGTCATCCACGAGGAGCACCGTCTCCGTCCCCGTCAAAATTTCAACGGCAACTGACTTCCCCTTATCGATTGGCTTATCCATTGCCGGCAGATAGATATCAAAAGTCGTCCCCTGGCCGGGCTCACTGGTCACGTCAATCATGCCCCCGTGTCCCTTGATGATCCCGTAAACCATCGCCAGACCCAATCCCGTCCCCCGTCCCATGGCCTTGGTCGTGAAAAAAGGATCGAATATCCGCTCCCGGGTCTTCTCGTCCATCCCTGAACCCGTATCGGTGATCGATACCTTCACATATCTTCCCGGCATGATCGTATGGGACATCAATCGGTCACCCTCCAGCAGGAAATTGATCGTCTGAAGATAAAGCACACCGCCTCCGGGCATGGCCTGCCAGGCATTCACATAAAGATTCATGAATACTTGTTCCATCTGCCCCTGATCGACATCTACCGTCCAGAGATCCTTATCCAGACTCCGCTGAAGGGCAATTTCCTTCTTCGTCCGGCCGAACATGGCAGCCGTCCGGTCGACAATCTCATTCATATCCGTGGGCTTGGCTTCATATCTCCCGCCCCGGGCAAATCCCAAAAGCTGCTTCGTCAGATCGGCGCCGCTTTGCACCTGCTGCTCGATCTGCTTCAGGCGCGTATAATGGGGATGAGATGGCTCGAGATCCAGCAATGTCAGTGAGGCATAACCCTGGATCCCCATCAGCAGATTGTTGAAATCATGTGCGATACCCCCGGCCAGCGTCCCGATCGCCTCCAACTTCTGTGCCTGCTGGAGCTTTTTCTCAATTTCTTTTTGGTCCGTGACGTCCGTCATGGTGCCTACAACACTGATGATACGACCTTCCGCATCCCGATTGAAGGCACTGTTCATATTGAACACCTTTTCCGCGCCGTCCTTGGTCATCATAATCCCGATGTAATTACTGACGATCTTTCCCTCGTCCCGAATGCTTTTGAACAGCTTCCGGTAGGTCCTCCTGTCCTCCTCTCTGGCAAAATCGGTGAAGTAAAAACCCCGTATTTCTTCTTTATCATGCCCCAAAATCCTTTTCCACGACGGATTCACATAAGAGATGGCTCCATCAGGATTCATGGTATAGATAATATCCGGTGCGTTCTCACTTAAAGCCCGAAAGCGCTCCTCGCTGAGCTGCAGCGCCTCCACTGAACGCTTGCGCTCTGTGATGTCTTGAATAATGCCTTCATAGTATATCGTATTCCCTTTGCTGTCCTTGACCGCACGGGCGGTGTCGGAAACATAAATACGCTCTGAATCTTTTTTCAATCCCTCAAATTCGAAGTTTCTCACGATTTCATGCTGTTCAACCAGTCGCATGAACTCTTGCCGTTTTTCCGGATCAGCGTAGAGACTCTGCATGACATTTGTCACTTCGCTCATCATGATTTCGGGGGACTCATAACCAAATATCTTGGCCAGAGCGGGATTGACGCTGATAAGGCGACCATCGCAGGTCGACTGGTAAATCCCTTCCATGGCATTATTAAAGATCGACCGGTATTTTTCTTCCGCATTCCGCAAGTCCGTGATATCTGAGACGGCCTCGATGGCGCCAACGATCGTACCGCTTTCGTCTCTGACGGGATAAGCATTCAAGCGCCAGTGTCTTCCGAGGGACGATGTGAAAACCCCATGAGGTTTTCCTGTTTCCATCGCTATGATAGCAGGGCAGATGGAACAGGGGGTATCGAGATGATGGAGGGCATGATGGCAGGCTTTGCCCACTAAACAACCGGTATGCAAATTGAAGAACTTTTCCATGGCGAGGTTGGAATAAATGACCCGCATGTCTCTATCGATATATAAGATCATATCCGAGACGCTCTCGAGAATGACCGTTTTCTCAGCCTCTGATTTTCTGAGGGCCGCGTCTGCCCATTTACGCTCGGTGATGTCCCGTGCCGTGATCACAACACCATGAATGCCCGGGTTATCATAATGGTTGCTTCCGAGGGCTTCCAGATAAATCCATGTGTTATCCGCTTTTTGATATCTTAACGCCGTCGGCAGGCCTGGATTGACTGATCGAAAGACCTCGTCGAGTTCTTTCGCAACCTGATCAAGGTCATCGGGATGAATATGAATAAATGGTGACTTGCTGATAAAATAGCCGGGTTCGTAGCCCAGAATCCGCGACACGGAAGGAGACTCATAGGTGATTTGGCCGCTGAGGTCGATGATGAATATCATATCCGATAAACTCTGGATCAACGAACGGAAGCGTTCCTCACCCTCCCGTAGCGCTTCCTCCATCCGCTTGCGGTCGGTGATGTCGCTCATAAAATTCAGAGTGGCTGCTCTCCCCTCCCAGTTTATCAGGACGGCATTGAGTTCCATCCACTTGGAGTCACCATCTCTATTAATAATCCGAAAAGCATAACGGTGAGAAATCTTTTCACCTTTCATTCTTCTAATATGCCTGTCGATCACCATATCCCGGTCGTTGGGATGAATGAATTCAATAAATGGCTTTGACATGAGATCCTCAGCGGAATAGCCGCTCATCATGGCGGTCATCGGGTTGAGAAAGACCAGCCTTCCGTCCTGTGCAACAAATATGGCTTCGTTGGCATTCTCGAAGATATTTCGGTACCTTTCCTTGTTGTCATGGAGAATTTTCTCCATCTGTTTACGGTCGGTAATGTCCCTGACCACGCTGATGAACGCCCTCGGCTTGCCGTCCGCTGTCCTTACAACGGATGAATTAGTTTCCACGGAGATAGATTGTCCATCGCGCAGGCGCACCCGATACTCGATTTTTCGCGATCCCCCCTGTATCATCGTCCGCCGAAAATTGGCTGACGTGGTTGTCTGGTCAAGCTCGTCGAGAAGATCGAAGACGGTCTTGACCTCGGCATGAAACTCGGCAGCGCTGGCTGCGCCATATCGTACGACAAGCTGGTTGTTGACCGTAAGAATCGTTCCGTCCAGGGCATACATGAGGATCGCATCGGGTGATGTTTCAACCAGCGTGCGGTACAGCTCTTCGCTTTCACTGAGCGCTTTTTCGGCGTCCCTGTGTATGATGACATCTTTGTCAGCTTCCATTTTTTCAAGGTCTGCGACTCTCCGTCTCAGAGAAGCCAGTTCCTGGACCAGCGCCTGCTTTGTCTTGGATTGATCTTTCATCGCGTTGCCACTCCATCATCTTCCGGCGCATCAAGGGACAGCAAGGCGGCAGCCTCACCGGAGGGTAGTTCCTGCACGTCCTTGAGCTTTCTTCCAACGGCCCTTGACCTCATTTTGGCCTTATCGATGGTGTCTGATGCCTGATTCAGTTTCTTCTGGACGGTGTCCAGAACATCGCCGTATTTTGTCCACTCGGCTTTGACCGCGGCAAGGAGGTTCCAGACCTCGCTGGAACGCTGCTGGATGGCAAGCGTGCGAAAACCCATCTGGAGGCTGTTTAGAATCGACCATAAGGTGGTCGGGCCGGCAATGACCACGCGGCACTCTCGCTGGAGAGCATCGGTCAAGCCTGTCCGGCGGATAACTTCCGCAAAGAGGCCTTCTATCGGCAGGAACAGAATGCCGAAATCCGTCGTCTTTGGCGGGTTCAGGTACTTGCCGCAGATGTCCCATGCACAGGCCTTGATACGGTTTTCCAACTGTTTTCCGGCCACCTCAACGCCTTCGCTGTCGGCTCTTTCCTGCGCCTCGAGCAGCCGTTGATAGTCTTCGACAGGGAACTTGGCGTCAATCGGGAGCCAGACGATCTCATCTCCGTCAGTTCCCTGTCCCGGCAATTTGATGGCAAACTCAACGCGTTCACCACCGTCCTTCGTGGCCACATTGGCAGCGAACTGATCAGGATTGAGCACCTGCGTCAACAGCGCCCCGAGCTGCACCTCCCCCCATGTGCCGCGCGTCTTGACATTGGTGAGCACCTTTTTTAGGTCGCCGACGCCCGTGGCAAGCGTCTGCATCTCGCCGAGTCCCCTGTGCACCAGCTCCAGACGTTCGCTGACTTGCCGGAAGGATTCGCCCAGGCGCTTTTCCAGTGTTCCCTGGAGTTTCTCGTCCACGGTCTGACGCATTTGTTCAAGCTGCCTGGCGTTGTCGGTCTGCATGTTCTGGAGCTTATCTTCCACTGTGACCCTCAGAGCCTCCAGTTTCTTCTCATTTGAATCCGAAAGCTTCCCGATCACGGTCGACATGGCCTCAAGCTGGGCTTTCTGAAGATTGGCCAACTCGCCCATGGTCCTGGCCATCGTCTCGGAGATGCTCTTGAGCGTCGTCACGATTTCTTCGCGCAGTTGTTTGGCGCCCGATGCGAGTTCCTGCCGTTGCTCTCTGGCCACCTTGCCCGTTTCGTCCCTGCCTAATGCCAATTCTTCCCGGAGCGTATGCTCGATACGTTCCTGCGCCTTTTCGAAGGCAAGCAGACGAGGGGCAAGCAGCGAAGCATCGGTCTGGTAGGACTGCTTCAGGACGAAAAACAGCAGGACCGCAACGACGAGAAGCAGGGCAATGATCATAAATAACAGAATGTCAGTCATAAACGACCTCCCTTGGAAGATGATCTACTCGGTTTTTCGTATCGTGGATGGACTTTCATGGAATCACGGATCAGATCATGCCGTGGAAGAGATGCTAACGTATTTCAGATAAATAAAAAAGAAAAAAGCTGTGGTAGGCCGGCTAAGTCGGAAGAATATCCTTGGAAGGATGATTCCGTTGCCCGAAATCGGGCATTAAATGGTGCTGCTGATCTGATCATCATATTCCCTGACCTTTTTCACATAGTATTTGTGGTTCTTCTTAAGGCCACTTTTGAGTGATTCGCCACCCGCATAATAGGCCGCCAGAATGTAATCCCAGAGAATCGTTTCCTCGAGCCCCATTTTCGTGTACCGATCCCTGAGGTCGCTTATAAGGGCTGCAGAAACCATGATGTTTAGGGCAGGCTCAAAGGCATGCTTCCTTGAGACGTCGAGATTTAGTTTCTTAGTGTAGGCGTCCCATGTGACGGGGTGGATCTGCATGATCCCCATGGCGTTGACCGGTGACCGGGCGTGGACCTTAAAATTACTTTCCTTTTTCATGATCGCCAGAAACAGTGAAACCGGGATGTCGTGCTTCCCGGATTCCTCAATGACGGCCCGGGCAATGGTCTTCGCATGCCCTTGTGTCAGATCGGCTTGACCGAGGACCTTTAAAATACGTTTCTTCTGCCAGTAGTTTTCATGCTGTTTCAGAAAGTCGGATGCCGACGTCAAATCCTGCAGTCGATGCTTGGCGGAAATGATCATTGGACTTCCGATGAACAGCAATACGACAAAAAGGGTCAACCACAGGACGGCCGATCGCATTATCTTTGACGTATCCTGTTCCCATTTTATGACAAGTGGCATTTCTTTTACCTCCCATTGCCATGGATTCATCACAAATCTTAAGAATCCTGGCCTGTAAAGCTTTGTAAATATATAATAACAATTATCAATCGTCTATTTTCGCGTTGAACAGTCTTTCCCGGACTTTCTGAAGATAATTCTTACCGGGGGAAAAGGAAAAAAGGGTCAGGCAAGGAATAAGACGAGCGTAAATGAGAAAAGCACAGGTAAAATGAAAAGCCGACGTATTCAACACAAATATCAAATTTTTTAAAACGGTCCTTCTCTATCCTCCAAACAATGTCATGGCAAAGTCGCTATATTATTTCCCAAGCCACATGCTCATGAATTACTCCGTCTGTGTTGACATGGTGACAATTTATCTTGTCTAACCCATAATAACAGGTACGTCAAGTAAAATATGATATAAAATTGTCCAAATAATTGAAAGGATTCATTTTATCCTGTCAGATTGCAGCCCTGTCGTTCTCGTTACAACCAGCGATCCCGCTTTTCCTTGTTTTCATACTCTTCCCGCAGGGCGATATGCGTCGCTTCTGCAATATCCTCGACGCGTTTCACCCAGTCCTCAAACTTAATGTCCACGCCGAAGATACCCACCATTTCATCCTTGTCGTCCATAATGGGCGCGGAGACGGTGATGCAAAGGGCGCCTGTCATTTTGGAAATGTAAAAATTGGTAACATGGATTTTGCCGGTCTGCAGGGGTTTGATAAACCACTCGCGATCCGACTGATCGGTGCCAATGCCATAATTTTCATATTTCGCCCGGTCGGCGATGTTGGTGATATTCCTCGTTGTTTTTTTGCCATTCATATCAACAACATAGGAAAATTGGATCGACGGGTTCTCCTCGATGCACTGCAGCATGATGGGCTCCTGAAGATCCGGCTGCATACTGCGCATGACAGGGTGTTCGATGACCTGCTTCACCACGGTCATGGCGGCTTGCGCAGCCATGTGCTTGATCTTCTCCAGGTTGGACATGAACAGTTCGGGCAGATATTTACGGACGCGCTTTTCCATCTCTTCATTGGAAATGCCCGTTACCCGTCCGGACTCATACTCTTCGGTGATCCATTTGTGGATCTTTGAGATGCCGGGGTGACGCTTATCGACCATATGATCGCCTGCCAACCCCAGATGGCCGTTGATCCAGTAGGCAATGCCCGCCTTTCCGGATTTGTCGGTTACCATGGGTATGATGGGTCTTTTCAGGATTTTGGTGGTATCAAAGATATTATAGATCTCTTCGCACTTGATGAGCCCGTCGGCATGGATGCCTGCGCGCGTCACGTTGAAATCCGCACCCACGAAAGGATAATTGGCGGGAATCTTGAAGCCGATCTCTTTCTCAAAGTAGCGGGCAATGTCCGTGATGACGGTCGTGTCCACGCCGTTTGTTGAACCTTTAAGACCGATGTACTCAATGATGAGGGCTTCCACTGCCGGATTTCCGGTCCGCTCCCCGAGACCAAGCAGCGTGCCGTTGGCTCCGCTGCAGCCGTAAAGCCAGGCGCTCGTGGCGTTGATCAGGGCCTTGTGAAAGTCGTTGTGGCCGTGCCATTCCAACAGATGACCCGGAACGCCCGCCTCCTCGATTAATGCGCGGATTATTTTATCAACGCTGCGCGGCAGGGACGCCCCCGGGTAGGTCACGCCATATCCCATCGTATCGCAGAGCCTGATCTTGATATCGACGCCGCTTTCCGCGCACAGCTTCATGAGTTCAATGGCGAAGGGAATGCAAAAACCGTAAATGTCGGCCCGCGTAACGTCTTCGAAGTGACAGCGCGGAATGATCCCGGCATCAAGAATGGAGCGGACCGTATCGAGATAATCCTCCATGACCTGCCGCCTTGACTGATTCAACTTCAGGAAAATGTGATAGTCGGATACGGAGGTCAGAATGCCCGTTTCCTTGAGGCCGGCCTCCTTGACGAGAGTTACATCCTCCCGCGTGGATCGGATCCAGCCGGTCACCTCCGGATACCTCAAGCCCAGGCTCAGGCATCTGGTGACAGCCTCCTTGTCCTTCTGGCTGTAGAGGAAGAATTCCGTCTGGCGGATCACGCCGTTATCACCGCCCAATTTGCTCATGAACGTATATAAATCAACGATCTGTTTGACCGTATACGGGGGCCGCGCCTGCTGACCGTCCCGGAAAGTGGTGTCTGTGATGAAGATTTCATCGGGTGGATTAATAGGAATGAGTTTATGATCGAAGTCGATGCGGCTGACCTCATCATAGGGAAACACATCCTTCTGCAGGTTCGGCTGATCGATATCCTTCAGATCGTACTGCCAGAAACGGGAATGCTCATGGTCCAGTACTTTTTTGTTCTTGTTCCATTTGGCCATTTTCATGCTCCATATTTTCGGTAAACAAAAGAGGGCATTTTAACTTCCCCATGTCAATAGAAAAATGGCTTCCATGCCCGACATTATTATTGAACAACTTTCAGTGAAAGCTCCAGTAATTGTTCGATGCTGACCTTTGAGGGGGCATCCATCAGCAGGCAGGCGGCCTTCTGTGTTTTTGGAAAGGCGATGACATCCCGGATTGAATCCGCTCCGGCCATCAACATGATCAGGCGATCGAAACCGAAGGCAATGCCGCCGTGGGGAGGCGTACCATATTCCAGGGCATCCAGCAGAAAACCGAACTTTGTCCGCGCCTCATCCTCTCCGAGTCCGAGAGCCTTGAAGATCATGGCCTGCACCTTTTGCGAATGAATCCGGATGCTGCCGCCGCCGATTTCCGATCCGTTGAGGATAAGATCATAAGCCCTGGCCCTGACCCGGCCGGGATCTGCTTCGAGAAACCCAATATCCGCCATCACGGGAGAAGTGAAAGGATGGTGCATGGAAACGAATCGTTTATCCGCGTCGCTGTATTCCATCAGCGGAAATTCCGTGACCCAGGTGAAGGCGAAGGCCGCCGGATCAATAAGGTTCAGCTGTCTGGCCAGGTGGATTCTCAGATTGCCGAGAGAATCGTGTACAATCCCCGGCTTATCCGCTACGAAAACCATCAGGTCCCCTTCCTGAACCTCGAGCCGCGCATTGATCTTCTCGACTTCGAGCGGCTTGAGATATTTGAAAATCGGCGAGGTCCATCCGTCCGGATTGACACGCGCCCAGGCCAGTCCCCTGGCGCCATAAGTGGCCACGTAATCCTTGAGACCATCCAGATCCTTGCGCGAGAGCTTTCTGCCGTCTTCAATCTTAAGTGCCTTGATGACGCCGCCGCCGCCGGCAACTTCCTGAAAGAGCGTAAACTTGGAGTCCTTCACGATGTCCGTCAGGTCCTTCAATTCCATGGCAAAGCGCGTATCCGGGTTGTCCTTTCCGAAACACTCCATGGCGTCCCGATAGGCCATCCTGGGGAAGGGGGTCTTCAGGGTCAAACCAAGGCAGCTCCGGAACAGGTGCGCCATGTACCCCTCCATGACGGTGATGATATCGTTCTCATCGATAAAAGACATTTCGCAATCGACCTGGGTAAATTCGGGCTGACGATCCGCCCGCAGGTCTTCATCGCGGAAGCATTTGACGATCTGGTAATAGCGGTCAAATCCCGACACCATCAGCAATTGCTTGAAGAGCTGGGGAGATTGCGGCAGCGCGTAGAACATGCCTTGATGGATGCGGCTCGGGACAAGATAATCCCGCGCCCCTTCCGGCGTGCTCTTGGTCAGAAAAGGCGTTTCGATTTCGATGAATCCCTGGCCATGAAAATATTCCCTCGTGGCCGTCGCGGCCTGGCTGCGCAGGATGATCTTTTTTTGAATCTCCGGGCGTCTCAAGTCCAGATACCGGTATTTCAAACGGACATTCTCGGAAATCTCTTCCTCCGCATCGAGGACAAACGGAGGCGTTTTTGATTCATTGAGAATTTCCAGGTCATCGATCATCACCTCGATCTGGCCGGTTGACAGGTCCGGATTCTCCATGCCTTCCGGTCTTTTGCGAACCTTGCCCTGGACGGCCAGGACATATTCACTCCGGATGCGATGCGCCTCCTGATGAACGGCCGGGTTGAGTTCCGGGTTGAAGACGACCTGGATCAGGCCTTCTCGGTCTCTCAAATCAACAAAGATGACGCCGCCGTGGTCCCGGCGGCGCTGCACCCAGCCCATCAGGATGACCGTCTTGCCGGCATCGGCCGCCCGAAGAACGCCACAGTAATGGGTTCTTTTCTTTACGGTAATAAATTCTGACACTTAAAAGTTTACCTCGCTTTGATATTGGCTTCGATTATGTTTTCGATTTCGTCCAGATCGATGGTTTCCTGTGCGCTCGTTTCCATATTTCTGAGTTCCAGCCGGCCCGTTGACAACTCGCGGTCACCCACGATCAGCGCGTGCTGGCACTTGAGCTTGTCGGCCCGTTTCATCTGGCTTTTCAGGCTTTTGCCGAGATAATCCATTTCCGTGTATATTCCCTTCATGCGGAGCCTGTTGCAGAGCTCGAATGCATACTTCTGGGCATCCGGGCCCAGGGCGGCAATAAAAAGATCAGGATTCTGATGGAACGATGCGGCATCCGCAGGGAGCAGGGCGACCAGCCGCTCAAAGCCGACCGCGAATCCAATGCCGGGGATATCCGGTCCGCCGAGATCCCCGACCAGCCCGTCATAACGTCCGCCCCCCGCGATGGCATTCTGCGCCCCCAGAGACTGAGTCGTCACTTCAAATGCCGTTCTCGTATAGTAATCAAGCCCGCGCACCATCAGCGAATTGATCACAAATGACAGGTTGAAAAGATTCAGGCTGGACTGGACCTGCTCAAAATGATCCCGGCAGGCATCGCAGATGTACGCGATAAGACGGGGGGCCTCGTGGATCACATCGGCGCAACCCTCATTTTTACAGTCGAAAACACGCAGCGGGTTGGTATGGATACGCCGCCGGCAGTCATCGCAGAGCTGACCTTCTTTTCCTTTCAGAAAGCCCGTGATGGCTTCCCGGAAGGCGGGGCGGCAGTCAAAGCAGCCCAGCGTGTTGATTTCCAGGGCCGGTTCCGACAAGCCGACGCATTTCAGGAAATGAATCAGCATGAGCATGACTTCCGCATCCGTCCTCGGATCGTCAAGTCCCAGCAGCTCCGCATTGATCTGATGAAACTGCCGGAATCGGCCTTTCTGCGGTCGTTCCCGCCGGAACATGGGACCCATCGTATAAAGCTTGGCGACGGGATCCACTGCATGCAGGCTGTGCTCCAGATAAGCGCGGATGACGGAGGCCGTCGCCTCCGGCCGCAGCGTCAGGGATTCCTCGCCCCGGTCGAGAAACGTATACATTTCTTTCTCAACGATATCGGTGGTATCGCCGATTCCGCGCGTGAACAGGTCTGTCTTTTCGAGAATCGGGACTCTGATTTCCCGGAAACCGAAAGCGGCAAAAACCTCGCGTGCCCGGCGTTCAATAAACTGCCACCTGCCCGTTTCTTCAGGCAGGATATCCTTGAACCCTCTTACCGCAGTGATGGGTTGCATAAAAAACCTTAAAGATGCTTTCAATAAATGGCCTCCGCGGCGGCAAAGATGACCGGCAAAGGTCCAACCTCTCTTTTGACGGCGTGCTGGATAGCACATAAGGCCCTGAAAGGCAATTAAATATTGACGACGATGCGTCCCTGACCATACGCGGTTTTCGAAAAGAGCGTCTGTAATGACGAATTAATCGCCGCTCGGGGACGTGGGTCCCATGATGACGCCGGATCGCCTTTCCCTGGCGGAATGGACGCGCAGATCACTGCCGTCTGTCGAGACGGTTACCGCACCGTTCCGGTCTGTTCTAAGCAGCCTGATCTTCCGGACATTACACCTGTCCAGCACATCGGGATGAGGGAGGCGAAAGATGTTATCCTTTCCACAGCTGACGATAGCGATGCGGGGAGCAACGGCATCGAGGAATGGTTCCGTACTGGATGTGAGGCTGCCGTGATGGGGGATGAACAGGACATCGCTCTTGATCTTGACGTTCTGACGGACAAGACGTGCTTCCGTCTGTTCGGTGATATCCGCCGGAAACAGGACGCCGACGGCGCCGTATGTCAGTTTCGCGACGAGGGAATAATTGTTGATCCCGTTGTATGTGTTCCAGTCGTCGGCAAGATGCGCGGAAACAGCGGGATTGAGGATCCGGACATGAACCGCGTCGATTTGAATCGGAGGCGTTGCCGCCGAAACCCGGTGGAAGGGAATGTTCCTATCCGTTATAATTCTTTTAAATTCCTGGAAGGATTCCGTATCGTCTTCGTGACCGTTTGACCAGACTTCCCCGATATTGAAATTTTCCACGATAAACTTCAATCCATTGAGATGATCCGGATGGACATGCGTCAACACAACAATATCAATTTTGCGGATTTTTTGATGCCACAGGAAGGGCGCCACAACATATCTGCCGGTATCAAATTCATCGTTAAAAAAACCGCCGCCGTCAATGAGCATGTTCTTGCCGCCGGGAAAGCGGATCAGCGTTGAATTGCCATGGCCCACATCAATCGCCGTCATACGCAGGTCACGATTTTGCGTTTCGGTGAAATTGCCGTACAGCAGATAGGCAAAAAAGAAAAACATTAATCCGACCAACACCCCTGTGAGCACACCGCCACGCCTCGATAAAGACTCAATTTCGGACGGCAGCGCATGGCGTCTTTTTGTCCGGTTGTCGATCAGGCTGAACAGAATCAACAACAGCAGGCAATAGACGATGATTTCAAGCGCATTCGGGGTGGCAACATAGTATGCGGCCCAGGACAGGGAGGCAAAATACTCGACCATGAACAGGGAAATTTCGATCAGGAGGGCGGACAGTTTGATCAGCCAGGCCGTCAAACTCGCCGAAAAGGGTGCCGCCAGAATGATGGTCATGGAGACCGGAAGGGCCATGATCCCCATAATCGGAACAACGACAAGGTTTGCCGGCAGCGTGATCAGAGACATCCTGTTGAAGTAAAAAACAACCAACGGCAGCGTGCCAAGCGTGGCGCTGACGGATACAACCATGAACAGCGCGATGTCGTATAGTCGCCGGTAAATAAATAGCTGTATCCGGGGCTTTCCCTCTACAGGCGGTTTGGGAATCAAGGCAGTCAGTTTTGGCGTCATGAAAAGAATGGCGGCCACGGCGGAAAAGGACAACTGAAAAGAAATATCGAAGAGGGAAGGGGGAGAGACCGCGAGAATCAGCAGGGCTGCCAATGCCAGGGTATGATAAAGATCCCGCTCCTTTCCCAGAAGAATGGCGACGAGAAACGCCAGCGCCATGATGGCAGCTCGGACGACCGAAATCCCCATCCCTGCGATCAAGGTGAAGATGGCAATGGGAATGAAGGAAAGAGCCAGGGAGACTTTCGTGATGTTGAATCTCAGCAGCAGATATTCCGATGTTTTCATGATCATGCGGACGATCAGGATCGAGAAAAACGCAATAATTCCGACATTAAATCCGGAAATGGCGATGATGTGAGAAACGCCGGTTCGGTTGAATTGGTCCTGGATTTCCTTCGGGATTTCTTTCTGATCCCCGAGAATCATTGCCTGAATAATTTCGCCGGCCGGTGATCCGGCATTGGCCCGAATGATGGTTTTCAACTGGCTCCGAAACGCTTCGAGTTGCGTCAGCAGCGGATGACCCTGGTTTTCCCGAAGAATAATGAGATTGGTCGGATTGCTGATGAACCCATGAACCAGAATGCCTTTGAAACGAAGATAATTTTCATAATCGAACCCGCCGGGATTGTGAAAATTGCGGGGAATCTTGAGTTTGGTTTTGAAGCGGATGATCTGCCCGTACCGAAATGAAGTGTCCATGACGCAATTCAACAAGATCTTGCCGTGAACGGGGATGACGGCGCCGCTCTTCCGAAGTCGTTGAGCGGAAACGATCAACTGGGTTTTATCCGGAAATTGCTTGGGGGAAGCCGTTATCAAACCCTCAACGGTCAATATATCGGGGCCCGCATGGTGTACGATGTGAGCCGGATCGGGCTTTTCATAGAGATACAGATGCATGTTCAGGACGGACAACGCAAAGGTGACGATCATGGCCGCCGGCAAGATCAGATATGTGAACCTCCTCCAGATGCATAGAAGGAGAGAGACCAGGCCCAAGGCCAGCATGGCCAGCAACCAGAAACGAGGCATTTCAAAAAGATACCCTGAAGAAATCCCTGCCATGACGGCAATCAAGAGGGGAAGTAACGGTCTTTGCATCGGCGATGTCGTCTTAATTTGTTGAAATATTTTTATAAACTATTATATAGCATAGCCAGGGAGAAGATGCCCTTACAAAAAGAACGAAAGCGTTGCAAAAGGGACTTTCGAAGGTTTCAGGATGGGAATAACATTTTAGGACTTCACATGATTCAGGATGAAAATACGAATATTCGCATTCGTCAATTGATGTTATCCAGAGTCGCGATTGTCACGCTTCTGCTTGGCATTGCCACGTTTGTGGAATTCAAGGGCGAAGAGTTCTTACCGGAAATATCGCTGTATTCGTTCTACGTTATCGTTATTGCCGCTTACATTCTTTCAGCCATTTATTATATTTTTTTACATTTCACACAAAACCTGAAAATCAATCTCTATCTTCAGGCGACCTGCGATGTGCTCCTGATTACGGGTCTGGTATACGCCACCGGGGGGATCCAGAGCATTTACGCGGTTTTCTACACCATCGTCATCATCTACTCTGTTATTTTTTTGGGCCGCCGGGGCGGATTGATTATCGCCTCGGTGTGTGGCATTTTTTACGGGGGGCTGCTGGACCTTGAATATTATAAGGTCATGATTCCACACTATGCGACGCTACAGAGTGCATCTTTTACCGCGGGCTATGTCTTTTCGAAAATCATTATCTACATCCTTTCATTTTACCTGGTGGCGATCCTCGCGAGTTTTGTCGTTGAACGGGAAAGAAAAACGAGGACGTTGCTGGAGGAAAAGGTCACCGCTTTCGATCAGCTCGATCTGCTGCATCGCAGTATTATCGAATCCATCGATACCGGCATTGTGACCGTCGATCTTATAGGCCGCATCAAGTCTTTTAACCGGGCAGCTGAAGAAATCACGGGTTATGCGTCCTCAGACGTCGAAGATCTTAATATTGTAGATTATTTTCCGAAATATGGAGAACTGCGTGAAAAATTAAACCGCGCCTCCGCTTCGGACTCCCGGAAAAACCGTGTTGAAATGACGCTGCGAAGCAAATCCGGGGCGCCTATTGTGCTGGGTTGTTCCGTCTCCTTCCTGAAAGAAAGCCAGGGAGCGAGGATTGGCGACATTCTGGTTTTTCAGGACTTGACCGAGATCAAGGAAATGGAACGCCATCTCGAAATGAGCAGGCGGCTTGCCTTTATCGGCGAAATGGCTGCCGGTCTTGCTCATGAAATGAGAAATCCGCTGGCATCCATCAGCGGCTCCATTCAGATGCTGCGCCAGGGGCTTCACGTGAGCCTGTCGGATGAGCGCCTGATGCAGATCATCCTGCGAGGTAAAGATCAGCTGGAAAACTTCATGAAGGATTTTCTGCTCCTGTCCAGGCCGACGCCCGGAATGCATGAAGCATTTCAAGTCGATGAGATTATTGATGACGTTCTTGACGCTGCCAGGTATGTCCCGGACTGGCGGGATCAGATCGAAATTGTGAAATCCCCGACAAGTCGCCTGGAAATCTTCGCCAGTAAAGCCGAGATCAGGCAGTTGGTCTGGAATTTTGTGATGAATGCGATCCAGGCCATGCCCAACGGCGGCAGTGTGACCATCGCCGCACGTCCGGCGTTGCTGAAAGAATCGATTCCGGCCCTGGAATTCGAGATCACCGACAATGGACCAGGGATCGCTGAAACCGATTTAAGCAAGATATTTGAACCGTTCTTTACGACCAAGGAAAAGGGAACGGGGCTTGGTCTGGCGATTGTCAACCGGATTGTCGATGGTTATAAGGGGACCATCACGGTTGACAGCGTTCCGGGTCGAGGCACGACATTTATCGTCAGATTGCCCTGCAATATCTAAAAGGAGGTGAAAATGGCAAGCATTCTTGTCCTCGACGACGACAAGGGAATGAGAGAGTTTCTTGAGATCATGCTCAATCGCGAGGGCTACAAGGTAACCTGTGCGGAAAATGCGGAAAAAGCCCTGCACCTTTGTAAAAAAAAGAAATTCGATCTGATTCTCACAGATCTCAAGATGCCCAAAATCGACGGCATCGAGTTTCTCAAACGTAGTCGCGATATCTGCCCGGAATCACTGGTAATTCTTATGACGGCTTTCGCATCCGGGGAAACCGCCGTATCCGCCATGAAAGAAGGCGCCTACGATTACATCGAAAAGAATTTCGATATCGATGATCTGAAGGTTTTGATTCAGCAGGCGTTAACCAAGAAGGGCGTTATGAAGGAAGATGCCCAGTTCATTCGGGAAGTCGAAGGCGCCGTGAGCTTTGGCCGCATGATCGGCAGCAGCAAGGAAATACTCAAGGTCTACGCGCTGATCAACAAGGTTGCCATAACATCCGCCAACATATTGATCCTGGGGGAAAGCGGTACAGGCAAGGAGTTGGTGGCAAGGGCCATTCATGAAAACAGCCCTAGGGCAGAGATGCCTTTCATTACGATTAACTGCGGCGGCATCCCGGAAACCCTGCTGGAGTCCGAATTGTTCGGCTATATGAAAGGTTCCTTTACAGGCGCCCACGCCAACAAGCAAGGTCTCTTTGAGATGGCCAATAATGGAACAATATTTCTCGATGAAATAGGTGAGTTGCCGCCTGTTCTTCAAGTAAAGCTTTTAAGAGTCGTTCAGGAAAAAACCTTCCGGCGAATCGGGGGCTCGGAGGATATCAAAGTCGATGTCCGGATCATTTCTGCCACAAACCAGAATCTGGCAGAAAAAGTCAAGGACGGATCCTTCCGGGAAGATCTTTACTATCGCCTCAACGTCATCCCCATCCATCTGCCGCCTCTGCGGGAGCGAAAGGACGATATTCCCGTTCTGGCAAAACATTTCATTGAAAAATATTCCAGAGAATTCAACAAGGAAATAAGAAATATTTCCCTGTATGCCCTGGAGCTGCTGATGGAATATCAGTTCCCCGGCAATATCCGGGAACTGGAAAACATTATTGAACGCAGCGTCGCGCTGGAAACATCCAATATCATTCTGCCGGAGAACCTCATCCTTCAGGATTTTTACATCCCCGAGCAGGGCATTCAATTGAACAGCCTTCTGGCCGACTATGAAAGACAGTTAATCGCAAGGGCTATGGAAAAATCCGGGGGCTCAAAAACGAAGGCAGCGGAACTTCTTCATATTACGTTCGATTCGTTGCGCTACCGGATTGAAAAGCTCGGACTTGAAGAGCAACCGGGAAAATAATTTCTTGACATTATTGTTTCTCGCCTTTATAGGATCATGCTTAAGAACAGGTGCAGGATATGGGAAATATAAGCAGCATGGGTCGCAGGGCATTTCAGTTTTTTGCTTTTTTCAGCTTTTTTAGCGGGGTCTGCCTGCCGCGCTCATGATTGTGCATGAGACATAGGCCGTGGGCAGACCTCTTGACTGCCCGCGGCTTTTTTTATCTTTAGGCCGTGGAAAAGATTCCATGGCCTTTTTTTGTTGATAGTAAGGAGGAAGGAAAAATGAAGCGAATTCTCAAATGGCTGGTTGTTTTGACGGTTGTCGCAGGCGTTGCCCTGCCGGGGCAGGCCACCCGCGCGGAGGCCGCAGCGATCAAGGTGGGTGCGGCGATCAACCTGACCGGTCCGGCGTCCACTTGGGGGCAGTATCACGCCAGGGGACAGCAGGATTATTTCCGCTATGTCAATGAGGTCAAGGGCGGCGTCGCCGGCCGGCCCGATCGAGATGCTCCTTGTGGACACGGGCTACAAGGTTCCAGAAGCGGTCGCCGCGGTCCGGAAATTTGCCGTTCAGGACAAGGTGGACATGATCGCCACCTGGGGCGCCGGAGAGGGCCTTGCGGCCAAGCCCATCATCCAGCAGTACAAGATTCCGACCATCAATTATTCGACGAGCTGGGAGATTCTCGAGGCGCCCATTGACTACATGTACCTGCCGTTCGGCAGCTACCGCATGGACTGCTATGCGGTCATCGACTATATCCTCACGATTCACAAGGGAAAGGAGCCGCCGAAAATCGGTCTTCTGACCTACAACAACGCCTATGGACGGTCCATCCATCAGCCGACGCAGGAGTACGCCGCCGGCAAGCAGGTCGATATCGTCGCCATCGAAGAATTTCCGCCAAAAACCGTGGATCTGACGACGGAGCTGCTGCGCCTCAAACAGAAGGGCGCCGAGTATGTCTTCATGCAGATGCTGCCGTCAGCCATCATCACGGCTTTCAAGAGCGCCGACCGGATCAACTACAATCCGCAGTTTCTCGGAACCTGGACCTCCACGGATCCGGACTTCTTCAAGATGGGGAAAGGGCTCATCCGTGACCGCCTCAAAATGCAGTTTCCGGGCGGACTGCCGTCGGACAAGACAGCCGGGCATGAAGCTCATGGATGAACTCATGAGGCGCTACAAGAGTGTTGACCGCTTTGACGCCGCCTACTGGGAGGGCGTCGTGGTCGGCATGATCATGGAGCGGGCGTTCATCCGAGCCAATGAAGCTTCAAAGCTGATCAACCCGGAAACCATCAACAAGGCGATGGAATCCTTCCGCGGCGAGAAATTTGATGGTCTTGTTCCGGACATCACTTACACACAAACGGATCATGGCGCCTCTTTCAAGGCCCGGATGGTACAGGTCCGGGAGGACGGGACGTATGTTCCCCTGACGAACTTCTATGCGCCCGGCAAGGAAAAAATCAAGCTCAGTAAGTAAGGGATATGAAATCATTACGCGGCCAACCAGGGATTTTTCGTAACCGGAGCAGTGAGGATGCCGTCGCCGGTCTGGAGGTGACGGACCTGTCACCTGCATTTCGGCGGCGTCAAGGCCCTCAATCAGGTCGATCTGACGGTAAATACCGGCGAGCTGTTTGCCGTCATCGGGCCGAACGGCGCCGGCAAGACCAGCCTGCTGAACTGCCTGACCGGGTTTTACCGGCCGCAGGCGGGTCGTATCCGTTTCAACGGCCGGGATATTACGCATCTTGCCGCCGCACGATCTTGTCGGGCTCGGCATCGGTCGGACGTTTCAGAATATCGAATTATTCCCCGGCATGACCGTCTTGTCCAACATGCTGCTGGCGCGCCATATCCATTGCCGCTACCGCCTGGGATCGGCGGCGTTCTTTTCGCCTTCTGTCCGCAAGGAGGAAATCCGCCATCGCGAGATTCTTGAGGAGGTGATCGATTTTCTCGAAATGCAGGCCATCCGGAAAAAAAACGTGGGATCTCTGCCCTATGGCCTCATGAAGCGCGTGGAGCTCGGCCGCGCCCTGGCGCTGGAGCCGAAACTGCTGGTGCTGGACGAACCCTTTGCCGGGATGAACCTTGAAGAGAAGGAAGACATGGTCCGCTTCCTTGTCGAATTGAACGAATCCTGGGGACAGACCATGATCCTCGTGGAACACGACATGTCCATCGTCATGAGCATCTCAAAGCGCATTATGGTCCTGAATTTCGGGGAAAAGCTCGCAGAGGGCGGCCCGGAGTATGTCCGCAACCACCCGGAGGTCATCAAGGCCTATCTGGGCGATTCAGAAACCCTTTAGAAAAGTCGTATATGACAGCAGCGATCACCGAAAAGACACTGCCCCAGATTGTGGCCTTTCAAGCCGAAGCATCTCGGTTCCGGCGCGATCGCCATCCGTGAAAAGGCCCTGGGCATCTGGCAAACCTACTCCTGGCCGGACTATTTTCGATACATGCGGCAAGTCGGCGCCGGATTGCTTGCGCTGGGCCTCAAGCGCGGCGACGCGGTCGGAATCATTGCGAACAATCATCCCGAATGGCTGTTTGGCGAGCTGGGCGCCCAGGCTGTCGGCGCGGTGAGCCTGAATCTGTTTACCTCTTCCGTCAGTGACGAGCTCTGTCTGGCTCTGAACCGGGTTCAGGCCGCCTTTGTCGTGGTACAGGACCAGGAGCAGGTCGATAAGCTTCTCGACTCCAGGCATAAATTGCCCCATGTCCGCCGCGTCATTTATATCGACCCCACCTGCATGAGAACCTACGCAAACAATCCCTGGCTTCTGAGTTTCCAGGAACTGGTCCGCATGGGAGAGGCTCTTTGACCGGGAATATCCGGATCGCTTTACCGCTGAACTGTACAAGGGAAACCGGGATGACTGCGCACTTATGATTTTGACTTCGGGGACGACCGGGATGCCGAAACTGGCCATGCTGTCTCATCGCAACCTGACGGCCATCGCAGCCGGCTGGGTCGAGGCCATGAAGATCAAGCCCGGTGAAAACTGGATTTCCATGTCTCCGCCGGCCTGGATTGTCGACCAGATGTGGGGCGTGGGCGTCGCGCTTGTCGGAGGCATGACAATGAATTTTCCGGAGACCCAGGAAACCGTACTGGAGGATTTCCGCGACATCGGCCCGTCGCTTTTGATCAGTGCGTCGCGGTTCTGGGAAGATCTTGCTTCACGGATCCGGGTGAAGATGTCCGATGCCGGCCTACTCAAAAGAAAATGCTTTGACCTGGGCGAAAAGATCGGGAAAATGACAGCCGTGCACGCATTCCGGAACAACTCAATTCCATTGGTTCTCAGCATCCTGCACCATATGGCCGCATGGGCGGTTTATCGCCCCCTTCTGGACCGCATCGGCTGTGCGAACCTGCGCAGTGCCTTTACGGGCGGGCATCCCATCAGCCCCGATGTCATCGGCTTCTTTCGAACCATCGGTCTGAACCTCAAGCAATGCTACGGTCTGACAGAGGCGGGCGGCATTTTTCAGATTCAACCGGATGACCAGGTCAAGCTGGAGACGGTCGGAAAACCCGTTCCGGGCGTTCAGGTTCGCATTTCTGACGATCAGGAAGTCCTTGTTCGCAGCGTCTCGGTATTTCAGCGGTTATTATCAGGACTTCCAGGCAACGGAAGCCGCCTTTCAGGAGGGATGGCTGAGAACCGGCGACGCCGGCTACATCGACAAGGATGGACACCTGCTCATCATCGGCCGCAAGGAGGAGATCATCCGTAACAAGAGCGGGGACGCCTTTTCACCCGATTTTATTGAAACCCGTTTGAAATTCAGTCCGTATATCAAGGAGGCCGTTGTCTTCGGGGAAGGGCGGCCCTATATCACACTCATGGTGAATATTGATTTCGGCAATGTTGGGATCTGGGCGGAGGAGCGCATGATTCCCTATACGACCTACATGGATCTTTCCCAGCAGACCGGCTGTGGCGGAGCTGATTACAGGTGAAGTCAGAAAGGTCAACGAGCAGTTGCCCGCCGTGATGAAGATCAGGAAATTCTTTCTGCTGTACAAGCTGCTGGATGCCGACGATGAGGAGCTGACCCGGACAGGCAAGGTGCGCCGTCGTTTCGTCTATGGACTTTACCTCAAACTGATTGAATCCATGTACCGGGATCAGGCGGAAGTTGATGTGAAAGCAAAGGTTCAGTACCGGGACGGTCAGATCGGCAAGGTGGAAACCAGAGTAAAAATAATATCGTTGTAAGGAGAACGCTGTCATGGATTTCTTTATTCAGCTGCTCGTCAACGGGATCAGCATCGGCTTTTTCTACGGACTTTCGGCGATGGGTTTTGTCATGATTTTCAAATCCTCCAGTGTCCTGAATTTCGCCCACGGGGAACTGCTGGCCTTCGGGGCATTTCTCTTTCTGGCGCTCATCACGTGGGCGCAAGCTGCCGCTGCTGGTGGCCTTTCTGGCCGACCCTGGCCGGCTGTTTCGCGCTGGGATTCCTGATCGAACGCATCTTCCTGCGGCCCCTGATCGGAGAGCCCCTGATCTTCGTGATCATGCTCACCGTGGGTCTGGCGGCCATGTTCAAAGGCCTGCTGCTTTTGGTGTGGGGGGGAAATCTCCATACCTTTCCCGATTTTCTGCCGGAGGCACTGGGCATCGACTGGGGAATCGTCCATGTCGCGCCGGTCTATGTGGCCACCCTGGTGATCGGTATGATCTTTCTGTTGCTCTTCGGCCTGTTTTTCAAGTATTCCTCGCAGGGGATCTATATGCGGTCCGTGGCGGACAACCAGCGGGCTGCCCTGTCCCTGGGAGTGCATGTGAAACGCGTCTTCGCCCTGTCCTGGGCGATTGCGGCCCTGGTCGCCGGCATGAGCGGCATCGTGCTGGGCATTATCAACGGGATCAATGTCCATGACTTAAGCGCCATCGGCCTGAAGGTTTTTCCCGTGGTCATCCTGGGCGGTCTGGACAGCATCGGCGGCGCCATTATCGGCGGTCTGATCATCGGCCTGCTCGAAACCTTCACGGGGGGCTATATTTCACCCGGGCTGCGGGATGTGGTGCCCTACATCGTCCTGGTCGTCATCCTGCTGGTCAAGCCTTATGGCCTCTTCGGCCTGAAGGAAATTGAGCGCGTCTGATCAGCCGGCAAAAGGGGACGCCTTGAAAACTTCTTAAAAGGTAAGCACATGAAGATTAAAAACTGGCAATTCCATCCGTGCGGCAATTTCCGCGAACGTTACGCGCAGGAATTGAGCATCTTCGAGACGGATTTCGGCCGGCTCTGGCTGGTCATCGGGATTCTTGCGCTCTTTGGGATCGTTCCCTGGATTTTCAGCCCCTACATGATCTATGTGTTCAATACGATCGGCATTGCTGCGATTGCCGTGATCGGGCTGAACATCCTGATCGGCTTTACCGGACAGATCTCCCTCGGGCCACGGCGCCTTTTTCGGTGTGGGCGCCTATGCAGCGGCCATTCTCGCAACAACCCTGAATTTCCCGTTTTATCTGTCCATTCCGGCCGCCGCCGTCATCACGGCCATGGTCGGCATGGTTTTCGGCACGCCCTCGGTGCGGCTCAAGGGACTCTATCTGACCATTGCCACGCTGGCCGGCCAGTTCATCATCGAATACATCCTGCTGCGCTGGGAAAGCCTGACCAAGGGGACCATGGGCATGATCCTGCCGAAGCCCGCAATTGTTCGGGCTGGGAATTGAGCGGCGACCGGGCCTTCTTTTTTATGATCTTTGCCTGCCTCATCCTGATGACCTGGTTCGCCGTGAACCTGATTCGAACCAAATACGGCAGGGCCTTTATCGCCATCCGTGACAATGACCGGGCGGCCGAAGGCATGGGCATACCCATCTTCCGATACAAGCTTCTGGCCTTTGGCATCAGTTCATTCTATGCCGGTTTTGCCGGCGCCCTCTATGCCTATTACAGCGTCAGCATCACCACGGAACCCTTCACCCTGGGCCTGTCCGTGGAGTATATCGCCATGGTCATCATCGGCGGCATGGGCAACATCACCGGGTCCATCTTCGGCGCCATTTTCATCACCGGACTCAATGAAATTCTGCGCTGGCTCACGGAACTGCTCATGAACATGGGGGTCGTCAGCAGTTCCGGCCTGAACATGGCGCCGCTGCGCGAATTTACTTTCGGCCTGGCGATTGTGCTGTTCATTATTTTCGAGCCAAGGGGTTTGGCGGAAGTCTGGCGGATTGTGCGTTCGAGTTTCCGGCTATGGCCATTTTCATATTGAAGGTAATGCGTCCATGAATGAAACCATGATTACAGATCAATAATATTTCCGTCGTTTACTCCGACGTGATCCAGGTGCTCAAAGGCGTATCGCTGCACGTGGAAAAAGGGCACATCGTGTCCCTGTTAGGCAGTAACGGCGCCGGCAAAACAACCACCCTTAAGGCCATCTCCGGCCTCCTGAAGCCGGAGAACGGAAAGGTCACCGATGGCACCATCCTGTTCAATGACCAGCCCATTCACAATCACTCGCCCGAAACCATCACGCGCATGGGCATCATCCAGGTCCTGGAGGGCCGCCAGCCTTTCAAATATCTGACCATCGAGGAAAATCTGAGGGTCGGGACGGCAACCCGCTGGGGGAAGCCCTACCGGCAGGACATGGAACTGGTTTATCACTACTTTCCGGCTCTTCTGACGCGCCGGAAAACCCTGGCGGGGTATTGCAGCGGCGGGGAACTGCAGATGCTCGTTATGGGACGGGCACTCATGGCGCACCCGCAGCTTCTGCTGCTCGACGAGCCGTCGCTGGGGCTTGCGCCCCTCGTGGTCCGTGAAATCTTTCAGATCATCAAGAAAATCAATCAGGAACAGGCGACTACAATCATTTTAGTCGAGCAGAACGCGAGGATGGCGCTGCAGATTGCCCATTACGCCTATGTGATGGAAAACGGCAAGATCGTCATGGAAGGAAGGGCTGAAGAGCTCGTCGAGAACCCGGACGTCAAGGAGTTTTATCTCGGAATGGCGGCGACAGGCGTTGCTAAATCTTACCGGGATGTTAAATCCTACCGCCGCCGTAAAAGATGGCTGTAAATCATAATAAGAATCAGATGGTTATAGGAATATTCCCCATCTCACTCATTCCTCATCCCAACGTCGATCCGCTTCCCTGGTGGCAAGGACGATCTACATGACGGGCATGATCCAGAAATAAAATGGCCCCAGGCTGTACCTGGCGATTCGGAGACCTCAATTCTTCTATACCAGCTTTCTCTTGGCAATCAGCGCAGCCTTCTTTAGAAAAACAGGGGTATGAGGGAACGTTATTATTTGAAGCACGCGTCTGCAAGGATTTCCTGGCATCATTTGAAAAAAATCTTGTTTTTTCAGGGCGCCTCATGATACGCAATGCTGGGATTGAGGCCGGAACGCTGTGGTTCCTTGATCATCGGGACGGAGGGAATAATGCAATCCATTTATGCGCCCTGGCGCATGACTTACATTAATAGCGGGAAACCGGAAGGATGTGTTTTCTGCCGGGATTCCATCCGGGAGGATGATTTTGTCCTGCATGAGGGGAAAAAAGCCTTTGTGATGATGAACCTCTATCCCTATATCAGCGGTCATCTCATGATCATTCCCTATCGCCACCTGAGCGAGATTGAGGATCTTCAAATATCTGAAAAGATTGAAATGTTTGACTTGATTGATCTCTCTATCAGGTCATTGAAGGAAGCGATGCAGCCTCACGGTTTTAACATCGGCATGAATCTCGGGAAAGCAGCCGGTGCGGGCATTGATGATCATCTGCATGTCCATGTGATTCCCCGGTGGGGCGGAGATACCAACTTCATGAGCACGGTGGGAAAAGTACGCGTGATTCCGGAAGATCTTGTGACAACCCGGGACCACCTCCTGCCCTGTTTCCGTAAATTTCATCGGGAGGATTGAGATGAAAATCATTTACACGATTATCGTGATGCTCATTATGCTTTTTATTATCACCTTCTCTTTGGAGAACACCGTTCCTGTCTCACTGCAGTATCTGGATTATCGCATCACTATAGAAACCTATATCCTGTTGTTTGTCACTTTTCTTGCAGGCGTTGTTTTTGCCGGCTTCATGGGGATTGTCGAGCGTTTCAGGCTCAGCCGGACGATCAATAAATTGAACAAAACCATCCGGGAATTAAGACGGGACCTCAAAGCGAATGATGTGCCGTCCATCATTGAAACCCCCCAATCATCGAAATCTGACAAATACTGATCCATAAATGCACTAAACGATCACACCCGCCATGATAGATCGCTCCGGTTCCGCCCGTCGGCCGTTTCAGGATCATCCCATTGCTGATATAAGGTCGGCAGACTTGAAATTTACAGCCGATGTCAATCTGGGAACATTGGCCCGCTGGCTCAGAATTCTCGGTTATGATGCCTGCTTTGACAGGGGGGACGTGAACCGTGACTTTTTAAGAAGGGCGCAACAGGAGGACCGTATTGTCCTGACACGGAAGCGGGATATGGCCAACCGGCAGTTCAGTGGTCGTCTTGTGATAATTGAGCACGACCATGTTCGATGGCAACTGGCCGAAGTGATTGAAAAAACGGGCATGCGAGTTGATATGGAACGATTCTACCGGCGCTGCGCACGCTGTAATGCTCTGCTGGAGAAGATTCTCCTGCGCGATGTGGAAGGATTGGTTCCTGACTACGTCTATCACCAGTCCGGTCCGTTCCAAAGATGTCCGGACTGCTGCAAAATCTACTGGTCCGGCGCCCATCGAAAAATGGCCATCCAGTTTCTCAAACAGCACATTCCCGCGGATCTCCCTTGATTTTTTCGATGGCATGAAGCAAGGCCGGCAGAAGGACGGTAAGATTCTCCCGCGCACCTTTGGGACTGCCCGGCAGATTCACGATCAGCGTTCGGCCTCTGATGCCCGCGACGGCCCTCGAGATCAGGGCATGGGGGGTGATTTTAGAACTCTCCCTGCGCATGGCCTCCGCCATTCCGGGGACTTCCTTGTCGATGACGCCCAGGGTTGCATCAGGTGTCACATCTCGCGGCGCGACGCCGGTGCCTCCCGTGGTGACAATCAGGTCAATCTTGTGATGATCGGCAAAGTCAACGAGGATGCCCTGGATCTCATGAATTTCATCGGGGACGACAGCTCGATGGATGACTGCAATCCCGATGGTTTTGAGTATCCTTTCAACCTCCGGGCCGCTCTGATCTTCTCGTTGACCCGCTGAACCCTTATCGCTGACGGTAATGACGCCGGCCTGGATAATCATCCTGTGCTTCAACCCCAAAGTGAAAAAATTGCATCAATCTTCTTCTTTCTTGGCCTTGTATGCCGCAATGATTTTCTCGGCAATGAAGGGCGGTACTTCCTCGTAATGGGAGTGCGTATAGGTGAAAGTTCCCCGGCCGCTTGTCATGGATCGCAGATCCGGTGCATATTTTAGAATTTCGGCCAAAGGCACCTGGCCCTTGACGATCTGATGGGTCCCTTTGGTGTCCATACCCTGAACGCGCCCCCGCCGGCTGTTCAGATCGCCGATGACATCTCCCAGGTATTCATCGGGGATTTCGATATCTATAGTGACAATGGGTTCCAGCAGGGTCGGTTGGCAGGCCAGCACGCCCTTCTTAAATCCCATGGAACCTGCAATCTTGAAGGCCATTTCCGATGAATCGACCGTGTGGTAGGAACCATCCACCAGCGAGACTTTCATATCCACCGTGGGATAACCCGCCAGAACGCCTTCCTCCATGGCTTCGACGATACCCTTTTCCACTGCGGGGCGGTACTGCCCGGGAATGACGCCGCCTACGATCTTGTCCGCAAATTCAAAGCCGCTGCCCCGGGGCAGGGGCTCAATATCCAGCCAGCAGTCGCCGAACTGGCCCCGACCGCCCGATTGCTTCTTGTAACGTCCCTGAACATTGGTTTTTCCCTTGATGGTTTCCTTATAGGGCACCTTTGGGATGTTCAGGTTGACCTCCACCCCGAATTTACGTTTCATTTTTTCGACGGCCACTTCGATGTGAATTTGTCCCATGCCGGAGAGGATCATTTCCCTGGTCTGATCGTTTCTGTGGAAAGTCAGAGTCGGATCTTCCTCTGTCAGCCGGTGAATGGAAGAGACGATTTTTTCCTCGTCGCCGCGGGATTTTGGTTCGATTGCAAAGGACATGATCGTCGGGAGGGGGGCTAATTTTTCGAAGATGAGCGGTGCTTTTTCATTACAGATCGTGTCTCCCGTGGCTGTTTCCTTCAGCTTGGCCACCGCGGCAATATCACCCGGAACCAGGGACTCGGCCGTTTTCTGGTTTTTTCCCTCCAGGAAAAAAGCAGTGTTGAACCGCTCATGAATTTTCCGGGAGGAATTATAGATGGCGCCTTCGGTGCTGAGCGTTCCGGAATAGACTCGGAAAAGGGTCAACCGGCCTGCATAGGGATCGGCGATGGTTTTGAAAACCATAGCGGCGAAGGGCGCGGTTTCCTCCGGAGGACGTTCTTCCAGGTTGTCCGTTCCCGGTTTTTTGCCCTGTACGGGACCACGGTCCACGGGCGAAGGCATAACCTGCACAATCATATCCATCAGGGGGGCCAAACCGATATTTTTCGTCGCGGAACCGCAGATCACCGGCAGCAGAGCGCCGGAAATCACGCCCTTGCGGAGGCCGGCTTTGATTTCTTCCAGAGAGAGTTCGCCGCTCTCCAGATATTTATCCATGAGGACCTCGTCACATTCCGCAATATCTTCCACCATTGTTTCCCGGTAAGATTTTGCCTGATCGGCCACATCGTCAGGAATATCTATGCTCTTGTAGCCTCCTTTGGGATCATCGAAGGTGTAAGCCTTCATGGACAAAAGGTCCACAACGCCCTTGAAATGGTCCTCTTTTCCAAGAGGAATAAAAAGCGCCGTTGCCTTCCTCCCGAGTTTTTCCTTGATGCTGTCTATGGTTTTGAAAAAATCAGCCCGCTCCCGGTCCATTCGGTTGATATAGATGATCCGCGGGAGATTGAATTCATCGGCGTACTCCCAGACCTTCTGTGTCTGAAATTCGACCCCGCCCACCGCGTCAATCACGACAATGGCGCTGTCGGTTATGCGAAGGCAGCTTTTGGTGTCAAAGGCAAAGTTGGAATCACCCGGCGTGTCAATGATGTTGATTTTATGCTTGTCCCAGTTAAAAAAATTTATCGCGGCGCTGATGGAGATGCGACGTTTCTGTTCTTCGGGTTCATAATCCATGCTGGAGGTCCCATCGTCCACGCGCCCCGGCCTGTCCGATTTACCGGCGAGAAAGAGAAATGATTCACAAAGCGAGGTCTTCCCGGTGCCGCCATGTCCGATGATGGTGACATTCCTTAAAGATTTCGAGTCATATTTTGCCATGGATGCTCCTTTCTTTGCAGCAGATGCGCATTCTGCGCGGTTGTGCTGTTTAGCTTAACCGCTCTTTCAAAGTCAAGACAATTCTAAATGATAAGAATACAAAATCCGGTTGACATAATCGTTTGTTATCGGTATAAGTTCGCCGCATTATTGGGGATCAATTCGTAAACAGCGAGAACTGCCAGCATCGGTTGTGCAATCCCAATAACTCGACTCAGTAGACAGGATTGATGAACTCGCAAAAAAGATCGTGGAAACCTTAATCTGGTGCGGCCTATCTAAAGGCGCCGGAGGCAAGGTGCGCGATTCTTGAGGAGTGAGGCTTATCTTTGCTTATGCCGCAAGGTCAAGGGATGATGTGCAATGCGGCACAGAAACTTCAGTCGTCAAAATGAAACAGGAAGGTCAAAATGGGTGTGCAGGTAAGGAAAATTAAGAAAGTCCTGATTGCGAACCGGGGTGAAATTGCCCTTCGGATTATGAGAACGGTTCATGAGATGGGGCTCGATGCGGTTGTTATTTACGAAAAACCGGATCGCGAGGCCTACTATGTCCGGCTGGCAAATGATGCCATTATGATTGGCGACGGCCCGCGCAGGGATTATCTGGATATCGAAAAAATTATCTGGGCGGCCGGAAAAGCAGGTGCCGACGCGATTCACCCGGGGTACGGATTCCTCGCAGAGAACGCTGATTTTTCCGAGGCCTGTCAAAAAGCAGGCATTACCTTTATCGGCCCCCCCCCGCAGGCCATCCGGGACATGGGCAACAAGGTGGTGGCGCGAAAGATCGTCGAGCAGGCCGGCATCCCCACTATTCCCGGCACGGGCGACCTTGCCCGCGGAAGCGCCGGGATCAATGAGGCCTTTGCCTTTGCCAATAAATATGGTTATCCCGTCATGCTGAAGGCATCTTCCGGGGGCGGAGGGCGAGGCATCCGCAAGGTGATCGACGATGCGGACCTCATCGTGCAGTTGCCCCTGGCCAGGGCGGAGGCCCTGTCGGCCTTCAACGATGAAAACATCTATATGGAAAAATTCATCGCATCGCCCCGCCACGTGGAGATCCAGATCCTGGCGGATCATCACGGGAACACGATTCATCTGGGTTCCCGTGACTGCTCAATCCAGCGGCGGCATCAGAAACTTCTCGAAATAGCGCCCGCCGATCTGCCGAAGGGTGTGTTGGAGGCCATGTACGATTGCGCGATCAAGGCATCCCGGGAAACCGGATACATCAATGCCGGCACGGTTGAGTTTCTTGTCGATTCGAAAACCCATGCGTTCTGGTTCATGGAAATGAATACGCGTCTGCAGGTAGAGCATACGGTGACGGAGGAACTCACCGGGATTGATATCGTCCGCCAGCAGATCTGGATTGCCGAAGGACAGGCCCTCAACATCCCTGAAAATCGCGTGACCCTGCTGGGCAAAGCCGTTCAGGTCAGAATCAATGCCGAAGACCCCAAGAACAATTTCATGCCCGAAGGCGGAAAGCGCGTGGAGGTCTATCAGTCGCCCGGTGGGCCGGGGGTCAGACTCGACGGAGCGGTATATCAGGGTTACAAGATTCCGATGGATTATGATTCACTGCTCGTTAAAATGACAATCCGCGGCTTTGACTGGAAGCAGACCCTGCAGCGTTTAAAGCGGGCTTTGAACGGATTTGTCATTGTCGGCCCCAAGACGACCATCCCCTTCTATCTTTCAGTCTGTGAGGAGCCCGACTTTCAGGCGGGACGCTTTGACACGGGATACCTCGAAACACACCCGGAGATTTTCAATTATCCGGAGCCGGAGCGCGAAGTGGCAAAACTGGCGAAGCTCATTGCGGAAATACATACCAAAAAGGTTAATCCCTATGCCACTTGAGCAAATGGGACAGGCAACACCGGGAAGCGAGCGACGCTATGGAGAAAATCAGCGTACATTAGAAAGGATCAGTACCGAACCATGATGAGTATGCCATCACACCTCATAGATGAAAGAATTACGCCGAGGGAATTAACGGACAAGGGCGTGCATGATGTGCTCGACAAAATCCGGTCGCAGAAAGGTTACTTCCTGACCAACACGGAAAGGGATCTCTCGCAGTCGGACTTCAAGAACCGGATCATGCCCCACACGCAGCTTCTCGCAGCCAAGCCACGCAATGACGCGGGTTATTTCTCAATTGAAATCACCGGCGGGGCCAGCGTACATGTGGATATGCTGCGCAAGCAGATCAATCCGCTGGAAAAGCTGGAAGTGCTCAGTCAAAGCATGCCGGATACGTTGTTTCAGACGCTGTGCCGGGGGATCAATCTGTTCGGATACCGGCCCTATCCGGAAAATGTCGTCCGGGCGACGGTCCAGAGCTTTGCACGTTATGTACATGTGTGGCGTGTCTTCGATTTTCTGAATCATATCCCCAATATGATCCCTGTATTTGAGGAGGTTAAAAAAGCCGGAAGGATTCTGGAACCATCCATCTGTTTTTCCACGGGCAAGGAACATACGAATGAATTCTATGTCGGCAAGGTGGGTCAGATTCTTAAAGTCACAGGCGAAGACATCATTTTATGCATCAAGAATCACGGCGGACTGGGAACGCCCAGAAGGATAGGCGAACTCGTCGAAGCGATTCTGCAAAAATATCCCGGTCTGATCATCCATTATCACGGTCACAACACGGACGGCGCCGATATTGGACGCATTGTCGAGGCCGTCCGCAAGGGGGCAAAGATTGCAGATGCGAGCGATCATGCCTTTACGGGTTTTTATGGTCCGCCCCCCATCCTGACCGTTCTGGACCTGCTCCATGACCACGGCTATCATGCCGCCGGAATTGACCGACAGGCCGTCATCGATACCTCCAATGCTCTGAGACCGGAAAGAGAGTATTACAAGGATTTTGAATCCCAGTTTCTGGGATTTGATCCATCGGCGCAGATCCATAAGCTGCCGGGCGGCGCAACCGGTTCCAGTTTCGAGCAGGCCGTCAAGGGGGACTTTCTGCATCGCATGCCGGAAATCCTTCAGAGAGAACTGCCACGGGTGCAACTGGAGCTTGGCAACTGGTGGAGCGTCACGCCGGGTTCCCAGATTCTCTGGACCACCGCCGTCAATAATGTTTTGAAAGGGGTCCGTTACAAGGACGTCAGCGACGATCTGAAGAATCTGATGCTCGGTCGCTACGGCGAATTTCCCTTCTACCGTCCAGCCGACGACATCTACGCCGCTGTTTTCGGCCCCGAATGGAAGGAAATCGTTGAATGCGACACCTGCTATCAGAAAATTGAAGACATCGATATCGATGTGGAAAAGAAGGTCCTGGAGCATCGCCTGGGGCGGGCCGCATCCGAGGATGAACTTGTGCTCTATCTGCAGCATCCCAACGATGCCGTGGATTTCTTCAAATTTGAAGCGAAATTCGGAAAGACATGGGTGCTTTCGCCAAAGATCTGGTTCCGCAAGGGCGGCTTCAGTCTCGGGGAGAAATTCGAGGTGCCGGATGTTTTCGGCCGGCTGCATTCCATTGAAATCGGTCCCCAGCGCCGGACAAAAACCGGCGATGCGGCCACCTATCTTATTATCGATCACCATCCGGAGCCGATCATTACCGAAATGGATCAGGAGGAAGGTCCCGCCAGAAAAAAAGCCGCCCTGAGTCTCAAGGAAATCGAGGCGGCGGCTAAAGCAGGAGAGGTGAGATCACAGATCGCAGGCACGGTCAACGAGGTGTGCGTTACAGAGGGCGAGGGGGTGACGGTCGGACAGGTTCTCCTCGTACTCGAAGCCATGAAAATGCTCAACAATGTCACCTCGGAAGTGGCCGGCAAGGTAACGGATCTGCACGTTTCCGCAGGGGACAGGGTGTCTGTCGGTGATCCGCTCGTGAACATCAGCAAGGTTTAAATGTGCCGCTTTTATGGCCCCGCGCCACATGTCACGCAATCGGGATCCTTTGAGAACAGAACCTCTTGAAACCTCATATGAAATGCGTCGTATAGCAACAGCCTTCCTAAAAGAGGAAAGCCGATGCCGAGAATCAGCTTGAGAATCTCGGACGCCTGCATCGTTCCCACGATACCCGGCAATGCGCTGAAGATACCCGTTTCTGCTGAATTGACAACTAAATCAGTCGGTGGCGGTTCGGGGAACAGGCATCTGTAGCACGGCCCCTTCCGGGCGTCGAAAACACTCACCTGTCCTTCAAATCGAAAGATGGCTCCATACACGTATGTCTTGCCGGTACGCACGCACAGGTCGTTGATCAGGTATCGCGTGTGGAAATTGTCCGTTCCGTCAACAAGAATTTCATACTCGGCGGAAATCTCATCTGCATTGCGGGAGCTGAAGAGCTCGGCCCGAGTCTCGACGCGGACGTGCGGATTGAGGTGAAACATCTTCTCACGTGCGGAATCCACCTTGAGTCGGCCGATCATTTCCGTATCATGGATAACCTGCCGCTGAAGGTTTGATAGGTCCACCGTCTCCGGATCGACAATGCCGATGCGGCCGACGCCTGCCGCCGTGAGGTGCACCGCCACGGAAGAGCCGAGCCCCCCGGCGCCGACGAGCAGGACCGAGGCGGCCTTCAATCTGCACTGTCCTTCCTCACCCACCTCCGGGAGGATCATCGTGCGGGAATAGCGTGATCGTTCATCGGGTGTCAGCCGGGGAGGGCACATAGTGGATTACTTCTTATAGGTGTGGCGCAGGGTCTTATTATTTTGCCCGTGCAATGCTTCATTGATCTCTTCCGTGACGGAAACCCCATGCCTGTACTGGAATGGCCACATGCTTTGCAGATGGAAGAACGCGATGCGGTCTCCGGTTTTAAGTCTGTGTTCAAGGTCCGTCTGCATTCCCGGCATGGCGCTCAGGTTTCCATTGATAAATGTGAAACCCCTTTGATCTGTTGCCATCCGCAATTTCGTCAGCAGGTCTCCCACTGTTGCTCCCCGCGGAAGGCTCATCTGCAAATTGGCGAAACTTCCCTGAGAAGACTCTCCGGCGAAACGCGCCAGAGCACCATACAGCCAGACGTCGACGTTTATCTCTTCCATAGGCTATCCCCCGCCGACCGGAGGGAAGATACCCGCTTCATCTCCCTGGTTCAGGACCCAATCCGGTGATTGCCTCCTTCCGTTGACGAAGGCCACCTTGACTTCTCTTGCGGGCACTTCCATCTTTTCGATCAAGTCCGCCACGGTGGCGCCGTCGGGCAGGTCAATATCAAGCGGAACCCCCGCGACAGCCCCGGGAACATAGCGGCACAATGTTGCATATACTCTCAAAGTGATCTGCATATCCCAACGATGAAAAGCTGGACAGGCCGGACGCAACCTGTCCAGCTTTCTTAAGCGTTTACATTTCTCCATGCACCGAATCAAGGTCGCTATCCGGAATATCAAAGACGTGGTTGTGAGGGGGCAATGGTTCAATCTTCATGAACTCAGGGATGCGGTCCGCTTCCTTGCCGATGACCCGCAGCTTCGTTAAATGCCCGCTCCTTTTTCATAACTGCTGCACCGTAGGCGTATACGTCATCTGCCGTCCATTTTGTGCCGAGGACACCATTGCATTCGTCGATCATCCCCTGGTAACCACTGGCGATATCGAGGATGGCAAAAGCGATAAACAGGCAGTGGCCCGTCGAATCGATGGATGCCGTGGTGGCCTGGAAAGCCCGGCTCAAAGCCGCCTTGCCTTCCGTTGACAGAGGATCCTGCTTGCCCATCACCCCGAGAATTTCCGGCGCAATGGTGTATCCTGCGGTATGATCCGCCCCCATCGTGCTGGTGGCGTAGGTGATGCCCATTCCTTTCACCGCACGCGGTTCGTACGCGGGCATGCCCTGGCCTTTCACGGCCGGCACGCGAACAACGCCGTACGCCTGACCGGCGAACCCGGTGCCGCCGCCCAGGGTGCGACCGAGCGGGGAGCCCTTGCCCATTTCCTCAATCAATCTGATGACGCCTTTGCTGTCTCCGAAGGGAATGACGCCTGCCTCCATCGCAACGCCGATCGTTGCCCCGGTTTCTATGGTATCCAGTCCGTACGCGTTGCAGAGCTGTATCATCGTGGCAATCTCGTCCAGACTGTCGATGCCGCAATTAGCCCCCAGAGCCCAGGCGGACTCGTACTCCACACACGAGGTGCGCTCCGTGCCATCAACATTATACCAGGTATTGGAGCACTGGATGGTGCACCCGGGACTGCAGGCGTGGTTGTAAACATCCTTGCCCAGGCGCTGTTTGTTGCCTTCGAAGATTGCTTCCCCGGCGATCTTTGCCGCGCCTTCAAAACGTCCGCTGGAGAAGTTGCGCGTCGGCAGTCCGCCGGCTTCATTCAATATGTTGATCAGAACGGCCGTTCCGTAAGTGTTGAGGGCGCCTTTAGGCTTTGTAATGTCATGGGTCTGCAATGCTTCGAGCAGTTTCTTGCGGCCTTCGTCGAAGAGGGCCTTGTCGGCAATGCTTACGCCCGGGGCGCCGGCGGTATTGAGCACGATGAACTTGAGCGCTTTGCTGGCCATGACGGAGCCCAGACCGCCCCGGCCCGAATACCTGCTGGGACGCTTTGCCAGGTCGTTGAATGAGATACCCGCGTTGCCGTATCCGTGTTCTGCCGCCATGCCGAAGCCGGCGACAGAAATTCCCTTGCCGAACTTTTCGTAGACCTTCGGATATACCTCATAGAGGTCCTTTCCGATGTATTCGGCGGCATCAAAGAATTCCACTTTCGGTTTTTCCTGGGCGGCATCCCAGGTGATGCAGGCTCCCAGATACCGCTTGTCCCTTGGTTTCCCCTCAACCACCAGGGCCCTGATCCGCATTCTCGCAAGGCCCGGTCCCCAGGAAGAACCCGCATTTGACTCTTTGAGACCGCCCGTGAGAGGTGATTTTGCCCCGACCGAGACGCGCGATGAAGTCGGTGCGGCAGTGCCCGTTACGATCCCCGGCGAAAATACGAGTTTGCTGTGCGGGCCTAATGGATGGCAGAGTGGGGGAACTTCATCGGAGACCAGCGTTGATGTCATGGCCCGGCCGGCGAGGTTTTTGTATGCCGGAGGCAGTTCCTCCAGGCGATAAGTGGCATCGGTCATGTTAAGTCTTAAAATCCACATGGCTTTTCCTCCTTTGCACATATGTGCGCCATAGCGTGAGGGTTACAATATACGACACCTTACAATTACATGAATTCTCAATAACCTTTCTTTTTCACCCCCCCCTCTGTGTTCGATAATGTTGTTGGTTATGTACCCGTTGTTTAAGTTATCCCCAATTTGCCCAATATATTTGTCGGCATCCGCTATCCATTTTACTTTTTTATGCGGCATATTAGCGCAGGTAAAGTCAAACGACAATCTATTTCTTTAAATTAGAAATTGCTTTTTTTCAAAAAGTTGGCATAGAATAATGCAACCATGCATCTTAACAAGAAAATGCCTGCCAGATGTGTAAAATCGCCCTGTACACCTAAAGTTCTCCAGATTTTAAGAGGTAAAAAATAAGGGCCATGTAATTGACGGCTTGACCTTCGACAATACTTATTATAAATGCTCGCCACAGGCCACCGGTATCAGGGCGTCTGTGGTGTTTTTTATTCACGCCGGTTTCGTTGCCGGCTTTTTTAAAGGATCATAAATGTTCGGAGCCATCATCAGGAAATTTATCGGCAGCAAGAACGAACGCGAAATGAAGCGGTTATCGTTGACGATGCATGAAGTCAATGATCTTGAGGCGTCCGTTTCAAAAATGACCGATGCCCAGTTGGCAGCCAGGACGCCCCATTTTCGGGAAAGGCTGGCCGAAGGCGCCGCGCTCGAGGACATCATGCCCGAAGCCTTTGCCGTTGTCCGCGAAGCAGCACGGCGAACCGTGAACATGAGGCCTTTCGACGTTCAGATCCTGGGCGGGCTGGTCCTGCATGAGGGGAAGATTGCCGAAATGAAGACAGGGGAAGGAAAGACCCTGGCGGCTACCATGCCGCTTTATCTGAATGCGCTGGAAGGCAAGGGCGCACATCTGGTCACCGTCAATGATTATCTGGCCCGCAGGGATGCGGAATGGATGGGGCCGATCTACCGCATGCTGGGCATGAATGTCGGCGTTGTCGTCCACGGGATGGACGATGAAGAACGGCGCAAAGCCTATCATTTCGATATTACTTATGGAACCAACAATGAATTCGGCTTCGACTACCTGCGCGACAATATGAAATTCACACTGGAAGATTATGTTCAGCGGGACTTCCATTTTGCCATTGTCGATGAGGTGGACAGCATTCTGATCGATGAGGCCCGGACGCCGTTGATCATATCCGGGGCGTCTGAAGAATCGACCGACAAATACTACCGCATCAATCAGATCATTCCCCGCCTGCGCAAGGATAAGGACTATACCGTTGAAGAAAAGAGCCGTACCGTGGTGCTGACGGAAGAAGGCGTGGTGCGGGCCGAGAGCTATCTCAAGGTGCAAAACCTCTTCGACCCCAGGAACATCGAACTGCTCCACCATATCAACCAGGCTCTTAAGGCACATACTCTTTTCAAGCGGGATGTGGATTATGTCGTCAAGGATGGGGAGGTTATTATTGTCGATGAATTCACGGGGCGGGTGATGCCGGGCAGGCGCTACAGCGATGGTCTGCATCAGGCGCTCGAAGCCAAGGAAAAGGTCAAGATTGAACGCGAAAACCAGACCTTGGCTTCCATCACCTTCCAAAATTTCTTCAGAATGTACAAGAAACTGGCCGGCATGACCGGCACCGCTGATACGGAAGCGGCGGAGTTCGACAAAATCTACAAGCTGGAAGTGCTCGTGGCGCCCACAAACATGCCCATGATCCGGACAGACCATACCGATGTGATCTACAAGACGGAACAGGAGAAATTCAATGCCGTCATCGAGGAAATCAAGGAAATGCATGAAGCGGGGCGCCCCGTTCTCGTCGGGACCATCTCCATTGAAAAATCGGAACTGCTCAGTAAATATTTAACCCGCACAGGGATCAAACATCATGTTCTCAACGCCAAGCACCACGAACGGGAAGCGGAAATCATCGCTGCGGCCGGCCAGAGGGGTGCGGTGACGATTTCCACGAACATGGCGGGCCGGGGTACGGATATCAAGCTCGGAGAAGGTGTGGCTGATCGCGGCGGCCTTCATATCCTCGGAACGGAACGGCATGAGAGCAGGCGCATCGACAACCAGCTCCGTGGGCGTTCGGGAAGACAGGGCGACAACGGCTCTTCAAGATTCTATCTCTCTCTGGAAGATGATCTGCTCAGGATATTCGGGGCTGAGAGAATTTCCGGGATTATGGACAAGATCGGTATTGAGGAGAACGAACCCATCGAGCACAAGATGATTTCGAAAGCGATTGAAAATGCCCAGAAGCGCGTGGAGGGGCAGAACTTCGACATGCGCAAGCACCTTCTCGAATACGATGACGTAATGAACCGTCAGCGGCAGGTAATCTATGAGCAGCGTAAGAAAGTGCTGCGGGGCGAGCAGTTGTGGGCAGATATCGAGGAAATGCTCGATGAGGTTGTGGAAGAACTGATTCCTGAATTTATCGATGAAAAGCAGCACCCCGAAGAGTGGAACCTCAAAGGACTCGATGACACGATTTACAAACAGTTCTTCCTGAAGCTCAATCTCAGTGATCCGGGAAAGGGTCTCAACAGTAAGGACATCGAAGAAACGATTGTTGCAGCCGTCAAAAGCCATCTGAAGAAGAAGGAAGAGAATTTCGGCGAGGCCCTGATGCACCATCTCATGAAAATGATCATGCTGCAGTCCATCGACACCCAGTGGAAAGATCACCTGCTGGCCATGGACCACCTGAAAGAGGGGATCGGCCTGAGGGGGTACGGCCAGAAGGACCCTGTGCGGGAGTATCAGAAGGAAGGCTATGCCATGTTCATGGAAATGATCTACCGCATCAAGGCTGACTCCCTGCAGAAGCTGTGCGGTGTTCAGATTCAGCGCGATGAAGAGATTGCGGAAATGCAGGAAAAGCAGCGACAGGATTATATCATGAGCAGGGGTGAAGACACGCCGGAACCCAAAACCGTCAAGCGGGAGCATGACAAGATCGGCCGGAATGATCCCTGCTCATGCGGCAGCGGCAAAAAATACAAGAAGTGCTGCGGACAATGAAATGATCGTCTGTCTGGCGAGTCGGACACGAGTTATTAAGCACATTAAATCAGAGAGGATATCGACATCGAACAGCAAACATATCGGGTTCCCGGATTCCTGGCAAACGGCATTCATACCGGCGTCAAGGAAGACCGCAAGAAGGATCTTTCCCTGATTTACTCAACTATGCCGGCGAGGGCTTCTGCTGTCTTTACGACCAACGTCTTCAAGGCGGCGCCGGTTCTGCTCGATATGGAGCGGATCAAATCGGGACGCGCCCAGGCTATTTTAACCAACAGCGGAAATGCCAATGCCGCGACCGGTCCGGAAGGTTATGATGACGCGCGGGCCACATCAGCGGCCCTGTCAAAAAGACTTAACATTCAGGATGAACTCGTTCTCGTGGCCTCCACGGGCGTAATCGGCCACCGGCTACCCCTAATAAAGATAGAGTCCGGTCTGGATAGGTTGATCAGGGGGTTGAGGCCTGAAGGCATTCTGGATGCGGAAGACGCCATCATGACCACCGACCGCTTTCCGAAAATTGCCATCCGGAGAGGTCGGATCGGCGGCAGGGAAATTACACTCTGCGGTATAGCCAAGGGCGCGGGAATGATTGAGCCGCACATGGCCACGATGCTGGCTTACGTGATGACAGATGCCTGTGTCGATGGCGCTGTCCTGGACCGGATTTTCCGGAATACCGTCGCTCAAACCTTCAATGCCGTTTCGGTCGACGGGTGCATGAGCACCAATGACACGGCCATCATTCTGGCCAACGGTGCAGCAGGAAATCCCGCGATCACAAGCCGATCGAGGTCATTGCACGTATTTAAGGAGATGCTGCTCGGTGTTCTGTCGGAGTTGTCTCAGGCCATGGTCAGGGACGGCGAAGGGGCCACCAAGCTGATACGAATAGACGTCCAGGGTACCCGAACGCGCCGCGATGCTGAAAAAATTGCCTATGCCGTTGCCAATTCCAATCTTTTCAAGACGGCCTGCTTCGGCCAGGATCCGAATTGGGGCAGAATCATCGCCGCGGCCGGGGCTTCGGGCGTCTCCCTGAAGGTTGATGCTGTTGATGTTTACTTTGATGAAATAGCCGTTTTCAGGCAAGGGCGCGGCGTATCGGGAGACACGAAAGAATTGCAACAGATCATGAGTAAAGAAACGCTTTGCCTACTCATACAGCTCAATATGGGATCAAAATCATTCTGTCTTTACACATCGGATCTTACTTATGAATATGTCAAAATCAATGCGCATTACCACACATGACAACAGAGTGAAAAAGCCGCGATAAAGCTCCTTCCCATGATCAGGTTTTCTTGCGATAATATAATAAATCGACTTTTTATCTTGATTACTGATTTTGTATGTGTTAATAATTTTAAGATTTCACACATTTCCTGATTGACCGGCGTGTGCATTTCATCAAGGAATGTAACCGGTTAAAACGACGGAAGTGGCGGAAAAAACACTAAGAATAAGGAGTTTGGAACATGGCAAGCATTTCAATGAAGTTGTTACTTGAAGCGGGGGTCCACTTCGGTCACCAGACCAACAAGTGGAATCCTAAAATGAAACCCTACATTTTCGGGGCGCGCAACGGCATTTACATCATCGATCTCCAGCAGACAGTGGCTCTGTTCCAGTCCGCTTATCATTTCATTGTCGAGATGGTTGCCGACGGCCGCGAGCTCCTCTTTTTAGGGACTAAGAAACAGTCGCAGGAATCCATCCGCGAGGAAGCGCAGCGTTGCGGCATGCCCTATGTTAATCAACGCTGGCTGGGGGGGATGCTGACGAACTTCACGACCATAAAAAAGAGCATTGACCGCCTGAACGCACTGGATAAAATGGTAACCGATGACAGCATCAAAGCTTTTCCGAAGAAGGAAATCCTGAAGTTGCAGAAAGAAAGGGACAAACTGGAAAAGGTTTTAGGCGGCATCCGGAACATTAAAGGCTATCCTGGCGGTCTTTTCGTCGTCGATCCGAAACGCGAACTCATCGGCGTCAATGAGGCGAAAAAGTTACGGATTCCGATCGTCGCCATGGTGGATACAAACTGCGATCCCGATGATATTGATTATATCATTCCCGGCAATGACGACGCCATCCGGGCGATCAAGCTGTTTGCATCGAAAATGGCAGATGCGGTCCTGGAAGGCAAGAAACGTCTGGAAGAGCGACTCCAAGCGGAAAACGACAAGAAGCGTGTGCCGGAAGTTGGCAAGGAAGAAGATGTTTCAGAGGCCGATGTTCCGGAAAGCGTCGAAACAAAAGAACATGACCATCAAGCATTGTCTGAAGGATAGACGGGCCTGCGAATAGATCCCGGGAAATGAAAAAGATGCAAGGAGGTAATATTCATTGGACATAACATCAGAAATGGTTAAGGAATTGCGGGTCAAGACTGGCGCAGGAATGATGGACTGCAAAGAGGCCCTGGCAGCCGCAAGTGGCGACTTTGAAAAGGCCATTGATTATTTACGGAAAAAGGGGATGTCTGCAGCAACCAAGCGCTCATCCAAAGCGGCCAAGGATGGCACGATTGCCTCTTATATTCACATGGGCGGCAAAATCGGAGTACTGGTGGAGGTCAATTGTGAAACTGATTTTGTGGCAAAAACAGAAGATTTTCTATCCATGGCCAGGGACATCGCCATGCATGTGGCGGCCTCCAATCCACTCTATGTGAGGGCCGATGAAATTCCTCCGGAAGCTTTGGAACGTGAAAAATCCATTTACCGGGAACAGCTCACGGCCGAAAAGAAGCCCGAGAAGATATGGGACAAGATTATTGACGGGAAACTTAAGAAATATTATGAAGATGTATGCCTTGTCGATCAGAAGTTCATAAAAAACACCGATATCACGATTGGAATCCTTATCAGCAACATGATTGCCAAAACCGGTGAAAATATCGTCATCAGGCGGTTTGCGCGGTTTCAACTGGGCGTCGATTAACACGTAGAATAATCTTAACGAATGGAAAAACCGGCTTATCGTCGAGTCCTTCTGAAGCTGAGCGGCGAAGCGCTGATGGGAAAGCGCCTCTTTGGCACTGATCCGGAGGTTGTGGGTCAAATCGCCGGGGAGATCAAAGAGATCGTCGCGCTCGGCGTGCAGATAGGCGTTGTCGTCGGGGGAGGCAATATCTTCCGTGGGAAGGAAGCCAACAGCCGTGGTGTGGACCGGACCATGGCGGATTACGCGGGAATGCTGGCCACCGTCATCAACGGTCTCGTCATGCAGAGCGCCCTCGAATCCATGAATGTCGTCACGCGCGTCCAGTCGGCCCTTGAAATGAAGGCGGTTGCCGAACCCTTCATCCAGAGAAGGGCCGTCCGGCACTTAGAAAAGGGCAGGGTGGTGATCTTCGCCGGGGGGACAGGCAATCCCTTTTTTACGACCGACACGGCGGCAGCGCTCCGAGCGGTTGAAATCAAGGCGGAGGTGATTCTCAAAGCGACGAAAGTTGATGGGGTTTATGACCATGACCCCATAAAATTTCCCGATGCCAGCTTATACGAAAAAATCAGCTATAACGAGGTCCTGACGCAAAGCCTGAACGTGATGGATGCAACGGCTATATCCCTGTGCCGTGATAATCGATTGCCCATTGTGGTTTTCAATCTTATGAAAAGAGGAAACATCAAAGGCGTGATTTGCGGACAGGCCATCGGAACGGCAGTAGGAGGCGAGCCATGAAGGATGCAATTTTTAAGGAACTGAAGGAAAATATGGAAAAATCCATTCAATCAATGGAGAAAGCTTTTAATAAGGTCCGAACGGGGCGGGCATCCCTGTCTTTGCTGGACGGGCTCAAGGTTGATTATTACGGTGCAGCGACGCCGTTGAACCAGGTTGCCAGTCTCTCCATACCTGAGAGCCGGATGATCCTGATCTCACCTTGGGATGTCAGCGCCATTGGAGCCATCGAGAAAGCGATCCAGAAGTCGGATCTCGGGCTCATGCCGGCCAACGACGGCAAGTTGATCCGGCTTGCCATTCCGCAGCTGACGGAAGAGCGTCGGAAGGATCTGGCCAAGATCGTCCGAAAATCGGCGGAAGAGTGCAGAATTAAATTGAGAAATGCCCGGCGTGAGGCCAATGAAAAGTTCAGGGTCCTGAAAAAGGACAACGTCATTTCCGAAGACGAAATGTTTACGCAACAAGAGGAAGTCAAGAAGATAATGGACAAAGACATCGCAAAGACAGACGCGATTCTGGCCGCCAAAGAAAAGGAAATTATGCATATCTGAGGACCGATCCACACAGATGTAAAGATAACGGGGAGCCTCGAGGCTCCCCGTTTTTTTAAAGACCTGTTGTAACTTGCAGTTGATTATGCTATTCAGAATCTATGATCATGCAGGCCATGCAAACGATGAGAAATCCGGTTCAAGGATGAGTGATATTGACCTTCAGAAACTGCCCCGACATATTGCTGTCATCATGGATGGAAATGGCCGCTGGGCCCGGCAGCACGCCATGGGACGTATCTCCGGACATAAAAAAGGGGCGGAAGCGGTCAGGAGAACTGTGAGGACCTGCCGGGAAATCGGCATCCAGGTTTTAACGCTCTATGCCTTCTCGACGGAAAACTGGCTCAGGCCGCAGCATGAAGTCAAGGCCCTGATGCGCCTGCTGGAAGAATACCTGCGTTCAGAACTCCCGGAACTGCTTGAAACCGGAATCCGCTTGACAACCATCGGCGACATGGAAGCCTTGAAGGAGCCCATCAAAAGCGCCCTGCAGGAAACCATGACCAAAACGGCGCATAATCAGGACATGACACTCAATCTGGCATTGAGCTACGGAGGCCGGGATGAAATCATCGCGGCCTTCAAAAAGATGGTGCTGGATATTCAGGCCGGCAATCTGTCCCTTCAAGGCATTTCAAAAGACATTTTCCCGGATTATCTCTATACGGCCGGCCTGCCCGATCCCGATCTGCTCATCCGCACCAGCGGTGAATACCGGATCAGTAATTTTCTGCTCTGGCAATCCGCCTACACGGAGTTTTATTTTACCGACGTCCTCTGGCCCGATTTCGATCGGGACGAACTCTTTAAGGCGATTGCCGAGTATCAGCGCCGGGAAAGGCGTTTTGGTCTGACGAGTGATCAGGTTCATGGGGGCCAAAGGACATGACATCGCACCTGAAACGCTGGCTTACGGCGATTGTCGCTGTCCCGCTACTCTTCGCAGTCATTTATTTTGGTTCCGATGCCTTGTTTTCCGCCGTGATCATCGGGGTAACTTTGCTGGGTGTTTACGAATATCACCATATTGTCTTCGGAGCGGGACATCCCTGGGAAAAGACTCAAGGGTTGCTGATCGGATTTTTAATTCCCCTGGCCGTCTATTTGGGTGAGATGCAATGGCTGTTGTCTCTGCTGAGTTTTTCAGTGCTGCTGGTCTTTTTTACTTACCTGTTAAGAATCAAAGAGGATCATTTTGATATATTGCCCGTAGGAAAAATGGTTCTGGGATTCATGTATATCCCGCTGATGATGTCCCATTTCATCCTGATCCGCCGTCTGGACCAGGGGATCCTGTGGATCTTTTTTCTGCTGGTGCTGGCTTTTTCCGGCGATGTGACCGCCTACTATGTGGGGAAAAATTTTGGAAAAAAGAAACTGCTGCCTCTTGTCAGTCCCAACAAGACCGTTGAGGGGACCATCGGCCTGATCGTAGGCAGCACAGCGGGATGCGTCATCTTCAAACAGCTCTTTTTCCCGTCGCTTCCTTTCGTCCATGCTGCGGCCCTTGGTTTTTTCGGCAGCGTCCTGGGTCAGCTTGGCGATCTCTGCGAATCGGCCATGAAAAGGGCGTCCGGGGTTAAGGATTCCGGCGTCATTCTGCCGGGGCACGGCGGCATTCTGGATCGACTGGACTGCCTGATCTTCATCGCACCCTTTGTTTACTATTATTATATTTTTATCATAACATGAAAAAAATATCGATTCTCGGCTCTACCGGTTCTATCGGTGTCAGCACCCTGAATGTAGTATTGCAGAACAAAATGCAATTCGGCGTTGTCGCCCTCGCGGCAGGACGCAATATCGATCTCCTCAAAGCTCAGATCGAAGAGTTGCATCCCCTGATTGCAGCCGTGATGGATGAAGCCCACGCAGCCAGATTGATAAAGCTCCTGTCACCCGATTGCCGGACCGAAATCCTCTGGGGACCGGAGGGATACCGGGAGGTCGCACGCATTCCGGAAGCGGAAATGGTCATTTCGGCCATGGTCGGAGCCGCGGGGCTGGTTCCAACCCTGGAGGCCATCGACGCCGGAAAGCACATCGCTCTCGCCAATAAGGAAACCCTGGTTGCGGCGGGACACCTGGTCGTTGAAAAAGCCCGGGAAAGGAACGTTTGGATCCTGCCTGTGGACAGTGAACACAGCGCTGTTTTTCAGTGTCTCAGCGGTCAGCGGGAGCAGGATATCCGGAAAATCATCCTGACGGCATCCGGTGGACCGTTCCGCACCTTTTCGAGGGCGCAACTTGAACAGGTCACGCCCGCCGATGCCCTGAAGCACCCGAACTGGGAGATGGGCCGGAAGATCACCATCGACTCCGCTTCCATGATGAACAAGGGGCTTGAAATCATCGAGGCCAAATGGCTGTTCGGCCTCGATATTGATCGGATCGATGTGCTGGTTCATCCCCAGAGCGTCATCCATTCGATGGTTGAATTCATTGACGGTTCCATCATGGCCCAGTTGGGTATTCCCGATATGCGGATACCCATTGCCTATGCCCTGTCATTTCCCTCGAGGATGCCCAACCATGGCGTCTCGCTTGATTTTCTGAAGGCGACTCCTCTTGAATTTTTTCAACCCGATCCGGACCGGTTCCCCTGTCTCAAACTCGCGACGGATGCTGGACGCGCCGGCGGAACGCTGCCAGTCGTCCTGAACGGGGCCAATGAGGCAGCGGTGGAGGCTTTCCTTCAGGGAAAAATAAGATTTTCACAACTGCCTGTTGTCATATCGGAAGCCCTCTCGCGCCACTGTTGGCTGTCGGCGCCAGGTCTGGAAGAGATTCTTGAAGCAGACCGGTGGTCCAGGCGGGAGGCCGATAATATCATCAAGGAGATCAGCCATTGATTGGAATCAGCATTGCATCGATGATCATTTTGCTGGGCGTACTCATTTTTGCCCATGAATTCGGACATTTTATCATGGCCAAAAAATCAGGCGTGGGGGTATTGAAGTTTTCCCTTGGATTCGGACCGAAACTGTTTGGAAAAAAAATTGGAGAAACAGAATACCTCCTCTCAGCAATCCCCTTGGGCGGCTATGTGAAGCTGCTCGGGGAATCGGATGTGGAAGGGTTATCGGAAGAAGAACAGCAACGGTCGTTCAGCAGACAGCCCGTCCTCAAGCGAATCATAATTGTTGCGGCCGGCCCCGCTTTTAATTTTTTGCTCGCGATCATGATTTTCACCGTCGTTTACATGGTCGGCATTCCCACACTGACGAGTACAATCGGCGCGGTCCAGGAAGATTCGGCGGCTTATGAGGTCGGCTTGAAAGAGGGAGATGTGATCATCGCCATCGACAGTGTGAAAATTTCCCGATGGAACCGACTGGCCGAAACCATCAGCGCCAGCGAGGGAAGGACGCTGAAAATATCCTTCAGCAGAGATGGTATCCGACAGGATGTAACGGTCAAACCGAAACTGCAGAAAGCGAAAAACATCTTCGGCGAAGAGGTGGATTCATACAAGCTCGGGATTTCACCCGCTGCCAAAACGATCATTGAACGCATGAATCCCCTGGAAGCCGGTTGGACCAGTCTCAAGCAGACCTGGCTGATCAGCAGGTTGACGCTTCTTAGCCTCGTGAAAATCGTGGAAGGGGTTGTTTCTCCAAAAACACTGGGTGGACCAATCCTTATCGCCCAGATGGCCGGTACGCAGGCCAGGGAGGGGCTCATTCCGTTTATCCTGTTCATGGCCTTGCTCAGCATCAATCTGGCGATTCTCAATCTTCTGCCTGTTCCGGTCCTGGACGGGGGACACCTGCTTTTTTATCTCATTGAAATCGTCAAGGGCAGCGAGGTCAGCATAAAGTGGCGGGAAATGGCCAACCAGGTCGGTTTTGTGCTGCTGATTATTCTCATGATCTTTGTTTTTATGATGGATATCGACCGCCTGAATATCAAGGCGGTCGATGAATTTACGAAGTTTTTCACCGGCAAGTAAGACAGGTTCGAGTCATGAAGATACTGGCCATCGATACCTCCCAGAAGACAGTGAGTGTCGCCGTTGTTGTGGACGACATGCTCCGAGCGGATATTTTTATCCATAACGGCCGCCATCATTCCGAAATGCTCCTGCCGGCAGTTGAGCAGGTTTTTCATCTGGCTGGTCTTCAACCCGATGAAATCGATTTTTTTGCGGTTACGATCGGTCCCGGCTCCTTTACAGGTTTACGCATCGGCGCGGCAACAATCAAGGGACTCGCCCTGTCAACGGGAAAGCCGGTGGTCGGGATCTCGACCCTGGAAGCCCTGGCGCTCAATGCGCCCCTTGTCGGTCAACAGACGATCTGTCCGATGCTCGATGCCCAAAAAAATAAGATTTATACGACATTGTTCCGTCCGGATGCCGGTACGGTGATGAAACGGATCACGGCAGAGCAGGCTGTCGATGTGGATCGATGGCTCAAGGAACTGAAGGGCAATATTTTTTTCCTCGGGGATGGGGCTGTAAAGCACGCAGAGCGGATCCATTCGCTTCATGCGTCGGCGGCCTGTATTGCCGAGGGGAATGGGAATCATGTCCGAGCTGCGGCGGCCGCAGTCCTGGCACGGGATCAGTTTCTGCAAGGGCAGTGGCTGGATTTGCTCACATTCACCCCCTGCTACCTGCGTTCCTCGGAAGCGGAACGCTCCATCCGGCAGAAGACATCAGAGATTGACAAGCTTCAGGAATTCAGGTAAAAGTACATTGTATGCAAGGGGCGAACGCATGGACAAGGCTGAGATACTTCTGATTGAACAGGTTGTTCATCAGGATGCCGATCTGCAACTACATGTGGACGAACACAGAAAACTGAAGGGGATGCTGGAAACATTGGACCTGCGTCGCTATCTGACGCCGGAAGAGCAGATCGAACGTAAGAATCTTCAGAAGCATAAATTGCGTGAAAAGGAAAAAATAATAAGGATACTGGACAAGTATCAGACATGAGCCAAAGACACGACAGCCTCATCGCACGAGAGGGGTATATCTTCATCATTGTCGCCGCCTTTTTTACCCTCGTCGCTTTCTTTTTTGCGCTCCGCTGGGCCGCATTTATGCTACTGCTTCTTACCGCTTTTATCATCTGGTTTTTCCGTAATCCTGAAAGAAATACGCCGCAGGGTGAGAAACTCGTCATTTCGCCGGCGGATGGCGAAGTGATCAGAATCGAAGAGATTCGGGACCATGAGCTGATGACGGGGCCGTTGCGGAAAATCAGCATCTTTATGAACATCTTCAGCGTCCATGTGAATCGGGCTCCCTGCGCCGGGCGCATTGAGACCATTTGCTATTACGAGGGAAAATTCCTGTCGGCGAACCTGGACAAGGCGTCTTCGGATAACGAACGCAACGGACTTGTCGTCCGGATGAACGATGGACGCACGATCGGGGTGATCCAGGTCGCCGGATTGGTGGCACGGCGCATTGTGTGCTGGGTCAAACAAGGGATGCGGGTCGAAAAGGGTGAGCGATTTGGGCTGATCCGGTTCGGCTCGCGTGTAGAGGTGCTCATGCCTGCCGATACCGCCGTCATGGTCAAGACGGGCGACAGGGTCCGGGCGGGAGAGACGCCGATTGGAGGTCTGTCATGAGGAGATACCGGTTTCGCAAAGATCAGATGAAAAAGGGGATTTACGTCTTGCCCAATCTCTTTACCACGGCAAGTCTTTTTTCGGGTTTTTATTCCATCATTGCATCCATGAAAGGAATGTATGAAATTGCGGCCTGGACGATTCTGATCGCCATTGTCTTTGACGGTCTGGATGGACGGATTGCCCGGATGACGCGAACCACAAGCAAATTCGGCGCCGAATACGATTCCCTGGCCGATCTCGTGGCCTTCGGCGTGGCCCCGGCGATTCTGTCTTATCACTGGGCGCTCATGTCATTCGGAAAATGGGGATGGCTGGCGGCGTTTCTCTTTGTGACCTGCGGCGCGCTGAGGCTGGCCCGCTTCAATGTCCAGACAGCGATCATTGACAGCAAAGTATTCAACGGGCTTGCCATTCCGGCGGGCGCTTCCGTGATTGCGACAACGGTGCTGCTTTATTTTAAGCTGGACGGCGAAGGACAGTTTCACAACCTGTCGATTCTCATCGGGACGATCGTCGTTGCTCTGCTCATGGTCAGCAGCATCAAGTATTACAGTTTTAAGGATCTCAATTTTTTTGCCAGAAAACCGTTCATGTCTTTTGTCCTGATCGTTTTGATTTTGGTCATTGTGATTGCGGAAACGCAGATCATGATCTTTACCTTCAGTTCCGGATATGCCCTGTCCGGACCGGTGTGGCTGATTTACAAGCTAAGCCGGAGAAAGCGTGTATGTCAGGAAAAACAGGCTAATCATCAGGAAGAAGCGGGGCTGATGGAAAAATAGCAATGCTCATTGAAGGCTGTGCAGCCTTAGATGGGAACGGCGGGTTGAGCTTTGCGATCCCGTCCTGCGAAGAAAGAATGGGTGCGTTCCGGGGAATCCGCAGCGCACCATTTTTAATGTACCTGAAGAGCAAATAAAAAATCTGGAGTTGGAGTTTATGAGAACATTCAGCGTAGCAGTCGTCGGCGCCACCGGCGCGGTCGGCAACGAAATGATCCGGATCCTGGAGCAAAGAGACTTTCCCATGGGCCAACTGAAGCTGCTTGCTTCCGCGCGTTCTCTCGGCAGGTCTCTGGAATACAGGGGAAAATCCATTCAGGTGGAAGTTCTGAACGAGGATTCATTTGACGGCGTTCAGATCGGTCTTTTTTCCGCGGGGGGAAGCATCAGCGAAAAATTTGCGCCGATTGCCGCCCGGTCCGGCTGTGTTGTGATCGACAACACGAGCGCCTTTCGGATGGATCCGGAGATCCCGCTGGTCGTTCCGGAGGTCAACGCCGAAGCCATCGGCCAGTATAAGAACAAGGGCATTATTGCCAATCCGAACTGTTCGACCATTCAGATGGTTGTGGCCCTGAAGCCCATCCATGACGCTGTCCGGATCAAGCGGATTGTGGTTTCCACCTACCAGGCGGTTTCCGGGACCGGAAAGAAGGCAATCGACGAACTGGATGATCAGACCCGGGCGATCCTGGCCGGCCGGGAGCCGGTCGTGCAGGTTTATCCCCATCAAATCGCCTTCAATTGCCTGCCGCAAATCGATGTTTTCCTCGATAATGGGTACACCAAGGAAGAGATGAAGATGATCAATGAGACCAAAAAGATCATGAATGATCCTTCCATCGCGGTAACGGCGACAACGGTGCGGGTGCCCGTCTTCTATGCCCATTCCGAGTCGATCAATATCGAAACGGAACGAAAGATCACGCCGGTGCAAGTCAGGGACCTCTTGTCCAGGGCGCCCGGCGTTCAGGTCATCGACGATCCCGCACAGAGACGCTATCCCATGGCGATCCACGCGGCGGGCCAGGATTACACCTACGTCGGGCGGATTCGGGAAGACGAATCCATTGCCAACGGGATCAATATGTGGGTTGTGTCCGACAACCTCAGGAAGGGTGCCGCGCTAAACGCCGTGCAGATTGCGGAGATTCTCATCAGAGACCATTTAAAATGAGAATTATCGGAGGCGAGGCCAGGGGGAGACGTCTTTATATTCCCGGGACATTTACCGTCCGGCCGACAGCCGAACGCATCAAGGGAGCTTTTTTCAGCATCATCGGGCTCGTTGATGGAAAAACCTTTCTCGACCTCTTTGCCGGGTCGGGAAATATGGGGCTCGAAGCCCTGAGCAGAGGGGCGCTCAGAGCCGTATTTGTAGAAAACAATAGGGCTTTGATTGACGCCATCAGCAGAAATATAGAAACGTGCTGTTTTGGCGGCAAAAGGGAAATTCTGGCGACCGATTTCATCAAAGCGATACAGAGACTGATCGAAAAGGTCTGAGGTTTTTGATATTCTGTTTGTCGATCCGCCTTACGAACGGGGAATCGTGAGCCTGGCCTTGGAACATCTGCGAAATGGATCCTTGATGGAAAGGGACGGTCTTTTGGCTGTTCAGCATTCAATCCGGGAAGCCGCAGCGGTTGATGAGTCCGGACAACTTGTTCTGACCGATCGGACGACAGTACGGCGACACGAGTCTGTCTTTTTTAAGAAAAAAGATTGACAAAAAAATGCAGATCAGTATAGTTTGCCGCATGCATCGGGCGGAAAAGGCCTGCTTCTGCGGAAAATTTTGATCATAAAATACTCAACAGGACGGTTGTCATGAAAAAAATTGCAGTCTATCCCGGTTCTTTTGATCCCATTACGAACGGACATCTGGACATTATCACGCGCGCGCTCCGCATGTTCGACGAACTGATCATCCTGGTGGCCTACAACCCGAACAAGGCCTCCCTCTTTTCCGTTCAGGAAAGAATGGACCTGGTCCGCGCCGTCATCAAGGATAATCATATCCGGGTTGACTGCTCCGCCGGCCTGCTGGTCGATTATGTGAAAAGTATGAATGCCAATGTGATCCTCAGAGGACTGAGGGCTGTTTCAGACTTTGAATACGAGTTTCAGATGGCCCTGATCAACAGACGTCTGAACCGCGACGTGGAGACCGTTTTTCTCATGACGGGCTATCAGTGGTTCTATACGAGCTCCAATCTGATCAAGGAGGCGGCCAGCCTGGGCGGATCCGTCAAGGGACTGGTGCCTGATATTGTTAATGAAAGACTTGAACAAATGTTTGCAAAGATCAAGGAATAAAAGCGATTATGAAGCTGACAGTACGCATCAACGGCATCAAGCCGTCGCCCACGCTGGCAATTACCATGAAGGCCAATGCCCTGCGGGCAGAGGGTCGGGATATCATCGGATTTGGCGCCGGAGAACCGGACTTTGACACGCCGGATAATGTCAAGCAGGGCGGCCATCCGAGCCATTGAATCGGGCTTCACGAAATACACCCCCGTCGGCGGTATCGATGAACTCAAGGACGCCATCATTGGCAAACTTGAGCGGGATAGTGGCTTAAGCTACAACCGGAACGCAGATAGCCGTATCCTGCGGCGCAAAGCATACCCTCTATAATCTGGCGCAGGTGCTCTTTGAAGAGGGCGACGAAGTGATTATTCCTTCTCCCTACTGGGTCTCCTATCCAGATATCGTGATTCTGACCGGCGCAAAACCGGTTATCCTCGAAACGAAAGCTTCCGAGGGGTTTAAAATTCAGCCGGCGCATCTGGAGGCAGCCATTGGTGAAAGGACACGGGCCGTGATCCTCAACAGCCCTTCCAATCCCAGCGGCGTGGCCTACAGCCCGGTAGAAATGGAAAAACTGGCGAATGTACTGGTCGACAAAGGCGTGCTGGTCATTTCGGACGACATCTACGAGAAAATTCTCTATGACGGCATGCCCTTTGTGAATGTACCGTCCGTTTGTCCCGCCATGAAAGATATGACCGTGGTGGTGAACGGACTGTCAAAGTCACACGCCATGACCGGATGGCGAATCGGATACGCCGCCGGACCGGCGGATATCATCGCCGCGGTGACGAAACTGCAAAGCCAGAATACGTCAAACCCCAACTCCATTGCCCAGAAGGCTTCCGTGGAGGCCTTGAACGGCGATCAGGCTGTTGTGATCAAGATGGTCAGGGAATTCGAAAAGAGAAGAAACGTCATCGTGGAACGACTCAACGCGATTCCGGGGATCACCTGCATGATCCCCCAGGGGGCTTTTTATGTTTTTCCGAGCATTGCCGGCCTGCGCGGCAGAAAACAGGGCGGCACGGTGCTTTTGACATCGGCCGATTGGGCTGCCTATCTTCTGGAAGAAGCGAATGTGGCAGTCATTCCCGGCGGCGAGTTCGGTCATGACGATCACCTCCGTCTTTCTTATGCCACCTCCATGGCGAATATTGAAAAAGGACTGGACCGGATTCACGCGGCAGTCATGAAGTCAAAGTAGCGGTTGTCATATTTTTCTCAAACCTTTTCAGTGGGTTGATTGAGAAAAACCTTCATTTTTTTAATCATTATGTGAGGACGCCATGGGCGGTTTGTTTGGAGTTGTATCGCGGCAGGATTGTCCAAAGACGCTGTTTTATGGAACCGATTACCATTCGCACCTGGGCACGGAAAACGGCGGACTGTCCATTTTCGGAGACCAGGGGTTTTGCAATACCATTCACAGCATCAGCCAGGCGCAATTCAAATCCCGTTTTGTTGAGGATTACAAGAGAATGAACGGCTACCAGGGGATCGGCGCCATCGACGATGAATCGCCCCAGCCCCTGATCGTGCGTTCCAAGTTCGGCACATTCTCGATCGCCGTAACCGGTCTGATCATCAACAAAGAACGGTTGACGAAAGAGCTGATGGACAAGGGCGCGTCCTTCAGCGAAATGACCGGCGGCGGGATCAATACCGTCGAGATGGTGGCAAAACTGATCAATCAGGGCGATTCCATTGTTGACGGCATCGTCAAAATGCAGGATGCCATTGAAGGGTCCATCTGCGCGCTGATCATGACCCCCGAAGGCGTCTATGCCGCCCGGGATAAATACGGCCGTTTTCCGCTTTCCATCGGCGAGAAAAGCATTGATGGGGAGGCGGGATTTGCCGTCGCAACCGAGGTCAGCGCCTTTCCGAACCTCGGATACCATCTGGTGAAACATTTGGGACCGGGTGAAATCACGCTGCTGTCCTTGTCAGGACTGAAAAACCTCAAAGGGGAAAACGGGGAAAAACGCGTCTGCGCCTTCCTGTGGATCTACACGGGCGATCCATCCTCTGCCTATGAGGGTATTACGGTGGAAAACGCCCGGGAGCGCTGTGGCCGGGCCATGGCCCGTAACGATGACGTTAAGGCCGATTTCGTCACCGGGATTCCCGATTCCGGCGTCGGCCATGCCATCGGATACGCCATCGAATCGGACATTCCTTACCGGCGGCCGCTCGTGAAATATACACCGGGTTACGGCCGGAGTTACACCCCGCCATCCCAGGATATCCGGGATCTTGTAGCGACCATGAAACTAAACGCCATCCGGGGCGTCATCAAGGACAGTCGGATGATTGTCTGTGATGATTCCATCGTGCGCGGGACGCAATTGAAGAACTTCACCATCAAGAAGCTTATCGACAATGGCGCCAGGGAAATCCACATCCGTCCGGCCTGTCCCCCACTGATGTTTCCCTGCAGTTTTGCCTCCTCGACAAGGTCGAAAGCGGAACTGGCTTCCCGTCGGGCCATCCGGGCCATTGAGGGTGCGGATATCGAGAACATCGAGGGATATCTGGATCATCGCTCTGACAAATACAGGGAGATGGTGGAATGGATCCGACGAGATCTGAATGTGACGTCGCTCAAATATCTGCACATTGAAGACATGATCGAAGCCATCGGCCTGACGGAAGATCAGCTCTGTCTCTGCTGCTGGCGGGGACGGTAAAGAACGCAGACTCCATGTATGGACATCTATCTCAGGGAGGTCGCGGGCAAGGGACGCGGCGTTTTTGCAGCGAGGAATTTTAAGAAGGGCGAGCTCGTCGAGGCAGCCCCGGTTATTGTCATTCCTGACGAAGATGTAGAATTAATTGATAAAACAGCTCTTGCCGATTATTACTATAAATGGGGTGATTCCCATTTTGCCCTGGCTTTGGGCTACGGCAGTTTATACAATTTTTCAGCCACGCCCAACCTCTCCTTCAAACCGGATCTGAAAAATATGGCCATGCTTTACCGGGCAAGGAAAAGCATCCGGAAAGATCAGGAACTCACCACCAACTACCAGTGCGACCTCTGGTTTGAACCGATCGATTGACCGGTTTATTCCTAAATACGTGTTGAAGGACCGGGTCGCTTCGTGATATGCTGCCGAAGAAAAAGATGCGGCTATTCGATGAATTGCAAACCGACGATGCAACGGTTGCGATGCACACGCCTCGGCCCGCTCCCCGAATGGGAATGAGCTTAGTCACGGGATTGTCTTCTTGGAACAGCAGATCCTCAGAAAATTAACAAGGCCTGTTTTTGTCGGAGGTGTCCAGGTGGGCGGCGAAGCGCCTGTGGTGGTGCAGTCCATGACCTGTACGGACACCCGCGATGTCAAGGCAACAGTGGCTCAGATCAAGGCCATGGAGGACGCCGGTTGCGAATTGGTTCGCGTGGCCGTCCCCGATCAGGAAGCGGCGGCGGCGCTCTCGGCCATTAAAAAGCAGATCCGGGCGCCCCTTATTGCCGATATTCATTTCGACCACCGCCTTGCCCTGGAGGCGATGAAACTCGGGGTTGACGGCATCCGTATCAATCCAGGAAACATCGCTGCCGAGAAGATAAGAGCCGTCGTAAGGGCGGCAAAAAACCGGAACGTGGCGATCCGGATCGGAATCAACGCGGGTTCACTGGATAAGAAACTCTTCGCGAAATATGGCGGTCCGACGCCGGAAGCCATGGTCGAGAGCGCCATGAACACACATCGCACTATTTGAGGAACAGGATTTTTCAGCGATCAAGGTTTCCCTGAAATCATCCGACGTAAGCGCAACGATCGAAGCCTGCCGGCGCTTTTCAGCACAGTCGGACTATCCCCTCCATTTAGGGGTGACCGAGGCGGGAACGCTGGTCAACGCCGCCATCAAGTCCGCGATCGGGATCGGCACGCTTCTGGCGGATGGAATCGGTGACACGATAAGGGTGTCGGTGACGGGCGACCCCGTGTCGGAAATGGGGATTGCATATGGCATCCTGCGTGCGCTGAACATCCGGAAGATCGGGCCGGACATCATTTCCTGTCCCACTTGCGGGCGCTGCGAGATTGACCTCTTCAAGCTTTCGCGGGCAGTGGAAAGCGAATTGGCCGGCATGAAGACTTATCTCAAGATCGCCCTGATGGGATGCGTGATCAACGGACCGGGAGAGGCGGCCGAGGCGGATATCGGCATCGCGGGCGGAAAAGGATCCGGTATGCTGTTCAAAAAGGGCCGGATTGTGCGGAAAGTCAAGGAAGAAGATTTCGTCCCGGTATTGATCGAAGAAATCCGGCAGATGCTGATACCAACTGAATTGAAGCGCATGGACAAATAGAGACCTTTGAAAAATGGCTTCGCCGCGTCTCAAAAATCTTTTCCGCTAAGAGAACGGCCAGAGGTGATCATGATTCATGACAAGCCGTAAAATGACCTCTGGAAAGGCGGAAAACATTTGATTCGCCGCTTGCGAACCATTTTTCGCAGGTCTGATGGAATATAGCGATTTCGAACAGATATATCGAAAGGAGAGAGTGGGATGCGTTATTCGGAAATGTTCCTGCCGACGGTAAGAGAAGTCCCTTCCGATGCGGAAGTGGCCAGCCATCAGTTGATGCTGCGGGCGGGCCTGATCAGAAAGTTGACCAGTGGGGTCTATTCCTACCTGCCTCTGGGCTACCGCATAATCCGGAAATTTGAACAGATTGTTCGTGATGAGATGAACCGGGCCGGAGCCCAGGAGATATTCATGCCCACCGTCCAGCCTGCGGAACTCTGGCAGGAGTCGGGGCGCTGGACCCATTACGGCAAGGAACTGCTGCGCTTTCGGGACCGGAACGAACGGGAGTGCTGTCTCGGTCCCACACACGAAGAGGTGGTCACCGATCTGGTCCGCAATGAAGTCAAATCCTACCGTCAACTGCCGGTAAATCTCTATCAGATTCAGACTAAATTCCGCGATGAGATTCGCCCTCGCTTCGGTGTCATGCGCTGCCGAGAATTCGGCATGAAAGATGCCTACAGTTTTGATGCAGATGAGGAAGGCGCTGAAATCAGTTACCAGAAAATGTTCGATGCGTACAACAGGATTTTTACACGCTGCGGCCTCAAATTCCGGTCCGTCGAGGCGGATACGGGAAGCATCGGCGGTAGTTTTTCCCATGAATTTTTGGTCACGGCGGATTCCGGCGAGGATGCCATGGTCTATTGCACCCAGTGTGAGTATGCGGCAAACCTCGAAAAGGCGGAAGCCCCCCTGCCGGAGGCAAAACAAACCGGTCAGAAGGATTTCCTGCCCATGGAAGAGGTCCATACGCCGGATGTCCGGACTATCGATGAGGTCTGCGCCTGCCTGAATGTGATGCCGCAGGATGTGGTGAAAACCCTGATTTTCAGCGCCGACGGCAAAGCAGTGGCAATTTTGATCCGGGGCGATGAGGAAGTCAATGAAATCAAAGTAAAAAATTATCTCGGTTGTAATGAGCTGGAGCTGGCCATGGACGACATGATCCGGGACGTGACCAACTCGCCGCGCGGCTTTGCCGGCGCCATCGGCATCAAGTGCCGGATATTGGCGGATTATTCCCTCATGAGCATGAAAAATATGGTCATGGGCGCCAACAGGGAAGACTACCATGTGAGAAATGTCAACTTCGAGCGTGATGTGAAAGTCAATGATTTTGTGGATCTTCGCGCTGTCAAAGAAGACGATGTCTGCCCCCGCTGTCACAGCGCCATTCGCTTCGCCCGCGGCATCGAGGTCGGCCATGTGTTCAAACTTGGCACAAAATATTCACAAGCCATGGGAGCCCGCTTTCTTGACAGGAATGGGCAGGAGCAGATTATTGTGATGGGCTGCTACGGGATCGGCATCGGCCGGACGGTGGCGGCCTGCATCGAACAGAACCACGACGATCAGGGCATCGTCTGGCCCATGGCCCTGGCGCCCTATCAGGTCATTATCACACCGGTCAATGTCAAGGACGAAGCCCTCCTGCGGACGGCGGATGAGCTCTATCAGAAGCTTGCGGCCGCAGGCGTGGAGGCGCTCCTGGATGATCGGGATGAGCGGGCAGGTGTGAAATTCATGGATGCGGACCTGATCGGCATTCCGCTGCGTGTGACCATTGGCCCGAAAAGGCTGGCCGAGGGAAAGGTCGAAATCCGGCTTCGGCGATCCGGGGAAGTGATCATTCTCTCGCGGGAAGACGCGGAAGCATTTATCCTTCATAACGTCAGGGAAGAGACACAGCCTCCTGTATGTTGAGAATCACCGACATTCTGGACAAGACGCAGGAATATCTGTCTCCGCAGGAACAGGAGATGATCGAGAAGGCCTATATATTTTCGGCATCCGTCCACCAGGGGCAGGTCCGGTTGTCCGGCGAGCCTTATCTCACTCATCCCATGGAAGTGGCCGGAATCCTATCAGATATGAAGCTGGATGCGTCGGCGATCATCGCCGGTATTCTCCATGACACCGTCGAGGACACACTGGCTACCATCGATCAGATCCGTGAGGGATTCGGAAAAGATGTGGCGTTTCTGGTCGAAGGCCTGACGAAAATCAGCAAAATCACCTTTGGTACTCAGGAAGAAAGGCAGGCGGAAAATTTCCGGAAAATGATGCTGGCCATGTCGTCGGACATCCGGATTCTGCTTGTCCGTCTGGCCGACCGGATCCACAATATGAGGACATTGGACTTTCAGCCCCCGAATCGACAGCAATACATCGCCAAGGAAACCATTGAGCTTTATGCGCCCCTGGCCAATCGCCTGGGAATCAACTGGATGAAAGTGGAGCTGGAGGATCTCTCCTTTCAGTATCTCCATTCGGATTCTTACCTGGAACTTGCGCGGCGCGTGGCCCAGTCCAAGGAGAAGCGCGACCAGTATACGGAAGAGGTCAAGGGGGTCATCCGGGCGGAGCTGGAACGGTTTGAATTAAAGGGCGAAGTGGATGGGCGGGCAAAGCATTTTTTCAGCATTTATAAAAAAATGGAGGAACAGCATCTCCATTTTGATGAAGTCTATGACCTGATGGCCTTCCGGGTCATCCTTGAGTCCGATCAGGAAAAAAGCTGTTATGAAGCGCTGAGCGTCGTTCATGCCCTCTGGAAGCCGGTACCGGGCCGTTTCAAGGACTATATCGCCATGCCGAAGGCCAATAATTACCGCTCCCTGCATACGACCGTCATCGGTCCTCATGGTCAAAGGGTGGAGATCCAGATCCGCACGCGGGCCATGCATGAGTGGGCGGAAGAGGGGATCGCCGCCCACTGGCGATACAAGGAAAAACAGTATTCCCGGGGTGACGATGCGGAGCAGATCAAAAGGCTTCGGGAGCTGCTGGAATCGCAACAGGAGCTTAAGAATCCCCGGGAATTCATGTCCAATCTGAAAATGGCGCTGTTTCCCGACGAGGTGTATGTCTTTACGCCCAACGGTGATGTAAAATCCTTTCCCAAGGGGGCCACACCGATCGACTACGCATACAGCATTCACACGGATGTGGGCAATCAATGTATCGGGGCAAAAGTCAACCGCAACATCGTCCCCCTGAAGTATCAGCTCCAGAACGGAGATGCCGTTGAAATCCTGACCCAGTCGGGCCATCACCCCAGTAAAGACTGGTTGAAATATGCCGTCACTTCCCGGGCCCGGTCCAAGATCAAAAACTGGATCAAGACAGAAGAGCGCACCAAGAGTATCGATCTGGGAAAGGAAATGCTCGACAAGGAATTCAAGCGGCACCACCTAAAGTTTGGTTCCTTTGCCAAATCAAATGAGATCAAAAAGATCCTTGAGGAATACAAGCTGAATTCCATAGAGGAACTTCTGGTCAGTGTGGGGTACGGTAAGCTTTCCCCCAGGCATGTGGTTCGTCTCCTGCTGCCGGAGGAGGTCGCCAAAGACGAGGAGATCCCGGCGGAGAAACCAAAAAAAAAGACGGCGGCCGTTTCCGCTCCCGGAATTTCGCTGACGGGTGTTGAAGATGTCATGGTCCGTTACGCCAAATGCTGCGAACCCATTCCCGGCGATGATATTATCGGCTTTATTTCGCGTGGCCGCGGCATTACAATTCATACGGCACTATGTCCCCATATCCAGGAGTTCGATTCCGAGCGATTGATCGATGTGCATTGGAGCATCAAGGAAAAACAAAACTATCCGGTGGGCATGCGTGTGATCTGCCGGGACAAGAAAGGCCTGCTGGCGGAGCTCAGCGCCGTTATCTCTACTCTGGATATCAATATCAGTCATGCAGAAATCGATACCCGGCAACACGACATGCAGGCCATCTGTAATTTCAAGCTGGATGTGATGGATCTCAATCAATTTAAAGAAGTCGTTACGGCCATGAAAAAGCTCAACAGCGTCATTTCAGTGGAAAGAGTGGCCGGCGCTTAGCGTTATGGGTTGACAGGATCGCAAAAATTGCGCTATGAGGCGCTGGGTCTGATAAAAGGATGTTTGATGATTAACACGTCCATGAAGAGCATTGCATTATTGATAATTCTGGTGTTACTTTTAACGCCGACGTCTTTACTGATGGCGCAATCGGGTCAGCCAAAACGGTTGGTCATCATCGATGCCGCCCATGGTGGAGAGGATGGAGGCGTTATCGTTACCGACAAGATTCGGGAAAAACAAGTCACACTTACTCTGTCACAACTGCTGCAGAAGGCGTTGGCAAATGATCCCGGCATTCAGGTCAAGATGACGCGCACATCCGATAAGACCGCCTCCATCGACGAACGGCGCAAGATCGCAAATGTGGCGCCTGCCGGCGCCCTGTTTATCAGTCTGCATGTCAATGCCGGCTTCGGTAAAAATGCGACGGGTTATGAAATTTATTTCCCCGGTTTTAAAACGGCGCCGGAGGATAAGGGGGAATCAAAGGCGATCCTGAAGGATATGGTCAAGAATAAAAGTCTTAATGACAGTGTCCGGTTTGCGCAAATCCTCCAGCGGAACATGGAAAAAGTTTTCCCCCGGAAGGGCAGGGGGCTGCGGGAAGCCCCCATGCCGATCCTGAACGAATTGACACTTGCAGCAGTGGTTTTAGAAATGGGTTTTGCGACGAATGTGGATGACAAGAAAAAAGTCATAGATGAAAAGACCCAGCAGGCCATTGTCGAGGTTTTGAGTAAAAGCATCCGGGAGTTTTTCTAAACCATTTCAGGACGGTGTGATGGCCAGAAACGATGGAAGGCAGTGGAATGAAATCCGTAATATCCGGATGACCCGGGATTTTTTGAAGTACCCGGAAGGATCCGTCCTGATTGAAATGGGCCAGACAAAGGTCATCTGTACGGCCACGATAGAGGAAAGGGCCCCGGCGTTTCTTAAAAATACCGGACGGGGGTGGTTGACTTCCGAATATGCCATGCTTCCCGGTTCGACGCAGAACCGGACCGATCGCGAGTCGGCGCGCGGCAGAGTCGGGGGCCGGACCCACGAAATTCAGAGGCTGATCGGTCGCTCGCTGCGTGCCGTTACAGACTTGAAAGCATTTGGCGAGAGAACCATCTATATTGACTGTGACGTGATTCAAGCCGACGGCGGAACGCGGACAGCCTCCATCACCGGCGGGTTTGTGGCGCTTGTGGATCTGTTCCGGAAACTGCAGAAGAAGGGTGTTGTCGAGTGTATTCCCGTCTGCGATTATGTTTCCGCGGTCAGCGTCGGGATTGTCGATGATCAGCCCCTGCTTGATCTGGACTATGCAGAAGATTCGCGTGCAGAAGTGGACATGAACGTCATTATGACCGGCCGTGGCTTGTTCATCGAAATCCAGGGAACTGCGGAAAAAGCGCCATTCAGTCGCGAGCGGCTGACGGCCATGTCGGCCCTGGCCGAAGCGGGTATTGAAAAACTGATCAATAAGCAGGTCGAACTGCTGGGGGATCTAAACTGACGAAAGTGGTCTTTGCATCACGAAACAGGGGGAAAATCGAAGAGGTTGAGGCATTGCTTCAGGGCGTGGATGTCAGGCTTCTTTCCATGTCTGATTATAAAGATATCCCAGACATCCTTGAAGACGGCCAATCCTTTTTCGAGAATGCCCTGAAAAAAGCGAGGATCGTTTCCGAATGGACCGGTGAGACGGCCCTTGCCGATGATTCGGGCCTGGAGGTGGATGCCTTGGGCGGTGCGCCCGGTATTTATTCGGCGCGATATGCCGGCGATGATGCCACGGATGCGGGAAACAACAGGAAACTTCTGGAAGATCTCAGGGGCGTCAGTCCGGATAAGCGGGGAGGCGCTTTTCGATGCGTACTTGTCTTGTACCGGCCCGGCGGTCATTATGAGCATTTTGAAGGCCGATGGCAGGGCCGGATCGCCGAGGAACCGTCGGGAACAGGCGGCTTCGGTTATGATCCGGTCTTTTTCCTGCCCGATTTTTCGCTGACGGTTGCCCGACTGGAGCCCGGCCTGAAAAATCAGATCAGTCACCGGGCGCAGGCTTTCCAGCAATTAAAAAATTATCTGCAAGGCGTCATTCTAACGCAGTGAGCAGGGTAGAAAAACGGGGCGTAGCGCAGCCTGGTAGCGCGCTTGCTTTGGGAGCAAGATGTCGGAGGTTCAAATCCTCTCGCCCCGACCAATGATTTCCATAAACGATAGCCTTATGAAAAAAGAGTTTAATTATTCCCCTCCGTTTTTTTTGCTCCGGAGAAGGGCGGCGCCGATTTGGGTCGTCCTGATCCTACTGGCTTCCGTTTTTGTCCTGTTCACCACGGTCGGCGCCCAGATCGAGAGTCAGGCGGTCAAGACCCTGGAATTTTCCGCTGTCCGGGAATGTCCCGACGGCATCGAACAGCGACTGCCTTCCCGGGTGGTGCTTCAACATATCGACGGCGTTTTCCACAAGTGGGAGGAATATGATCTTGGGGGAAAGGGAGCATTCTGCATCTTCCTGAAGAAACCGGAACAACGCCGGCTATCCACCGGCGAGGCCAAGACCCTGCTGGAGAACTCCACCCGCTGGCGTGAGCAGGCGCCTGCTGCAGGCGTTTGGGAGGTGCTCGATCCCAATGATTCACGTTTGCTTGCCCCTCCGGCTGCCCCGAAGCTGCCCGATGATTTCCAGATCCAAAACGCACCCCCTTCATTGGAGCCGGACAAGCCCGCCCCGCCCGCTTACCCGTGTCATGAGAACCGTTCCGGCGTTTCTCCAGAACGGGTCCCACTGTCAAAGCCGGAGGATGTGATCGAAGCGGACACCCGCAGCCGCGTGACTGCAACGGAAGAATATCCCTGGAATACAGTCGGCTATGTCCTCAATACCTACTCTTCAGACAACCGATTTCGCGGGACCGGCTTCATCGTCTCCCCCTATATGGTTTTGACAAACGGCCATATGATTTATAGTGCGGAAGAGGGCGGCTATGCCAAGAAGATTGATTTCTCCCCCGGTCAGAGACAGATATCCGAAGGGGGCGAGGTCATCCGGCCTTATGGGACGCGTTCCGCTTCTTCCTGGCAGACGAATGAGAAATATATAGATGCCCTGACCAATGATCCAAGCGCCCAGTTCAATTACGACTACGCCGCCGTTTTTTTTGACACATCCTTTTCCAGCATTGGCATCAGCACCTATATGCCGCTGGTTTTTGACGCTGCGGCAGCCGGGACCATCGATCTTGCGGGCTATCCCGCGGCGGTGCAAGGTGAAGGATACAGCCGGGCGATGTGGCACTCTTCCGGCATTGTCCTGAGCGAAGCAGATCTTATCGTATACTACGATGCCGATACAAGCCCCGGTAACAGCGGCAGCCCCATCTGGCAATATTTCTCCGATCCCGCCCTGATACGCATCATCGCCGTTCACGCATTTGGTGCTGTCCGATTCAACGGTGGGCCCCGTCTGGTGACCCAGAACCAGGCGCTCATTGAAAGCTGGGTGGCGTGGACACCCTCTGTACCCTCCGGCGGTGGCGGCGGGCGATCTTGCTTCATTGCTACCGCCGCCTATGGCTCCTATCTGGATCCGCATGTGCAGGTATTGAGGGATTTTCGGGATCGTTATTTATTAGGTTACAAACTGGGACAAAAATTGGTAAAATTATATTATCAGAAAAGCCCGCCCATTGCTGAAACGATTGCCAAGAGTGAAGTGTCACGGCTCATCACGCGCTTGTGCCTGACACCTCTTGTCGGGGCCGCATATCTGTCTGTCCGTTTCGGTATCGCCATGACGTTAATGATTCTCACCACGGGCATCCTTTTGACGGTTTTTATGATTTGGCTGGCAGGAAAGGGATGTAAACATTACATCGAGCGTGCTTCTGCCGGCTATCAGCAGGCCCGTCATCATTCTTTATCCATCATCATGCGGAAACATCAGGCGCATTCGCTGTAGCCGCACAGCCGGCAAACGGCGCACCCCCCCTCATGCTCGACGATTCCGCCGCAATCCGGGCAAGCGCCCCTGGCCAGGGCGACCTTTTTATGAACAGAGCCGTAGCCATTGGCCGACATGTGGGACTGAATGGCCTTGGCAACTGCGTCGGCGCAGGATAAAATTTTGTTTTCTCCAAATCCCGATGGACAATGGCAGGAAATGCCCTGAAGCTGTTTGATGACTTGCCGCGCCTGAATGCCGCTGCGCCAGGCCAGCGATACCATGCGCCCGATGGCCTCGCTCTGTGAGGCCGCACAACCGCCGGCCTTCCCCATCGTGGTGAAAAGCTCAAAGAGACCGGTGTTGTCCTGGTTGACGGTAACATAAAGCGGTCCGCAGCCGGTCTGCATCTGATAGGTCCAGCCTTTCAAAACCTTGGGCCGTTCGCGCTTTACGATTTTTCGTTCCTCCTCGACGTCGATTCGGGATGCCGTTTCTTCCGGCTTTCCCGTCGAGAGGACCTGCTTGTCCCGTGATCCGTCACGGTAAATGGTCACACCTTTGCAGTCCAACTGATAGGCCAGCCGGTAAACTTTAGCGACATCATCGATGGTTGCTCCATTGAAGAAGTTGACGGTTTTACTGACGGCATTATCAGTATATTTCTGGAAAGCGGCCTGCATGCCGATATGCACTTCCGGTGAAATATCATGGGCCGTGACGAACAGTGAGCGGATGTCCGCGGGAATCTCTTCCATATCCTGGAGCGATCCATGTTCGGCAATGCGCTGCATCAGCTCCGGCGTGAAGAATCCGCGTTCCTTTGCGATTTTTTCAAAATGGGGATGGACCTCAAGGAGAATATCGTTATCCATGACTTGGCGGACATAAGATACAGCGAATATCGGCTCCACGCCCGATGAGGCATTGGCAATGATGGAAATGGTGCCTGTCGGCGCAATGGTTGTGACCGTCGCGTTGCGGATCGGCGGTTCGCCCCTTTTTTCGAACAAGGAACCTTTGAAATTCGGGAACGCCCCTCTGTGTTTTGCCAGTTCGCGCGATGCGGCGTGCCCCTGTTCATTGATAAATTTCATGATTTGTTGCGCCAATTGAATGGCTTCCTCGGAATCATAGGGAATGCCGAGCATGAATCAGCATATCCGCCCAGCCCATGACGCCCAGGCCGATTTTCCGGTTGCCGAAAGTCATCTGTGTAATCTGGGGCAGGGGATATTTGTTGACCTCGACGACGTTATCCAGAAAATGGACAGATAGATGAATCACCTCTTTGAATCTTTTCCAGTTAATAGCGCCATGGGTGACCATTTTACCAAGATTGATCGATCCCAGATTGCAGGACTCATAAGGAAGCAGGGGTTGCTCACCGCAGGGATTCGTTGATTCAATCATTCCGACATGAGGCGTCGGATTATCGCGGTTCAGCCGATCCAGAAAGATAATGCCCGGTTCCCCGTTTTCCCAGGCCTGGGTGACCATCCGGCTGAAAACCTTGCGCGCATTGAGGGTGCCGGTCGAATGACCGTTCCGGGGGTTGATGAGCTCATAATTCTCATCATTTTCAACAGCAGCCATGAAGACTTCCGTCAGGCCGACGGAAATATTGAAGTTGTTCAAATGATTATGGTCGGCCTTGCACATGATGAAATCCATAATGTCCGGATGATCGACCCGCAGGATGCCCATATTGGCACCGCGACGCGTGCCGCCCTGCTTGATGGTTTCCGTGGCCACATCGAAGACACGCATGAAGGAAATGGGACCACTGGAAATGCCTGTGGTGGTCATGACCACATCGTTGGCAGGGCGCAGGCGGGAAAAGGAGAAACCCGTGCCGCCGCCGGATTTGTGAATCAGCGCGGTAAATTTGACGGCATCGAAGATCTCCTCCATGGAGTCCCCAACGGGTAGAACGAAACAGGCGGACAACTGTCCCAGCTCCCGACCGGCATTCATCAAAGTTGGAGAATTTGGAAGGAATTCAAGCGCCGTCATCATATCGTAAAACTGTTCAGACAGTTTTACGATATTGGCCTTCTTGTCGAATACCTGATCAGCGGCGGCAATGCTGCTTGCAACACGAGTGAACATATGGGCGGGCGTTTCCAGAGCATTGCCGTCAACGTCCCTTCTCAAGTAGCGCCTTTCAAGGACGGTCATGGCATTTTTAGTCAGACAGGGGATGGAAAGCGTTGAAGTCCTTTTTTTCATTGAGAATGTCTCCTTGGTGACTGTATGATGAATGTTGTTTAAAAATACAATATATGGTATAATGAACTCTATTCCACCACAACATATAGGAGAAGTCAATAGAAGAAATAAAAAAAATATAGGAGATGGAATCGGGATCGCCCATCCGTTGGTGACGACGGTGTTATCGGCGTACGCCCGGCAGGATAAAATTTCAACTGCTGAAGAAATTTGTGTCATGACGAGAAAAGATCATGGTGGATGATCACCGAATTATGATATGAAATGAACCTCCCCGCAGCAAGCTACGGGGTATCTCTGGGTTGAAATTTCTCTTAACGAAGCAAGCTTCGGGGAATATCACCCGGATGAGATTCAAATTTTCAAAGAATCCTTAAGGGAGGCCCTGATGTCATTACCGGACAGGAACAATCCATACCGCTTTGACGATTTTTTGGCATGGCGCCAGTCTGTCGATTATTATGCCGATGACCTCTTTATTCAGAAGGTGGTGAAGCATTACACCGGGGATGCGTGGGAACAGGCTGATAAAGCCGCCCGGGCTCTGTCTCTGAAAGCTTCCTTCCGCTGGCGTGAATTTGCGGAGGTGATTGCATGGCCTGAGAAACGCCCCTACATGATGCATTATGACGGACACCATAACCGGATCGACCGGATCGTGAGACCGGCGGAAACGGAAATCATGGAGACGGAGGTCTTTTCAGAAGCTTTGTTTTCCGCGAGAACATCCCCTTGGGTCCGTCTCATCAAGATGTACCTGATCTATCAGAACGGCGAGGCCTGCATCGCCTGTCCGATTACGTGCACGGAAGGCCTCGTTGCGATTCTGGAACAGTATGCCGACAGCCCCGAAACGAAACACATCCTGCGTCATTGTAAAGAGGGCATCGAAGGCGATTTTGCCATCGGCGCGCAGTACCTTTCCGAGATTCAGGGCGGGTCTGATGTGCCCGCCAACGTCTTGGAAGCCATTCGGGAAGGGGATGACTGGAAGCTTTACGGCACAAAGTTTTTCTGTTCCGCCACACATGCCGATTATGCCGTCGTGACGGCGAAGCCCGCCGGATCGGAAGAAATCGCCCTTTTCGTCGTTCCTTCCTGGCTTCCGGGGGACAAAGCGAAAGAGATCCGGAACGGTTGCACAATCGACCGCATCAAGTGGAAGCTCGGCACCAGCGAGCTGACGACGGCCGAAATCACCTATCACGGGGCCGTCGCTTATCCCGTGGGCCCGCTTGCGCGGGGGCTCGCCAATGTGGTGGGTGTTGTCCTGACTTATTCGCGTTTGACCGTGGGACTGTCGTGCGCCGCCTTCATGACGCGGGCGGTCCGGGAAGCAAGGAGATATGCGGAGTTCAGGGATGCCTTCGGTGTCAGGGTGGGGCAATTTCCCATGGTCATGGGCCAGCTGCGATCGATGGAAACGTCAGCCAGAAGGACAACCGCTGCCGCATTCAAGCTCTACAGTGAATTTCTCAAGCCGGAGGGCGGCCTGCAGGGCGGGATGACGAAGGACGGACCGGCAGCAATGAAGAGGAAGCAGTTCGAGATCCGGGAGCTCATTATGCTGCAGAAGATTGCAGCCTCCTGGGATGCAACGGATGTGATCCGCGCCGCCATGTCCATTTTCGGCGGCCACGGGGTGATGGAAGATTTTTCGTGCCTGCCGAGACTGTACCGGGATGCCGCCGTTAATGAACTCTGGGAGGGGCCGCGCAATGTGCTGTTGACACAAATGCACCGGGATTTCCAGCGGGCTTCAACATGGTACAAACCGGGGGAATTCGTCGAAAACATCCTTGAGAAGGCAGACTCCGATATCATCGCAGGACTCAAGGCCGAAATCACCGAGTTGGTTGCGTATCCCAACCTCTTCCAGCCGGATGATAAAACCATGATGATCTGTGAGCGCTGGGACCTCTTCTGTCAGCGCCTTTACCATGCCTATCAGGACCAGGCTCTCAAGGAAGTGGGGGGATAATCATTGGCGTCTTCGGACTATCTGTGCGATCTGGATTTCAGTATATCCTATGGGCCCCTGGATGACCGGTTCAACGTCCTCTATCTTCCGGCCCTGGCACGCAGTGTCCGCTATGACCGGACCGCCGGTTTGTTCTCAGCCTCCGCATTGGCCATTGCCGCCCGGGGTGTTGACGCACTGATCAGGAACAGGGGCCACATGCGGCTGCTGGTCGGCGCCGGACTTGAGCAGGGAGACCCGGGCGACTTTGGGAGAATAAAGGGATTACAGAAAATCCTGCGCGATAAATTCCTGTCTTTGCTTGATGTCGAAGACCCGTGGATGAATCAGAGGCTGGAGCTTCTGGGATGGATGGCCGCCGAAAAAACCCTCGAGATCCGCGTCGCCCTGCCGCTGATGGATGCTAAATATCCAGGCAGCGTTATGGCCACGTCTCATGATTTGCCCCGCCTGGGGATATTCACCGATGCGGAGGGCAATCAGGTCGGTTTTTGCGGAACCATCAGCGAATCATCAAACGCCGGCGATCAGAACTATGAACATCTGATGGTCTATAAATCCTGGGAACCCGGCGGCCTCTACCTGCAGGCGATCCGGCAGCACTTTGAACGGCTCTGGGAAGGCAAAGAGCCGGGATGGTGCTGCCTGAATCTGCCGGGAACCGTGATCGACCGCCTGATTGAATTTTGTCCCCGGAAAGCGCCGGTTCGCGACCGCCGGGCAGATATGCCGGCAGGAAAATCGGAACTGAGTCCGGATATCAAGGAAATCATTACTTTTCAGTTTCTCCAGGATAGCCCGTATTTCCCCGTGCATGACACGGACCAGCCTCATGAAAAAAGTAGACACGAAGCAAAAGAGCTTCCACAGGGGACGCCGGTATTGGAGAATCCGGAGTCTTGCCGCCTGCCGCTGATGCGCTTGGAGGCTGCCTCACCTGAGCCTCTGGTTGTTTATTATCATCTCCAGGCGGATCAGGTCAGCTCTCTGGGTTCCGTCGCTCAGCTCGAAGCTGTCTTCCAGGATTGGGCCCGGGGAGACGGGCCACCGGCTGCAGCCGAGATCAAAGTCAGAGAACATTTTCACGCTCTTCTTAAGGCTTGTGAGAATTCCAGGATGAAGGAACGCATGGCAGCCCAGCAGCAGGAGCGAGCTGCCCTGGTGCAAGCCGCGCTCAGAGTGCTGGTTAAAGCGGCCCTCTGCGATATTGCAAAATCCAGGCACGCCACACTCTTTGATGAGGATCTCATGAGGGCAGGTTTTGACGGAGAGACGATTCTCAGGCAGGGGAAAAAAGGCATTCCTTTCCCTGAATTGATTTCATGGATTAATCCGGATGAATGTCCCAAGCCGGCCATGAGCGATCCTTTCTGGAGGGAGGTTGAGAGCAAATCGCAAAAGCAGATTCAGGTAATCGAAAAGGCACTCAAGGAAGAGGGCAGTGAGCTGATCAGGAAATGGACGGAATTGAACGGCACGAACGCAGTGGATACGGTTCTTCCAGCCATCGTGGTTCGCAGATATTTCATGCGGGATCAGAAAGACAAACCCCGGCTGACCCTGGTCATCGCGCCTGCGCGCAAGGACCGATTCACAAGATATCTGCCCTTTTATTCCATGGAATCGGCATGTGACAAATTAGTCCAGGGTAAAGATGCCGCAGAAGAGGGATGGATGGAAGTTGAAATCGGGAAAAAGCTCAATAAATCCATGTTTATCATGCGCATGGAGGGCCAGGCTATGGAACCCCTGATATCGGATGGGCAATTTGCGGTCTTTGACAGCGATATCAGGGGTTCCCTCGATGGGGCCATTCTTTTTGTTTACGGCAAAGACATCTATGATCCGAACCGGAACAGTCATCTGACGGTCAGGCGCTTAAAGAGCATCAGCCGCACAAAAACCGGAGAATACCAGGAAATCATCCTTGAGCCGCTGCATCCCGACTACCAGCACTTCCACCTGAAAAATCCGGGGAAAGGCACCCTTAAAATCATCGCCCGCTTTGTGAGCGGGGTTTAACGCCTGGATTACTTTAAATAGCCCGGCAGTTGTTTCAGATCTTTTCCCTGGAAACTGCAGGGCAGGCCGCAGGTCTTGCAAGGACTCTTGGCGGCCGGCAATGGGGGTTCACCTTTAATCTTCTGCTCGATGAATTTGATGCATTTATTTACCTCTGCATCCGGCCCATCCACAACCAGGGTAATGCATCCCTCGGCGCCGCCCCACCCGCCGGAGGCGAAGTGAACAGCCTCGACGCCGAAAAGATATTCAATCGCATCAATTTCCGTGAAGGGGGCCCCGTCGGCAACGCAGGCCATCCCGACGCGAGCGCCGATGGTCTTGCCGAGGGTCAGCGTTCCGCCAAACTGGGCTGCCAGTTCCACCGAGGGGACCATTTTTTCCAGTCCCACGGGATAGATGATCTCCAGCCCCCGGGCCTTCATGGCCATGTAAAACTGACCCATGGTCCCGCCCACCGGGCTCGCCATGATGACGCCGACATTTCCCTGATGATCGAGAGCATTAGCCCCCTTCAGCAGAATATCACCCGGAGAAAGTTTATCCAGAACAGAAGCCGGTTCTGCCTCGATCGCCTTGCCTTTATTAAAGATCACGGGCTTGATCCGTTCATCCGGACCGAGGACGCACAGGACGCCCTTGATGGTCTGGCCTGCCGTGTAGGCCTCCTTCCGGAACTTTTTGCCCAGAATTTCTTCAAGAATATACGCATTGGTGGATCCTCTGCCTACGAGAAGGTAGCCGTTTTTCATGGCACTCTTGATCTCGGGAAGCGATGCGATGCCTTTGCCGATCAACCGCTTTGATTCCGCCGGTGTAAGGGTAAACAGGGCCTGCATTTTGTGTTCTCCTTTCTGGTTATGGGTGGGTGATATTTTTCAACAAATTCAAATCTACTATTGTTTTTCTACATTACTCCGGCCAGATTGACAAGTTATTTGAAGGCAACGGGATATTTTTCTAAAAAGCTTTCTCCATAAGTCATATGATAACACTATTTCTATGGAGTTGAACCGTAAAATGGGTTGTGGTATAAAAGATCATGCATATAATTTATCCATCCCAAGCTGATTCCTAAAATACTAAATTAAGGGGGTCTATGCGCGATGTCAGAAAAAACTCACAAAAAGGAGCACGATGAAAAAAATCTGGAAAAGTTGACCATCAAGGAATTGCGAGAAATCGCCGCGGAAATTCCCCACGAAAGGGCGATCCTTGACATGAAGAAGGAGGAACTCATCGTCTTCATAAAAGAAGCCAGGGGCATCAAGGACAAAACACCTATCAAGAAAAAGAAGCATGCCGTCAAGATCAAAATGACCAAGCCGGAGCTCAAAGCCAGAATCCGCGAATTAAAAGCTTTAAGATGGCAGGCGCTGGCATCGAATGAAAATAAGAAAGCCCTCATGCTCCGGCATCAGATCAGTCAGTTGAAGAAAAAATCAAGACACGTCGCCGCGGGCTGAACTTTATCATCGGCTGAAATGTCCTGAACCATATTTGGCTTGACAGATAGTGTCAAGTTAGGACCTTTTTTGATTACTGTTGTTACCTATAACTATTTTTTGGCTTAGAATATGAGTCAGGATTACAAGTATTTGATGAAAGCGCTGTTCAGCGGTAGGCAGTGCTCTTTTTTCTTATTTCCTTTCTTCTGTCGGATAGACGGCGATGTAATTAAATCAGTAATAGAGAAATCCTAAAGACTCTTTTTCGATTTTACTTGTCTTGACAGGTACAATTATTTATCCATATACTCAACCATTGAAAAATGGAGATTTGCGAATTTAATATATAGGACTATACATATAGAGCTATCATCGTTGGTAACGCACCATGACCGAGACAGCACAAAATACACATATCTTTGAAGCCGGTGAAGCAAAAGTTTCCAGATTGGAAATCATATCCAAGCGCGCCTTCTTGGCACACATGAACCATGAGTTACGTACGAATATTATGGGCATCATCGGCTATAGTGAGATGCTGATAGAAGACGCGAAGAACTCTTGGATCGATGGGTTTATCCCTGACCTGCAAGAAGTCCACGATGCTGGAAAACAATTAATGGCTGTTGTCAGCGAGATACTGGACTATGAGAAGGTGGAAGCAAGGGCAGTCTTGGACATCGAAGCAATAGGGGCGGATATTCATGATGCCATAACGGCGTCGATAATTGTCGCTATGGGATATGCTGAGATTCTAATCAATGAAGCAACTCAGAGACAAGCGGATGATTTGATGTCGGATTTAAAAAAAATATATCAGGCATCTGAACGATTCATTTTCCTGGTCAACAATTTCTCCCGGATGTGGCACGGCGAAAACTGGAAGATGGATTCGAAACTGTCAACAGCCAACTCCACGAGCATTCTTGAAGATGTAGAAACGACGATCCAAATATTGTCAGAGGATACCTCCGTACAGCATGATGACCGCGGAGGATCTTTACTGATCGTGGACGATAATGAACTGAACCGTGATCTCCTTCTTCGTCGTCTTGAAAGGGAAGGGCATGAGGTTGTTGTTGCTTCGACTGGGCGTGAAGCACTGGAGATTCTCGGTAATAAAACTATTGACGTTGTATTGCTAGACATCATGATGCCTGAGATGAATGGTTACCAGCTTTTGCAACACCTCAAGTCCAAAGATTCGCTGCGACATATTCCGGTCATTATGCTCTCAGCATTGGGCGAGATCAATCATGTCATTCGCTGCATCGAAATGGGTGCAGAAGATTACCTGCCAAAGCCATTCAACCCGGTATTGTTGAAAGCAAGAATTCAAGCATGTTTAGAGAAGAAGCGGTCGCGTGACCGCGAGCAGGCTTATCTTGAACAATTGCGCCTCGAACGCGGAAAGTCTGAGCGGTTACTGCTTAACATCCTGCCCGTATCGATTGCCAGGCGACTAAAACAGGGAGAGAACCCGATTGCTGACGCCTATCCCGAGGTCACTGTTTTGTTTGCAGATCTTGTTGGGTTCACCGAACTATCATCCCGCATATCAGCCTCCGAACTGGTTGAGACTCTGAACGAAATTTTCACTATATTTGATGGACTTGCCGAGCAATACGGTTTGGAAAAGATCAAAACAATCGGAGACGCCTATATGGTGGTCGGGGGTCTGCCGGAGCCCCATTCGAGTCATGCAGAGGCTGTTGCCATGATGGCCATTGATATGCTGAAAGCGGTTGCACAAGTCAATTCTCGTAAGAAGTTACCGATCAATATACGAATCGGTATCAACACCGGACCTGTTGTAGCCGGGGTGATAGGTACGAAAAAATTTATCTATGACCTGTGGGGCGATGCGGTAAATATGGCAAACCGGATGGAATCCCAAAGTCTGCCCAACTGCATTCAAGTTACGGAAATGACATACATGTTCATCAAGGACAAGTTTGTATTTGAAAAAAGAGGACTTATTGATGTGAAAGGCAAGGGTGAAATGCTCACTTTCCTTCTTAAGGAGAGGCTCGCTAAATGACACCCTACATTTTTTCAATCTTCAAAAAGTAGTTTATCCCGAGGGGTTCCTCGTCAATATGAATGTTCCTGATTTCGCGCTCTGGTATGGAGCGGGCCACGTCCAGCATCTCCTGTTCACTTCGATAAATTAAATGCCAATCATATATGTATTCCATGACGAACTTGAGGTCCCGAGGATTGTTATGATTGAAATTACCCACGATCAATGAACCACCGGGCTTGACCAGACTGAAAAGGTTCTTCGTCAGAGCAATAGTACCCTTGCTGTCATCGATGGGAAACGTCATGATATAATCATACAGACCTGCGCTGTACACCATGTCAAACTCCTCTTTCCTTAAATAATTCAACTCATATTTTATGCTACTGAGAAGAACACTCAGACCTGTAAAATCCTTCCTGGGAGAACAGAACTTCTCCATAAACAACCTTGGTCTTGCTGTCAGGTAATTGTCGGCAATGATCTGAAAAGCATTAGCAAGGGCATATTTGAACTGTCGGTTGGGACTCGATCTGCCAAAAGTTTTCAATGTTTCCATATCATGATCCAACGCGAGGAATTGGTATCGATCTCTCAGTGAGTTATCGAGAATATCCCTGATTTCCTGAGCAGGACCGGCAGCCAGGCTCAGAATGCTACCCCGAGCAATCTTCAGGATTTGCGCAGTTAAATAACTTTTCCTATTCCTTACGGACTTGCAAGCTTTTGTTGCGAGGGCATGTTTATGTAACATCATCCCAAAAGGGGTTTGCCCTTCATACTGGTCCTGATAGATAAAGTTCATCATATAGGCATCACCTGCATAACCATTGGGTTTGTTAATAATTCGCCAGTAGAAGGGGGCTTCCTGGATAATTCCATAGTAATTAGTGTTTTGAATATAAATTTTATGAATTTCTATTTTCTTTGCATCAAACTCAGAAGAGATCTTTGCCAACTCATCCATAATGGGGAAGCGCCAGGTTTCGAAGTCATCAACTTCCTTGTCCAATATCTTCCGTAAATCATTCCCCTTCTCGGAAAGAGAATTCAACCGCTCTCTGATGGAGAGATGCCCTGCTTCAAGTTCATGAAAAAGTTTCTTAAAACGCCCGTTAATCTCCATGACTTACATTCCCTACATGCTTCAGAATTCACCCATCTGTTAAGATACTTCACACGAATTCACATCCAGAATTTCCCGAATCTTTTGCGACAGTTGCTTAGCGTTGAAAGGTTTCTGTAAGAATCCATTACACCCGCGATCCAATATTTTTGTAGCTTCACCCATAAGGCTGTATCCACTTGAGAGGAGGACTTTTACATTTGAATTAATATTCTTGAGTGCGTCGTAGGTTTCACTGCCTCCGATTCCCGGCATGACCATATCCACAATGACCATATCAATTTTGCTCATCTTCTCCCTGTAAATATTTACTGCTTCTTCTCCGCTCATTGCCACCAAAACCCTATAGCCCATCCTTTTCATCATTCTGGCAGTAACAGTGACGATTATCTCTTCATCGTCCACAAGCAAGATTGTTTCTGCGCCTTCTGGGGTTATATCGGAGTATATTTTTTCATGAGCAATCTTCTTTTCTGTTACCGGCAGATAAAAGCTAAAGAGGCTTCCTTTATTTTTCACGCTATCAACTGTAATAAAGCCGTCGTGGTTTTTCAGAGATACCATACACTGACAAAGACCCAATCCTGTACCTCTCAATCCTGCACCTCTCCCTATGTCTTTCGTCGAAAAAAAAGGATCAAATATCCTATGGGATATCGATTCATCTATACCGATTCCCGTATCTTGAACCATTGTCCTCACGTACTTTCCGGGATTTACATCGAATATTTGCGCGCGGTCATCATCAAGTGTATCGTTTTCCGTTCGGATGTAAATGTCACCCCCATTGGGCATGGCCTGCCAAGCATTAACGAAGAGATTCAACAGCACCTGCTCGATCTGTCCTTGGTCGACATCGACAAACCAGATATCTTTCTGCAGTTCGGTATGTATCGTTATCTCTTTTTTCGTACGGCCAAACATATACGAACTCTTCTTTACAAGTTCGTTGAGATCCGTAGCCTTAACCTCATATTTTCCACCCCGGGCGAAGGCGAGAAGTTGTGCTGTCAATTCCGTACCGGTCTGGACATATTGTTCGATACTACATAGATTTTCATGGAAGGAGTTGTCATCCTTCGTATCCATGAGCATCAGCGACACATGACCTTGGACCCCCATAAGGAGATTGTTAAAATCATGTGCGATTCCACCCGCCAGCGTACCCATGGCCTCCATTTTTTGCGCTTGTTGGAACATACTTTCAAGTTCAACCCTTTTCCTCTCAGAGGCTTTCCGTTCCTCAATTTCCTGTTTTAGTTCCTCGTTTATTCTCAACAGTTGGGCGGTGCGCTCCTTAACAATGACTTCCAATCTCTGGTTTGCAGCTTCAACGATCTGTCTCTCGTTTTCCAGTTTGTACATTAGAAAGAAATCTCTTCTCGCATAGTATTCTATGGAATAAGAAGCCAGCATACCAGCCAGATTTGCACTGACGAAGAAAAAATTGTTTCCCAGTAAAATGGACTTGGGTGTATCTATTATCCAGATGGCCACGATCTCGTAAGATGCAACAATCAACCAGCCTGCTAATGTTGCCCAAATAAACCGTACCCTGGTAAACGTGTATCCCCATATAAGCACAAGGATTAAACCGGCATAATAGGAATAACCTGCCGGCGACGGAATGATAAGAATCATGTAAATAATACCAAAGCCTGAAACAACCATAGCTGCAGTAACGGATACCTGAAAAACTTGTCTGAACATGGAAGAATAGGAATACAATATGATTCCCAACAGAAAGGGACAAACAACGGCAAAACGGATGACCCAAAGTTGTTTCGTCATCTCCGGAACCAAGTAAGCGTCAAGAATGCCGAAAAATGCATATATTACGATTCCTAAAAGTAACGAAAATCTGACAAGTGTCAGAGATTTATTGAAAAAATCATATCGGAAAGCTTTTTCAAGATTTTTGGGGAAAGATAGGGTAAGCGGATGTAGTTCCATCTCATACATGCCATACAGCGCTGCAGGCATAATATAGTCTCTCTGAATTTCCATATAATGCTCCCTATAGGAAATAGAATGACAATAGTATTGTGAATATGTGAATAAATAATCCCCAAAGATAGCCCATGATATTTCCCAAACCGCAGCTCAGTATCCGTGGCATCATTTGTGAGATATTTTGTGGTCCACTTTCATAAGCACTGTTAGCGATCACCAAGGTTTTTCATCTCTCCGGGGCAGCAGATGTGTTACCTGTCATGGCGGGCGTCCTTTTAAGACTGTTTTCTTAAGGGATGAAATAGGTTCCTGTTTGCAGGTCAGTATAAATGGACTGTTCCTGTGTGTCAATGAAAAATGGGGAATGAAAACAGTAATAAAATTATTTTGCATAACGCTTTCAGGAAGGAAGGCGTATTTTCGTATAAAAGATAAAAGCATAGAAATAGTTTTTTTGCCCAAATGATTTCAATAAAGTTGCAGTCGAACATTATCCGTAAAAAGACTCGAAAAGTAAAGTTTACCCCTTGAAACTTTCCAGCGAGATCATTTTTTTGACTTGAAGAAGGGCGCGATGAGTTTGAAGAACTCCCCGGAGAAGACCATCAGGGTCTGGTTGCGATTTTCAAGGTCCATGGCAGCTTTCAGGGAAGGGGCGTCGATATTCTGCTCCAGGACCCTTTTGGTCAGCGTGAGGCCGCCTGCACTTTTGCCGGCCATGCTTTTCGCGCAGGCCAGCGTCACTTCCATCAGTCTTTCTTTCGGGACCCGTTCGCTGACAAGGCCGATCCGTTTCGCTTCATCCGACGTCACTTTTCTACCGGTATAGATAATATCGGCTGTCATGGAAAGGCCGATCAGGCGGGGGAGCATGTAGGAGATTCCCAGTTCTCCGCCGGAGAGGCCGATATTGATGAATGAGGCAACAAAATAGGCCTCCGGTGAGGCGATCCGGATGTCACAGGCCAGGGCCAGGCAGAAACCACCGCCCGCTGCAGGACCATTGACTGCGGCGATGACGGGCTGGGGGATGTTCCTGATTCCCAATATCAGCGCGGCGTAGCGTTCCTGAACAAGCCGCAGGAAATGATCGGGATCGGCAAAGGCCTCTGATTCCCGGTAAACATCGGCATCGTTTAGATCGGCGCCGGCACAGAAACCCCGGCCCATGCCCGTGATGACGAGCACCCGGATCGGGCAATCGCCGGATAACCACCTGAATAAATACTCGAACTCATCGAGCATCCGGATGTTGATGGCGTTGAGCTGGGCATGGCGGTTCAGCGTCACCCGACCCACGCCGGGAACAGGCTCGTCAAAAATGAAAGTCTCATACGGATGTGTCGTTGACATGGCTTTGCCTCTACCTCTATTTCGAAAGCATGGTTCGAAGCTCCCGTTTCAGGATCTTCCCCACGGCGCTTTTCGGGAGCTCATCCATAAATTCGATTCTCTTCGGAACCTTGTAGGGTGCCACCGTTTCTTTCATATACTGGCTGATCTTCTCCCTCATCGCCTCGCTCTTCTCACGGCCCGGCTTCAAGACGAGCGCCGATACCACGATCTCGGAGCCCGGCCGCTCCGGGTCAGGCAGACCGATCGTGGCGGCCACATCGATGTCCGGGTGCTCCATCAGGACATCATCAACCTGCCGGGTAAAGACCTTGAAACCGGAGATGTTGACCATATCTTTCATGCGGTCCACCACATAGAAGTAGCCGTTTTCGTCCATCTGGCAGATATCGCCCGTGTAAATCCACCCGCTCCTCAAGGTGTTGGCCGTTTCCTCGGGCTTTTCGTGGTAGCCGATGGTAAAGACCTGGGGGCCCTTTGCCACAAATTCACCCGGCTCGCCAACCGGCACGATCGAGCCCGTTTCAGGGTCCACGAGCTTTGCCTCGGTATCGGGAAGCGGAATGCCCACGGAGCCGGGAACCTTCATCCCATACAGGGGAAGGGCCGTGGTGATGGGGCTGGTCTCGGTCATGCCGCAGACTTCGACAAGCTTTCCCTTCCCGACAATGTTCTCGAATTCCCGGATGTATTCGGGCGGAAAGGGCGCTGCGCCGCTGCCGCACCACTCCAGCCATGAAAAATCCAGTTTTCGGAAGGCCTCCTTTTTCATGAGCTCCATGAAGAGCGTAGGAACATTGCCGATGGCATTCGGCTTGTATTTCTTGATGGCTGCAATAATGAAATCCAGATCCCTGGGATTGGGGATGGCGATCTGTGTACACCCGTAGGCCATGGACAGCATGCCGATGAACAGCCCCGCCTGATGAAACAGCGGAAAGGCTGAAAGTATTGTGCCTTGCCCCATCTTGAGATCAACCCATACGCCGAACTGTGTCAGTTGGCAGACCATGTTCCTGTGGGTGAGAACGGCCCCCTTCGAAGGACCGGTGGTGCCTCCGGTATACTGCATGAGGCAAGGTGCGTTCATCCCGATGTTCTCCAGCACGGACGCGGATGGCATGGTCTTGAGGATATCCATGAACCGGATCACCTCTTTCCCGGAGACGGGCGGGACCGGCTTCGTGGGGATTTTTTTCAGCAGTTTCCCCAAGACGCGCTTCACGGTGGGCAAGAAATCGGCAATCTCAACCACGACCATGCATTTTACGCTGGTTTTTGTCAGGGCGTCGGCCGCCTTGTCGGAGAGCAGATCCAGTGTTAGTAAAATCTTTGCCCCGGAGTCGTTGAGCTGGTACTCTATCTCTTTTTCTGAAAGCAAGGGGCTCACGCCCGAAAGCAGGCATCCGGCCCTCAGGATGCCGATGATGGCGATATAGTATGCGGGAAGATTGGGAAGGTTCACCCCCACTACATCGCCGGGTTTGAGTCCGCGAGCTTTTAAAAAGTTGGCAAGCTTGTTTGAGAGCTCATCGAGTTCCCGGAAAGAAAGGCCGGCGCCCATATAGTTAACCAGCGTTTTATCGGGAACGGCTTTCACGGCATCCTGAAACAGCTCGACAAAGGTTTTATTCGGATAATTCAGGTTTGACGGCACGTGCTTGTCATAAAACTTGAGCCAGGGCTTGGCGGAATAAGGATCCTGCATGTCAGACCTCCTTTAACGATTTGGCAGCGACTCCAGAATGTTAGAGAGAAGGTTGATGGGTTAACTGAAATGCTAAGAGAAACGATATATTGTATTCTATTATGCGCCACCGGAAAGTCAAGAGAAAGTTACCGCATAAAATGAAGTGTTACATATAACACCGGTGCTGGATCGAATCGATAACTCCCGACGCTCCGACAGAAATCTCAGCGGCGTTGGCCTCATCCGTATCAATATGCATATCCAGCTTGAAGTTCGGATCAATGCGAATCACCACATCACCGAAAATCAATTCCCGCTCGCCCCTGACACCCACCCGGACCACATCCCGATTGCGGAGGCCGAAGCCGAGGGCATCCTCGGGAGGCATGTGGATATGACGCTTCGCGCAGATCACACCCTTTTCCAGTTCAATCCTTCCCGCTTCCCCCTCGATCGTGATCCCCGGCGTCCCGGCCAGATCTCCCGATTCCCGTACCGGGGCATCGATCCCCAACTGAAATTCCTCGGTGCGTGAAATTTCCACCTGTGATTCTTTCCGGCTGGGACCGAGAATACGGACACGGTTCACCTTTCCTTTCGGACCGATGAGATTGACCGTTTCCTGGCAGGCGAACTGGTTCGGCTGGCTCAGGTCGGATCTGGGGGTCATAGTTTTCCCCTGGCCGAAGAGCCGCTCAAAATCAGGCTGACTCAAATGGACATGATGTGCGGAAACACTGATGGGAACGGGCTTTGACCGCAGCATCCGCGTTTCTTCGATGGTCCGGACCCGGCATAAGGCATGAAGGGTCTTCCGGGCGATCATGCGTTCCTCATCGGCCGGGATCACCAGTATCCGGACCTTGGCGTCCGGCACGGAAATGTCGAGGACACCCCCTTGCTCCACGCCGGGCAGATTACGGTCATGGGAAAGTCTAATGCCGAACAGGTCCAGACCCTGGCAGATCCCGGCACGGATTTCTGCGGAATTGGCGCCGATGCCGGCTGTGAAGATCAGAACGTCAAGCCCGCCCAGAGCGGCCATGTAGGCACCGATATATTTGCGGGTCCTGTAGCAGAAAGCGCTGATGGCCCGGGTGCATCGCACATCGCCCTGTTCCGCGCCCGCAAGGATCTCCCGCATGTCATTTTTGCCGCTGATGCCCTTCAATCCGCTTTCCCTGTTCAGCATCCGATCCATATCTTCGATATTTCGAGAAGCGTTCTTCATGAGATGTATGATGGCTCCGGGGTCCACATCACCTGGACGAGTACCCATGATCAGCCCTTCAAGGGGGGTCATGCCCATGCTTGTGTCGATGCTGCGCCCATGGTCGATGGCGCAAAGGGAGGCGCCGTTGCCCAGATGACAGGAAATCATTTTCAGCTCGCCCAGGGGACGCTTGAGCCATGTGGACGCCCGGAGCGCCATGTATTCATGATTGGTTCCGTGAAAACCGTAGCGCCGGATAAGTTCCCTTTCGCAGACCTCATGGGGGAGGGCATAGGTGTAGGCATGGCTGGGCATGGTTTGGTGAAAGGCCGTGTCAAAGACAGCCACCTGCGGGACAGCGGGCAGCAGGAGCTGCATACGTTCTATTCCGGCTAGGTTGTAGGGGTTGTGCAGTGGCGCCATCGAAGACGCTGAACGGATTGAGGCCATGATATTTTCATTGATGACCACGGCATTGGAGAATTGTCCGCCGCCGTGCACGACCCGGTGCCCGACTACATTGAGATCGCTGAGGCGGTCGATCGCCGTAAATTCCGGGTTTGTGAGCGTCCGTATCATGACATCGAAAGCTTCGTTCATGGTCATGACGTCAGGTTGCGCATCTTTGTGCTTTATCTGGGGGGTTCTGATATGATGAGCGGCATCTCCTGATCCGATTTTTTCAATCGCACCCTCGATGAGCGTCAGATTCCGGATGGTGTCGAAAAGGGAGTATTTCAGAGACGAACTTCCGCTGTTCAAAACCAAAATTTTCAGCGGTTCCGAAGCCGAGGAAAAATTCAGATCGTAAGGATCTTCGTTGAGCCGGTAAGCGGACCGCTGGTGATCATGTTGAGCTGATATCCTTGCATTACTGAGCATCCGCTCCGTAATCAGGCGGGCAAATTTCCCCAGGGTCTTGGGATTTCCGGCGATCAATTTGGATAGGGTTTCCCTCGGGATTTTGATCAGCCGGCAGGTGGTCGCAGCCACGACGTCCGCGATGGCCGGTTCACCGGTCATGATCGACATCTCGCCGAACAGGGAGCCTGTTTTCAAAAGGATGGTGATTTCCCCCGCCGACCCGGACGGCGGCAGAATCACTTTTACCTCCCCCTCCTGGATAATCCAGAGGAAACGGCCTATTTCCCCCCGTTTTATGATGGCGGCATCGGGGGCGTATTCAATCCCTTGCGCGTTTTCGTCAAGGATGAACCATTCCCGATCGCTCAAATCGGCAAAAATATCCAGTGATTTAAGAAAGGTAGAGAGCCCCATAGTCGTCACCTCGTTTATTCGGGTGCTGTCGATAACAGCGTTTGCGGGAAGAGACCTTTAATAACGTCTTGAGTATCTATTGATGATAACGTCCCTTTTTTCACGGCGGGAGTATATGAATAATGATGTTGTATGTCAATGAATTCAGGCCATAAAAATATGGGGTGGGGTGTCGATTCAAGAAAGAACAGCACTTTTTTCGCAAGTACGCAAAAATAGTTGAAAATAGTTCTTGCTATTCTTCAACAAGGGGTGTAGTACGGTCCTCGTGATAGCGTTTGTCATTGACCTTCCCACCTTTCTTCTTGAGAAACTTCGGCAGGAAAATCCCGCTAATCTAGACAGAATCCAAATTTAATGCCGTGTTCGCGACAAAGTCTTTCAGGCGCTTACCCAGCGCGTGAAAAGCCTTGTCTTTACCAGCCGGGCCGGTTCGAAATGGATTCAAATCTCTCAACTGCTGGTAATTATAAAGGATGAAAATGAGTTTTGAAAGTTTCAAGTTAGACGGTCGTGTGCGGCAAGGGCTTCAAGCGGCCGGGTATGAGAAAGCGACGCCGATCCAGGCGGTCGCCATACCCGCCATTCTGGCGGGGCGTGACGTGATCGGAACGGCCCCGACCGGCACAGGTAAAACGGCCGCTTTTGTGCTTCCTATCCTGCACAACCTGCTTGCCGTGAAACACCAGGGCGGGCGCAGGGCGACGCGTGCGCTGATCGTCACGCCGACGCGCGAACTGGCCGAACAGATCCATACCGTGATCAACGAGCTGGGAAAATATACGTCCCTGAGATCGGCCACGGTGTATGGCGGCGTGGGGATGCAGCCGCAGGAAAAGGCTCTGCATCAGGGCGTCGAGGTGATCGTCGCGTGTCCGGGTCGCTTGCTGGATCATCTGAACCGGGGAAACGCCAGGCTGGATCAGGTTGAGGTTCTCGTGATCGATGAAGCGGATCGTATGCTGGACATGGGTTTTTTGCCGTCCATCCAGCAGATCATGAAGCAGGTGCCTTCTCAACGACAAACGCTGCTCTTTTCGGCGACATTCGATGCGGCCGTGGAGCAACTGGCCGTAAAGTCCATGCGCTCGCCGCAACGATTCTCGATGGGAACCGATGCGCCTTCCGATACTGTCGCGCATACGCTTTACCCGGTCCCGCAGCACTTGAAGCCGGGACTGCTGCAGCGGCTGCTGGATGAGATGACGGTTGAGTCGATCCTGGTGTTCACCCGGACAAAACACCGGGCCGATCGCGTCGCAGAGAAAATAAAGCGTGCCGGCTATGCAGCTTCGGTACTGCATTCAAACAAATCCCAGAACCAGCGCAAGCAGGCGATGGACCAGTTCCGGACAGGCAAAATAAAAGTCCTGGTCGCAACGGATATTGCGGCCCGTGGTCTGGATGTCGCGTCGATTTCCCATGTCATCAATTTTGACATTCCCGATTCTGCGACCAGCTATATTCACCGGATCGGACGGACAGGCAGGGCCGAACGCCTGGGCGACGCCTTCACCCTGGTCACCCGTGAAGACAAGGACACGATCCGGGATATCGAGAAGATCCTGGGAACGCCAATCGAAAGAAAGGTATTAGAAGGGTTTAATTATCAGGAGGTACTGGAAAAGAACACGGGGGCGTTTCCGCTTCCTCGGGTTCATGACAGAAGTCGTGTGCGTTCACTTCAAGCCCGGTATGCTTGAACTTATGTCGAATATTGAGCCGTCGCCCTTGCCTTTTTGAGCAGAATGTAATATTTTATTGGAACAAAGAGCAGACAATCTGACGGGAAGGAAACGAAATCCGCAGCGACGGCGGCGGTTTTGATTGTGTGATGAAATACGAAGGAATGATCATCAGGCCTCCCAGCGAGGCCTACAGCCTGCTTTTGCAGGTGACCGTGGGATGTTCCCACAATAAATGCAGCTTCTGTCCGACCTACAAGGGGGGAAAATTCCGCATCAAGTCTTTTGCGGAAATCGAGGAAGACATCCTCGAGGCGAGCCGCTACCGCACCGTGGAGAAGATCTTTCTGTGCGACGGCGATGCCCTGATTATTCCTCAGCAACGGCTCGTGGACATCCTGTCGTCCATCCGGTGCTATATCAAGGGTGTCAAGCGGGTGGGGTGCTATGCCAACGCCAAGAGCATCCTGCGCAAGACACCGGAAGAACTCGTGCAATTGCAGGGGATGGGGCTCGGGATCGTCTATCTCGGTGTTGAAACCGGGAACGAAGATCTGCTCAAGAGAATCAGCAAAGGGGCGACCTATGCGCAGATGGTCGAAGCGGGCCGCAGGATCAAGGAAGCCGGAATCCTTCTGTCTTCTACGGTGCTTCTGGGCATCGGCGGGATCGAAAAAAGCGTCGAACACGCCTTCGATACCGCCAGAATCCTGACGGACATTGATTCTGATTATGTCGGCGCCCTGACTGTGATGGTTGTTCCCGGTACGCCGCTCTACGAAGACCAGGTCAATGGCCGGTTTGTGCTTCCCGACACTTTCGGATTCCTTCGGGAACTGGAAGTCATGGTCGCCCGTACGGATTTTACGAACTGCTTCTTTACGTCCAATCACGCTTCGAATTATCTGCCCATCCGGGCCTGGATGCCTCGGGAGAAAGAAAAGACGCTCAGCATGATTCAGCAGGTCATCGCCTCCGGCGATAACCGACGATTGCGTCCGGAATACCTGCGGGGATTATAGGAGGAGTTTGATATTTTAAGAAAAACAATCACTTCCAAAATCAAGGGAATTTTTTCAGCCAAAGATTCATCGCGCCTGGAAAAGGAAATCCAGTCTATCATTGACGCCGGCGAGGAAAATGGCCTGATTGATTCGCAATCCGGCGAGATGATCCAGAGCATCCTGGAATTCCGCGATACGCTTGTCCGTGAGGTCATGATTCCCCGTACGGAAATGGTTGCCGTTTCCAGTGACGCGCCTATTGAGGAGATCATTGACCTCATTACGCGTTACGGTCACACGCGGATACCGGTTTACAGCGGCAGCATTGACAACATTGTCGGCATCCTGAATGTGAAGGACCTGCTGAAGTTTTGGTCGAAGCCCATGGCGGAGGGCAATATTCTTTCCATCCTGAGAAAACCCTATTATATCCCGGAAACCAAAAATACCCATCTTCTGCTGCACGAACTCAAGCAGCGTAAATACCACATGGCCGTTGTGATCGACGAATACGGGGGGACGTCCGGGCTCGTAACGCTCGAGGACCTGATAGAAGAAATCGTCGGAGAAATCCACGATGAACATGATGCGAAAGAAGGAAACATTGTCGAACTTCCGGATGGCTATGTCCTTGCAGACGGCAGAACGGAAATTGAAAAAATCGAAGAACATTTCAGTGTGACCTTTCCGGAGGGAAAGTATGAGACCCTGGGGGGAATGATTCTCCATGCCATCGGAAAAATCCCTGTCACCGGCGAAAAGATCGAAATTGAGCCATTCGAAATGATTATTGAATCTGCGGATGAGCGCAGCATCAGAAAAGTCAGGATGAGGCGTTTGGCCGGCATTCAGAACGGCAGAGAAGCATGAGGATAGGGCTCCGGGGAGCGGGCATTGACCGAAGGACCATTTTCTGGGCATTATTGTCAGGCGTCCTGCTCGTTCTTTCCTTCCCGAAGTTCGGTACGGGGCTTCTTGCCTGGGTAGCCCTCATTCCACTGCTGCATGCCCTGCAGGAGAAAAAACCCTATCAGGGGTTTATAACCGGTTTCCTGACCGGTTTGACCGCCTATATCGGGATTATTTACTGGATTGCCTACGTCGTCGTTCATTACGGCTATCTCCCGCTTCCGGTGGGGATTGCCGTCATGCTGCTTCTTTCAGCCTACCTGGCTTTCTATGTCGCGCTGTTTGCGGCGGGTGTCGTTTTTTTTCATGCGCGGGGTGTCGCTCCAATCCTTGCGGCGCCGCTGATCTGGACGTCGCTGGAGTATGTCAAATCTCATCTGCTCACGGGGTTTCCGTGGGAAAACCTCGGTTATTCACAGTATCTCTACCGGCCGCTGATCCAGGCTGCTGATATTACAGGCGTCTTTGGAATATCCTTTGCCATTGTTGTCGTCAATGTCGTCATTTTTGACGTCTTTCGTATCTGGCAGTCGCGGTTGGACAGAAAACGTCGGATCAGGCGCATCACGTCAGAGGTCATGGCAGGCTGCCTCGTGCTGCTGATCCTTTTCGGCTATGGGATTTTCCGGCTCAATGATGTGAAAAAATCCCTTCATCAAGCCCCGCAAATGCCCGTCAGCCTCATCCAGGGCAATATTGATCAGAGCATCAAGTGGCGCCCGGCTTTTCAGGAGGAAACGGTCCGCATCTACAAGGCTCTGACCCTGCAGGCCGCGCCGGCTGGAAATGGTCTGATCGTCTGGCCGGAAACGGCAGCCCCCTTCTTCTTTCAGGATCAGAATGACATGCAACGCGAAGTGGCTGCGCTCCCCAGGCTGACCGGCGATTGGCTGCTCTTCGGCAGCCCTCGCTACGAGAGGGACGGTCTTGGCCTGGCTTTATTGAACAGTGCCTTTCTCCTCTCCCCGGATGGTCGGATTGCCGGTCAATATGACAAGGTCCATCTGGTTCCCTATGGCGAATACGTCCCCTTGCGCCGATTCTTTCCCTTTATCAAAAAACTCGTGGCGGGGATTGGCGATTTTCGGAGTGGTCCCGGCTATGAGCCGTTGATCTTGCAGGTGGCTGGTCGGCCCCAGAAACTGGGAGTCATGATCTGCTACGAGGGCATCCTGCCGGAAGCGGGTCGGGCATATCGGCAAGGGGGTGCGGACCTCCTGGTGAATATCACCAATGACGCCTGGTTCGGCAACACATCGGCGCCCTATCAGCACCTGTCCATGACCGTATTCCGCTCCGTGGAGAACCGGCTGTACCTGGTTCGGGCTGCCAATACGGGCATCAGTGCAATCATTGATCCCACCGGCCACATTGAGGCCCGCAGCGCCCTTTTTGAAAAAGCCACGATAGCAGGGACGGTACGATTCATGGACAGAAACACTTTTTATTCGACCTATGGGGATGTGTTCGTTTATAGTTGCATCCTCGCATTGATCCTGATATTTAGTGCGACGATTAAGAAAAGGAGCAGAAATTATGATTGAAGCATTGCCCGAAGCCATTACGAGTGTGAGAAAAAGAATCGACCGGCTCGGTGAATGTCTTTGACATCCCCGACAAAGACAACAACATCAAAGAGCTGGAGGCGCTTTCCCTGCGTGAGGATTTCTGGAACGACCAGGAAAAGGCCAGAGATATCCTGAAAAAGAAGACGCGACTGGATCATATCGTCGGCCACTGGAAGGGTCTCAAAGGCTCGGTTGACGATCTCGATGAACTTTATGAACTGGCAGCAGCGGAAGAAGACGAGGAGACCCTGACGGAAGTAGGCCGGGATCTGGAAAAACTGACGACCGCCGTTCGTAGTGAAGAGCTCAAGATGATGCTGGGTTCCGAGCAGGACCCCATGGATGCCATCATGTCCATTCACGCCGGGGCGGGCGGCACTGAAGCACAGGACTGGGCGGAGATGCTTTTGCGTATGTATCTGCGCTGGGCGGAACGCAGGGGGTTCAAGACCACCATCATCGATCTGTTGCCCGGCGATGAGGCGGGCGTGAAGAACGTCTCCCTGACGATCGAAGGCGAATATGCCTATGGCTATTCCAAGGCCGAAATCGGCATCCACCGGCTTGTCCGCATATCTCCTTTCGATGCCGGCGCCAGAAGACACACCTCCTTTGCATCCGTGTTCGTCTATCCCGAAGTGGATGAAGAGATCGTCGTGGAAATCGATGAGAAAGATCTTCGCATCGATACCTATCGTTCCACCGGGGCCGGCGGGCAGCATGTAAACAAAACGGACTCCGCCGTACGGCTGACCCATTTGCCCACGGGCATCGTCGTTCAGTGCCAGAACGAGCGCTCCCAGCACAAAAACAAGGCCATGGCCATGAAGTATCTGAAATCGCGCCTCTACGAACTGAAGCTGCAGGAGCAAAATGCAAAGCTTGATGAAGTGAACAAATCCAAGAAGGAAATTGCCTGGGGCAGCCAGATCCGCTCATATGTGCTCCACCCCTATAAGATGATTAAGGATCACCGGACCAATCTGGAGGTTGGAAACGCCACACGCGTCCTGGACGGCGATATTGACGATTTTATCGAAGCCTATTTGCTGTCGGCGTAATATAAAAATTTGAAATAAGCGTCGCCTGTGATACAAGGGCCAGGATTTTTTGATTCGATGCGGGCGGGCATAACATTGATGGCCACCGGAAGGATCGAAGTAAGCTGAAAAAGGAGTTCGTTGCATGCCGAGATTCGTCATAAAACCTTTGATAATTCTGTCTTTTCTGTTGATCTGCCTGGTTGCCGTCCAGGTATTTTTCATGGACCGTGTGTTTGCGATGGCGCCTCCCGGCAATGTCCTGCCCGTATCTGTGCCGAGCATGGAAAAGCGGCAGGTTGCAGAAATTAAAACGGCGACTGCTGAACCTGAGAAAAAGATTCATCCTGAATCTGTCAATAAGATTCAGCCGCCCGACCAGCCGGCCATCGAGGATAATAATAACAAGAATAATGACAAGAAAGCCCAGGAAGAGGAGCAAAATATCATGGAGGACGCCCTGGCGCTTTTAGAAGAGTCCGAAAAGCGCTGGAAAAGAGGAGACCTTGAAAGTGCACTGGATCTTTTGGATCAGGCCTATGCCCTCATCATCGAAACAGACGACGATCCGGTCATGACCAGACAGAAGGACGACCTGCGCCTTCTGATCTCCAAACGTATTCTTGCGGTCTATTCGTCCCGTCAAACGGTGACCGTCGGCAAGCGAAGCGAGATTCCTCTTATCATGAACGCGGACGTGGAAAAAGAAATCCGGAGCTTCCAGGGCATTGAAAGAGATTTTTTTATTTCTTCTTATCATCGCTCCGGCGCCTACCGTCCGATGATCGTCCGGGAACTGAAAAAAGCGGGACTGCCCGAAGAGCTGTCCTGGCTTCCGCTGGTAGAAAGCGGCTTCAAGGTTTTAGCCCTTTCAAAAGCGCGGGCACTGGGCCCCTGGCAATTCATTCCGTCGACGGGATATAAATACGGCTTGAGCCGGGACGAATGGATTGACGAACGCATAGACCCGGAGAAGTCAACACGGGGGGCCATTGGCTATCTGAAGGACCTGCATGACATGTTCGGAGACTGGCTGACGGTTCTGGCTGCCTACAACTGCGGGGAGGGCAGGGTGCTTCGGGTCATCTCGAGCCAGCATCTGAATTACCTCGACCGTTTCTGGGATCTTTATCACATGCTGCCCTATGAGACGGCACGTTACGTGCCACGTTTTCTGGCGACTCTGCATATCATCAAAAATCCGGGAAAATTCGGCATGGAGCTGGGTAAACCGCTTGAAAATCCCATTCCCTACGAAGAAGTCAAGTCAGGAAAAAACATGCGTTTGCGGGATATTGCCGCGGCGCTCGAAGTACCCGAGGAGACGCTCAATGCCCTCAATCCGGAACTCAGACACCGTATGACGCCCAACCGCGACTATCCGCTGAAAGTTCCCCCGGAGAAGGCTGAGAAATTTGCAAGAGTCGCTGAGGGTATTCAACAGTCTGAAATACCCAGGCAGGTCCGAATATCATCGAAATCCGGTTTTAAACGTCATAAAGTCAAGCGAGGCGAATCCGCGGCATCCATCGCACACAGCTACGGCATATCGGTGAACACTTTGATGTCCTACAACGGCCTCTCGGCCAAAAGAGGAGTCCGCGTCGGGCAGCAACTAAAAGTGCCGCTCCGTGGGATCCGGTATGCAGCAGACGCATCCGGACAACGATCCGAGCGTGATAAAGGTCAGGGTGAACAGATCACTCGCTATAAAGTCAAAGGCGGAGATACGCTGTCGTCTGTAGCGCAGCGGTTTAATACCACACCGTCGGAAATCAAAAAAATTAATAATATCAAGGGAGATACCATCAATGTCGGCCAAACCATCCGGATCGGAGGTCGGGCCGGTGTTTCAAGGACTGAGGCGGCCCCGGAAACGCAAAACGGCGGCAAGAAAGCCGTTAAAGAGGGGGCCGGTAAGACGGTTGCCCCGGAGACGGGAGGAGCCGTGTATATCGTCCAAAAGGGTGACAGCCTGGACAGGATTGCAAAAAAGAGCAATGTCAGCCTGGCCAGGATTCTGGAACTAAACGGCATGGACACGACGGCCGTAATCCGACCCGGCCAACAGATTATCGTGAAATAGCCGCATCAGAAGCGTTCAAGTTCATACCCGTTCAGCATGTAGAAGATTTCGTTTTCCTTGTCCCTCATTTTTATGGATTTGAGTTTATTGCCGCCTTCGTGCTTGTAGCCCAACAGATGCAGCAGGCCGTGGATCACAAGAAAATCAATCTCATCATTAAGGGATAGATCGCCGGCAGCTGCATCCCGGGAGGCCCGTTCGGCGCAAATAACGATATCGCCGAGGACCTGGGGATTGATATCGCCGTAGTCTCCATCCCGGAGAGGGAAGGAAATGACGTTGGTAGGGTGATCCCGGTTGAGATACTGCCTGTTGATCTCACGGATCTGTTCATCGTCAACAAAAAGCAGGCTGATTTCCTGATCGGAACAATTCAGGATTTTTTTCAGCTTATGGACAATGCGACGAACCCGGCGCAGGTCAAGTTTTATCGCTTTCTGCCGGTTTTCGATGTGAATATTCATGAGAATTTATTTTCAATGTGCCCCGTTGAGAGACCGGTGAAAAATGGCTTCGCCGCGTCTCAAAATCTTTCATTCGCCGCTCGCGAACCATTTTTCATATGCTATGCAAAGCTTTCATGGATCGAATCATGACGGACGCAACCTGCCTTTTGTTTTGCCGCTGTCCAGATGGTTATAGGCCCTGATCACATCCTGGACGAGAGGATGACGGACTACATCAATTTCGGAGAAATGGACAAAGCGGATTCCGTCGGTATTCATCAGGATCGTTTCAGCTTCCACAAGCCCCGAGACCTTGTCCGTCGGAAGGTCAATCTGTGTCACATCGCCCGTAATGACTGCTTTTGAACCAAAGCCGAGGCGCGTTAAAAACATTTTCATCTGCTCGGAAGTCGTATTTTGCGCTTCATCGAGGATGACGAAAGAATCGTTCAAGGTCCGGCCGCGCATGAAAGCCAGGGGCGCCACTTCGATCACGCCCTTGTGGATCAGCGCTGAGGCGCGGTCAAAGTCAAGCATGTCAAAGAGCGCGTCATAGAGGGGACGCAAATAGGGATTGACCTTTTCCGCCAGGTCGCCCGGCAAGAATCCCAGTTTTTCGCCCGCTTCGACCGCGGGTCGGGCGAGGGCGATCCGGTGGACCTTTTTTTCCAACAGGGCGGAAACCGCCATAGCCATGGCCAGGTAAGTTTTGCCGGTGCCGGCCGGACCGATACCGAAGACCATGTCATGCTGTCGAATGGAATCAATATAGTGTTTCTGGGCAATGCTCTTGGGGGTAATCACCTTTTTTTTTGAAGAGATGAAGACGGTGTCGAGGAATATCCTCTCCAGGTCGATGGCACTGTTTTCAGAAAGGATTCTGTGCGCATAGTCAATGTCCGGCGCATACAGGGGGTAACCTTTCGCAACAATCCCGTAGAGCTGGGTGAGCAGATTTTTAATCAGGCAAACGGCGAGCGATTCACCGGAAATGGACAGGAGATTCCCCCGGGCGGACAGTTTAACGGATTCGATCTTTTCTAAAAGTTTCAAGTGCTTGTCATGTTCGCCGAAAAGATGGAGGGTATGTTCGGTGTTGTCAAAGCAGATTCTTTCGACCAGAGGAGATGCGGGTTTTTGTTTCAAGTCGTTTTCAGTCCTGTTTCAGATTGCACCAAAAGAATTCTGACGCTGAGGCATGGTCATTCATGTTGTTCGAAGGCTATCATGCGTCATTTCTGATTGCAATCATTTTTGTGATCTGATGAGAGCTTTGCACAACCGAAGAAAAATGGTTCGCAAGCGGCGAATCAAAGATTTTTCGACTTTCCAGAAATGATGCTAATTTATTTATTTCATTTATAATTAAGCATTGTCATATTTATTGCGGAAAAGATTTTGAGCCGCGGCGAAGCCATTTTTCAAAGGTCTTCTGATGTGCTTACCAGCCCCATGATCATGATCCGGCTGTTGCGGGATGAAAAAACAGGGCCGGTTTACTTCTGTAAAAAAAGGTGTGCGTACACCTTGGCATTTCCCGTCATATTGGCGATGAGGCAGTGCTCGTCAGGCTGGTGGGCCGTGTTGCCGATTCTGCACCAGACGGCCACGGGATAGCCTTCCCGCCGGAAATAGGCGGCCACGGTTCCGGCGCCGATACCCTGCGGCATTGCCTCTACCTGATAGACATCCCGGATCGCCTCCTGCAGCGCCAGGACGACCGGCGCATCGCCAGGTGTAGGGGAGGGCGCCTGGACGGCCTGCACCGTTTGGATATCAATGGTTACACCGAACTGTTTCTCGATATCGTCGGCCATGCGCCTGATCTGACTGAAAACATCCGACAAAACGTATTGTGGCAGGATTCTGCAGTCCAGATAGAAGACATCCTCGCCCGGAATGGTATTCACATTGGGAACGTTCATCTCTTTTTTTGTGGGCTGAAAGGTGCTGGCGGGGGGATGATACAGCGGATCAACGTCATTAAAAAGGATGTGAAGATCATGCAGCCGGACGACGAGATGGGATGCTGCCAGAAACGCATTCCTGCCCAGTTCCGGCCTGCTGGCGTGGCACTGTTTTCCGCTGGTTCTAAGTCTGAGCCAGTAGATGCTTTTTTCCGCAATTTCAATCAACGATCCGTCTTCGTTTCCTGAATCGGGCGCCACTAGGAGATCCCTTTTCCGGAAGGGGTTATCCTGATGCTGCAGCAGATAGGAAAGTCCATACTGGCTGGCCGTTTCTTCATCCGCCACAAAGGCGAGACCGATCGTATTTTCCGGAATCACATTCTCATCCATCAGCGCCTTGGCCGCAAAGATGGAAGCCACGAGATCCTGCTGGTTGTCTTCCGTTCCTCGTCCATAGATGCACTCGCCTTTCTGATAACCCTTGTAAGGATCTTCACTCCAGAGAGCCCTTTCGCCCGGCGGCACGATGTCCAGGTGCGTCAGTATCCAGGTGGTCCTGTCCGGTCTTTTCCCGGGCTGGGTGACGAGGATATTCGGACGGACTCCCGAGGAGACTCGCTCATCCGGAGCGTCGAATTCCTGAATATGTTCAAATCCCAGAGCACGCAGCTTTTCCAGGAGATACCTTGCTTTATCGCATTCGCCCTGGCCGCCGCTATCCGGTGACAGCGCAGGGATGGCCGTCAATTCGATCTGCATTCGAATCATGGCATCCCGGTACTGATCAATGAGTTGCTTGACCTTTTCGAAAACGACAGGGTCAATCATAAATCTCCTTCAATTCTGATCACTTTTCCCAGGGAAGAAGGGGGTTTATCAAATGCTTTTTCATCTCCCAGGATAAGCGTTACGGCCCTTTCCCGGTTCAGGTAACGGTTTGCGGTTTGATGCAGGGCTTCCGCGGTCACTCGATCGATCTGCTGCGGATATTTCATGAGAAAATCCTGCGGCAGCCGGTCATATTCAAGCATCATCTGCTGTGAAGCGATCTGATCCGTATCCTGAAAGGAAAAAATAAAGCTGTTGTTGATGGATTTTTTCGCCCAGGACAGCTCCTCCTGCGTGACACCCCTTTCCTTTACATCTGTCATGATATCGCTGATTAAAGTCACAACTGCCACCGTGGAGGATGATTTGGTCATGGCATAGGCCCCGAATGCGCCATAATCCTGCCTGGCCTTGTAAAAACTGCCGGTACTGTATGCCAGGCCGCGATTACTGCGGACTTCCTGAAAGATCCGGGAGCGGAAGCCGCCTCCTCCCAGAATAAAATCGAGGATCGTGAAAGGGTAAAAATCCTGGTCCCGTTTTGACGGCGCCAGTTGGCCGGAGACGATGACCGACTGCGGTATTGCTTTATAAAGGTAATGAATCGTGCCATTCTCTTGGCCCGCAGGTGGTTGTATCATTTCCGGACGGCCTGACGCCTGCCAGTCGCCCAGATAACGGCCGGCCAGGCGGAGCGCTTCCGCAAGGGTCACATCACCGGTAATCGCCAGCATGACGTTCCCTGGATGAAAAAATCGCCGATGAAAATCAACCAGATCGGAACGCTGGATGTTTTTGACAGAAATCTGAGAGGAAAGCATGCCGCGAGGATTGTCCCGGTACAATAGCTTCCTGAACTCACGGAACGCATATTTGGGCGGGTCATCCAGAATACCCCGGAGCCCTTCAATATGAAGGTCTTTGGCGAGCTGGAGCTTGTCCTGAGCAAAGCGGGGTTGCCTCAGGATCTGGGAAAAAACATCAAGACCCAGAGCGAGGTCCTGCTTCAAAACGGACAGATTGGCCAACCCCATGTCCATTTCCGCTGAAAAATTAAGCGAGATGCCGTGAAAAGCGAGCAGGTCGTCCAGGTCGTCGCCGCTGAGAGACTGCGTGCCGCCGGTGCGCATGATCCGGTGCGTCAGTTCGGCAAGACCGGCCTTCGCGGCAGGATCATGCACGGAACCGCTCCTGAAAACGGCCGAGATGTTCACCAGGGGAAGTTCGTGATCTTCGAGGACATACAGGATAATCCCGTTATCCAGGGTATGACGCCGGGCCTGCGGGGGATTGAACCGCAGCGGCTTATACGTCAGGGAGTCCGGATGACGGACCGGACGCGGCTCAGCGGCCGTGACAGGCGCAGCGAGAACTAAACAGTAAAAACAGATTAATATCCGTATTGTATTTTTCATTTTCCCATTTTTGATCCGGCCGGTTGACCCGACTGTTCAGACGGCGTCCGGCTGGATACAAGTGTTGCCACGGCCCTGTTCTCGTTCCTGAGATATTTTTGCGCGGCCTGCATGATCTCGTCGGACGTGATTTTATCGATAATTTTGATATAGTTGGTTAAATAACGATAATCTCCCAGCAGGGTCTCATAATAGGAGAGCATGCTCGCCAGGCCGTTGTTGGAATTGAGACTCCGTATAAAATCCGCTTTCAGCTGGTTTTTTATTTTTTGCAGTTCCTGCTCCGGGACCGGCTCCCGCTTGAGTCTTTCCAGTTCCGCTTCGATGGCCTGCTCCAGTTCACGGCATGCATGGGGGCGACGGGGGGTCGCAAAGATCGCAAAAAGGTTGGGGTAACGCGCCCCCGGTGTGCCGTTTGCCGTTGCCACGCTCTCGGCGATCTTCATCTCTTCGACCAATTTGCGGTAAAATCTTGAGGTCCTTCCCTTGGACAGAATGGCTTCGATCACATCGAAAGTGTAATCATCCTGGGCGGGCGGGGGCGGCTTGTGATACCCGATCATAAGCTGCGGTTTGGCATCAAAGCTCACTTCCACGCGTCTTTCATCGGATAGGGGCGGCTCCCCGTTGATGACCGGGGGGGCCGTCTTCCGGGCCGGGATGCTTTCAAAGTATTTTCGGATGATGGAAAGCGTTTCTTCAGGATTGATGTCACCGACGACGGAAATGACCGTGTGACGGGGCGCGCGTGCCTGATGGAAGAAGGCCGATACATCGTCCATGCTCAGAAAGCGCATATCCGACGGCCAACCCAGGATCGGGCGGCCATAAGGGTGGGCCCGAAAGGCGGTGGCAAAGAACTGCTCAGCCAGTTTTCCAGCGGGATTGGTTTCGATGCGCTGACGCCGTTCCTCCATGATGACATCCCGCTCCGTGTAGAACTCACGGAAAACGGGATTTTGCAGCCGGTCCGATTCGATGCGCGCCCACAGCTCAACTTTGTTGGAAGGCAGGCTGACATGATAGGTCGTCAGGTCCTGGCCGGTGCTGGCGTTCATTTCTTCCGCGCCGTTTTCAGTATAGATCCGGTCCAGTTCATTCGGAATCATCCACTGTTTATGCTCCTCCTGCAGCGCTTTGAGTTTTGCCTGGAGCGTTTCGAGGGTTTTGGCATCAGCACCGTCCGCTTTCCTGCGCTCAAGGTCAAGCTGCCGGCCTGCTTCTTTGATCTTCTGCAGGATCTCGCGTTCCATGGCATCATTGCGAGTTCCGATGGTGGTGGTCCCCTTGAACATCATGTGTTCGAGCAGGTGCGCCGTTCCGGTCTTACCGCTGATTTCATCGACAGCGCCCGTCCGCTGTCGAATGTAAAGGGACACCGTCGGACTCAGGTGCCGCTCAAGGAGCAGGACCCTTATCCCGTTGTTCAGTGTGAATTTCAGGACCCGGCTTTCAAGGTCGTTCTCTGCCGCCGACAGGGGCTGCAACAGGAAAACCAGCAAGACAACCGGAATGAAGATGTGGGGTTTCCTAATCATAGCGGATTATTGTTTTGGTTTCAGCAGGGTGTACACTTGGACAAGAGGGTAAAGGATACCGACGATACTCATGAGGATTATCAGGCTGGCCGAAAAAAAGGCCATGATGAAGTTCAACGGATTTGGCAGGCGATAGGAGGCGACGAGCGTCTCTACGCCCAGGATGAGAAAGACGATGGACAGAATCGCTATGGCCGCGTGCTTGAAACACCAAAAGTAAATATTCATAAGAGGCAAAACGAGAGCTTTAGGTCATCGCTGAAGCATATTTCGCAACCCGTAAATCGAATGTTTATCATTATATCTTTTATTATCACAGTATTTTCGTTATTCTGTCAAGACATTCTCGTCTCCCGTTTCAGGTCCTGATACATTTCATAGCTTAGCAGATTGCTTCGGCAGGGAAGCAGGGAATTATTCTGATACAGGGGTTCTTCGGCGATCGGATAAGGCGAGGCTATGACCGAAGCGTCCCAGAGGGCCGTACCCGGAATGGGCGAATATTCTGCGATGACGGGTCTCGCGCCGCAATGCTTCACATACTTTATCGCCTCCTGAACTTCAACCGCAGTCTGTCCGGGCAATCCGCAGAGCAGATAGATCCCGATATCTTCAGGCGCATAACCGGCTTCCCGCAGATAGGCCACGGCGCGTTCAAGGTGTTCGTTGGTGACTTTTCCTCCCGTGTTGAGCTGACGTTGTACATCTGCCGTTTCGAAACCGAATCGTATCGTGCGAAAGCCGGCCCGGATCATCAGCCTGGCCAGCTCCGGGGTCACCTCCCGCAAATGCAGGCCGTTGGGGCAGTGGAATTGACAGTTCACCCCTCGCCTGATGATTTCTTCCAGCAGGGGGATGGCCATCCCTTCCGGATCAATCAATAAAGCATCGTCATAGAAGGAGAAATGGCATGCCCCGTACCCCTCATGCCAGTATGCAATCTCATCCGCCACTTTGATCGGGTCTCGACGCCTGTACCGGGGATTGATCAGATAGGAGGCGCAGTAAGTACAACGGAAAGGACAGCCCCGTGAAGTCATTATCGAAATCTGTTCGAGGCGTTCATATAGATCATAGGCAGGGTATGGGTAGGAATCCAGATTGGCGGAATCAACCTCGAAGGCGGTATCGTTCCTCAGGTAATCCTTCAGAATTTCAGGAAGTTGGGTTTCGCCTTCCCCAGTAACAAGGCGATCCGCCCCTGCCTCTTGCGCGTGTTCCGTGCACAGGGTAACATAATTTCCACCCAGGATGACCGGAACGCCCGGGATTTCCTCCTTCAGGATTCTGATCGTCTCGAATACGGCAGGGTACCAGTAAGTCATCATGGACGTCAGGAGAATCAGCTCCGGCTTTCTGACTGCCTGCAATTCCCCGCGAAGTTCCGTTTCCGTCATACCGTACCGGTTGTATCGCCTTGGAATGCCGTGAAGCGGAGCAGGCTTCGGAAGTGTCTCTTTGAAAAACTGTCCGTGACCAGCAGGAAAGCGCCTAGGTTGTTTCTGCAGGTGGAAAAGGGGAGAACTCTGCACGGAATGCCGCAGGCAATCAATCAGATGGATACCATAACCATTTTTCCTGAGAAAGGCCGCCAGCGACAGGAGGCCGAGAGGCATCAGCCATAAGTCATAGGCGGCAAAATCATATATCCAGGGATTGACCAGAAGGATGTTTTTTTTCATTAATGTGAGACTAACATGATCCGGATTTTGCTGCAAGGGATTCTCAATTGCAGCAAGTAAAGATAATTGCTAAATTAAATTATTAAGTTGTACTGTATAATGTGTATTATATTAGGTGTATAACAAACTCTCGGTGAGATCACATATTATAATTATACAGTATGTTTTTACTTGACAAATGTTTTTTTATACTGTATAAGTCGATCGACACGGGCCATTAAAACAGTTTGTCTGTCATTGTCTGTCAATTTTTTTGAACATATTCTAAGGGTGATCAGGATGATTAATGAAAAAAGAGATCAAACGGGATGGGTCAGCAGCCTGGATATAATAGATAAAACAGGCATATCAAGAGCAACGCTAAACAATTACATCAAAATGAACATTCTACCCCGGCCGATGGTCAAAAAACCGCAGGAGCCTGCGATCCGTGCTCGCATGCTCGGCTTTTTCCCAGAAAGTGTCATTGCCACAATTGAACAGATCAAGATATTGAAAAAACAAGGTTATGCTATGGATGACATCATTTATAAGCTGAATAAACCTGATTTGATTGAACCTTCAAGGGAGGTAATCATGCAGGATGAATACAGACCGCAGGACGAAAACGCCGCAATGTCATTCCTTCAATCTGAACAGACCAATTCCCAGATGGTACCGCAGGAACGGAGGGAACCCTTAAGCCTGACAATCAATGAAATCAAATATCCCGCATATTTGCTGAACAGCGGATTTGAAATCGACTGGATTAATACGCAGGCGGAAATAGTAATCTTTCAGTTGAAAATCAGCGTCATTAAAGAGCCCTCATCAAGGAATATCTTTCGCCTGCTTATGCGCAGCAGACATCACGAACAGGAGAATATGCAAAATATGCTCGATTTCCATCTGGGTTTCGTCACTGAGATAATCTCAGATCGGGGCGGACTCTATATTGGAATTTCTGAAGAGGAAATCCGAATCCTTGAAAAACGATGTGAGCAAATTGAACGGCGTCAATTGTTTTCGAGGCGTACAAAAATCGTTAATAGTCTGCTGAGGCACCGCATACAGGCCCTGAATATTGCCGATTGGCAGGCCATCAATAGATCCCCCCTTGTGTTATACAATAACGAAGGGAGGCCGATCTTCGGGCATGTCCATTACATGCTCTTCCGCGAAGGCATGCTCTTCATTCATACCCCGGTGGAGGATTCCGTCCATGTTCCTTATTGTGTGCTTGTCGCCGATCTGCAGAATTCCGTCCGCATCTGCGCCGAACTGCCACCGGAGGAATACTTCGAACTGATCAATCAGATATGGGCCTGCGTGGAAGGATCTTTTAAACAGTATTACGGCACTCATGGAAAACACGCGGGCGATGGGATGATCTATTACTTTCTCAAGGAGCAGGATAATCAATATATGATGAACGCTATTTTATGCGCTTTGGAAATCCGCGAATGCATGAAGAAATTGAATATGGAATGGAAAGTGCGCAAGGGCTGGTTTAATGAACTGTACCTCAATATCGGTATCAACGAGGGGGAGGAATATTTTGGCACGATCTCCGCTGCGCCCGGAGTAGAGTTTACATCCCTGGGCGACACTGTCAACCATGCCAGCCGTCTGTCCGATTTTGCACGATACGGCACCATCTGGACGACAAAAAATTTGATCAGCAAGTTGGGTGCGAAGCAGAAAGAAGGCATTCGTTATGGAATCAGGCATATGGAGAAGGACCATGAAGTTCTTGTTGAAAACTCCTTCACTCGTATCATGGATATGATGACGCAGGATAGCATAAAAAACAGTAAATTCATGGATATTGCAACGCTCGCCGTAACGGAAATTCTTGGCTGGCGGTAAACGTTTTCCCCTCCCTCGGGAAAAAACGTTTCGGCCTGCTTCAGTTTTTTGTTGAACAGACGGGGGAAAAAGAGTAATAACGCAATCATTATCTTCAGTCAGCTCGTCCTTATATCCCCGGCTCGATCCGGAGCATGTGACAGCGATGGCCCATTCGCGCTTTGAGGATTTTCAGATTCTGGACCGGAGACCCTGCACGGCTTTGTGCAGGGTCAAGGGGGATATTGTCCTCTTCGGCGGATTTGCAGGGTACCATCAATATATCATAGAAGAAAATCTTCCCTGGCCTCAAATATTGGTCCACGGCGGCATGAATTCGTACGAGGACCGTCTTCTAAATCCCTTTGAATTTATCTTTCTTTGCAGCCTCTTTAAAGGCGGATGCTTTGATCTCGGCACCATGACGATAGCAAACAGGATTACCCTGCTCGCCACGAAAAAAGAGCTGGAGCGATCCATGAATCTGATTGATTTATCGTTTCAGGGGCCCGGGAAGGAATTTCTGGAGTCTGCAGGGGTTGATCCCGGGTGGTCTGAGCAATACCTCAAAGAAAAAGATTTTTTTACCATCAAAGATAAGCAGGGCACGCCTTTACCCCTTGATCGGCTGTTATCCTGTTGTGAATTCGGCCATCCCATGCCGAACCATTGGTCTGTGGAAAGAATAAAGAACATGTCCTATGTTATCCGCGACCTTGAAACCGGAGAGTGCTGCGAACTGGACATTTCGCCGGTTGAAAATGAAACCATCAAACCCGTGTGGGAGCCTCCACCTTACTACGGCGGATTTCCGGCAGCGCTCGCCTTTTCCCTCCAGGTCCTCGGATATGGATCGCCGTTTCAGTCAAAAGGACCGACAACCTGCATGGTTTTCCGTCTCAACGGCCTTTCCGTGCTGGTTGATTGCTGTCCCTTCTGGGATTTGCTGGCGCTAAAGACTGGTATCAGCATCGCTGAAATTGACGCCCTGATCCTGACGCACTGCCACGAAGACCATATGGGAGGGTTGTTAAAGCTCATCCGACGGGGAAGAAAAATCAGAATCTATACGGTGACCGAGATATTCCAGATGATGCTGCACATTTTGTCCTTGCAGCTCGATATATCGATAGAGGTGGTCCGGCAGTACTTTGACTTTCATCCTGTTGTGACAGAAAAATGGACGACCATTTCCGGCATTGAATTCCTGTTTTTCTACACGGCCCACCCCGTTCCCTGCATTTCCGTCAAGGCACGGAAAAGACACCGGCGCGAACTGCCTGCGGAGATTCAGATCACTTCAGATACCATCGGAATATCCTGTGCCCAAAAGATGCTGGCGCAGGGCGTCATCTCTCAGGCCAGATACAAGCAGCTTACAGGCATTTTCGAGGGAGACATTACCATCGCAGACGGCGGTGAGGCCGGATTGCATCCGGCACTGCAGGACTTCATGGGACATGATATCCGGGCGACATTCCTGGGCCACCGGCAAAACGAAACGACCGATGCGCCCCTGCATTTCTCTTTTGTCGAACCTTACCATCTCTTCCCCTATGATAATCTCAGCATGGGTTCCATCATCAGCAGGGCCATCGACAGTTTCCTGAAACCATTTCCGAATATCGATGTCGGACGATGGGCTCAGATCCTGCGTGAAGCGGCGGTTTATCGTCCCATTGCCACAGGGCAGCTCATCCTGCAGGAAAGGATGGAAGAAGCGGAATTCCTTTTTGTCATCTGTTTCGGCCTTTTCTCAGTCATTGTGAACAATCAGGAGGTCGCCGTCCTCCATTCGGGGAACTTCTTCGGAGAAAATGTGTTTGTTTCCGGGGACAAAAAGAGGACCGCCCACGTCAAGGCCTTAACCTATGGGATTGTTATCGGACTCAATGCCGACGTGATTCATGAATTCTTGAACGACAATCCCGATGTCAAAGGGCGATTTTATCACCTTGCGGAAGCGCGGGAGCTGCTGAGCCGGACGATGATATTCGGAAAACTGGATGTCACGGAAAAAACCAACCTCGCCCTTTCTTTGAAAAATATTCATTTGAATGCAGGTGATTACCTGATCAGAAAAGGGGAAACGGAAGACTGCGGATATGTGCTGGCCCATGGCGCCCTGGAGATTCCCGGGACAGCAATCGTATTCACGCCGCCCGCCATCGTCGGCGAATTCACCGCAGCAGGCTTTACCGAACGCCGGAGCGCCGATATCAAGGCCACGGAAGACTTTACCTCTGTCTACAGAATCACGAGCAACGATCTTCAACGGCTGATGCAGTCAAATCCTGACATCGAAATGCAGCTGAGAGAATTGGCCCGCGCCAGGGGGCTCAAGGTTTAATCCGGCGCCGCCCGCAACTTATATCAGACCCCCCCTTACAGCTCCTCCTGACGCCTGAACATCCATTCCCCCATAATACGAGAAAAGACTTGAAGCAGACTCTCTTTATTGCTAACATGCGCCTCATTTGAGGAGTAGCGGCGTATGCGGTTGATGGTCCAGAGGGTCGATAAGGCCTCGGTATCAGTGAACAATCAGGTCATTTCAAGCATTGGCGCGGGGCTTTTGGTGTTCCTCGGAATCGAAAAGGGCGACACCGCCGGGGATGCCGACTTGATTCTTGAAAAGGCAATCCAACTGCGTATCTTTGAAGACCGGGAAGGGAAGATGAATCTTTCCCTGTTGGATGTCGCCGGCGGGCTGCTGGTGGTATCCCAGTTTACCCTCCTGGGCGATTGTTGGAAAGGCAAAAGACCCTCCTTTATCCGCGCCGAAGATCCCGGACCGGCAAAGGCCCTGTATGAATATTTCATGAAAAGGGCCTCTGAAAAGGTTGCCTGCGCGGCATGCGGCGAGTTTCAGGCGATGATGAAGGTGGAACTGGTCAACGACGGTCCGGTGACGATGCTGCTTGACAGCAAGAAACGATTTTAGGAGTTTTTTTCATGGAAATGACGGGTGATCCCCTCTTTGCCAGATCCGGATCGACAAGGAGGGCGTATGGTATTACAAGGGCGCGGAAATGTTCAGGAAAGAAATCGTGAACTTCTTTTATCAGAACCTCCGGCAGGATGAGACGGGAAAGTATCTGATCGAACTGGAAAAAGACCTGTGTTATCTGGAGGTTGAAGATACGGCCTTTGTTGTCCGGTCGGTACGGCAGGCGCTTTCCGAAAAAGACGGGAAGACGGTCTTTTTTCTGCTGCTATCCGATGACACCGTCGATCTGCTGGACCCGGCAACGCTTCGGATCGGAAAGGAAAACGTGCTGTACTGCACCGTCAAAGTGGATCGCTTTGACGCGCGTTTCCTGCGCCCGGCCTATTATCAGTTGGCCGGTGATATTGAATATGACGAGGATCGGGATAAATATTTCATTCCGCTCAATGGAGAACGGTACTATCTGAAAGACGAAAATCATCGGCAAAGCCATCAAAGGGAGGCATAATATGCTGGAAGATTACGTAAAAGAGGCCCTGACATTTGACGATCTGCTGCTTGTGCCCGCGGCATCGGCCGTCATGCCCAGGGATGTGGAGACGTCAACACTGTTGACGAAAAACATCCCCCTGAACATTCCCATTGTCAGTGCGGCTATGGATACGGTCACCGAATCCAGAGTCGCGATCTGCATGTCCCAGGAGGGCGGAATCGGAATCATCCACAGGAACATGAGCATTGAGCGGCAGGCCCTGGAGGTGGACAAGGTCAAGAAGTCAGAAAGCGGTATGATCGTGGACCCGATTACGATCGAACCGGAACAAAAGGTCAGCGATGCCCTGAATCTCATGAATCAGTATCGCATCTCCGGCGTTCCGGTCGTCAAGAACCGCAGACTCGTCGGGATCCTGACCAACCGCGACCTTCGTTTTGAAACCAATCTGGACCAGTCTGTATCGCGGGTTATGACCAAGAAGCGCCTCGTCACTGTAAAATCGAATATTTCCCTCGAGGAATCGAAAAAACTACTCCATAAACACCGCATTGAAAAACTGCTGGTGGTGGATGACGACTACAACCTCAAGGGCCTTATCACGATCAAAGACATTGAAAAGATCAAAAGATATCCTAATGCCTGCAAGGATTCCCTGGGCAGGCTGAGAGTTGGCGCGGCAGTCGGCGTACTGGACCGGGAACCGCGGATGGACGCCCTGTTGAACGCCGGGGCGGACGTGATCGTCATCGACACCTCTCACGGGCATTCCGCCAGTGTTCTGGATGCCGTTCGGGACACGAAGCGGAATTTCCCCAAATGTGAACTTATTGCCGGCAACGTCGCCACGGCGGAAGGGGCGAAGGCCCTCATCGAGGCGGGCGTGGATGCCGTCAAAATCGGCGTCGGGCCCGGCTCCATCTGTACCACGCGCATCATTGCCGGCGTCGGGATTCCCCAGATGAGCGCCATTCGCGACGCCTATAAAGCCGCGGCGCAGCACGGCATCCCCGTGATTGCCGACGGGGGAATCAAATTTTCCGGCGATATCGTCAAAGCCCTGGCTGCGGGTGCCCATGCCGTCATGATCGGCGGCCTCTTTGCCGGAACGGAGGAGAGCCCCGGCGAAACCATTCTCTTCCAGGGGAGAAGTTACAAGGTCTATCGGGGAATGGGTTCCCTGGAGGCCATGAAAATGGGGAGTCGCGACCGCTACTATCAGGATGACATCGAGGGCGATCTGAAGCTTGTCCCCGAAGGCATCGAAGGCCGGGTCCCGTTCCGGGGATCCCTGTCGGCCAGCATTCAGCAGCTTATCGGCGGCCTCAAGGCCGGCATGGGCTACGTGGGATGCAGGACGATTCGTGACATGCGGGAAAACGCGCACTTTGTCCGCATCACCTCCGCAGGTCTCAGGGAAAGCCACGTGCATGATGTCATCATTACCAAAGAGGCGCCGAATTACTGGCTGGATTAGACGGTTTGACGAAAACTGAGAGAACCCCCATGAAACATGCCGATTTTGTTCACCTGCACGTCCATACGCAGTACAGCCTTCTGGACGGCGCCATCCGTATCGATGATCTGCTGAAAAAAGCCAGGGAATACCAGATGCCGGCTATTGCTATGACTGACCACGGCAATATGTTCGGGGCTATCAGTTTTTATCAGCAGGCCTACAAGCACGGGATCAAACCCATCATCGGCTGTGAGTTTTATGTCGCGCCGAAGAGCCGTTTCGATAAAAACGGCCAGGCCGGTGAGTCGGCGAGGCACCTGCTGGTGCTTGTGAAAAACATGCAGGGATATAAAAACCTCATGAAGCTGACCACGGCGGGCTATCTGGATGGATTTTATTACAAGCCCAGGATCGACAAGGAAATTCTCAAAGACCATCACGAAGGTTTGATCGGCCTGAGCGCCTGCCTGCACGGCGAAATTGCCGCCTGCCTGCTGCGGGGCAACCGGGATGCGGCCCGAGCAGGCGGCCAGAGAATACCAGGCGATATTTGGACCGGAAAATTTTTTTCTGGAGATCATGGAGAATGGTCTGCCGGAACAGAGCGTTGCCAATGAGGGACTGATTGCATTGAGCCGCGAGTTGGCCATCCCACTGGTGGCCACAAACGACTGTCACTATATCAACCGCGAGGATGCGGAGGCGCACGAGGTGCTGCTGTGCATCCAGACCGGCAAGACGCTCGAAGACAAGGACCGGATGCGCTTCGGCACTGACCAGTTCTATTTGCGCTCGCCGGATGACATGAAGCGCCTGTTTCAGAAATATCCGGAAGCCATCGAAAATACGATCAAGATCGCGGAAATGTGCAACCTGACACTTGACTTTGGCCAGATTCTCCTGCCGCATTTCGAGATTTCCCCGGGCGAAAATCTCGATGATGTGCTGACACAAAAGGCCGAGAAAGGCCTTCAGGAGCTGATGCCCCGGATTCTCAAGGGAATACAGAACGGAACGGCTTGGGAGAAATACGGAAAACGCCTCCGGGAAGAACTCGATATGATCCGATCCATGGGGTTTGCCGGGTACTTCCTGATTGTTTCCGACTTCGTGAATTACGCAAAACAATGCAGCATTCCTGTCGGTCCGGGTCGCGGCTCTGCGGCCGGAAGCCTCGTGGCCTGCGCCCTGGGCATCACCACCATCGACCCGATTCGTTATGGTCTTTTTTTTGAGCGCTTTCTGAATCCGGACCGGATCAGCATGCCGGATATCGATATCGACTTCTGCCAGGAAGGGCGGGATGAAATCATCCGCTATGTGACGCAAAAGTACGGGAATGACAGGGTTTCACAAATTATCACCTTCGGCAAGATGCAGGCCAGGGCGGTCATCCGGGACGTGGGCCGGGCGCTCGATATGCCTTATGGGGAAGTGGACGCCATTGCCAAGCTTGTACCGAACGTACTGAACATTTCACTCGATGACGCCGTCAAAATGGAACCCCGGCTGCAGGAAGAGGAAAAGAAGAATCCGAAAATCGCGAAACTGCTCTCCCTTTCGCGGGCATTGGAAGGTCTGAACCGTCACGCCTCCACTCACGCCGCCGGCGTCGTGATTTCGGATGTGCCGCTGGTGGAAAGGGTTCCCCTTTGTGCGCCGAAGGACGATACGATCACGCAGTTTGCCATGAAGGACATCGAGGCCATCGGCCTGACCAAATTCGATTTTCTGGGTCTGAAGACACTGACTGTGATCAGGAATGCACTCCGGTTGATCAAAGAGGGCAGGGGGGCCGGTGTCGATATGGGCGCGCTGCCGCTTGCCGACGAGAAAACCTATCAACTGCTCATGCGCGGCGATACGGACGGTGTCTTTCAACTGGAAAGCGCTGGCATGAAGGATATTCTCGTCAGCATGAAACCTGACTGCATCGAGGATGTGATCGCCCTGATCGCCCTTTACCGCCCGGGACCGATGAGCATGGTGCCGGAGTTTATCTCGCGCAAGCAGGGCAGGACAAAAATCGTCTATGAATTGCCCGAGCTGGAAGCCATCCTGAAGGAAACCTACGGGGTTATCGTTTACCAGGAACAGGTCATGCAGATTGCCGGCGCCATCGGCAATTACACGATGGCAGAAGCCGATACGCTCCGGAAGGTCATGAGCAAGAAAAGAGCTCGAGAAGATGGAAAAGGAGAAGCCAAAATTTCTCTCAGGAGCGAAAACAAAAAAGATAGCAGAGCCAAAAGCCAGAAAAATCTGGGAGCAGATGGAGAAATTTGCGCAGTATGGTTTCAACAAGTCGCACAGTACGGCTTACGCCATGATCTCTTACCAGACGGCCTACCTGAAGGCGCACTATCCGGCGGAATTCATGGCTGCCCTGCTGACCAGTGAAAAAGACAATCGGGATAAAATCATCAAGCACATTGCCGGCTGCAAGGACATGGGGATATTTGTCCTGCCACCCGATATCAACGAATCCCATCGGGATTTCAGCGTTTCGGGAGATCAGATCCGTTTTGGTCTTTCCGCGGTAAAAAATGTGGGGGTCGGCGCCATCGAAACCCTGATCGAGGCCAGAAACCGCCTCGAAAAATTCCGTTCCTTCTATCATTTTTGTGAAAACGTAGATCTCAGGAAAGTCAATAAGCGCGTCGTCGAAAGCCTGATCAAGTGCGGCGCTTTTGACAGCATGGGTTACAAACGGCGGGCATTGATCGCCTCCAACGAGGAAATCATTGAACTGGCGCAGCGCCGCCAGCGGGAAAAGAGCAGCGGCCAGTTCAGTATTTTTGATCAATTGGAAAAAAAAGAAGCCGCCGATCCCGATATGGCTGAAAAGGCCATTCTACAGCAACTTCCGGAGTGGGATGCGAAAGAGCTGCTTGCCCAGGAAAAGGAAACGCTGGGCTTCTATATTACCGACCATCCACTTTCCGGATTTAAAGATCGAATGATGAAGGTCGTCAATACCGATGCCGACGCAATCCTGGAGAAAAAAGATCAGGAAGATGTCCGTTTTGCATGCATTGTCAGCCGCATCCGCGAGACGACGACCAAGAAAAAAGACCTCATGGCCTATGTAACAATTGAAGACCTCAAGGGGTCGATTGAGGTAGTTTTTTTTGCGGATGTTTATCGAAAGGCCTATGATCTGCTGCACGGCGAGGAACCGCTCCTGGTCAAAGGCACGGTCGATGCCGGCGAGGAAAGTATCAAAGTCATTGCAACGGAGGTCTTGCCGCTTTCCGAGGCTCTCGATCATCCTTTTCAGACGGCCAGTTTCCGTTTTGATACGCTGCGCCTGGCGGATCATGACCTGAAAGCGCTCCGGGCGGTATTGAAAAAACAACCGGGCAAGGCAGAGGGCTTCATTCATCTGCTGGATGATCAGTCTGAAACAGTGATCTATCTGGGTAAAAATGTGCGGTTTGCCCCCACAGAGCAACTCAGGCAGGAAGCCGATCGGATCCTGGGCGCCGGCGCAACCCGCTTCATTTGACGAACTCAGTTATTTCTTTCTGGGCAGGTCTTTTCTTTATGCAATATCTAGAAAGAACCTATCGTCGCCATGTCTCAAAGAACAACCTTCTATCCTATCAGGTCACGGTGCGCCAAACAGACCTGCTGATCAGTTCCGACATCGAATTGAAAGGGCCTGCGCTCGAATCCGTGCATCGCCACCGGGCCCACCTGGAGGCCTATATTGCTGGTCATCCGGCGTTTATCAGCGCACTGAGCCCGCTTGAGCCGAACGATCTGGCGCCCGATATCGTCCGGGATATGCTCCAGGCTGCCCGACTGGCCGGCGTGGGACCGATGGCGGCCGTGGCCGGGGCCATTGCTGAACATGTCGGGCAGGACCTGTTGTCGCTGACTTCTAGTGTAATTGTTGAAAATGGAGGCGATATCTTCTTGAGATGTGAGGAGGAGGTAAAAATCGGCATCTTTGCCGGAACGTCTCCGCTGAGCCATAGGCTGACTATTCGCATACGGCCCGAGGAGATGCCCATAGGCGTCTGCACTTCCTCGGCAACAGTCGGCCCATCTTTGAGCTTCGGAACCGCGGATGCCGTATGTGTGAAGTCCGAGTCCACATCATTGGCCGATGCGGCGGCTACAGCTATCGGAAACCGCGTGAAAAAGAAAACGGACATCAAGAAGGCACTGACATTCGGCGCCCGGATCAGGGGTGTGCTTGGCATCCTGATCATTGTCGGGGATGAACTGGGCGCATGGGGGGAGCTGGAGCTGATCTGAAAGAACGGATAGCGCCCCTTCGGATCCTCTTTTCATCGCACCGCTGAATATCCGCTTTATGTCTCCTGGTCCTTTGGATTATGGACGCGATGTATAAATTCTGAAAGCACGTAAAGCGTTCCGTACGGAGATGGATGGCGGATTAAGACCTTGACACGTTTTTGCAAAAATAATATGGGAAGCGGCACGCATAACCAGTGCCTGGATGGCGGAATTGGTAGACGCAAGGGACTTAAAATCCCTCGGTCCTTGTGGCTGTGCCGGTTCGACCCCGGCTCCGGGCACCAGGTAAATCAAGGGCTTACACGGTTCATGCGGTCCGGTAAGCCCTTTTTTTACTATTGCATGTCTAAATTTTACCGCTTTGAGAAAAACAAAGAAACAGACGCTCTAACATCGGCATAATGAACTCGTTTGACGCAGATGATAATTTTCAATAGACCGGCGGCTACGACACCTATATCGGATCGCAGGCAGGCTGCGTGCACGGCTCTGTCCGGTGGATGATTCCTCCCGAATAGTATTCCTGAATGGCATGTTGGGAAAATCCGAGCAGTTTCTCCATGATGTCCGTTGTGTCTTCACCAATAGCCGGTGCGCCCCGCCATACCTGGCCCGGGGTCAGGGACATTTTCGGAATGACGCCGCCGACCCGGATGGGAACTCCGGACTGCCGGTCAAGAACAGGCACGTGAGATTCCCGTAAATTGTAATGTTCCTCTTTGAGCATGTCCATGGCATTCATGACACGGCAGCATCCGATCTGTGCCGCGTTGACTTCTTTCTCAACCTCCATGCGGGTCCGGCTGGCGCAGTATTCGCGGAGCTTCCGGTCGAGGGCCAGTCCCTTTTCGGAACTCACAGCCACCGCGTCCTTGGAGCATGCCTCGTAGCTGTATTCCTCCGGGTCCAGCCCCAGAAATTTCGGCACCCGTTCATAAATGACAGGCCCAAGGGCGCCGATGAAGACATAACCATCCTTGCACATGAACGTGTCGTAAGGCTGAAATGTTGGGGCCTTGTTCCCTGAGTGTGCCGACGCCTTCCCCTCCCCGGTTATCCAGGGCATCTGGAATCCCATCGTGGCGTGGACCGCTTCAAACTGGGAAAGGTCTATGACCTGTCCCCTGCCTGACCGCTGGACTTCCATGAGTGCCATCAGGACGGCAGCCCAGCCATGCATGGCTGTCATGTAGTCGGCCGTATAGACTTTGGCCCGCTGAGGAGGGCCGTTTGGATCGCCGGTGACAGCGATCATGCCGCCGTAAGCCTGACCGAGCGCATCGTACCCGGGCCTTCCAAGCATTTCGCCGGCCCCGTACTGACCATAGGTGCTGACACGCAGGATGACCAGCCTGGGGTTCACGGCAAGAGCCAGTTCCGGGGTGATGCCTGATCGCTCGATGGTCCCGGGCGCAGATGATTCCATCCAAACATCGGAGATTTTCCAGAGGGCCATCCCGAGCTCAACACCCCTGAGGTTCTTGAGGTTCAATCCAAAGGATAGACGATTGATGGCTTCATTGGCCCAATCGCAACCGTGGGGCCTCACGCCCCTTGTCAGGTGTGGTCCTGTGCGTCGGTGGATGTCACCGCCGGGCCGTTCGATGTGGATGACCTCCGCGCCGAACATCGCAAGTTTGGTCGCCGCAAAAGGTTGCGCAATCACGATGCCCGAACTGATTACGCGGATGCCCTGGAGAGGTCCGAACTTCGGGACGAGCATCGGCGTCTCCGGTCGTTTGAGGTCCTTGATCCAGGTTGGTATGGTCGCTTTGAGTTTTTCGATCTGTTCTTCATTCTTTAGAATCCGCTCGTCATGATGATTCGTCATACTGGCGCGCTCTCCTTTCTGTTATGTTGTTCCGGCATGGATTAAGTTTATCGTAATTTTTTCAACCGGCAACAAACCTCCGGATATTCAATGGAGTAAAAAGCAGAACGTCTTGGAGCGCAGCTCATGAGCACGGGGCGCTTCTCAACGATAACTGCTTATCGGCATAACCGGCCCGTGATAGGGCTGCTTATGCTTTTACCTTAGCCTCAGCGATTGTTTCCGTGGTTTTTTTCAGACGCAGCACCAGTGATTTTAAAATGGACTGGAAGCTGCCGGACAGTCGATTAAATTCTTCATCCAGGTATGTCCGATCGATGATTCCGACGGTTGCCGGACCGATCGCAGTGGCCGTCGCTGTCCTTGATATGTTGGCAATAAAGGCCATCTCACCGAAGACATCCCCTTCACGCCGCAGCACCTCGATGACGACTTTCGTTTCTCCTATTTTCTTTGACAGTTCCACGGAACCGGACTCGACTACATAGACCCAGTCTCCGGAATCTCCCTCCTTGAATATGATTTGCCCATCCTGATATGATTCGTAAGACGCAATCTGAAGCATGTCCACCCCCCTTTAAAATTATTGAAAGTTCGATCATTTTCCGATTTTATGTAAGATAACAGGCAAAAGGCGTTTTTGTCAATCGGAAGATAAAGAAAGTGCTTTATCCGCTGTTCGACTTTTGCCAAATGTGATAATAAATATTTCCTCACATGTATATCTTGAAAGGAATGTCTCGAACACAAGGAGGGCGGCATCGATGGCACAACCAATCATGGGGCAGAAGGAGCTGACGGCGCAGGTACGGGATGCGGGACTGTGCACGGGATGCGGGGCCTGCGTCCATCTTTGCCCTTATCATGTTTTTTACCATGACCAGACGATTGTTCTGAGCGCATGTGACATCGCAGCGGGGCGCTGTCATGCCTTTTGCCCCCGGACGCCGGTCGATCTCGAAGCGCTGCGTGCGCGCTTTTTTGAGGCATCCGAATTCACCCCGGAAATCGGACCGATCAAGGCCTTTTACATTACCCGCGCCGCCGATGCCCAACTCCGCCGGCAGGCCCAGCACGGTGGAACGGTTTCAGCCCTGATGTCTCTGGCCCTTCAGGAGGGGTTGATTGAGGCCGCCGTTGTCGCAGAGGGCCGGGAGCGTTTTATGCACGAAGGGGCGACGGTTCACCAACCGGAGGAGCTCCGGAAACGAACAAAAAGCAAATTCATCGTTTCCCCGACAATCGCCGAATTCAACCGAACGGCAAGGAGCCAGGCTCAGAGGATCGGCGTTGTAGCGACGCCCTGCCAGGCCTTTGCCCTGGCCAAAATGCGATTCAAGCCGGAGCTGACCTCCGGCGAGAACCCGATCGACAAGCTGAAGCTCCTCATCGGTCTGTTCTGCGGATTTACGCTTTCCTGGGCGAAACTGATCGATCTGCTTCAGAGCAGGACAGGTCTTAATGAGATCACGGGCATGGAGGTTCCGCCAGGGGAGGGCGTTCTCGAGGTATTTACCGCCAACGGTGCGCTCAGGTTTCCCATGGAAGAGGTGGAGCCCCTGGTGCGCGAAGCCTGTCGCTACTGCATCGATACGACGGCCGAGTATGCCGATCTTTCCGTTGGTTCGGCGCACTTTTCCGAGAACTGGGAAGAGACACGCTCCTGGAACCAGGTGGTCGTCAGGACCGGGACGGGTCTGGAGCTGATGGAACGGGCAAGAGAAAGAGGCGTACTGGAATTTCGCGACGTGCCCGCAGGAAACCTGGAGACGTTGAAAAATGCCGCCCTGAAAAAAAAGAAAACAGCCGTGAAAAACCTGGCGGAAAAAAGCGGCAGCGTTGATGACCTGCTCTATCTGGACGCACAGGATCGCGTCCTTGCCGCTTTGAAATAGGGAGGTGACGATGTCAAAATTAATAGATATGCGTGAGGGGAGCTGTTATCTGTTGATGGGCAACGAGGCCATCGCCCGCGGCGCCCTCGAGGCGGGCATGAATGTAGCAGCAGCTTACCCTGGGACGCCTTCATCGGAGATTCTGGAAAACCTTGCAGGCGTCGCACGGGCGCGGAACCTTTATGTCGAATGGTCCACCAATGAAAAGGTGGCCATGGAGGTTGCTGCCGCCGCCTCCTTTGCGGGGTTGAGGTCGCTTTGCGTCATGAAACAGAACGGAGTCAATGTGGCTTCCGACTTTCTGCTCCATCTGGCTGGCTCAGGCACGCGGGGCGGAATGGTGCTGGTCACCTGCGACGATCCGGGCGCGCTGTCCAGCGTCAATGAGGGAGAGGCGCGGCACTTCGCCCGCATGATCGAAATTCCACTGCTCGAACCCGGCGATTTTCAGGAAGCCAAAGATATGACCAAGTGGGCCTTTGATCTCTCTGAGGAACTCCGGACGCTTGTCATGCTGCGCAGCGTCACACGTCTATCCCACGCCAGCGGTAATGTGCGCCTTGGAAAGCTTCCGGAACAGGTCCGTCGTGCCGAATTCCGCCATGACGGCTTCATCCTGGATCCCAACGAAGGTCCCATCACCAGTATGCCTGTCGCCTACAAGCATGGCCTCCAGCAGGGCAAAATCAGGAAGGCCCGCGATCTTTTTGAGATGAGCCCCTTCAACACCTATGAAGGCCCGGAAAAACCGGAGATCCTGATCATCACAAGCAGCGCGTGCACGCTCTACAGCCGGGAGGCCATCCATATGCTGGATCTCGGTGGACGGGTCGGGCTTCTGAAACTCGGAACGACCTGGCCCCTGCCGCCGAATCTGATCAAACGGCATCTTTCCGGCACGGATAAAATCCTGATCGTAGAGGAAGTACTGCCTTTCCTGGAGGAGGGTGTCAAGGTCATCGCCGCCGAGACGGCAAGAGAAGTCGGGATCAAGACCTTTTTCGGGAAAAATGACGGGGCCATCCCCATGACCGGGGAACTCTCGCCGGATATTGTGGCCGTTGCACTGAGCCGGATTCTGGATATTGCTTATGCGTCTTTGGACCCGGCGTATGAAAAAATGGCGCAGGCGGCCGCGACAAGCAACTCGCCGCAACGCGGACTGGCTTTCTGTCCCGGCTGCCCTCACCGGGCGTCCTACTGGAGCATCCGGAATGCCCTGAAACTCGATGACCGCCAGGGCTTTGTCTGCGGAGATATCGGCTGTTATACGCTGGATATTTTTCCGGGCGGCGCCAACACGCTAAAAACCCTTCATTCAATGGGATCCGGAACAGGCGTTGCCAGCGGATTCGGGCAACTCGCCTCGTTCGGCCTCGATAAACCCGTGCTGGCTGTCTGCGGCGATTCGACGTTTTTTCATGCCGCCATGCCCGCCCTGGTCAATGCCATTCATCACCGCGCAAACATCACGATGGTGATTCTCGATAACAGCGGCACGGCGATGACGGGATTTCAATCCCATCCCGGTCTCAGGATCAACGCGATGGGGCAGGAGTCGCCCGATGTGGATATTGCCGCAATCTGCCGGGCGATGGGGGCCAGGGTAGAGGTGCGTGATCCTTTCGATCTCACCCAGACACAGAAAACGCTCAACGGCCTGATGGAGAATCAGGACGGGGTCAATGTCTTGATCCTGCGTCAGCAATGCGGTCTTTCGCCGGAGAAGAAGAGCGTTAAAAAGTATGACGTACATGTGAATGAAAAACTCTGCATCGGCGAGGATTGCGGCTGCAACCGCCTCTGCACGCGCATCTTCCGTTGTCCCGCGCTTGTGTGGGATAAGCAGAAACGAAGGGCCTGTGTGGACGATGTCCTGTGTGCCGGATGCGGCGTCTGCGCCGATATCTGCCCCCGTGGGGCCATCCTGAAGGAGGTGGCATGATGATGGAAATGCTGCAACTCCCCAGGGACCCTTATAATATTATTATTACCGGTGTCGGCGGTCAGGGAAATGTCATGGCCTCCCGCGTGCTGTCCACGATGCTTGTTAACAGAGGATTCATGACCACCATCGGCGAGACTTTCGGCGCCTCCCAGCGGGGCGGCGCCGTGATGAGCCACATCCGGGTTTCGTCTAAAGGAACCTGGAGCCCACAGATCCCGAAGGGAAAGGCCGATGTCGTGATCGCCCTCGAGCCGGTCGAGGCCATCCGCGTCTTGGCAACCTATGGTCATCCCGGCATTGTTGTTCTGGCCAATACTAGGCCTGTTTATCCCGTGGGTGTCATTACGGGGGAGCTGGACTATCCCTCGGAGGAAGAAATCAGAGCATCGCTCAGGGAGCTCTCAGCGTCACTATGGATGATTGACGCGAGCGATCAGGCCATCCGGCTGGGGAATCCCATCTTGGCCAATATCGTGATGCTCGGAGCCCTGGCGTCTCGTGGCGATCTTACCGTAACCCTTGACGATTTCAAGACGGTCATGCAGCAGACCCTTTCAGGAGACAAACTGGATATGAACCTGAAAGCGTTCGTCCTCGGCATGGAGACAACCCAATTATAAAAAAGGAGCTTTGCATAACCGGTGAAAAATGGTTCGCAAGCTGCGAATCAAAGATTTTTCGACTTTCCAGCAATTAGATTATTACTCCGGCAATTTAATATATCAAATGTCATGCCGGACTTGATCCGGCATCCACGCCAATTCTGGATTCCGGCTTTCGCCGGAATGACGGCGCTGACATGTATTGTTGCCGGAGTAATAATTTATTGATTTCAATCGTATTTAAGCCTTAACATCTCTTTAGCGAGAAAGATTTTGAGCTGCGGGCGTTGTCCATTATTCAAAGGTCTCATAACGATGGAGGGTACTGATGCAAGATATCATCTTTCAACCCGGCGCCGGACTAGGGGAGGCATCCCTTCAGGCCCTGAGGACGCTTCTGGCGCAAGGGGCGCATCTCTTCAGGAAGGGGGATCGGATCGGCGTCAAGCTCCACTGGGGTGAAAAGGGGAATCACTCTTTCCTGCCCCCGGTTTTTGCCATAGAAATCATCCAGTGGCTTCTGCATCTTGGCGCAAAGCCCTTTGTTTTTGACACAACGGTGCTTTATTCCGGGAGCCGCCGCAATGGTGAAGACAGCCTGAAAACCGCCGCCGGGCATGGTTACAGCGCCAATGCGCTCGGCTGTCCGGTCATTATGGCCGACGGCCTGGACGGCCGCGATACCATCGATATTCCTGCCGGTTATCGGCATTTCAAAACCGTCCAGACAGCGCCGGTGTTTGACCGGGCCGAGGGATTCGTTATTTTTTCGCACTTCAAGGGACACATGGCCTCGGGTTTCGGCGGGGCAATCAAAAATCTTTCCATGGGATTTGCGTCACGGGCGCAGAAGCAGCGCATGCATGCAGACGCCCGTCCGAAACTCAAAAAGAAAAAATGCACGCAGTGCGGCCTGTGTGTCGAGGTCTGCCCCACCGGTGCAGCAAGTTTAGCCGATGACGATTATCCCGTTTATGACATGGAAATCTGCATCGGATGCGCCCAGTGCATCGGCCTGTGTCCGGAGCTGGCCCTGGAAATCTGCTGGCACACGGACGACCGGGTCTTTCAGGAGAAGCTTGTAGAAACAGCGGCGGCGGTGTGGCGCAAGATCAAAGGCAGAACGATTTTGATCAATGCCCTGCTGAATATTGCCTCCGAGTGTGACTGTCTGCCCGGCCATCATCCCATGATCGCCGCGGATGCCGGTTTCATCGGCGGTTACAACCCCGTGACGGTTGATGAGGAATCGGTCAGAAGGGCAGGGGAGGCGTGCTTCGACAGCACCCATCCCCATGCGGGCTGGCGCCGGCAATTCAGCTATAGCCGAGAAATCGGATTTGTTTAGAAGATTTCTTACGTGTTCGTTTTGCCGCCGCTGCAGGTATGTGCCTGAAGATAGTATGAGAGATCGTCAAAAGGGTCCACGCAACAGCGATGTTCACGCAGGACCATCCCGCGCTGCTCCAGGCGCTCGATATGCTTTGTAAGGAGCGCCCGTTCGCAGAATTCGTAGAAGGCGCGGGGTTCCCGTGGCCGCCCGTAGATCAGATACAAATCCACAATCTCCTGGAGGCATTTGGGTCGATCCAGCGCCTGCCGGAGCTTGTCCTCCCTCTCATGAATCACAAGTTCGTACCGTTCCCAGGGCGCATCCGTTGGCTGTTCAAAAATGCCGGTCTCGTGACTGGTCAGCAGGACACGGGCTGGAATCCGCTTCAGGCGTTCAAGCGAGGCGATTGTTTCCTCGATGCTTGAGTGGACGTCGCCGTACCAGGGACCGAAGCGCGTCAGATCATAGTCCCCCAGAAAGAGCACGTCGGGTTCCCGGAAATAGAAAGCCAGGTGGCCCGGGGTATGTCCGGGCGTTGCGATCACATCCACGGTCAGGTCCCCGAGGCGGATCTCTTGGCCGCCCTGCAGGTAGCCATGAGGCCGGCGCGGCCGGAAATTGAACTGTTCAAGCATGAGCCTGCGCCAGTATTTGCGGTGCTCGTCATTTGCAATGCCGTACCAGTCCAGCAGGATCTCCAGGTCGGACAGGGGAGGGGCATCGTCGCGGGAAATCCACAGTGGAACATCCTCGAAGAGATCCAGACACATAAAATGATCTTCATGCCAGTGGCTGAGCCAGATCGCTTTGACGCCGTGCTGGTCGCGGATTTCCTCAAGCCGCCTGCGATCGGAAGCCGGATCGATGAGAATGCCCGATCCCTCGATATAGACTGAATGACAGAAGGGATATTTCCCGTTGTTCTCACCGGGTATGAACCAGATGGGGCCGAAATGTCTTTCTTCCATTTTATGACTCAATCAGGGGAGCGTCTGTTGTAGATTTATGGCATGAAGACGTATTACGCCTTCAATTTGCGCTTCAAGTTTACATAACATATCTTATGTGACATATATATATTACCGTATCGCTCCTCTAAAGGCCTTCTTCGGCAAGTTTCCTGACAAGCTGGGTCTGACGTTCCGTGAGTCTCTTCGGGACGTTGACGGATATTTTTACATACTGATCGCCTTTGCCGCCGTCCTTTAAGTTAGGAACGCCATAACCTTTCATCCTGATTTTGGTATTGCTCTGCGTCCCGGCAGGTATTCTTATTCTCTTGTTTGCGCCTTCGACGGTGGGAACATCAATCGTCGCACCGAGGGCGGCCTGGGAATAATTGACTGCTTTTTCGACGTAAATATCGACGCCGTCCCGGGCAAAGATCGGATGCGGCAGGATATTGATGTTCAGAAAAAGATCGCCCGACTGCCCGCGGTCATATCCGGGCGCCCCCTTTCCGGCCAAACGCAGTTTCTTGCCGCTGCTGATTCCAGGAGGAATCTTGATGTTGATTTCCTCGACGCGGTCGTCCTTCTGCAACGACAGTTTCTTTTCGGCGCCGAGAATTGATTCTTCAAGTGTTATTGACAGGTTATATTCTAAATCATGACCTTTTTGAGGCATTTGCTGTTGAGCATAGCCTTGAGCGCCGCCGAAAAGGTCGGCAAACGGATCACCGCCGCCCTGTCCGAAGTTAAAGGTGCGGGCCCGCCCACCGCCAAAGCCCCGTGACCCGCGACCACCCAGGTTGAAGCCAAATTCTTTAAGAATATCGCTGAAATCGAAATTTTTGAAAATGTCTTCCTGACTGTAGCGTTGCCGGAAGGCGTCGGATCCGAAGCTGTCGTATTGCTTGCGTTTTTCCTGGTCGCTCAGGACGGCGTAGGCCTCACTGAGCTTCTTGAATTTCTCTTCGGCCTGCTTGTTGCCCGGATTCCGGTCCGGGTGGAATTTCATGGCCAGCTTGCGATAGGCCTTTTTAATATCCTCTTCTGAAGCGCTTTTCTCTACGCCCAGGATCTTGTAATAATCTTCTGACATAACGCCCTCCCCTCACGGCTCTTGCGTCGCTAAATTACCCATGAATGATTGTTTGTCAAGCTGTCCGGTGGGTTGCTAAATGACTTCAAGACGATTTTCCGAGACTAAAGGCCTGCAGATTGGCCTCCAGGGCCTTCTGCGGGAAGGATTCCTGCAAAACCCGGAACCAGACATCATCCGTAATCGTCAGTTCGTTGGACAAAGCGCCAAGCAGAGCCGTATTGACCGCCCTGACGTTCCCTGCCCTGCGTGCGATGTCGGGAGCGTTGACGCATTTGACCTTTTTGAAATATCGGGACGTCAATGCCTCGACATTGCCTGGATATACGGCATCGCCGAGATTCACAGACGGCGGGTAGATTTCCTCTTCATTGATGATCACGACGCCGTCCGCCTTGAGATAATCCAGATAGCGCAACGTTTCCAGCTTTTCAAAAGAAAGCAGGATGTCCACGTCCCCTTTTTTGGCAATGGGGGAGTAGACCTTCGCGCCATAACGGACATGACTTGTCACGCAACCGCCCCGCTGGGCCATCCCGTGCACTTCGCTTTTTTTCACGTCGAGGCCCGTGGCCATGAACGCCAGACAGAGAATATCGCTCGCCCGGAGGATGCCCTGGCCGCCGACGCCGGCCAATAAGATGCTTTTAGTGGCGTTACTCATTTGCCGATACCTCCTCTCCGATAGCGCCCACCTTGCAGAGCTGCCGGCAGACCGTGCAGCCGTTGCAGAGATCCTGATCGATGAAGGAATGGCCATCCTGTTTCTTGGCATTCTTCCGGATCCGGTCTTCGGGCATGTCATCGAATTTCTTCCAGGAAATCGGCGGGCAGCCCAGCCCGAGGCACATTTTACAACCGATGCACTTTGCCGGGTCGATCCAGAGCGGCTTCGCCGGTCCTGTCTGAAAACGTTTGAACAGCACGCAGGGACGGTTGGAGATCACAACCGATGGTCCGGGTTTGGCCAGTTCCTCCGTCATGACGGTTCTTGTCATTTTCAAATCGTAGGGATCGATGACGCGGACGTTCTCCACGCCAAGCGCCTTCGCCAGGACCGTAAAATCAAGCGCCTTGGTCTGTTCGCCCTGCAGCGTGAATCCCGTGGCCGGATGTTCCTGCATGCCGGTCATGGCCGTCGTGCGATTGTCGGCAATGACGATCACTGCGTCGCTCTTGTTGTAGGCCATATTCAACAACGGCGTGATTCCCGAATGGATGAAAGTGGAATCGCCGATGACCCCGACGACCTTCCCCTTTTCCTTCAGGGCCTTGCTCATTCCGTGGGCCATGCCGATGCTGGCGCCCATGCAGATGCAAGAATGCAGGCCTTCCAGGGGTTTCATGTAGGACAGCGTGTAACAGCCGATATCGCCGGTAACGAATGCCTTGAGCTTGCCGAGAACGTAAAAGAGGCCGCGGTGCGGACAGCCCGGGCAGAGGTTGGGCGGTCGCGGTGGAATCGTCAGCGCCGGCAGATCAACGGGTCTTGCCGTCTGTCCCGTGACGGCCCTTTCAATGACGCCGGGATCGAATTCATGGGTGTAGGGAAAAATCTCCTTGCCCGTGCAGTCGATTCCCATGGCCCGCACCTGTTCCTCGATAAAGGGGTCCAGCTCTTCGATGCAATAGATTTTCTTCACGCGCGCGGCAAATTCCCTGATCATCCCTGTCGGCAGCGGATGGACCATGCCCAGTTTCATGTAGGAATAGTCCGGAAAAACGTCCTTGGCGTAATGATAGGGGATGCCCGCCGTAATGATTCCGACCTCCGGGCTGTTGATCTCGATACGGTTTTCCGGGAAAGTTTCGGCAAATTCGCGTAACCGCCGCATTCGTTTTTCCACCTCCACGCGCCGTGCCCGGGCGTTGATGGGCACCATGACGTATTTTGCCGCGTTGATCCGGATGGCTGTTTTATCCTCCGGCTTTTGCGGCTCGGAGAAGGTCACCAGCGATTTTGAGTGTGCCACGCGTGTGTTCGGCCGGACGAAAACGGGGGTGTCAAATTTTTCGCTGATCTCAAATGCCAGCTTGATGAAATCCTTTGCCTCCTGGGAATCGGCCGGCTCCAGCATCGGGATTTTCGCGAATTTGGCATAGTTGCGGTTGTCCTGTTCATTCTGGGAGCTGTGCAGGGAGGGGTCGTCCGCCGAAATGATCACAAGCGCCCCGTTTGTTCCCGTATAACTGGCCGTAAACAGCGGATCCGCGGCAACGTTGACGCCCACGTGCTTCATCGTCACCAGGACCTTCGCGCCAGCGACGGCGGCGCCGATGCCCACTTCGAGGGCCACCTTTTCATTGGGCGCCCACTCGGCATAGACGCCTTCGTATTTTGCGAACTCCTCGAGGATCTCCGTGCTGGGCGTTCCCGGATAGCCTGCCCCGAAACGCACGCCGCATTCGTACGCCCCGCGCGCGATCGCTTCATTTCCCGACATTAAAACCGGCATACCGTCTCCTTATATCTTTCCTTTCAGCTCAAGGTAGCGATCTTCCTCTTCAGCAACAGCTCCGTGATCGGATCCGTGGTGTTCGTAAGCGCTTTCCGGTAGTATTCCAGAGCCCTGGTCTTGTCATTCATCGCTTCGTAAACACGCGCGATATTCTGATGGTTCAGGCCTCCGAAGACCTGTCCGGCTTTGCTGTCCGCCGCTTTTTCAAAGGCGGCAAGGGCGTTTTTAAAGTCCTTTTTCGCCTCGTGACAGTGGCCCAGCGCCATGTAGGCAACGGTTTTCAGATCACTTTGATCCGGCGTCTCTTGCAGGAACGCTTCATAGTGCCTGATAGCTGCGTCGAAATCCTTCTGTTGATAATACATACCGGCCAGCCGGTAATTGCTCAGGACTGCCGCCTGGCTGCGCGGATATTTTGCCAGAACTTCCTTGTAAATATCGACTGCTGCTTTATCATCGCCCGCTGCTGTATAAAAACTGCGGGCATAAATCTTCTGCGCGCTCTTCTCCATGTCCAGATCATAGACATACCAGCCGCCTGCGATCAACAGAACCGTAACTAAAACCGTACCGGCAATATAGAGCTTCGTTTTGTTTTCCGCAAGGTAAGTCAAAACCTGGGAAAGCATAACCTGTAACTTATCCGGTTCCTTTAACTCCTGTTTGCTTAATTTTGCCGCCATTGAGACTCCTGATAGACTTATTTGATGGACTGATGAATCAAATCCATGACATCCTGCGGGATCCGGACAATTTTTCCCTCGCTGTTGGTGCAGGCATGGACGGTGTAGCCCTCCACAAGCTTGTTTTCCTGCGTTTCGTCCCAGATCACGCAGTTGAATTTAACGCTGGCTCGCTTGATGTACTCAATTTCAGTCTCGATGAGCAGAACCTCATCATACCGCGCCGGCAGAAGATAGTGGCAGTACGCTTTGGTCAGCGGCAGGTTGCATCCCCGCGACTCGAAGGCCGCATAATAAATCCCCATATCCCGCAGCAGCTCGGTCCGGCCGATTTCAAACCACTTGATGTAATTTGTATGATAGACGATGCCCATGGCATCGGTATCTGCGTAGATCACCCTGATCTTACTGACGTTTTTCTTCAACAAACTTTCTCCAGTCCCGGATGAAGAGATTCATCAGGCGATAACCGGGGGAGATCGTAATCCCGCCCGCCCGCGCCTCCGCTTCGGTGAAAGCCGCGCCGCGCCCCAGGTTTTCGTCTTTGACGCTGGAGAGAACGGCGAATGCGCTGGGATCGGACGCATGGGTCTTGATTGCAATCGGCGTTGGATGATCGCTTAAGACCAGAACACGGTAATCATCAAAATCCGGCAATCCCGCCAAAACGGTCCCCACCACTTTTTCATCAAAGTCCTCAATGGCCTGGATTTTACCCTCGAGGTTTCCTGCATGTCCCATCTCATCCGGCGCCTCGACGTGGACAAACATGAAATCCATATCCTTCAAGGCATCCAGGGCGGCCTGCGCTTTCCCGACATAATTGGTATCGATATAGCCCGTGGCGCCTTCAACGCGGATCACTTCCAGGCCGGCATAAACCCCGATGCCGTTTAGAAGATCCACGGCTGAGATCACCCCGCCGCGAAGATGATACTGATCTGTGAGCCGGACCATCTTCGGCGCCCTGCCCTGCCCCCAGAGCCAGATGGATGTGGCCGGCTTTTTACCTTCGGCCTGCCGCGCCTGGTTGACCGGGTGGTCCTTCAAAAAAAATGTGACTGCCGCATCAGCCCGGCGAGCCTGTCGGCGCCATCGCCCTTGATCCGATAGGCATCCGCCGGCTTTCCCGTGATGTCATGGGGCGGCGTCGTCTCCACGGCGTCCTTGCCGTTGCGCCAGACCAGCAGATGACGATAGCTGATACCCGGATAAAACTGGAATTCCGGCGTACCGATGGCTTTGTCCATATCCAGGACGATCCGGGCCGCCTCGTTGGTGGAGATGTGGCCGGCGGAATAGTCCACCATGACCGGGTCCGCTTCCGGTCCCAGCGTCACGAGATTGCAGCGGAAGGCCACATCATCGGGGCTGATCTGTACGCCCATATTGGCCGCTTCGAGCGGACCGCGGCCGGAATAGCAGATCCCGGGATCATAGCCCAACACGGACAGGTTGGCCACGTCGCTGCCGGGTTTGAAACCCGCCGGAATGGTGTCCACAAGCCCGATGGTTCCTTCGCCGGCGATCCGGTTCATATTCGGGATGCGGGCGACCTCCAGCGGCGTCTTGCCCCCCAGCTTTTCAAGGGGATAATCCCCCATGCCGTCGCCGAGTAAAATGATATATTTCATAAAGTTAATTCACAACAATCAGTTTATAAACCATAAAATTATGGAACGGCTTTGTTAAAATGTATGGTCTTCGATCCGGATTAATACCGTCTTCCCCTGCACGATGTCGAGCTGATCAATCTCGCCCAGGGCGCAGCGTACATCCCGTTCCCGGGCCCGGTGCGTGGTCATGACCACGGGAACCGCGCCGCCGCCCTGCTTCCGGCCCTTCTGGATCACCGAGGCGATGCTGATGTTGTTCTTGCCCAAAATGCCCGATATTTTCGACAGGACCCCCGGCTGATCCACGGCGGAGAACCGGAAATAATAATTGGTTTCAATCTCATCGAAGGGCATGAGCTTGATGTCTTCAATAATAGCCTCCCGCAGCGACCGCGCAGGCACAAGGCCGGAAACGCCCTTGAGCATTTCTCTCGATATATCCACAATATCGCTCATCACCGCGCTGGCCGTGGGCATCATCCCCGCCCCTGGCCGTAAAGAAACACGGAATCCGAGGCGTCGCCCGTAATGTGAAAGGCATTGAAATTACTGCCGACGCTGGCCAGCAGATGGTCGAAGGGGATCATCGTGGGATGCAGCCGGGCCTCCACGTTGTTATCATGGCGGATGGCGATGGCCAGCAGCTTGATGCGGTATCCCAGTTCCCGTGCAAATTCAATATCCTGCTGGCTGATCCCGGAAATGCCCTCGCGGTAGAGATCGTCGAACTTTACGCGCTTTCCGTATGCCAGGGACAGTGTGATGGCCAGCTTATGGGCCGCATCCACCCCTTCGATGTCAAAGGTAGGATCGGCTTCCGCAAATCCGAGGGCCTGCGCTTCCTTCAGGACTTCGTCGAAGGGCTTGCCTTCGTCGGTCATCCTGGTCAGAATATAATTGGAGGTGCCGTTCAGAATCCCGAAGATGGATTTGATCCGGTTGGCCACCAGCGATTCCTTCAGGGTTTTGATGACCGGAATGGTTCCGCCGACGCTGGCCTCAAACCCGATATTCACTCCCGCCTTCTCCGCGGCCCGGAAGATCTCATCGCCGTGCGTCGCCAGCAGCGCCTTGTTGGCCGTCACGACGTGCTTCCCGTTCCGCATGGCCTTGAGGATAAAGGACCGCGCCGGCTCATAGCCGCCCATCAGCTCAATCACGATCCCGATGTCCGGGTCGTTCAGGACGGCCTGGACGTCCGTGGTCAGCAAATACTTCTTTACGGACACGACTCGTGGTGTTTTAATGTCCAGGTCGGCAATCTTTTTCAGAATCAGCCTGGCCCCGAGGCGTTTTTCAATCAGCGTCCCGCTTTCCTGCAGGAGTTTCACCACACCGCCGCCGATGGTGCCGAAACCGATTAAACCCAGGGAGATCGTTTTCATGGTCTGATTCTCCTTGATCAATGCCTGTTTCTTTTTACAAGCTCATCAAATATTTAGTCTGATAAAAGAATGCCCGCTTCTATAACAGGTTTCGGAGGTTTGTCAAACAAATTGGACACGGGGATACTGCTTCGGCAGCGAGGATCTGAAAGACACAGGAGACATCCGGGAAGAAATCCGGACGGATGGAATCAATGATAGTCCAACCGGTTGATTCGTACCTTTGATTGAACAATTCAATTAGCCACGGTATTTTTTTCCACCTTGTCTTCTTTCCATATCTTATTAAACGGTTATCTGATAATTTATTGTAGTCAGTGTGGGAGGCCGATGTGCCTGCGTAGAAGATTTCAACTCGAACTGCTCGGGCGCAGTGGCAGCAATAATGAAATTCGCCGGACCTTGTATCTACCTACGAGTCAACACTCTGCGATGACGCATAATAGTAATGATTACCAATGGAAACGCGCGTACGAAGAAATCAGCGGCGGCTGTAAGGCGTCCGCTGGATTGCCTTGTTGGGCAATGGTTTATTATGTTTCTTTTGTCCTTTGTAAATGGCTGACCCCTCTATTCCTCTCTGCTCCGGAAGCCGTAGTATCTGAGGAGTTGCGCTATGAGACTGCTTCATTTCCAGTAGACCTTGTGGGGCGCGAGCAGTTCGACTTCAAGTTCCGGAACGGGGCCCACTACCCTGATAGGCTTCTGCCCTGCCTTGAAGACAGTGCGACACGGCAGGTTCATTGTGGGGTTTCTCTTGTCGGCGCCGGTCAGTTCCTTCGCTGTGATTTCCTCAACGCCATAGACCACGTTTCCGATGTTGGCCCAATAGATGTTTCCGGAGCACATGGCGCATGGTTCGACCGTCGTCACAAGGGTACATTTCCACAAGTAGTCGGAGTCGTACTTAACAAATGCCTGCCGTGCGATCACTGTTTCGGCATGGTCCATCAAACTCACGTTTCCCTGTTTCATCAGCACCGTCTCGCCATCCGGCGCCACAAGCACTGCGCCAAAGGGTGGGTGACCAGATTTCACCACTTCTTTGGAGACCTCATTGGCCGTCCTCAGATGTTTTAGGATTTGCTGATGATTGAGGGAAAAATCCTTCAGGTCCGAAGAGGGCTTCCGATCCCCAGATCCCTTCCCGGCGCAGGCGCTCAGGGTCAAAAGCAGGAATGCGAGCGAAACTTTCATTGCGATATTCTTCATTTCAATTCTCTCCTTTTGGTTATTATTTCATGGGGCAGGTGAAGCTAACCGTCTAACCCCAATTGACATTTAACCGCTTCTCCTTTGACGGCCCAACAATTAATATACCCGCTGGGTTTTTTCCGACTGTGATGCAATCCTATTCCTTTTAATGAAAAACGGGAAGAAGAAATCGCAGTTAAATCAAACGTAATAAATTTGGGCGCCGGTCATTTTGTCTTTATTATCGTGATATGCCTGGTGGGTATATCATGGGAATTTTGTCCGTTGTAAAGAAGGCCCATGTTAATGGGTATCGCTTGAAACCCTGCATGTTACTTATAAATACCGGACGCTGGATTACAGGAAGCAGTAAATGCTTTATCTACAAATATCGTAGAGAGATTATTTAAAGATGGCACGGATTAACGAGCGAAATCACCAAAACAGGCAAGGCCATCGCTGACAACTCGCCCCTTCTTATACCTGAAGTCACAGCAGTCTGCGCCTCCTGCCAGTGTGCCCTGTCTGTTCAGGCCAGTACCCTGCAAGTCGCTCACGATGAAATCCTGCACACACTGATAGGGCACGAGATCGACCATCCCCTGTGCCGAGTAGAATTTCAAGATAGCGCATTCGTTAAAATCGATTTCACACTCCAAGTCGCCAGGGCCCTCCCGAAATTCATAGACCCAATCACCCGGATAACGCTTCTTCTGTGATTCGATTGCGCCCCTTTTGTACTGCTGATAGTTCGCTTCTGTAAAAAAGTAGTCTCCCTGGGCGCGCAGCTCATCGCTGGAGTACGCCGACATGCCTTCTTTAAAGGCATTGACGATAATCTTGCCTGCATCTTCTGTAGACAGTCCAATCGATCGGAAGGTCCTGCCGAAGGATAGCGCTACTGCACTTGCTACAAGTGTACCGGGAAGCGGGTACGTCATAGGACCGATGTAAGGGATCAGCATGGCAAGAGCATTGAAATCCTGCAGAGCTCGCGCTGTTACCTCGTCTATCTCCGCTCTATCGATCGTCGGCTGCATGGCCGCACGGTAAAGGGGTTCCATTGTCTCAAACATTTTTAATAATTCGCTTGATTGGTATGATGGTGTTGTGGGGGGTGAATCAGGGTTAAAAGTCGGATTGTTGCTACCCCCGCAGCCTTGTAAAGCACCCTCGCCGATAATGATCAGCCCGGCGAGCTTCAGGAATTGTCTCCTGTCCATAAATCCTCTCCTAGGCAGTGAAAAATGAGGCACTCAAGATTTATTGTCGCCATACCTAGCAATTACCATCCGTAATCTGATGTTACAATGATTATCTTGAGTTGCTCCATTCAGGAAGTTCTAAATACCGCATCCCCTAGAAAAAATCTCGTGTAAAAATCTGCAAGTTTCGATTGGTTATCATTGATTCGGACAGACAACCCAAACCCGCACTTGTATTTGCAAGTGAATGAGTACAGTCAAGCGGTATAGCTGTGTCGGGCTGATAGGAGAAACCGATTGAGTCCTCTCAATCAACCCGGCGACGATAGCGGGGATACAGATAGTTCTCCGCGAGTGGTTTAATGGGCTAATCCAAGAAGCGCGGCAAATTGATTCATTTTCCTGTCGAACGCCCAAAGGTTGACCCTGCTCATGAGGGCGGATGCTATCAGATGCACGTCGATAAACCCCAGGCCTTTCCCCATTAGACGTTGGTTCTCAATCAAATCGATCACCTCATTGTGTTCAGCCACTAATACTGAGGGCAACGCACGCAGGAGAGAGAGGATCTCCGACCTTTGCTTCAGATTTCCACAAGCCAATTCCCCAACGATTAATGGGTGACAGAACACCCGACCGCTGTTCAGGAGCAATGCAAGCCCAGCATTTCTTTCTCGAAAGTGTGCTACCCAGACCGAGGTATCCACAAGGACCATTTTATGCCTCTTTGATTCTTCTGCGTGGCGGCACTTTTAATTTTTTTTCGGTTCCCCCCAACGCAGCGAGCCTGCGAGCACTTTCTCTTGCGATCAGGGCCTCAAGGCCAAGTCTGACCAAGGCGGTTTTTTCAACAACACCGGTCATTCTGGCCGCCTGATCCAACAGGTTATCTTCTATGTTAAGCGTTGTTCTCATTAGGCACTCTCCTTTCAATCAACTATTACATATGTATCAGTATGCATAAATGATGTGGCTCCGTCAATAGGTATTTTCGTGAAAATAAATTGTAACGGTCCAGATGTGTCCGTTCATTTCTGTCTGTGCACAGCCATGCACAGCACAGATAATTGATTACATTTGGCATTCAGTAAAATGCTCGTGTGGTCAATTATCAAGATTTGCAAGTCACAGAGCTTGGAATCTCAAGAAATGACCTGCATTCCGAAGTTTATGAATGGCTATTCCGGGGATCGCAACGGTATGTCGGGATGGCTTGTTCGCTTTGCGGCACAATTCAGGCAGTAATAAACGGGCCAGGCAGAGACACAGCCGAAACCGTCGAGTTCCATCCGACAGCAGTTTTTGCACACAGGCATGCCGCATCCCTTGCAGGAGGCGAAGAGATTGCCGGTGGTGCAAAGTTTACAGCGCCTTATGATCATGCCTTCAGGGTTTTTGTCACTTCTTTTTTGATCTTCTTCAGCTCAGTGATGATCTTTTTGTCAGGCTTCCCTTTGGTCTCCTGTAACTGTTCCCCCCATCTTTTCACGTCATCCGTATCGATCTTTCTGATGCGGTTATCTTTGGCCCATTCATCGCCAATCAGCTTCCCGAGTTCATCAAGGATTATTTCGGCTTCACCCTGCCCTTCCATAGAGGCAAGCAATTCCTTCTTCCTGGCCGTCCACCCCTTAACCAGGAAGCTGCCCTCATAGAACGTCTTCAGCCATTTCCGGTATTCCCTGTCGTCACTCATACGATCTCCTTCTCGTGTGCTCCCTTGCGTAGTTTGAATAATATTCTAATTCAAATAGCATTTTTTCTTCAATCAATATCCGAAGAACAAACGAAGGCACAAGAACGACCAGAAAAACAGCAAAGGTCACCCCGTTGAAAAAATAAAGCGTTAAACCGATATTGGCTATGATCATTCCCGACATAGGCCGGATGCCGTTATCTGAGCCAGTTCAGCCTGACCCCTGCCCAGACACCGGCAAACATACAAATCATAAAAATAAAGCTGCTTATGGCCAGGATGGGCACACCGCTCAGCCCATGAAGAACATTATCTCCCATGGCGATTGCCGCCGAGATACCCATGAGCCCCCCACCTGCCAGCGACAGTGGAATGCGCTTCGGGTTGAATGGCCTCCCGGGCGACTTCCCGAACAATCGCCTCGCAATGAATGAACCCAAAGGCACCCCAAGCACCATAAAAAGACTTCCGTCGAGCACTCTTAAATCGCCTTCAAAGACAAGCGAGACGAGGCCGTCACTGCCCTGCATCATGCCAAGGCCATAAGGTTTTCCGTCGGAGGCGTGGACGGTCCATGCTGCTGTTCCTATCAGCCCTATGGCCATACCGGTGAACTGCCATTTCCATCCGCCCTGGTAAGGATGATTGCGAACCTTCAATACCCATATGATCGCCGCAAGAATGAATACCAACACAAAGAGCAGACGATTTATATCAAGTGCGTTGTGAAGGGTTGTAGAAAGCCCCTTGCTGTGAAAGAATTGATGAACGGGCTTGACGATCCAGTCATTGCTGAACCATACCCCGATAGCAAACGCCCCTATTGCCCAAAGGTAATCGAGTTTGCCTTCACCGACCCGGTAGAAGACGGCTCCTGCACAGCCCACAGAAAGCACCATGCCGATGCCGAATACAAATCCTGCGGCCACTGTTGCAAAACCGAAATTCAATGGAATGGTCACGGGCAGATAGCCGAATTCTTCCAGCAGATTGACTGCCAGCATCTGAACCAGTAGGGCCAGAAGGTATGTCCTCAACATATACGGCTCACGGCCGGTCACGACCTCGTAAGAGGCCGAGAGCATTCAGAATCGCCCTCGCTGCGATACGTAACCGAATGCCGTGCCGACGGCAAGCCCTAACAGGATCGATGTGATCATTTTTTATGCTTTACTGAATTAACGCAGGTTCCACTGCGAAACGTAGCTGAGATTGGGGAAAAAGGCCCGCTCTGTTGTATTCTAAGTCGGGCCTTTTCATTGTTTTGATACGATGATGTTGACGATTCCGCCGCCTTGTTTATTTGAAAATAACGGTAATCTCGGCAGGCCCTTTCGGGTCCAGGCCGACGTAACGTACTTTGATAGCTGTGTTGGGCGCCGTCGGTATCAGCTTCGTGATTGTGCCGAGCGACAGGAGATCCCCCCTTCTTCAGCGCAATGCCGTCCGCCTTGAGAGAATCCCTGATCCAGAGTACGACGTTGATCGGGTGCTCCAATAGGCTGCTGCCGGGCGCCTCAATCAGCATGGCCCCCTCTTTATTTCAACCATGTATCCGTTGACGCCAGCCCCTCATAGAACCGGATTCCCCTCTTTCTGCAAATTATATCACACATATTTTTTAAATAACATCATTGATAACTGACTGTAATCTCGCTTCTCAATGATGTTCTGCGACCTGGTGGGATTATGACACAGGCCCAACGATATATCTGTAAAAAGCTCCGTCTGCGTAGGAAATGTTTCTTGTCGTCTTTGTCATTTCATCGGCTATCCCGTTTTGGCCAGGTCCAGACGTTCCTGCCACCGGTGCAGCAGGACCTCCCGGAGCAGGGTGTGATCGGGTTTGTTGAGAAAGGGGTCATGATCAACCAAGGCAAAGGCGTCCATCTTTGCTTCGTTGAGGATCTGACCGTCACGGGCGATGTTGGCAACGCGGAAATCGGGCAGGCCGGACTGGCGCACCCCCATGAATTCACCGGGCCCCCGGATCGCAAGGTCCTCTTCGGCAATCCGGAAGCCGTCGTTGGTTTCCTCCATGATGCGCAGCCGTCTTCTGGCCTCCTGGGATCCCCTGTGCTGGGCCAGCAGGATGCAATAAGCCGGGATATCGCCCCGTCCGACGCGTCCCCGGAGCTGGTGCAACTGCGAAAGGCCGAACCGTTCGGCGTGTTCAATGACCATGACGGAGGCCTGCGGAATATCGATGCCCACCTCGATGACGGTGGTCGATACGAGAATATCCGTTCGCTTTTCCAGGAATGCAGCCATGATCCCATCTTTTTCCTGCGCCTTGAGGCGGCCGTGAATGAGGCCGACCTTGTGGTCCGGAAAGATGTCCTGCTGCAGGTGCTGCGCCATACGCGTGGCGTCCTTGAGATCGAGGGCTTCCGATTCGGTCACGAGCGGATAGACGATGAAGATCTGGTGTTTCTTGGCAAGCTCCTTGCGGATGACCTCATAGACCTGCGGGCGCTGGGATTCATAGAAGACCTTCGTCTTGATGGGTTTTTTCTGCGGCGGAAGTTCGTCGATGACGGAAACGTCGAGATCTCCGTAAACGGTCATGGCCAGCGTTCTCGGAATCGGGGTGGCCGTCATGACCAGGACGTCCGGCGTCAGTCCCTTTGTCCGCAGGGTTGCGCGCTGCAGGACGCCGAAACGGTGCTGCTCGTCGATGACCACCAGGCCGAGATTTCCATAGCTGACGCGATCCTGAATCAGCGCGTGTGTCCCGATGATGATATCCGCGCGGCCGGTCGCCATGTCTTCGCGAATTTCGTTGCGTTCGACCGTTTTGCTGCTTCCCGTCAGCAGGATGGCCTTCAGGTTCAGACGCTCCGCCCAGCCCTTGAGTGTGGCATAGTGCTGCTGGGCCAGCAGTTCCGTGGGGGCCATCAGGGCGGCCTGATAGCCGTTTTCACAGGACGTCACCATCGCGGTCATCGCCACGACGGTTTTTCCGGAACCCACATCGCCCTGCAACAGGCGGTGCATGACGGTCTGCCGGGCCATATCGTCTTCAATCTCACCGATCACGCGGGCCTGGGCGCCGGTCAGGGCAAAAGGAAGCGATGTATAGAATTGCTGCAGCAGCGGACCGCCTGTCCTGAAAGCAATCCCCTGATCCAGCAAATGGCCTTTGCGCTTCAGCGCAAGGCCCAGTTGGAAGAAGAAGAATTCATCGTAAATGAGCCGGCGATGGGCCGTTGAGCGGATGTCATTATAAATGGCCACGTCGGCGTCCGCCTCGGGAAAATGGACGTTGCGCAGGGCGTCGTGGATGTGGATCAAGTTGCGTTTTTCACAGAATACATCGGGAATCGGACTCGTTACATAGCGCGTGTAATCGCCCAGCACGCGCATGGCGATCCGCCGCAGCGTTTTTTGATGCAGGCCCTCCGTTTCCGAGTAAACGGGGACGATGCGCCTGAAATGCAGCAGGTCCGTGTCGTCTTCATCGAGGACTTCATAGTCAGGATGGATCATATCCTTGCCGGATTTGAAGAGGCGGACCTCGCCCGTCAGGATCACCCGGAGGCCCGGCTTGAAGGTGTTTTTCAGATAGGTCAGGTTTCCCATGAACCATTTGGCCGTGAGCGTTCCGCTGCCGTCATCGACAGCGACCTCGAAGGCCCTGCGCCTCTGATATGGCCTGACCTGGGCCTGAACAACCGTGCCGACCACGGTTTCCTTGATCCCGATTCGCGCCTGGATAATTTTCTGCACGATCCGCCGGTCTTCATAACGCCGCGGCAGAAAATAAAAAACGTCCTCGATGGTCCTGACGCTTTTTCTGGCGAGCAATTCAGCGATCCTCGGTCCCACACCCTTGATGAACTGCACATCCCCGGAAAGTTTTGCGATGGCCTGTTTGAGGTCCTGCATGCGCTCTGCAAGGGCCTGTTCCTGCCTGTCCATATGATGGATGGAGGCAAGCCGTTGCCGGAGCTCGGCGCCCAGCAGCAGCGATTTCTGGAGGATCTCTTTTTTTTCTTCAAGAGGGAGCGCGTCATATCCCTTGAAGAGGTCCTGGAATTTCTGAGCAAGACGCCCGGCATCCATGCCCGTTTGCGCATCGATCGCGGCTGACGGGATGGCCTGCATGAGTTTTGCCAGAAGCGTTGATATCGTCGTCTCGAGCTCTTTGACAAGGTGAAGGTGTTTATAGCCCTCGCGGGAGGAGAAAAACAGCGGTTGTTCGATTTTCGTAAGGATATCAATCAAGCGTTCCAATGCGTTCCGATCCCTCTGCATATCATGATTTCAAATAATATCCGTCTCTTACGTTAACAAATCGGGATCCATTACGCAAGGAAAAGATGACGGATATCCTATGCAGACAAAGCATTATGGGGACACGATGCGGCATCGTGTCCCCATAATCAAATCAGGATTTGACATATAAGGACGGCTGCGTTAAAAGGAGCAACCGTTCATGGCATGCTTAAGCAGACGCCGAATCGTTCCTGTTGCACATCTATCCATTTATATTCACTGGAGTTGTTATGGATGAACATGCTACCTATAAAGGCGCGGGGGTTGATATCGACCAAGCGAACCTCTTTGTCGAAAAAATCAAACCCCTGATTAAATCAACGACGCGAACGGAGGTCATGAGCGGCATCGGCGGCTTCGGTGCGCTGTTCCGGCTGGATGTGGAAAAATTCAAAAACCCGATCCTGGTGTCCTCCACTGACGGCGTCGGAACAAAGCTCAAGGTGGCCCAGAGCATGAACCGGCATGACACCGTCGGCATCGACCTCGTGGCCATGTCCGTCAATGACGTGATCGTGCAGGGCGCGGAACCGCTGTTTTTTCTGGACTATATCGCCACCGGGAAAATCGGCCTCGAGCAGAGTGTGCAGATCATGGAGGGCATCGTGCGCGGTTGCCAGGAAGCCGGCTGTGCCCTGATCGGCGGCGAAACTGCGGAAATGCCCGGATTTTATGCTGAAAACGAATATGACCTGGCAGGCTTCTGCGTGGGCGTCGTGGAGTCGGATAAACTCATTGACGGCGCTGCCGTCAGCGTGGGCGACCGGATCATCGGTCTTGCATCAAGCGGCCTGCACAGCAATGGGTTTTCGCTGGCCAGAAAGGTCCTTTTCGACAATGGCCGGCTCGATGTCCATGACACCCCCCCCGGTCTGGACGAATCCATCGGGATGGCCCTGCTGCGTCCGACGAAAATTTATGTGAAATCCCTGCTGAAGCTGTTCAAAAGCTTCAACATCAAGGGGCTGGTGCATGTCACGGGCGGCGGTTTTCTCGATAATATCCCGCGCATCCTTCCTGCGCCCTGCTGCGCGGCCATCCGGAAAGATGCCTGGGAGATTCCTCCCATCTTCAAGGTCATCCGGGAAATGGGGCGGGTTGAGGAGCAGGAAATGTTCCGCGTCTTCAACATGGGCATCGGCATGATTGTCATCGCGTCTGAAAAAGAAACCCCTGATGTCATGGAAAGACTTGAAATTATGGGCGAAAAGGCCTATATTCTTGGGAGCATAGAAAAGAGAAGGGCTGACAGGCCTCAGGTGATGTTAACATGACAGTCATCGGAAAGCTCAAACTTGGCGTCCTCGTATCGGGCAGCGGTTCCAACCTGCAAGCCATCATCGACCGGATCGAAGCCGGCGCTCTGAACGCCGAAATCCGTGTGGCTATCAGCAACAAGCCCGACGCTTACGCTCTTCTGCGGTGCGCGAAGCACGGCATCCCGGCGGTCGTCATCCGGCATCAGGAATTCCGGACACGCGAAGATTTCGATCGGCGTATGATCGAGATCCTGCAGGCCCATGCCGTAGAACTGGTGGTCATGGCCGGTTTCATGAGGGTGCTGACCCCGGTGTTTCTGAAGGCCTTTCCGATGCGTATCATGAATATCCACCCGGCGCTGCTGCCCGCCTTTCCGGGGACCCATGTGCAGCAGCAGGCCATCGACTATGGCGTGAAGTTTTCGGGATGCACGGTTCATTTCGCCGATCAGGGGGTCGATACGGGACCCGTCATCATCCAGGCCATCGTGCCTGTGCTCCCGCAGGACACGGCAGACACGCTGGCGGCGAGGATCCTGCGGGAGGAACACCGGATCTATCCCCAGGCCATCCAGTTTTACGCCGAAGGGAGACTCCTGGTTTCAGGCCGGAAGGTCATCGTTCAGGACGGTCCGGTCATGCCGGAGATTGCGGCCCACAATCCACCCTTAGTGGGCTTTTGAAGGAGCCACTCGATGGATCAGGATAACCCCTATGACTTTACAATTCGGAGCCTGGGTGAATGCACGGTCGATTCACCGCTGAATGTCAGTTATTATACAACCAACGACCGCAGAGTCCTCTTTAATGTCGACCTGTATCATTATGCAGACCTTAAAGCACCCGACGGCCAGCCGCTGTCTGTCGAAGTTGCCGGGCCGCGAGCGAAGATTTTTTATGATCCGGCAAAGACAAAAGCCGCGATTGTCACATGCGGCGGGCTCTGTCCGGGGATCAACGACGTGATTCGCGCCGTCGTAATGGAGCTTTATCACCGTTATGGCGTGCAAAACATTGTCGGCATCCGGTACGGCCTTCAGGGCTTCATCCCGAAATACCGGCACGAGGTCGTTGACCTTCTGCCTGATGTGGTAAAGGACATCCATTCCGTCGGTGGGAGCATCCTTTCCTCGTCGCGGGGCAGGCAGGAAACCGGGGAAATCGTCAACGCCCTGAAGCGCATGAATATCGACATCCTGTTCTGCATCGGCGGAGACGGGACCATGCGGGCTGCTGAATATATCACCGACGAAATCACAAAAAGAAACCTCAATATCAGCGTCATCGGCATCCCCAAGACCATCGACAATGACCTGAACCTGATCCAGAAAACTTTCGGTTATGATACGGCGATTTCCGAGGCGGTCAAGGCGATCGAATGCGCCCACGTGGAAGCGAAAGGCGCGCCTATGGGGATCGGCCTTGTGAAGATCATGGGTCGCCAGTCCGGCCATATCGCCACGGGCGCTGCCCTGGCCCTGAGCGATGTGAATTATGTCCTGATTCCGGAAGTTCCCTTTGATCTGGAAGGCGAAAACGGCTTTCTGAAGGTCCTGGAACAGCGACTCCTGAAACGGAATCATTGCGTGATTCTCGTCGCCGAGGGCGCCGGCCAGGGATTGATGCACCGGGAAGGCGAGCCCGTGGAAACGGATGCTTCTGGAAACCCGCGGCTGCATGATATCGGGCCTTTTCTGAAAACCCGGATTGAGGATTATTTCAAGAAGAAAGACATGGAAGTCAATCTGAAATATATCGATCCGAGCTATACCATCCGCAGCGTTCCCGCCAATGCCAGCGACAGCATCTATTGCGGCGCCCTGGGACAGTACGCCGTACACGCCGGCATGGCCGGGAAAACGGGCATGCTCGTAGGGCTCATGAAGGATGAATATGTGCACCTGCCGCTGAACATGGTCGGCTCGGGATCAAAAGTCAATCCGGATGGGAATGTCTGGATGCGCGTGCTGGAGTCCACGGGACAGCCGCCTTCCATGAAAAACTGAAATATTTTATGACGAGGGCGCAGAAAAGACTTGCATATTTAGTTCTTATGGTTTAGAAGCCCACGCAATCTTTATGGAGGAGTTGTCCGATGTCCAGAATCTGTGAAATATGCGGCAAGAAGCCCGTCGTGGGCAATAGTGTCAGTCATGCCAATAACAAAACTAAAAAAGTATGGTTTCCCAATCTGCAGAAAGTGCGTTGCGTGGATGAGAAAACGAAGGCTGCCAAGCGCGTGAAGGTCTGTACGCGATGCATCCGCTCTGGTTTTGTCAAGAAAGCCCGATAGGGTGACTTTTTTTCAGCTCTTTTTCTGCAAGGCCGGCTCGATGATGATTTTTTTCAGGTCGTAGAGCCGGATCTGGAAGGTGCCGAACTTAGCTCGGCCGTAGGCCTTTTTGTCCCTGCCGATGATCAGTTCGATGCTGCTTCCGTCACGCATTTTTACCTGCCCGTTTAATTTCTCTGCATGCCGGCGAAAAACAACTTCCTGGATGTTTTCAAAATCAATCGTGTAGGTCCCCTCCCCCATTTTGCCCTGCAGCACGGTCCCGCCTTCGATGCTCACATCACTGCACTGGGTCGCAATATCCATCTGGTCAACGAAGGTCGCCATGAATTTCTTTGCCGGGACAGGGATTTTATCGGCCGGCGTCCCGCCCTGGGACCCCATGCCCAACAGCAGGGGCAGGCATACGATCATCAAAAAAAAACTGAAATGCCGCTTCATAAGGCCTCCCGAAAATAAGTTTCCTTTGACTGTTTTTCTGATATGTCGCGCGTTATTGAGTAGCATTTAATGCTCAAAGGATCAAGCGTTTATTATGAGACCTTCAATTCTCTGCTTGACACAAGAGCCCTTATTTGCAAATTATGACCACAGAATTGTTAACTGGAAAGCTGAAAAATATTCGTGAGTGCAACAACGCTGCCCCTGACACAATGGAAGACGGCGGAACCGAGTCAAGCCGTTCAAGATAACCTGATCAAAGAGCTTGGCATCCATCCGATCTTGTCCCGGATTCTGGCTGGCCGGGATATCCTGAACCCCGGTGACGCCAAACGCTATCTGGCTCCTTCTCTCGAGGATCTTCATAATCCCTTCCTCCTGAAGGGCATGCACAAGGCTGTAGAAAGGGTCATCAAGGCCATTCATAACCAGGAAAAAATCACCGTTTATGGTGATTACGATGCCGACGGAATCACCTCTGTCGCCGTCCTGGTCAAATTTCTCAGGCAGCTTAATCCTGCCGTGGACTATTACATTCCGGACCGGATTCTCGAAGGATATGGACTTAATCAGGTCGCTGTCGACCGGATCAGACAGGGCGGCAGCCGACTGATCATCACCACGGATTGCGGCATTTCCGATTATGAGCCCGTCAGTTATGCCAGGTCCATGGGCCTGGATACCGTCATTCTGGATCACCATGAAGTTCCCGCTACGATCCCCGAAGCCGCGGCCGTTGTCAATCCGAATCAGTCCGACTGTTCTTTCCCTTTCAAGTATCTGGCCGCGGTGGGAATCGCCTTCAATTTCCTGATTGCGCTCAGGGGCCTGCTGCGCAAGGAGGGCTTCTGGGCAGAGCGAAAGTATCCGAATCTGCGGGAATATCTGGATCTGGTCGCCATCGGCACCATCGGCGATATTTCACCGATGGTTGACGAAAACCGTATTTTTACGAAATTTGGCCTGGAGCTGATCACGGAAAACAGGAGGATCGGCCTGGTGGCGTTGAAGGAAATCTGCGGCATTGAAAATCAAGTCATCGATTCCGGCAAGGCGTCCTTCTGCCTGGTTCCGCGGATCAACGCGGCGGGGCGTATCGGTTCGCCGCTCGATGCTGTCCGGCTGCTGTTGACAGACAATATTGATGAAGCCCGGGACCTGGCGAAAAAACTGGATCTGTGCAATCGTAAGCGACAGGCCATGGAGAAAATCATTTTTCATGAAATTACGGCAAGCATTCAAGAAAAATCCGAGATCAATAAAAAGAGCGTGCTTGTCTTCGCTTCATCGAAATGGCATCCCGGCGTTATCGGGATTGTAGCCTCCCGTCTTGTTGACCGATACTGCCGCCCGGCCATCCTGATCAGCCTGAAGGACGGCATCGGAAAGGGGTCCGGCAGAAGCGTCTCCACGTTTAATATTTATGAGGGATTAAAAAAATGCGATTCACACCTGCTTACCTATGGGGGGCATCGTTTTGCAGCCGGAATATCCATAAAAGAACAAGAAATTCCTGCCTTCACCGATCTGCTGGATCGCGTCATCAAAGATGAGGCGATTCTGGTGAACTTTGTTTCCCATACCCAGATCGATGCTTACTGCCAGCTCAGCGACGTCAACCATGCACTGTTGTCGGAGCTGTGTCTGCTGGCCCCCTTCGGCAGCCAGAACCCCGAGCCGGTGCTCTGCGCCCGCAACGTCAATGTGAGCGAAACCGTCATCGTCGGCAACAATCATCTGCGCATGAGAATCAACGGGGATGGGGTTTCCTGCAATTCCATCTGGTTCAGCAAGGGACATTTTCTGCACACGCTGTCGGGGCCGCATCTTGACATTGCCTTCACACCCCAGATCAACGACTGGAACGGCTATGCGGATATTCAGCTCAAGATGAGGGATGTCACCGTCCAGAAGCTGATGACCTTATAATAAAAGCGCAGGCAAGGAATTTTCATCCCCACCGGCGCTTTTTGATGACCGTCCGTTTGGCAGATATTTTCAGTTGACCCAGTTCTTGATTGCTTCCATCACCGGAGAAGTGAACAGGGCGATATACAGCGTATAAAGCGCAAATGCTCCGGCAACCTCGGTGGCGTAAATCTTCTGGAATTTTTGCTTCAGAGAAATCATGATGAGGCCGCCGATAATCAGGCACCCGAGCTGGAAGTGCGGAAAGTTCTCGCCGCCACCCATCGTATATTCGGCAAAGCCGAAACCTGCCGTCATGAGAATCACGAACCCGACCATTAAAATGGTTGCTAAAGTCTTTTTCATCGTTATCGCCTCCCCCCTGTAAGGTTTATCAATCTTTGTCTTTCATCTGGTAACATGAAAGAACCGTGCCATGTTGTAGGCGTCTGCCACGATATTTTTATCTTATTGATTATATAAGTTAAAAAGAGTTATCCTCCGCTTGCCTCAGGTCAGAGGGACGGTTTGATGTCCCGGCGCTTGAAAGAAACGTGAAAAGCCTTTGAAACAATCGTTCATCGGCTTAAGCCGATGAGCTTCACAAAATAACCCTTGCAATATATCAATAATTGATATCGGACAAAAAACATGACCTGGACAACTGATCGAGGTGACATATGCAGGCACACACGAAAAAGCACCCTATTGAGATCATTGAACTGAGGTTCATTGGGCCGATTTTGGACATGGCGAAGGCCGTTGAAACCTTGAAGCTCTTGGGATTTGTGGACAGGTCCGATTCCATCCCGTGGCGGGAACCTCGCCCGCTGCCCCCTAATTTTACCATGGAAGGGGCCACACCGAAGTCCCCAATGTGTCCAGGCGCCATACCCGGCGGGGTCCTGGTTAGAGAGTCCTCAAATTAGGGAACAATCCATTGGACTATTCTGAGGTTTGCCGATAGCCGGCTGAAACATGCAATTTAGGGAGGGTGATTTTTCAAGTGAGCGGGGGTGTGGGCTGCTTTGGGTACAAGCTGGTAACATAGTCTACAAAACAGACCGGGTACATGGTTTACACTATGCGGCAGAGTCATGAAAAGTTGCTGATATCAAGTGGTAATCAGTATCTGAATGAATAGGAATAACTTATCGTTTGACATCTCACTGGGTATCCGGTAGCCTCGTTGGGAGTTAACAAGTCTCGTAGCAGACATCACCCGTATTTCTTCCCAATCGGCACCACTTATCAAAACAGAGGGGGCCAGATGAACGACCAAGCCAAGACAAATGCAGAGCTGATCGAAGAAATATCCTCCTTAAAACAGAGAACCCAGGAATTGGAACAATTGGAATCAAAGCGCAAGCGGGCGGACAAGGCCCTGCGGGAGAGCGAGGCACTTCAAAGCACTCTTCTGGCAAACCTCCCAGCCGGGGTGGTTATTATTGACCCCGTGACCAGAATGATCGAGAACGTAAATAATACCGCTGCGGCCATGTTTGGCGTCCAGGCGGAGTACATTGTCGGACACCGTTGTCACGCATTTCTCTGCCCGGCAAGCGAAGGTGCTTGCCCCGTCTGCGACCTGGGCAAAGAAGTGGACAACGCGGAGCGAGAGATGGTTTGTGCCAATGGCAGCAGACGCCCCGTTCTGAAATCTGTCAAACGTGTACAAGTACGGGGTCAAGAAAAGCTGCTGGAGTGCTTTGTAGACATTACCGCCCAGAAGCGGGCGGAGGAGGCACTGCGGGGGAGCGAGGATAGGTATCGGTCATTGGTGGAAAATGCGAGTGATGTAATCTTCAAGACTGACCTCAACGGAAACTTCACCTTTGTAAATCCGGCGGTGATCCATATTACAGGATACGAAGAAGAGGAGATTATTGGCAGGCAGTATACGATAATGATCCGCCCGGACATGCGTGACAATGCCCTTAAGTTCTTCGGTCGTCAGTTCGTAAAGGGGCTTAAAAATACATATTCAGAATATCCCATTATCACGAAAGATGGCCAGGAGCTCTGGCTTGGGCAAAATACTCAGTTGATCATGGAAGACGGTCATGTTGTGGGTTTCCAAGTGGTAGCCCGCGACATTAGCGAGCGCAAACGGACAGAGGAGGCGCTGAGGGAAAGTGAGCAGAGATACCGGGAACTGAGCACAGTCGATGGCCTCACGCAGCTTTACAATTCCCGGCATTTTTATAATCAGCTCAAGATGGAGATTGATCGGGTAGACAGATACGGACAGCCCTTTACTCTTCTCCTTCTTGATCTTGACGATTTCAAGCAATTCAACGACACTTATGGACATATCGAGGGAGACCAGGTCTTAGCGCGATTTGGCCAGGTGGTCAAAAGATGCCTGCGCCAGACGGATTCGGCCTATCGCTATGGCGGCGAGGAATTTACCATCCTCCTGCCCATGACGACCATCGGGGACGGCGCCGTTACAGCGGAAAGAATCAGGGCAGTACTCAAGGAAGAGATTTTTTCTCCGGTGTCGGGTCAGGGCGTACATATGACCGTGAGCATCGGGCTTGCGCAGTACAAACCACAGGAAGACATGAAGACCTTTGTCAGTCGGGTTGACCAGCTCATGTATCAGGCGAAGAAGAGCGGAAAAGACAGGGTTTGTCCTGCATCATATTAATAGGTCTCTGAAAAAATATTACCTTTATTTCCATTTGGTACAGTTAGTCGCTGCACAGGGGGCATCAGATGAAAGATCAATCCAAGACAAAGCAGGTGCTGATCCAGGAGCTGGCTTCTTTGAAACATATAATCGCAGAACTGGAGCAAGTAAAACCAGAACGCAGGCAGGTGGAGGAAGAACTTTTATTGAAGAACCTGATTTTCGAAGCATCAATAACTGCGAACAGCATAGCAGATACTAAAGGAATCCTCACGCATGCCAACAGCTCTTTCATCAGAATGTGGGGTTATGAGAACAAGGAGGAGGTGATAGGCAAACCGATCAGTGATTTCCTTAAATTTGAGCACGAGACAAGGAAGATCATCACCGCACTGAATGAGAACAGTGAATGGACAGGGGAATACACGGCTCTGAGACGGGACGGAACCACATTTAATGCATATGCACAGGCCACAGTCGTCATGGATGAATCCGGAAATACTGTTGGTTACCAGTCTACGGTCCTCGACATCACCGACCGTAAGACGGCAGAGGCGATGTTGGCAGCAAGTGAGGAAAAATATCGATCTATTCTTGAAAGCATTGAAGACGGTTACTTCGAGGTGGATCTTGCGGGAAATCTGACGTTCTTCAATCCTGCAATGTGCAGAATTGCAAACATATCCCCCGAGGAATTACTGGGAATGAATAACCGGGAATACACCAGTCCGGATACGGCGAAGAAGATGTTCATGGTTTTTAATGAAATTTATAGAACGGGGCAACCGGGGACATTGAAGGAGTATGAAGTCATCAAGAAAGACGGCATCCGAGGAAATCTCGAGTTATCGGCCTCTTTGATACGAAACCGGGAAGGTAGTCCCATGGGTTTTCGTGGCATCGTACGGGATGTAACGGAAAGAAAAATGTGGGAGGACACTCTGAGAAGGAGTGAAGAAAAGTACCGGTCTATCCTTGAGAATATTCAGGAAGGATATTTTGAAACTGATCTTGCCGGTAAACTGACCTTTTTTAACGATATCATTTGCAATCTTTCAGGGTATTCCCGAAATGAATTATTGAGCATGCAGAACATGGAATATCTGACTTCGGAAAGCACAATGAGTTTGCAGAAGGTTTTTGGCGAAGTCTATAGAACGAGTCAGCCCTCCGGTATCGTTGGCTACGATATTGTTACCAAAGACGGTAAAATTGTCAATGCGGAGTTGTCGGCATCTATCCTGAAGGATGAAAAGGGAAAGCCCCTGGGGTTTAGGGCTGTTGCGCGAAATGTTACCGAACGCAAGCGGGCGGACGATGCCCTGAGAGATTCCGAATCGAAATACCAGTTTCTCGCAGAGAACATGGCTGATGTGGTATTCATATTGGATATCAACCTGGCGACCACCTATGTCAGTCCATCCATTGAAATGATGCTGGGATTTACTCCGGAAGAAAGGATAACTCAAAAAGTAGATCAACAGTTGACTCCCCAATCCCAGAAATTGGTTTTCGAGACACTGGTGGCGGAATTAGAGAAAGAAAAAGAGAAAAGCTGGGATCCGGCCCGGTCTCGGACCCTGGAATTGGAGTATTATCACAAGGACGGTTCCATAAAGTACCTTGTCACTTACATTCGGGGCATGCGTGACAATAATGGAAATTTGACGGGTTTTTACGGTTCGCACCATGATATCACCGACCGCAAGCGGGCGGAAGATATGCTACGTCTTATAACGGATAACATGTCCGACATGATCAGAGTGACGGATTTGCAAGGTGTAAATTTGTATGCGAGTCCATCTCATTTTAGAGGTCTCGGTTACACACCGGAAGAGCGGGCCGGCAAATCGGCCTTTGATATTGTTCATCCTGATGATGTGGAACATATCATCAAAGCATTTTCCGAGGGTATCGTCAATAAAAAGCCCGCCAAGCTTGAATACCGGATAAAGCATGCGGGAGGGCACTATGTTTGGCTGGAGACGGTTGGCGATCTTCTCAAGGATGATCAGGGTGAAGTGACTGCAGTGATCATGAGCTCGCGGGATGTCACCGCCCGCAGGCGAGCGGAGGATGAACTGCAGGAGGCTAACCAAAAGCTGAGACTACATTTCGAGCAGACGCCGATGGCTGTTATCGAGTGGGATCTGGACTTTCGGGTGACCCAGTGGAATCCAGCGGCCCAGACGATTTTCGGTTTCAGCAACGAGGAGGCTGTCGGGCAACATGCCTCCTTAATTGTCCCTGAAGAGTTTCGCCCCCACGTGGATCAGGTGTGGCAGGCCTTGTTGAAAATATGCGGCGGGGAAAGAAGCACCAACCAGAATGTGCGCAAGGACGGCACGATGATCCTCTGCGAATGGTACAACACGCCGCTCGTTGACGAGAGAGGGATAGTCACGGGGGTAGCTTCCCTAGTTCAGGACATCACCGCCCGCAGGCAAGCAGATGAGAAGCTGCGAGAGAGCAAGGAACGGTATCGGACATTGGTGGAAAATGCGGCTGATCTGGTCTTCCGGACGGACAACAGCGGACACTTCACTTTCGGAAATCCGGCGGCGCTCCGTATTACAGGATACGAAAAAGAGGAGCTTATTGGAAAGCATTTTAAGATGCTCATTCGTCCTGACATGTTTAAAGAAGCGATTACGTTCTTCGCTGATCAGTTGACAAGAAAGATGCAAAATTCATATTACGAATACCCAATTATCACGAAAGATGGCCATGAATTATGGCTTGGGCAAAATATGCAATTGCTCATGGAAGAGGACCAAGTGATGGGCTTCCAGGCAGTGGCCCGCGACATCACCGATCGCAAGCGGGCGGAGGAGGAATTGCGGCAGACCCTTGACAGTCTAAGGAAGGCGTTTGGCACGACCATTCAGGTCATGGTATCCGCTGTAGAGGCCAGAGATCCCTATACTTCCGGTCACCAGATCCGGTCAGCGGACCTTGCCCGCGCCATTGCCACGCAGATGGGATTACCTCATGAGAAAATCGATGGAATCCGGATGGCAGGTTCCATTCATGACATCGGGAAACTCTCCATCCCCGCGGAGATCTTGTCCAAGCCGACAAAACTGTCTGAAATAGAATTTTCCCTGATAAAAGAGCACTCCCAGAAGGGGTACGAGATGCTGAAGGATGTAGAATCTCCCTGGCCCCTTGCGGAAATTGTCTTCCAGCACCATGAACGGCTGAATGGTTCGGGTTATCCAAGAAATCTGAAGGGGGATGAGATTATCATAGAGGCCCGTATTATGGCTGTGGCGGATGTCGTGGAAGCCATGGCCTCCCATCGGCCCTATCGGCCAGCATTGGGATTAAATGCAGCTCTGGAGGAAATCGAGAAAAACAGAGGGACGCTTTATGACGCAGGTGTGGCGGATGCCTGCCTGATATTATTCCGGGAAAAAGGTTTTCAACTTGACAGGACATGATTTCAAACAGTAATCCTAATTATGCGATCATTCGTCAGTCTCAGGCGAATGCTTGCCTCGAATGCAGAACTGTCTCGTAAGTTTGCCGCGTTGGAGAAGAAGTACGATCTTCAATTCAAGGCGGTTTTTTTAGATGCCATCCGGCAATTGATGGCACCGCCGATAGCACCAAAACGGAGAATCGGCTTCCATTCTGGAAAATTGTGAAGGATAGAGGCCGAGTCCTGATAATAAAGGGATTTCTATCATGATCGAAGCGACCCTGAACAAGCTGGCCGAACACATTCTCGGACTGGATGAGGCGTCCCTCGTCTCACTCTGGGAGAAATACAAAACGCGGACGGAAAATTTTGAAATTTCAAGAGAATGGGAAAAAGCCGTCATTATTTTCTTTATCATCAATGCCGTCCGGGCCAAGAACCAGATGTTCAACGAACAAATCCAGAAGCGCCAGCAGCCGCAATCTGAACCTGGGCCGGCGGCAGGACCTCCTCGTGGGAAACCAGATTTAAGAAGAGTAAAATGACAACGTCTGCCGCAGCCCTTCAGAAAATCGCAAGCCTTCGGTCCCTGATCCGATACCACAATCGTTGTTATTACCAGATGGACGACCCGGAGATTTCAGATCTTCAGTACGATCAGCTGATGCGGGAGCTGACCGAGCTGGAGTGGGCTTATCCCGATCTCGTTACCCCGGATTCTCCAACCCAGCGCGTGGGCGCGGCGCCTCTGGAAAAATTCATTTCTTTTCAGCATGATACTCCCATGTTGAGCCTGGCCAACGCTTTTTCAGAGAAGGATATCCGTGATTTTGACGGTCGGATCAAACGCCTGCTCGGACAGACGGATACGATCCGGTTTGTCGTGGAACCAAAACTGGACGGCGTGGCCGTCAATCTGATCTATGAGCAGGGCGTCTTCATGGCCGGCGCCACGCGGGGAGATGGCGTCGTCGGCGAGGATGTCACTCAGAATCTGAAAACCATTCAGACGCTTCCCCTGAAGCTTGATTCCGCGAAAGGAATTTCCACACGGAGTCCCGAACGCATAGAGGTTCGCGGAGAGGTCTACATTGAGCGGGAGGCGTTCAAGGGACTCAATCGCCGCCGGCTCAAAAGTGGCGAACCCGCCTTTGCCAATCCCCGGAATGCCGCCGCCGGTTCGCTGCGTCAGCTCGATTCCCGCATCACGGCCCAAAGACCCCTCAACATTTTCTGCTACGCCGTCGGCCAGGCCCGTGAGCGGCGCTTCCAGCGCCAGCGGGAAGTTCTGGCTACCCTGAAGCATTGGGGCTTCCCGGTAAATCCTCAGACCCGCGAGGCCCCGAATATTGACGACTGCATTGCTTATTATCATCAGATGGACGCGCTGCGCCCTACCCTTCCCTATGAGATCGACGGCATCGTCATCAAGGTCGATGACATGGCTCTGCAGGAAGAACTCGGCGCGGTCTCACGCAGCCCACGCTGGGCCATTGCCTGTAAATTCCAGGCAGTTCAGGAAACGACCGTGATCGAAGATATCCTCGTGCAGGTGGGCAGGACCGGCGTCCTCACACCGGTCGCCATCCTGAAACCCGTTCGTGTGGGCGGCGTTCTTGTCAGCCGGGCAACGCTGCACAATCAGGACGAAATCAACAAAAAGGATGTTCGCATTGGCGATATGGTCCTCATACAGCGGGCGGGCGATGTGATCCCCGAAGTGGTCAAAGTCATCGAATCCGCAAGAACCGGGACGGAAACCATATTTCTCATGCCGCATGCCTGTCCCGAGTGCGGCTCCGAGGTGATACGCATTGAAGGTGAGGCGGCGCATCGCTGCATCGGCCTGGCCTGCCCCGCTCAGATCCGGGAACGCATCCGGCATTTTGCATCCCGTGGCGGCATGGATATTGAGGGGCTGGGTGAAAAACTCGTGGCGCAGCTCGTGGAAACGGCGCTCATTCAAGATCCTGCCGACATTTATAATTTGACCGCTGATCGTATAACCGGCCTGGAGCGCATGGCGGAAAAATCGGCCGCCAAGCTGACGGCGGCCATTGAACGGTCAAAAAATCCATCCCTGGAAAAGCTCATTTTTGCCCTCGGAATCCGTCATGTGGGCGAGCGTATGGCACGCATCCTAGCCAAAGAATTCAAATCATTGGAAAAACTGGCGACTACCGCCATGGATGATCTTTTAAACATCCGTGATATCGGCCCGGAAGTCGCTGCGAGCATCACGAATTTTTTCCATGAACCGGCCAATCGAAACGTCATACGCAAATTGCAGTTTGCCGGTGTGAAACCGCTCGAAACCAGGGACGCTCCCCGGCCGGAAACCGCAATCTCGGGAAAGTCCTTTCTCTTCACGGGAACATTGCTGCAGATGACCCGGAATCAGGCCAGAGAACACGTGGAAGCCCTCGGCGGCGTCTGGTCGGAATCGATCACTAAAAATACCGATTATGTGGTCGCCGGTGATGCGGCCGGATCAAAACTTCAAAAAGCCCGGGCCGCCGGAATTACAATCCTTGATGAACAGGATTTTCTGAAACTGATCGGGAAAGCATGACATGAAATGCGTGCATGTTTTCATTTCGGGCAGGGTCCAGGGGGTGGCCTTCCGGCATTATACCGTGAAGACGGCCCGGTCTCTGAACCTCGGAGGCTGGGTGCGGAATCTGGACGACGGGCGCGTGGAAGTGCTCTTCGAGGGGGATGACGCCGCGGTGGACGCCATGCTGGCCTGGTGCTGGAAAGGCCCTGCATCGGCCCATGTGACCCATGTGGACGTCCAGGAAGAGCCCTTTTCCGCTCAATACGAGGACTTCAAAATCAGGTACTGAATTCCTTCATGGTTTCGGCAAAGCCAACCATGGCATTGACAATGGTTTTATCGTCCACGCAGTAGGCGATGCGAAAGTGCCCCGGCCCGCCGAAACCGCTGCCCGGCACGGTCAGTATCCTTCTTTTCTGCAGGGCCCTGACAAATTCCACATCGTCCGGAATCGGCGATTTCGGAAAAAGATAAAAAGCCCCTTGCGGTTTCTGGAAGTCATATCCGCAGGCGGACAACCCCTCACAGAGCAGGTCGCGCTTTCGCTTGTATGCCGACACATCCACGCGCGTGCCCTGGATGCCCGCAATCACCCGCTGCATCAGGGCGGGCGCATTGACGAAACCGAGAATGCGGTTGCACAGGACCATGCCGCTGATGACTTCGTCCAAGTCAAAGATGTCCGGATTGACGGCGATGAATCCGATCCGTTCGCCCGGCAGGGAAAGACTCTTGGAATAGGATGTGGCAATGATGCTGCTGGCGTAGGCCTTCAGAATACTGGGAACCTGGATGCCGTCATAGACGATCTCGCTGTAGGGCTCGTCGGAAACAAGGTAGATAACCTTTCCCATAGCCCGGCTCTTTTCCCGAAGCAGATCGGCCAGTTTCCGGATGGATGCTTCGTCATAAACCTTGCCCGTGGGATTATTGGGCGAGTTGATCAGGACAACCTTGGTCCTGTCGTTGATGGCGTCTGTCATGGCCTCCAGATCGAGAGAAAAAGCCTCCTTTGTTTGAACTGTTTTCAGGACGCCGCCGGCATTGTCCGCATAAAAACGATATTCCACAAAAAAGGGCGCCGGCGTCAGGACCTCGTCTCCGGCGTCCAACAGTGTCTTCAGAATGACATTCAAGGCGCCCCCGGCGCCGCAGGTCATCATGATATGATCGGCCGTCAGGGTGACCTCATGATTCCGGCTGAGATAGGCGGCCACTGCGGCGCGGGTTTCCGGATACCCGGCATTGGGCATGTAGGCGTGCCTGCCGGGCGTGTCGATCCCGACAATCCGGCTCAGATGTTCCTTGAAGGACGCAGGCGGATCGATATTGGGGTTGCCCAGGCTGAAATCAAAAACCTGATCCGCCCCATACTGTTTTTTGAGGTTGACGCCCTCCTCAAACATCTTTCTGATCCAGGAAGACTGGCTGATAAATCCCTTTATTTTCTTCGATATGGCCATGCTGTGCTCCTCTGCGCCTACGCCGGTTTTATTGTCCCTGCTTTTTATTTCTCCGGCAAGTAAATATGTTAAAGGTTGTCATTCCGGGCTTGACCCGGAATCCAGTACCGTCCTGGATTCCCGCTTTCACGGGAAAGACCGTGTTGATATTTATGGCTGCCGGAGTAATAACACAACTGTCGCGGGCGGTCAATCCGGAAGACTTGACATTTACGGGATCATCCCCTAGATTGTTTAATAATTCATTACGGAGAAACAACCCATGCCGATTTATGAATTCCAGTGTAAAAAATGCAATAATGAATTTGAAGTGCTTTTCCGATCCAGCGACGAGAAATTAAAGATCGTCTGTCCAGCCTGCAAATCCGGAAAAAACACAAAGATGATGTCCGCCTTTGCCGGCGGGAAGTCAGGATGCAATTCCTGCGCAGCCACCAGCTGCGGCACAGGCTGAGGACACTGATCACTGCGGCAGGTCGCCGCAATCAAACCATTCGCTTTTTCCCCAAACCGGCTGGCATGTTTTCCTGCAACATTTTTCATTGCAGAAAAGAAGACAATCCTTTATAAGGGGCAATCTTTTTTTCTAAGGAACTTTCGAAAGGAGTTTTCAGCATGAACATTCTGATTTTTGGACCCAACGGCAGCGGCAAGGGCACCCAGGGTGCTGTTGTACAGAAGAAATTCGGCGTGCCCCACATTGAAACCGGCGTGATCTTCAGGGAAAACATCAAAAAAGGCACCGACCTGGGGAAGCAGGCAAAAGGCTATATTGACCGGGGAGAACTGGTTCCGGACGCAATCACGATTCCGATGATCCTGAATCGCCTGAAGGAAGACGATTGTAATAAAGGCTGGCTCCTCGATGGGTTCCCTCGCAATCTCGCACAGGCCGAAGCCCTCTGGCAAGCCCTCGTTAAGGAAAACATCAAGCTGGACTACGTGATTGAAATCCTCCTTGATCGTCAAACCTCAAAAAACCGCATCATGGGCCGGCGTCTCTGCGCCACGGACAACAACCATCCGAACAATATTTTCATCGACGCTATCAAACCGGCGGAAAAAGACGGCAAGACGGTCTGCCGGGTTTGCGGCTGCGAAACCCTGACAGCGCGCGCCGACGACCAGGACGAAGGCGCCATTGACAAGCGGCACAATATCTATTACGACACCAAAACAGGCACGCTGGCGGGCGTCAATTACTTCAAGGAACGGGTCAAGGTCATCGGCGTAGATGGTCTGCCCGGCGTCAAGGAAGTCGCTGAAGATCTTCAGAAAAAATTGGCATGAAACGAGGACGTCAGAAGGAATGCAAAAAGCCCTCCGAAGCATGTGAGGGCTTTTTAAGTTAATTTATGGAAAATATTCGTAATTTCAGCATCATCGCCCATATCGACCACGGCAAGTCCACGCTGGCGGACAGGCTGATCCAATATACCGGCGTGGTCAGTGAGCGGAATTTCAAGGATCAGATCCTCGACAATATGGATATCGAACGGGAACGAGGGATTACCATCAAAAGTCAGGCGATCTGCCTTCCCTACAAGGCCCGGAATGGAATGACCTGTACACTCAATCTCATCGATACCCCGGGGCACGTTGATTTTTCCTACGAGGTCTCCCGGTCGCTCGCCTCCTGCGAGGGCGTTCTGCTTCTGATCGACGCGGCCCAGGGCGTCCAGGCTCAGACTTTGGCCAATCTTTACCTTGCGATGGAACACGACCTCGAAATCATCCCTGTCATCAACAAGATCGACCTGCCCTCTGCGGATGTAGAGCGCGTGATCGGGCAGATCGATGCGGAACTGGGACTGGACGCAGACAGTCATCTGCAATGCTCGGCCAAGGATGGAATCGGTATCGAGGAGATTTTGGAAGCCATTGTCGAGCGGATTCCGCCACCGACAGGCGATCCGGAATCGCCACTGGCGGCGCTGATCTTTGATGCCAATTATGATTCATTCCGTGGCACCGTGATCCATTGTCGCATCTTTACAGGCCAGGTAAAAGCCGGAGACACGATCCGCCTGATGTTCAATAATGCCGTTTACAGGGTCGAAGAAGTCGGCCATTTCCGCCTGACCCGGGAAAAACGCGATCGCATTGCCGCGGGCGAAGTGGGTTATATCATCGCCGGCGTGAAGACGGTCTCCGATGTCCATACGGGGGATACGATCACACTGGACAACCGGCCTTGTGAAAAACCTCTGCCCGGATTCAAGGAAGTCAAGCCAGTCGTCTTTGCCTCCATTTATCCCATTGCCTCCGATGATTATGAAGACCTGGCGGACTCGCTGGATAAATTCAAGCTCAACGACGCCTCCTTCATTTATCAGAAAGACTCTTCCGTCGCCCTGGGACAGGGTTTCCGCTGCGGATTCCTCGGGCTGCTGCATCTGGATATCGTTCAGGAAAGGCTCGAGCGGGAATACGATCTGTCCATCATCCTGTCCGTTCCCAGCGTCCGCTACCGCCTTACCCTGAAAAACGGCGCAGTGCTCGATGTGGACAATCCTTCCCATTATCCGGACCCGGCCTCCATTGCAAAATCCGATGAACCCTATATCCGGGCCACAATGATGATGCCGGAACGCTATCTCGGTTCCATCATGAAGCTCTGCATGGATAAGCGGGGCGCCAACTCCACCCTGAGCTATACTGGACCGGGCCGCGTGGAGCTTCTCTATGAGATGCCTCTGGCCGAAGTGATCTTTGATTTCTATGACCGGTTCAAATCCCTCACGCAGGGTTATGGCTCCTTCGATTACGACATCATCGATTACCGCGAAAGCAACCTGGTTTTACTGGATATCCTCGTAAACGGTGAAAAGGTGGACGCCCTTTCGCAGATCGTGCATCGCGAGCGGGCCCGCGCCAGAGGCCTTCAGGCCTGCGAACGCTTGAAGGAGGAGATCCCGAAACAGATGTTCAAGATTGCTATCCAGGGCGTGATCGGTGGAGAAATCGTCTCACGAACGACTATTTCCGCCTTCCGGAAAGACGTGACGGCAAAATGTTACGGCGGCGATATCACGCGTAAGCGAAAACTGCTGGAAAAGCAGAAGAAAGGCAAGAAACGCATGAAAATGATCGGCTCGGTGAGTATTCCGCAAAGCGCCTTCCTGTCTGTTTTAAGATCCGATACGGATTGATGCAAATGGCACAGCCCGGCCTTTATATCCACGTCCCTTTCTGTGAAACCAAATGCGGTTATTGTGATTTTTATTCGGTCACATCCCTTTCAGACATCCCGGAATTTATTAAAGCTATACTTGAAGAAATGTCTTTATATGTTCATGATTTTGATTGTTTCGACACGATTTACATCGGCGGCGGTACCCCTTCTCTGCTCTCCGGCGCCTCTCTGTCCGAAATGCTGACACAGGCCGGCAATACCTTCTCGATTGCCGCTGATGCCGAGATAACAGTGGAGACGAACCCGGCCGACACACATCCGAATTTCCTGACATCCCTGCGACGGACAGGCGTTAACCGCCTCAATCTCGGTATCCAGTCATTTGACGAAGATGTCCTGCGCTTTCTGGACCGCCGCCATTCACACAAGCAGGCCCTTGAGAGCATCAAGCAAGCCAGGGCAGCCGGTTTTGACAATATCGGCCTTGACTTGATCTACGGCATTCCGAATCAGTCCCTTCTGTCCTGGAAGAACACCCTCACCCGGGCGCTTTCCTTTGAGCCGGAACATCTCTCCTGCTATCAGTTGGGCCTCGGAGACGACACCCCGCTCGGGCACAGACATAAGAACGGTGAATTTGCACTTCCCGATGAGGATGGACAGGTTGATTTTTTTATGACGACTGCGGATATTCTCGAAGAAGCCGGTTATCTTCATTACGAAGTCTCCAACTTTGCCCGGGATGAAAGCAGCAAGTCCCGGCATAATCAAAAATACTGGCGCCATAGCCCCTATCTGGGTCTCGGTCCCGCCGCACACTCCTTCTCCGGTCAAAGGCGCTGGTGGAACCACCGGTCGCTCAAGCAATACCTTATTGACCTTCGGGAAGGCAGGCGACCGGTTGAAGGTTTCGAACAGCTAACCCTCTCGCAGAAAAGACTGGAAACCTGCTTCCTGGGTTTACGGACAGGAGAAGGTATCCCCATGCAGCATTTTTCGGATCAACAGAATACAGCTTCCCCGGAAAAAAGGAAAAATCTTGATGACATGGTCCGACAGGGATTCATTATCATCCGGGATGGTTTTCTAAAACCGACGCGCAGGGGACTGGCTGTGGCCGACCGGCTCGCGCTGATGCTTTGATGAACAAATTTATAATTTTATAAACGTTTGAAAATGGTTCGCTAGCGGTGAATCAAAGATTTTTCGACTTTCCAGGCATTAGACTAATTTATTGATTTCATATTTAAGCATGATCATATTCCAAGCGAAAAAGATTTTGAGCCGCGGCGAAGCCATTTTTCAACGGTCTCATACTGAATGAGGAAAATACCCCATGGTCCATAGACGGCTTCTTCTTTTCACGCTGATCCTCTCCATCCTTGTCTTAATGCTCCCTGAAGACTCGACAGCGGCCAGATCGCGCCGCACCAGTATCCCGGGAAAATACCGGTCCGCCATTGTCATGGAGACCGATAAGGGACGGATTCTATACGCAGAAAATCCCGATCGTCCGGTGCAGCCGGCTTCCGTCACGAAAGTCCTGTCGCTTTATCTGGTCTATGAAGCGCTCAGCGAAGGGATGGTGACTCTCCAGGATAAAGTCAGGATCAGCAAGAAAGCCCGGCGCACAAGGGGCTCCCGGATGTTCCTCGAACCGGGCAGCGAAGTCACATTGGAGGAATTGATCAAGGGCGTTGGCGTCGTTTCCGCTAACGACGCCGCGGTGGCCCTGGCGGAATACATTGCAGGAGACACAGACAGGTTTGTCGACCGCATGAATGCAAAGGCCCGGCAACTGGGAATGCTTCACAGCCGCTTCAAAAACCCCCACGGCCTGCCGGCTAAAGGGCAAACGACGACGGCCAGAGACATCGCCATCCTTTCCCGCGATTACCTGCGGCGGTTTCCTCAATCCCTGCAACTTCATTCGACGCAATCCTATACTTATCATAACATTACCCAGCACAATCACAATCTGCTGCTTACGCGCTATCCCGGAACGGACGGCATTAAAACCGGCTTCGTCCACGCATCTGGCTATAACCTCGCGGCGACAGCCGTGCAGGGCAACACTCGCCTGATTGCCGTAGTTCTAGGTTCGCGGACCCCCGGCATACGGCTCAGAGAGACGATAAGGCTTCTGGATGAAGGGTTCAGCAAGGTTCAGAAAGAAACGACCACAAAAGGTTGACGGCTCATTATTTTAACTTTTTGAGAGTGCATCAAGGTTAGGCGCTGCGCCGGGCGTCACTCAGGCCAAGACGCCCTGGTCTTGCAGGGATTTTATAACGTCATCGAAGTGTTCAAAGTAGATACAATGATTTCCGTTATGTGAATGCTTTGCGTACAGTACTGTCTTCGCATAAACAAGGTCGGCGTCTCTTGCTGGACAGATATCGGAATAACTGTCGCCGATATAGATGATCCGGCTGTAGGACGGGCGGTATCGTTTCAGGATGGCTCGCTTACAATTGCCGCACCGGCCGCAATCCTCGCTGACACCGGGAAATTCAAAGGACACCCTTCCCTGCTCCTCAAAAACGGCACAGTTGGCGTGGTACACCATCTGCGTAAGGCCATGTTTGGTCAGGAGCGCTTCAATGTAGAAATCCAGCCCGTCGGAGACGATTTTTACATCGATCTCGTTTTGCCGGCAAAGCCGGTAAAATAAGTTAAAATCTCTGTCCAGCGTTGCCGTGGCCAGAACATATTCAAGCATGTCTGTCCTGTTTCCTTTGAACAGGGGCGCGATTCTTGTGTAAGCCGCCCGGGAACCGATCTTTCCGGCACAATAATCGCGGTCTATTTCCTCCCAACCGTCCCCGGAGAACCGCTCCAGGAGTTGATTTCCTACATCTGTCGGGCTGGCTGTTCCGTCAAAGTCGCAGAGAATTAAAGTCTTTTCAATCCCTATCATCCCTTTTTCCTGAAATACTTTCGAATGATGTTGGCGCCGACCAGTATCAGCAGCAGCGGCAGAATATAGGTGGAGACCATCTGAATATCCAGTTGCCGGTTTTGCATCAGCAACAGAACGAGGCCGGACGCCATGATGAACCAGCCCCCGAGGTCTTTGACGCGCTGGGCAATCGCGCCGATACCGATGACAATCAGGAGGATGGGCCAACTTTTATCGAATCCGAAAACGGCAGTCTTGTGCAAAATGATCAGAACGCCAAGCGTGATCAGAATCAAGCCGCCGGTTAGAAGATGCCGTTTTTCTCTTTTCTCCACCCCTTGCCCCCTCCTTTATCGAGCATCTAACTTTTCCGCCAGCTTCAGAAACGGCTTGAACAAATCGATCGGGATGGGGAAAAGCGTCGTGGAATTGTTTTCCGCAGCGACCTGGTTCAGCGTCTGCAGATACCTAAGCTGCAGGGACATTGGCTGTTTCTCCATCAGCGCCGCCGCTTCAACGAGTTTTTCAGCCGCCTGGAATTCGCCTTCAGCGTTAATGACCTTGGCGCGTCGTTCACGCTCCGCCTCGGCCTGTTTGGCGATAGCCCGTTTCATCTCCTCGGGCAGGTCGATTTGCTTGACCTCTACCAGGGAAACCTTGATCCCCCAGGAATCAGTGCTGCGATCGAGGATTTCCTGCAGATGCATGTTGATCTTTTCCCTTTGCGACAAAATCTCGTCCAGTTCCACCTGGCCGCAGACACTCCTCAGGGTGGTCTGGGCAAGCTGCGATGTGGCATACAGGTAATTTTCCACATCGGTGACCGCCGCATTGGCGTCAATAACGCGGAAATAGACCACGGCATTGACCTTGATGGAAACATTATCCCGGGTAATAACATCCTGCGGCGGGATGTCCATGGTGATGGTCCGCATATCTACCTTGACCATCTTGTCGATAATCGGAATCAGGATGATCAGGCCGGGCCCTTTCTGATCAATAATGCGCCCCAGGCGGAAGATCACTGCCCGTTCGTATTCATTCAGAATCCGAATCGCCGACGCGAGAAACATGACAACCAGGACAACCAGTACGATGATGGGATACATGATATTTCCTCCTTCTATGATCAAAATTCTTCTATTTTCAATTTTAACGACGCCACCGCGACGACCCGGACCTTTTTCCCCTTCTCCACCACCCGGTCGCTCCAGGCATTCCAGTATTCACCATGCACGAAAACCTTCCCCATCTCATGAACATCGGTGACGGCCTGGCCTTCAGCGCCGATCATCCCTTCCCTGCCCGACTGGCGTTTTCTCATCTGCGCTTTCAGGACCAGGCTCATGACACCGGCAAAGAAAAGAGTGATCACGATAAGCGCCGGAATCATGACCTTCAGAGACACGCGCAGGGCCGGGTCCGGCGAATCGAACAACAGCAGTGACCCCATGACCAGGGAGACGATTCCGCCGATGGTGAGGATGCCGTGACTGACGACCTTGATTTCAGCAATAAAAAGCGCGACGGCAAAGAGGATCAGGAGAACGCCGGCATAATTCACCGGCAGCGTCTGCATGGCAAAAAAAGCAAGGATCAGCGAAATGCCACCCACAATGCCCGGTAAAATAACGCCGGGATGGGCAAATTCAAAATAAAGCCCGGCAAGTCCCAGCAAAAAGAGGATATAGGCGATGTTGGGATCGCTCAAGGCGGCCAGAATGTTCAAGCGGGTTCCCATTTTTTTCTCATGAAGAACCGCTCCCATTGTTTTTAATATCTTTTCACCTGTCGGCAGAACGATTTTTTTGCCGTCGGCCTGCTTCAGGAGGTGATTCAGGTCATCTGCCACGAAGTCGATAACCTTGAACCGGAGCGCTTCCTCCGCGGTGATTGACTTGCTTTCGCGGACAGCCTTTTCCACCCATTCCTCATTGCGGTTGCGCTTTTTGGCAATGCCGATGACATAGGCTACGGCGTCGTTTTCGACCTTGGCCATCATGGTTTTGTCCATCCCGCCACCAATACCGATCGCTACCGGGTGGGCGGCGCCGATATTCGTTCCCGGCGCCATGGCAGCGATGTGGGCGGAGACGGTAATGATCACCCCGGCAGAGGCGGCCCGGGCGCCGGCGGGAGAAACATAAACGATTACCGGCACGGTTGCATTGAGAATGCCCTTGGCGATATCCCGCATGGAAAGATCGAGGCCGCCCGGCGTATCGAAACGCATAACCAGGCCATCCGCCCCTGCTTTCGACGCTTCTTCAATGCTTTGCAGGATATATTCGGCGATGGGCGGCGTAATGGCGGCGTTGACCGTGATGACATCGTAAACCGGCTTTTTTTCTTCAGCAACAGCAGACGACAGCCAGGAAACACCCAGAAGGATCAACAGGCCGATAACCATCATCGTTCTTGTTTTTCTTATACGCTTCATCGGAATCACAACACTTTCATGATCTTTTGAACATCTTCCCAGACCTGCTTTTTGGCCCCGGGATTTCTCAGGAGGTAGGCCGGATGATAGGTGGGCATCAGGGGAATTCCCTGATAGCGTTGAAACCGGCCCCGCAGAACGCTGATCGGAACGTCTGTTTTCAGAAGGGTGTGAGCGGAAAAAGTTCCCAGGGCGCATATGATTTTCGGCCGGATGGCCTGAATCTGCCGGATCAGGAAGGGTTCGCAGGCAGCGATCTCCTCGGGTCTGGGATTGCGGTTATCGGGCGGCCTGCATTTCAGAATATTGCAGATATACACGTCCTGACGCTGTAATCCCATGGCGACAATGATCCGCGTCAGCAGTTGCCCCGCTTTCCCTACAAAAGGCTGCCCCTGCCTGTCTTCATCCGCCCCGGGCGCCTCTCCCACAAAAACAAGTTCGGCGCGTGGATTACCCTCGCCAAAGACAAGGTTGTTTCTTGTTTTGCACAGGGGGCAGCGCCGGCAATCGCCAAGCTCCTCACGGACGGCTGCAAGTGTTTGCTCCGGTCGATCGACCACATCGCCCCAAACACGTTTCGGCGCCGGTGCGTCAACCCTCTTTACAGCGCCCTGTTTTCTTAAATATGATGCGGGGATGGCCCGGTTCAACACCATATCCAATTGCAACCGCGACCTTAAGGCAACGACCATCCGGCACAGTTCTTCACGTGGCGTGCCGGCCTGAATCAAAACACGTTCCATCCTGGTCCATCTCACCAGTTTGCATGATCGGCCATGCTGCCTTATTTAAACAGTCGCTTCGCCCGGTCGAGAATGCGGTCGGCCACTTCCATCTTATCCATCAGCGGCAGTTCTTCAATCCCGCCCGCCCGATCGAGAATCTTGACAATATTAGTGTCGGTCTGGAACCCCGCCCCGGACTGCTTCACGTCATTGGCGACAATCAGGTCCAGATTCTTTTTCAGCAGCTTGGCTTTGGCATTCTCCACGAGATCTTCTGATTCCATGGCAAAGCCGATCAGGATGCGTCCCTCTTTCTTCTTTCCGATTTCAGCAAGAATATCCGGATTCCTCTCAAGGGTCAGCGTCAGCGATCCGCTCTTCTTTTTGATCTTGGCAACGGCCCGTGTTGACGGCCGGAAATCGGCAACAGCTGCGGATTTGATGACCATGTCGGCGGCTTCCAAATGCTTCATGACAGCCTCCCGCATTTCCACGGCGCTGGAAACGGGGATAAAATCGACGCCGGAAGGCACAGGCAGTGCGGATGGCCCGCTGATCAGCGTCACGGCGGCGCCCCGCCTTCTGGCCATGATGGCGAGGGCATAGCCCATTTTCCCCGATGAATAATTCGTGATAAACCGGACGGGATCAAAAGGTTCACGAGTGGGGCCGGCGGTCACAAGAATCCGCTTGCCGGCCAGATCCTTCTCGGTCAGATAGGACTTGTACTTCATCAAGAATGTTCTGTAGATCCGGGAGCCTTCCCGAACCCTCCGTCTTGCAGGCCAGCTCGCCTTCTCCGGCCGCCATGACGTGGCATCCCCGACTCGCCAGCTTTTGCATATTCTCCCGGACAACGGCATTTTCATACATGTTCGTGTTCATGGCCGGACAGATCAGAACCGGCGCCTTTGTGGCCAATGCAACGGTGGTCAGGAGATCATCCGCCAGGCCCGCTGCCATTTTGCCGATGACATTGGCGGTCGCCGGGGCGATTACCATGACATCGGCCTCTTCCGCCAGGGCAATATGGGCGATATCGTGATCCCTGATCAGTGAAAACATGTCCATAAAGACGGGATTTCCGGACAAGGTCTGCAGGGTCAGGGGCATGATGAATGCCTCGGCATGTTTGGTCATGATCACCTTGACCAAACACCCTTCCTTGATAAAAAGTCGGATGAGTTCCGCGGACTTGTAGGCAGCAATGCTACCCGTTACACCCAGCAGGACATGCTTTCCTTTTAACATCGCCGGTTATTCTCCCCAAGGTAATTTCAATGATACCGCCTCGTATATCCAACTATATAGCAATTTAACAGGTCAAGATCAAGGCGTTAATCATTTCTGAATGATTTTGCCCTTGCAAAAGGATGAATAAATGATTATAGCTCTCACGCTTTTTTACCCTCAAGGGGAGGTTTCTATGCTTTACCGCTATATCAGATACATTGGGTTGCTCACGGCTATTATCGTGATGATCGGCGGGTTCTGGCTTTTCAGAAGCGCTTTTGATATGGGAAAACCGGATATCCGGATTCCGCAGGATGTCGGCATGATCGGACGGCAAAGGTCATCGAGGTGACATTTTCCGACCGGGGAAGCGGTCTTCGAGACACCTGGATCACGATCAACCAGGGCGACAAGACCCATACGCTTTACTCGGTCAATTACCCCCAGAAAGGCATGCATGACAAAACGATCTCCGTCACGGTCGATCCTTTAGGCATGAACATGCAGGACGGTCCCGCGACCTTGAATATCAAGGCCGTGGATTATTCGCTTTTCAAGAATCAGACGCTCCTGAGCAAGCCCCTGACCATCGACCTGCACCCGCCGCAGATCTATCTGCTCAATCCGCAGAATATCATTAATCCGGGTGGAACCTGCGTCACGCTGTATCGCACCTCGAAACCAGTCGTCATAAGCGGGGTTCAGGTTGATGACCGGTTTTTTCCAGCCTACCCGACCACCCTATCGGGGAAGGCCTTCTATATCGCCTATTTCAGCCTTCCCATTGAAGCCGGCCAGGGACAGACGCGCATCAAGGTGGTCGCTAAGGATCAGGCCGGGAATGAATCCACTGTCGCTCTGCCCCATCTGATTAAAAAAGGGAAATTCCGCACGGACAAGATCACGCCTGTCCGACCCGTTTCTGCAACAGAAAATGCCGGAGTTCCAGATGGCAGACATGAACCTGCGCGGGAAAACGCCGGTGGAAACATTCATTCATGTCAATAGCGTCATGCGGCAGGAAAACTTTAAAACGATTCAGTCGCTGACGCGGAAAAGTGAAGCTCGCCAGCTCTGGGCGGATACCTTTCTGCGCATGAAAAATGCCGCCCCCATGGCCCTTTTCGGCGAGAAACGAATATGGTTATACGACGGAAAGGCCATTGGTGAAAGCCTCCATGAAGGGGTCGATCTGGCATCCCTTGAACACGCACCCATCGAAGCGGCCAACAACGGCCTCGTCGTTTATGCCGGTCCGCTGGGGATCTATGGAAACGCCGTCATCATCGATCATGGGTTCTCCCTGTTTACGCTTTACGGCCATCTTTCCACGATCAATGTCAAAGCGGGGCAGATGGTCAGGAAACAGGAGGTCATGGGAAGCTCAGGGATGTCCGGGCTTGCCGGCGGGGATCATCTGCACTTTTCCATTCTGGTGGACGGGCAGTTCGTCAACCCGCTGGAATGGTGGGATGCCCATTGGATTGCCGACAACGTGACCAAAAAAATCGCCATGGCAAATTAACGGCTCAGCTTTTATTGATGTCCCGGTGGCTGACGCTAACAATATAATCCTGCTGGAAAAAATGGCTCACCAGTTCGTTGGATATGACCACAGACCGGTGTTTCCCGCCGGTGCAACCCAGGGCGATATTGAATCTCACCTTGCCCTCCTTCTCGTAAAGCGGAATCAGAAGGGCCATCAATCCAAATAATTTATCAATAAATGTCCGGCTTTCTTCCGCCTCGAGGACATAGTCCCGAACCTGTGCATGATGTCCATTATAGGGCTTCAGCGCTTCTACAAAATTGGGGTTCGGAAGGAAGCGGACATCAAGAACCATATCGGCATCCGCCGGCACACCATAACGATAACCGAATGATATCAAATGAATAGCCATCTTCCGAAGATTGGTTTCAACAAAAAACCTCTGTACGGAGTCTTTCAATTGATGAACATTGAAGGAGGTGGTATCAATGATCTTGTCGGCCATCTGTTTGAGCGGCGATAATTTTTCCCTTTCGTTGCTGATGCCCTCCATGATCGACCCCCGCTGGGAGAGAGGGTGGGTACGACGGGTCTCACTAAAACGATGCAACAGGGCCTCGTCGCCGGCATCCAGAAACAAAATTTCGATTTTGTACCCTTTTTCGTTGAGCTGTTTGAATACATCGGGATAGGTATCGATGAAGCTTTTCTCCCGCAAGTCCATCACCAGCGCTACTTTGGAGACGTTTTTGGCGTCAACGGACTGGATCTCAAGAAATTTCGGCAGCAGCGCGACCGGCAGATTGTCCACGCAGAAAAAGCCCACATCTTCAAGCGCCCGCAAAGACGTCGTTTTGCCGGAACCGGACATTCCTGTAACGATCACCACCCGCAAATTTCTCATCATGGGGCTCCGTTTCTCCCAAACGCCTTCACCCGGCTTTCGATTTCCAATGCATTGAAAGCGTGTTCTATTGTCCACGGAATGTGAATACAAGGAACTCGTGTTTCCATGATCTCCCGGAATGCCGGCACATTTTCCCTCTGTCCCCTGCTTGAGACATCGCATCTGTGTTGTATTTCCAGGATGAGATGCAGCTCCGTTTCCTCCGCCAGTTGCCGGCTGTCAAATAGGTTCCGCGTGTTCAGAATGCCTGATCCCTTAAGGTCAATCAGATTGCACGTGAACTTGACCCCCCGGGCACAAAGCCGCTTGCCCTGCTTCTTTTTGATCTCTATGGCGTCGTCGGCAATCCATGTATGTCCCATCCGCACCAGCATCACACCGACCGTGGTTTTACCGGCACCGCTGTCTCCCCGTATCAGCACCCCCAACCCGAACATCTTCAGCAGGACACCATGCACCCTGACGCGATGAGCAATTTTTTCCCTTAATAATTCCGTCAGGCGGCTTTCCAGCACATACGCGTCGTACACAGAAGCCAGCAGGGGGATCCCTGTCTGTTCGTAAACATCGCACAGGGGATGCGTAATCTTCTTTGTTGCGCTTACAAAAATGCAGGGAATTTTTGCGTTTCGGATTTTTTCAAGAAAAGTCGGGGAGGATTCCCGGTCCCGCATATTCAGCGGACATCGCCGATCCGGATTCGTAATCAGGACAATGTTATGCCGCAGAAGACCGCAGACGCCTCCATGAAAAGGATGCTGCACCTGGACGTGGTGCAGTCGATTTGTGAGGCCCTTTTGCCCCATCATCTGTGTCAGTCCAAGCCTGTCTTCCGACCCGGCAAGCAGACACTGGACCGAAATGCCGCGAGCCCCCATTGCAATCAAATCATCCTTGTCATCCTTGAGACGTTTATTGCTATGTGATGTCGTCCTGTTGCGAGATCATCGCGAATATTTCATCCCTGGATTTTGCTTCCATCAGTTTTGCCCGGAAACGGCTGTCCTTAAGCATTCTGGAGATCTTCGCCAGCATTTTCAAATGCTGTCCCGCAGAGTTCTCCGGCGCCAGGAGCAAGAAAAACAGGTGCACGGTGTTTCCGTCCATTGCGTTAAAGTCAATCCCGGCGGCGCTTCTGCCGAAGCAGACAATCAGATTATCCAGGCCTACTATTTTTCCGTGGGGAATGGCGATTCCCTCACCGATTCCTGTGCTGCCCAGTTTTTCCCGCGCCATCAGTACGGACAGCGCAACATCGGGATCCAGTTCCGGGTAGTCTTTAAGAAAAGGCGCCGACAACTCCAGCAAAACGTCTTTTTTCTTATCCGATTGCAACGCTTCAATGATATACTCCGGCTTGAGCATCTCAACTATTTTCATGCAGCATCCTTCACAATGTCAATGACTGGCCTCGATGAGTGTATAATTTCCGTCATCACGCCTGTAAATCAGACTCACACTTTCCGATGATGAATCCCGATAAATAATGAACCGTTGCTTGGATACGTCCATCTCCATCACGGCATCCTCAAGCGACATGGGTTTCAGGACAACTTTTCGCGTTTCGACAAGCTTTGTTTCCCGTTCTTCTTCGCTTTCTCCCACCTCACCGCCGGTGGCCAATATCCCTTCCGCACGGGTCATATTTGTTTTATGACCCCTGATTTTTTCTTTATGTCGTTTCAATTGTTTTTCGATTTTATCGACGGCATTGTCAATGGCCAGGCGCATATCTTTAGCCTCTTCCTTCGCATTGATATTCAACCCGTCCGCAATCATGTTGACCTCTACAACGTTCCTGAATTTTTCTACGGAGAGAATGGCATGGACATCCATGGGACGATCGATGTATTTTTTTATTTTGTTGAGCCTCTCATCCACATATTCTTTTTGCCAATTTTCTCCTTCTGTATTCCTGAATGTCAGAGAAATTCTCATCTGTCAGCCCTCCTGTCCAAGTTCGCTTTTTCTGCCTTTTATCCGCAGTAAACCTGATCCTGTCAACTCACTTATGTCAGATCATTGAAGCGCGCTTCATAGTGGCGTGGCGAAAATAAGTCAATGCTTTTATTTGATCCCCTTCAGAAAACTCTTTTTCGTCGCGACGAGGGCAGGATGCCCATCATTTCCCGATATTTCGCCACCGTCCGCCGAGCTATGTTAATATTTGCCTTATCGAGAAGCTCAACGATTTCAATGTCGCTTAAAGGTTTTCGGGCGTTTTCTTTACTGATGATCTTGCGGATGTTTTCCTTAACGCTTTTTGATGCGATGCTATCTCCGCCGATTCTATTGATACCGCTGCTGAAAAAGAACTTGAGTTCAAAAATTCCCCGGGGTGTCTGCATATACTTGTTGGTCACTACACGGCTGATGGTCGACTCGTGCATTTCCACATCATCAGCGATGTTTCTGAGCACCAGCGGTTTTAAATAATTCATGCCTCCATCAAAAAATTCCTTCTGCTGCCGCACAATGCTTTCGGCAACCCTATAAATCGTCTTTTGCCTTTGCTGAATGCTTTTGATCAGCCACGTGGCCGACTGGACTTTTTCCCGAATATATTTTTTCCCCGTTTCATCATTTGCTTTTCTACCGTTGCTCCCCATGATCTCCCGATAAAAATTGCTGATTCTGAGTCTGGGCAATCCATCATCATTGAGAACGATTTTATACTCATCCCCGGATTTAAAAACGTAAACATCGGGAATAATGGGCTGCGTTTTCTCTTCGCTATAGATCCGGCCCGGTTTCGGGTCCATCTGGCCGACCAAGTGGACGACATGCAGCACCTCCGGCAGGTGAACCCGCAGCTTCCTGGCAATATGATTGTAATTCTTCAATTCCATTTCTTTCATATGACCCTGGATGATTGCTTCCATCAGGGGGCTCAATACGCCAAGGAGGCGCGCCTGGATGAGCAGACATTCCTTCAGATCCCTGGCTGCAATCCCGGGAGGATCGAATTCCTGTATCTTCCCAAGAACTGCTTCGACTTCCGTTTTTCCCGCTTTATTCTGATCGGCAATTTCATCAACGGTAGCCACAAGGTATCCATTTTGATCAAGATTGCCGATGATCTGTTCGCCGAGACACATTTCACGTTCCGTGAACCGTGAAAGTTTCAACTGCCACATCAGGTGGTCCGTGAGCGAAGGAAGCGCCGCCAGCATACTGTCCCAGGATGTCGCATCTCCATCCGGCCGGTCATAGGTTACTCCCATGGGGCCGTAATCTTCGAGATAACTGCCCCAATCAAAATCATCCCTTCCATCACCCTCCCCGGTCAACTCTTCGGTGCGTTCATTGACCCTGATCTCCTCCCGGTCGGTGACGGTTATCTCCTCCGTGTCCTGATTGACACTGATCTCCTGGTCATCGTCGGGCGCGACCTCTTCCAGAAGGGGATTTTCCTCCATCTCCTGATTAATGGTATCCACCAGCTCCAGGCGAGACAACTGCAGGAGTTTAATCGCCTGTTGCAGCTGCGGTGTCATGATCAGCTGCTGCGTCAGTTTCAGATTCTGTTTGAGCTCAAATGCCATTAAAAAGAGAAATCCTCCCCGAAATAAATTTTTCTTGCCGCTTCACAATTCGCAATGGTTTCCGGATTCCCTTCGACGAGGACCTTGCCTTCATTGATAATGTAGGCTCGGTTGCATACTGAAAGCGTCTCTCTAACATTATGATCTGAGATGATGACGCCAATCCCTTTTGCACTCAACTTAAAAACGATCTTCTGAATATCGGCCACAGCCAGCGGATCGATCCCGGCAAACGGTTCATCCAGAAGGATATATTTGGGAGCGGTGACCAGCGCCCGTGTAATCTCCACCCTTCTACGCTCACCACCTGAGAGAGAATACGCATAATTTTTCGCCAGTCCGGCCAGATCTAACTCGTTTAACAGTTCGATCAATCGCGTCTGTCGCTGCTGACGATCAGCCTCAACCGCCTCCAGGATGGCCATGATATTGTCCTCGACCGTCAGTTTCCGGAAGATAGACGGCTCCTGGGGGAGGTAGTTTATCCCCTTCCTGGCCCGGATATACATCGGATCGTGGCTGATCTCCTCCTCGTCCAGAAATATGTGACCGTTGTCCGGCTTTACAAGCCCGGTAATCATGTAAAATGTCGTTGTTTTACCGGCGCCGTTCGGTCCCAGCAGTCCGACAACTTCTCCGGGATTGATTTCCAGATTGATTTCATTGACGACCTTCCTGCCGCCATAGATCTTTATCAGTCCCGTTGCTGTCAGTTTTGCCATTCGCGTTGACTATCCCCTTTATGGACGGATGGAAAAGACTATCCCCTGTTTCAATGATGCTTCCAGAATTAATCTATTTCGGCTTCTCTTCTTTTTTTCATTCGGATAAATTGTAGCGGTTACCCGCTTGAGCTCGCTTCCCTCGATGAGGCCCCGGTCTTCGTCAAGAAAAACGATTATTTTTTCTCCCTTGACCACGTTTTTTCCTTCGCGCATGACGGCGTTGCCCGTCGTCACAATGGTCTGTGAATCCTGATAGAAAACGGCTTGATCTCCTGTAACGACACGATTGGTCTGGGTTATCACGACCTGTCCCTGCGCCTCTATCTTTTCGAAATCTCCAGCCGTTTCCGTTTTATTTTTTTTCTCCGGAGCGACGGGCTGATCCTTATAATAAATGAGCAGGCGGTCGGCCTTGATCGTCTTGTCCCCCTGCGTGGCGACGGCATGGCCCGAGAAAATGACCAGCTTCTTTTCCTGATAGGCATCGAGCCGGTCCGACTCTATTTGAATCGGCTGGTTTTTATCCATTTTTATTTTTTTCGGGGCTTGAGCCGCAACGGACACCGGAACAAGGAACAGGGAGACGACCGTCAGCAAAAAAATGCGCCAACCCTGACGATGACGAGAACCCGTGCACAGCCCCTTTTCTTTTTTCATTGTCTCTGAACCTGACCTTTCACATTGGACTGTAACGACAACTGCCCCTCCTTCAGATTAAGGATCATGCCGATTCCCCTGATCTGCATCTGATCGCCCCACATGGTTACAGCCCCATCCGTATGGACAACACTTTTCGCATGGGTATAATGCAATACATCCGTACGTAACCGGTCACCGTGATCCGAAAGAATCTCTACATTACCGGATATTTCGATATTTTTCGTATCGGTCTGAAGCTTTCCCTGGTCCCCGGTCATGCGAAAAATCCTACCCTCAGTAGTCACCAGTCTGATCCGAACCCGTTCAAACAAGGCCATGTTTTCTTTCTTGTGATACCTGGCCGTATCGGCCCTGATTTCCATCTTTTCTCCAGATTGCCCGACATCGGTATAGATGACATCCTTGACCTGCAAGTCTACGTTATCCGCCAGCACTTTCAGCAAGGTTTTCGGAGATGTCTTATAAAGATCAACAACCAGAAGGGCAATGGCAGCCAGGACTGCTATCAGCGAAAGACCGAGAACAATCCAGACTTTCCTGCTAATTTTCATTCATGCTATCTTTCCGGCCTGATGCGCCATTCCTTATCCGCGCATCCATACCGATACTTGGGGGATTTATATCATTCGGAACCCAGGATGTAAAGACGAAACATATCATCTCTCGGCAGGCATGAATCCGTCCATCTGATATTTCATCGCCACATCCTGCCAGTGATCCTGCACTTTGAGGATCAGTTCACAAACTTCCCGGACAGCGCCCCGACCCCCTCTTCTTTTTGTGACGTAATGGGCAACCCTCCTCGTGTCTTCGGCAGCGTCACGGACGGCCACGGCAAATCCCACCCGTCGCATAATAGGAATATCCACGATATCATCGCCGACAAAAGCGGTTTGTTCCGGATGCAGGTTCATTTTTCGCAGTATCTCTTCAAATGTCTCCACTTTGTTCCAGATACCCTGATAGACTTCCTCGATGCCAAGGTCCTTTGCCCGATGTTCAACGACGGACGACCGGCGACCGGTTACCAAGGCGACGCCCACCCCATAACGCATCAGCAATTTTAAACCGTGCCCGTCCCTGACATCAAAGTGCTTGCTTTCGAAACCCTGATCGTTGATGATGATCTTCCCATCCGTCAGGACGCCGTCAACATCCAGCATCAGTAATCTGACGGCCTCGATCTTCAATAAAAACGATTTGTCTGCCCATAAATCCATAATGTCGTCCTCCCGCATATCGAGACCTTTGAAAATTGGCTTCGCCGCTCGCGAGCCATTTTTCACCGGTTATGCAAAGATTTTATATTGTGAATTATTTGATAAATGCTTCATTCCTTGAAGTTTTTTACGAAAGCGTCGATCTTCATCAGGGTCTGCAGTATATCGTCCAGTCTGTTGATAGCAAGTGAATTAGGGCCGTCGCAGAGGGCGGCGTCCGGGTCGGGATGAACCTCCATAAACAGACCGTCGATCCCGACTGCGACGGCCGCTCTGGCCAGGTAAGCCACCATCTCTCTTTGCCCGCCGGAGACGGCTCCCTGACCACCGGGAAGTTGCACACTGTGAGTTGCATCGAAAATGACCGGATAGCCCATCGTCCGCATGACGGGGATGGCCCGAAAATCAGCCACCAGATTGTTGTAGCCGAAACATGTTCCTCTTTCGGTTATGATGATATTCTCGTTTTTCACGGCCCGGACCTTATCGATGATATTCCGGACATCCCCGGGCGCCAGAAACTGTCCCTTCTTGATATTGATCACCCGGGCAAGCCGCCCCACTTCCATGACGAAATCGGTCTGCCGGCATAGGAAGGCCGGCACCTGTAGAATGTCGGCCACTTCGGAGACCGGCCTGATTTCCTCAAAACGATGGACATCTGTTAAAATCGGAACGGACAATTTTTCGCTAATATTTTTCAGAATCTGCAACCCCTTTTTCATGCCCGGACCGCGATAGCTGTGAACAGATGTACGGTTTGCCTTGTCATAAGAGGCCTTGAAAATCAAAGGAATATGAAGCCGTTCCGTCAGCTCCTTTAAAAAAAAGGCGATTTCCGTTGTTCTCTGTTCTTCCTCGATCACACAGGGACCGGCAATCAGGACAAAGGGGGCCCCACCACCGATCATCATGCCATTCAATTGAATCTGTTTCATCGCATCCGTCCCTTCTTTATCCACGGCTTTGCTGCAGCATTTTGATTCGGATTTCCCGGTACCTTGCCGCTGCCTTCTTCGACTCAGGATTTAACTCATAGGCCGTCTTATAGGCGTTGAGGGCCTCTGTGAACATGCCTTTCTTTTCATACGCCATGCCCAGATTGACGTAGACGACATCGTCTTCGGCATCATGCTTCAACGACAGCCTGTAAGATTCGATCGCCCTGTCCGCATCTCCCTTCAGAGCATAGGCATGGCCAAGATTCGCATAAACAGACGCCTTATCGGGATCGAGCTTCAGCAGCCGCCGATAGGCCGATATCGCCTTGTCATAGAGCTTTTCCTGCATGTAAAATTCAGCCAGGACATTGAGAACATCCCGGTTCGGATGCCGGGCGGCATATTGTTCATAAAGCTTTGTGGCCTCTTGGGTCTTACCCAGTTTTCCATAGGCGTGCGCCAAATTATAAAAGACCTGCGGATCATGATTTCCGTTCTTGATCGCCTTTTCATAACTTGCCGCAGCCGCGGGGTATTTTTTCAACTCCCCATAGGCAAAGCCCATGCTGGCGTACAGGATCGATTTGTTCTTTGATTTTGGGACGATCCGTTCATATAATTTGACGGCCTGAGCATATTGTTTCGTTCTGTATTCAAAATCCGCCGCCTTTTCCACAACCTCCTCATCGTTGGGCTTCAGCAGGAGAATCTTGCGATAAGTCTGCGCCGCATCAGTTTGGCGCTTCCCCTTTTCATAGGCCGCCGCAAGGTTAAAATAAACAGCCGGCTCTTTCAAGCCCAGGGCTATGGCCTTTTTGTAATTTTCAATTTCCTCGTTCGGCAACCCTTTACTCCCCAGGGCAAGACCCAGATTCGCATAGACCGCAGCATTGCGGGGCTCCCGTTTTAGGACTTCGCGATACCATTTGATCGCTTCCCCATATTGGCCTGCCTTGAGCAGGGCATCGGCCAGGGCCGTCATGCCATAAGTCGCCCGGGGAACTTTAGACACAAAAGCCTGATACTGGCGGATCGCATCATTGAGCTTCCCACTTTTTTCGTAGGCCTCTCCCAGTCGATAATAGAGCACGCCTCCTTCAGAATTCAACCGCAGGGACTCCCGGTAATTCTCAACAGCATGATCCCATTGGCCCAGTTGGGCATGGGCAAAGGCGATATTGGCAAAGGCACCCGCATCCTTCGGGTTAATTCTGACCAGTTGCTGTCCCGTCTTGACCGCCTGGGCATAATCTTTTTGGCCGAGATAGCACTTGACCAGTTCTGCCATGACAGCGGCATCGCCGGGTTTGGCCGCCAGAATTTCACGATACTGCGTGATGGCCTCGTTGAAGCGCCCCTGTTTGAAATGAGCCGCCGCAAGCATTTTGCGAACATTCGGATCTTGCGGATTCGCTTCAATGGCTTTTTTCAGGTAGTCCACCTGCTGGCGCCGATTTTCTGAATTCTTTGCATGCCGCAACCAGTCCTGCGGTGTAATGGATACCTGAATAGGGATTCTGGCGATCATCTTCTCACGGTACAGGATGCGGATACCAAAATCTTCAACCACATCGGTTTTGTCAGGCTGCCCGGCGCCTGTAATCCATTGATCGACCAGCTCAACGCCCTTCAGGATCCGACGATAATCATTTGCATCTCCCAACCCTTCCACATCTGCGGTCAGGGCCTTGCCGAAGAGATCATCGGAAACAATGTTTCGGATCACAAACTCATCACGGTATGTCAGTTTAAGGGTGTCTTGAGGGGTGAGCCGCTCGTCCTTGCTATTTTTTTCCACGTCAAGGTAATAAAAATGCGGCTCCTGGCGCAGCACGAGGTGGGCAAAGGTGTTTTTTAACCGCGCCAGATCCTCTCGCCCCATCTGTCCCCAGGGCAAAAAAACGATGGCCCCACCGATGAACACGGCAAAGATCAGGAGCAGTGCGATCCGTCGCAGCCACCTGGTTTTCTCCGCAACGCTGACTTTCCTTTTATCTGCTTTCCTGCCGGATTCATATTCCATGGATTAATCGCTCGACTCAAATCAGCCTTAACATCTTAAACCTGCAACGCCTCCATCCCTATCGACCCAGACACCTTTTCAGCCGCGTGGGTGGTATTTCCGGTGGATATCCTTCAAGCGTTCCCGTGTGACATGCGTGTAGATCTGCGTGGTGGAAACATCCGCATGACCCAGCATGATCTGCACGGAGCGGATGTCCGCACCTCCTTCAAGAAGATGTGTAGCAAAAGAATGCCGAAAGGTATGAGGATGGACTTTCTTCATGAGCCCCGCCATCCCGGCATATTTCTTCACCACCTTCCAGCATCCCTGGCGTGTAAAACCATTGCCGTATTTATTCAAAAAAACGACATCATTGTGTCTTTGCTTCAAAGCCTTCCCCCTGGCGCTTTCAACATACTGTTGCAGGCACTTGTAAGCGCAGCGGCCGACAGGAACAATTCTTTCTTTCCCGCCCTTGCCCATGACCAGCAGATATCCGACCTGCCAGTTAACGGCGTTCATCGTCAGGCCGATCAATTCGGAAACACGGACACCCGTTGCATAGAGCAATTCCAGCATGGCCTTGTCTCTCAACGCCGGTTCACCGATCAAATCCGGCTGCGCCAGCAGCCGATCCATCTCCTCGCGGGACAGGACATCCGGCAGGTTCGTCCAGCCTTTTGCCATTTCGATGTTTGCCAGTGGATTCTGCTCAATCCGTCCCTCTCGAATCAAGAACTTACAGAAACCCCTTAATGCCGCCAGCTTTCTGTTGACCGATTTGGAGCATAGCCCCCTTGCCCGCTGTTCGGCGAGATAGGAAAGGACGGCCCCCGGCGCAACCTCCTGGAAGCAGGAACGTCCTTCTGCGCGGATATGCACGATGAAATCCCCCAAATCACGGCTATAGGCCTCGATCGTATGGAACGAACATCCCTTTTCAATCAGGAGATAATTCAAATATTCTTCAATCAACTCATCCATGGGCAATCCCGGGAAACCGGTCCTCGGTTTGTTTTTAACGCAAATATCGCCGCTACGCAAAGTATTTTTCTGACGATTGCATCAAATCATCCGGAAAGAAGCGCCAGAGGCCTCCATCGCGATAATCATCCTGCACCGTTCTCCCGCCTGTTTAACCCACCGGCCAAGCGGATAAAATGATTGACAGGGACGCCTGCTTATGATAGCCGTTCACAAGTCGATCACAGCCGGATATTAAAGGTCTTTCAAACCTTTTTTGCGCCGGGCAGAAATTGGATCTCGGAGCGTACTGAAGGAGAACGGATCAGCAATCAGCCGCTAGAAAACAAGCGTCCTAAAAGGAGTTCAACGTGACCTTGAACGAAGTCGTAAAGATACTGAATGCCGATATTTTGGTTGGGCAGGATCAGATGGAGATGGAGATAAAAACAGCCTTCGGCGCTGATCTGATGAGTGATGTCCTGGCGTTCGCCAAATCAGGCAGCCTCCTGCTGACCGGCTTGACAAACCCTCAGGTCATCCGGACAGCTGACATCCTTGACATTGCCGCCATCATCATGGTGCGCGGGAAAAAACCGGCGCCCGAAACCATCCGGCTGGCCGAGGAACTTGGAATACCCATTCTGTCCACAAAATTTATCCTCTTTGAAACGGCCGGCCGACTTTATGAAAAAGGCATTCGGGGTTGCATAGAAAGGGTTGATAACAATTTTGCACGTCCATGAAAAGCCGATTTTTGAAAGCAGCTATACCGTCCAGGGTGGCAATTTCGACGAAGCAGGAAAAGTCGCCAGTCAGATCAAGGTCAGTTTAAAAAAACTGGGGCTTCAGACGGTAGTGATCAGGAAAGCCGCTCTGGTGGCTTATGAGTCGGAAATCAATATCGTTTCCTACGCCCGGAAAGGAACGATCAATGTTTCCATCACCCCCAAACAAATAAAAATTGAAACCATTGACGAAGGTCAGGGCATTCCAGATATCAGTCTGGCCATGCAGGAAGGATACTCGACCGCCAGCGCAAAAATAAGGGAAATGGGATTCGGTGCGGGTATGGGCTTGTGTAATATCAAAAAATTTTCCGATCAGTTTCAAATCACCTCTGAGATCGGCAAGGGCACATACCTGAAAATGATCATCAATATCGAAAACGGCGCTTGACCAACAATGGCGAAGAAAGGACAACTTTCGGCAGTGAATATAGAAACAATCGTAAAATGTCTTGATCTAAATGTATTTTCCGGTTTTGATAGACTGAAAACGGAAGTGCTGGATGGTTATACGGGCGATCTGCTCAGTGATGTGATGGCCAACAGCAAGGAAGGCGACATCTGGATGACCCGTCAGGTCCATCAGAATATCATTGCCGTCGCCAGCCTTAAAGATCATGCCGGCATCATTCTCGTACATGGGGCTGAGCCGGCGAAGGACACACTGGAAAAAGCCCTGAGAGAAAATATCCCCGTGATGGGTACGAACCTCTCCGGGTTCGAGGCAGCCGGGAGAATATACAACATTCTCAAGGAGAAAAAGGACGCTACCGCCACTCCCCCCTGAAAGACCATGGGAATCATGGTCTTTTTTTTAATTTTTCAGGATAATTGTCATGCTCAGGGCGTTTCGCTGTGATCTTCACATCCATACCTGCCTTTCGCCCTGCGGTGACCTGGATATGTATCCCAGAACGCTCATTGAAAAATCGATAACCGAAAAACTCGATGTGATTGCCGTCTGCGATCACAATGCGTCGGAAAATGTGGAGTATGTTCTCACCCTGGCAAAGGGAAGGCCGATTACCGTCCTGCCGGGGATGGAAGTATCCAGCCTTGAAGAAGTCCACGCACTGGCCCTGTTTGATGATCTGCGTGACCTGATCAAGCTTCAGACCATCGTTTACGAACACCTGCCCGGTAAAAATCGGGAGGATATTTTCGGACCTCAGGTCATCGTTAACGAGCGGGACGAGGTGGAAGGCATGAATGAGCGGTTGCTCATTGGCGCCACAGACGTGCCGCTTCGAGATCTTATCAATGAGATCCATGCCTTGGGGGGTCTTGCCATTGCATCTCACATCGACCGGCCCAGTTACAGCATCCTGAGTCAATTGGGCTTCATTGATCCTGAAACCCCTTTTGATGCCCTGGAAATATCTGCCGCAATAGGAATGAAACAGGCACGACGGCAATATCCGGAACTTTCCGCCTACACCTTTATAAAATCCTCGGATGCCCATTTCATCAGGGATATCGGCCGGGAATTCAGCACCATGATTCTGCAGACGGCAAACATCCATGAACTGAAATTGGCCTTCGAAAAACGGGAGGGCCGGCATGTTGTGGAAGGTGATTGATGCTCGAGCTCTCCCTGCACATCCTTGATGTCGCGGAAAACGCGGTGCGTGCGGAGGCTGAAACGGTGGCCATCACGCTGGTCGAGAATGCACAAACAGATCGCCTGGCGCTGGAAATCCGGGATGACGGGAAAGGCATGACCGAAGGCGAACTGCAGCGGGTTCTGGATCCCTTTTATACGACAAAGAAGGTGCGCCGAGTGGGGCTTGGGCTTCCCATGCTCGCGCAGGCCGCTCAAAATGCCGGGGGAGGACTTGAGATTGAATCCAAACCATCGGAAGGAACCGTTGTGAGGGTTGCCTTCCAGCTCAGTCATATCGATCGACAGCCCCTGGGGGATTTGCAGGGAACGCTGGCGACACTGATCATGGGAAACCCGGATATTCATTTTATCTACCGGCACCGTCGGGATCAAAAGGAATATGTGCTGGATACCGATGAAATCAAAAGAGAGATCGAAGATGTCCCCATCAACCATATCGAGGTTATAAAATTTATCAGGCAGGATATTGCAGACGGCTTGAAAGAAATAAACGCTCAGGCGTAAACAATATAAATGGCACATAAGGAGGCGTCAATGAAATTGGAAGATGGTGACCTGTTGAAAGATTTTACCCCTGAACAAATTGCACGGCTCGATGAAATCATCGGCAGGCATAAAGGTAAACCGGGCGCGTTGATTCCTGTCCTCGAAGAGGCCCAGGTTGCGCTTGAATATTTGCCTGTCGGCGTCCAGAAAAGGATCGCCAAAGCGCTCAATCTGCCGTTGAGCCGTGTTTACGGCGTCGTGACGTTCTACTCATTTTTCACCATGACGCCACGGGGAAAGCACACTGTGCGCGTCTGCCTGGGAACGGCCTGCTATGTCCGGGGCGGCAAAGCCATTGCAGAGAAGTTGGAAAAGGAGTTCGGCGTCAAAGAGGGTGAAACAACGCCGGACCGCATGTTCACCTATGAAGCGATCCGATGCCTGGGAGCCTGCGGCCTGGGCCCTGTTGTCGTCATCGATGAGGATGTACACGGCCGGATCAAGCCGGGCAAGATCAGAGAAATACTCAGTCAGTACAACTGAAATCAGTGAGGAAGAAATTATGTCAAAGCTGAAAATCGAAGATTTGAAAAAAATAAAAGAGAAGGTTCACGCGGAGACCGCCCTGCGCGAAGGCGGCCGACGGGCAAAGATCACGGTGCACATGGGCACCTGCGGGATCGCCTCCGGGGCGCGCGACGTCATGGATAGCCTGCTGCGCGCCATCGGGGAGGCCAATGTGTCGGATGTGGCCGTGACAACCTCCGGATGCATGGGGCTCTGCAGCCGGGAACCCCTCGTGACGGTCGAAATCGTCGGCCAGGAACCGATAAAGTACGAATATGTGGATGCCAACAAGATGCGGCAGATCTTCAAGCGGCATGTCCTTGAAGGCGAGATCCAGGTTCCCTTTGTACTTGCCCGGGGCGCCGAGATCACAAAATAGCGGGCCGTGAAATGCGTCGCGGGCTTTCGTCGGCGGCTGACAATACCTGTTAAGGAGGATTGAATCCCAATGAAAATGTTTCGTTCACACCTGTTGCTCTGTGGCGGAACCGGCTGTCACGCTTCCGACAGCCTGAACGTCAAAAAAGCCCTGGTCGCAGAGCTGATGAAAAAAGGCCTCTCCGATGAAACAAAACTCGTCGAAACCGGCTGCAACGGTTTCTGCGCCATGGGTCCCATCATGGTGGTCTATCCCGAGGGCGTCATCTATATGTCCATCAAGGCAGAGGACATTCCCGAACTCGTGGAAGAGCATCTCGTCAAGGGGAGGGTCCTGCAGCGCCTGCTCTACCGTGAACCCACGACGGAAGCCGTCATTCCCACCATGCAGGAGATTCCCTTCTTTGCCCTGCAGGAATTGCGCGTTTTGAAAAACCGGGGGCTCATTGATCCCGAAATCATCGAGGAATACATTGCCCGGGATGGCTACGCCGGTTTGGCCAAAGCCCTGACCGAAATGACCCCCGATGAAATCGTCAGAGAAATCCTCGACTCGGGGTTGCGCGGGCGCGGCGGCGCCGGTTTCCCCACGGGCCTGAAATGGAAATTTGCCGCATCCTCCCCCGGTGACGTCAAATACGTGCTCTGCAACGCCGACGAAGGCGATCCGGGCGCCTTCATGGACCGCAGCGTCCTCGAAGCCGACCCGCACGCCGTCCTCGAAGGCATGGTCATCGCCGCCAAGGCGATCGGCGCGCATCACGGCTATATCTACTGCCGCGCCGAATATCCCCTGGCCATCCACCGTCTGAATATCGCCATAGAACAGGCAAAAGACGCCGGATTGCTGGGAAAAGACATCCTTGGAACCGGCTTCGATTTTGACCTCGAAATCTACCAGGGCGCCGGCGCCTTTGTCTGCGGCGAGGAAACGGCCCTCATGACCTCCATCGAAGGCAAGCGCGGCATGCCGCGCCCCCGGCCGCCTTTCCCCGCCATTGCCGGACTCTGGCAGAAACCGAGCGTCCTGAACAATGTGGAAACCCTGGCCAACATCGGACAAATCATTCTCAAGGGCGCCGCCTGGTATGCAAGTATCGGCACGGAAAAAAGCAAAGGAACCAAGGTGTTTGCCCTGACCGGCGACGTCAATAACGTCGGCCTCGTGGAAGTCCCCATGGGCACGACGCTCGGCGCCATTGTCTTCGATATCGGCGGCGGGATTCCCAAAGGCAAAAAATTCAAGGCCGCCCAGCTCGGCGGCCCGTCGGGAGGCTGCATTCCTATCCAGCACCTCAATGCGTCCGTCGATTATGAAAAAGTGGCAGAGCTTGGCGCCATCATGGGCTCCGGCGGCCTGATCGTCATGAACGAGGACAACTGTGCAGTGGATATGGCCCGCTTTTTCATGGATTTCTGCCAGGATGAATCCTGCGGCAAGTGCACGCCCTGCCGGGAAGGCACCAAACGCATGCTCGAAATCCTGACGAACATCACGCAGGGGCGTGGAAAGGAAAGCGATCTGGGGCTGCTCGAACAGATGGCGGCAATCATCAAGGATGCGTCGCTGTGCGGCCTGGGCCAGACGGCGCCGAATCCCGTCTTGAGCACGTTGCGCTATTTCCGGGACGAATATGAACAGCATATCCTGGAAGGCAAATGCCGGGCGGCGGTCTGCACGGCCCTGTTCAAATCGCCCTGCCAGCATACCTGTCCCATCGAAATGGATATCCCGGCCTACATTGCGCTGATCCGGGCGGAGCGTTTCGAGGACGCCTACAAGGTCCTGCTGAAAACCAACCCTTTCCCGTCCGTTTGCGGCCGGGTTTGCGACCATAAATGCCAGTCCAAATGCCGCCGCGGCAAGATGGATGAATCCATTGCCATCAAATTCCTCAAGCGGTTCATCACCGACAACGCGCCGCGTCCGAAGATCGAGCCCGTACCGGTAACACGCAAGGAGAAAATCGCCGTCGTCGGCGCCGGTCCGGCGGGACTCACGGCAGCCCGCGATCTGGCACAGCGCGGCTACAAAGTCACGGTCTTTGAGGAACTCTCCTCGCCCGGCGGCATGCTGCGCTGGGCTATTCCGGCCTATCGCCTTCCCCGGAATATTCTGGACGGCGAAATCGACGACGTGCGCGCCTTGGGTGTGGAAATCAAGTGCAACATGCGCGTCGGAAGAGACATTTCCTTTGAAAAAGTGGGCGCAGAATTCGATTATGTCTATCTTGCGCCGGGCGCCCACAAAAGCCAGAAGATGGGCGTCGCGGGCGAGGACCTGCCGGGCGTCTACGGCGGCGTGGAATTCCTGAGGGATTTCAACAATAACGAAGCAGGCTGGATGAAGGGTGAGAAAAGTCTGGGCGGCAGGGTCGCCGTCATCGGCGGCGGGAACTCGGCCATCGACGCTGCCCGTTGCGCGGCCCGTCTGGGCGCCAATGTTACAATCCTTTACCGGCGTCTGCGTCAGGATATGCCGGCGGCCATCGAGGAAATCGAGGCGGCCGAACACGAGGGCATCAAGATTGAATATCTGGTCGCACCCACAAGGCTGATCGGAACCAATGGAAAAGTTACCGGAATCATGTGTGAACGCATGAAACTGGGTGATTTCGACAGAAGCGGCCGCAAGCGGCCCGTCCCCATCCCAGGCTCCGAATTCACGCTGAGTGTCGATGCCGTTATTGCCGCAATCGGGCAGGTCCCGGATCTGTCTTTCGTGCCCGGTGAAAGCGGCGTTGGCGTCAATAAGTGGGATTGCTTCGACCTGGCAACAGGCAGCAAATCCCGGACCACCCATACCAGGTTCTATGCCGGTGGAGATGCCGTCACCGGACCTGATACCGTGATCGGCGCGATTGCCGCCGGCCATCAGGCGGCCATGGATATCGATGCGGCCATCCGTGCGAAGAACGACGAAGCGGCCTATGAGGTACCTCCCGAAGAAAAGATTGACATCCCGCTGATTATCGATGAAGAATCACTGGAAGCGCCGCAGACCCGGATGCCGGAACTGGACGGCCAGTCAAGAAAACTGAGTTTCGTGGAAGTGGAACTGGGATTCACGCGGGAAGACGCGATCAAGGAAGCCGTGCGCTGCCTGCGCTGCGACGCTGAAGTTTAAGGAAAGGAGATGATGATGGATAACAAGATAGCATTGACGATTGACGGACGCGAATTAGAAGCCTATCCCGGCCAGACGATCCTGGCGGTCGCCCGTGAAAACGGGATATTTATTCCAACCCTCTGCCATTACGCAAAAACGACGAATGTCGGGGCCTGCCGGGTTTGCATGGTCGAGGTCAAAGGCGCCCGATCCCTGGTCGCCTCCTGCTGCATGCCGATCAGTCCGGGCATGGAAGTCAAAACAGATACAAAAACCGTCCGGGACGCGCAACGCTTGATTGTCGAGCTGCTCTGGGCATCGGGCGATCATAACTGCCTGACTTGCGAGCAGAACGGGAGCTGCGAACTGCAGGACCTGATCTACTGGCTGGAGATCGAAAAGCCCCGGTTTGATATTAAATCTCCGGGTTACGCCCTCGAGCAGACCAATGCCATGATCTCACGGGACCTCAACAAATGCGTTCTTTGCGGCCGCTGCATCCGCGCCTGCAATGAAATTCAGGTCAATGAGATCCTTGATTTCTCCATGCGCGGCTCCAGAGCCAAGGTCGGCCCCGCCTTTGACACGGATTATATCCAGTCGGAATGCTATTTCTGCGGCGAATGCGCCGATGTCTGCCCCGTGGGCGCCATCACGTTCCGGCAGGCCCGTTTTGCCGGACGTCCCTGGGAAATCAGGAAAGTCCGCACCACCTGCACGTACTGCGGCGTGGGCTGTCAGATGGATCTCAATATTCACAACGGAAAGATCGTCAAGGTCACCGGTAATCGTGAATACGGCCCTCCCAACGAAGGGAGCCTCTGCGTCAAGGGAAGGTTCGGTATGGATTTCGTTCACAGTCCCGACCGCCTGAAGACCCCCCTGATCCGTAAAAACGGCGAATTGAAAGAAGCCACCTGGGACGAGGCATACACCTACATTGCGGAAAAACTGTCGGCCATCAAGAAAGCAAACGGACCTGACAGCATCGCCGGATTTTCCTCTGCCCGGGCGACCAACGAGGAAAATTATCTTTTCCAGAAATTCATGCGGGCGGTGATCGGAACAAACAATGTCGACCACTGCGCCCGTCTCTGACACTCTTCCACAGTGGCCGGTCTGGCCGCTACCTTTGGAAGTGGTGCAATGACTAATTCCATCGATGAAATTGAATTTACCGATGCCATCTTTGCCATCGGAACCAACACGACGGAGAACCATCCCGTCATCGGCGCGAAAATTAAAAGGGCCGTTCGTCAGAGAGGCGCCAAGCTCATCGTCGCCGATCCAAGGGAAATCGATCTGGTGAAATATGCCACGATCTGGCTCCGCCAGAAACCTGGCACCGATGTCGCCCTGTTAAACGGCATGATGAACGTCATCATCTCTGAAGGCCTCGAAGAAAAGCAATACGTGGAAACGCGCACAGAAGGTTTCGAGGCCATGAAGAAGGTCGTGGAAAAGTACACCCCCGAGGTTGCTTCAAAGATAACCGGTGTACCGGCGGAGGATATCGTAACGGCAGCGAGGCTATATGCGGAAGCTGAAGCGGCCTCGATTCTCTACACCATGGGGATCACCCAGCACACGACTGGGGTTGACAACGTCAAATCCATTGCCAATCTGGCCATGCTCTGCGGAAATGTGGGCATCGAGGGAGGAGGCGTGAATCCTCTGAGAGGCCAGAACAACGTCCAGGGCGCCTGCGATATGGGCGCGCTGCCCGATTGTTTTCACCGGCTATCAGCCGGTGGCCAATGACGAAGCCCGGGCAAAGTTCGAGAAGGCCTGGGGGGTAACGTTGCCGCCGAAACCCGGTTTGACTATTGTGGAAATCCTGAATGCGGCCCACGACGGAAAGGTCAAGGCCCTGTATGTCATGGGTGAAAACCCCATGCTGTCCGACCCTGATCTGAATCACGCCAGAGAGGCCTCTGAACCATCTGGATCTTCTGATTGTGCAGGATATCCTCCTGAGCGAAACGGCCCAGCTTGCCCACGTCGTGCTGCCCGCCGCCTGCTTCGCCGAAAAGGACGGCACCTTCTCCAATACGGAACGAAGGGTGCAGATGGTCAGGAAGGCCGTTGAGGCCCCCGGCCAGGCCAAGGCCGACTGGGAAATTATCGCGGAGTTGTCCACGAAGATGGGGTATCCCATGGGCTATGCCACCCCGGAGGATATCATGAAGGAAATCAATGCCTTGACGCCGAGCTACGCGGGGATCACCTACGACCGGATTGAAAAGGTCGGCATTCAGTGGCCATGCCCCAATTCAACCCATCCGGGAACGAAGTTCCTGCATAAAGACCGCTTCACCCGGGGGCTGGGCCTTCTCAGCGCCATTGAATACATGCCGCCCGCGGAAGTTCCCGATGCGGAATATCCCTTTGTGATGACCACAGGGCGCGTACTGTATCATTATCATACGGCGACCATGTCGCGGCTCTCCAAAGGCATTATGGAAAGATGCCCCGAAAGCCTTGTGGAAATCAATCCGAAAGACGCGAAAAAGCTGGGCGTCTCCGCGGGTCAGTTCGTGAAGGTTTCTTCCCGCCGCGGCGACGTTCAGGCAAAATCGGAGGTGACGACGCGTGTATCCGAAGGGACCATCTTCATGAATTTCCATTTCAAGGAGGCAGCCGTTAACTTGCTTACAAACCCTGCACTTGATCCGATCGCAAAAATTCCGGAATACAAGGTTTGCGCGGTAAAGGTTGAAGCGGCATGAAAAAATCGGGCCGTTGACGGCGGCGCGGGAACTAAGAAAAAGGCGGACATGACGTCCGCCTTTTTTTGTTTCAGTATGCCCTGTCTTATCGGGCCGACTTTGGCGCCGGCGGCTTGAAGAGCAAAGCTATGACGAATCCGGCAATGAGCAGGCCCGAAGCAACGAAGAGCGCCTGTTTCGGGATCTGGGCGAACACCAGCGGCCCGACAATGCCCGCGACGCTCCAGGCGGTAAGCATAAAGCCATAGACCTTTCCGATATAGCCGGGCCCGAATGAATCCGCCGCAAAGGCGGGCATCGTGGCAAAGCCGCCGCCGTAACAGGCAAGCAGGTAACAGGCTACGACCAGGAATAGATAGTAACTGCCGACGATCCCCATGGCGACTAAAAGATACAGCACGGCCTGCGTGATGAACATCGTGGCGAATACCGCCTTTCGCCCGATGTTGTCGGAAATCTTGGCCCAGAAGAGACGCCCCAGGCCATTGAAGATAGCCGATATGGCGACGACGGTCCCGCCTGCCGCGGCAAGGGCTACGACGATCTTATCTCCCGCCAGGGACGGATCGATGAGCGGTTTATAGAGTTCCTGAGAAATGGGGGAAAGCTGTGAGATGAGTCCCAGCCCAGCCGACACGTTCAGCGCCAGCATCGCCCAGAGCATCCACCATTGAGGCGTTTTGACCGCTTCACCGAACATGAATGAGTTAGCCGCCGAAATACTGGAGGCGGCCGGTGTAAATCCGGCGGGGGTCCATCCCTTCGGCGGGTTTTTATAGAACTGGGCCGCGCCGGTAACCAGAATCAGGAAGATTATTCCCCAAATGTAGAACGTATTTGCCACACCGGAAGACATGATTTTCCCTGTGGCGGCATCCACCACCTTGAAGCCTGCAATCATACCGGGGGCGATCTGACCCATGAAAAAGGCGCCGGCGCCGAACCCCATAACGGCGAGACCCGTCACGAGGCCCCGCTTGTCGGGAAACCAGCGGATCAGTGTGGCGATGGGCGTCACGTAGCCAAACCCGTTCCCCAGTGCTGCAACGACGCCGAAACCGAAATAGAGAAGATAGATGTTTCCGGTCTGGTCGGCATATCCCGCGATGAGCGTACCGACACCGAACAGGATACCGCCGATCGTCGCCACAAATTTCGGTCCCTTCTTGTCCACGAGTGTCCCGCCGAACGCGGCCGCACAACCGATGATTCCCATCAGGAACATAAAGGTGAGCTGAGTCTGAGTTTCACCCCAGCCATGTGTCACCATGAGAGGCTTCTTAAAGACCGACCACGCGTAAACCGTCCCGAGGCAAAGTTGCATGACGATTGCCGCGCCGGCAATCAACCACCGTTTTGTTTCAAGATTTTCGTTACTCATAAAACCTCCCTGTGATTTATTCGAGCAGATCATGGCTGCTTTTTCATCCAACGGCGCCCGCTGCGATCAGGCCGTATCAAATCAAGCACACGGGCTCTCTATCATAAAAGCGATTTAGATACCATACGATTTTCACATTGAAAGTGCGTGATTCGCGCTGCCTGCCTTTTCCTGGCTCCTCCGGTATAAGGCATTTGTTTAATTTATTCTTGCTATATTGAACAAAAGTTGTTTATAAAAAGACCGTCAGCAAGCCTTGACCATAAGGACCGCCCATGACAGCAACCCCAGACGAGTCCCAAAATCTGAAACTGCGACCCAATCGCACCTTCATCTGCAGTGTTGTTTTTATCGACATTGTTGAATATACGAAGAAATCTGTTAATGAGCAGATTCGGCTCAAGGAACACTTCAACAACCTCCTTACCGAAGTCATCAGGGACATCTCCATCAATGATCGGATCATCCTCGACACAGGTGATGGGGCGGCCATCGGGTTTCTCGGCGATCCGGAAGATGCCCTCTTTGTGGCCATGAGCCTCCGTGATGCCCTCAAGGACGACCAGAGCGAATCAACACCCGACCTCCAAGTCCGAATGGGAGTCAATCTGGGCCCCGTCAAACTTCTGAAGGATATCAACAACCAGCAGAACCTGATCGGCGACGGCATCAACGTGTCCCAACGCATCATGAGCTTTGCTGAACCCGGGCAGCTGCTGGTATCACGATCATATCACGACATCGTGTCCTGTCTGTCCCAGGAATATGCCCAGCTCTTTCAATACCAAGGTGCGCGGGCCGATAAGCATATCCGTGAGCACGACATCTATGCCGTTGAGCACATGGGCGCAAATCCCATGCCCATGAAAGACAAACCAATAAGAAAACCGGAAACCACGCTCACGGAGGATGCAGTTGTTGCCCCTGAGAAACGGACGACGAAAGCGTCAGCCGGAGCGGCGCCGGAAACAACGGGACAACCGGCAAAACCCGACAAGAACAAAAAAATGCTGATCATCGGGGGGACCGTGGCAACCGCTATCATTGCGATTCTTGCACTGATCATCATCATTCCGAAGGGCAAGACGCCGGTGGACGGCGCAAAGACCGCTGCTCAGAGTAACTCCGCCGCAACATCCACACCGGCCAGAATCCCCAAAGCGGAAACGCCGCCATCCCTCACGAAAGCCATGCCTGGGAAAAGGCGTCAAAAACAGAGATCGAAACGCAAACAAAGACTTTAAGGGCCGTTTCAGCCGAGGCCCGTGATATCCTTTTTACGGTCACCGAAGTGAGGTCCTCCGGGACAGAAATAACATTCACCGTGCAGACTCACAACAAATCCGGGATCGTCAAAAGTGTCGCGCTGTATGATGACGACTACCGATGGACAAAATCGATGATGACGGACGGCAGCGGCAAAAAACACGGCGTCAGCACGGTCAGATTCGTGAAGGGATCAAAAAGGATCAACATGCGTGAGGTAGGAACTGAAGGAATTCAAATTGCTCCCGGAGAGTCCGTCACGGCCTATCTGACTTTTAAAAAGGCAGGCAAGGGCGCCCTGGCGTTGAACCTTCACCCGTTCATTTACCAGGGTCGGCGGGATTGGAAAGAATTTGACCTCGCGCTGAACCTGAGGTCGTAAAATCGCTGGCGCTACCAGCCCACACCCAGGGCAACGCGGTAGGCGATCAGGCCTCCCAGCAGGGAGAGGACCAGCATCACGCCGATCGATGCGCCGAACCATTTCCAGCTTCCGAGTTCGCGCTTCATCACCGCCACGGTGGCGGCACAGGGGATAAACAGCATCAGGACCACCAGAAAAGACAAGGCTGAAGCGGGGCTCATCACCTGAGGCAGGACCTGCAGCAGCCCTTCCCTTCCCACCCCGTAGAGAACTCCAAGTGTTGCAATGGCCGTTTCCTTCGCAATGATTGTCGTCAACAGGGCCGTGATCATTTTCCAGTCCAGACCGATGGGCTGTCCGAGCGGTTCGAGAAAACGCCCGATCCATGCCAGCCAACTGTCTTCGATCCGCCCGTCGGGCAGATGGGAAAGCAGCCAGATAATCACGGAAACGGCCAGAATCACGGTCCCGGCCTTCTTGATGAAGGCCAGGGTTCTTGTCCAGACCGCCATGCCGATCGTTTTGATATCGGGCATGTGATACAGGGGCAGCTCCATGATGAAAGGCATTGGTTCTTCTTTCTGAAGATAACGGCTCACGAGCATGCCGACGAGTCCCAGAACCAGAATATTGACCGTCAGCAGAGACCAGGAAACCAGGGCCGCATGGGTGGAAAATATCGCCGCGGCAACAAAGGTCAGCACCGCCAGGCGCGCCGTACAGGGGACAAAGGGCGACAGAAAGATGGTCAGGAGCCGTTCTTTTTTTGATTCCACAATGCGGGCGCCCATAACGGCGGGAACATTGCAGCCGAAGCCCAGACACATGGGGATGACGCTTTTCCCATGCAGACCAATGAGATGCATGAACCGGTCCATGACAAAGGCCGCCCGGGCCATATAGCCCACATCTTCCAGAAACGCCATGAAGGCGAAAAAGATGACCAGGATGGGAATAAAGGTCAGAACAGACCCGGCGCCTCCGATCACGCCGTCAATCAGCATGCCTTTGATCCAGAAAGGATAAGGTTCCAGGAACGATTCGATCAGCTTCGCAAAGGCGCTGACCAGTCCTTCCAGCCCTCGTTGCAGCGGATAACCGACTTTATACGTAATCAGAAAAACGGCGGCAAAAACCGCCAGAAGCACAGGTATGCCGAAGAGAGGTCGTGTCAGCACATGGTCAATGCGGTCCGTCATGACCACCTGGCCCATCCTGAAGCGCGAAATGGCCGCCCGGGTAACGGCTTCAATCCAGTCGTAGCGTCCACCCACGACGGCATGCAGTGAGTCTTCATGCCGGAGGAGAATAGACTGAATCCCGCGCCATGCATCGGGAGGGATGCGTGCTTCGACAATCTTTGCGATCTCGGGATCGCCTTCCATGAGCTTGATGGTAAGCCAGTTCACGGGAAGATCTGTCAGGGTTCCGGAATCGACCGGGGTAAGATGGGGCATCAGGAACGATGAAATGCTCTTGAAGACGTCCCGGTGATCGGCCGCTACCTCCTGCAGTCGCGGCATGTAGGAAACCTCTCCGCAGGAAAGGGCGCGTGTTTGTTCGACGAGTTCCCGTATTCCCTGGTTCTTTGCAGCAACCATTTCGACGACCGGGATCCCCAGGGCTTGCTCGAGGGCCTTGATGTTGATCCGGATCCCCTGACTCTCCGCCACATCAACCATATTGACGGCGACGATCACGGGGGGGCCGAGCAGGAGCAGCTCCGTCAGGAGATAAATGCTCCTTTCCAGGGCGGCGGCGTTGACCAGAAGAATGATGACGTCAGGACGCTCCGTCAGGATAAAATTTCTGGCAACGCGTTCTTCCGCGGAAAAGGCGGTCAGGCTGTACGTTCCCGGCAGATCGACAATGCGCATCTCCAGATCTTCACAGACGTGGAGGCCCTCTTTTTTTTCCACCGTCTTTCCCGGCCAGTTGCCAACATGCTGGGACAGCCCTGTCAGGATATTAAAAACCGTAGACTTGCCCACATTGGGCTGGCCCGCGAGGGCGACCAGGAGTTTTCCTTTTTCGCGTTTTTCCTCGCCGGCTTCGCATTGCAGTGATTCCGTCCTCTGAACGAATATTTTTTCCGCTTCCCCTCCGCCAAGCGCCACCCGCGTGTCCGCCGCCTGGATAATCCTCATGTCCCCGCGGCTGCGCAGGACCTTGATTCTCATATTCAGGGCAATCCCCAATGCCGCCAACCGGATCGACAACTCACGGCCCCCGCTCAGCGCATGGATGATACCTTCATCCCCTTCCCGCAGTTCGGAAAGAGAAACCCATTCTTCACTCATCTCTCAATCTATTCGGCAAAATATTGACGTGCCGGCGCCCCCCGAATCCTGATGACAGCGTTCCCGCGAACGATTACTCGTATTCCTTGGGAACCGCGCAGATGACGATCATCGGATTCTCGGGCGACAGGTTCTTATACTGATGTTTTTCGCCGGGCAGCACCAGGGCAAAATCTCCCTTTCCCGCAGGGCGTTCTTCTCCGCTCTCCATGACCACGGCCCCTTCCCCTTCAATGATGTAGTTCAGGTGCTCAAAGGGATGCGTATGGTAGGGTGTATGTCCACCCGGCATAATTGTGAAAACGCGGAAAGAAAAGGCCGGTGTGCCGTCGGATTTCGAGATCGGTATCTGCTTCCAGACACTCTTTGCCCCTTCCATGGTCATCACTGTTTTTTCAACTTTGTCCAAACTTGTAATTTTCATAAGACACCTCCAGGGTGGTAAATATACAATCACGGCTGAGAAGTCAACAAGTACCGATGATTCAGATAGTCCGGGCGCATGCGGTAGAAGAATCGATGAACAAGATCCGGTTGTTAAGTTTTCGTTTCGAAATACCGCTTGACGGAAAATCTTCGATGCATTAAAATTATTTCTCTTTTACTTATGGGTTCCTGATGGATGTACAAGCACGTAAGGTCCGTGTCGCAACGTTATCCGTGATCTCGAATATGACCCTCGTGGTCGTGAAACTCATCGCGGGTCTGCAGATCGGATCGATATCGATCATTTCCGAGGCGATTCACTCCGGCGTTGACCTGATTGCCTCCATCATTGCCCTCTTTTCAGTTAAAACCTCAAGTCTCCCACCCGACAAGCGGCACCCGTTCGGCCACGGAAAAATCGAAAACATTTCCGGCACTATCGAGGCCCTGCTTATTTTTGCTGCTGCCGGCTGGATCATCTTTGAAGCCGTTCAGAAAATTCGGAAACCCGAGCCCCTTCAAACATTGGAATGGGGCATTGGGGTCATGCTGGTTTCAATGGTTGCAAATTATCTTGTGTCAAGACTGCTCTTCAAGGTCGCAAAAGAAACGGACTCCATCGCTCTCGAGGCCGATGCATGGCATCTCCGTACGGACATCTTTACCTCCGTGGGTGTCATGACCAGCCTTGCGCTGATCTGGTCGGGACAGAAGTTTTTCCCGGAGATGAATCTGAGCTGGCTTGACCCGGTTGCCGCAATCGCCGTCGCGGTGCTGATCATTAAAACCGCCTATGATCTGACCCTGCGGTCGTCAATGGATCTTCTGGATACCACGCTCCCCCCTGATGAAGAGGACTGGATCCGGCGGCGGATTTTGCATCAACGGCCCGTTATTTGCGGGTTCCATCAGTTGCGAACCCGCAAATCCGGTCATTTCCGCTTTGTTGAGTTTCATCTGAAAGTAGATCCCGGAATGTCCGTCCAGATATCCCATGCCATTACTGAAGACCTGTCTTTGAGCATCGAAAAACGGTTCCCCTCAACGAGTGTGATGATCCATATCGAGCCATGCGATGGGGATTGTGAGGACAAATGCCTCCAGGGATGCCTGCTTCCCGAGCAACGGCGCAGGGAGCAACAGCAGCGATTAAGGCCATGACGAGGGCTTGAACCTCTGCCTTTGCTGATGCGGCACAGGAACTTCCGGAAAGGACAATTAAGCTTCTGTCCCCGGGATGATCACGCTGATTGGAAGCAGACTCACGGAGATTTCCTGCTTGCGTCATGACGCGCGTTTCTTCGGTTACAGGGACGACTGCAGCGGTAATTTCAATTTTCGGTCAGCCAGCAGGGGATCTGAAGGTTTCATGCGGTTCAATTGCCGTAACTCACCAATAGTCGTGCCATTCCGTCGGGCAATGATATCAAGCGTCTCGCCTCTTCTTACCCGGTGGTAGGTATATTTCTCCTTTTTCTGCTGGCCGGGCGGATCCTTTTCCGCCGCCGCGGTTTCTTTTTCCATGGGCCTGTCTTTAATTTTAATCACACGTCCCGCGTAAATCGGATCTGAGAGCTTCATCTTGTTGACCTTCAGGAGGACATTGAGAGGGGTATCATGTTTTTTTGCAATCTTAGCCAGGGTATCCCCCTTCTGCACCCTGTACACAAGAATACCCGAGTCTTCTTTTAATATATTGGTCTCATCCGCCTTTTGGGGTCTTACGGAAGCCTCAACCGCTTTGGGCAGGGCTTGCTCATCTGGTGTCTGTACATCCAGACGCGCTATCTTTACCTTCCGGCCGCTATAAAGCGGATCCTTCAGTTTCATATCATTTAATTTCAACAGTGCGGCGAGAGTTGTATTATGTTTTTTTGCTATCCTTTCAAGAGTATCACCCCTCCTGACTTGATAGTATTCGATTTGTACCGTCCTGACGTCCGGCTCTTTATCCGTGACAACTTTCTTCTTTAATGTCTTCGGCGTATCAACCAGAGCTTTCTCTTGACGTTTGTCGGGTTCCTCTTTGGTTAATTTTGCGACCGGTGCTTTTTCCACCACCGGCTCCACCGGCAGGATATCGGCGACCGAGGCCGCTATGGCATCAGCGATTATTGCCTGATGTTGACGGCTGCGAAGGAGCTTTTCTTCTTTTTTGTTGGAAATGTAGGCGGTCTCCACAAGCAGAGACGGGATATCGGGAAGTTTAAGAACTCGAAAGGGGGCGCTCTGGACGGAGGCAAACTTCAATGGCATCACCCGGCCAATGTTTTCCAGGACGCTTTGCCCATAAATCTTTGACGTATTAATGGTATTTGTTTGGTACATATTCAGGACGATAGGGCCGGAGGCTTCGTTGCTGTCTCCATTGGGGGAGCCGCCCATCATATCGGCAAGGTTCTCTTTCATCGCCAACATTCTCGCAGCTTCGGTGCTGGCGCCGCGAATGGACAGGCAGTAGACGGATGCGCCCTGCGCACGTCGGTTGGGGGCGGCATCGGCATGGATGCTAAGAAACAGATCTGCGCCATATTCCCGGGCTATCTTCAGCCGCTTGCTGAAAGGCACATAATAATCGCCGTTTCGGGTCAGAAAGGCTCGGTAGCCTGCCCGCTTATTGAGTTTATCTCTGAGCCTTCTGCCGATCTTAAGGACGATATCCTTCTCCTGGGTGCCCCCCAGGCCGACGGCTCCTGGGTCATCGCCGCCGTGACCGGGATCGATGACGACAATCCGATTTTTTCTCGTGACAGGCTCCCGTGCTTCCGCTTCTTTCTTCTCAACCTCGGGAAGATCAATATCTATAACCACACGGTTCGGTTTCTCTTCAATTTTCTGAAGTTTGAAGACATTGACGTCAACATGATCTGCCAATAATATTTCAACCCTCACCTCTTCCCCGGACAGGCGCACCACCGAGATGACCGTAACCCCAGGTTTGTTGAGAACTGTTTTTTCGGATAGATTATTGGGGAAAACGCTGTTCTTGAAGTCGATCCGGATATGTTCCTTGCTTTTTTCAACCGTGTAATCAGGCGATTCGCTGGTATCGATAACGATGCGTGTGTGGTCCGGCGCAACCCAATGCCGGACATTCAGGATTTGATTCAAGGCGCTTGCCTCTGAGGCCGGAAAACCCGTAATAAGCAACGCCAGCATAAAAGTGATGCGTGTTACCTTTGGCATAATCGTCTATTTCCAATGCAATTTCACACTTTATAGCAGATTTGTAAAACGATTTCAAGCTCAGTCAGGAAAAATGTCACTAAGGAAAAAGATTGACAAAGGTTATGCTTAATGACATTTTCCCGCAAAAAAAATAAGGATGGCCTCGCTTTCAGATAATCTGTTAGCGCCTGAATGAACAAGTACTTTCGATAATGCCATTTTCTCTGCAGAAAAAGTTAACCGAGGATATCTATGCAGGAAAATTGTTTTAAAGCGTCTTTATTGAATCCCGCCGTGTTCCCGGTCACTTGGGAACTGGTACCGGGAAGGGGTGCAAGAGAAGAGGCCCAGGAAAAGGCCATGTCCCAGGCCAAACAGGCTGCTCACGGAGTAAAGATCCATGCCCTGACCGTTACAGACAATCCCGGAGGAAGCCCCGCCATGTCTGCCGATTTCATAGGCAGCGAAATTGTGAAACTGGGCATTGAGCCACTCGTCCATTTTACTTGCAAAGACAAGAACCGCAGTCAAATCGAAAGCCAACTCTATGCCCTGGATCGGACCGGTGTCAAAAACCTCCTGGTTATGAGCGGCGATTACCCTGTATCCGGCTACCTTGGGAGACCTGCACCGGTTTTTGACCTGGATCCCATCCATACCCTGCAACTGATATCGGACATGAACCGGGGGCTCACATGTCCGGGAGTCAAAGGTAACGTCCGTCACCAACCCAGCGATTTTTTCCCCGGAACTGTCGTTTCTCCATTCAAGGCGACAGAAGCAGAGCAGATCCTGCAGTATTACAAACTCAAAAAAAAGATCGATGCCGGCGCCCAATTTGTTGTTACGCAATTGGGATACGATGCCCGAAAGTTTCATGAAGTGTTACTTTTTATGAAGCTCAGCGGTTTCAACATTCCGCTTATGGGTAATATTTATATCCTTCCGTACGGTGCGGCTAAAATGATGAACCACAATGAACTGCCCGGCTCCGTCGTCACGGATAAACTCCTGGCCCAGCTGGATCGAGAGCGAACCGATCCCGATCGCGGAGAAGGGGCCAGAATACTGCGCGCAGCCCGGATGTACGCTATTATGAAAGGAATGGGCTTTAGCGGGGTACATATCGGCGGGCACAATATTAAATATGAACAAGTGGAAGAAATTATCCGTCAGGGTGAGGAGCTCGCACCCCAATGGACCGACCTTGTCCGCTACTTCGATTATCCCATTGCCGACGGCTTTTATTATTTCGAGCACGATCCGAACACAGGCCTGAATCAGGAAAACCAGACTAAACGGCAGTTTCGGCCGCTCGATGCCGGAGTCGAAATCTCCTATAGGTTTTCACGAATGTCTCATAAACTTCTGTTTGAACCGGGAAAGAAACTTTACGGCACCATGAAGGGACTCAGCAGCGCAGTTGCAGGAACAAGGCTTGAGCGTTTTTTTCACAAACTTGAACACTTAACCAAAGTCTTGATTTTTGACTGCAAGGATTGCGGCGACTGCGCCCTCATTGATGTGGCCTACATCTGTCCGATGTCGCAATGCCCGAAACACCAGCGCAACGGAGCATGCGGCGGGAGTTTCGAGGGGTGGTGCGAAGTCTATCCCGGAAAGAAGCAGTGCGTCTATGTTAAGGCTTATGCCCGGTTGAAGAGATATGGGGAAGAAATGCAGCTGGATAAAGATATTATCCCACCTTGCAACTGGGATCTTCATCAAACGTCATCCTGGATCAATTTCTATCTGGGCAAAGACCATACCTCAAAAAGGCAGGGCGGTAGTTAGTCCGGAAATTAATAATTTATTCATTGAAGGTTATGACGGGATATAGTAGAAGCTCGTAACAAGGGCGATTAGCTCAGTTGGATAGAGTGCTGGCCTCCGAAGCCAGATGCCGTGAGTTCGAGTCTCACATCGCCCGCCAAATTAAATCCATCACCTGTCAGGCTATGCGTCCTTTCTTTCCTATTGGAGAGGATGGTGCGCCCAGCCAATGCGTCTTTGCAGAGACGCAGAGACAGGGAGGGGTTCCATCTCGATGGAGATAAATTTCTTGATTTATGAAGAATTATGATATAAAGACACCATCCGTTTTAAAATAAAAGGACTCCTTGTCCGGACGTTCTTTCCGGACTTTAGAGCCGAGAGGAGAAAGCATTGAGGAGATACGAGACGGTTATGATTGTCCCTGTTGATCTTCCGGATGATGAAATCACCGGATTGATTGAGCGCTACAGGTCAATCATCACAAACCACAAGGGAATGGTAATAAAAGTTGAAAAATGGGGAAAAAGAAAGCTGGCTTATGAAATCAGGAAGCATAACAAGGGATTTTATATGCTTATCGATTTTGCGGGTCAAAGCGCCACCGTCATCGAGCTGGAGAGAAATCTCAAAATCGATGATAAAATTCTGAAGTTCATGACGGTTAAAAAGGACGACCAAGTCATTCTGGCGGATCTTGAGAGGGAGATCGCCGCGGGCTCACCTGCTGTGGCTGTTGCAGAGACGGAAATCAAAATCATAGAAACTTCAGCTGGCAGCCCGGCACAAACCATTGAACCCGTCGAGACAAAAACCGCGGAAGTCCAGGAAGGAGGCGCATAATTATGGCGGAAACATCAAGGTTTCATGGTCAGAGGCCGCCAAGACCACAGAAAAAATTTTTTCACCGCCGGAAATTCTGTCGGTTCTGCACGGATTCCACAATCAAAAGTGACTACAAAAATCCCATGACCCTGAGGGACTTTGTCACAGAGCGGGGTAAAATCATGCCGCGGAGAATCACGGGAAATTGCGCCATCCACCAGCGAGAGTTGACATTGGCCATTAAAAGGGCCAGAACGATTGCGCTGTTGCCCTTTGTCGTTTCCGAAGGCTGAGGCTCCGCTGGTAATAGCGTTCTTCGCAGGAGCCGTTTGATGATCTCATCCGTGTGTTTCATGCGGATCATCAAGCGTTAATACGCCGATGGGCGACAGGGTTGACATTTGAAAGAAGAATGGGGCGGATTCCTTAATCGTGGTTTTGTTCAGGGTATCGCCGTATCCACCCTTTCGTTCTTATCGGTAGTGCTGATCCCCCTGGCAGGCGCCATCGTGATTGTCCTGATGCCGCTGCCGGTTCTCTTTTATTATACAAAACTGGGCAGGCTCAGGGGTTTTGCTGTTTTTGTGGTTTCACTGACACTGGTTCTGCTGATTCTTAAGCTAATCCATCCGGATATCATCTTTCCCCTGCTGCTCCTTATGCTTGGTGGGGGAACGGGAATCGTGGTTGCGGAAGTATTCAGAAGACAGTGGTCGGTTGAGAAAACGCTGATTATCCCTGTGACAATCCTGCTGGTCTGCGGCGGCTGCCTGCTGCTGCTTTCGGCTTATCAAACAGGGCAACCGCCCTTGCGGCTCATTGAGAACTATATTCTGATCAGCATTGAGGAAAATATCAAGCTTTACGAGCAAATGGATATTTCTTCAGAGCAGTTCACATATATCAAGGATCATGCCGGACCGATCGCCGCTCTGCTGACCCGGATCTTTCCCTCAATGTTCCTGGTGAGCGCCAGTTTGTTCATCTGGCTGAACATTTTGGCGGCACGGCGCCTTTTTCAAAAGTACGGCCTGCATTATCCCGAATTTGGAGACATGACCCGCTGGAAGGCCCCCGAGAAAATGGTCTGGTTATTGATCGGCGCTGGGGGAATGCTTCTGGTTGAGGCCGGCGCGGTAAAATATGCAGGCTTGAATCTGCTGATTGTTTGTCTGTTTGTTTATCTTTGCGCAGGCCTTTCCGTAATCGGCTATTTCTTTAAGGTGAAAAGGATCCCTGTTTTTTTCAAGGTCCTGTTCTATGTCCTGATCGTGATCCAGCAATATCTGTTGCTTTTAGTGATGGCCCTGGGCTTATTCGATCTCTGGGCTGATTTCAGAAAACTGATCAAACCGGCGCAAGACTCTGGGGTGTGAGCCGGCATTTGTCATCCATCGTCGATCATCATGAAGGAGGTGCATCATGCAGGTAATATTGAAGCAAAAGGTGGAATCCCTGGGCAAAGCGGGAGATGCCGTGACCGTATCCGACGGCTATGCACGAAATTTCCTGATCCCCAAAGGATTCGCCACTGAAGCCAATTTTAAGAATCTCGGCGTGCTGGAGCGTGAAAAGAAAGCGATCCTGCTGAAGGCGGCAAAGGAAAAGAAGAACGCGGAAGCGTTGGCGGAAAGGTTCAAAGACGTCACTTGCACGATTGTGCGCCGCGTCGGTGAGCAGGGCAAATTATTCGGCTCCGTTAACGCCAAAGACGTTCAGGAAAAGTTGCTGGCACAGGGTCTGGACGTAAATCGGAAAAATATTGTGCTGGGTGAACCGATCAGGGCGATCGGCGATTATCCGGTGGTGATCCGGTTGTCAGCCGGTGTCTTCGCAGAAATAAAGGTGGTCGTGGCGGTTGAACCCTGATCCCGTATCTTTTTGATTTTCTATCATTAGAGAAAAATAGACCATGAAGGATATTGACACCTCCCTGCATCGCCTGCCTCCCCAGAATCTGGATGCGGAACAGTCCATCCTCGGGGGGATTCTTCTGGACAACCAGTCGCTCCACAGCGTTCTGGAGATATTGGAACACAGGGACTTCTACAGTGAGTCGCACCGGAAAATCTTTGCAGCCATCGTGGATCTTTCCGAGCGGCACGAGCCCAGCGACCTAATCACCTTAAGCAACATCCTGAAAGATAAAAAGCAGCTGGATCAGGTGGGAGGCATGGCCTATCTGGCCTCCCTGGTGGACAACGTCCCCTCCGCTGCCAATGTAGCCCACTACGCAAAAATCGTCAAAGAGAAGGCCATCCTGAGATACCTGATTGGAACGGCAACAGAAATTCTGACAAAAAGTTATAATACCGGTGCGGATATTGATGAGGTCCTGGATGAAGCGGAACATGCCATTTTTCAAATATCCGAAAATAAAATCCGGCCCGCCTTTTACCCCATCAAAAACATCATCAAGGACAGCTTCAAGGCCATAGAAAAGCTCTATGAGCGCAAGGAATTGATCACCGGCGTGCCGACTGGTTTTGGAAAAATTGACGATTTGACGTCAGGCCTGCAGAAATCCGACCTGATCATCGTCGCCGGTCGTCCCAGCATGGGAAAGACAGCCTTTGCACTCAATATTGCCCAACATGCCGCAACGGAGTGCGGGATTCCCGTGGCCATTTTCTCGCTGGAAATGTCGAAAGAACAACTGGCCTTCCGGATGCTGTCCGCGGCCGCCAAAGTAGATTCCCAGCGTCTCCGGAAAGGATTTCTGGGAGAGACGGACTGGCCGAAACTGACCACGGCTGCCGGCCGGCTTTCCGAAGCCCTTATTTTCATCGATGACACACCGGCCATCAGCGTCCTCGAAATGAAGGCCAAGTCCAGGCGGCTGAAAGCGGAAGCCGGCCTTGGCCTGATCATTCTGGATTACCTCCAGTTGATGCGGGGCGGAGCCTATAAGGATTCGCGGGAACAGGAAATTTCCGAGATCAGTCGTTCTCTCAAGGCCCTGGCTAAAGAATTGAGTGTCCCTGTGATCGCCCTGTCTCAGCTGAACCGGAAAGTGGAAGACCGGACCAACCGGCGCCCGCATATGGCAGACTTACGGGAATCCGGAGCCATTGAGCAGGATGCGGATGTCATCGCCTTCATCTACCGGGACGAGGTCTACAACAAGTCAGAAGACAACCCGGAAAAGGGGCTGGCTGAAATTATCATCGGCAAGCAGCGAAACGGCCCCACAGGCATGGTCAAGCTGGCCTTCCTCGAAAAATTTACCTGCTTTGAGAATCTCGCCCGTTCCGAAGATGTACATTGATTAACCCTCAGGATGCTCTGGTTCTTTCCCCAAATAGGGAATGGCCAAGCGCAGTTTTTTTAACGCTTGTTTTTCAATCTGCCTGGCCCGTTCCCGCGTAATCCGATAACGGTCGCCAACCTCCTGGAGCGTCAATGGATTGTCGGCCATGACACGGTGCTTTATGATGTATTTCTCTTTTTCATTGAGCTTTGCCAAAGCCCCCGCAATATTGCGTTTAACCAGGGACAGCTCTTCCTTTTTAATCAACGATGTTTCCTGGTCTTCGCCCTTGTAGGTCAGGTGATCGATATGGGTCATTTCACCATCCTCACCGACGGAAGCGTCCAATGAGAGGTCCCTGTGACTCAAACGAAGATCCATTTCCTCGATTTCCACAACCTTAACCCCCAGTGACTCAGCAATCTCGATAAACTCGGGACTCCTCTGCGAAAGGTTCTCCAGCCTTTTCTTCTCCTGAGAGAGCTTGAAGAATAACTTCCGCTGGGCCTGCGTGGTTCCGATTTTAACCAGGCTCCAGGATTTTATAATATAATTCTGCATGTAGGCCCTGATCCACCAAACCGCATAGGAAATAAGACGATAGCCCTTGTAGGGATCGAATTTTTTTACGGCATGCATGATGCCGATATTGCCCTCCTGAATCAAGTCACTGAGCTTTAGCCCGTAGTTGCGGTATTCATGGGCAATTTTCACGACAAACCGGAGGTTGGAAACAACGAGCTTTTCCGCGGCGGCCATGTCGTTGTATTTCTTGAGCCGGACTGCGAGTCTGAATTCTTCTTCCGCCGTCAGGATAGGAAAACGATTTATTTCTGCAATATAGATGTCAAGCGTGCCGGTTACGGCCGGTAATTCCAAGGATGATTCCTCCAGATATTCAATAAACTAAAGATTTATCTCAATATAATGATTCGATTTTAGCGGTCAAGCTATTTGTGATCCCTCTGAGACCTGTCATCTAATGGACAGATGATACAAATTAATAACCTTGCTTGACATCAACTGCACAGGTTATTAACATAAAGTTTTCTTGCCTTGTTGATCAGGACCTGAGCGAAATCGGCGTAGATTCGCCAGTCCCGCACTTGGTTGGCATTGGCCAGGGTATTTCGGGAGACTTTCCCCCGTATGCCCATGTGATAGAGTTTGTGTTGGGTCCCCCGGAGGCAAGCTTGAATATCTCTCAGGCTTGCCCGGTAGGTCAGTTGGGCAAACGCCATGCAGAGAAACTGGTCCCAGCAGGAAAAGCGTATGATCTTGTAGTTGCCGTTGTATCGTGCGACGCACTGGCGGAACTCGTAGGGCGGGATAAAGTCCATTAACTGAGAGAAAATCGTTTTCCCGGAATTCATCGGCATCCATCTCCTGCAAACGTGATGCAGGACTATGGCATTTGGGAAAACAAATTTTCAAATCGATAAAAGACATTTTTCGCCAAAAATAAATTTGTTACAAGATGTTGCAACATCCAAAAATATCAACGTTGGGACACTATTGTATCAGCATAATTTCTAATCATATACAATAAGGCATGAAGGTCTCGAGAGGGAACAAAGGAATGAACTCTTCCAATGATCAGAATATCTGCTTCGGCAAACCCTGTATTCGCGGCACCCGAATCTGGGTTTCCCTGTTACTCGACCTTCTGGCAGACGGGTTGACGATGGGGGAGATCCTGGCCGAATACCCGCAATTGACAAGGGAAGACATCAGGGCCGCCGTCGCTTATGGTGCGGAAATGTCTCGTGAACGCTATGTTGACATTCCTGCCGAGGTGTTGGGATGAAATTCAAGCTCGAAGAGAATTTCGGCAGGCAGACGCAGCATCTTTTTCAAATTGTCGGTCACGATGTTCGGATCGACAGCTCTACGAAATATGCGGTGCTGAAAGGCGTTGTCTGGTCACACTGGATCTGGACTTTTCAGACGTTACGCGTTTTCCGCCGGAGCGGGGCGGCGGGATAGCCGTTATCCGCGCTCCTTGCAATCCAAGTCTTACCATGTTTGAGAAGCTGATTAGCCTTTTGTTACAAGAACTAACCAGGATGTCCATCGAGAACAAACTGTGGATTGTTGAAACCACCCGCATACGCATCCATCAGTCGGATCGGGATATTTAGTTGATCTTTTGAGAATTTCTTCATTGAATAAAAAGCTGCGACAGAACCCTCCCCTCCCCCGTATCCATTATCCCGAATCCCTGCCCATTGTTGCCAGAAAAGAGGACATCATCCGGGCAATCCGACGCCATTCGGTCGTTGTCATTACAGGCGAAACCGGTTCGGGCAAGACGACGCAGATTCCCAAAATGTGCATCGAGGCGGGACGCGGCCTCCGCGGCATTATCGGCTGCACGCAACCCCGGCGCATTGCAGCCGTGACGGTGGCTCAGCGCATCGCGGAGGAACTCAGGGAAGAAGTGGGCCGCTCAATCGGCTACAAGATCCGTTTTGAAGACCGCTCTGGCCCCCGCCCGCTCATCAAACTCATGACCGACGGCATCCTGCTCATGGAGGCGCAGGCCGATCCGCACCTGAGGACCTACGATACGATCATCGTGGACGAGGCCCACGAACGCAGCCTCAATATCGACTTCGTGCTGGGCATCCTCAAAAAGCTGCTGCGCTCCCGACGGGATCTGAAGGTGATTATCACCTCCGCCACGATCGACACGGAGAAGTTCTCCCGGGCCTTCGACGATGCGCCCATCATTGAGGTTTCCGGGCGCATGTACCCGGTGGATATCCGTTACCGCCCCCTCGATCCGGATGAAGAGGAAAAAGGCGATTTCACCTATGTGGATGCAGCCGTGCGGGCAGTGGATGACCTCACAAAAGAACGCAAGCGGGGCGATATCCTGATCTTCATGCCCACGGAGCAGGATATCCGGGAGACCTGCGATCTGCTCGAAGGCCGGGATTACAAGGACTGCACTATCCTTCCCATGTTCGCCCGGCTTTCCTGGTCGGAGCAGCGCCGCGTCTTTGCGCCCGTGACCACGCAGAAGATCGTCGTGGCCACCAACGTGGCGGAAACATCCATCACGATTCCAGGCATCCGCTATGTCATCGACACCGGCATGGCGAGGATTTTTCAGTACAGTCCGCGCACGCGGACCACGAGTCTCCCGATCCGATCCATCTCACGCAGCAGCGCTGAACAGCGCAAGGGACGATGCGGACGCGTGCAGCACGGACTCTGTATCCGGCTCTACACAGAAGAGGATTATGAAAATCGCCCGCTCTTCACCCCGCCGGAAATCCTGCGAGCCAATCTGGCGGAAGTCATCCTGCGCATGCTTTCCCTGAATCTCGGCGATATCGAGGCGTTTCCGTTCATCGATCCACCCGGCCCGGGGGCCATCCGGGACGGATTTGATCTCCTCCATGAGCTTGGGGCCGTCGAAAAAGGGGCCCAAGGCGATGACATGAACACGACGGGGTCTTTCCGCCTGACTCAGAGGGGCAGAACCATGGCCCGTCTGCCCATCGATCCCAGGATTTCCCGAATGATTCTGGAAGCCCAGAAAGAAAACTGTGTGGAGGAGGTGCTCGTCATCGCGTCCGCCATGACCGTTCAGGACCCCCGGGAGCGCCCCCTGGAGCAGACCCAGCGGGCAGACCAGGTGCACGCCGCATTCAGGGACCCCACTTCCGACTTTATCACGCTGCTGCGCATCTGGAATCATTATTACGGTCAACGCGAATCGATCAAAACCCAGAACTCAATGCGGAAGTTCTGTCGGGAACACTTCCTCTCATACCGCCGGATGCGGGAATGGCGGGACGTCCATGACCAGATCCGCATGATTCTGAATGAACAGGAGCGTAATCAGAATACCGTCAATAATATGAAGATGGATGCCCAAAAACGGACCGACGGGATCCATCGATCCATTCTGAGCGGGTTTCTGTCAAACATCGCCGTAAGGCAGGCAAAAAACCTCTATACGGCGACCAAAGGCCGCCAGGTTATGATCTTTCCGGGGTCCAGCCTCTTCAACAAGGGGGGGAACTGGATTGTCGCGGCGGAGATCGTAGAGACATCCCGCCTCTTTGCCAGGACAGTGGCCAATATCGATCCGGGCTGGCTGGAGGCTCTCGGGGGCGACCTGTGCCGGTACACCTATGCGGCACCGCATTGGGAAAAAAACCGCGGGGAAGTGGTCGCATCGGAACAGGTCAGCGTCTTCGGCCTGGTGATCATTGCCGGCCGCAGTGTCTCCTACGGACGGATTGATCCGGAAACATCCGCGCGGATTTTTGTCCGCGGCGCCCTCGTGGAAGGGGAGATCAAGCAGAACTTGCCTTTCCTCCAACACAACCGGAACCTCATAGCGGCGGCGGCGGAGATGGAAGACAAAATGCGCCGGCGGGACCTGCTGGCCGACGAGGAGCAGATCGCCCGGTTCTATGAGGAGCGACTGCCCCGCATTTATGATGTCCGAACCCTGCAGAAGCTGATCCGCGATCGGGGTGACGACGGTTTTTTGCGCATGCGGGAAACGGATATCCTCAAGAACCTCCCCGATGAAGGCGCGCTTGCTCTCTATCCCGGTGAATGCGCCTCGGGCAAGCTTCGCTTTAAACTTTCATACCGCTTCGATCCGGGACATCCGGAGGACGGCGTCACGATGAAAATCCCCGTCCATCTTCTTTCCAGGGTGCCCGCCGAAACCGCGGACCGGTCCGTTCCCGGCCTTTATCAGGAAAAAATCAACGCGCTGCTGCGGGGCCTTCCGAAGGAATACCGGAAGAAGCTCCAGCCCCTCGCACAGACCGCCGGGATCATTCAAAAGGAAATAACGTCCGGAGAGGGACCACTGCCGTTGATTTTGGGAAAGTTTATCTATCAACGTTTTGGTGTGGACATCCCCGCTTCTGCCTGGCCGCTGGAGAAACTCCCGGATCATCTGAAGATGCGTTTTTCCGTCGTCGATGTACAGGGGCGCGAGATCGCTGCAGGGCGCGATCTTGGCCAGTTCCGGCATGAGACGATGGCCGCCCAGAAAACCGCAGTTTTCGAAAGCGCCCGCAGGGCATGGGAAAAGACGGGTTTGACGCAGTGGGATTTCGGTGATCTGCCCGAAGAAATCCCGCTGGAAAGCCAGGGTGTGCTTCAGGGCTTTGCCTACCCGGCGTTGCAGGCGGCGGAAGGATCCGTCAACCTCCGCCTCTTTCAGACCAGAGCGGAAGCGGATGCAGCCCAGGCGAAGGGAATCACAGCTTTGTATGGCCTTCATTTTCGGCCGGAGCTGAAATATTTAAAGAAATCGCTTACCCTGTCCGGCGACATGAAGGTCTGGGCGGCTGCATTCGGCGGCCATAAAGCCCTTGAAAACAAACTGTATGAAAAGATTCTTCAGGACCTCTTCTGTGTTCCCGTCCGGACGGCGGCGGACTTCCATAAACATGCAGAAGCGGCAACACTGCGTATCCTGCCCGCAGGACAGGAAGTTCTGACGGAAATCAAGCCTTTCGTGCAGGCGTATCATGAAACGGTCGCGACGCTGCGGGCCTTTGAAATGTCGCACCGCTTCGACAAGCCGGCAAAACAGTTCCTTGAGAGCGTCCGGCTGGACCGGGACCGCCTTGTGCCTCCCGACTTTTTGCAGAAATACGACACGGAACGCCTGGAACACATTATCCGCTATCTGAAAGCCCTGCTGCTGCGTGCGGAAAGGGGTCTCATGCATCTGGAGAAAGCATTAGCGAAAGCCAAAGAGATCAAGCCTTTTGATGATTTCCTTCATAAAACACTTGAGCCTCCGACATCCAAATCGTCCGCCACAAAACGGCAGGCCATCGAGGCCTTTCGCTGGATGATCGAAGAGTACAAGGTCTCGCTATATGCCCAGGAACTCAAGACGCCCTACCCGATCTCCAGAAAGAGACTGGAAGAAAAGAAACGGGAAATTGAAGGAATGATCTGACATCAAAAAAGTTATTGATTTATATCGGGGATTCCTGTAGTTAGCGCCATGATATCAAAGAGGCGGCGCTTCGGCGCCCCTGGTAAAAATCGTCAGTGTTAAGGCATTCTTTGAGACATGACAACCGATCGTGCCGGAATCATTTATGCTGATATCCACGCTTGCCTGCTTCAAGTAAAGGAAAGGGTTTCCGGTCAAAAACCTTTTGCGATTGCTCCCGTTCTTTCACTCATTGAAGAAATCGTTGATCATCCGGAAAATCTTCCTCTGTTTTTTCCCTTGATGATGCGGACCCTCCCGGATCATAGTTACATGATTTCGCATCAGGCCAATACAGTCTTTTTCACACTGAAAATCGGAATGAGCTTTCACTATTCCCGGAAAAAGCTTCTGGAAGTGGGTCTTTGCGCCGTCCTGCATGATGTCGGTATTTTCACCATTGACGATGTGATTGTGAACAAGACGGGACCGCTCACGGACACCGAGTTCAACCTGATCCGAACCCATTCTGAAGCCGGATGGAAACTTCTGGCGCCCTTTGCGGAAGCATACCCCTCCCTGCCGGAAGTGGTGTACCAGCATCATGAGCGGGAAAACGGCCGGGGGTATCCCCGGGGCCTGCGCGGGAAGGAAATCCATGAATATGCACAAATAATTGGCATTATTGATTGTTACGAAGCCATGACCAATCACAGACCGCACCGGAAAGCCTTGTTGCAGTCCTTTTCGGCCAAAGAACTGGTCGTGCAGGCCAAGGAGTCCATTTTCCCGGCAAGCATCATCAAGGCCTTTCTGTCTGAAATCACGCTTTACCCTGTGGGAAGCTATGTCGAGTTAAACAGCAAAGTAACCTGCGAGGTTATCGCGACCCATCCCCAATATCCCCTCAAACCAGACCTCAAGGTCATTCTGGACATGGAGGGAAATTCAATCCCTGATGAGAGGATTATCAGCCTAAGGGATAACCCCCATTTTTTCATTGTTGACTCCGTGGCGCTGAACGCCTCCCCGAAAACACCTTAAACCGTTTTCAATTTGTGTTCAGCAGAGCGCGTTAGGCCGAATTCTTCCCTTCGCTGAAAACCACCGTAGATCTATAAAGATTTTAGGGAGGAACGAAATATTTTTTGCCCCTGCCTCCCCATATCTTTAGGCCGTGTCCAGCTTTTTGAGCAGAAAGGCCATGTTCTGCCCCAGCGATTTCATGGTCTGGATGCCTTCATCGTCCTTGAGCACATCGCCCGGATCCCGGCCGACGCCGATGCTCCAGTAACTGGCACCCGGCATGAACATCTGCATATAGTGAAGGAAGAGATTCATGGAGCTGAAGGCCGGAACGGCGCCGGCGCGACGCACGGCCGTCAGGGCTGCCCCGACCTTTCCCTTGAACATGTAATCGTTAGCACGGGCGACAAAGCCGCAGCGCTCGATAAAAGCCCGCATCCCGGAGGAAACATCGGAAAAATACGTCGGCGACCCCAGCAGGATGCCTTCGGCCGGCTCCATGGCTGCGATGATTTCATTGAGCATATCTTTCTCTACGGAGCATCGCCGGTTCTGATTTTTAAAGCATTTGTAACAGGCGATGCATCCCTGAATCGGCTTACCCGCCATCTGGATCAATTCTGTTTCGATGCCCTCTTTTTTCAGCTCATCAAAGACCACATTGATCAGCAATGCCGTATTCCCGTCCTTGCGGGCACTTCCGTTCAACGCGACAACCTTCATGCAACACCTCCCATTGTTTTATTTACCATGCTTTATCGCTTCGTAAATGTCTGTAATGACCTGTCCAGAAAACTTTTCCGCAGCCCGGCTCATCGCCTGGGCAAATCCCTGCACCGTCTGCTCCGGAACAGGCTTCTGATAGTGGTAATCTTTCTGGAAGATAATCTGCTTTGTAAGCTCCTTCTGCGTCGTATCCATCAGTGTAATATAGACCGACAGGATCGCCTTTCTGCCGTCCTTCTCATCGCTCTCGTAGAATTCACCGACGCTGCCTTTCAAAATGAGGGGGGAGTTTTCCATATCGCGATATGAAAAGACTGATTTGAAGATTCCTGCGGCTCGCAGGTCACGCAAGAGACTGTCGCCCACCATGTCCCCGGGATTGGCCCGCCAGCGATGATAGGCATAGTCATTATAGTGAGTGGGCTTCTGCCGGTAAACCATCTTGCCCTGATTGAATATCTGTGCCACCGAAAAACGGTCGAGCCGGATGACTGCATCGATCGGGCTCAGGTTCTTTATGGCCGGCGGCGGATATTCAAGGGCATACTGCTCAACCATGACAGCGGGCTTCCCGCCAAGACTGCAGGCAACCAGAGTCCATGCGATCCCGACTATGAACAAAGATTTCATCAGCGCGGTCATAAATTTCTCTCCTGATAACTATCGTTCCCGTTCAGATATCGGCGGCGGCCGGCTGAACAGCAAATCCGACGGATCATCCCGCAGTTTATCCATCAATATATCCAGGTTTTCGGAGGCCCGCTGCAGATTATCCGTAGTATTCTTGAGATTAAAGGTCATCTCCCTGACGCTTTTATCGACCCCGGCCACAATCTGGGTTGCCTTCACGGCGGAGTCCGTCAGTTTCATTGTGTCAATATCTTCTCTGATTTTGCCGATCAGGGCGCGCGTGTCTGCAATGGTCCCCCGGGTCTCTTTCAAGACATCTTCCAGTTTCCCTTCCGCCGTCAAACGGTCTATCTGTGTGACGGCATGATTCAGATGGGCTGTGGCAGACTCCAGATTGTTGACGATATTCTTCATCTTGGGACCGTTCACAATGTGATCGATCCCTCCGACAATGCCTTTAAATTCATCAATAATGCTCTTTATATCAACTTTGTTCATTTCCGAAACGATCTTATCCACCACGGACAGAATATATCTTGAAGCCGACGGATGGGACGGAATGAGCGGATACGCCGCGGGAAAGGTTATCTGCGGCGACAGATCCGCCTCTTCATCGTTTCTCCGGTCCAATTCAATATAAACGATGCCGGTCAGGCCGGCTGATTTCAATTTGGCGGTGAGATTTTTTTCATCACCTCCCTTCATGTAGATTTTCATCACCACTTCGACGAGTTTGTTGTCCGGCGCCACCTGAATGGATCTGACCGTTCCCGCATTGACGCCGCGGTATTTAACATTGGAATCCACGGACAGTCCCTGAACCGATTCATCAAAGTAGGTTACGAAAAGCGTCCCTTTCTGAAAATAGGTTGAGGCGCCCAGCCAGACGATGGTAACGACGGCCAGAATCAAGCCTGCCGTTACAAAAACACCGATCATAAACTTCGATTGCTTACCCGCCATATGCCGTCCCCTGCGTTTTTGCTTCATCAAGCGACCGGTTGAAGAATTGAATCACCCGCGGATCATCCGAATTCTCCTTGAGCTGAGCCGGAACCCCTTCCGCAATAATTCCTTTATCACCCTTATCGAGCATGATCACGCGGTGTGCAATATTCTGGATGGATGCCAGATCGTGAGATACGATGATCATGGTCGTCCCCATGCCTTCGTTGATGCCTCTGATGGTGTGATCGAGCTCCGCTGCCGTCACGGGATCGAGTCCCGACGAGGGCTCGTCAAAAAAAAGAATCGTCGGATCCATGACCATGGCGCGCGCCAGACCGGCCCTTTTCTTCATCCCGCCGGACAGCGCCGCGGGCATATGATTTTCATAACCGGCCAGATTGACCATCCCCAGTTTCATTTTGACGATCATGTCAATCAGGGCGGGCGAAAGGCGCCGCTGTTCGCTCAGCGGCAGGGCGACATTTTCGGCCAGGCTCATGGACCCGATCATGGCGCCGGACTGAAAGAGCACGCCGATTCTGTACCGGACACTGCTCAGCGCTTTCTCGCTGTCGATATTGATATCAATGCCTTCTACCAGGACCCTGCCCGCAGACGGCCTGTAAAGTCCGATCATATTCTTCATAAGCACTGTTTTCCCGCAGCCGCTGCCGCCGACAATCACAAATATTTCGCCCCTGAATACTTTAAAGCTGACGTCCTGCAGAATAATGTCATCGCCGAACCTCATGGTGAGGTTCTCAACAACGATGACCGGTTGCCTGCCAACATCTTGCAAGATCAAACCCCGAGACAATGGTTAATGAATATAGTAGAGAATAATCGCGAATGCCGAATTCGCAAGAATAATCAAGAATATGGCTGATACGACGGCAGAGGTGGTGGCCTCCCCGACCGCATCGGCGCCACCCCGGACCTGAAATCCCCGCTGACAGGCAATCCCGGAGATCAGGATGGCGAAGACCATGGATTTTATCAGGCTGGAGACGACATCAAACACCTGGAAACTGTCTATGCTCTGCTGGAGATAACCATAAGCCGTCAGGTCCAGCCCCAGTACGCCGACCATCATGCCGCCGACGATTCCGAAAAAAGCGGAATAAACCGTCAGCAGCGGAACAACGATAACAGAAGCCAGAACTTTGGGAACGGCCAGAAACTGGACGGGATCGAAGCCCATGGTCGTCAGGGCGTCAACTTCTTCGTTGATCATCATCGAACCGATTTCTGCGGAAAATGCCGACCCTGATCGTCCGGCGACAAGAATGGCGGTCATCATGGGGCCCAGCTCCCTGACCATGGCAAATGCCACAAGCGGGGCGACGTAGGTCGTGGCGCCGAATTGCTTCAACTGCAGCGAGGACATGAAAGCCATAATCACGCCGATCAAAAGACTGATCAGCGTCACAATGGGAAAACCGTCCACGCCGATCTTTTTCATGTACAGAAATACGGCATTCCAGCGTACAGCCGCGGGACGCCTGATAACATGCATCATGGCTGTCAGCAGCTCGCCGACAAAAATCATCACCTGCCGGAAATCCAGGAACCGTCTTTGGGCCGCTGCACCCAAAAGATCAAAAATGCCTTCCGATTCCTTATCCCGAAGCAGCGGCCCGATGCGCAGGGCCTTCATATTAAGCAGGCTCATGACCCCCCGCAACGGATCACTGACGTGCGCAAACTCAAAAAAGACGCCGGCCTCCTTCGCTCTTTCTTCCAAACGCAGCAGCAGCATCGCGCCGGCGCTGTCCATGGATTCTACGCCGGACAGATCCGCTGTGATTCGCGCGGGCTTTCTATCCGTCCAGAAGGCGTCCAGGTCGGTGTTCAGGCACTCCAGTCCCATCAGGTCCATCCGGCCTGAAATCAACAGTGTAACCTGATGACCGTCGTCTTCCCGAATGGATAATGTATAGTCACGGGATCGATTTTTCACAAAGCGGCCTCAGATACGCCGGTGATGGCGGTTGACTCATCCGTACTGTCTCATATATCCGCGGATATACTGTTCGACTTTGCTCCGGGGCTGAAAGATCCCGAAATGTCCTTCACAGAGGATATCCGCCTGCAGGGCTATCAATCTCTCCATGGATTTTTTCCAGTCTTCAATGCTGGACCGGAAACTGGACATGAAGGGTCCATGAATGTCCTGACCGAACAGAATCCGTTTCCCGGCACGGTCAAGATAGACGGCGATGGAACCCGGCGTATGGCCCGGCGTGTGCAGACAGTGCAGCTCCTGCTCCCCGAACCGCAGGATTTCGTGATGGCCCGTCAGCCTCCGATCTACCGGGGTGGGCGGAAACGTCGTCTCGTACCAGTTAGCCGCCGTCATGACCGGGTCCCCCTGCTCGACGGCGTCCGCGTCCAGATCATGCATGATAATGCGGCAACCGAATTGATTCCGGAACCAGGGCGCCGAACCGATGTGATCGATATGACAGTGTGTCAGAATCAGTTGGGAAATAGCTTTTGGATCCAGCCCCTGCGATTCCATGTTTTTCTGAAGCATCCTTGAACTGCCGCCGGCACCGGCGTCGATCATGACGAGCTCGCCGTCAAAATCGATGATAAATACCGTGGCGTCATCGGACCGGGAAATGTTCGGCCCGCCGATTAAATAGACGCCTTCCGCAATGATTTCTGCGCCGCCCATTGCCTTTACCCCGTTTTCAGTGATCCGATCAGTTCATCGATGCAGGCCATCTCATGCTTTTCCAGGTACTTTACAATGCCCTCGACAATCTCCGGAATGACCTGCGGGTTGACAAAATTGGCCGTGCCGACCTGAACCGCGCGTGCGCCGACAATAAGATATTCCAGGGCGTCTTCTGCCGTCATAATCCCGCCGAGACCGATGACGGGAATGGAGATGCGGTTGACGACCTGCCAGACCATGCGCAGGGCCACCGGTTTGATGGCCGGTCCCGATAGTCCGCCCGTGATGTTCTTGAGGTGCGGCATTCTCTTGTCCACATCCACAGACATGCCTGTGATCGTATTGATCAGGGAGACGGCGTTCGCCCCTGCCGCTTCCACGCTTTGTGCAATGATGGCAATATCCGTCACATTGGGCGTCAGCTTGACGATCACGGGCAGGTCCGTCGCGTCCTTGACCCGGCGGGTCACCTCGGCGGCCATCTCGGGATCGGTCCCGAAGGCAATTCCTCCTTTTTTCACATTCGGACAGGAAATGTTGACCTCCAGGGCGTGGACGCCCTGAGCCTCGCTTAAAATGCCTGCAAGCACAGGAAATTCATCCACGGATTCAGCGTAAATATTGGCGATAAGAGGTGTGTCAAACTGTCTTAAAAAAGGGAGCTTGTCCCTAATGAAAGCCCGCACGCCGACATTCTGCAAACCCACGGCATTGATCATGCCGCATGGGGTTTCCATGATCCTGGGCGGCGGATTTCCCGTGCGGGGTTCAAGCGAGAGCCCCTTGACCACAATCGCCCCCAGTTGATTCAGATCTAGATAGGGCGCATATTCTTCGCCGTATCCAAATGTTCCGGAAGCAGTCATGACCGGATTCCTGAGCTTCAGGCCACCGATATCAACCGTTAGATTTTGAGGAGCTTTTTTTTGTTCTAATCCCATAAGATATCCCGAAGATTAAAAACGGGCCCTTCCCGGCAGACCCGCTGGTATTGCCTTTCCCCGTTCGGTCCCCGGACGGCAACAGCGCATCCCAGGCAGGCGCCGAGGCCGCAGGCCATACGTTCCTCAAGGGAAACCTGGCAGGCCAGCGGGTACGGCGCCAGGATTTCCGATAGTCGCCGGATCATTCCCACGGGACCGCAGGCGCAGATCAGCGTATCGTTCATAGGGTAAGATTTCAGCGCTTGCTCAAGCGGTTCCGTCACCAGTCCCGGATGGCCCATGCTACAGTCGTCCGTACAGACCTGGAGGTTGTCACACAGGCAGCGGGTGGCCTCCGGCTCCAGGAGTTCATCGACTGTTTTTGCCCCCATAAAAAAATCAATCCTCAGTGCGCGCTCCGGTCCCTGTGTCTGGAGACAGGCCAGCAAATACCGCAGCGGGGCGATGCCGATGCCGCCGGCGACCAGGATCACGTTATTTATGCCGGGGGAAATTTCAAAGAAACGCCCGAACGGGCCTGAAATATCCACTTTCTCGCCGATCCCGAGCTTTGTTAACAGATGCGTCCCCTGCCCTGCAACGCGATAGAGTATCTCGATCCGGACATCCTGCGCCTCGCGGTGAAAGCCGCTGACGCTGAAGGGCCTTGCCAGCAGCATGTCCTTCCTGTCCTTCAGGCGGACCATGATAAACTGGCCCGGAAGCGGCAGGGCGAAGGACAACGGTAACCGCAGCGACATCAGATAATACCCCTCCCGAACCGCGGCGTTTGACTCGACCAGACCGCTCATCATGAATTGCTGCATTTTGATATTTACCCCGTTCAACTAATCACCAGCCCCAGGACGTAGTTCCGCGGACATGATCAGGGCGTCTTCCCCAACTTCATCGTAATAGCCCTTCCTGACAGCCACGACCAGATATCCGAATTTTTTATAGAGCGCCAAGGCCGCTTCATTGCTGCGTCGAACCTCCAGTGTCACCCTGGTCAGGTTTCGCGCCAATGCCTGCTCCGTCATCTCCCGCAGCAAACGCCTGGCAACACCGCACCGCTGAAGAGGCCGGCTGACGACAATTTTATGGAGCTGTACTTCATCCGCCGCCATCCAGTAGGTGATAAAGCCGGCGACCCTCTCTACCTGTTCACGCGTGTCGACTGCCAACAGGGTATAAGACAGGGGCAATTGCAGCTCCCGCCGGAAAATATCCTCCGTCCAGGGCTCCGGATCCTCTGCACGATCAAGGGCTGTTACAACGGGCACATCCGCCACGATCATTTTCCGAATCTCAATGTTATGCAAAGGCTCACCTTGAGAAACCATAGGTCCATTCCCAGATGATGAGCATCGCAATAAAGGCCGCACAAAAGACTCCGACCGCGCCCTGCCGTTTAATGGTTGTCAGGGCGACGGCAATGCCCAGCAAGGGGATGAAAAAATAGCTGAGCGTCAGGCCCCGGCGGACAAACGGCGGCGCCAGAGGGAAAACCGCGATGAGCAGCCATGTTCCAATCATGACGGCAATAAATATAAAAACGACAGATGAGATGAAAGATTTCATCAGGGCCTGCAAGTGCAGCCTTTCGATACCGCGAATATCGGCTTTCTCCGCCAGATTGACGGCTTTTTTAGCAAGTCCTTCATTCGAGCTGATGATCCAGGTGTCGAGCTGCTGGCCCGCATACCCCAGGGGCAGAAAGGTAAGCAATGCGAAGACGGTCAGCTCGCGGGATGGCTGTCCGAGATATTCGCCGGCGCCGACCGCTGCGGCCGTAACAATCACGGTCGTCATGGTCTCGTTTGGGGGGACATACTTCCCGATGGGGAGGCGGTCGATCCAGAGCAGTTCGATCAGTGCGCCGCAGAGAAGACCGGTGTACAGATCGTTGAGCATCCATCCTGTCAGCGGACCTGCAACGACCGGTCTCGATATCATGACCTGCATGAAGATCCGGTCCAGGCAAAGGGCTCCACCGGCCAGGGAGACCATCATCGCTTTCCATAACATGATAAGCCCATCAGCGTTCACGATAAAAGACCATAGGCAGATGGTTTCGCCGACAATCGGTGTTATCAGGCACCGATCATCGTGAGCAGCTCACGGATATTGATCGGTTTTTCTCTCGGCACACACCGCACATCAATATTGACACCCCGGTCCATCAGGATTCTGATTGTTTTTACATCTTCCTCGCCCAGCATGACGGAGGGCGAACATTGCTTAAGGCATTCTTCACAGTAGACATTGCCGATGTTGAGCCTGTCAAAGGCAAACCCCCCCTGGAAGGCTCGCAGGGCATCGGCAATGGCGGAAAAAAGGACAATGGCTTTTTTGCCCTGACCTTTGCGGAATTTGAAATGGCTTGCGAAATCCTCGACATTGCTGATGATCACTTCGACGGCGCGCGGCACCGCCATTTTAATGACTGTTTCTCTGAAGAAGTCGCTGGCCACATGATCGTCAACGACGATGATCGTGGATGATTTGGTGAAAGGGACCCAGGCCTCCAGAATTTGACCGTGAATCAAACGATTATCAACGCGCACGAGCGCAATATCCATTCCCGTACACCTACTAAGGTATGATTTGTCACGCCGTCCATCAGGCTGCCGACCGGCCGCCACACACACTGATGTCGCGCAGAAGGGTCAGTCTGCGACTTTCTTTTTTAGAATTTCGCTGGCCAGGTAGATATTTTTTCTTCCGTAATCCTTGATATGGTTGGCAAATTCTTGAAGATTCATTGTTTCCCTGATATCGGTCAGTTTCAGCAGCATGGGCAGATTGACGCCCGTGACCACTTCCACCTTCCCTGCCTTGAGCAGAGACAGGGACAGGTTTGAGGGGGTTCCGCCGAACAGGTCGGTCAGAATCAAAACCCCTTGCCCCTGATCCAGTTTCTTGACTGCCGCCGTGATTTGCTTTGTCAGATCTTCCACACCGATCGTCTGGTCCATGGATATATGCATGACGCTCTTCAGCGTCCCCTTGATCATTTCTGCTACCTTCAAGAACTCACTTCCCAGATTGCCGTGGGTGGTTATCAATACACCGATCATGACTTGCCCCCTGTCTGACCATTTTGAAGCGCATGCTAATTGATTGTCCGTGAATTGTCAAGATCAACTGCTGTTTTTCCACAGGGCATCCCGCAAGCCGGAAGTTCGCTGAATGCAGCGCGATACGGCTGAAACAAAGACACCTTCAGCGCTCCATATCCGGACCTGTTTTCGCGCCCGGGTTATCCCCGTATAAGTGAGTTCGCGCGTCAAAATGGGCGCATCGTGATCGGGCAGGACAAGCAGTACCTCATCAAATTCGGATCCCTGGCTTTTGTGGATCGTCATGGCATAAACCGTTTCATATTCAGGCAGACGCTGGGGGGAAAACAGCCGGTACTGACCGGCCCCATCAGGGAAAACAGCTGATAGCCGGCCCTTTTTATCGGGATCGGCCAGGATCAATCCGACATCTCCATTATAAAGCCTGAGCTGGGGGTTGTTACGCGTAATCATGACGGGCTGGCCGCAATAGCACGGCCTGCCGGGACTGATGAGGTGTTCGGCCTCAAGAATATTTTCAATGTGCTGATTGATGGCCGCAACGCCGAAAGGACCCTGCCGCAGGGCACATAAAATCCGAAAACGCTCAAAGGCTGCAAAAATATCATCCCATGCCGCATCGGCATGAATCAGATTCAGATAATTTTGGAAACCATTCAGGACAAATGCTTTCAGGATCCCTTCAAGTTGATTGGGTTTTGGTAAAGGGGACCAGGAAACATGCTCATCGGGACATACCGTCAGGGCTTGCAAGAGCTGAACCCCTTCCCCCCGGTTCACGGCCGCACCTGCCTGGCCGATGCCGCTGTGGCCTGTGAAACGGTAATTCTTGCGGAGCTCAATGATACAATCGTAGATACCCGGCGCTTCCGCTATTTCGACATAATCAGAGAGGCTGCCGCTTGTATAAGGCATGATCTCTTGAATCATATCGCGGGAGAAGAGATTGGCCGGAGATTCTCCGCAAAGATCCCCCAGGACTGCGCCGGCCTCTACGGAAGCCAACTGGTTCTTGTCTCCGAGCAGGATTAATCTCGCGTTATCCGGCATGGCCTGAACCAGCTTTGACAGCAGGGGCAGGTCCAGCATGGATGCTTCATCAACCACCACGATATCAAGGGGCAGGGGATTCTTCTGGTGATGGCGGAAAGAGGGAGACCCGGGGAGGCTTCCCAGAAGCCGGTGAACCGTTGAGGCGTTTTCCGGGATGCATGCTGTGATCGAAAGGTCACACACAAGGGTCTGCTTTGCCGATCTGACCGCATCCTGAAGCCGGGCTGCGGCTTTTCCGGTCGGCGCTGCGAGCGCTATTCTCTGTTTTGTTGCCGGTGCCTGTTCCAGAAGAAGGGCAAGGATTCCGGCAACGGTGGTCGTTTTACCCGTTCCGGGACTGCCGGAAATGACTAAAAAAGGTTTAAAACAGGCCATCAGTGCGGCGACCTTCCGCCAGTCGGGTTCCTGTGCGAAGGTTCCGGGAAAGAGTCGCTCGACGGCGCGGATATCAGGGCGCCGGATCATTGTTGCGGGCGGATGGAGCGCGAGACGCTTGATTCTTTCTGCCAGAATTCTCTCATATTCCCAGTAGCGGTAAAGATAAAGGCGGGATTGCCCATCCAGAATGAGCGGCTTGAATTCCCCCGGCATGCCCACCACCGGACAATGCGACAATTTCGTTTGCCAGTCTTTCAGTTTCGGCGCCGTAAAAACGTCTCTGCGTTCGCCACCGCTTATGATCCGGCGACGCTCCCAGACCTTTAAATCAAGACAGACATGCCCTTCCGCAACATGATGGCTCAGTAGTGCGGATGCGTAGTACAGCTCGGGCAGGTTTTGGCCGGTGAGCGATGTCAGGAAGCGGGCAAAATGGCGATCCAACGGTGAAAAGGGTATTTGCTGTTCCAAGCGGCGCCTCGGAGATAAAAAAGGGATAATTGGAGTGTTTTATAGCATAAAGACGGTGCCGTTTCCCCGTGTTTTAGAAGATTCAAAAGTGCGCTTCTTCCCGGATAGCAAGGGAGAAGCAATGGAATTCAGAGGCTGGCTGATTGTATTTAAATATATGGTATTATTGTTATTATTGGTGGAGGCGGCGGGAGTCGAACCCGCGTCCGAAAATATTCCACTGCAGTTTCTACGTACGTATCCTCTGATTTGCATTCGCTCCTGAAAACTCCCAAAGGCAGGATTGATCAGGAACTATCCCTTTTGACTTCGCCTTTCTCCCGTCGGGAGCAGGAGATCAACTATCCTGTCTGATCGACGCTCTGTTCGGCCCGGCAGGCAGAACCGGCAGAACGTTAGCCGTCTAAGCGGCTAAAGCGTAATCGTAGTTGTCTGCGATTAAAGTTTTCCTACCTGTTTAACGAGGCCTGTAGGAACCTCGGTACGCTTCTACAGCTTCAACTATCCCCGTCGAAACCGTGACGCCCCCATAAATTGGAGAGATTCAAAGAACATATAAGCGAACATAGTATATGCGCCGAGCGTGATAAAGTCAAGCTGGAAATGACTTCCGAAACTACCGGTCCCGTGTTCTCGCACGGAAGGCCCGCTCAATATCGCGCCGATCTTCTTTCAATTTGAGGTCTTCGCGTTTATCATGGAGTTTCTTGCCGCGGCCGACGCCGATCTCGACTTTGACCTTGCCGTTTTTGAAATACATCTTGAGCGGCACCAGCGTCAGCCCCCTTTCCCTGGATTTTCCATAAAGCCGGCGGATTTCCTGTTTGTGCAGCAGCAGTTTCCGGACCCGCAGGGGGTCGTGGTTGTAGCGGTTGCCGTGCGTGTACGGGCTGATATGCAGCTCGTGAAGATAAACTTCTTCATCCTTTACCATCGCATAGCTGTCCTTCAGGTTGGCCCGTCCCTCCCGCAGGGACTTTACTTCTGTGCCCACCAGAACGATGCCCGCTTCGAACGTGTCATCAATATAGTAATTCAGGCGAGCTGTTTTGTTCTGACAGATGTTTTTTTCGGATGACTCTTTCTTAGCCAATGTTTTTCACCGGTTTTGTCAAAAGATAATCCTGTTTTACGTGATGCATGGACCTGAAGATATTGTGCCGGATGTCCTTATTCTCTTTTTCAAGCTCATTGAGCAGGTTCTTGATATAAAGCCGCCGCGACGTTTTGCTCGTGGGGCAGCGGTTTTCAATCGCCGGAAACCGGCACTCCCAGGCGTATTTTTTCACAAACGCCTCCCGGATGTAGGCCAGGGGCCGGATGATATGCAGCTCACCGGCGAAAATGCTCTGATTCGGGACCATGGTGCTGATCTCCCGGGAGTAGAACATGTTGAGCAGCAGGGTCTCAACGATGTCGTCACGGTGATGCGCAAAGGCGATCTTATTGCATCCCCGCCCGGCGGCAATCTCGAAGATCCGCTTTCGTCTCAGGCGCGAACACAGAAAGCAGGGGTTCTTTTTGTTGAAGTCGCTGTGGGCCAGCGGGCCTATCCCTGTCTTTTCCATAACATAATCATAACCGCCCGCTTTCAGGTAATCTTCAAGAATCCGGTAACCCTCGTACGTGGGATCAAAGCCCGGATCAATATGGACCACCTGCAGGGTAAAAGAAGGAACGAAGATCATGGGCGAATTGAGCAGATCCAACAGCGCCAGGCTGTCCGCCCCTCCGGATACCCCTACCAGGAGACGATCTCCGGCATCGATCATGCCGTAATCCATGATCGCCTTTTCCATCCATTTTTTCAAATGTAAAAATAATTTCGTTCTTTTCTCCCCGGTCAAACGCCCTGCCCTCTCCTCTTTCCTGCTGATGTCTCCGTCTCGATGCTTGTGCCCACCCTACATGACTTACGCGATCTTATCAAGACGCATTCCACGTTTCGTTAATGACAATGATCTTGTATATTTTTTTCATGTGGGATAAGAAGCTGCTAGACAATCGTGATCACAATACCACCTGCAGGGAGGATATCAAATGACGGAAATTATCCATATTCATGCCAGAGAAATCCTCGATTCGAGGGGAAATCCAACCATTGAAACCGAAGTCACGCTGGTCTCCGGGAGTACCGGCCGGGCAGCCGTCCCGTCCGGCGCCTCCACCGGGGAACATGAAATGCTCGAACTTAGGGACGGCGACAGGAAACGCTATCTCGGAAAGGGCGTCAGGAAGGCCGTCAGCAACGTGATAGACAAAATCGGACCGGAAATCATCGGAATGGATTGCCTGAACCAGGGAGATATCGATGAAGCCATGATCCGCATGGATGGAACACCGAACAAGAGCGGGCTCGGCGCCAATGCCATCCTGAGTGTCTCGCTGGCCTGCGCCCGGGCCGGGGCTGCCGCCCTCGAACTGCCGCTTTACCGGTACATCGGCGGCGTCATGGCCAAAGACATCCCTGTCCCCATGATGAATATCATCAACGGCGGACAGCACGCCGACAATAATGTCGATCTTCAGGAATTCATGATCATGCCCGTGGGGGCGCCGAATTTCAGGGAGGCCCTGCGCTGGAGCGCCGAGGTGTTTCATGCCCTGAAGGCTGTTCTCAAAAGCAAAGGATATAATACGGCTGTCGGCGATGAGGGCGGCTTCGCACCCGACCTCAAGTCCAACGAAGAGGCCCTTAGCGTGATCATGGAGGCGATTCAAAAGGCGAAATACAAGCCCGGCAAGGACATCTGCATCGCGCTTGACCCGGCGGCCACTTCTTTTTATCGAAACGGTAAATACACGCTGGCAGCGGAAAAGAAACCGAATAAGACAGCCGAAGAAATGGTTCGCTTTTACGAGGACCTTGTGAAAAAATATCCCATTGTTTCGATCGAGGACGGCCTGGCGGAAGACGACTGGGAAGGCTGGAAGACGCTCACCGACGCCCTGGGATCCAAAATACAGATTGTGGGCGACGACATCTTCGTCACGAATAAGAAAAGGCTGGAAAAGGGCATCGCCATGGGCGTGGCCAATTCGATCCTGATCAAGCTCAACCAGATCGGCACATTGACGGAGACCCTTGATACGATTCAGACGGCAAAGGAATCCGGTTACACGACGGTCATTTCGCACCGTTCCGGTGAGACCGAAGATACGACCATTGCGGATGTCGCCGTGGCGGCTAATTGCGGCCAGATTAAAAGCGGTTCCCTGTCACGCAGCGAGCGCCTGGCGAAATACAACCAGTTGCTCAGGATCGAGGAGGAGCTGGGCAATGCGGCGGTTTATCGGGGACGGGCGGCCCTCTATAGCATTCGCTGAGAGGGTATTGCATAACCGATGGAAAAAAGTTTCGCTGAATTATATTTTGGCAATAAAAGGGCTGATTGATGAAAATACTTGTTACCGGCGGGGCGGGCTATATCGGCAGCCACACCTGCGTGGAACTCCTCAACGCGGGCTATGAGGTGGTCATTGTCGATAATCTCTGCAACAGTAAGATAGCCGCCGTCCGGCGCATCGAGGAAATTACCCGGAAACGTCCTGTCTTCTGTCAGGCTGACCTGCGCGACCGCAACATACTGGATACACTTTTTGCAGAGTATCGCTTCAGCGCCGTCATTCATTTCGCAGGGTTCAAGGCGGTGGGAGAGTCCGTCGCCCTTCCGCTGGACTATTATCAGAACAATCTCACCTGCACGATGACCCTCTTAGAGGCCATGAAAAAGCACGGGCTTGGAAACATCATCTTCAGTTCATCATCCACTGTGTATGGCGATTCAGCGACGGTCCCCATCCGCGAGGACGCCCCAACCGGACCGACCAATCCCTACGGCAGAACCAAATGGATGATCGAGCATATTCTCTCAGACATCTATCGGTCCGAAAAGGACTGGAACGTGATCCTGCTGCGCTATTTCAATCCAGTAGGCGCCCATCCCAGCGGGATAATCGGTGAAGATCCACGGGGCATCCCCAATAACCTGGCACCCTATATCACACAGGTGGCTGTCGGAAAACTGCAAGAGCTGCTGGTCTTCGGCAATGACTACGAGACACCGGACGGCACGGGGATCCGCGATTACATCCATGTCGTTGATCTGGCGCAGGGACATCTGCGGGCGCTGGAACTGCTGTCTGTCAACCCCGGGCTGCAGGTTTACAATCTGGGCACAGGCCGGGGTTACAGCGTGCTGGAGATGGTGGCAGCCTTCGAAAAAGCGGTCGGGAAGCCCCTTCGCTACAGAATCGTCGCCCGCCGGCCCGGCGATATCGCAACAAGTTATGCGGATCCTTCACGGGCCAATGAGGCGCTGGGCTGGAAAGCCGGGCGCGGCATCGATGAGATGGCTCGCGACGCCTGGAACTGGCAGAAACACAACCCTGAGGGATACGAATGATTCATGATCGGCTGGATATCATTATAGAAACTTAAAAAGTCGACGGCGCAGGGCTTCTATGGCAGATCGGTCGTCCGCCAGCGCATAAGTCTGGACGAACTTCTTGTCCCCCTTTTCCCCGATTTCGTTCAGGAGAAGAATATCGGATTCCTGAAAGACACGCAGGGCGCCCTCGAAGTTTGACTGGGAAAGGGACTCAGACCGCCGGATTTCACCCTTGCGGTACATTTTGGCGCCGAGCCCGTGTATTTTCTTGATTAAATCTTTTTTCTGCATGGGGCCTTTCTTTAGAGAAGATGCGCCGCGAATAACCACCCAGTAGGATTCAATGTAGTTGCTGATCAGGCCGGCAAAAGGTTTAAGATGGGTCCGTCCCCTTCCCTTGACCTCGATCCAGGCCTGCTCACTGTGTTCCCCGGCGACAATCATGCCCTGATGATGCAGATAAGTGAGAACTTCATTGACCTCATCCAGATCGTCTGTGGTCTGGTCGAAGATGAATTCCCGATGGAATATTTTTTTAAAAAACCGGTAATCTTCAATAATCTGCGTCAGCGGGACCATGTCATTTTGATTGGATAAAATGGATGTGGCCACAAAGCTTATGGGCAGGAAATAATTCAGGATATTGTTCTTGTAATATTCAAGATTCATGCGTTTGTCGTCTTCGAGAGAATAAACGATTTCTTCGAATTCGTCTTCCTCTTCCTCCTCTGTCCCCACGCGGGAGATCATGCCGCCTTGTTCCAGCAGGTCCAGCGCGTCCCGCATGGCCTTGCGACGATTGGACAGGGTTTCCGCAAGCGGGATCTGCCGGTGAGCAAGGTAGTCATAAAAGGTGTTGAGAACGGTCATCAGATCGTTGTGGGACATCCCGCGCCGGTCATGACTCAAGAGCCCTGCAGCAATCAGGGCATAGGGAGTGACAACGGATACATTTTCGATCCGCAGGACGATTTCATAGCCGATTTTGCGGTAAATGCTCTGTCTTTCTTCAAGCATCATGTCTTCAAACTTTTTCCCCAGCTCGGCCAGATAAGACTTCATCTGAATCGGTTCACCGATATTCAGATAGACCCGACCGTAACGCTTGCGCAGAACTTTTGAGCTTCTGATCAGGTCCGTGGTTTTTTCCCTGACCTTGGCCGCTCCGCCGAGTTCCTTCAGGTAAGATTTTTCCTCGATCACGCGGTCATAGCCAATATATACGGGAATCAGTGCGAGATCTTCACAGGCGCCTTCCTGATAGGCTTGAATGATCGTGGACAGCAGACCATACTTCGGCATGATCATCTTCCCCGTGCGGCTTCTGCCTCCCTCAATGAAAAATTCCAGGGGAAACCCTTCCTTGAGCAGAACTTTTACATATTTAGAAAAGACCTCTGCGTACAACGGGTTCCCCTTGAAACTCCGGCGCATAAAGAAAGCCCCTGATTTCCTGAAGATATAACCAAGCGGGAAGAACAACAGGTTCGTCCCGGCGGCGACGAAGGGCATCTGGATGTTGTGCTTGTACAGGACATAGGAAAGCAACAGGTAGTCGATATGACTCCGGTGGCACGGGATAATCACTAACGGCATTTTTTTGGAAATATTTCGTATCTTTGCCATTCCTTCCTGATCCACCACGACGCCGTCATAGATATTGTTCCACAGCCAGGTCAGAATCTTGTCCCATATTTCGATGTACATTTCTCTTTCGTCGGATGCGATTTCATGAATGTATTTTCTGGCTTCCTTTAGAATTCCCGGATAGTCCTTTTTCCCGCCGGCGGCCATATTTTCCATGAACCGGATGAGGTCCTCATCCTTCAGGGTCATGCCGATCAGCGCTTCCCTAGATTTCAGCGCCGGCCCGACCATCGCTGTTTTTTCCTCGTCGATGCGGTCAATCAGTTCTCCGCGCAGTCGCTGCACCATCTCGCCCGGATAGAGGTCTTTGTTTTCCTTCATGAACCGGGATAGATCGACGGCTTCTGCTGGAATCACAATGGCCTTATTGGCGTACCGCAGAAAGGTAATGACGCGCTGCAGGGCGCTGGTATGGTCGGACTGGCCGAACAGGATATTGATGAGATTTTCATTTTCTTTTTCCCGCCGCCTACCGTATGTGATCAACTGGGGAACAATGTAAACAGGAACATTAATTTCCTTCTGGGCCTCCAGCAGTTGCATGAGGGCGCCGTCAGCATAAGCGTCTTCGACGAACTCCGATCCCCCCAGATGGATGATGGCATGCTGCCGCTCACGGACGATATTTTTCAAATAATTGTTTTTATTTGCATTCAGGATGGTTCTTTTGAAAACGAGATGGGATATGAATGTCTGGATCGCTTTAAAAGCCTTTGAAAAGGGTTGCCAGAAGATCATATTGCAATTGTGGGAATAGACCGGTCGAGGAATCCCCTTGCGCGCAGACAACTCCCGGATGATCAGACTGTTGAGCTGACTTTTCTGTTTGAGCGCATACACAACAACGCCCGTATCCGCAAGCTTTTTAAGGGATTCCACATACTGGTCGGCCAGATTCACCCCGGACAACACTTTTTTCATGAGCCAGAAAAGGGGAAAGTTCTCCTTTTCATAAATACATTGCGCGTAAAACGCATCCTTCTCTTTTATCCGATCATCTGCTTGCATCGACATCACGCTGTTTCATTGCTCACTGATCGTTCATTAGAAAATCTTCCGGGAATTTCTCCCGCATCACCTGTTCCACATATTCCCTGGTTTCTGCAGCCGAGGAAAAAGTCATCACTTTCTTTAGTAAAACCCGCGCTTCTTTCATGGTTGAACCGCGGATGATCCGCTTGACCCGGGGTATCGCCAGCGGATTCATGCTGAGTTCATCCAGCTCCAGACCCATCAGAATCATCGTGTAGGCGGGTTCGCCGGCCATTTCTCCACACATGGCTACCCGGATGCCCGCGCGATGGCCGATTTTCACGATGTGCCGGATGAGCCTTAAAACCGCAGGATGGAGGGGCTCATAGAGATAGGTGACCTGTTCATTGACGCGGTCAATGGCCAGGACATACTGGATCAGGTCATTTGTGCCGATACTAAAAAAGTCAACCTCCCGGGCCAGCTTGTCCGCAATGACCACGGCGGCGGGAACCTCTATCATAGCGCCGATTTCAACGCGGTCATGGACAGGAATGCCCTGTACCAGAAGGTCATCTTTCACTTGTGATAAAATGATTTTTGTTTTTCTGATTTCCTCAACGCTGGAAATCATGGGAAGGAGAATCCGGACTTTTCCAAAGGCGCTGGCCCGGAGCATGGCACGCAGTTGGATCTTGAAAAGCTCTTCTTCTTTGAGACAAAAGCGGATCGCGCGAAGTCCCATCCGGGGGTTCATTTCCTTTGCCAGCTTGGGAGCCGATAGAAACTTGTCGCCGCCGAGATCAAAGGTCCGGATGGTGGACCAGGCTAGTTCCTCCGTTCCCGCAACCCGCTTATAATTGACGAAATGATCCTCCTCTGTGGGCATGTTTTCCCGGTTGATGTAGATGAATTCGGTCCGGTAAAGCCCGATCCCGTCGGCGCCGTGCGTGATGGCCGATGGGATTTCCTCGACAAACTCGATATTGCCCCCGATCGCGATATGCCGGCCGTCTCGCGTGACGGCCGGAAGGGCCGCATCCTTGAGAGAGATGGCTCTGGCTTCTGCATAATGCCGCTTCTTGTCTTCATAGCGCCGGACCATTTCGGGGTCAGGATTGACAATGACGAGCCCGGCTGAACCGTCAATGACAATGGAATCATTGGTTCGCACGCGGCGGGTAATGCTTTCCAGCCCGACGACGGCGGGGATTTTCAGAGACCGCGCCACGATGGCTGTATGGGACGTTTTACCGCCGATATCCGTCGCAAATCCCAAGACGTTTTCAATTTTCATCTGAGCCGTATCGGCAGGGGATAGATCCGAGGAGATGATGATAACGCCTTCGCCGATATCCGAGATGACCGGGTTCCTTCCCCCGCCAAGCTTTCGGAGAACCATCTGGCCGACATAGCGGATATCGCTGAAGCGACCCTTCAGGTATTCATCTTCAAATCTGTCAAATATTTCCCTGTACTTATCAATGGTCATCCGGACGGCCCATTCGGCATTGACGCTCATTTTACGGATATACCGGATGGTATGGCGAATGAATCTGCGGTCTCTGAGGATCATGATGTGTACATCAATGATAAAAAGGGGCTCATTCACCTTCAGATGACTCAATTTTTCCTTGATTTCAATAAGTTGTTTTTCCGATGCCCTGAGAGCGGTGCGAAGCCGTTTGATCTCCTTGGTCACGAGCGATGGATCGCTCAGCTTGTAAAAGGAGATCTGGGCATCCAGTCGATCAAAGAGATAAGCCTTCCCGATCACGACTCCGGGAGAAACGGCAATGCCCTTCAGGGCAAAGGTTTTTTTAGGTGTTTCCATCATGCATTCAGACCTTTAACATTTTCACTATTCTTCATCAAACTTGCTTTCGATCAGCTTGCCCAAGGCCGCAATCGCCTCAGGTGCATCCTTGCCCCGGGCACGGATAATCAAACGACTCCCCATTGGACATTCGAGAGTTAAAATCCCTAACAGGCTTTTGCCGTTGACTTCCCATCCATCCTTCTCAAAGTAGATTCTGGATTTGAATCTTGTCGCCACCTGTACCAGTTTCGCGGCCACGCGCGCATGCATGCCCAGTTTATTTTTTATTTCAAAGGTCTTGATCTGTTCCATATCAAAAAGATAACAACAATAAAAGGGCAACCGCCCCATACAGGATTTTCATGGCGGATATCCCGCGTGCTATCATCCAGAAACAAAGCAGGATGACCCCCAAAAAAAGGACCCCGAGCAGGGGCTCCGGAACAACCGCATAGGTATTCCCGGTGCTGCGAAATAGCAGCGTCGCCAATATCCCCAATAACATGACAGATAACCAGCGGACATTGCCCGCAAGGCCCTGAAGATTCAGCCCGCCAATGAAGTCAATACCCCGCCTGCCCCTGCGATAGCCTTCGATAAACCCTTTCAGGCGGACATAAAAAGACACAGGAATGTATAGGATTAAAAAAAACAGGGGCGCCCAATACACCCCTTCCATCATCAGCACGACCGCTCCGATTGCCGCAAAAGGGCGCCAGGTTCCCGAGAAAAAGGCATCGCCGATCGCGGCATAAGGTCCCATCAGTGTATTTTTCAGGTCTTCAACCTCACGGCCATCCTGTATTTCCTCTTCCAGTTTAACGACTGATCCCAGTACAGCACCGGCTAAGCAGGGGTGGGTATTGAACATTTGCAGATGACGCTTCAACATGCGTGATACTTCCATGCCGTCCATGCCGGTGGATTTAATCAGGGGGATCACCGCGAAGACAAAGCCCAGATTCTGCATTCGCCAGAAATTACATGATGAATGTATAAAGAGAGACCTTAAGAATATCCTGATCAGGCAGGATGTTTTCGTTATCATGGATATCTCGTCTTGCGAAAGTTGAAAAACCGTTTCGCTGTTTGTGAGCTAATCTCGCGTTCTCGCGTATAATAAATGCGGCGCTGCATCCCGGATGCACGGGTCACATCATCACTTGTTCCACTAACATAATCATTTTACGAAGTCAATTCACTGGAAAACTTATTTCTCCCGCTTCATAGAGGATGTATGGGTTTGATCCGCTGCCGCAAGCGCAATCGCGCTTCGGACGTTAATCAGGCATCTCTATATCTGAAACTGGCCATTGTCATAGACAAGGCATTTTTCGCCGGACCGCAGGTGAGCCGTCACGGTTTTATGCTCCGTATTGACCAGATCCCAGTGCAGCGCGGAATCGTTAAATCCCAGCTTTTTCTTCAGGGCCCTTGTGATGTCCACGGGGTTTCCGCTGTAGGTGTCCATGTAGGACGACCCCAGCGCGATGTGGCAGTTGCCGTAGGCTCCGCCGAAATTCTCATCAAAAAGGGTGTCCGCCATGAAACGGTCGATCCGGGAAAAGCGTTTGTCTGTCAGCGAAAACTCACCGACCCGGCCGGCCCCGGGATCCATCGTCAACTGCTTGACCGTAAAGTCCTCGCCGACGTCAGCCCGAATCTTGACGGCGACGCCTTTTTCAAAGGTCAAGCGCACGCCATCGATATAATTTCCGCTGCGGAAAGACGGCAGATTGGCATGGTACACCCCTTCCGTGCCGCGCCAGTCCGGGGACAGGAAAATCTCAAAGCTCGGGATGTTGTGTCCGGAGATTCCCACCCATTTTCGCTTTTCGCCGGGTGTGATTTTCAAATCGATGTTGCCTGACACAACATGAAAAAATTTCACGTTCAAGCTGTTGAGCCATTTCTTGATCCCGTTGACGGTTTCATGAATCATCTCCCACTGACGAACGGGGTCTTCATGATCGAGATAACAAGCCCTGATGATCTGCGCCGTATAGGACCGGCCCGTTGTTCTGGCCTGGCGGAACAGTTCCGGCGTGGGCAGCGTACAGAGCGTCCATCCGTATAACCCTTTTTCCTCTCGGTGCTCCATGATCTCGCGCAGCGGTTTTCGCGAAATCAGAAATTTCCCGATTTTGACCGGATCGATGTCTTTCAGATGGGTCAGCGAACCCGGCGCCCGCAGGAAAATTCTGCCGTTCAAATGCTCAATGAGCTCCCTGTCGCCGGGTGTTTGAAAGACAAGCTGACGGTCATCGGCCCCTGCATAAAAAGTGCGCTCCATTCCGACCGTGAGTCCAATTCGTTGCACGGGGTTCATCCCCGCCTCAAGAATCCGCTCATACAGGATTTCCGCCAGTCTGACGGCAGCCGGTTCGTACTGAACCAGAATCACGTCGTTTTTTCTGAATTTGCCTTTACGGGCCGTTTTCAGTCCCCACAGCAGCACCTCGGCGTATTTTCCCAATTGCTCCTCTGTCAGCATTTTCACGAACCTTTCACTCCACAAGCGCTTTGCACTACCGATAAAAAAGGTGTGCAAGCGGCGCATCAAAATGTTTTCCGCCTTTTGGAGACGATTATTCACTTACGGCAAACGCCATCGGACCCGCAAGCGTCCATATTCAGGATCGGGCATTTGTATCAGCACGGGTATGGCCACGGGATCCAGCCAGTGTAACAACTCCTTCAAATGGTGCGCTGCCATGGCCGTGCAGCCGGCTGTTCCCTCTGAGGGTCCTGTCCAGATATGCATAAAAATACAGGAGCCCCTTCCGGCCACGGGCGGATCCATGTTATGATCGACCACAATCCCGAGTCGGTAGAGATCGTCCGGACGCAGCATTTTCTCATGCCCCTGCCAGTCGGATTTCATTTCGGTTGCATCCACAATGCGGTTATAATAAGCGGATTGGATGTCTTCAATGCATATCAACTGCGGGGTTGCCTGCTGATAAGGCAGTTTGATCCGAGAGACGTCGCCGGCAGCGGCATAGCCAAAACCGGATGAAAGCCTGAAGATGCCGGCCGGCGCCCTGCCATCTCCCTCGTGTTTGACGGGACCTTCGGATATCGGGAGAGGATGCAGCCCGATCCCCCAGCCCATTCCGTTGCGGCCGACCACAACGGGAACTTTATCGATTCTGCGCTCCCACGGACCATCCGGATTGACTCTCTCATAACCTTGAAGAATGCCTTCGATGCGATCCCAGGCGGATGTTGTGACTACGACCGCCTGAAGCGGCGAGATGACCGGTTCGGGCGGCTTCAAGGCAGCACAGGATGTCAAAAGCACACTCAGCATCAACAGTCCTGTCTGCGCCCACAGCATTTTTTGCATCTTGAAACTCTCTTCCTGGACATCCTCAATCACCGGGCCTTGCATAAATTAAAACATGAAGAAAATCAAATTAAATGTACTCTTTTTCCCATTGACATGTCCTCTCCTTCTCTTCTATACTTTGCCCGGGTGGAAACAACGCTGAATCATACATGAAGCGAAAAAGATTTTGAGCAGCAGTAAAGGCATTTTTGAAGGATCTCGATGCGAAAGATTTACTTGAACGATGGTAAATGGTTCACAAGCGGCAAAGTTGTTTGATGCTGGATTCGACTGCACATACTTATGACAATTTATTTTGTTTTATAGTTAGTTATAAACCATAGTTAAAGTTAAGGATGATTGTTTGAAGATACTATTTTCCCTCCCTTTCCATACGACCTACGGACAGAACGTTCTGATGGTCGGCTCCATGCCCGAACTCGGACAATGGGGGGTTGAACGCGGGTTGCGCATGCGTCTGCATGCGGGCGGCCTCTGGCAGGTGGATATCGAGCTATCCGCAGAAGAACGAGAACCCTTTGCCTACCGGTACGCGATCGATGATCGGAACGCGGGAACTATTCACTTTGAAGGCGGCAGTAATCGTCTCTTTTCTCCACCCGATTATTGCGGAAGCGCAACGGTCGATCAACGGGATTTCTGGCGCCCCCCGGTTGATCCGGAAGCGATGCTTACAACATCTCCCTTCCGCCGGGCTATCTTCCGGCGCCCGCAGCGGGATCAAATCCGGGATTGTCCCAACCGTGAGGCAAAGGGCATTCCTGTCCGCCTGCGTGTTCCGGCCCCGAGGGTCGCGCCGGGACAGTCGGTTTATTGCATCGGCAATATCCCGGCGCTTGGTCTCTGGAACCCTGAAAAAGCACTGCCCCTGCACGAAAGCGGCTATCCTGAGTGGCAGGTCGATTTTCATGTCCGTCGTGTCGAAATTCCTTTCCAGTACAAGTACTTCATTGCAGATCCGGAAAAAAAAATCCTGCAATGGGAGGCCGGCGATAATCGCCGTCTGACCGACCCCGATGCATTGGTTAATGAAGAAAATCGAATGATTGTCGTCTCCGATTATGCATTCAGATCCGCCGCCCTCCCCTGGAAAGGCGCGGGCCTGGCCATCCCCGTGTTTTCCCTACGCACGGCGAAGGGTCTCGGCGTGGGAGAGTTTCCCGATCTGACACTGCTTGTGGATTGGGCAAAACAGATGGGGCTGCAGATGATCCAGCTTCTGCCCGTAAACGACACGTCCGTCCGCATGAACTGGAGCGACGCCTATCCCTACTCGACCCTTTCTGTTTTTGCCCTGCATCCGCTTTACCTGAATCTGCAGGCAATTGATGGCCTCTCCGCATCCCTGATTCGGGAAATCGACGCAGCCGCTGAAAAACTGAACAGGAAAAGCATTGTGGATTATGAAGCGGTCATGTCGGCCAAAATGAGTTTTCTCAGAAGGATCTTTGCACGGCAGGCCCGGAGCTTCCTCGCATCCGAGGCGTATCAGGCCTTCCTGATGGAACATGCAGGCTGGCTGAAGCCCTACGCCGCATTCTGCCACCTGCGCGACCTTCATGGAACCGGCGACTACCGCAACTGGGGAGAATGCAGCCGGATGACGGCGGCGGCCATCGACCGACTGACGGAACCCGGCGCTCCACACGCGCGAGAAATTGCCTTCTATTATTTCCTGCAGTATCACCTCCATCATCAGTTGCTTGCGGCTACCCAGTATGCCCGCGATTGCGGCGTCGCCATGAAGGGAGATATCCCCATCGGCGTCGACAAGCGGAGCGTGGAGACCTGGCTGCATCCGGAGTGGTTCAGAATGGATAAATCTGCGGGGGCGCCTCCAGACGATTTTGCCGCTGAGGGGCAGAACTGGGGATTCCCCACCTACGACTGGCAAGCCATGGCCGAAGACGGATACACCTGGTGGAAAAAACGGCTCCTGCATTTAAGCCGCTACTTTGATGCGATTCGTCTCGATCATGTCATCGGCTTCTTTCGGATCTGGGAGATTCCCGGCGATGCCGTGACGGCGCTCAGAGGCCGATTCAATCCCGCGATTCCCCTGTCCCGGAACGAGCTCGAAGTCGCCGGAATTAAAGACGTCGATTCCCTCTGCAAGGCATACGTCACAGACGACGCCCTGAAAAGTATCTTCGGCACCCGGGCGCAGAAGGTCATCCTGGAATACCTCGAACCGTCGGCGCCGGGCCAATACCGCCTGCGGCCCGAATTTGACGCTCAGGACAAGATCGCGGCCCGTTTTTTCGCACACAGGCAGGACTCGAAAGACCGCATGGAAAGTATCATGACTTGCTGCACGATCTTTACCAACTCCATGATGACGTGATCCTGATCCCGGACAAGCCGGGCGACCGTGAATCTTTTCATCCCCGCATCGCGATGGATCTGACCCGGGCCTTTCAGGCCATGGAAGAGCCGATGCAGTCTGTCTTGGGGCGTTTTTACGAGGATTATTATTTTGAACGCCAGGAAGCCTCCTGGGCCCGGGGCGCCAAAGAAAAACTGTCGGCGTTGAAAGCCGCGACGGATATGCTGATCTGCGGAGAGGACCTCGGCATGGTCCCGCGCTGCGTGGCCGGCGTCATGGAAAACCTGGGACTTTTGTGTCTGCGCATCCAGCGCATGCCGGCAGAGCCCTGGGCGGTATTTGCAGACCCGGCGGCGTATCCCTACCTGTCCGTCGCCTCGCCGTCCACGCATGATATGCCCACAATCCGCGGCTGGTGGGAGGAGGCGGATCGTGCTGTTGTCCAATTCTATTACTCCCGGATTCTGGGTCATCCGGGCGTCGCCCCGAAAACCTGCGACCCCTGGATCTGCCGGGAAACGGTTATCCTTCATTTGAACAGCAGCAGCATGTGGGCGGTTTTCCCCGTTCAGGACATTCTCGGCATGAACAAGGAGCTTCGGCGCCCTGATCCGCGGGAAGAGCGCATCAACGAACCTGCTGACGTCCATCATCGCTGGAATTTCCGCCTTCACCGCACCCTCGAGGACCTTCTTTCGGAACACGCATTCAATGCGGAAATCCTGGAAATGGTTCGCGCCGCAAACCGATGACTTTTTGAGAGGTGACACTACTTTATTGGAGATATAATTGCAGAAAAAGAAAAAGGGGGTCAGATTTTCATCTAACCCCCTTGCTCTATCTGGCGGGGTCGAAGGGACTCGAACCCTCGGCCTCCGGCGTGACAGGCCGGCGTTATAACCGACTTAACTACGACCCCGTTTGAATCAAACAGCATGTAACTCAATGAAACCTGTCCGGGCTTCATATCACGATCATGGTAGGCGGAACAGGACTTGAACCTGTGACATCCACGGTGTAAGCGTGGCGCTCTCCCAGCTGAGCTACCCGCCCATCGTTCTGTTTCGCAACAGGCTGTGACGTCTAACAAGAATGGGAATGGATGTCAAGCGCTAAATCATCAGTGATTCATCGGGATCTGAGGTTTATCGACGACCGGCATCATGACCGGCGGCGGTATTTGCATGAGCGCTTCAGACGGCGGTGCGTCAATCTTCAGCGCTTCCGGCCCCTCTCCCGGAAGCATGGCAACTTTGAGGACGTCGTCCATATGCTCCACCAGGACAATATTCAGGGCCTTGACGACGTTGGCCGGCACATCGGCCAGATCCTTTTCATTGTCTTTGGGGATCAGCACCGTTTTAAGGTTCCCCCGATGCGCCGCGAGCAGCTTTTCTTTGAGGCCGCCGATGGGAAGCACCCTTCCGCGAAGCGTGATTTCACCGGTCATGGCCAGGTCGCCGCGGACTTTCCTGTTCAAAAATGCCGAGGCAATGGCGGTCGCCATCGCGATGCCCGCCGAAGGGCCGTCTTTGGGAATGGCGCCTTCCGGCACATGGATGTGGATGTCAATGTCCTTGTAAAAATTATCGCTCAGCCCGAATTGCTCCGCACGAGCACGAACATAGGTCAATGCGGCCTGCACGGATTCCTGCATCACATCTCCCAGCTTGCCGGTCATGATCATCTTGCCGGCGCCCTTCATGAGCGAAACCTCGATGGCCAGGAGTTCCCCCCCGACCTCCGTCCAGGCCAGACCCACAGCCAGTCCGATGCTGTCTTTGCCTTCGGCTTCGCCATGGCGGTATTTGGGAACGCCCAGATATTTTTGAACGGTCTTCGATGAAATTTTAATCCTCCCGTCGCTGCCGTTGGTCACGATTTCCCGGGCCACTTTCCGGCAGATGGAAGCGATTTCACGCTCCACGTTTCTCACGCCGGCTTCCCGGGTGTATTGCCGGATAATGGTCAGCAATGCCCCTTCGGAAAAGACAATATTATCCGCTGTAAGGCCGTTGGCTTCCATGGCCTTCTTGACAAGAAATTTCTGGGCGATGTTCATTTTTTCCGGTTCCGTGTAACCGGCAATCCGGATGACTTCCATGCGGTCCTGCAGGGGGGCCGGAATGGTCTGCAATACGTTTGCAGTCGTGATAAACATGATGTCCGACAGGTCGTAATCCACTTCGAGATAATTGTCATTGAAGGCGTTATTCTGTTCCGGATCCAGAACTTCCAGGAGCGCCGAAGACGGGTCGCCCCGGAAATCGGAACTGACCTTGTCCACCTCATCGAGGCAGAATACGGGGTTGTTGGAGCCTGCTTTTTTCACGAGCTGCACGATCTTTCCAGGCAATGCGCCGATATAGGTCCGCCGGTGTCCCCTGATTTCGGCTTCATCCCGGACGCCGCCAAGAGACAGGCGGACAAACTTGCGGTTCGTTGCGCGCGCCACAGACTTGGCAACGGATGTCTTGCCGACGCCGGGAGGTCCCACGAGACACAGGATGGATCCCTTGTTCTTCTTGACCAGCGACTGAACCGCCAGATATTCAAGAATCCGTTCCTTGACCTGCTTGAGACCGTAATGATCTTCCTCGAGAATGCCCTCGGATTCCTTCAACGTATTTGTATTTTCCGTCTTTTCATACCAGGGCATGTCCAGAAGCCAGTCGATATAATTCCTCGATACCGTCGCCTCGGCGGACATGGGCGCCATCATCTGCAGCTTTTTGATCTCCGCCTTCACTTTCTTCTGGGGTTCTTCGGGCATTTTTTTATTCTTTAATTTTTTTTCTAAATCATTAATCTCACTCTTAAATTCATCTTTTTCGCCCATCTCCTTCTGGATCGCCCGCATCTGCTCGTTGAGGTAATAATCCTTCTGGGTCTTTTCCATCTGCTTTTTGACGCGTCGCTTGATCTTTTCCTCCACCTGCAGGATCTCGATCTCGCCCAGCATCATTTCGTAAATAGCCTCCAGCCGGTCATTGACATTGATGATCTCCAGAATCTTCTGCTTGTCATCGAGCTTAACCCCAATGTGCGAAGCGATGACATCCGCGAGCTTTGAGGCGCCTTCGATGGACGCAATGGTACCCACCATCTCCACATGAACTTTCTTACTGAGCTTCACATAGGTTTCAAAAGCCTCCCGGATGCTTCGCATGAGGGCTTCTGTCTTCACGAAGTCCTGTTTTTCCTCGATTTCTTCGTGTTCTTCAACATTGACAACAAAGAAATCGTCATGGGGTAGATAGTCTTTGATGATCCCGCGCTTTTTACCCTCCACGAGAACCTTGACCGTGCCATCGGGGAGTCTCAGCAACTGAATGATGATGCCGATGGTCCCGACTGTGTAAATATCTTCTTCTGCGGGATCGTCCTTCTGGGCGTTCTTCTGCGCTGCCATGAAAATACCTTTCTCGTACTTCATGGCCGATTCGAGGGCGGCAATGGATCTTTCCCGTCCCACAAAAAGCGGTACGATCATATGGGGAAAGACCACCACATCCCGCAACGGCAAAAGCGGAATGGCCGTGACGTTGTCCCGTCTATCTTTATTTTTCATGAAATCAAACATGTTCTATCCTGTATAGGTTCAGACATTTAAGCCGTTTCCGACTGCTTCTCGAACAGCAGGATGGGATGTTCCCGGTTCATGACCACGTCTTCATTAATGACACATTCCCGCACATCAGAACGGGAAGGAATATCATACATGATCTCCAACATGGTATTTTCCAGGATGGCCCGCAGTCCCCGCGCCCCGGCTTTTCTCTCGGCAGAGAGCGTCGCTATGGCCCGGATGGCCCCATCCGTAAACTTCAGCCTCACTTTTTCGAGCTCGAACAGTTTTGTATACTGTTTAATGATCGCATCTTTCGGTTCAACCAGAATCTTGATCAGTTCTTCCTTTGTCAGTTCATTCAGCGTCGCAATGACGGGCAGGCGGCCCACAAACTCCGGAATGAGCCCGAATTTGAGCAGATCCTCGGGCTGGACCTCCGAAAGCAATTCACCGACTTTCTTCTCTTTTTTGCTCTTGATATCGGCCCCGAAGCCCATTTTGTTGACGCCCACACGCCGGGCAATAATGTCTTCCAGATCGTTGAAAGCGCCACCGCAGATGAACAGGATATTCGTCGTATCAACCTGAATAAACTCCTGCTGAGGGTGCTTCCGGCCGCCCTTCGGCGGGATGTTGGCCATGGTTCCCTCGATGATCTTCAAGAGGGCCTGCTGCACCCCTTCGCCTGACACATCGCGCGTAATAGAGGGATTTCCCGATTTCTTGGCGATTTTATCGATTTCGTCAATATAAACAATGCCTTTTGAGGCACGGGCGACGTCATATTCGGAATTCTGCAGCAGACTCAGGATGATATTCTCAACGTCCTCGCCCACATAACCCGCCTCCGTCAAAGTCGTCGCATCGGCAATCGTGAAGGGAACATTCAACATTCTTGCCAGCGTCTTGGCCAGGAGCGTCTTGCCGGAGCCCGTGGGCCCTATCAGCAGGACGTTGCTCTTCTGAATGTCAACCCCCTGCAGATCCACTTCGCTGAATAAACGCTTGTAATGATTATAAACAGCCACGGCAAGAATCTTTTTTGTCTTATCCTGTCCGATGACGTATTGATCCAGAAATTTCTTGATGGCCCTGGGTTGCGGGATACCGCTGCCCGGCTCTTCCTTCTTTACAGTCCCCGTTTCCTCTTCCACAATGCACCGGCAAAGCTCGATGCATTCATCACAGATATAGGCGGTCGGACCGGCCACCAGCTTGAGCACTTCATTCTGGTTTTTTCCACAAAAGGAGCAGAAAAGCATTCCCTGTCCGCCCTGATAATCTCTTCTTTTCGCCATAAACAAAACTCCTCAGGATATCCGCTTCACGATAATTTCATCAATAATTCCATAATCTTTGGCCTGCTGAGCGCTCATATAATAATCGCGCTCCGTATCGGCATGTACCTTGGCCAGGGGTTGACCGGTCAACTCTGCAAGAATATCATTTAATTCCTCTTTCAAACGCAGGATCTCCCGCGCCTGGATATCAATATCCGTCGCTTGCCCGTGAAATCCGCCCAGCGGTTGATGGATCAGGATCCGGGAATGCGGCAGGGCATAACGCTTTCCTTTTTGTCCGGCCGCCAGCAACAGGGCGCCCATACTGGCCGCCTGGCCCATGCAGAAGGTGCAGACGGGAGGTTTGATGTAGTTCATCGTATCAAAAATTGCCATGCCGGAACTGACATGACCGCCGGGCGAATTGAGATAAACAAAGATTTCCTTGTCCGGATCCTGGGACTCGAGATAGAGCATCTGGGCAATAACGAGGTTGGATACATGATCGTCAATGGCCGTCCCCAGAAAAATGATCCTGTCCTTCAAGAGCCTCGAGTAGATGTCGAAAGCCCGCTCGCCGCGTCCATCCTGTTCCACAACCATGGGAATCAGCGTCATGGTTTGTCCTCCCCGGCGTTCGGCCGGTCTTTTTTCACCATCCTTATTATAGCTTTTGATTCGAGAAAATCAAAAACCTTTTGATGCAGAACCTCGTTTTCGATATGGTCCAGCATATCATCCTTTTCGAGGGGTTCACGCAGCGCCTCAACCGTCATGCCGCGACTTTCCGCCATCATGCGGATCCGGTCCTCCACTTCGCCTTCACCGGCGGAGATACTCTCCAACCGGCTGATATTTTTAATAATAAGCGCTGTCATGACGATCTTTTTTGCTTCGTCTTTGAACGCATCATGCATTTTGACGGTCATCTCCGTCGCTGTCTTCTTGTCCATCCCGCGGGAAAGCAACCGCCGCTGTGTATCCGCCATCATCTGGAAGATCTGCCGTTCCACAAAGGACGGCGGCACATCAAAATCATTTTCCTTGTTGCCCAGGAGTTTATCTACGACCTGTTTCCTGACGTCCGCCTCGATCCTCGCTTTGTGCTCCGCTTCCAGACTTTTGTGAATATCGGCCTTCAAACCCTCCAGGGAATCGTATTTTTCAAAATTCTTCACAAAATCTTCGTTGATTTCAGGGAGTTTTTTCTCCTTCAGCCCTTTGAGCACAACGGAAAAGGAAACGTCTTTCCCCGCAAGATGCGCCGCCTGATAATCGTCGGGGAAACGAACCTCAATCTGCCTCGTTTCGCCTTTTTTCATGCCGACGAGTTGGGTTTCAAAACCCGGCACGAGGATTCCGGAACCGACTTCCAGAAAATAGTTTTCCGCCTTTAATTCCTTCAGGGCTTCCCCTGCCATCGTCCCCTGAAAATCGAGCGTGGCAAATTCCCCTGCCCTCAAAGCGCGATCCTCTTCGATATCCTGCATCGTCGCAAACATCTGCTGGATTTCCTTGAACCTGTCCTCGATGTCCTGCTCCGTTACGGTCAGTTCTTCCTTTTCCAGCTCCAGTTCGAGATAACCTTTGGGTTCCAGCAGGGGCTCCACTTCCACTGTGGCTGTAAAGCTGAAATTCTTATCCGGCGCAATGCCCTGCTGATCAATTTGCGGCTGCGTTACCGCCATAATGTCGTGCTCCTTGACTGCATCCCAATAGACCTGATTGATCAGTTTGGTAACGGTTTCCTCTTCCACGTGGTCCTTATAGTGACGTTCGAGAACGTCTCGCGGAATCTTGCCTTGACGGAATCCCCGGATCTTCGCCTTCTTGGCAACATCACGATACACGGCATCCAGTCCTTTTTTTACATCTTCCCAGGGGATCTCAAAAGAAAGCCTTTTCCTGACGGGACTGACTTCTTCAATTTTAACAGCCACAATTTCACCCACTATATTCGACTCCTTGCTTGCAGAGTTCAGGACGTCCTCATACTGGTGCGAGAGAGGAGATTTGAACTCCTACGGTTTAACCCGCTGGATCCTAAATCCAGTGCGTCTGCCAATTCCGCCACTCTCGCCCGGAAACCGGTTCATGTCCTATATATTCATTGAAACAGGCCTTGTCAACGCAATTATAGGCTGGACAGATGTTTAATAACATTAAAAAACCGCCGGAATGGCGGTTATCGCAAGTTTATGATTGGTCGGGGCGAGAGGATTTGAACCTCCGACCCTCTGAACCCCATTCAGATACGCTACCAGACTGCGCCACGCCCCGACTCATATTTGAACGCTGAAATTTGTCGCTCCCATTAGCATCATCGCACTATCCTGTCAAGGACAATGAATTGAAAAAAAGCTTGAATAAAAACAAATAATAAAGTAAAAAGATCGCTATGAAAAAATGGATCACGCCATGTTTATTGGGATTTTTACTGATCATCGGCGCCCTTTCTCTTTCCCTACAGCCGCCCGGTGTGATATTTACAGGCACGTCGACAAGGAAGGTGTTATTCACCTGACTAATGTCCCCACAAACCCCCACATCAAATATGATCTGATTTTGAGAGAAAAGCGTGTCCTGTTCAGGGTGAAGCCCGCGGACATCAATAAATACGATCACCTGATAACCAGGGCCTCAGTGAAGTACAACGTCGATTCTGCCCTCGTCAAGGCGGTCATCAAAGCGGAATCCAACTTCAACCACCAGGCTGTCTCTCCGAAAGGCGCGCGGGGGCTCATGCAGCTCATGCCCGCTACAGCAAACTCCCTGCAGGTCCAGGACAGCTTTCATCCTGAAAACAACATTGAGGGAGGCGTCCGGTACCTCCGCTATCTTTTAAATGTCTTTAAGGGAAATCTTTCCCTGGCACTGGCGGCTTACAATGCCGGTGAAGCGGCAGTCGCCAGACATCATTACAATATTCCGCCCTATCGGGAAACACAGATTTACGTCCAGCGGGTATTGCAGTACCTCAGTCAGTATCACAGCGAAGAAAAATAATCGCATCCGGAAGCATTCCCCCAAGAGCCATTATAGCCAAAGGAAAATGGTTTCAAGCAGCGAGACCTTCAAAAAATGGCTTCGCCGCGGCTCAAAATCTTTTTCGTTGAGGGGGACACGACTTTGTCATGTCCCCCTTGATAATGCTTAAATATGTTTGAAATCAATAAATTAGTCTAATTTCTGGAAAGTCGAAAAATCTTTTATTCGCCGCTTGCGAACCATTTTTCAGCGGTCATGTAAAGCTCTCACAGCGAAAATGATTTTCGAGATTTAGGCTAAGCATTTTTCAAAGGCCGGTTGCCTGTCAGGGCGGCAGATAAAAATACCTTTCCCATCGCTTGAATTTCTTCTCTTTAATCCCGGGCACTTCTTTGAGATCGGCCACTTTTTTAAAAAGACCGGACGTGTTGCGGAACTGTACAATCCTGTCAGCGGTTGCTTCTCCGATGCCTGGAATGAGCATCAACTCGTCCAGGGTGGCCCGGTTCAGATCGATGGGCAGATCGAGGGCGAGCCGATCTGCCGCGTCCATTTGACCGAGTGTCAGGTTGCCGGCGGCATTCAGTGTCACGGTCTGCCCGGCCGCTAAAGAGCGCGAGAGGGTACTTTGATCGAATCGATCCCGGCGATCAACACCGGCAAGCGTCAACAGATTCAGCAGCGTTGTATTTTGGGGAAGATAGTAAATGCCCTTCCGGCTCAAATCCCCCGAGAGTCTCACCACAACGGGCCCGTCCCGCGGATCGCCATGGGCGATGCGGGCATCGTGATGGGCCATGCGGGCCGAAAAAAGGGAGAACAGGCAGGCAGCGGCGGTTAACAACACGCAGACAATCAGGCCGTCAACCTGCCTTCTGGTGATACGCATGGGTGATTTTCAGGATCGTTTATGCAACTCAAAGGCGTCGTGCAGGACCATGACGGCCAGTTCTGTGTATTTTGCCTCAACGACGCAGGAGATCTTGATGTCAGAGGTGCTGATCATCAGGATGTTGATCCCTTCATGGGCCAGGGTCGCGAACATTTTTGCCGCCACACCGGAATGACTCACCATCCCGACGCCCACGATGGAAATCTTGGAGACATTCTGGTCCACTTCCACGTTTTTTGCGCCTATGTCCCGGCCGGCTTCCTCAATGAGTTTCGTGGCTTCCTTTATGTCTTTGCGGGATACCGTAAAGGTCAAATCCGTAAACCCGTCCACGCTCGCATTCTGGATAATCATGTCCACAACGATGTTGTGCTCCGCCAGCGGTGTAAATAAGCGGGCGGCAATGCCCGGCCGGTCCGGAACATGAACCACCGTGATCTTGGCCTGATCCCGATCATAAGTTACACCGGATACCACTTCCCTCTCCATAGCTGAATCCTCCTTCGTCACGAGGCGTCCCGCCCTCATCCGTAAAAGATGAGCGGACATAAAGGGGCACCTGATATTTCTTTGCCATCTCCACAGACCGGGGCTGAAGTACTTTTGCCCCCAATCTGGCCATTTCCAGCATTTCATCATAGGTAATTTTACTCAGTCTTCGGGCCTTGCTGCAGATATTCGGGTCCGTCGTATAAACCCCGTCCACATCGGTATAAATATCACAGACATCAGCATGCAGCGCCGCAGAAAGCGCAACAGCGCTGGTATCCGAGCCGCCCCTTCCCAGGGTGGTGATGTTATTGTCCGCATCAACCCCCTGAAAACCGGCAATGATCACGACCGCCCCTTTTTTCAGTTCATGCTTGATCGCCATCGTATCGATGTTCACGATCCTGGCTTTCTTGTACGCCTGATCGGTCAGAATCTTGACCTGAAACCCCAGAAAGGAACGGGCGGGATAACCCATCTTGTTGAGCATGATAGCCAGCAGCGACACCGTCACCTGCTCCCCTGTCGAGATCAGGGCATCGTACTCGCGTTCATCCGGTGTGTCGGTTATCTGATGCGCCAGATTGATCAGCCGATCCGTCTCACCCGCCATGGCCGATAAAACAACAACGACCTGATTGCCCGCCTCCTTCGCTTTGATCACCCTCATGGCGACGTTCTCGATCTTGGCAAGGTTAGCCACCGAGGTGCCGCCATATTTTTGTACGACCAGAGCCATTTTAAAAACCTCCATCTATTAGTGCACTTGTGATCTGCATGACTTGCACCCGGCTACCGGAGATCTCGATTCGCCTTCGGGTCTGATCCAGGTAAGTCATCGTTATAAATAATGATCCATCGGGAATGACATCCTGTATCTTTTCCGCCCATTCGATGACGGTAACACCCTTTCCAAAAAAATATTCTTCATAGCCAAGGTCCGGCAAATCAGCGGAACCGGAAAGCCGGTAGACATCCAGATGAACCAGTTTCAGCCGACCCGGATACTCATTGATCAGCGTAAATGTCGGACTGGTGATCTGATAGTCTTCCCCAACGCCCAGACCGCGGGCGATCCCCTGTGTCAAAGTGGTCTTTCCGGCGCCTAACTCGCCGATCAGGGCGACAATCGCCCCTTCGCCTAGTGTCTCCCCGATGATCCTGCCCATGCGAAACGTTTTGTCGGGATCATTGGAAGTCAATATCAGTGGGAAGTCCCTTTTGGCCATCGTCAGGTCAAGACCATCCCCAATCCTGCAATCTTTTCATCGTTATATTTGAGACTTTTGAAAAATGGTTCTCATGCCCTGACAATGGCATCGGCCACGGCCACAACCCGCCGGATGGCTTTCACATCGTGGACCCTTACCAAATGGCTGCCGTTCATGACAGCGGCGGTCACCGCAGCGGCCGTCCCTTCGAGGCGATCCTGTGGCCCCTCATCGCTGTCCTGGGCGAGAAAGGATTTTCGCGACGGCCCGGTCAGAATCGGCCTGCCCAGAATAGCAAACTCTGCAAGATATTTCAGAAGCTTGAAATTGTCGCTTTTGAATTTGCCGAATCCCAGACCCGGATCGATAATGATCCGATCCGTCGATATTCCCGCAGATTGCGCCGCATGCAGACGTTCGTAAAAAAAATCGATTATCTCACCCGTCAACGATGCATAGTGGAGATCGCCCTGCTGCATGGTCTGCGGCGCGCCCCGCATATGCATGAAGACAGCGGCCGCCCCAGACGATGCAATCACCTCAGGCATCTGCCGGTCAAAACGCATGGCGCTGATATCGTTTATGATCTCCGCGCCGGCGGCCAACGCGGCCTGCGCAACGACCGCCTTGGTCGTGTCCACGGAAATCGGAATATCGATTTTTTCTGAGAGCCCCTCAATCACCGGAATTACCCTGCGAAGTTCCTCGTCCGGGGGAACCGGTTCAGCGTTCGGACGCGAGGACTCTCCACCGACATCCAGAATGTCCGCTCCGGCTTCCGTCAGTTGCAAACCCGCGGCAATGGCTTCTTCATGCGAATCATGACACCCGCCGTCGGAAAAAGAGTCTGGCGTTACGTTGAGAATCGCCATGATCCGGGTGCGGTCGCCCAGAACCATTTCCCTGCGGCTGGTTTTAAGCGTCCACTGATCCTTCGATATGTTTTCAAGCAACTGCCTGAGTTTTATAGCTAATTCATGGAGGCCAAAGGGCTGGGAAGACACTTTTTCAATAAAACGGTTGACCTGCTTGCGCGTCCCCATGAGCAACACCTCCGTGGCTTCGATGCTGCAGGCGACAGATCCCCGCGCCACGGCTGCGTCAGCGCCGATCGAAAGCATTTCCTGCTTGATGATGTTCGCCACTTTGCAGGGGAGACCGGGGATCAAAATGTTGAGATGCGCCATCTTCGGGAGCATGGCATCGATCCCATAGGGATCCACGCCGATGTCTTTCAGGATACTGATGGCCTGCCGCTCGCCGGTACAGAGCAGACGCCTGAGTTTCATACCCCCAGAGGGTTTGATATCCATGGCCTTGATAACCTCTGACAAAGAGCCACGCCATTATTGTTCCACTGACGGGACCGCCTCCGCTTGAGAAGGCGTTTTTTCCTTCTCGTCATCGTCGCGACGGATGCCGATGATGGCGTCCAGTTCTGCCGCGTTCAGCACCTCTTTCTCGATAAGCTCTGCGGCAACGTTATTTAACGCTTCCATGTGATCCGTGAGCAGTTGTTTGGCCCTTTCATAACTTTCCGATACAATCTTGGTAATCTCCCGGTCAATGCGCTGGGCCGTCTCATCACTATAATCCTTATGCGTGGCAAATTCCCGTCCGAGAAAGATCTGTTCATCCTTCTTGCCATAGGTGAGCGGCCCCATGACGTCACTCATCCCCCACTCACAAACCATTTTCCGGGCAAGATTGGTCGCCCGTTCAATGTCACTGCCGGCGCCTGTGGTAAAATCCTTCAGCACCAGCTCTTCCGCCGCCCTTCCACCCAGCAGAATCACGATATTGTTGAGCAGGTATTTCTTCGGATAGGTATGTTTCTCATCGATCGGAAGCTGCTGTGTCAATCCGAGCGCCCTGCCCCTGGGAATGATCGTTACCTTGTGGATGGGATCCGTTCCGGGCAGCAGCCTGGCGACCAGGGCGTGCCCGGATTCATGATAGGCCGTATTTCGCTTCTCCTCATCACTGACGACCATGCTCTTTCTTTCCACGCCCATCAGGACCTTGTCTTTGGCAAACTCGAAATCACTCATGAAGACTTTATCCTTGTTGAAGCGGGCAGCGTAAAGTACGGCCTCATTAACCAGATTTTCGATGTCCGCCCCGGAAAAACCCGGCGTGCCTCGGGCAATCACGGCAGCCTTGACATCATCGGCCAGCGGTGTCTTTTTCGCATGAACTTCGAAGATTTTCTCCCTGCCCCTGACATCGGGCAACGGAACCACCACCTGTCGATCAAATCGCCCCGGCCTCAGCAGGGCCGGGTCGAGCACATCGGGACGGTTCGTGGCCGACACCAGAATGACGCCCTCATTGGATTCAAAGCCGTCCATTTCCACGAGCAGTTGATTCAGGGTCTGTTCCCGTTCGTCATGACCGCCACCCAGACCGGCGCCCCGCTGCCGGCCGACGGCGTCGATTTCATCAATGAAAATGATGCAGGGGGCATTTTTTTTCCCCTGGTTGAAAAGATCCCGCACGCGGGAGGCGCCGACGCCGACAAACATTTCCACAAAATCGGAGCCGCTGATGCTCAGAAAAGGGACATCCGCTTCTCCGGCAATGGCTCTGGCCAGCAGCGTTTTTCCGGTTCCGGGTTGACCGACCAGCAGCACCCCCTTGGGGATGCGTCCGCCCAGCCGCGTGAACTTTTTCGGATCTCTCAGAAACTCGATGATCTCCTCCAGCTCCGCCTTGGCTTCGTCCACACCGGCCACATCGGCAAATGTCACTTTTTTGGACTTGTCCGTAACGAGCCGCGCTCGGCTTTTTCCGAAAGCCATCGCCTTGCCGCCGCCGGACTGCATCTGACGCATGAAGAAAATCCATATCCCGATGAGCAGCAGCATGGGAAACCATGATATCAGGATATTCATATACCAGGGGGAGTCTTCAACCGGCCTGGCGGTAATCCGCACATTTTTTTCCTTAAGCAACGGAACCAGTTGTGTATCTTTGGGCATATAGGTCTTGAAGGCCTTGCCATCCGTCAGTTTGCCGGAAATATTTTCCCCCTGAATGGTCACCTCCGTAACCTGCCCCTTTTCAACCTGGCTGATGAAATCGCTGAAAATCACGCTCCCTGCCGTACTCTTCGGCTGACTGAAAAGATGGTAGAGCATAACAAACACGAGGCTGATAACCATCCACAGGGCGATGTTTTTTTGCAATGGGTTCAACGGGATTGTCTCCTTAAATGAAAACGATTTTGAAATCGAGGCTTCCTCTCTACAACAACCTGCATATTATTTCAAATTTTTTCTGTCCTTTCTATTCTTAGAACTTTTGTCGTCTTATCAGTAAGCTTGACACGCTCGCTGAGCAGTTGCCCGACGATCCAGATCACGGAATGGCCATCGACGAAAATGGGAACATGTCCCCTGAGCCGGACTGGAATTTTGCGATCGATAAAATGACGCTTCAGTTTCTTCATTCCGATCATGCCGAGCGGCTGAATCCGGTCCCCCGGTTGGGGCCTGCGCACCGCCAGCGGCGGCACGATGCAGGCGTAATCCAGATAGACAGTCCGGCTGTCACCCAGGCAAACCGTCTCTCTGTCCACAAAATCGAGCGACAGCGTCATATTCTGCGCCTCGATCCGCACCTGCCCCGGGATTGTGATATCGAAGGCAATCATGCCGGCCGGCGGATGATCCACTGACGTTTCTTCCTGAGTTTGCACCGCCCGTTCAGAGCCGCGCGGCGGCCCTGCTCTCCGGCTGATCACCAGAACGTCATATTCGCGCCGGACCTCCCTGCTGAAGGGCAAATGCAGCAATCCGCCGGAATGCGCACAATGGATCAAGGCCTTGACATCGCGGACATGCGCATAACCGATACCCTTCTGCCGCTGTGCATGCTTCAGCAGCAGATGCTTGATCAGCCGGCTTTGCATGGCTTCGTGCAGGCCGAGGAAAAGGGGAATATTGATCCTGATCTCCTCCTGTGCCGCATCGATGTCAACCAGCCGCCGATCGGCAACGTGTTCTTCGACTTTGCGTTGCAGATAATCGTCTTCAAGGCTCAGGATTTCCGCTGCACGGCAGAGATTTTCCTCCAGACGCGGGTTATAGCCGGCCTTCAATTCCGGGATGAGCCGGTGTCTGACCCTGTTTCTGAAACAACGTTCGTCCGCGTTGGAAAGATCGGTCAAATACGGCAAATCCTGCCATGCGAGATATGTTCCTATTTCCTCCCGGGTGATGCCCAGCAGCGGACGGATAAAGCGTTCCGCCCGGATCGCCTGCATGCCTCGCAGGCCTTGCCGGCCGCTGCCGCGCAGCAGGTTCATCAGAACGGTTTCAGCCTGGTCCCCGGCGTGATGGCCCAGGGCAATTTTTTGGGCCTGATACGCCTGCCGGATTTCTTCAAAAAAACGATATCTTTCCTCACGTGCGGTCTCTTCGATGGATGTTTTTCGGACCCGGCTGAGTGCGGCAACATCGATGATTCGCGATTCGCAGACGAGCCCCAGGCGCGCACTGAGTCGATGGACCAGGGCCTCCTCGTCATCCGCGGGACCCGGGCGCAGTCCATGGTTCAAATGAGCAACCACCATCTTCAGGTTGTATGACGCCGAGAAATGCTTAAGGACGCCGAGCAGGGCTACTGAGTCCGGCCCTCCGGAGACTGCCACAACGATGCCATCGCCGCTATGTAGCATCCGATACCGATCAATGGACTGTTTAACTTTTTTCAGCAGTTCAACGGACATGGGCTTTCAGCAAAATAGCTTTGTTATTTCAAATAGATGCTCACAACTATCATCCGGTTTCAGGTTCAACAGCGTTTCCCTGCCGGTCAATCCGTTCAGAAAAGCGCAGCTCAGAAGTCCGGCGTTCTTCGCAAGCAGGATATCGTTGACGCCGTCCCCGATGACAACGGTCCGGTCCGGATGAGCCTGAAAGCGCCGCATGATCACGTCGGCGAGGCGGGCGTCGGGCTTGATATAGGATGTGCTGTCCGCACCGATGATCTCGTCAAAGACTGGCGTAAGCTGCAAGGCATCGCTCAGGCCCACGGCAAAATGGTGACGCTTGTTTGTCAGGATAACCTTATTCTTTTTATGAAAATGCTGAAGAGCTTCAAGGACGCCCGGATAGAGGGTTGTGGTATCGAGCATGTGTTCCTGATAGTGCTGAGAAAAGATCGTCAGCGCTTCCTCGAAGCGGTCGTGCAGGGCCGGACCGAGCGATCGTTCGATCAGTTTCTTAACACCGTCTCCGATAAATTCAAGAATGAGGCGGTCTTCAATAACCGGCAATCCCATTATTTGCAATGAATAATTCACGGACGCGGCAATATCCGGTCCGGACGTCACAAGCGTCCCGTCCAGATCAAAAATCATCAGATCAACGGACTTCATTCTGATCAACCCCTTTTCGAGACCTTTGAAAAATGCCTTCGCCGCGGCTCAAAATCTTTTTCGCATGAAATATGATAAGGCTCAAATTTGTTAGAAATCAATAAAATAGTCATGGGGAGGGGGCTTGACGGAGTCGTGTCCCCATCAACGAAAAATCTTTGATTCGCCGCTTGCGAACCATGTTTCACCGGTTATGTACAACTCTTTATATTAGAATCTCTCCTGATTTTCAACCTCCTCGCTTTAAATATTCCGGCATCGAGACCGCTGGAAAATGGCTTTACGGCTGTGGGTTTATGTTGACGACCCTTTTCGTTCATGCTAAAAGCGTTGCACCGCTTGGATCCCAAATTGACGGACTGAGACGGAACGGTCCTTATAGTTATTATTTATATCAATGACATTGAGACCTTCCGGATTTTGTCCGGGAGGCTTTTTTTCGAGGAACAGCCGGAACATGATGACGCAACAGCAGGACACCACAGACACCATTGCCATTCTCGGGCTCGGCAAAGTTGGCACAGCAGTTGGACACCTGCTGAAATCAGCCGGATACCGGGTCATTGCCGTGGCCGATCAGTCTTCCGCCGCTCTGAAAAAAGGCATTCCCTATACGGGCGGCCGTGCCTGTAAAAGCCTTGCGGAGGCGGCCGCAGCGGCGACCTGTATCGTAATCACCACAACCGATGATGCGATCGTCTCCGCCTGTCACGAGATCGTGGCAAACGGCGCCGTCCACGAGGGGGACAAGGTCATTCACATGAGCGGCGCCGGGGGGCTCGACCTGCTGGCGCCGGCACGTCAGGCAGGCGCATCTGTGGCCAGCATTCATCCCATTCAGTCCTTTGCCGATGTGGAGGGGGCCATCACCAATATCCCCGGAAGCACATTCGGCATCACCGCCGATGAGGATCTGTCTGAATGGGCGGTCTCGGTCGTCCTCGCATTGAAAGGCGTCCCCTTCTTTGTCCCGGAAAAGGATAAGGCCCTGTACCATGCCGCCGCCTGCATGGCCTCCAATTATTTGACTACGCTGATGCACATGGTGGAGACGACCTATCAGGCCCTCGGACTGAGCCGCGCGGAAGCGATCCGGGCCTTCTGGCCGCTTGTCCGGGGAACACTGCTGAACATCGAGACCCGGGGCGCTGCGGAGGCATTGACCGGCCCCATTGCCCGCGGCGATGCAGGCACGATTGAAAAGCATCTCCAGGCCCTTCGGGAAATGTTGCCCGATCTTTTGAACGCCTATTGCGAGCTGGGACTGATGACCGTCAACATTGCCCTGCAGAAGGGATCCCTTACCCGTGAACGGGCTCAAACCATTAAAACACTTTTCAAAGAAGGAGGTTCAGGAAATGAGTACTCAGGGAAAGCTGAATAAAATCACGACCGCTGTTATCAGAGATATGAAGAAAAAAAATCAGAAAGTCACCATGCTGACTGCCTATGACTACGGAACCGCCGCCGTGGTGGATGAAGCGGGAATCGACATTATTCTGGTCGGGGATTCTTTGGGCATGGTCATCCTGGGTTATGAAAGCACGCTGCCCGTCACGATGGAAGACATGATCCATCACACCAAAGCGGTCTGCCGGGGGGCGAAACGTGCAATGGTCCTCGGCGATATGCCTTTCATGTCATACCAGGTATCGGTTGATGAAGCCGTCCGGAATGCGGGGCGTTTCCTGCAGGAAGCCGGCGCCCATGGTGTGAAGCTTGAAGGCGGCCGCGAAGTTGCAGAGGTCACAAGACGCATCGCCGCAGCCGGCATTCCCGTCATGGCCCACCTGGGACTGACCCCCCAGTCCGTCCATCAATTGGGCGGTTATAAGGTTCAGGGGAAAGGCGATGCGGCTGCGAGAAGGATGATCGAAGACGCCAGGATTCTTGAAGAAGCCGGGGCTTTCGCCGTGGTTCTGGAGTGTGTCCCGGTGCAGCTCGCCCGGGAGATTACGGAATCCCTGACCATCTCCACGATCGGCATCGGGGCCGGCGTCCATTGCGACGGCCAGGTTCTGGTGGTCAACGATATGCTGGGGATCTTCGAGCGGTTCACGCCAAAATTCGTCAAGAAATACGCAAACTTGAATTTGCAGATGAAAGAGGCCGTCCGTCAGTATTGCGAAGAGGTCCGTACAGGCGTCTTCCCGGACGACGTCCATTCGTTCCTGTAGTCAAATATGGGCGCGTCGAGCGCCTGTCTACTGCCCGGGATAAACGATTCGCGCTTTTTCCCGCAGCCCTTTTACCAGGCGATCAAAGGCCTCCTGCTGTTTCTGCTGGGTCAGAAAGGCCGTAATCTTTTCTTTCGCCTCACTGTCCAGATTCATGGTTTTGGAACTGCTTTTTTCCAGGACCTGAATGATATGGTAACCAAAATCCGTTTCGACCACCGGTCCGATCTCGTCTTTTTTCTGTGAAAAAGCAGCATCCTCAAATGGTTTCACCATCTGTCCCCGCTGAAAGGTTCCGAGATCGCCGCCTGCCTGCTTGCTCGGACAATCCGAGGACTTCAGGGCGGTTTCCACAAAATCGGCGCCGCCCAGAAGCTGTTTCCGGATATCGTCCGCTTTCGCTCTTTTTTCTGCCTTCGTCTTTTCATCATCGCCGGCAGCCTTTGCGATCAGGATATGACGTGCATGTACCGATTCCGGCATTTTGAATTTATCCTTGTTCTTTTGATAAAAAGCGGTGATTTCCTTATTTGTCGGCTTTGTTTTTCCTCCCGTGGAGGCAAGCACCAGTTTATTGATCTGGATTCCAAGGCGGATTTCTTCATTCATCTGCTGCTGAGTTACCTGATTCTTTTTCATGAGTTCTTCGATCGTGACACCTTGCGGCAATGTGCGTCTCAACTGTTCGACGGCTTCTCTGACATCCTGATCAGTCGCTGTGATCTTTTGACGGTTAATCTCATCCAGCAGGAGGCTGCGGATCACAAAATCATCAATCAGCCGCTTTCTCGCATTGGCTTTTACTTCCTGAAGACGATCCTGCGGAATCTGATCCTTCACGACGAGCATTCGTTTTTCCAGCTCGGCATTGAGTTGTTCCTTTGTCATTTTGTGACCATCCACATCGACCACGAGATTGGTCGGAATGGCTGCTGCGGGTGATGGTGGCGATTGCTGCAGGGGCTGTTGCGCCGGCAGCGGCTGGGGGGCGACACCCACCTGGGCGTCTGATTTCGGCGCGGCGGGTTTTTCCCCTGCGGGATTGCAGGCGGTCAGAAACAACAGCAGCAGACAAATCGTTATGAAAAACAGACCTCTTTGATGTGGCATGGCTAATCCTCCGGTTATGAAAAGCATGGGCCGTGAGTTATACGAAAGCGCCGTTTACGTCAAGGATATATTCTGATTATTGCATCGTAATGAAAACATTCATGATCTGCTTCTGCTCAGCAAGGTTTGATCGCGTCTTTTCGCTTATGGCGACGGGACTCTGGAGGTTCATCCTGTCAAACATATCTTTGAGCACGGAAAACATGTCTCTTTGCGGAAAGCCTTTTTCCGTCAGATAATGAATCAGTTTAAGGGTTTTGAAACCGTCAAACCAGACGTGGAATTGTTTTGCCAGGGCATCGGGTTCTCGGTGATTCCGTCGGATCAGAGGCCAGACGTCCTGAAAGCGGTTCAATTCCAGAAATGACCCGAGCAGCGGATGAATGCGTGCGGCCCCGGTGAGAATGACCCGTGCTTCTTGCGGGCCGCCGCCTGCCATCGTCTCCAGCCAGCGCTTGAGAATCAGGAAAACATCCGGGTCATACAGAAGATATTCGTCTCGCTTGCCCTCGAGGAAACGGATCATGCGCTGACCGGTTCCAAAGGGGACGCGACGGGAGGGGCGGGCGGAGGGATAGACGGTTGTCGTGTGAATCCGGGCAACAGGGCACAACTTGGTCAGCTTATTGAGAAAATAAAAATCTTCGGCCGCTTCCCGGCGGTTCATGCCTCGCACCGCTGCATAGCTTTCGGGTGTGCACACCATCGTGGAGCCGATGCTGTGAATGGCATAGGGCGATCCGGCAAATCTCAATCCCAGGACATAATATCTCAGAAAGATTTCATAGCAGCAGATGGCGGCGGCCAGGACGGGATCCGCTTCCGGGCGATGTGAAAAACCGACGACGGCCGCATGGACATCCTGACCGTCGAAAAAATGCCTCACCACCGAAAAGTAACAGGGTTCAACCCAGGTATCGGCATCGAGATTAAAAAGCAGTTTCCTAGCCGGACTGCGATAATCAAACAGACTCAGGGCCCTGTCCAGCCCGAGTTTTCTGGCCAGGCCCACGCCACCGCCCTTTGCAGGCATCTCCATGCCCCGTGAGGATGCATCCAGGCAGGCCAGCCTGAGACCGGATGATAGGATTTGACGGCATTGCGGCTCGACCGCAGCGTCAGTCGGGCCCGCAGCGACAGCATCGCCTTGAATCAACTGACGAAGGAGCGCCAGGGTCTGTCGATTGTTTTCAATATCCTGCAAATCGGCAAGGCCTTCTTCCCGATTGTTGATCACACAGATGACGAGTGTCCGACTGAGCTCCGACGGTGGGTTCGCAGATAGTCTGCGGAGCGTCTCAAAAAGGGTTGCTTTTTCAGCAAGGGCCGGGATAACCACGACCTGATCGATGCCGTCGCCTGATCCGACGATAAACTCCCGTCTGTCATCCCGGGCCTGTCGCATCAGGTACTGCTGAATGGATGCCGGATTGTTCTTCATCTGTGTACGGCAGGGACGTTGTTCTCTATGATTTTTCTGAGGGAATCATGATCGGCGCCGTCGAGCCAGTGGATGATCGTTCCTTTTCTCTCCATGCGCCGGAACCAGGTCTCCTGGCGCTTGGCAAACTGATGAATTTTCGTGTTCAGTGTCTCAAACATGGTTCGATAGTCCAGCATTCCCCGAAGGTAAAGCCCGATATAACGATACTCCAGTCCGAAATAATGGAGCCTTTCCCAGCCGAGACCGGAGGCGTGAAGCGACCGAACCTCTTCGATCATGCCCGCCGCCAGCCTTTGCCTGAGCCGCCCCGTGATGCGCTTGCGCAGCGCGTTTCGCTCCCAGCGAACCCCCACAACCAGCGCCTCGACGCGCGGCGCCTCTGGAAGGGGCTGGGGATGCCGGGAATGCTCGGCAATTTCAATGGCCCGGATCAGCCTGGACCGGTCCAGAATATCCGATTTGTTGTGCGGCCTCGGCTGGAGAGTCAGGAAACGCCGTACCAGGCCTTCCATCGGCTCTGTCGCAATTTTATTTCTCAGCTCCGGATTTTCCGGAACCTCACACATCCGATACCCACTCAGGACGGACTCCAGATAAAGACCGGTCCCCCCGACCAGGACTGGAAGAATGCCCCGTGATGAGATTTCAGTGAAACACTCAAAAAAACACCGCTGATAATCAAAGACACTGAAATCCGTATCCGGATTGACGATATCGATGAGATGACACGGGATGGCGATGCCCTCGACACAGTATTCCGAAAAATCCTTCCCGGTTCCCAGGTCCATGCCCCGGTAAACCTGGCGGGAATCGGCGGAAATGATCTCGGATCCCAGATCTTTGGCCAAGGATGCCGCCAGAGTTGTCTTTCCCGAGGCGGTGGGTCCCAGGATGACGATCAGGTTAATGTCCATCGTAACAAATTGTCTTGAGTTTGCGTGCTAATCCAGATAAAAAAACGCCATGCAAAAAAAAGGTCTTGACCTCGGCAAGGGACCGATCTTCCCCCTGCTTCTGAAAATGAGCTGGCCCTCCATCATCGCCATGCTGGCCGTGGCGCTGGCGAACCTGATCGACGCCTTCTGGCTGGCCAAGCTGAGCACACAGGCCCTGGCCGCACTGACCGCCTGCTTTCCGCTCCAGATGATTTTCGCCGCCATCGGCATCGGCACGGGCGTCGGCGCCGGTTCATACGCTGCGCGAATGTTCGGTGCGAATCAACCCGTCAAGGCCCGGCAGGCGGCCGGTCAGGTTATATTCCTTTCCGCAGGGCTCGGACTGCTGACCATCATCCCCGTGATGCTCGCCCCTGACGCCATTCTGCGGCTGTTCGGCGCCCATCAGGATATTTTGCCCCTGGCCCGCCAATACATGTCAACGATTGTCTGGGGAACGCCGTTCTTATACCTGCTGATCATGATCAGCAATCTCCTGAGAGCGGAAGGACGCCCCAACCTTTCCATGTCGGTGGTGCTGAGCTTTACCATCGTTCTGATCATCCTGGAGCCGTTCCTGGTCTTCGGATGGGGCCCCTTCCCGAAACTCGGTATCGCGGGGGCAGGGCTCGCGGCAGCCGTCTCATATGTTGTTTCAGGCGTTCTGTCCATCCTGTTCTTATGGCTGAAAACATCGCGGTATGAAATGAAGTGGCGCTATCTGGTTCCGCACCTTTCCATCTGCCGTTCTATTTATCAGACCGGATTCCCCACCGTGATCATGAATCTGATTGTCAGTGGCGTGATGATCTCTTATAATCACGTCCTGGCGGGTTTTGGCCCGCTTGCCCTTGCCACACTCGGCATCTGTTTCCGTCTGTACGGACTGATTACGATGATCCTCTTCGGCATCGGGTACGGCGTAATGCCCCTGGTCGCCTTCAATGACGGCGCAGGACAGTATCAGCGGCTCGTACAGATCGTGAGGGTCTCCGTCCGCTTTTCCGCCTTCTTTTCCGGTATCAGTTCGCTGCTGCTGATCCTCTTTGCCCGGCCGACTCTTATGCTGTTTACAGCGGATGCGGAGCTCGTGGCCGCGACCATCCCGGCAATGAGGTTTTTTATCCTGGCGCTGGTTCTGGTCGGTCCGATCATCGTCTGGATCAACATGTTCATCGGACTCGGCAGGGGAACAACAGCCATGCTGCTCATGTTTTTCCGCGACGGTTTCCTGCTGATTCCGTTGCTCTTCATCCTGCCGCACGGTCTGGGCATCCATGGCGTATGGATGGCCCAACCGATTTCTACAGTGCTGGCCTTCTTGCTGATTTTGTTTTTATCGGCCAGACAGATCGGCAGCTTTGCGGAAAAAGCCCCATAAAAAAACGCCCCGGTCAAGCATGGTTGCCGGGGCGTTGACAATGTTAGGATTAATTATGCAGGCTGAACATTTGCTGCAGCCGGACCTTTTTTGCCTTGCTCGATTTCAAAGCGGATTCTTTGACCTTCATAAAGCGTCTTGAATCCAGAGCCCTGAATGGCGCTGTAATGGACAAATACGTCCCCGCCCTCATCATTCTCGATAAAGCCAAAACCCTTCTTTTCATTGAACCATTTTACTTTACCTTCTGCCAAAGCTTTCTCTCCTCCTTTCTTGATTTTTCATCATCGAGCATCGCCAACAGCACCAAAAAAAAACCACCCCGTCTCTGCACACACAAGGAGCCGGTGGTGGTTTGTCATTTCACAGCTATTGATTGACACCCTAATGATCCCCTGTCCTTCAGGTCTTCAATGTCCGCGCTGATGGATCGCCGCAGGGCCATTACCAGCGCATCGACCTGCCGGATGGACTGGCCGTATCATTCATTTTTTTTAAAATCAAGTATTTTTTACATTTTTTCGTCAAAATATTCTTGTTAGAATCAGCCGCCGGATTGAAACCTTTGAAAAATGGCTTCGCCGCGACTTAAAATCTTTTTCCTTGAGGGGGACACGACTTCGTCATGTCCCCCTTTATAAGGCCTAAATATGATTGAAATCAATAAATTAGCATAATTTTTGGAAAGTCGAAAAATCTTTGATTCGCCGCTTGCACACCATTTTTCATCGGTTATGCATAGTTCTCTTATTTTGAAATTTTTGTGAGCAAATGACAGGCGACCTGCCGATTCTGACCCTGACTTTCAAGACGCGGCTCGATCTGTCCACAGGGATCGAAACAGCGTGGGCATCTGGGATGAAAGGCGCAGCCTGCAGGGGGATCCAGCGGACTTGGAACGTCGCCGGTCAGAATGATTCGCTCCACTTTCCTTCGCAAACCGGCGGTGGGCACGGCAGACAGGAGCGCCTGCGTGTAGGGATGGAGCGGATTCTCGAACAGATCGTCATTGTCGGCCAACTCAACGATTCTGCCCAGATACATCACCGCCACCCGATCGCTCACATGACGGACGACGCTGAGATCATGGGTGATGAACAGATAGGTCAGGCCGAATTGGGCCTGCAGATCCTTGAGCAGGTTCAGGATCTGGGCCTGGATCGAAACATCGAGGGCCGATACCGGTTCGTCCGCCACGATCAGTCTTGGCTTCAGGGCAATGGCGCGGGCTATGCCGATCCGCTGCCGCTGTCCGCCGCTGAACTCATGTGGATAGCGATGCTTCTGATCCGAGCTGAGACCGACAGTCATCATGATTTCGGCAACGCTTTTCTCCCGGGTGCTTTTCGACGCCGATTCATGTATGCGCAGCGGTTCTTCGATGATATCGCCGGCAGACCGGCGGGGGTTGAGCGACGCGTAGGGATCCTGAAAGATCAACTGAACTTGCTTGCGATATTTCTTTAACGCCGCCCCCGCATAAGCCTGAACATTTTCCCCGGCAAACAGGATCGTTCCCGCGTCAGGCGTATCCAGCCTGACCAGCAGCCGTCCGAAGGTGGATTTGCCGCAACCGCTTTCCCCGACCAGGGCAAGCGTTTCGCCCTCATGAATGGACAGGGAAACGCCGTCAACGGCCTTGACCACGCCGCGCTGATGCGCCAGAATTCCGCCGCGAACCGGAAAATACTTCTTGACGTCGCTTGCTTCCATCAAGACTGGAGAACGTGTGGAGACATTTGAAAAATGGCTTCGCCGCGGCTCAAAATCTTTTTCGATAGGAATGTGATAAGGCATATATATGTATGAATTCTATAAGTTGGTCTAATTTCTGGAAAGTCGAACAATCTTTAATTCGCCGCTTGGGAACCATTTTTTCACAACTATGTAAAATTCTCTTGTGTTATCCATATTTCCAGCAGCGAACCTGATGATCAGGAAGCGGCGCTGTAAGTTCCGGAGGCCGTTCACGGCAAACGGCCATGACATCGGCGCAGCGATCCTGAAAACTGCACCCTGCCGGAAGCATGTAAAGCGGCGGGATAGAACCGGGAATGACGGCCAGGCGGCCCCGGTCTCTGCATCTCTGATCCATCCCCGGAATGGATAGCATCAGGCCGATGGTGTAAGGATGGAGGGGGTTTCTGAAGAGATCTGACACGTCTGCCTGCTCTACGATCCGTCCCGCATACATCACCGCAACCCGCTGGGCTGCTTCCGTAATCAACCCCAGGTCGTGCGTCACGAGCATCACGGCCGTCCCCTGCTCGATCTTGAGGCGGTTGATGAGATCGATGATCTGTGCCTGGATGGTCACGTCGAGTGCTGTCGTCGGCTCGTCGGCCAGCATCAAGCGGGGGTTACAGGCCAACGCCATGGCAATCATCACGCGCTGGCGCATTCCGCCGCTCATCTGGTGGGGATAATCGCCGGCGCGGATTTCGGGGGCGGGTATCCCCACCAGGCGAAGCATGTCAATGGCCCGCTGGTTCGCCTCCCGGCCGTTCAGGTCCTGATGCAGGCGGATCCCCTCGGCGACCTGCTCTCCAACTCTGATGACCGGATTGAGCGACGTCATGGGCTCCTGGAAAACCATGGAAATATCGCGGCCCCGGATCTGTCGCATTTCTTCCTGCGTGAGCTGAAGCAGATCGCAACCCTCAAAGAGGATTTGCCCGGATATGATGCGACCGGGCGGGGTTGGAATCAGTCTCAGGATGCTGAGCGCCAGGACCGTTTTGCCGCAGCCGGACTCTCCCACAATCCCCAGGGTGTCTCCGGCGTTAATGGCGATATCGACGCCATCGACTGCTTTGACGGTTCCCTTGGCGGTTGCAAAGTGCGTTTTGAGGTTCTTGACTTCAATCAGGGGAGACATCTCATTTCCAGTCTCTCAGGCACTGCACCAGCAGACGAACGCCGACACCGGTTGCGCCCTTCGGCGTATAGGGCTTGTCCTTTGCCAGCCAGGCGGGGCCGGCAATATCGAGATGAACCCAGGGACAGGCGCCGACAAATTTGCTCAGGAAGGCAGCCGCCGTGATGGCGCCCCCTGCCCTGCCCCCGGTATTTTTGAAATCGGCCACATCGCTTTTAATCAGTTCGTGATAATCTTCCCACAGCGGCAATTCCCAGACCCGCTCCCCTGTCCGCTCCCCTGCCATCCTGATTTTTTCCTTCAAGGGCCCGTCGTTGCCAAACATGCCGATCACGTGATCGCCCAGGGCAATCTTGCAGGCGCCGGTCAGCGTGGCCAGATCGATCACCGCAGCCGGTTTGTAGCGCTGCGCGTAGGTCAGGGCGTCCGCCAGGATCAAACGTCCCTCCGCATCGGTGTTGACGACCTCGATCGTCTGTCCGGAGAACGACTTGAGGATATCGCCGGGCTTCAAAGCATGTCCGCCGGGAAGATTCTCCGTGGCCGGGATCAGACCTACGACATTCAGCGGAAGCTCAAGATCGGCGGCTGCCCTGATGGCCCCCATCACGGCAGCCCCGCCGGCCATGTCCGATTTCATCTCTTCCATGTCTTCTGAGGGCTTGATGGATATCCCGCCGCTGTCGAAGGTGAGTCCTTTGCCGGCGAGGACAATGGGAGGTTCCCCGCGCTTTGCTCCGCGGTATTCCAGAATAATGAACTTGGCCGGTTCATCGCTTCCCCGCGCCACGCCTAAAAGGGCATGCATCCCGAGTTTCTTCATTTGCGCAACATCGAGGACACTGAGGCTCACGCGCCGGTGTTTGGCGATCCTGCTGGCGGCCTGCGCCATGTCGGAGGGCGTCATGTCATTGCCCGGCGTCGAGACAAGATCGCGGGCAAAATATACCGCTTGAGCAACGGTTTCCGCCGTTTTGGCCGCAGCATGAATTTCCTTGAGTGCGTCGTCTTTGTCATCGACCACGGTTATCCGTTTTATTATTTTTATCTTTTCCCGCTCCAGGGTCTTATAGGGCATGAACTGATAAAGACCCAGAATGGCCCCCTCCAGGGCAGCTTCGGTCATTTGCCGGATGGTTTGCCCGGTATCATGGACATTCAGAAAAAAAGTAATCTCCTTCAGGCCAAGCGTGCGGGCCTGACGGGCCGCCCCGGCATAGGCGCCGCGCAGCTTTTCCAAATCGAAATCCTTCTTCGGTCCGAGTCCCGCCAGGATGATGCGTTTTGCCGGAACCGCATTCCGCGTGTAGAGCACTGCAGTTTGGTACAGTCTCCCCTGGAAATCGCCGTTTTCAATGACGTCATCAATCAGCGCGCCGAAGGTCCCGTCAAAATACCGGGGGGGGCCTGCCGGTATCTCGCTGTCCTCAAAAAGGAGCACCACCAAGGCTTCCGCAGGATATTCTGCCGGTTTGCCTTTTTTAATTTCTATCTTCATGCTTTACTCCTCGATGCTTTAACCGACGGGGACAGATTTGAAATCTGTCCCCGTTTTTACATCACGCAGGGGCACTATAGCCGCTTGCGGCCGGAATATTCCAGGATGGAAATGATAATCGAAATGAGAAAGGCCTGAACGACCAGCAGGACCCCATCAACCATCCGTGCATGTCTCAGGGCAATCGCGCTGATGCCGAGGGTTGCACAGATCAGGTAGATAAACAGAACTGTCTTCTTCCTGTCTCCGAGAACCGCATAGAGGCGATGATGCAGATGGTCCCTGCCGACATAGTCAATCCATTGCCTGAAGTTTCTCACCTTGCCCGACAAGATCCTCTCCACGCTGATATAGGTCATGTCGTAAATCAGGACCCAGAAAATCAGGACCGGGGCGGCAAATGAAACAATTGGGTCATTATCGGCCCAATCGCCTTTGACGGCCAGCGCCCCCAGGATGAAACCCAGAAAGATACTGCCGGTGTCTCCCAGAAAGATGTGCGCCTGCCCCTGCCGCCTGAAGTTATAGGGCAGGAACCCCAGGCAGCTTCCGAGCATGGCCAGAGCGACCCAGCCCATCAGCGGCTGATTGGTCTGAAAGGCAACGATGCCCATAAACAGCGCGATGATGGCGCTGAGTCCTGCAGCCAGACCATCCATGCCGTCTGCAAAGTTCATGGCGTTGGCGATGCCGATAATCCACAGGATCGTAAAAAGGCAGTTGAGGCTGTAGCCCCATAAGGTCATCCTGGGAAATAACTCCAGGATGATTCCCTGATGAATCAGGACTGCAACGACAAGGATCTGCGCACTTAACTTGAACTGGGCCGATAAGCCTTTCCAGTCGTCATAAAGACTGACCATCGCAACCACAACACCGCCCGTCAACAGCAGAAAATATTCCCTGTCCAGAATCATATTGAACAACAGAGCGGACAGGAAGGCCAGGATGATAGGCAATCCGCCAAGCAGGGGCGTGCGTTCCTCATGGATCTTGCGGCCGCCGGGGTCATCGACGATATTGAGTTTCAGGGCGATCCAGCGGGCCAGGGGCGTCAATACGGCGGCGACGGCAAAGGAAAAAAGCAGGACGTACAGCCATCTGCCGATGTTGCTGAAAAAATAATTGCGAACTAATGGGATTAATAGAGCTGACAGCATCAGCGCAGCGCAAAGCCAGTAAATTCTTCTCAGGGAGGTATGCCTTCCCGCTTTTCTCAGCATCAGCGAACAACTCCCATACATGCCGACTGTGACATGCTCTCAACAATCACAGAAAGTTCACGCTCCGTCAGGGAGGGGTAGATCGGGATGGAAACCGCCCTTTTCCAGATATCTTCCGTCACGCTGTAACCTGAAAGCCCGAGGTAGCGATGCAGCGGTTTGAATACGGGCCGCCGGCAAACCACTTCCGACTGATCCATAAATTCCATGAATGCCTGCAACTGATCCAGGAGAATAACATACCGGTAATAGATATGCCCTCTTTCCGGCGGCACGACAGGAATCGGAAGGCCCATTTTTTTCAGAATCAGATCATAATGACCGGCGATTTCCTTTCTTCTCTGGATGAACCCATCGATTTTTCTTAACTGGCTCCTCCCGAGCGCGGCCTGCATGTCCGTCATCTTGTAGTTATAACGCAGGGCATCATCCTCCCTTTCGTCATAGTCGCGCAGATCCCTGATCTTCTCAATCAGGCCGGCATCACGGGAAAGCAGCATGCCGCCTTCTCCGGCGGCGATGATTTTGGTCGCATAAAAAGAAAACATGGAGACCACACCAAAACTGCCTGTATAGCGGTCCCGGTAATGGCTGCCAAGAGACTGGGCGCAGTCCTCGATCACAGGAATGCCGAGAGATGTAAGTTCGGCCACGTCCGCCGGCAACCCGAACAGGTGCGGCACAATGATCGCCTTCGTTCTTGCCGTCATGCGTTTTTTTACATCCCGAACATCGATATTGAACGTGTCCCGCTCAATATCGGCGATAACGGGTGTTGCTTTCACACAGCGGACTGCATGCAGCAGGGCCGAACAAACATAACTCGGACAGATGACCTCGTCCCCGTCCCCCGCACCCAGCGCGACGAGGGCCAGATGCAGGGCCGCCGTGCCGGAACTCACCGCCGCCGCATGGGAAACGCCGATCATGGCCGACATATCCGCTTCAAAACCGGCAGCCTGCTCTCCCTGAACAAGCCGGCCCGTTTGCAGCACATCCAGAACAGCCTGCCGGTCTGCTTCGTCCAGCGTCGGCCTGGAATGGGGAATCTTCTTGTTTTCCGGCATATGGTGTTCCGCGGTTTTCTTTGTGTCAGATGTTGATGAACAGGCGCAGCGGCATAAACCCCTCCGCAAATTGAGCCCGCCCCTGGGTTCCCCTGAACATGGCGGTCGCTTTGATGACATCGATAATCGACAACCCCTTGATGTTGGTTTTCATGACCTGTGATTGATGGGCCAAAAGCATGGATATCTTCCGGTCGATGGTTTCCTTGATGTCCACAAAAACGGTGGGCGCGAAATTCTGGCTTGTGGGCCCTTCGTAAAAAAGGACATTCCTGACGTAACGCGTGGCCGATACCGTTGCTTTGCTCAAGGCCCGGTGGTCCTGATGTGTGTCGTCATCATAATGGACAAAAATGAAATCAGGCCCGATCCGGTCCATGATTTTTTCAACGTCATGCACCATTTCATTCATGCAAGGCGTCAGTTTTGTATCCTCATATACCCCCCATGTCAGGCTTTTAGGCTGAAGAAACTCAGCGGCGCGATGCTGTTCGTCCCGTCTGCCGGAGGCGTCACCGCCCTTTGCCCCTTCCGTCATGACCAGCAGATGAATCTCATGGCCCTGCTGGGCATATTTGGCCAGTGCACCGGCGCATCCGACCTCAATGTCATCGGGATGAGCCCCGATCGCAAGAATCTTCATACCTTCCCCCTTATAATGTTCAGACTTTCTTTTCCATGATTAAAGATCAGGTCGATGACGGACAGGAACGGTTCAAAATCGCCGTACAACTGATTATAAACCGGATGCTGATATTCCTGAAAGATGACATCGACACTGGCTTCCCGATACTTTTCCAGATCCATGTAGTCATGACCGCCGCTTCCGGCCAGGTAGGCATCGGCGCCGAAATGCCGCGCGATGGCGATCAAGCGTTCATCCGGGTTTTCCGGAAACACACCCATGCCTGAGGCGACAAACAGGGGCGTTTCAATCCCGAGAATCGCCGCAAGTCTTTTGACCACATGGATATTCAATTTGGCAATCGTATCCCATTGGGCTGAGAACATCTCATCAAAGAAAGGCTCCAGCAATGACCAGAACGGGGCTTTCCTGTAATTTGACAGAATGGTCTGTCGTTGTTTGTGCTGCCATTTTTCGTTATTGTTGATTTCCACATCCTGAATCAACTGCGGGAAATGATACAGAACCGGAACCGTAATCCATTGCATGCCCTGTGCCGTTTTGATCCGGTTCCGGTTCTGCCATTCATTTTTTTTGAACTGAACGGTGTCCAGCAGCACGAAAACATCGGCTTGGTCGATCTTGTCGAAATAGCCAAGCCAGGGCAGATATTGAGGCTGATGGACGGAACAGATCATATTATTTCACAAAATTCACAAAAATCGGATTGGAGACAATGATTCCGGCACCGCGCATATCCATGCGGTAGTAGATCTTTTCACCCGGATGGTAATAGGTATCGTCATATTCAAACTGCAGCGGCAATGTTCCGTCAACACGATGAACGACGCTCCCGGAGCGGATCAGGCGAACCTTGACCGGGGCGGCGACCGGTTTGCCTGACGACAGCGCGATTTTTATTCTCGGATGGCTTCTCAGCGAGACGTCCTCACCCGAAATGCCCTTCACCGTCCTATCCGCCGACGATACGGAAAATTCATCCATGACGGGAACCTGCGGGAATGTTCCCTGCACGGCATACATGCGGCCATTTCTCATGGCGCTTAATATTTCAGCTTTTTTTTTCTCTTTCACATAAAAGACGGTCTGATAATTTCCCAATTGCTCACCGCTCTCCCCTTCCCGGTGAAAATCGGCCGTGGCAATACCCCAAGGCGGCCGTTGCCGTAAACCGCTGCAGTATTCTTTCAAAACCATATCCCAGACGCCGTCCGGTTCCGTCACCGTGATATGTTCCCCATACAGTGACGCAAATCCCGTGTACCCCCTGGATTCGAGCAGCGCTTCCGGATAGGGGCGTGTGCTGACCATAATCGGTCCCAGTTGCCGGACGCCTGACTTTGTCTCCGGGTAATTCCAGAAGGTCATCCCCCCCCTGGAGGCCACATAGTCGATCAGGAGCTGATAGGGCGCGCCTCCCCGGTCGCCGTGATAGGGGTCAAAGGGCGACTTGTTGAAAGGATTGCCGTCGGCCATCAACACCGCCGATAAAACCAGCACAACCATGCCGGCAATTCTGAACGACCCTTTCCACCAGAGCATGACAAGGCCGACCACAAACGCTGCGGCAAAAAAAAGGATGCCCGGCAGGCCGTCGCGCAGAGCCCGAACGGAATAATGGTTATGAAGAATCGGCAGATTTTCATAATCGGACGGACTATCCAGACCGATGGTCAGCATGCGCCTTTCATGGTTGTGCGCCGTCAGCTTGCCCTGTAAGGGGTTCCCCGTCCAGTAGTAAAACGGTGTTGTCTCCGACCCGGGAATGATGATCATATCGGGATTGGCCTGACTGACCCGTTCAATCTCCTGAAGGTATTTATCCGCGCCCATCTTGAGAATGGAATTCCTTTCCTCCCGTTTCCTGATCAGATTTCTGAGAGGCCAAACGCCGTATTCCATCACCATGAGGTCGTGGTCATTGATGAAAAGCGCTGCGATGCCCTTCGAGCGGGCCAACTGGACCAGCGACTGGATGTCATAGGCACCGTCGCTGAAGGTGGAACGCAGATCAACAACGCCGGAAACAGGCTGGTAATCGGAAGCCTGGGCGTACTGAACAAGAACGCCCGCGGCAAGCATGAACGCCATAAATACCTTGAGAATCCGGCAGGACAGTGCGCTTTTCATCCCTCAATCCATGAACCTGAACCGGATGATGGCGAAGATGGCCGCGACACCGTCCTTCCAGTTGATTTTCTTCCCTTCCTCATATGTGCGGCCGCTGTAGCTGATCGGGACTTCGTAGATGCGGAACTTCCTTTTGGCCACTTTGAGAGTGAACTCCGGCTCGAATCCGAAGCGGTCCGACTTCAACGTCAAATCCCTCAGTACTTCTTTCCGGAAGGCTTTGTAGCAGGTTTCCATATCCGTCAGATTCAGGTTGCTCATCATATTTGACAGCAGGGTCAGAAACTGGTTGCCCACGTAATGCCAGAAAAACATTACGCGATGCGGGCCGCCAAGGAATCTGGAGCCATATACTACATCCGCCCGGCCGTCGAGGATCGGCTCCAGCATTTGGGGATATTCCCGCGGATCATATTCGAGATCTGCGTCCTGAATGATGACAATATCGCCTGTGACCTTGGCAAAACCCATCCGCAAGGCCGCTCCCTTGCCGCGGTTACGATCATGATATAATACTTTAACGTTTCCTGATTTTGCTTCGATTTTTCTTAATAAATCGACGGTACCATCTGTCGAATAATCGTCGATGATCACAATCTCCTTATCGTAGGACACCGACTGGACACGCGCAATGATTTCCTCGAGGGTCCGAACCTCGTTGAAGACGGGTATGACGACTGATAGTTTCATGATTACATCACCTTTTTCGTATTACTTATGGGTTTCCAGGCAAGCCCTATAGAGCTCTTCGATCTTCCGAAGCATTGCATCGATGCCATATTCTGCCGCCATCTGCCTCCCGGCCTCGCCCATTCTCTTCCTTTTATCAGGATTTTCATAAAGATCAAGGATGGCGTACGCCAGGGCCTCACTGTCGGCCGGCGGAACCAGCAAGCCGTTTTCACCGTGAGCAACAAGGTCCTGAATACCCCCCACCTTGCTGGCGATGATTGGTTTACCCATTGCCATGGCCTCGACTATAACCTTGCCCATTCCCTCGTTCAGGGAAGGCAGGACAAATACATCAAATGTGGACATGACGTCTGCTACGTCCGGCCGCCAACCTAAAAATTTCAGATGGTCTTTGATCCCAAAAACTGAAGCCGTTTCAGTGAACCCGGCAAGCAACTCGCCATCACCCAGGAAAACAAACATGGCGCCGGGTACTTGTTGTATTACCTTTGCCGCCGCTTCTATCAGGTATCTCTGACCTTTGACCGGTGTGAGTCTGCCTGCCGTGCCCACAACAAACGAGCCCCGCGGGATTCCAAGTTTTTCCCTCATATCCGCAGGATCAACAGATACATCCAGGAAATTGCGCAGATCTACCCCGCTGTGGATCACAGCGAATTTCTCCTCAGCGGCAACAGCAATGCGAACATGGTCCTTCCTCTCCTGTTCGGTCAACGTTATGATCCGGTCCGTGATCCGGGCGGTCAGACGCTCCAGAAAAATAAATACGGCGGTTTTCCAGCTGTTGAAATATCCCCAGAAGATATGGCCGTGGGGCGTGTGGACAATAATGGATGTCTTCACCAAGAAAGCTGCCCAGCGTCCGAGAATTCCGGCCTTGGAGGTGTGGGTATGAACGATGTCGGGCTTCTCCTGCCTGAAGATGCGCATCAATCTGAAAAAAGCCTTGATATCTTTGGCGGGATTTATATTCCGCACAAGTTCAGAAATGGTGATAATTCTGACACCGCTCTTCTCGGCTTCTGCAAGGTTTTCTTCCACGCCGGCAGCTTCGAGTCGGCTCATGCGGGAGTCCGGTGAAAGGCCCCTGACCAGATAAACTTCGTATTTTTTCTTATCGAGTCCAAGAACGGTAAGATAGGTATTTTCCGCCGAGCCGCCCTTGTCAAAGCGCGTGATGACGTGGATAACCTTCACCCCTGTCGCCTCTTGTACCATTGCCTCGTTACCGGAAATACCGCGCATGCCAGACCTGGAAGGCGATCAGGTTCCAGAGCTGCCAGGCCGTGTCGGTGCGGTTCGTCATGAGATCGCCGATAAGCTTCTTAACGGCGGGGTAATGGAAAATGCCCTGTCTGTCGATTTTCTCATGCGTGAGATGATCCTCCACAAGATATCTCAGATCCGACTTCAGCCATTGACTCACCGGCATCTCGAAACCCCATTTGGGGCGGTTATGTAATGATCGGGGCAGGATGTCTTTGAAGGTTTCCAGGAAGATGTACTTTGCTTTGCCGTTGCGTAGCTTCCAGTCTCCGGGCATGGCAAAGGCCAGTTCGCAGACCCGCTGGTCCAGCAGCGGCACCCTCACTTCCAGGGCATGGTGCATGCTCATCATGTCCACCTTCCAGAGCATGTCCGAAGGCAGTGAGATTGTTAAGTCCGCATACAACATACGATTAACGGCGTCGGACGGCAAACGGCCCAATGCGGCAGCGAACAGTTCCGGCGCCATGGGCCGGTCTGTCTGGTATGCAACGGTCAGCAGCGCCTGCCTGCTCTCCCGGCTGAACAGCTCGTTCCAGGCATAGAAGCGTTCGGCAAGCGTTTCCTTCGTTCCACGCAAAAATTTTTTAGCCCGGCGCACCTGTTCCATGGATTTGCTGTCCCTGGAATCAGAAAGGGATAGAATGGCCGGTTCAATGAGCCCCTTCCGGAGAAGGCTGGGGATAAGCCGGTAGCGGCGTTGCCAGGCTTCCCCCTGGTACATGCGGTACCCGGCGAAGAGCTCGTCGCCGCCGTCCCCGGAAAGAGCGACCTTGACGTCCCGAACGGTCTCGCGGGCGACCATGTAGGTGGGCACGGCCGAGGAATCGCCGAAGGGCTCGTCCAATGCATTCAGGACGTCAGGGATCGCGTGGATGATGTCCTTTGCGTTGAGCTTTATTTCGCGGTGATCTGTCTTGTGGAAGGCGGCCACCTCCCGCGCATAGGTTGTTTCGTCATACATCGGCATATCCTTGTAGCCGATGCTGTAGGTCTTCACCGGCCGGGTGGCATTGCGCGCCATGAGGCCCACGATGACACTCGAATCGATGCCGCCGCTCAGGAAGGCACCCAGGGGGACATCGGCAATCATCTGACTGCTGACTGCCTCTTCCAGGGCGCTAAAGAGGGCCGCCTTTGCCGTCTCGAAATCAAACGGATCTGGTGTTTTTTTGGATGTCGCGGCCGCGACATCCCAGAACCTTTCCTCCTTGAGAGCGCCGTCGTGAACCGTCAGGATATGGCCGGGGCGGAGCTTGCGGATGTTCTTGAAGATCGTGTGGGGTGCGGGGATGTAATTGAGGCTCAGGTAGAGGTCCAGGGCCTCCAGATCAATCTTCCGGGGGATGCCTGGATCGGCGAGGAGGGCCTTGATCTCCGAGGCGAAGAGAACTCGCTTGCCGTCCCAGTAATAGACGAGCGGTTTGACGCCGACGGGGTCGCGGGCCAGGACGAGCGTCTGCGTTTTGTCCGACCAGATGGCCAGGGCGAACATCCCAGCGAGCCTGGCAATACCTGCCGATCCTTCTTCTTCAAAGATGTGAAGGATGACCTCGCTGTCCGTCCGGGAGGCAAAGCGATGGCCTTTTCTTTTCAGCTCTTCTCGCAGTGCACCGAAATTGTAAATCTCCCCGTTGAAAACCATCCGGAGGGAGCCGTCCTCATTGGCCATAGGCTGCCGTCCGGCCACTGTCAGATCAATGATGCTGAGCCGCTGGTGTCCGAGACCGCACCCTACCCCGCCCTGCTGGTTCAGATAGAACCCGGAGTCATCCGGCCCGCGATGGGCCAGCAGGCCCATCATGCGCCGCAGCAGGCCTTCGTCGACCGGCACACCGGTAAAATCAAGTTTTCCGCAAATGCCGCACATGATTATGAGGCGTCCCCCATAAAAAGGCCTTCCATCGCATCTACGTTGGTTTCCCAGGAATAATATTTCTCTGCAAACTGTCGACAACGCTGGGAATCAAGGCGCCATTGCTCCGGTTGATTCCGGTATTTGTGGCACATCTCGATGATCAGCCTGGATATGGCTTCATGAGAAGCGTCTTCGAATAAGAATCTGCTGTCCAATCTGCTGAGAGTTTCCTGTGTTCCTCCGACCGGCGTCCCTAAAACCGGCGTTCCGGACGCCAGCGCCTCAAGCGTGACCAAGCCGAATCCCTCCAGTTCCATCGTGGGTAGAACAAACACATCCGCCGCCCGGTAGTAATCAGGCAAATCGGCTTCCGGAATAAAACCGGCGAAATGAGTATGCCGATCCAGATTCAGGTCACGGCACAGCGAAACCAGATTATCCTTCAAGGGACCGGCGCCGCCGATGATGAGGTAGATGTCCGGTACCGAATCGACAATGTTCCGCATGGCGAGGATGAGATTATCAAGTCCCATACGTGGGACGAGATTCCTTACCGTAAGCAGTATCGTTTTCTCTTGCGGGAGATGGAGCCGCTCCCGCAGCGTTATTTTATCCTCAGACGGATGAAAGCGCACCAGATCGATGCCGCCCGGAACCATTATAATATCCTCGAGAGGAAATCCATAGACATTGAAAAGTCTATCGCCCGTAAAGCGACTGAGAGCAACAATTCGATCCGATTGGTTTAAGGCTTTTTGCTCGATCCATCGTCTCGATAGGAGATGCAATGAATGCACAATTTTCTTACCCAAAGGTTGGGGGCTCGCATTTCTTGAGGCATATTCCTCAAAGGCGAAAGAGAGGCAAGTATATACCTTCCTGATATTGCGACTTTTATCCGATCTCAATACAGCGAATGCTGAAAAGGGTTGCTGAAAGTTGATGCAGTCGAACTTCTTGACGTTGTAGATTTCTTCAAAAAGTCTTTTCCCGTTGTGAAGCGTGGACATGAAGAATGAAACCGCATTGTTCTGATTGACATCATATCGCCATTCCTTAACATTCCGAATCTCTGCGTAGCTAGATTGGTGTGGCGGTAATCTTCGGGTAAGGATCTGAACAGCGTGTCCCCGGGCGGCCAACCGGGTCGTCTGCTCATAAAGAACCCGTTCGGCGCCGCCAATGACGTCTTGAATCGAAACATCAGAAACAAAAAGGATGTTCAAGCCCTGAAGCCTCCAGAGCCTTTTCTGGCGATGACCTGCAAAGAAGGTCCCCACACCCAGCGCCCCCGGGAAAGCTTCTCCAGAAATTTGAAAAATCCCCAGATCAGACTGCGCAGAATATTCCGAACAAGTGTGGCAAAAGTCCCATCGCTGGGGTAGAAATTGCCGCCGGTAAGATGTGAGTTCAACACCCGGATATCGGCATATCCCATATCGCCCAAGCATCGCTTGATCGCCTTCGGTGTAAGAGCATATTCGTGAAATATCAGGAAGGAATATATAAAATGCCTGGCTGATAGTATCGTAAAGAGACGCATCATGAATGAATGGAATGAGCCGTTCGGAAAACGCAGATAGACGATGCCGTCCGGTGTGAGGAGTTCCTGTACCTTTTGGAGTTGCCGGCAGGCGTCGACTGTGTGATCCAGGACATTGATTAGGGTAATGACATCGAACCGCCGGTCGGCTGGAACATCATCCAGGGTTCCACAAATGACGTTATCACCGATCAACAACTTGGCGCACTCTATTGATTTTCGAGAAGGGTCCACTCCCAGAACTTGCCAGCCGCGCTCCCTGGCCTCTTTGAGAAAATAACCGCAGCCGCAACCCACATCCAAAAGTGATCCGGGCTTTTTATAATCATCGAGGACATCCAGGATATGCCGATAGAGATTCGTCCGCTGTCCCGACGTCTGATCTTCGGCCTCGTTATCGAAATAGAGATCCCGATAGTAGGCGATGACGGTTTTTGCATCTTCCTCACGACTTGCAAAAATGAGATCGCAGGACGGGCAGTGGTAATAGGTCCGGTGGTAGAACGAAAAACAAAAGTTACCGACAGACTGGCAATAAAGGCAATTGATTTTTTCTTCTGCAATGTCTGTCAGCGTCGCATTGTTTCGCAAAGTATTCATTGTGTTCGTTACCATTTGAAACGGAAAAACCCCGGATGACTTTTGCTCCGGCAGTTATGTCTATCGTAAAAGCCGTGATTATGACTGGTATTTCAAAAAGAAGAAATTTTGTCGGTTGCTCTTCGTGAAGGAAACAGCCACCGGTGTTGACAGGCCATAATAAATGGTTGTTCCGTCAATCTCCTGCATCTTGTATGTAATGTCATTTGTTTTAAGGAATGACAGGAATTCATTTTCCAGCAACTCCTCACCCACGCCAAAAACAAAGGCCGCATCCCTTGAGCGTCGAACCTGCTCGGTATATTGGGGCCTCCTGTCGCTGAATGGCTCATTAAAAGGCAATAGCATGGGAGAGCCGACCAGGCGGCCTTCCCCAAGAAACATGATAGGATAGCCTGTCCAGTACGAGGAATAGAATTCTCTAATGCCTTGACTTCCCATAATTTTAGCAACAGGATTTGGATCAAAGTGAGGGGTTCTGAATTCCTGATTCCAACTGATAACCTGAAGGGCACTAAGCACCAGTATCAAAACGATTGAGACCTTCTTTACCATAGGACGCCATGTGGCCACACCAAGCAGAGCAACAGGAATAACGGCAAAGAGAGGCATGAGGTGACGATCAGCGCGTAAGCTGGCAAATAAGTGAAACAAGATGAATATCAACAGGTAGAGGGCGAATTGACGGTGGTAGAACGCGACTGCTTCTTTTTTTTACCTTTGGTCAAAGAGGAAACGATATAGACAAATAATATAACGATGAGTATCAAGCCAGCCGCGATTTGAAGTGTATGTCCCAATATAGCCGGCATGACATATTGTCCGAACATCAAGGGGGCATTTGATAACCAGCTTGTGAGGTAAGCGCTTTTCTGTAAAATTATATTTCCGATTACGTTCATGGGACCCGCAGAAATGTCATCCCTGCCGATCAACAAGACCCAGGCAGCACCGCGTGTCAGAGTTCCCCCGCCAGTCATTATATTGTAGATTATAAGTGGAGAGATTCCAATAAGTCCCCCCAGAGAAAACCACCCAAATGATTTTATACGTTTTTCGCCAATGGTCCATAGGGCTGGAATCGCAAAAGCCAGAACGACGGGAATCACGAAGATTTGAATATACGAAAAAAAGCCGCATGTCAGTCCTAAAAGGAAACAAGAAGTCCCGATGGGAATGCTCATGGATTGATTCCTGATCTTCCAACTGAGTAGAATAATCAAGGAGGTACCGAGAAAAGACTCTCCATACCCTCCATAGGCCGCCGTTGTACAATTGAGGACGAGATAAGGGCAAAAAATAAGAAAAATAACACAGATAAAGGCTCTTTGGCTGTCGAAGGTCCTCTGATAGATAAAATAGAACAGAAGAAAGCTGGGAAAGATAATGAGTATCATCGCAATGCGGAGTTGCACGAACCCGGCGCCGAAAAAATGGAAAAGGATGGCCGAAAGATAGGCGACGGGAGCCCCTGCGTAATGCGCTTCCCAGCAGAAGATGGGATATTCTTCCAGCGCGGCGATCTTTTGTGCCATCATACCGAAAACGGCTTGGTCCGCATCACCAAGCTGCCCGGCCGACGTAAAAAGAAAAATGGTTCGAGTTACCAGAAAAAGCAAAGTTATGACGAATATGTGAACCCTCGAATCGGAAAGCAATACTTCTTTTAATCTGCTTAACATGCCGGATGTTTGCGATTCATTTGTTATGAGGAGCTTTACCGGTCATTTATGTTTTTCGGCAACGTAGTTCGGCATAATGCGCCGGTAACCATCGATGCGTCTCATGGGCGCCCGGAGGGATGGTAACATTTTTTTAAAGCAAAGCCTCTTGCATTCAAATAGATTGCCTTGAAAATTGATTTTATTGATAATTCATATACGGGCAGCATGTGCCTCAAGGGCGTTGAATATCTTTAAACCTGTAGTAAAGTACAACGCTACGGCGATGGCGTTGACCACTTTCTTGGAGGATTCGGTAATGCCATAATCAGGTGAGATCTTGAGACATTCAAAACCAGCCTTCTGTAGATAATTTCTCAAGGTCCCGGCAGAGAAGTGATACAGGTGGACTTCCCGGTCATCTTTAGAAAAAAGCTTCAAGGGCCTTCCCTTTACAATCCTGTAGGCAAATTGCATGATGTAATCATTGACGTTGGGGACGGCAATTACCAGCAACCCGGATGGTTTCAGGATGCGGCGTGCTTCCTGCAGGTAACGCATCGGATCATTGACATGTTCCAAAACGTGCCAGAATGTGACCACATCAAAAAATGAATCTACATAATGGGCATCCATCAATTGTCCGCAATAAATGTCGGTATTCAGGAGGCCTCTTGCAAATTCCGCTGCATACATGGAATACTCAGTGCCCCTGATATCCCATCCGTTTTGTTGAGCCATTTGGAGATAGGTTCCCGTCGCGCATCCCACATCCAGCAAGCGACCTCTCCGAGAGCGCTTCTCAATGGTTTTAAGCCTCCGTCGCCACATCCTTTGACGTTCTTCTTTCTGATTCCCCAGCCAATCGGCATAGTAGCTCGCATCGTAGTGATTAGCCAGCAACGGCAATTCCGGGATAGGGTCAACAAAAATGAGCCCACAATGAACGCATTTCAAAACATGAAAGGGCTTTTCGCTGTCTTCGATGATCTTAAATTTGTCGTCTGCACCACAGAGATTGCAGAGCCGAGTCATAGGATTCAAGTGATTTCTTCTCACTGCATTTCTTGATAAACCCACTCTGTTCTTCTGACATTTTCTGCAGCGTCAAATATTGTTACTTTTTACCATTCCATATTGGCATCAACCATTTCCTATACAAGCTCTTCAAAAGAAATTATTGGCAACCACCTCGAAATGGAATGATGCTCAAATCGTTACTCCACGTAATAACACCTTTTTTCATATAATTACCCATTTATCAGCTCTTGAATATCATCAATATGTTTCTGCCATCCCTGACGCCCTTTTAAACGTTCCGTCCATTTCAATCCTCTCTCAATCTGCCTTTCAGAGATTTCTTTCATTTCTAATGCGTTAAAAGCCTCTAGCCATTGTTGTGGTTCTTTAGGATCTGAAATCATGACATTACCACCCGTTGTCTCGACTAATACCGGAATATGGCTAACCACAACCGGCACACCGCAGGCCATTGCTTCCAGTGCGGGATAGCCATATCCTTCCGCACTCGACGGCAGAGCGAGACAAAAAGCATTTCTAATCACATGCGGCAATGCCTTTTCGTCCACATATTTAAGCCATGCCGCGCGGGAATGAGGATACTGATTCATCCAATAAAGTTGGCTGTCTTCAGAAACCCCTACGAATAACAATTCACGTGATAAGGAATTTGAAATGGTTAAAAGCACACCCAAATTCTTATGTGGCATCCCGTTGCCTGTTACCAGAATGTACCCCGGCTTAAGATTTAAAGATTCTGATGCTGCAGTTCCATTCCCTTCGCCATACACATTGAACTGGCGGCCAATTGCTGGAAAGCGAATTCTTGGGTTTTGTCCAGTCAACCCCACAAGACTTCTTGTCTCCTGCTTACTCCAGCTGGAATCGTACCAGGTCAAGTTTGCCTTTCTTAAAGCCGATTTTAAACGGTACTTATCGAAAAAAACTCTTAATCGCCTTTTGTAGGATGGGTGGGTCAGATCATGTACATCATGAACTGTATGGACTGTCGGGCAAAAGGTGCCGAATAACGGCAGTTTTGGATAAGGGCTGATAAAAAGACAAAAGTCCCTTGCCGTCAGTCGAGACAACTTTTTCTCCGAGCCGACAAATTCATGACCGACGATTTCAATGTCAACATTTCCATGGTCTCTTAGTAATAAAGGGACTGAATCTCTTGCTGATACAGCAGCGACAATTTCGGTACCCTCCATAAACGCCAGGGCATCTATCAGGCCCGATAGGAACCTACCAATGCCCGTTGTTTTTCCTGGCGCAAATTCTCGTCCGTCAACGAGGATATGCCGTGCCTTCTGTTTCAATGCCTCTCCATAACGTCATTGAAGACTTTCACCATTTGTTCAATATGTGAATCCATACTGAAGCGCTCCGCCTGTTTAAGGCCTTCTCCTATGATCCGCTTCGTGAGAGATTCATCATGTAAAATCTTCATAATGGCTTCAGAGATGGCGGCCGAGTCATTTTCCGGCACAAGCATACCACTTTGCAAATGCGTAATGATTTCAGGTATGCCTCCGGATCGGGTGGTAATAACAGGAACACCGCAAGCCATCGCTTCCACGATAACTCTTCCAAAAGGTTCATTGACGGACGATAAGACGAAAATAGAAGCAGCACGATACCAGGGTCTGACATCCTCAACGGCGCCAACCCAGTGGATTCGAGCGGAAAATGGAGAATTTTTCGTCTTCTCCTGTAACTCATTCCACCAGGCCGGTTCCGAATGATCTTTCTCGCCAATACAAATCAAGTGCGCATTTTTTTCCACTATTGCAATCTTTTCAAATGCTGACAGGATCAAGTCATGCCTTTTCCACCGTGACACACGGGCAACAACCAAAATTGATATCCAGCCGTCTTTAAACAATGCCGGTTTTATTACGTTTTGTTCCTTCAGCCATTCTAAATCGAAGCCATTGTAAACAACATCAATTTTGCCTCGAAAATGTGACGAAAATCGCAATGCCGTTGCCTTGCTGTTCGCAACGATACGGTTAACCATCCGTATAAGTATAAAGTCGAGATAGGGCTCAGGCTCACTGACGCGGCAATGCCAAATGACGGGAATTGAACAAAGACGTCCAACCGCCCCGCCATAAAACGCTGCCCTAGATCCATTTGCGTAAATCAAATTAACGCTTTCGGCCTTGCATATATTTCTTAAATAACCGATACATTTTGCCATTTGAGGGATATAGGCCGGGTTAATATGGGGCAATGGAGCAATCATCGTGGAAATGCCCCTTTCCCTGGACCTTCTTGAAAGCACATCCTCCGACGGCAAGGAAGCGATGACAGAACATTCTTCCGGGAGACGTGAAATAAGGTCAAGATATGAATGTTCACCGCCCCCGATGAATGTTGCATGGTTCGATATGGCAAGCACACGTTTAGCCACGCAAGATTCCCTTCAGGCGACCAACATCTGCTGCAAGATCCATTGTTAATTTCACGGAAGGTATGATCATGAAGGACATGAAAGGTGCCCCGCTTTCTTTCCAAATAGGGAAGCCGTGATAATACGGCAAAACTGAGTAAAAGAACAAAAAAAATAGTAGAATATAAAGCAACCCAACAGAGAGAGACAGGCACAACAGCGTAATCATAAGAAGTTTGAACATCAACGAGCTTCTCAAAACGGACATCCACCCTGCACCCGCATACTCCCGGGAACGTGCAACGCCGATCTCAGCTTGACCACGCCTGACAAACCAATGCCAGATACTCGACAAATCGCCCCTCGCCCTGTGTGCAACAAGGGCATCCGGCACAAAGAGACATTTCCCATACTGACAGGCCTTCTTTGCCAGCAGGTAATCTTCGCCCCCCAATTTCAAACGACTATTAAAACCACCAACCGCCTCAACAACCCACCGCCGGTAAGCGCTGTTTAATGTTGATATTTCAATTGTATCCTGCTCGGCTCCGCCTGACTCAATGATCCGCTTGAAACCACCGCCCGGAAATCCCAAAATTGATTCTGTCCATCCAACAGCATTCGTCCCATCCGGAACGACTACACCACCCTGAACTCCTACAACCGATTTGTCTTCAAAGGGTCTCAAAAGTTTGTCTAACCACCCTTCTTTAACCTGGCAATCGTCATCCACAAAAACCATGATCTCGCCTGTCGATTGAGATATGCTGAGGTTTCTTGCATAGGGAAAACCGAGATTCTTCACTGGATGAGAAATATAAACAACATCTTCAATTGGGATGGGATCATTCGTTTCCTCCACAACGATGACATCGAATTTGTGGTTCGTGTTTATCGATTTCAAGTCAAAAACGATTTTTCCCAAATCTGAACGACGGTCACGGGAGCAGATTAGGATGGATATCGTTGGTGTATCTGATCCACTTTTTAGAAGCATAGTACACCATGAGTAACTGAACCCTTCAATCTTCCCGCCGTCATGGCCATTGATTTAAAACACAATAGAAATACCATGCACCATTTTTCAAAGAAGCTTCCCTTCAGATGGTTTTCTTTAATCCTCAAACCTATATCCCGATAAAGATATATCAGATACGAAAGTGTAAGGAATATAAATGGCCACCAGATGATGGATAGAATCAAACCAATAATTAATTTTTTATCGGCTGAAGCAATGTCAATCCAGGCGCGTAACGGCCACCTTTCAGAAATGAACCGCCATTGCGTCAACTCAAAGACCAATATCCTGCGAAATTGCTTTTTTAATAATGTTGCGTGTCCTGTACCAAAACCAAAGCTTTGACGCCAAGTTGATGCAATATTTTGTCTGTGCTGGTGAAAAACGGTAACATCTTTATTGTAATACACATTTGACCTTGCCTTGTATATTCTTGCACACAAGTCATAATCTTCCGCATAAATTGGTATGGATTCATCAAAACCGTTCAGTGATTTAAATAGCCATTTTCTGATGGAAAAATTGGCTGTTGGAAAGCCGCCACTGACGAGATTAAATTCATGAAACATTTGGGATTGCGGCAATCCCCTCATCGTAAACATCGCATGAAACTTACCAATCGTTGTTTCCTTGTCAAAACCAATGATGTTTCCTGCCACCGCTCCAATATCAGAGCCATCGAAAGATTCTGATAAGCAATATAACCAGGAGGGGTCAGCGATACAATCGGCATCGATAAAAGCGATAATATCTCCTCCTGCCCGGTTTGCACCGCAATTCCTGGCAAATGACGGCCCCTGACGAACTTCAGTAAGGTAATAGGCAGGGATTTCCTTGTGATGATGAAATATATTCAATACGATGTCTTTCGTTCCATCTGTCGAATTATTATCAACAACAATAATTTCCAGTGGTTTTACTGACTGCGCATGTAATGACTCCAGGCATTGTCTGATCGTTTTTTCAGCATTGAAAACCGGAATGACAACACTTATATTCATGCTCGTCTGTTCCCGCATTACGTTAGAATTGTCTCCGTCACTTGTCAATAATCTTTGCCACCACTTCCTTGATCAACAAGTTGATGTTTCCCTGAGTATAAACGTCCGTCGCCAATCGCTTTGCTCCATTGCCCAGTTTCACCCTTGTCTCTTCGTCCTTCAATAAGCGAATGCAGCATTGAGCAAAATCCATTTCTTTGTCCGCAATGAGGCAGTTTTTATCGTGACACAACTCCAGGCCTTCAGCGCCGATTGATGTTGTGACAATGGCCTTGGACAGCGGGAAAACATCGAAAAGTTTCGATCGGATACCGGAACCAAGCCGCATTGGCAGAACATAGATTGAAGAGAGGGATATTTCTTCAGAAAGATCTGGTACATCGCTGAGTATTTCTACGCCAGGGATACTTTTAAGCGCCTGAACCTTTTGCTCAGGATTTCTTCCCACAATACGAAAAACTGCATCAGGTATTTCCCGTCTTATAAAGGGGAAAATCCTGCTCACAAAATGTTCGGCAGCATCAATATTGGGCAGGTAGGATAGATCACCAGTAAATATCATCATATTTTGTCCTGGCTCCGATTGAAGAAGCTCGCTATTATTTTTTTGATGTCGCCTGATTATTCCGATCGGAATGGGCCATGTACGGCATTGTGGAGAAATTCTTTGAAAGTAATCCGCATCGAGCCTTGAAACACTTGCGATATCCTTCAACCGTTTAGAATAGCGAAGCTCGCCACCGTAAGCTGTCCACCATATGAACCACTTCTCAATTTTTTTCACTCCGGAAGTGCTCATAAAAATCCGTTTTGCACCTTCAGACGTACCCCAATAATCAACCACAACAGGAATTTTCTTTATCCATTCAAGGGTATAACGAATGAGATAGGGCGTTTCCAGCCACACCAGTTCAGGCGCCGTACGGTTAAAAACATCGTTGAAAAAATGCTGCTCTCTACGATGATGTTGAAGATTATTTCTCGTCATGACCATGATAATACGCTGATACCACGATTTCAGATTACTGGATTCTGTACGTTGAATTTTTTCAATGGTGATATTTAATTCTTTCGCCCAGGCAAGAGTCGTTTCAGGAATATCCGGTGCGATGCATGCAATGTGTAACTGGCAACACTTTGACAGACCTTCGCAAATGGAAGCCATGCGCATCTGCCCTCCGGCAATGATCGGGTAAGGAAGATCTGGGCACATCATGAGCACTTTGGGTGTTCCCATAGTTTAGGGCAAATCCTCCAAATGTTGCATCAGCCTCCGTGCAGAAGTATCCCAAGAAAACCGGAGGGATCTCTCCAGTCCGATTCTCTTCCACCTTTCTAATATGCCTTGGGATCGAAGAGCCTGGGCAGCCCGTTCAGCGGCCTCTTTCTCGTTGGCCGGATCGACCTCCTGTTCAGGATTATTTAATATTTCGGGTAATGAACCTCTGTTTGAGTACAATGCAGGGATCCCCCTGCTTGCTGCTTCAAGAACAGGAAGACCAAAGCCTTCATACCAGGAAAACTGCCATAGCATTTTAGCGTGATTCAGGTAATTTTCACGTTCCTGATCCGGGATCCATCCGGTTATGTGCACCCGCCCTTCGAGATTCAATTCGCGGATCAATTGATCCCAAAAGCTTTGACCGCAAAAATCCTTGCCCGTCAAAACCATTTCGATATCCAATCCGTGCCTATTCACACATGCCGAGAAAACGCGAAGCATCCCGTCGACATTCTTGTTCAGGGCCAGTGATCCCAGATAATATACATAAGGCCGTTGTCCTGCACGGGGCGAAGCCGGGGTAGGCTCTTTAGGTAAGGTCACGCCGGGATAAATGACATAAATGCGATCTTCCGGATAACTAATCAATTCGATGAGGTCTTTTTTTGAATTATTTGAAATCGTTACGATAAAATCGGTCCTCTGGGCAAGTGTTTTCATTTTGATGTAATAGTCATTGCGATTCCCGGCGAAGTATTGCGGGATGCGCAGAGGCGTCAGATCATATACGATCCAACCCACCTTAACGTGTCCCTTTTTAGGGACCATTTCCGTTGTCGCCATGAAAACGGAATCCGTTCCTCTCGAAAGGGAAACCGGCAGGAAGCAGCCACGCCCCCAGAGCTTGTCGAGCAAGCGATCGGGCCAATGGGTGATGAGATGAATGTTCTTGTTTGATCTCTCTTTATGAAGATACTTTTTGTATAATTGACTTCGCACTCTGTCGAAGCTGAGCCGGAACAAAAGCTCCACCCGCAAATTCGAACCCATATGTTTCAACAAGCTCCGCACAAGCGGCCTCACGTAATTGCTGATTCCTCCTTCGAGAAGCAAAGGCAAGGCATCGAGTATCAAGTCTTTTTGCGTGTGGGGATAAGCTTGAGTCATGAAGATATTGCTTTTCGATACAGATGGCTATCTGCTGAGTTGCTTGAATTTTTTTTGGGCCGTTATGAAATAGTATAGACCGATCCAATCGGCTACTTTTGTCCCATCCAGAGAAATCCAGAATGATTTAAAGCGTTCAATAATGAAACGTTCCAGAACCCTGATCAATGCGATCTTTCCCTTGCCGGGGATGTTTCTCGGCGGCAACACACCCGCAGCGAAGATTCTTACCTCTTCCAATCCTGCTTTTTGAAGGATGTCATGGATCTCTCGCTTGCTTATTTTCGCTTCATACCAACCCGGAGCTTTTTTGTAGAGAAAATCAAGCATCCCAATCAAGGTAAACTTTCGTGGGCAAATATCGGCATAAAACAGTCCACCCTTACGCAATACCCGAACCATTTCACGAATCGGTTCTATCGGGTGTTCAAAATGCTCTAACGTGCCGCAGGACAAAACAACATCCATTTTCCCGTCGGCAATCGGAAGTGCAAGCGCATCGCCCAAAAGATATTTCTTCCTTTTTCTTCCCTTAAGTGCGATGAAACTGTTCCGGGCACATATAATCGCAGAGGGCGAATAATCCAGCAGAATTGCCTCGAACCCTCTCTCCGCCATCAAAGCCGAAAAATGGCCGCTGCCGCAACCCACCTCCAAGCAACGTCCTGAATATGCTTTCAAATCATTTGTCAAATATTGCCATTTTGCATCTTCTATAATTGTGCTGTGAACAGAAAAGGATTGGATTCCATCTATTTCCCATGACGAATCCCAGTATTTAAATCCCTGCCAATTTTTTTTATCGATCATGGTAAACTTCAATGATGCGTGATAAAAGCTATTGTAATCCCTTGAGCAGCACCCCAGGGCGAACTGTAACTCAAACCATCAATATCCTTAAATTCAACCTGTACCCATCTGTCCACACCAATCCGTTTTAAATGGTAAAGCTGAGCACTTTCAATAGCCTTTCTCCTGATCATCTCATCAAGGTAAGAATTATAGCCTGAGGGAACGGAAAACACAAAAAGGCCACCGGCTGATAGAAGGCCTTTCAAATGATTGATGCTTCGCAGAACTTTTTCGGGTTCTTTTGGTGTTTCATCCCAACCAACGTGCTCCAGTGTGGAGATCGCTAAGATCATATCGTATTTTTTATCCGGTTCGAAATTCAGAACGTCAACGTTGATAACTCCGACGGCTATTTCATACTTATCCACGATTTCATGTTTAAAATCGAAGTAATGCGATAGGACATTCCCGATCTCTAAAATATTCCCATTTCTCCGTTGAGAAAACAATTGCAAGATGATCGGGATCTCGACGGCGCGCTCACATTTCCAGGTGGTATTGTACATATGGACAAAATAACGGTAGGCATCGCCGTTGAATGTGAAAAAGGCAGGGTGTATGTACTTGCTGTTAAGGTAATCCGTCCGCAGCAAGAATTTATAGAAGATATTTCCGGAAAGCGTGCGCAGCTTGCTTTTCGCATTAATTCGTTTCTCATCCGGCAAGTCATCAGTTTCTTTCATCTAATCTCGATGAGTTGAACGCGACGGTAAGGATGTTGCTCCCTTGTTTCAGCGTGTCTGCAAAGTGATTAATACAGCGATAGAGAAGACGCTCAGCGGTATGAACGGGCTTGAGTAATTTCTGCCTTGGCGTGTCGTCATGTTGATCATCTTTTACAATAGGGGGAATCGCTGCGACCGGCAAGGCATCTCCGCGGTATTTTTGTCTTTTTTTATTCAGCAGGTAACGTAAACTCTCGCTCCACTCCATGGTAGATGGAGAATAGGTGATCATTCTGATCTCTTCGAATCCCGCTGACCGGAGACAGCGTGCAAGCGATTTGGGGCCGAAGAGTACCATGTGCCGCGGCGCATCGAGCGTCACCCATTGGGGGCCAAAGATGCGCGCCGGCCAACTATCGATGTTGGGCGTCTCAAGCAATAACACGCCACCCTTGCACAATGACTGATGAGCAGCGGTCAAGGCGGTGATGGGATCCGGCATATGCTCAATCAAGTGCATCATGCTTACGGCGTCATAATTTCGGAAATTGCCGCTCGTGGGCGGCCATGCCTGCATGAGGACATGCGACAAGCCGAAGGTTTCCCGGGCGAAGGCAACATGTTCCTCAGCCGTTTCGAGTCCGTACACCTGCCAACCTCGCGAACGCAGATAAGTAAGGAAGAAACCGCTGCCACAGCCTATATCAAGGACGGTACCGGGTTTGCATACGGATTCCACGAATGCAGCGCGTCTGCGGTTCGCTATCGAATCAATCAGGGATTGAAGCAAAGGGGACTCAGGACTCATAAAAGAGCCATATCCCCGGGGATAGGCGCCGGCGGGAATCGTGGATCCGGCCGGTCTAAAGAGAGCCCCGCAGTCGTTGCAGCGGATATAGGGAAACGAACCTTGCGTTTTCCAGTTCAAATCAACCGCGGTAAAGGCGTGAGCCGTGTTGATACCGCCACAGATTGGGCAGGAACCGCTCAGCAATTACATCCTCCGCGATTCCGTGCGATTCATCCCTTGCCCTTCGTGCCGGTGGCGACGGTACATCCCTGTCGAACGCAGATGGCCGACATTGCAATGGCAGTAAGATGGGACAGCACACCCGATACGACGACAGCGCCAGCGGTTCCTTCGATTCCCCAAGTCTTGGTCAGCGGAATACATAAAATCGCAAATACTCCCGCCATCATTGCCGATGATACGGTCACCATCCAGGGCCGATCCAAGGCGAACAGAGTCATCGACGATACCGATGCGATGGCCTTGGAAACCCCATAGACAATCATGATACGAAATGCCTCCAGCGCACCGAGCCACCGTTCCCCATATACCAGCATCAGGATCGGTTCGGACAGGAAAACCATCAGTATTCCGATCAATCCATAGAATGCGATATGCGCCAACAGGATCTTCCAGAATGCAGCACGCCGGCGGCATGGATCATTTCCGATGTTTCCCATAACTGGTAAAAACACCGGCGCTAATACGTTGGCAAGATAGGTCACCGGCAGCAGTGACAGGAAGGATGCCCGTGCATAAAGGCCGACTTGCTCAATATCCAAGATATGCCCAATTACGGCCACATCGAAACTGATGAAGAAATAGTTGCATGCGTTGATGCCGATCACGGACGAAGAGAAGATCAGGACCGAATGAACGATAGACCTTTCAAGACGAAACGAAGGCCGCCAAGGATACAATGCATAGCTGGTGACAGCCGTCGCAATTGCATGCAATAATGCGTAGGCGACCAGGGCCCAAACAGAGCGGAAGATCAGGAGCAAGATCAGTGAAATCAAGAGTTCCACTGCGGCCATGATGGTGTCAACAATAGCGACCTGCTTAAAAGCCATCATCTTTTGGCGTAATTCGCGCCCGAATCCTCCCATCCACCTGATCATGATCGTAAGGCTCAAGACACAGATGACGGGTACCAGATCAGGCCGATGATAAAAGTACGCAAGGGGAAAAGCGAGAATGCAGCCCAAAATCGTCAGGAATCCGCCCCGGATCATCATGATGGTCCAGTAAGCGGGGAATCGGTGACGCGGATCATCGCGCTCACGCATGATCATGAGCTCTATGCCTGTAGCAGAGAAGGACTCCAGGAATCCAATCACCAGGGTTGCCAGCGCCATGAGCCCATAATCCTGTGGGAAAAGCACTCGGGCAAAGACGGCGGCCCTGACGACATCGGCCCCTGCCGTGGTTACTGAACGTAACAACATCCAGTTTCCTCCGGACAGTGTCTGACGTCTCAACGATCCTTGCTCGCCTAATAGCGCGCGTAGCGTCTTCATCGGCATCGGTGCATTTCCAATTGTCTCACCTGATCATACAGCTCCGCTCTGTGGATTACACTTGAGCGCGTAATCCAAACAGAAGGATGTTGTTCGGCATGTGCATCATCGGCTTGGTCGCCCATCAACAGACGTAGGGCAACGAGAAGACCTTCTTTTCAAATAGTATCTGCGAAAGGGCGCTCCCCTTTCTTTAAATTGAAGACGCCGATCACGAACAAAGGTAGACTGACTGTTCCGGATATCCAGGTATCGGTCCGGAATATGGACAGGTTCGGCAGCAAAGAACGGATGACGGTAACAGGGGATTGCCAGATTTCGCATAATGGGAAGCCCCCAAGTTTCCCCACGGACTCGATAATGATTTGCTGCAAGCTCTCAGAGGCCATAGCTGATTTATCGTACTCCTTCGGGCGCTCTTGCCGCAGCCTCATTCATCTGTTCATTGGCCTCGATGGTGGGAATCATGATGATCATGGCGGTTAAAAACCAGAACGGTTCCATGATTCTCACGATAATAAAGGTATTCGCCCCGATGGCGTGCGTTAGCATGGCTATAAATCCGGCAAGATAACCCAGTGCAAAGCCGCTGAAAAAAGGGTCCTTTGTCTTTCGATAAGCAATTCGCGCATTTTTATAGGTGACATAAAGCAGATAGGCAAATGCCATAAACCCGATGATGCCGGTATCGGCCAATACCTTGAGATATTGGGCGTCCACAAAGCATGTATCCGGTGACGCCGTATCCGATGAGGGGCTGTTTTATAAAGTCGCGCGTCAGAACAAGCCGGTAGGACTCCAGGCGGGCGGACGTGGATGTATCGATGCGCGTGCCGGCAATGTTAAACTGACCTTGCTCCGGCGCCTGTTTGAACGTATAAAGCGCCCTGTCCACGACGGTTTTCGGCAGGAGCAGCGGTGATATGACGATAATGGCGAGTAAGGGGATTAGGATCTTCATTCTTTTTTTGCTGAAATAGATGAGGGTCAGAAACATCGGTACAAGGGCCAGCCAGGAACTTCTGGAAAGAGTCGCCCCCAGTGTGATCAAAATGAGCAGGACAAGAACACCCAGCAGCGCTTTTTTTGCTTTCGTCCCATAATTCAACAGCAAACCCAGTGTGATCGACAGCATCAGGACCAGATAGCCGCCCAGTGTGTTCGGCTCGCCTTCCGGGCCCTCAAAGGGGGCGGAAACCCTTCCGCCCGCAGGAATCTCGTAGATGCCGATCAGGCACACGATAAAGCAGACCGCCAGCAGGGTAAACAGGAATCGTTCGATCTGCTTTCTTTCCTTGAGATGCTGAACGGCCATGAAATAGACGAGAAAATACTCAAAATATTTCAGCACGAAGAAAATACCCGCAATCGACCGGACGCGGTCGAAAAGGTATCCGAAGAGCGTCGCAATCAGGCACGCAAGAAAGTACCAGAATATGGGCCGCGTCAGTGGGGTCGCCGGAAACAGGCCCAGTTCTTTGTTGATGGCCGTTTTCAGGAACCAGCTGAATCCGATCACGACAAGCAGGAAATCGTCGAAGCGCAGTGTCATGCCGCCACGGCCGCGGGCCGTAAAGGCCTCCGCCGGGCCTGCAGTGAACTGTGGCCCGAGCAGCATGGCGATGATCAGAATGTAAAGGGCCGCCTCGGTGTTTACGAAGGCGATGACCGCGACGATGATGCCGATGGTTATGGCTGTGGCCATGAGCGTTGTGGTTTGTGTAAAAAGAAACCCGGCTGCCAGCGTCAGCGCGCTGATGATGAGGAACAGAAAGACGACACGGGCGTCAATGGTTTGATCAGTGATCTTGTTCATGGGATGATACACCGCAAGGCAACGGTTTAATCGAGTACCTGGAAGATGTCGGAAGTTTGATCAATCCACGCCTGCAACCTTTAGTCATTGACCCTTTGGGCCTCTTTCTTTTCTGAGATCCTGTAATTCCTGATACTGCCGCTCCAGGTCCATCGGGCGATAGGTGGGGTCGTTGTAGTGAATCAGTTTATCGTAAAAGATGGGAATGTAGTTCACAAACAGGCTGACCAGGACGGCAACGATGAAAATGATGAATATCCAGATCCCGGCGCTTTTCCGCGCCCTTTTCTTCATGATCTGACTGACGGCGCGGTCAAACTGTTTGTCGTCTCTTTCGGTCATGACTTATTCTGATGCGCCCTTCATTTCTTTTTGTTCGGCAGGGAGCTTCCTGATGACGCTGTCCGGATACAGATCGCGAATGCGCTTTTCCTTGATAAAAACCGCCGCGCTTTTATGATCTTCAAAATCACCGATATAGATCCTGTGGAAAACGGTCTTGTCCGGCATCGCCACCTGTTTGATAAAGGCCGTGATGCCTTTTTTCTGAAGCTTGACCACCATCTCCTGCGCCTTCATCGGGTTAGAAAAGGTGGCAATCCGGATCACATAGGGCTTATCCTGCTTTATGTCTGCGTCCTGCTGCCGCTTGATTTCACCGGCGGCTATGGTCGCTTGCGTCTCGGGTGGCTTCTGCGGTTTCGCCTCCGGCGCTGCGGACGATGGGGATGAGGCCGCAGCGGGCGAATCCTTGATGGCTTGACTTTTTTTCAGCCCTTCATTTTCAAGGGTCGCTTTCCCGGGAGATGGTTTCTGCGGTTGTATTCGTTGATCAGGGATCACGGCTTTTTTCGTAACCATATCCAGGGACACATAGCCCGCCTGGAAAAGGACGCCGAGGAGAAGGAAGATAAGGCAAAGCAGCAAAATCAGCTTTTTCACGAGCGGCGCCCGATTGGGAGATTTCTCGTCGGTTGTCCGAATGGGTTTCTCCCCTGTTGCCTGAGGGGGTTGCTCCTCGGTTACTTGAGGAGGGGGCTCGTCGGTTGTCTGGTGAGGGGGCTCCTCAGCGACCTGAGGGGGTTCTCTCGGTTACTTGAGGAGGGGGCTCGTCGGTTGTCTGGTGAGGGGGCTCCTCAGCGACCTGAGTGGGCTGCTCCTCGGTTGCTTGAGAGGAACCCGTCTCAGGCGCCGCCGATTCCATTTTCTGATCACTGACTCCAACACCGGCCGCCTTCTCTTTTTTCCTGGGCAAAACCGTTGAAACACCCTTTGTTTGAATCGCCTGAAAGAACAGATAGACCTTCTGCGTCAATGTCTTTTTCTTCTGCTTGTCATGGCCGTACCCGCCATAATAATAATCGTACTTATCCTGATAGGTGAAATCCGGGCTGATATCGGCCTTCAATCCATTCAGGACGATGCCTAAAATTTGCGCCTTGACATTGTCCAGTTGCGCTTTGGCCCGCTTCAGGGCGCCGCGTGCGGCGCGGCCGACCTGGTACACCAGAATAACGCCATCAACCATCCCGCTCCAGATCGTGGCATCGGTGGCCGCCAGAACAGGCGGTGCATCGATCAAAACCACGTCATACTCTTTCCGGAAGACCGCTATCAGGTCATTGACGCTTTTTGAGCCGATCAGTTCCGCCGGATTGGGGGCGCTTGTGCCGCTTGTCAGAATATAAAGGTTGTCCAGGCCAGGCGTCTTGGTGACATCTTCAACGCTCATTTTCCCCATCATCAAATCCGTCACGGATCTGATCACGCTGCGCCATTCATAGTTACCCAGAATGACGTCGGTAAAACCGGGAACGGAGTCAATGCCGAATACCCTGGAGATGACGGGCCTGCGGAAGTCGCCGTCAATCAACAGCACCCTTCGGCCTGTCTGCGCTATGGTAATGGCCAGATTGCAGGTGACCGACGTCTTCCCTTCCTCAGGATAGGTGCTTGTGAATGTAACGGTTTTGATATCTTTTTCAACGCTCAGAAAATTAAAGTTGGTTCTGAGCGCCCGGTAATTTTCCGCCAGTGTGGATGTCGGCAGGAAGTGCGATATCAGCCTGAACTGGCGCTTCAACATCTCATCATGAACATCGCCCGCCAACTGGTCCTTGAGGGCTTCCTTGACATCTTCAATTTTCAGATAGGGGATAATGCCGAGGACGCGGGTTTCCAGAAACGCCTCGATTTCTTCAATCGCCCCGATGGAGGTGTCAAAGGTCTCAATGAGGAAGGCAAATACGACACCGAGAATCAGCCCGATAATCATCCCCAGGATTGTATTGACGCCGGTTTTCGGTGTATTGATGGGAACGGTGGGCTCCAGGGCAGGCTTGACGACCTGGACCTCTTCAACCTTGACGGCCTCCTGGATCAGGGCTTCCTGGTATTTCTTCTCCAGCAGGATGTAAACCTCCCTTTCGACGCCGACCGTCCGCTCAAGCCTTGTCAGATCCAGCCCCTTTTCCGGAATCAGGCGAAGCTTGTCCTCGATATCCGCTGTTTGTCTTCTCAACAGGCTAAGGCTGGCGGTAAGGTTTTTCCCCTGGGCCGACAACTGCGTTCTCATGGCTTTCAGGACTTCCTGAATCTGCTTCTTGATTTCAATGACCTGGGGGAAATTTTCCGTGTAGCCGAGCAACAGCATGTTCTTTTGCAGCGTCAATTGAACGAGCCGGTCATTGAGGCTGTTATAGGCGCCCGTGGCGCCCGCAAAAGAAAAGGCCTGGTCGGCCGACAGGTTCCTGTCTTCCGCGCCCTGGAGAAACTGCAGCATCTGCACGACCTGCTGATATACGGCATGATCCTTGTCATAGGCATCCCGCAGGCCTCCCAATTGAGACGACAGGGCGGATGATTCCCCTTCCAGCGTCACGAACTTGTTTTTTTCCCTGAATATTTTGACGGCTTCTTCCGACTTCGCAAGCTTGTCCTTTGCAACCGTCAACTGCGATTCGATGAATTTTCGCGATTCCGTTGTGCGTCTGTTGAGGTTGGCCGCATGTTCCTCCCTGTACACCTGCGCGACTGTGTTGGCGATGTTCTGGGCAAGCGTCGGCTCCGTCGAGGTCACAACAATGTTGATCATGTTGCTGAGCCCCTCGAGCTCCGTCTGGATCTTGTCCTTCAAATCAAGAATAATATTGATGTACTTGCTGTTGTTGCGCACCATTTCCTGGGAGGCGTCTTTTGGAATCAGGTTCAGACGCTTGGCTACAAGTTCCTGGATATAATAACTCTTTATCACCGCCGCCTCGGTCTCGAGATTTCCGCCCGATACGACGGATTGATCATAAAGACCCGGCACGATGGCCACTTTCTCAAACTTGATGGTCGCGTTTGTCTTGTACAGGGGGACCGGCCGGGTGATGATGGCCGAGACGAAGCTGAACACAACCATGGCCAGGAGGGTAAAAATGACGATAAATTTTCGCTTCCTGATTACACGCCAGTAGTCCCTGAGGTTCAAGTCGTACTTGGTCATCTATGTCAAGTCTCCTTCTTGGTCAATCAAAGTCGAAATGTCCCGCATAAGCCCCGCATGATTACCACTTGAAAGTGCTCGGAAAGGCGGTTTTATAGTCGATCGCCGTACCGCTTATAAAAGTCAGCAGCGGGTTGATATTTCTGATAAATTCATTGATATCCCCGATGACCATTCGCGGTACGTAAACCAGATCGCCATCCAGAAGCGGGACATTCTGGGCCAGATCTCCCCGCTTGAGGATTTCATCCAGATTGACTGAAAGGACAAGGGGCTTCCTCTGCCCTTGCTCGTCGGTACCCTCGTAGCCCCGGATGATTTTGATGTCCGATTTGATCGCAACGGACGTAGTTCCGCCCGTCTGGGCGATGGCCGTCAGAATGTCGTTGGCATCCCTGAGCCGTAAGACGCCCGGACTCCAGATCTCGCCGAAGACATAGACCCGCTGCGCAAAGGTCGGCTCTTCCGGAACGGTGACGACATCACCGGCTTCCAGGAGGACATTCTGGTTCATGTCCCCCCTGAACATGGCCGTGTAAAGATTCAGCGTGTATTTTTTTCCACTGCGGACCAGCTCCACATTTCTCATATCACCGTTGGCGGCGCCCCAGTAATCTAACCGTGCATTGGCACCTGTACTTCCGCCGCCGGCGGACCGGCCCGTGATGGGTCCGCCCGCGCTGATGATCAGATCAAGCGCCGTGGTCCTGCCGGTCAGGGGATACTTGCCGGGCCCGGAAACGCCGGTCTGAAGGTTGTTGATCTGTCCGAAAAGCAGGACGTTCTTGCTTTTGTGTTCCTTGACGATGACCTCCAGCCTTGGATATCTGATATAATGTCTGATGCTGTTGAGCAGTATTTCCCTGACTTCACTGGCGGTATGCCCTGCTACGGGGATATCGTCGCCGAAACTGTAAGTGATCTTTCCGTCGGGCCGGACCACAACATGGAAAGTATTGAGCATGAATCCTTCCACCGTGGCCTGACCCGGCGGCGCGGCGGAATGGGAGGAATAAGGCATCCAGTAATTGAGCGTCAGAACGTCGCCGGGACCGATAATGTACTCGGGGACGCCGCGTCTTTCCGTAAAGACATTGTTCTCTTTGATCTGGCTCATCTTGCCGACTTCGGTCAGCATTTCCTGCCGTTGTTTTTCAAAAAGCGCCGAATCCGCGGCAGGCGGACGGTAGCTCTTGACAGGAATACCGCTTACTTCCATCACGCATCCGTAAAGCGGCAACAATATTGCGCATATCATCATGAGAACCCCGTTGCGACGCTTCATAGCCATCTAATTACTCCCCGTTTAAGTTCCATTGCTTTTGAATGTTGCCGGTCGAATAATTCCTAACCCATACAATTTTCTACTATATTATTGCTTGATTTTAAACTATTGCATGTGATATTGCAATAAAAAATACAATAAAAAATCAATATTTGACAGGAAACCTTATGGTGCGTTCCTCTGAAATCATAAAAAAGAGCAGCAAAGAACAAGGCAAGGAGAAGATTGACGCTTCATCGGCCTTTCTGCGCCTGAGCGAAATCATGCAGATCAAAACATCAGACGGGACGGCAGCAAGGCCGCCTCTGCCCGCTCCTGGCGAGAAGCCGGCTACTCCGGTTGCGCCGACAGTCAGCAATATTCAACAGGAAGCAAAAGAAAGCCGGAACCGGGAGATGGAAACGCGATGCCCCCTTCGCCGCCGCATTCAATGACCAGGCACTTGAGAAAGCGAAGGATCTTTATGCTGTTGCCAAACACTGCATGCGTGAAGTCAGGGCCGCCGTTGTCCGGAATCAATCCCCGGATATTGCCCCTGCCTTTGAGCTGGTCAAAGAAATTGTATCGCAGCCCGAACTGATTATGCATTCCTATCCTCTGACCCTCCGCAATGAAATCGATCAGGATTATTATATATCACAACCCATTCACACGATGTTTTGCGCCTTGAAAATCGGTTTGCACAGGTCTTACACAACGCAGCAGCTCGTGGAGCTGGGTTTGTGTTGCCTGCTGCAAAATATAGGAATGTTTCTCATCCCGGATCATATCATCGACAAAAAAGGGGCCTTGACGGAAGAAGAGATTTCTGTGATCCGGAAGCACCCTGAGACGGGGAGAGATTTATTGCGGCCCTTTCAGGCGGATTATCCCTGGCTGCTTAAATCCGTCTATCAGCATCATGAAAGGGAAAACGGTCAGGGTTATCCTCTCGGCATCAAGGGAGATGACATCACGGAATATGCAAAAATCATCGGTCTGTGCGACTCTTACGAGGCCATGACACACAGTCGGCCGCATCGAAAGGCATTCATGCAATTTGACTCCATGCGACAACTGATCGAATCCAGGGAAGGACCGTTCTCCCCGCAGCTTCTGAAAGAATTTCTCGAGGAGTTGACGATCTATCCCATCGGCAGCTATGTCAGGCTCAACAACACCGTCATCGGCAGGGTCATTGCCACAAACAGGTCTCAGCCGTTGCGGCCCGTCATCAATCTCATAATTGACGGCAAGGGAAATCGCCTCGCCGCGGAAGAGGTGATCGATCTCGCTAATAACAATGTCTTGACCATTCTGGACACCGTTCCGGAAGAAGAAATTTCCCACTGAAATTCCTTCCATAGGCTCTGTAACGGAATAACTGTTGTGTTACAGACCGTTACAGTTCAGGCCGCACCAATGACGAGGGCGGCATAATCGGGATTCGATAGCAGCAGATCCTCATGGGCGCCGACGACAGCCAGGCGGCTGCCCTGAAGGACCAGGACGCGGTCGGCCATCGCAAGGAAACCCGCCTGGTTGGATACGACAATCACGGTTTTCCCCGCCGGCACAGACAGCAGGGAAGCCAGAACCGTGTTCCCCGTCCGGCCGTCCAGGGCGGATGCGGGTTCGTCCATCAGGATGATGTCGGGGCCCTTCAGGAAGGCGCGCGCAACGCAGATCCGCTGCCTCTGGCCTTCGGAAAGCGCGACGCCCCTTTCTCCCACCTTCGTCTGATACCCTTCCGGCAGAGTTGCAATGAAATCATGGATGCCGGCACTTGTTGCAGCCGCAATGGCCTCCGCTGCGCCCGCCGCGGGATTTCCGTAGATGATATTGTCCATAATCGTGCCGGCAAGAAGCCAGTTCTGCTGCGGCACATAACCGATGCGTTCGCGCAGGGAGCCCACCTCGTAATCAGAGGCCGGGCGGGAATCGAAAAATATCTCCCCACCCGTGGGCCTGTATAAGCGCAGGATCAGGCTGATCAATGTCGTTTTTCCGACGCCGCTGGCGCCGGCCACGGCGATGCGTTCCCCGGCCCGGATGGTAAAACTGATATCGCTCAGGATGGGAGCGTCCGCTTCATAGGCAAAACAGACCTGCTTTGAATTCGATGTCCCCCTGCAGGCGCCGGACGATTTTTCCCTGTCCCGTGTTGTCTTCCGGAACGAGGTTTGAAAGATTGGCAATCCTCTCTGCGGAGGCCAGGGCGCTGTGCATCTCCAGATTGGCCGTCGCCAGGGATTGCGCCGGTCCGAATACATACTCGAGGTAGGCCTGATAGGCAAACAGCGACCCCAGGCTCCAATGCCCGATAATGACCCAGTAGGCGCCGATGAACAGCACGGCGGCCCGGGCGATCCCGGGCAGGGAGGTGATCGCCATGTTGGCCGGCGTGTTCACCGTCGATTGTTCGACGGCGATGTCCAGGGCCTTTCGCAGCGACCCCCTGCAGTTGCCGCAGGGTTTTGCCTTCGGCGGCGAAGGCCTTGATCAGGGCAATGGCGGACAGGGATTCCTGAAAATTGGCGGCTACATCGGCCTGCATTTCCATGCTCTCGTTGCTCAGGGTGCGCAGTCTGTCGGAAAAAAAGCGCACCACGATCACGGCGCCCGGCAAAATGACGCCGACGATGAGGGTCAGGCGCCAATCAAGGTACAGCAGGAAGATCAATCCTCCCAGGAAGCGAAAGATGTTTTCGATCACGCCCGCCATCGCGCCGGAGAAGAACCAGCCCATCCCGTGCACGTCCTCATCCAGCCGGTTCATCAGGTAGCCGGTCCGGTTCCTGTCGAAGAACGTCTTGGAATAGTGGAAAACCCTGTCGAGCAGCCCGGACTGGATATCCAGGACGACTTCCCGGTTGAAGCGATCAAAATAATACTGTTGATAAAGGTCCAGCAGGCGGCCGGCCACGGCCAGGCAGATCATAGCCAGGACGGTCCATACCAAGAGCGGGAGCCGGCTCTTCATGATGACGTCGTCGATGAGGAAACGGCCGACCAGCGGCAGGGGAAGGCTCACGGCGGCGGTCAGAAACACCAGGGCCAGGCCGAAAAGAAAAGGTTTCCTGAATTTCACCAGAAAGGGAATGAACCGCCGGCAGAGTTCTCCGACGGAACGTTCCGCGTATTGTTGGCGAAGCCGCAAACCGATCCTGGGAGCGCGTGCGCGCGAGGCCGTTTTTCAGATAACGCAACCAGCTTTTCATCTTGCTTCGGACGCCGCCTTCTCCCCCTTTCCAAACGCTTCCGCCCGCGCGTGGGCCACGCGGCAGAAATAATCGCACCGTTCATCCATACGGCCGCATTCCAGATGGGCATGGGCGGGACACCAATGGCACATATTCATGAGAGGGCACAGGCGGCATGTTTCATGAAAATCTGCATTGTCCGTGGTGATGGCGCGGATGCGCGGCGTGAAATCAAGCCAGGCCTCGGCCAGCGTTCCCCGGCGCAGATCGTAGAGGCAGTCGCGCTGCCAGAGAGACGGGCAGAGACGGAAAAGACCGTTGCAGCTCACGGCAAAGCTCTCTGCCCCCGCATGACACTGGAAAAGATGCCGACCCTGTCCTGCTTCGGGAATGGCCGCTTCCAGCATGGCGCATGTCTTTTTCACGGCCGCCGAACGTTCCGGATCCGCCTGCTCGATCGCGATGATTTCCTGTACGGACAGCCGCTCCGCACGAATGTCCCTGTTTCTTTGCTCGTTTCCGTCGAATCGCAGGTTCAGCATGGGATCGAAGCGGAAAAAATCTTTCGTTCTTTCGCGGCAGAAACGGGCGATGGCCGGCAATTCATGCATATTGGAACGCAGCGCCATGGCCTTAAGATTCACCTTCACACCCCCATCGAGCAGCAGGTCCAGGCCGCGGCGGAACGCGGCGAATGAACCGGGGACGCGCGTCACCTTTTCGTAAGTCTCTCGGGTGACGCCATAGACGGTGACCTCGATCTCTCGTGGTGGATATTTCATGAACAGTTCTATGTGCTTATTCTTTACCAGGCAGGCATTGGTAAAAACGGAAACGAGCAGTCCCTTGCTTTTCAGCATCAGGTAAAGATCAGGAAAATCATTCCGCAGAAGGGGTTCGCCGCCCGTTATGAGACACCAAAGCGACCCGAGGGAAACGGCCTGATCGGCAATAAGGCTGATTTCCTCCAATGTCAGTTCATCCTGCAGCGCCGCCTGATCGCCCGGCGGGAGGTTGATGTAGCAATGACGGCAGTTGTTGTTGCAGCGGGCGGTGACCTCGAGGTCGAAGGACAGTGGAATCCGCCTGTCCCCGAGTTTGTTCCAGAGCGCAAAATCGGGCAGACGCGTGAAGGAAACTAAGGCTTTTCGCAAGATCCATGGCTCCTGCTGAAACGGGTGTACAGCGGCGCGGCATATCGCCTGATCACGGCCATCCCTCCGCAGCGGCTCAGAAGGGCAACCAGAGGACGCTCCGGACCGAGGCCCAGCCTGACCCTTCTGCCGGCGCGCTCAACGCGCGTGACCCGCCCGACAATGGCATCCCGCGGGATCATCCCGTCCGGTTTTTCCGGCATGTTGTCGCCCTGGATGAGAAAGCCCTTTCCGTTAACGGAAAGCACCCGGTGCAGGCAGAGCAGTTGTGTTTCGGGATGGATAAAAGCCACCACGTCCCCCAGGCCCGGCGCGCGGGAAGCAGGGGGAGAGACTGTGATCACGTCGCCGTCCCGGATGAAGGGCGCCATGCTGTGTCCACCGGCTCTGAACCGGAAGGGCAGTCCCTTCGCATGCACGGCCTGCATGAGCTCAATGAGGGCTTTTCCGGAAAGGGGCAGGCCGGCTTTCCGCATCACGGGAGGCGCATATTCACGCGGCGGTCGCTTCGACAAGCATTCTCCTTTTGAGCAGTTCCGTGACGATGCCGGTAACGTCCCGTTCGATTTTACCCGGGTCGGCCCGGTATTGCCCGGCCAGAGCTGTGACGACCTCCCGCACAGTTTTTGTGCCGTCCAGCATCTTCCAGATTTCCGTGCCCGTTTCATTCATGGAAAAGAGGTCGTCCTCCATATCGCCCATGCCGGATGTGAGGGGAACGATAATCAGGGCGCCGTCAATTTCCCTTGATACCACATCGCTGGAGTGGGAAAAAATCATATCCATCCGGATCTTCTTCATGTTGCCGTCACGCTCCTCTTGAGATTCTCTATCCTGTCCGCACTGTCCCGAACGTCCCATGCCCGTTCTTTTTTCCCGACGAGTCCCAGAGAAGCGGGCCTGCGCATGGGCCACGCGGCAGAAGTATTCCACCGGCCTGTCCAGCGTGCCGTGTTCGGCCCATGACTTGGCCGGGCATTGCTCACAGAACCCCCTCAGGAAGCAGCGGGCGCAGCGTTCGAGATAAAGCGGATTCACGGCCCTCATTTCTTTCAGACGGGGCAGTCCGGACGCCAATGCTTCCTTCAGGGCGCCTTTTTTCAAATCAAAGGTCAAATCGGGGTGCCGCAGCGACAGGCAGGGCTGGAAGACACCGTAGGCGTCCACACAGCCCGGTCCGATGCTGCAGGTAAACAGCCGGTCGTCCGGCGGCGCTAAAAATTTCTCAAAGAATTCTGCCATTTCTTTCCGGTATTGGTCCGGATTCTCGCGTCAGGACGCCCAGGCCTTCTTCGGGAGAGACGCGCAGGCGCCTGATTCTGTTGTTTTTGGCGGCAGAATCCCGCCTTCCCCGCAGGTCAAAGAACATGGCGTACGCAGGGGGAGCGTCCATACGCGGGAGGGTCGCCGCCCAGGCGTCAAATGCCGCCATGTCTTTCTTGTTGGGCGGCAGTAAGGCGCCTTTTACCACGAAAGGTATTTTTCTGTCGAGCAGCAATTGCACGCCGCTTAAGAACGCTGCGTAAGAACCGTCAATGGCCGTTACGGCCTCATAGGACTCCCTGCTCATGCCGTAAACGGAGACCTCGACCTCTGCGAGAGGGGGAACATCCGCCAGCAGCGCGGCGATTTGCGGCGTGATGAGCCGGGCGTTGCTAAAAAGCATCACCCTGAGCCCCAGGCGGCGTGCAAAAAGGTAGAGTTCGGGAAAATCATCCCGCAGCAGCGGCTCCCCCCCGGTGAACCGAACAGTCATCACCCCCAACCCGGCGGCCTGGCGCAGGATGTCCTTCCAGGCGCCTGGTGTCGAGTTCGCGCGCGCGGCTCCGCCTGTCCCCGACGGGCCGGTTGATGCAGCAGTGGATGCAGGCGTTGTTGCAGCGTTCCGTCAGTTCGATGTCGAGGTGAGCCGCCGGAGTCCCCTCCCCTTTCCAGAGGGGATCATGGCCCATATTATTTATAAAAATATACGTGCGTTCCGTCATGCATGGATTCCGAGTCAGGGCGGAAAGTTCAAAGGATTTTCATGATGGCGTCAACCATACGGCCGCTCTTGTCGAACTCGAAGACGGTATGCCGGCACTTCCTGCGCCATATTTTCTATCAGGGCCAGGATCTTTTCCCACCAGTCGGCCGTGACCAGGGATTTCACCATGTGCTGGACAAGAAGTCGTGCCGTTTCAATGCCCTTTGTCACCGGGACGAGGCGGTTAGCATGGGCTTTTTCCAGGAAGAGGATGGCGGAAAGCGGGGCGGAGCCGGCGGAAACGTCCGCCAGGTCGCCATGGCTCCAGGTCCCGTGGATGCGCAACCCGTCCGGCCTGCCGGCGCACGATGATGCGGTCGTCGCAGAGCACCTCCCCATGTTTCCGCAGCATCCTCGCCGCCGTGGTCTTCCCGGCATCGGAGTGCCCAACGAGCAGGAGGCCCTTCCCGTTGATGTCCATCCCCGCGGCATGGAGGAAGCAGGCCTGGCGGCCGGCAAGCGCCCGCGCCAGCAGGATCTGATCGGAAGGAAACATCGTCAGCGCATGCAGCTTCCCCTGACGAAACAGGGCCTCGCTTGGGTTGTAGATCCGCCCCCGCGTATGGTCCTCGTTGAAGACCGCCGCGCAGTGAAAGTCCTTGTCGCGCTGCCCGGGCCCGATGCCCAGGTATATCCAGGACCGGTCCTTGCGGTAGATCGCCCAGGGCGCCCGGCGGTAAACCTCCTGGCCCAGATCGTCCCGATTGAATTCGGGCAGCGAGAAATGATGGCGCAGCGATATCATTTCTTCCGACGGGCCGTCCGTTTCGAATTTCTCGAATTTCGGGTCAAAGGTCTTTTCCGTAAACGGGATATCGGAATCCACACGGATCTGTGACGTCCGCAATCCGGAAATACCGGCGGTGATGCTGCCGCCAGTTTTCCCTGTAAGACCGTGCTTCATCGGCAAGGTCGCAGAGGTACGCGACTTTCGCCGAGTATCGCCCGTGCTCGAGATAGCCGTAGGCGGGGCACCAGCGGCAATCCTCGCGCCTGTCGCAGCGCGCCGCAGTTTTCCTCATATTCCCGTCGCCCTGCACCTTATCGGCGAGCGAAGGGATGAAGTCCTCCCAGGCCTCCCGGAAACTTCCCTTGCGCAGATCATAGCGCAGCGCCGGGTCCTTGACGAAGGGGCAGAAGGTCATGCCGCCGTAGGGATCGACGTGAAAATCCCGGCATCCGTCGATGCAGGCCGCGAAAAGACGGTTGTCTTCGCCGGGCTGAAGGCACGCGGCGGTCTATCGTCCGTGCCAGTCCTGCACCAGACCCCGGCTCATCGTCTCGCCGGTTAGTGCCATCCTTCATCGTCATCGATGGGGTCGGGCGGGTCAAGACGGATCACGTCCGCCGGGTCCAGCCTCTGCCGTGAGATTTCCCGGTTGCGAGCGGCGCTCCGGCAGGCGGAAAGGTAACAGCCACGGCGCGCCCATGCGGTACACGGGGCTCAGGGAACGGGCAAGCCGCTATCATGGCATCGAATTCATGGTAATTTGCGCGCATGGGGATGAGCTGGACGATGAAGCCGGCCTTTGCCTCCCGGAGGTAGGCAAATCCCTGCATGGTCGCCGCAAAGGATCCGGGGGTGCGGGTAATGTGGTCGTGGATTTCTGCGGTTGCGCCGTAGAGGGCGACCATTTTCGCGCCTTTTCTTTTCAGCAGGCCCGCGATGGCCGGCGTGATCAGCGTGCCGTTGGTGTTCAGGGAATAGGGAAGCGAACGGCGCGTGAGCAGGTCGAAAATCTCGGCGAAATCCGGACCGCAGCATGGGTTCGCCGCCGGAAATGAGCCATCTGCGGCACCCCAGCGCCCGGGCCTCGTCCGACAATCCTGCTGATTTCGTCGAAGGAAAGCTCCCCTTTCCCGGCGGGGTCGTTTGCCGGCAGCCGCAGCCAGCAGTGGCGGCAGTTGCAGTTGCAGCGGTAGGTCAGATCGATTGTGCCTTCGAGGGGCAGGCGCGGGATGGGTCTATCGCTTCTGATGATGTTCGCTTGTTTATTCAAATCGGAGAAAACACCCTAAGACGTTGTGGAAATGACTTTGCACTTGGTCCATATGTTGCAATTAAGCCAAATATTATTTTCTTGCAGCTCACTTTTGTGGCTGAGGCGCCGGTCAGCTTCGATGTCTTGCAGCCGGCCAGGACGTTCTCCTCCGGCGTCCCCCTGCCCAGGACGATCAACTGGGGCTGTATCCATTTTTTCCGGTTGTCTTCCATGTTCTTCCTCGGCGGGCCGCTCTGCCGGTCATTGGTATTTCAGCGGGAAACCTAAGACGTTTTGGAAATGGCACTGCACTTAGCCTGGTTGCATTTTGTTTTCGTGGCATTAAATTTCTTGCAGCTCACTTTTGTGGCTGCGGCGCCGGAAAGCTTGCTGGTCTTGCAGCCGGCCAGGACATTTTCCTCCGGCGTCCCCCTGCCCAGGACGATCAACTGGGGCTGAGATCCATTTTTTCTGGTTGTTCTCCATTTTCCCTCCCCCTATTGCGTTCACGGCATCCTTTTTATAAGAATGCCTTTTGCCTTTCATCATAAATCATTTTGAGCCGGTGTCAACCGAATTGTGTGAAATCAGCGCCGCCCTGCCCGAGGAAAATCATTTCCAGCTTCCATTCATTCCCCATTTTTCTGAAAAAGAACCAGCGGGAAAAAGCGTTGGATGGGTCTTCGGTCGGCCAATCCTCCATGCAAAGCAACGCGATTGTCGTCGAGCTTTTCAAATACGCGCTTCTCAAAACCGGCATCCGCAGAAAGGCGCTTTTTTGCCCGTTGCAAAAAGCCCCGGAATTCCCTTTTTTTCAGAAGCCCCTCCGATGTGGGAATCGGAAAGGCGGCAACCAGCGAGGAAACGGCATCAAATTTGTCCGCCCGGATCGATTCGTCAATAAACTTCAACATTTTCTCAAAGGTCTTTTGGGGGTCGTTTTCCGGTTTGACAAACCCTCGACCCTTGAGCGAAAGGAAAGAGCCTTTTTCAAAAACCAGCCACGTGGTCCTTCCCAGAATTTCCGGAATTTTGAAGGCCGGCATTTTCTGCAGATCGCGGAAGAAGGCGTCAAAAGCCATTTTGGGAACAAGCACCAGATCGGCAGCGGGCCATCGCTGCAGCGCCTCCCTTCCGGCGGCCAGAAAGTCGGAGACCATCAGCAACCCGCTGACCTGGATGTTTCCGCCATAGGATCGGTTTTTTACCGGGAAGACATGATGTTCATTGGGAACATCATGCGCAAATTGCGCCACGAGCCCGGATATTTCCGGATAAGCCGCTTCCGAAACCAGCCAGAGCACTCGACGATAGGCGCCCCCGGATGTCTTTAGATTTCCCTGAAGCGTAAAATTCATGATCCGTTTTATAGGCAATTTCCGGGGTTCCAGCAGGTTCGGCTGTGGAACGATCGGAAATTTCGGATATTTTTCCTGCATGCGCTTCACGAAATCCTCAAATTCATCCCAGGGGCACTCAATTTCTTTTTTTAACGCGGCAGGCGTTTTTTCCGAAAATCCCGGCCACCACAGAATGATGGATTTGGCACCCTCACCGACCAAAAAGGCAAAGGTGTTTTCGAGATCGTCCCAACCGCATATGCGCGGCAAGGGGACAATGGTTCCCGTAAAATCAATATGATGCTTTTTCAATAGGCACAGGGACTTCAGCGCAATATGCGCCCGCTTTTGCGGTCTCTGGAAAATCCGCGACCACAGTCGCGGCTGCGTGGAATGCAAAGATATATTGATCTCAAAAGGCCTGAACGGCGCAAGTTTCCGCACAAAAGGCTCATCGAGCAGCGAGGCGTTGGTCGTGAAGTGCAGACGGTTCGTCAGGAATTTTTCGCGCACAAGCGTGAGAATGTCGAAAAACCGGGGATGGAGAAAGGCCTCCCCTTCCGAAATGCGCCCCGGCAGGGAATCGCTCATGTAGATGCCGCCGTCATAGTTGGCGGAACCGAGCGAAAGCTGCAGTTTGACGTCTTCAATCTCCCGAAACACATTTTGCCTGACCGGAAAAGGATTCATGCGGTTCGAACAGAACAGGCAGCGGGCATTGCACACGGAGCTGATCGAAAGTTGCTCCGGGGGCTGGCCTGCGGCCAGCCATTCCTGGAAGAAAACGGCTTCTTCCGTCTGCGAGGACGTCCCGCAGTCCCCTCGATTCATACCCAATGATTCTTTTCTGGTTTTCATTTCGCGACCTTTGGAAAATGGCCTTTCATCTCGATCATCAACCGCATTTCCGGCGGCAAGCTGTAAGCAAAAGGGAGCGGCATGTCAATCAAATTGCCGGGGTCAGGAATTTTCAGGTGTCTTGCCGCGCCCCGGCGCCAACACTTCCATAGTGTGAAAAAATTTCCCTGATGCGTAACAGATACAGGGATTTTGAAAATTCCGAGTCTTTCCGATACTGTCGCTGCAGGAGGATCTGCGCCGGCGGGAAAAAGGTCCGGGCAATTAATCCGACTTTGGCAAAAAAGCCCCTGTTCATAGCCAGATAAACGAAGTAACTGCTTCCCCTGATACGCCGGTTGTTGAATTGGAGCTTCAGAAAATACTTTTCCCCCTGCGAGATGTCGGGCGGTCTTAGCTTTGCGATATACGCGTCGGGGATGCCCGGCGATGTGTGGTGTCTGACGATGGACAGACCATGGTAAACGAAACGGGAGAGGTTGAACCGCCGGCTTTCTTCAACGATAAAAACCCAGTCGATGACCTTTTCAAAGGCCTTGATGGCGTAGAAGATGTCGCAGACGAGAATCAGGCGGTCAAAGGAATGGCCGACCCTCAGGGCATGTTCGCAAAGATAGATGATCAGATGCTCCGGACTCAGCATCAGGGCCTGGCTGTCAGCCACGCGGTCATTGCAGCTTTTCCCACAGACGGTTCAATATCGATCTGCCCGGCGAACATGGTCGCAGGAACCGACGTGTTGACTATATGCCAGTGGACGTGAAGGCTTAGCGGGGATGGGTCATTTCTCCGGTAATCCAGACTGGCCAGATAACCGACGGGATTATGGATGGCTTTTGTCGCGGAACTGTCTCGCGAGGCATATCCCACCGAAGACAGCACATCATCGACTTTGAAGAGATCCGCCTTCCTCACCAGGATATCGACGTCGGACATCCCCCGCATGGCAATGTTCGGATAAACGCGCTCCGCGAGGGCAATGCCTTTCAGGAGGATGCAGGGCATACCGGCCTCCTGAAAGGTCGCCAGCACTTCCCGCAACGCGCCGATAATCGACAGGTTGCGTTTCAGGTTGGCATGGTACTGTTCGCATAATGCCATGCGGCAGTCCTGCGGGATGAGATCTTCCAGGCGGTGGCTGGTGATGTTATGGAAAAGAATGCGGCAACCCCATCCCGGTGCGCCATTTCGACAAGGCGGGACCAGTCGGGAACAGGCCCGGGCGGCGCCGTTCTGGTTTTCAGATCGGACAGAAAGCGCCTGGCCTTCTGCGGTTCAAACAGAAGCATCCCCATGAGCCTGTCGTTATTTTGCAGTGGAGAAATATGCATATTGCCTTTTCAAAAAAATAAAGATATTCGCTTCAACCTGAAAAATAATGTTGAATTTGTTACTTTTTATGATATATGCTCCAGAAAAACAAGGTCAAAGATGACGATTCTGTTTGTTTGCACGGCGAATATCAATCGCAGTTTCATGGCGGAAAGGATTTTCAGGGGCGAACTGGAAAAGCATCGGAAACGGGATGTCCATGTTTTCTCCGCGGCCCTGATCGACATGAAGGGCGCGCTGGCCGATCCGATTGCCGTAAAATTGTTGCAAGCAAGCGGTTATGACGGCGACGGCCATCAGTCACGGTTGCTGACGGAAGAGATGGTTATGCAGGCTGATCTGATTCTGGTCATGGAAGGCAATCAAAGGCAATTGATTCTGGATCAGTACCCGCCGGCGGAAGGCAAGGTCAAGTTGCTGAAATCTTATTCACGGGGTTATGCGGAAGCCGACGGCGACATCGGGGATCCGTATCGCATGTCGATTTATCATTACCGGCTGTGTTTCTCCGAAATCTATCTTGCCATCAAAGGATTGTTGAAATGTATTTAGACTACTGGGGGCTGAAAAAATATCCATTCGAGAATGTTCCTGATCCCGAATTCATGTTTTACGCCAAAGAACACGAAGAAGCGCTTGTCCGGATGCTGTATATCATCAAGCGCAACAAAGGCGCGGCGCTGCTGACCGGTGAGATCGGCTGCGGAAAGACGACGTTAAGCCGCGTCATTATCAGGCAGCTGCCCGATACGGATTTCGACATCGCGCTGATCACCAACCCTTCGCTGGACCCCATCGATTTTTTGAAGGAAGCCCTGCACCAGTTCGGCATGAATCCCGAAACCCGTTCGAAGTCTGATCTGATCAATCTCCTGAATACCCACCTGCTGAAAAACATGGAAGAACAGAAAATCAGCCTCCTGCTTGTGGACGAAGCACAATTGATCAAGCCGGACACCTTCGAAGAAGTCCGGTTACTGCTGAATTTTCAGTTGAACGACCGCTTCCTCATGACCTTCGTTCTGATCGGGCAGCCCGAACTGCGCGATATCATCAGGGCTTATCAACAACTGGACCAAAGAATTGCCATCCGCTATCATTTGAACCCCCTGGGTTTTGAGGAAACGACCGAATATATTGCCTTTCGTTTGAATAAGGCCGGCCTGATAAAGAATGTGTTTAATGCGCAGGCCCTCGAAGACATCTATCAGTATTCCGAAGGCATCCCCAGAAAGATCAACAATGTCTGCGATATTGCGCTGCTGATCGGCTTCAGCATCAAAGCGCATGAAATTGACGCCGATATCATCCAGAAAGTTATCGAGAAATCCCTGTAATCTTTTTTTCAAAGAACCCCTGTCTGGAAAAAAAAGGGCCTTGCGCTGAATCGCAAAGCCCTCGATATGATCTGGAGGCGGCAACCGGATTTGAACCGGTGAATAACGGTTTTGCAGACCGCTGCCTTAGCCACTTGGCTATGCCGCCGTCAATGTCTGGAGCGGGCGAACGGATTTGAACCGTCGACGTCCACCTTGGCAAGGTGGCACTCTACCACTGAGTTACGCCCGCCGATCATGAAAACGAGCGGTACCTATAACAAATAAAAATGTTTTGTCAATAAAAAACAGCGCTCACTCCGCCTGCCCGGTTTTTTTATGCACGCCTGGGTGCGGGCTTCTCCGCGGCGATCCTGTCGGCCAGTTCACCGATGGCCTGCAGGTAGGCGTTCATCCCCTGGAAAAAAATGTCGTTGTGGGTTGCATTGGGAATCTTGAGCATTTGTTTATCCGCCGCCGGCGACGCCTTATAGAGCGCCAGCCCCTCCGTAAAGGAGATAATCTGATCATACTCCGCGTGAATGACCAGCAGCGGCTTGTCCCATTGACGGATCTTATCGAGGTTTCGCGGCCCCTGCTTTTCCGACAGGCCGTACAGCGTCATGTCGATCCCGATCAGCCGCAGCAACGGCCCGATGCGGGCAAAGCCGCTTTCGATGATCAGGCCATCGATGACATCCGGGCACCGGCAGGCCAGCTCCAGCGCCGGGGCGCTCCCCAGGGACCGGCCCATGACGAGCAAAGGTCCCGTATATCCATGATCGCTCAGCCATGCGCGGACATAATCCAGAATGGGGCGGGCGTCCTGCATCATGGCCGTGACCATCGGCCGGCCCGTGGACTGTCCGTATCCCCGGTAATCGACAGGCAGAAAATTAATCCCCATTTGCGTGTACAGCATACCCATTTCTTCATAATCCGCTGCAATTTCACCATTTCCGTGAAAAAATAAAATATTGGGGCGGCTCTTTGAGGCAAGGTGGAACCGCGCACCGATGACCACATCCGGCGCCACCGGGATCAGGTGAGATTCGGCCCCCTGGCCTGTGACCGGCATGCGCCACTCCGGACGCGGATGAAATAAAAACATGGTGATTTCGGGAATGTCAAAGGCGGTATAATCGCTTTGGGAAAGATCCATTGGACGGCAAGGCCTTTCAGTTTTTAGTGAAGACTACCTTGAAAAACTTCATCAGATAATCCAGCCCGGAATACAGGGTCAGGAAAAGGGCGACGTACAGGATAACGATTCCGACTAAATGCGCATCGGCACCCAGAAAGGGATAATGGATCATAAGGGCCGTGACGGCAAAGATCTGGCAGAGTGTTTTTTGCTTCGCCAGCCGGCTGGACTGAATGATGACGCCTTCCGATGAGGCAATCGTCCGGATGCCGTCCACGGTAAAATCGCGGATAATAATGACGGCTACGATCCAGGCGGGTATCCGGCCGAGGGGAATCATGAGGATCATCGCCGTATTGACGATCAGCTTGTCGGCGATAGGATCGAGAAACTTGCCCATGGTCGTCACGATCTGGTATCTTCTGGCAATATAGCCGTCCAGCACGTCCGTCAGGGCGGCGACGACAAAAATGCCGGCAATGATCAGACTTTCCGTCGGCCCGGGCGACAGAAGCAGCAAGAAAAGAACCGGAATGATGCCGATCCGCAGCATGGTGATGGTATTGGGCAGGTTCAGGACTTTCTTTTTTTCCTGCGCAATCGGCAACCGGTCAAAAGCCCGTTTGAGATAATCGATCATGGTGCTATGGTATGGTCCGTCATTTCTTCGGTACGCCCTTCCAGTCGTTCAGGAAGGCATCGATCCCCTTGTCCGTCAGGGGGTGTTTCGCCAACTGGGCAATCACTTTGAAAGGAATGGTGGCAATATCGGCGCCCATCAGGGCCGCTTCAAGGACATGGCGCGGATGCCTCACACTGGCGACAATGACTTCCGTATCGAAACCGTAGTTATGATAAATGGTCATAATCTGATCCACGATTTCCATGCCGTCATGGGCGACATCGTCAAGCCTGCCCACAAAAGGGCTGACGTAGGCCGCGCCCGCCTTGGCCGCCATCAATGCCTGCACGGGCGAAAATACCAGGGTCTGGTTGACGCGGATGCCCTCGCTCGCGAAAATGCGCGTGGCCTTGAGTCCCTCTGTCGTCATGGGCACTTTGATGACGACCTGTGGACCCAGTTTTGCGAGTTTTTTGCCCTCCCTGAGCATGCCCTTGGCGTCCAGGCTCATGACTTCCAGGCTCACGGGCCCATCGACAGCGTTCAGAATTTCCCGGATGATCTGATCAAAATCCTTCTTTTCCCTGGCCACCAGCGACGGATTCGTCGTCACGCCGTCAACCATGCCGAGGGCAAGGCCCTCCTTGATCTCCTGAATATTTGCCGTATCAATGAAGAATTTCATACAACCTCCTGATGATAGATCCTCGCAATCCGAGACCTTTGAAAAATAACTTCGCCGCGGCTCAAAATCTTTTTCGCTTGAAATTATTTAAGGCTTAAATATGCTGTGAATCAACAAATTAATCATGGGGACATGACGGAGCCGTGTCCCCATCAACGAAAAATCTTTCATTCGCCGCTTGCGGATCATTTTTCACCGGTTATGCAAAGCTCTGAATCCGTTCCTCCGGAAATGATTTTACAATCCCTTTTTCTGCAAAAAGCTTCGATAGCATTTCTCACTGCAGAAATACTCGGTTTCCCCTTCAATCGATGCCTGATAGGCTTGGCTGAGCGGCAAAAAGGCATGACAGCAGGGGTCCTCGACGAGATCTTCCGTTATGGCCGGTCTTTGGCGGTTCGGTATCGCTTCGGACGGTTTCGCGGATGAAAGAAAGAGCCAACGGGCAATTCTGTAAAGCAGATAAAAGATAAGAATTGCAGCCAGAATCCTGACAATAATCATTCGGATCCCTTCATTAATTCGACTTTATGGTCATCCTCGAGGCGGTCCATAAGACCCCGAACGGACACGCCGAAGGCCGGATGAATCACATAAGGAGCGATTTCATGCAGCGGAACCAGCACAAACCGCCGTTTGTGAAACGCCGGATGGGGAATAACCATGTCCGGCCCTTGGATGACCTCCTGCCCGTATAGCAACAGGTCCAAATCGATGATTCGAGGTCCCCATGGTGCATCCCGCTGTCTGCCCATCTCTCTTTCTATCGCCAGCAAGGCCTGCAGAAGTTCGCCTGGCTGAAGCACCGTCCTGATTTCGACAACGGCATTGACAAACCACTCCTGCTGTTGATCCCCGACCGGCTCCGACCGGTAGAGCGAAGACGGCCGCACGACATGGATACCGGCGGTCGCGTGCATCTTCTGCGTTGCCTCGACGCATTGCGCCTCAGGCTGGCCCATATTCGCCCCGAGGCCCACATAACAGATGATACCGCCGGCTCCTTCGATCATGCCTTTATTTTTTCAGCCCCAGAACATCCTGCATGTCATAGAGGCCGCTCTTCTGCTTCACGATCCATTTCGCCGCCCGGATCGCCCCCTTGGCAAAATTATCCCGGCTGTGGGCGCGATGAATGAATTCCAGCCGTTCGCCCACCGCACCGAACATGACATTGTGCTCACCCACGATATCACCGGCCCGCAATGTCTGAATCCCGATTTCTTTCTTGGTGCGTTCGCCGATCATGCCCCTGCGCGTATAGACGGCATCCCGGTCCAGATCGCGGCTGAGGGCTCCGGCAATGATCTGCGCCATTTTCATGGCTGTGCCGCTGGGCGCGTCTTTTTTGAGATGATGGTGCGCTTCCACAATTTCCACGTCATAATCGTCGCCCAGAATCCGGGCCACATCGCCCAGCACCTTGAACATGACATTGACACCCACACTCATGTTCGGCGCCAGGACGCATCGCGTTTTCTTTGCCAGCACAGCGGCTTTCTTCATCTCTTCGGCGGTAAATCCCGTGCTGCCGATCACGATGGCGCGCTTCTTCTTGGCAACCAGATCCAGGTGTTCGAGCGAAACGGCATGACTGGTAAAATCAATTACGACGTCCCCCTTGTCGATGCACGCGCCCAGGTCATCGACGATCCTGACGCCCAGTTTGCCCAGTCCCAGGGCTTCTCCCACGTCCCTGCCCACCAGGGCATGTCCTTTTTTTTCAACGGCGCCGACCAGTGTGATGTCTTTCGCCGCGTTGATCAGCGCAATGATCCGGCCTCCCATTCTGCCGCCGGCGCCCGTGACAATGGCGTTTACCATAACAAACCCTCCCTGTGATAAAATCGTCACCCCGTGATCAGGCCGTACCCGATCATGACCTTCTTTAGCTTCTCATAATTTGCGTCGGACAGCTTGTACAGCGGCAACCGGACCTCATAGGAGATCTTTTTCATCAGGGATAGGGCTGCCTTGACCGGCGTCGGGTTGGTTTCGATGAAGAGGGCGTCGATCAGACCGGACATCTTGAAATGCAAGGCCTGCGCCTTTTTCATGTCGCCTGCGGCAAAGGCATCCACGAGCCCCGCCATATCCGCGGGCGCTACATTGGAAATCACCGAAATCACTCCCCGCCCACCCATCGCCATAAGCGGCAGCGTAAAGAGATCATCGCCTGAAAGCACATCAAAATTGGGGCCGCAGAGGCTGATGACATCGCTCATCTGCTTGATGGATCCGGACGCTTCCTTAACGCCGACGATATTCTTGATCCTGGCCAGCCGGGCCAGTGTGTCGGGGTTAATATTGACGCCCGTTCTCCCGGGAATGTTGTAGATGATGATGGGAATGGGGACGGCTTCCGCCACGGCCTTGTAGTGCTGGTAGAGCCCCTCCTGAGTGGGCCGGTTGTAGTAGGGCGCGACCATCAACGCCCCATCAGCGCCGGCCTTGTAGGCATGCCGGGTCAGCTGGATGGCTTCGGCTGTGCTGTTGGATCCGGTCCCGGCAATGACGGGCACCCTTTTTTTGACGGCGTCGATGACAATCTCGATCACCTTGTCATGCTCTTCATGGGACAGCGTACTGGATTCCCCTGTCGTTCCGCAGGGAACAATTCCATCGGTCCCATTCTTAATCTGAAACTCGATGAGCTTTCTCAACGACGCTTCATCCACTTTGCCCTTTTTGAACGGTGTTACAATCGCGACAATGGCTCCCTTGAACATAACTCCTCCTGTAATCTTTTTATGCTGTTAGAAATTTTGGTATTTTTTCTCCTTTGACGATATCGGCATACCTTTCCCGCCGTCGGATCACATAAGACCGGTCCCTGTTGACAAGCACTTCGGCTACACGCGGCCGGGAATTGTAATTTGAAGACATGGTGAAACCGTAAGCGCCGGCACTCATGACAGCAACCAGCTCCCCTCTTTCAAATTCCGGGAGTTGTCTTTCTTTGGCCAGATAATCGCCCGACTCGCAAATCGGCCCGACCATGTCAGCCTGCTGCGTCTTTCCCTTCTTTTTTATCACAGGCTGGATCTCATGATAGGAATTGTAAAGACTCGGACGGATCAGGTCGTTCATGCCGGCATCGACAACCACAAAGTTCTTTCCTTCGTTGGTCTTGGTATAGAGGACCTTCGTCACCAGGATACCTGCATTACCCACAATCACGCGTCCCGGTTCAAAAATCAGGGTGCAGTCCATGCCCTTTGCCGCACCGATAATGGCCTTTGCGTACGCCACCGGATGCGGAGGCGCTTCTTCGCGATAGGTGATCCCCAGACCGCCGCCGAGATCAAGATAACGGATGTCGATTCCCTCCTTCCGCAGCAGGCGGATCAATTTTTTCAGGCGATCCAGGGCATCCACGAAGGGCGATATTTTTGTCACCTGCGACCCGATGTGGCAGCTCACCCCTTTGATGTCGAGCCAGGGCATTTTCCGGGCTTCACGGTACGCCTCGATGGATTTTTTTATGTTGACGCCGAATTTGTTCTCTTTCAGGCCCGTGGAAATGTACGGATGGGTCTGCGGATCGACATCCGGATTCACCCGAAGCGCAATCCCCGCCCTCTTCTTCCGCCTCTGCGCACAGGCGTGAATTTCCGCGAGTTCCTGGAAAGATTCCACATTGAACATCAGAATGCCGGCATTCAGGGCGTATTCGATTTCATCGATCCGCTTTCCCACGCCGGAATAGACGACTTTCCGGGGATCGACGCCGGCCTGCAGGGCCCGGTAAAGTTCCCCGCCCGAGACAATATCCACGCCGCCGCCTGCGGCGATGAAAATCCTGAGAATCGCGATATTGGAGTTGGCCTTCGCTGCAAAACAGGTAACATGAGGAATCCCGGCAAACGCCTGATCGAACACATGAAAGTGGTTTTTCAGCGTCTGGTGGCTGTAGAGATAGAAGGGCGTCCCGACTTTTTCGGCGATGGCTTGTACGGGGATCTGCTCACACCAGAGCTCGTGATCTATATAATTGAAATCATTCATATACCATCCATTCCTCGCATTATTTCCACCGATGTCGCCGGCCCAAGTATCAGCCGGTATATCGGAACCTTTGAAAAATGGCTGCGCCGCGGCTCAAAATCTTTTTTCGCTTAAAATATGACCATGCTTAATGTCGCCGGCACAGACGGCTCACTGCAAGACCCGGTCCGGTCGCATCCGATCACGCGATAGCGGTAAAGGCGGCCGGGCCTGACATCCGTATCCCGGTAAGCGAATAGGCCGGCGCTCACCATGACCAGTTTCGCCTCCCCGATGGCCAGATCGGCAATCCTCGCCTCGTCCGGCGGACAGCCCGGACAGCTCTGGCCGTCCATCCCAAGCTCACTTCTCATAAGCCTGAATCGCGTCATCGGGCGGGGCTGCTCCGGCACCCGCCACTGGATATCAATCCCCCCTGCCTCCTGTTTCAAACTGACATCCATCAGGGGCTTCAGCGGCGGGATGCGGCCAGGCACCGGATCGGCCTTCAATCCGCAACCCTGAAGCGGGATCATCAGTGTCAGACCCAGGATCGCCGCAAGCAGCAAGAGCCAATCGCGCCTATGCATCTGAACGCCCCTCAATTTCATTAATGCGCTTTAATATCATTTTCCCGGCGGTTCCGCCATGACTGCTTTTTGCATCAATCGCCTTTTCGATGCTCAAGCAGTCAAAAACATCCTCTGCGAATGCCGCAGAGAACCGCTTGAATTCTTGCAGGGTCATCTCCGGAAAAGTCTTGTTTTCCTTGAGTCCGTAAGCGACGAGACGCCCCACGATCCCATGGGACTCCCGAAAGGGCACGCCTTTGACGACCAGGTACTCCGCAAGGTCTGTCGCCGTGGAAAAGCCTTTGGCCGCCTCTTCGCGCATCCGGACGGGATTGAACTTCAAATTCCGGCTCATGGCGGTCAGGGTGTGCAGGCAGGCTTTGACCGTATCAACGGTGTCGAAAAGCGGCTCTTTGTCCTCCTGCAGGTCGCGGTTATAGGTCATCGGAAGACCTTTCAGAATGGTCAGCAGGGCAACGAGATGACCATAGACGCGTCCCGTCTTGCCCCGGACCAGCTCCGGCACATCGGGATTCTTCTTCTGGGGCATGATGCTGCTGCCCGTGGTGAAGGCATCGGAAATTTCCACAAAGCCGAATTCACCGCTGGACCAGAGAATCAGGTCTTCACAGAAACGGCTCAGATGCATCATGATCATCGCCGCCGTGAAAATAAACTCGGCGATGAAATCGCGGTCGGAGACGGCATCCATGCTGTTTTCGGAAACGGCCGGGAAATTCAGCAGATCGGCCACCTTCCGCCGGTCGATGGGCAGGCTCGTTCCGGCCAGCGCCGCAGCCCCCAGCGGCATAACATTCACGCGCTTGCGGCAGTCCTTCAGACGCGCCTCGTCACGGTCGATCATCTCCCGGTAGGCCAGCAGCCAGTGCGACAATAAAACCGGCTGCGCTTTCTGCAAATGCGTATAGCCCGGCATGATCGTGCGGATTTCATTTTTCGCCAGCCGGACCAGGGACGATTTGAAATTTTTCAGCAATCCCAGGATCTGATCCGTCTCTTCGCGCAGATAAAGACGCATGTCGAGGGACACCTGGTCGTTGCGGCTCCGGGCGGTATGCAGCTTTCCGCCTGCACCGCCGATCCGCCGGATCAATTCCTTTTCAATGGCCATGTGGATATCTTCATCGCCGGGCGCAAACTGCAGGCGCCCCTCCATGATATCCGCAAGAATGCTCTTCAGTCCGCCGACAATCGCCTTTCCCTCCATGCGGCTGATAAGCTTCTGCGCGGCAAGCATGCGTGCATGGGCGATGCTGCCCTCGATGTCGTGGCGATAGAGCCGCAGATCGAAATGGATCGAGGCGGTAAAGGCCTCCACCTCGGAGTCCGTGGGCGCCTGAAACCGCCCGCCCCAGGGCTTTTTCCTGTTGGTCATAAGCGCTATTTATCCCCCCGCTTCGCTGCAGGCGTTTTTCTTCGGCCCCGTTTCTGCAGCGCCTGGATCCGCAGTCTCAGGGCATTGAGTTTGATGAAGCCCGTGGCATCCTTCTGATTATAGACCTCGTCCTTTTCAAATGTGGCAAAAGCTTCGCTGTACAGGGAATAAGGCGATTTCCGGCCCGCCACAATCACATTGCCCTTGTAGAGTTTCATGCGGGCCTTCCCCGTCACCGTTTCCTGGGTCGCATCCACGAGGCCCTGCAGGGCCCTCATCTCCGGCGAGTACCAGAATCCGTTATAGACCAGTTGCGCATACTTGGGGATCAGGGAATCCCTGAGCAGCATGACTTCGCGGTCCATGGTGATGGATTCGACGGCGCGATGCGCCGCCCACAGGACCGTGCCGCCCGGCGTTTCATAGACGCCTCGGGATTTCATGCCCACAAAACGGTTCTCCACCATGTCCACCCGGCCGATTCCGTTGGCGCCGGCGATCCGGTTCATAAAATCCATGAGTTTCGCCGGGCTCATTTTCCTGCCGTTGACGGCCACGGGATTGCCTCTTTCAAAGTCAATTTCTACATATATGGGCTGATCCGGAGCCGCCTCGGGCGAGGCCGTTAGAACAAACACATCCTCCGGCGGCTCCGCCCACGGATCCTCGAGGATGCCGCCTTCGTGGGAAATATGCAGCAGGTTGCGGTCGCTGCTGTAAGGCTTTTCCCGGCTCACGAGCGGAACAGGTATCTTGTGTTTTTCCGCATAATCGAGCATGGACCGGCGGGAATCAAATTGCCAGTTCTCGTCCTTCCAGGCCGCGATGATCCGGATATGCGGCTCCAGGGCCATATAGGTCAGCTCAAAGCGGACCTGATCGTTCCCCTTGCCGGTCGCCCCGTGGCAAACGGCGTCGGCCTTTTCAAGTCGCGCAATCTCGATTTGCCGTTTGGCGATGAGCGGCCTGGCCAGCGATGTCCCCATCAGGTATGTTCCTTCATAGACGGCATTGGCGCGCATGGCCGGGAAGACAAAGTCCCTCGCAAATTCTTCGGTCAGATCATCAATATAAACTTTGCTGGCGCCGGTTTTAATGGCCCTCTGTTTGAGGCCGTCGAGCTCTTCCTTCTGGCCAAGATCCGCCGCAAAAGCAATCACTTCGCAACCATAGGTTTCGACGAGCCACTTGACGATCACCGACGTATCCAGCCCTCCGGAATAGGCCAGAACAACTTTTTTAACCTGCTTTTTCAAAATCCACGCCTCCCTCTTACATCAATATTTCCAGGATGGCCTTCTGCACATGCAGGCGGTTCTCCGCCTGATCGATGACCACCGACTGCGGGCCGTCCAGGACGTCAGCGGTAATCTCCTCCCCCCTGTGCGCGGGCAAACAGTGCATGACGATCGCATCCTTACTGGCACAGGCAAGCAGTTTCCGATTCACCTGATAGGATTTGAAGACTCCGGCTCTTTCAGCCTTCTGAGCCTCCTGCCCCATACTGGCCCAGACGTCCGTATAGATCACATCCGCCCCGGTGGCTGCATCCGCCGGATCGCGATGGAGGGTCACTCTCTCCCTTGCCGATTTGACGGCCCGTTCAACGATGAAGGCATCCGGCTCATACCCTTCCGGACAGGCCAGCGCGAGCCGGATCGGAAGCCTGGCGGCCGCGTTGACCCAGGAATTGGCCACATTGTTGCCGTCGCCGATGTAGGCGATTTTCAATCCTTCATAGGCGCCTTTCTTCTCTAAAATGGTGAACAGATCGCTTAATATCTGACAGGGATGCAGCAGGTCCGTCAGACCGTTGATGACGGGAATGGCGGCATAGCGCGCAAATTCCTCCACCGCCTCCTGGGCATAGGTCCGGATCATGATGCCGTTGAGATATCGGGACATGATCCTGGCGGTGTCCCGGATGCTTTCCCCCCGCCCGATCTGTGTGTCCCGGCTGCTCAGAAAAAGGGCAATGCCCCCAAGCTGGAACATGCCCACTTCGAAGGAAATGCGCGTGCGGGTGGATGATTTGTCAAAAATCATCCCCAGCGTCTTTCCCTTCAGCGGCGCGTGATGTTCCCCCGCTTTCAACATCTGCTTGAGCCCGGCCGCTTTTTCAAATATCACCCTGAAATCCGCTGGGTCAAGATCGTAAACACTCAACAGGTCTTTTTTCATGCTGTCCTGAAAACCTCCTCCAGAATATCCAGGGCCTGGTCCACGTCTTTTTCCGTGATAATCAGCGGCGGAACAAAACGCAGGACGTTCCCGGCGCCCGAGGTAATGATCAGAAGACCTTTTTCCATGCACTTCTTCACAATTTCAGCACCGTCGATGGCGAGTTCCATCCCGAGGATCAGCCCCTTTCCCCGGACGTCCTTGATCAGAGGCTGATGTCCCTGCATGCGTCGCATCCGTTCCAGGAAGTGGGCTCCGACCCGTCGGCAGTTGGCCAATACCCCTTCCTCCTGGATGGCTTCAAAAACGGCGATACAGGCGGCCATAGCCAGAGGCGTGCCGCCGAAGGTCGAAGCGTGGTTGCCCGGCTGAAACGCCGCCGCTGCGCTGTCAGTCGCCAGCATTGCGCCGACCGGGAAGCCGTTGCCAATGGCCTTGGCCAGCGTCATGACATCCGGTTGGATACCGGAATCTTCGTAGGCAAAGAGGGTTCCTGTCCGTCCCATGCCGACCTGCACCTCGTCTAAAATCATCAATATCCCGTACCGGTCGCAGATTTCCCGGACCCCTCTCAGATAATGCGCATCGGGAATCCGGACGCCGCCCTCCCCCTGGATCGGCTCCAGCAGGACACCGCAGGTCTTCTCCGAAATGGCCGCTTCGAGGGCCGGCAGGTCGTCAAAGGGGGCATACTTGAAACCTTCCGGCAGGGGCGCAAAACCGACCTGAAATTTTTCCTGGCCGGTGGCCGTAATGGTCGCCAGCGTCCGTCCGTGAAAGGAATCCTTCATCGTGATCAATTCATATTTACCGCCGAGCCGCTCATGGCCGTATTTCCGGGCGAGCTTGATGGCGGCTTCATTGGCCTCTGCGCCGCTGTTGCAGAAAAAAACCTTGTCGGCAAAGGAGTTTTCCACGAGCAGCCGGGCAAAACCGGCCTGGGGTTCCGTGTAGTAGAGATTGGACACATGCATGAGCGTTTCAGCCTGCCGCCCGATGGCGGCGACGACGCCGGGATGGGCATGACCGAGGCTGCACACGGCGATGCCGGCTGCCATGTCCAGATATTCCCTGCCGTCCACATCCCAGACCCGAGCGCCTGCGCCCCTGGTCAAGGCCAGCGGAAACCGCTTGTACGTGTTCATGACGTATTTTGCGTAACGACCCATCAATTCTTCTGTTTTCATCATTTTTCGCTTTCAGGAATACGCAACGCCTGCTTCCGATGCATATTGAGACCGGTGAAAAATGTCTTCGCCGCGGCTCAAAATCTTTTTTGCATAAAATACTATAATGCAAAAATATTTCTGAAATAAATTAATTAGTCATGGGGAGGGGGCTTGACAGAGTCGTGTCCCCATCAACGAAAAATCTTTCATTCGCCGCTTGCGACCCATTTTTCACCGGTTATGCAAAGATCGCATAATTTATGTCAGCACGATCTCGGTTCCGATGCCGCTGTCCGTGAACATCTCCAGCAGAACAGCATGCTTGAGCCGTCCGTCCACGATATGGGCCTTGCGAACCCCGCCCCTCAGGGCCTTGATGCAGCATTTCACTTTGGGAAACATGCCCCCTTCCACGACCCCTGCTTCGATCATGCGCCGGGCGTCCTGGTCGCTCATGGTATTGATCAGTCGCTTCTGTTGATCCAGAACCCCCTCCACATCGGTCAGCAGGATCATTTTTTCGGCCTGCAGGGCGGCGGCGACTTCTCCGGCCACAATGTCCGCATTGATGTTGAAGGTTTCTCCATGCTCCCCCACGCCCGTCGGTGCAATGACAGGGATGAAGCCATCCTTTGCCAGAGACTTGATCAGGGCTGCATTGATCTTCGTGACTCTTCCAACGAGACCGATGTCGATGATCTCAGACGGCGTGTCTTTGGCCTTTTCTTCGCTCAAATAATATTTCTCCGCCTCGATCAGATTGCCGTCCTTGCCGCTCAAGCCCACTGCCTTTCCGCCATGACGATTGATCAGACCGACGATTTCCTTGTTCACCATTCCCACGAGAACCATTTCCACAATATTCATGGTCTCTTCGTCCGTCACGCGCATGCCCTGGACAAACCGCGACTCCTTGCCGAGTTTCTTCAGATAGGTTCCGATTTGCGGCCCGCCCCCGTGAACGACAACCGGGTTGATGCCGATATACTTCATCATGAGCACATCCCGTGCGAAGGATTGCTTCAGGTCTTCGTCGAGCATGGCATGGCCGCCATACTTGATGACAATGGTTTTGTTGTAAAACCGCCTGATATAGGGAAGCGCCTCAAGCAGGATCTCCGCCTGTTCCATGGATTTTTCCACGTGACCCATCTTCACCCCCGCTGACTCTTATAAAATATACCGGCTCAGATCCTCATCTTCCACTATTTCCGACAATTTCTGCCGGACATAGTCTGCGTCGATGACGATTTCCTTTTCCGTCATGTCCGGGGCGTCAAAGGAAATTTCGTCCAAGAGCGTTTCCATGATGGTATAAAGGCGCCGGGCGCCGATGTTTTCTGTCTTCTCATTGACGACCGTAGCCACTTCGGCAATCTCGGCAATCGCATCCTCCTGAAAAGTGATGTCCAGTCCCTCCGTCGCCAGCATTTCCACGTACTGTTTGATCAGCGCGTTATGGGGTTCCGTCAGGATCCGGATGAATTCCTCTTTCCCGAGCGAATCCAGCTCGACCCGGATGGGAAACCGTCCCTGAAGTTCCGGGATCAGATCGGAAGGTTTCGACGCGCTGAACGCCCCCGCTGCAATGAAAAGGATATGATCCGATTTGACCATGCCGTAGCGGGTATTGACGTTCGATCCTTCGACGATCGGCAACAGGTCGCGCTGTACGCCTTCCCGGGAGACATCCGGGCCGTGCGCGCCGTCGCTGCCGACGATCTTGTCGATCTCATCGAGGAAAATAATGCCGGATTGCTCTACGCGTTCCACGGCGGCTTTTGTCACCTTGTCCATATCGACCAGCCGCTGCGCCTCTTCCTGCGTCAGAAGCTCAATGGCTTCAGGAACTTTCACCTTCCGCACCTTTTTCTTCTGCGGAAAGATATTTCCAAACATCTCCTTGATGTTCAGGCCCATGTCCTCCACTCCGGAGGAAGAAAAGATCTCAATCATCGGTCCGGGACGAACCTCCTGGATCTCAATCTCCACAGAACGGGCGTCCAGTTTCCCCTCGTGCAGCAGGCGGCGTATTTTTTCACGGGTCGTATCGACCGGTAGCGGCAGATCCGCCGGATCTTCATCCGGCGGCCTGTCCACAAGCATATCCTCCACCTTTTTCTCCGCCGGCTTGGGCGGCAGCAGAATATCCAGAAGCCGTTCTTCGGCCAGCTCTGCCGCCCGCGCCGCAACCTTCTCCTGCTCCTCCGATTTGATCATGTTTACGGACAGCTCCACCAGATCCCGCACCATGGACTCTACGTCCCGGCCCACATAACCCACTTCCGTGAATTTCGAGGCTTCCACCTTTAGAAAGGGGGAATTATCCAGCCTGGCCAGCCTCCGCGCAATCTCCGTTTTTCCGACCCCCGTGGGGCCGATCATGATAATGTTCTTCGGTGAAATTTCTTCCGCCAGCTCTTTGGGCACATTCTGCCGGCGCCAGCGGTTCCTGAGGGCAATGGCAACGGCCCGTTTCGCGTCCCCCTGCCCGATGATGTATTGATCCAGACGCTCCACAATTTGTCTGGGCGTTAACTGATTGGACGACATTAAACGTTACTCCTTATTGATTTCGCTCCCCGTACGGGGCGGTTTCCATCTCTTCGATGGTGATACGGTTGTTGGTATAAATACAGATCTCCGAGGCAATCTTCAGCGATTCACTGGCGATCTCCGTGGATGATAATTCGGTATGTCTCACAAGGGCGCGGGCCGCTGCGAGGGCATAGGGCGCACCCGATCCGATGGCCATGACATCATCATCTGATTCGATGACATCGCCGTTGCCTGAGATCATGAGAAAGTGATCCCGGCTGACGGCAATCATGAGCGCCTCCAGGTGCCTCAAAACCCGATCCGTTCGCCAGTCTTTGGTCAGTTCCACGGCGGCCCGCAGCAGGTTGCCGTTATACTGCTCCAGTTTCTGATCGAAACGGTCAAACAGCGTAAAGGCATCGGCGGTCGCGCCGGCAAAACCGACAATGACCTCATTATGATACAACCGGCGGACCTTTTTGGCCCCGTGCTTCATGATGGTCACATCAAATGTGACCTGGCCGTCGCCGACAACGGTGACACGGCCTTTATGCCTGATGGCAAGGATGGTTGTCCCGTGAAATTTCATGTGTTCTCAGGCCCTCCTCCGGCCTTCGGGTGCGCCTTGTCGTACACTTCCATCAGCCGGCTCACGCTGACGGAGGTATATTTCTGGGTTGTGGACAAGCTCTCGTGCCCCAGCAGCTCCTGGATGGACCTCAAATCGGCGCCGGCGTCCAACAGATGCGTGGCAAAACTGTGCCGCAGGGCATGGGGGCTGATTTTTCGGCCGATTCCACTGGCCAAGACCGCTTTGTCCACAATGCGCTGCACGCTTCTGGGGGTCAGACGCTTTCCCCTGCTGCTTAAGAATACAGGGCTATCGGGGCAATCCGATTCCGGCCGCAAAAGCGCCTCCCTTTTTTCGAGGTAGGCAGTCAGGGCCGTGAGCGCCGGCCGGCCGACGGGAACAATCCTGACTTTCCGGCCCTTGCCGTGCACCCTGATCAATGCCTGCGCGTCGTCGATTGCATTCAGATTCAATCCCGTCAATTCACTGAGCCGGATGCCTGCGGAATAAAAGAGCTCCAAAATGGCCCGGTCTCTCAATCCCCTCACATCAGACGGACGCCATGCCCCTAACAGCGTGTTCATGTCATCGACGGACAGAAACGTGGGCATATATTTTTCCGTCCGGGGCGTCTGAACAAGCTCTGCGGGATTGGCCCGGATGCGGCCTTCGCGCAGCAGAAAATTAAAAAAGGCTCTCAGAGCCGCTATTTTCCGACCGATTGTCGTTCTGCTGAGCTTTTTCCGGTGAAGCGTCCCGAGAAAAGACCGGATCACCAGATAATCCACTTGAGACAGCCCCTCGTCGCCCGGCTGCATGAGCGGCGCCTGCTGCGCCTTTAGAAATTCCCGGAACTGTTTCAGGTCAAGCAGATAATTTTTCACTGTGAGCGGCGAAAGATCCCGCTCAACGGCCATATGCGTTTCAAAGTCCCGGATGGCCTTTTCCATATTGCTCTCAATCATGGGGAGTATGGGGTATATGGGGACTCTTCCCATATTTCCATTTCCCGATTTCCTACATTTTATACTTTCCGAATTCCTCCGGAGACAGGTTTTCCAGAAATTCCATCAGTTTATTTTCCTGGAGCTTGTCCAGGTCTGTGGCTTTCACGCCGAAATCGATCGTGCGCGACTTTTCGAGGACTTTATCATCCACAAAAATCTGCGCGTTTGCTCTCAGAGCCAGCGCAATGGCGTCGCTGGGACGGGCATCGACAACGAAGCGCTCGCCGTTCCTGATTAGATGAATGCTGGCGAAAAACGTATTGTTCCGGAGGTCGCTGATCTCCACGCTTGTAATTTCCGCATTCATGATCTTGAGCATGTCGTTCATCAGATCATGGGTCATGGGCCTGGAAAAATTTATCTTTTCCATTTCCGTTGCGATCGCGCTGGCCTCGAACAAGCCGATCCAGATCGGAATGGCCTTCCGTTCCTGAAGATCCTTCAGAATGACAATCGGCGTATTGGTAATTGGATCAATGGTCAACCCGCTTACTTTCATTTCGATGAGCATGGGTCTTTCGCTCCTTCGGCCGGTTCTCCCATCAGGGAGTGCAGATGGGCCTTTTTAATCAGGACAGAACAGGTCTTGCCGGCAAGTTTCCACCCGCCCCGGAAATTGACGATCTTGTTGCATCGCGTCCGGCCCGTCATGTCACGATCTGAATTTTTGCTTTTCCCCTCGACCATAACAACCTTCACCCTTCCTTCCAGCATACGATTTCGCTTCAGGGTATGTTCCTGCTGAAGGGCCTGCAACCGTTGCAGTCGTTCCGACTTGACCTTTTCAGGAACTTGCCGGTCAAATCCGACCGCTGCCGTTCCCTTGCGCTCTGAATACTTGAAAGAAAAGAGATTGTCAAACGTTACCGTCTCCATGAGCGCAAGGGTCGCCTGGTAGTCCGCTTCCGTTTCACCGGGAAAACCGACGATCACATCGGACGTGACGCTGATCTCCGGACAATAATGTCGCAGACCTTCGATCTTCTCCAGATACTGGCCACGGGTGTAGCCCCGGTTCATCCTTCCGAGAATCGTGTCCGAGCCGGACTGAACCGGCAGGTGGATATGATTACACATGGCGTCCACCTCGGCAAAGCAGCGCATCAGGTCTTCCGATAAATCCCTGGGATGGGAAGTGGTGAAGCGAATCCTTTCGATCCCCCTGATCCGGCCGATGGCACGAAGCAATTGCGGAAATCCGGGGCTTCCTCCAAGCGTTTTTCCATAAGCATTGACATTCTGTCCAAGCAGCGTCACTTCCCGGACGCCATGATCGGCCAGTGTTTCGACCTCCGCAAGGATATCCTCTGCGGGACGGCTTTCCTCCGGGCCTCGCAGGTGGGGCACGACACAATAGGCGCAGAAGTTGTTGCAGCCCTGCATGATGGTCACATAGGCGCTGACGGCGCCCTTCTCAGGCCTGGCCATGATGTTCAGAGACTTCACGGACGGCGCAAACGCGGTCTCTACAACCCGGGATCCGTTGTTTCCAACTCTGCGTATGAATTCAGGCAGGCCGTGGATGTTGTGGGTCCCGAACACAACATTCAGATAGGGCGCGCGGGCCAGGATATTTTGCCCCCATTCTTGCGCCAGGCAACCCCCGACGGCCAGTATCAAATCCGGATTTCGCTCCTTCATCATCCGGAATCGTCCCAACTGGCTGAAAGCTTTCTGGGCTGCCTTTTCCCGGATGCTGCAGGTATTGACGAGGATCAGATCGGCGCCTTCGGCGTTGTCCGTCGTTTCATAACCCTCGTCTCTCAGGAGCGCCACGATTTTTTCGGAATCGTTGACGTTCATCTGGCAGCCAAAGGTTTGAATATACAGATACTTCCGATCCAATCGATTTTCCTTGCAAATATTGCGACTTATACCGGGAGCAATTATTATAAGGCAAGGAGATAGTCAATACATATTTTTGGAGATCGTGTTATAGTTCTTTGCCGATTTTATGATGGTATCCTGTTCTGTATATTTGTGGCGTTAAATAATAAATATGAGACAAGATACAAACGATAACCAGCCAATTCAGCCGTTACTCTCTTTCGATGTGTATAACTCCGTCCCGATAACCTGCCGCCACTCACCATATTGTGCAAGCGAGCGTCATATACTGTCAGCATGGTTCCATTTCAAACAAAAAGTACGCAAGAGCCTGATATATCTGCTTTTATGTTTATCCGGTTGATTTTTCCCGCGCTGAACGCTATATGTCGCTATAGAGCCTTAAGGCTCTACAAGCGGTAAGACATCTTTCAAAGGCCTCAAAACCATGCACAAAACAAAACATATTTTTATGGATTTTGCGTTTCCGGTCGCCGTCCTGTTGATATTGACATTCATTTTATCGGTCATGAATGCCGATCTTCTGCTGGCGGCACGCTTTTACTCGCCGGCGGCAGGCTGGCCCTGGAAAGACGCCCATCCCTGGATTGATCTTTACCGTTACGGAAATATTCCACCCTTGATGCTGGGCCTGTTCGGGCTGATCGCTTTCATCTTTGGTTTTTTTATTCGCAGAGCTGCTTCTTATCGGAAAATTGGTCTGTTTCTGGTCATTTATCTGATTCTCGGACCGGGGCTGGTGATTAACACGGTGTTCAAGGAGCACTGGGGGCGTCCCCGGCCTGTGGAGATCAAAAACTTCGGCGGTACGGAGAAATACCTGTCTGTATGGGAAAGGGGAACGCCGGGCCGGGGCAAGTCCTTCCCCTCCGGCCATGCCGCTGTGGGGTTTTTTATCTTTGCGCCTTTTTTCTTTCTGAGAAAGCAGTCTCCCACATGGGCGGCGTTTTTCCTGTTGCTGGGTCTTGCATACGGCGCCTTCATGGGCATCGGACGCATGGCGCAGGGAGGGCATTTCGCCACGGATGTCCTCTGGGCCTGGGGTATGACCTACCTGACCGGAATGCTTCTATCCTACACTTTTCGATTCGATAAGAAATTGAAGCTGAACTGAAATGCGAAAAACGATCAATCTCTATATTCTCCGGGAAATCGCCGTGCCCTTTGTCATGATCCTGTTTGTGCTGACCTTCGTTCTGCTCATGGGCCGGATTCTGCAACTGATGGATCTGATGGTCAACAAGGGCATTGGTTTCATCGATATTGGCATATTTATTATTCTGCTGATGCCGTCTTTTCTGATGTTCACCATCCCCATTTCCTTGCTGGTCGCGATCCTGATGGGACTCGGCAGGCTCTCCGGAGACAATGAAATCACGGTCATGAAGGCCTCCGGGATCAGCATGTACCAGCTTTATCAGCCGGTTGCGGCAGCGTCCGTCTTGGCTTTCATCATGACCGCCGTCATCACGCTTTTTCTGGTTCCCCAGAGCAATTTCGCCACCAAGCACCATCTGTACAGTGTATCGAAAAAGAAGGCCAGCATCGGCATACGGGAGAAGGTCTTCATCGACGACTTTAGCGGATTGTTGATTTATGCGGAGACCATCCCGATGGACGGCGCCTTCATGGAAGGCGTTCTGATCTCCGATACCCGCCTGACAGACGAGCCCCACACGATCGTCGCGAAAAAAGCCTATCTGATCTCGGACCCGAAGGCGCTCACGATCACGATGCGGCTGGAAAACGGCAGCACCCATACCGTCGATGCCGGCCTGAATAACTATCGAAAAATGGATTTCAGATACTATGACGTCAATCTTGATATCGGGTCGGCCCTTTTCGATGAAAAAAAACTCAAGGAAAAATCCAGCGGCGAAATGACAGTGCTGGAACTTCAGGAGAAGCTTGGGAAAACGGGACAGGATAGGCAACAATTACGGGAAGCGGCGATCGAACTGCATAAAAAACTGTCCATCCCCATGTCCTGCCTGATTTTCGGCATCCTCGGCGTACCCCTTGGTATCCGGGCCCACCGCTCCGTCAAGTCGCGGGGCATATCGATCGGTGCGATGATCGTGGCCGTTTATTATATGCTGCAATTGGGCGGAGAAGCCCTCGTGCAGACCGGTAAGGCCGGCTCGGCGGTCGGCGCCTGGGTACCCAACCTGCTATTCGGCGTACTTGGCGTCGTTCTCTTTGTGACAACCGCAAAAGAGACCCCGTGGCCCTTTCCATCCTTTCATGACCTTTTCCGCCGGCTGCAAAAAAAGAACGAGGCAACAACGCCATGATGATTCTGGACCGTTATATTACGAGAGAATTCCTGAAGATGTCCATTTTCCTGGCGCTGTGCTTTGTAGGCCTGTATCTGATCATCGACTTCTTTGAAAAAATTAAAATGTTTTTGAGCAACAGCGCCACTCCCTCCCAGATGGTCTCCTTTTTTCTGTTCAACATTCCCATGATTGTTTCGCTGACCCTGCCTGCCGCCGTCCTGATTTCCGCTCTGGTCACGTTCGGCAACCTTTCCAGGCACAGTGAAATTGTGGCCATGAAAGCCAACGGCATCAGCCTTTACCGCACATCATTGCCGCTGATCATCCTGGCCGGCGTCATCTGCGTCATCGCCTTTCTGTTCAGTGAATTTATTACGCCCCTTGCCAATCAGAAGGCCGACCGCATTCTGAAGGTGGACGTGCAGAAGCAGCGCGAGCTGGGCGGCTTCAAGCAGAACCAGATCTGGTACCGCGGCAAGCACGGCATCTATAACTTCAAGATTTTCCATCCGGAACGGCGGCTGCTCCAGGGGGTCACGATCAATTACGTGAACCAGCAGTTTGAAATGACCATGCGTGTGGACGCACAGAGCGCCGAGTGGAAAGACGGACGCTGGGTCTTCAGCAATGTCATGGTTACGCGCTTTCCGGAGGGTGATTTTCCGCTCGTCGAGCGCCTTCCCACGGCCCTGATCGATCTGCCGGAAAAGCCGGCCGATTTCATGATCGCGCAAAAGGAAGCCGACAAAATGGGTTTTCTGGAATTACACAAATATATCAAGAAGCTGCAATCCGATGGCTACGACACGACTCGCTACCGCACGGATATGCACGGCAAAATCGCCTTTTCCCTGGTCAGTGTTATCCTCGCGATTATCGGGGTGTCTTTTTCCTTGCGGTCGGAAAGAAGCGGCGGCGTGACGCAGAGCATCGGGGCGGGCATTGTAATCGGCTTCTCTTACTGGCTTGTCTTCGCCTTTACCATGTCGCTTGGCCGTTCGGGAACGTTGCCTCCCTTCCTGGCGGCCTGGCTGGCCAATGTCCTGTTCGGCGCCGCATCTATCTTTATGTTCCTGCGGGTAAGGACCTGATTGATTCAGAGGATATGGCCGCTTACCAGGAAGCTGCACTCGATGAGGGCGACCCCGCACTGGCGGCTGCAGCCATGGGGGATATCGCGCGCAAAAGGAATAACGCAAATCGCTCGAGAAACAGGTCTCGGACGCGAGAGCCTTTACAAGGCCTCATCACCCGAAGGCAATCCGGAGTTTGCTACGGTAGTTAATGTCTTGCTGGCACTCGGGTTACAGCTTTATGCAACCGCGGTCCAGTCATAGTCCTTATGCCGGGATCGCCATTGTGCCCCATGGTTAGAATTCCTCGCCAATCCGCAGCAGCACTTTCACGGCCAGACCGGTGTCGATTCTCTCCCGGTAAATGTCAGGCAAGCGCTCCAGGGGCTCATCATCGGAAATGAGCGGATGTGCGTCCAGCTTACCTTCCGCCATCCACTCCAGGCACTGGATGTTTTCCTGGTGTGTTGATTTCATGACCCAGAATATAGCCATCGGGCACGAGCCCGCCTGCCACCAAAGAATGGTCGGAACCGCAAAAGCCCGTATTGGCTACCCTGACCAATACCTCGTCAGCCGCCACGCGATAATCGGGAACCTCCTCGTACACGAGTCCTCTTGCCTGGCGAAATACAACAGCTTTCATAATTTCCCCGCATCCGAATATTTCTTCACTCCTCACATTCCAGGGTAATCTTTTCGACATTGCTCAGATCCTTTGCATAGAAGAAGGAACCGGCAAAAAAGAGTATGGCCGATATCAGAAGGAATACGGGCAGGATAGACATAGCCGCTTTGATGCCATAAGCATCGGAAATTGATCCGATCACGATCGGAGCCATGGACGCCCCGAAGAGATTCTGAACAACAACGCAGACGGAGTAAGAAATAGCCCGCAGGCCGGGGTGAATAATCTCCTGGGTGGCAATGATGGCCGCCGGAGCAAACGAGCTGGCCAAAATCCCCATAAGCAGGAGAATCATGTACTGTGCCTTTCCTTGGAAGAAAGAAAAAGCGGCAAAAATGATGATGGCATTGAGGATAGTCGTAATCGCGGGAAACAGCAGTCGTGCACTCACCCGCTTCTTAAACCACATATCGGCCAGCCATCCCCCCAAGGGGAGGCCAATGATGGCAAGGAGCATGAGTACACTTGTTTTGATGCCCGCCTCGCTGATGGGAATACCTTCCACACGGTGAAAATAGGTGGGAAGCCAGACGATGATGGCATTGTTGGCGAAGACGCAGCCGATAAACCCGAGATTGGTCAAAATCAGGGAAGGGGTATGGATAAATTCCCGGAAGATATCCATCTTCCCCATCTTGACCTGATTTTTCCCTGTCGCTGAGGATTCCACTGTCTTGACCAGTTCTACCGTTTTATAATCTTTGACGAAAAAAAAGAGGATTGCGACAATCGCCCCGGGAATGGCCACGAGGCCGAAGGCATGCCGCCAGCCCCAATGTTGTGCCACGAAGCCACCGACACCGATGCCGACGGCGATACCGAGGGGGATAGCGATATTCCAGAGACCCATCATGCGTGAGCGTTTTTCCGGGGGAAACAGGCCGGAGAGCATGGCCGTCCCGGCGGGGGCATACCCGGCCTCGCCAATGCCGATGCCGGCGCGAGCCATCAGCAACTGGGGAAAGCTCTTGGTGAAGGCGCAAACCAACGTGGCCAAGCTCCAGACAAGGGCCATGATGCCGATAACCTTTTTCCGGCTCCAGCGGTCCACGAGGATCGAGACAGGCAAGACGAAAACGACGATGGACCAATAGACTACCGACACGAGCAGGCCGGACTGGGTATCAGTGAGGCCCCATTCCTTTTGGATAAAGGGGAAAAGGGACGTTACGATCATCCGATCTACATAATCGAAGAAATACAGCAGAAACAGCAATGCGAAGATATAATAGGAACTCCGTTTCGACAGCTTGTATTCTTTGGGTGCAGTTCCGTTATTCATAGGACCTCTCTATCTCATTTGATAGGTTAGTCAGGCAAAAACACCTTAAACAACGCTGTAAAAATATCTATCCCTCAACTGCTCTTGTATCCGCCAAGATTGGCGAGGGCCACACTGCCCGGGCTGATCACCGAGGGATCAACCTTGACATTTACACAGGCCGTCTTTCCGGAAGCGAAAGCCGCCTCCAATGCCGGACGGATATCCTCCGGTTTCTCCACACAGGTACCAAAGCCACCAAGGACTTCAACCATCTTATGGTAATCCACCCAGCCTAACTCCGTCCCGTCCGGAATATGGTGCCCCAGGCGCAACTGCTGGCTGTGCATAATCATACCCCACGCCTGGTCATTGCCGATAACAACAACAATCGGCAGTTTTTTACGAATTGCCGTATGGAACTCCATGAAGTTGAAGCCGACAGACCCATCGCCCATGATAACGAGAACACGCTTGTCCGGATGTTTCAGCTTGGCGGCGTTGGCATAAGGGATGCCGACAGCCAGACAGCCGTAGAGGCCGTAGTCCAGGTAAGTGCCGCCTTTTGTGATGGTTCGTGTCATGCCCATCCAGGTTGACGTATCGCCGCCGTCGGCAACGACAACGTCATCTTCCCGATCCATGAAATCGTTGACCTCTTTGGCCAGCCGCATCGGATGGATAGGCAAAGTATTGCACTCCCACATGGCCTTGGCCTGATCTTTGCCGTCCATATCCGCCTTCCGGACAGCTTCCACCCAGGGCTGATATTGCTTCTTCAGGGTGGCGCCGCTGGCTTCTTCATCCAGAATGCCATTGAGCTCTGTCAGGAAAGCCTTTGTATCACTGACGATTCCGAGATCAACTGTCCGGTTTCGTCCGATCTCGTCCGGCGCGATATCGACCTGGATGAATTTAGCAGCCTGAGGAAATATTTCCCCGAAGATGTAGAACAGGCTGAGCCGGCCGCCGAGGAAAAGCACCAGGTCACAACTCATCAGAGCCAGCATGGCGCCACCGGGCCTGATGGCCAGAGATGATTCGAAACACAGAGGATGATTGTCGGGAATCACGCCCCGTCCCGCCCCCGCTGTAAAGGCCGGTATCCCAACCTTTTCCACGAACTCGACGAACTCTTTTCCGGCATCTGCATACCATATACCGCTCCCACCAATGACCACAGGGTTTTTTGCCGCCTTCAGGAGATCGGCAACTTTTCTGGTATTTTCCCGGTCAACCGGCTTGGAGGTGAGCGTGGTGTGAATCTGCTTGACCTTGGCCGGATCAATGGTGGCATTAAGGACGTCACAGGGAAGCTCCAGATAGACCGGACCGGGCCTGCCGCTCATGGCCGTCCGGAAAGCCATGTCAATAAATTCGGGGATTCTCTCCGGAATATGGCAGACCCAGGCCTTCTTGACCATGGGTTCAATCACGGGAAGCTGGCTCATATCCTGGAGATCGAGTTTTTCCACACTCTCCAACCCCACGCACCCGGCAATGAGGATGACCGGGGCATTGGACAATCTGGCGCTGGCGATCCCGGAGAGGGCATTGGTGAAGCCAGGCCCCGCGGTGACCATGGCTATCGCCGGCTTCCGGTTCATCCTGGCCCAGGCCTCGGCCATAAAGACTGCCGCCTGTTCATGGCGTGTGTCAAAGATAGTAATTTTGGAATTTTCAAGAAATTGGTAAATGGGTGTAATATGCCCGCCGCTGAGGGTGAAAATGTAATCTACGCCCCGTTCGATCAAGGCGTCCGCAACGAGTTTGCCGCCTATAATTTTATCCATAAGATATCCTCCTGAAACGATATGTTGACGGCTTCGTAAAAAGTCCGGATGCTGCGTTGCGCTGCATCCATCGTCACTGCGGCGTACGTTAAGTACGCCTCATTCCTCAGTATTTGCGCGCCTTGCCTGCGGACTTTTTACGAAGCCGTTGAATTTAGCTCATTTTCCGACTTTTTACGAGTTCGTCATATGTTGTTTTTTATAATTCCATGCACTGACCACCGTCAATATTGATGGCCTGTCCGGTAATGTACCGCGAGGCGTCGGAAGCCAGAAAGACGGCCAGGTCTGCAGCGTCGCGGGGCAGACCGATATATCCCAGGGGAATGGTCTTGCACATCTCCTGTTCCCGCTCCTCAATCGTCGTGCCGAAAAATGACGCTTCCAGTCCGAAACGCCACTTTTCCAGATCCGTGGCGATTTGTCCCGGGCAGATGGCATTGACGCGGATGCCGCTGCCGCCCAGTTCTTTGGCCATGGTTTTGGTCAGCATGATCACGCCGGCTTTGGCCACGGCATAGGCGCTATTGAAGATGGGAGGCACCTTGCCGGCGCGCGACGCCGTGTTGATGATGGTCGCAGGTTTGCCCGCCATCATGGGAATGATAGCCCGCGAGATGCGAAAGACAGAAAAAAGATTCACCTCGATCGTCTTGATCCAGGCTGCTTCATCATAACTCAGGACCGTATTCGGGACTCCGAAGGATGCCCCCGCATTATTGCAAAGAATATCAATGTGGTCAAAGGCGCCTTTGATGGTCATAACCATTGCGCCGATGGCGTTGTTATCTGTAATATCGACGGCCACGGCCAGCGTCCTGACGCCATACGTTTTTGCCAGTTCGGCGGCAATGGCGTCCATTTCTTCGCCTGTTGCGGTTTTCAAAGGCTCTGCGGGCGATGGCGTCTTTCCCAAGTCGGCGATGATGACATGGCAGCCGCAGGAGGCAAGTTTTTCCGCAATTCCGTAGCCAATGCCGGTCTTTTTGCCTGACCCCGTTACAATAGCTGTTTTTCCTTCCAAATCTTTGTACACAGATAATTCCTTTCTACCAGTTACGGTAATCCAGATGGGCGTATTTAGGCAAGAAGCGCGTCGGCAAGGCCAGCGCGTCCTTCCGAAAAGGCGGAGCCAATTGTTTGCCGTCCACGAGGAATTCCAGGACAGTAGGCTTACGGCTCTTGATACAGGTATCGAAGGCCTCCCGAATATCTTCAGGCCGCTCCACCCGGATGCCATTTGCGCCCATGGCCTTCGCGACGGGCACAAAGCTCTCCGGCGTGGGGATGTCCACACCGATGTATCGGTCGTTGTAGAAATCCACCTGATTTTTGGCCTCCGCGCCCCACCACATATTCCGAAAGACACAGGCCACGACGGGCAGGCTATGCTCCACGGCGGTGCTGACTTCGTGAAGGCTCATTCCCCAGGCGCCGTCGCCGACAATGGCGATAACAGGTGCATCAGGACGGGCAATCTGGGCACCCAGTGCCGCGGGATAGGCAAACCCGGTGTTGCCGAAGGTCAGAGCGGCGATATGCCTGCGGGAGTGGTTGAATTTGAGGTAACTGTTGGCCGTCGAGGCAACATTACCGATATCGGTGGTGACGATGGCATTGTCCGGCAAAGCCCGCGATATTTCCAGAAGGACCCGGCGTGGGTTGATGGGATTCCCGTCAACCATGGCTAAATCGACAATCTCCTTTTCCCATATCTTCTTTTCCTTCGCCACGGCATCCAGTCGTTTAGCCTCGGGCTTGCGTTTGCCGTCTGCGGCCTTCAGGCGTTTTAAAATTTCTACCGTGGCTTCCTTCGCATCGCCGATGATTCCGACCTCAATGGGGTGGGTCCGGGCGATGTGCTTGGGGTTGATGTCCACCTGGATAATCTTGGCATTCTCCGGGAAATAATTGATATCATACTGGGGCAGGGTTCCGAATACGGAAAGACGCGTGCCGATAGCCAGCATGACATCGGCTTTGGCCAGTGTCTTCATGGCCGCTTTGGAACCCATATAGCCGATGGGACCGACAGATAGGGGATGATTTCCGTAGAAAGCGTCATTGTGGAGATAGGTCACCGCCACAGGCGCCGTCAGGTGCTCGGCGATAGCCTTGACGATATCGAGTGCGTCGGCATCGACCGCACCCCGGCCGGAGATGATGACGGGATTCTTGGCTTTGGTCAGAAGCTCGGCGGCCCGGTCGAGTTGCTTCTGTGAACCGCTGCCCCGGTCATCCACCCGGTATTGGGAGGGCTTGAGGATCGTCTCCTCGATTTCCCCGTAGAAATAGTCCCGGGGGATATCGTAAAGAACGGCGCCCCGGTCGGCGTAGGCAATCCGGAAGGCCGTTCGCAGGCAATCTGCAGCTCTTTTGGGGTGGGGAACGCGAACGACGGCTTTGGTGACGGACCTAAAGACGGACATCTGGTCGCATTCTTGAAAACCGTCCCAGCCAATGGTGGGCGTCCCAGCCGATGGCGAAATAATCACCAGGGGCGTATGTCCCATATTCGCTGCCGCAACGGAGGTAACCATATTGGTGATCCCTGGCCCGTTCTGGCCCACTACCACGCCGCATCTGCCCGTTACCCGGCAATAGGCGTCTTCCATATGGCCCGCGCTCTGTTCATGACGGACGGGGATGAATTTGATCCCCGCCGCGGGAAAGAGATCCAGCATATCCATAAAAGCGGAGCCGACAATACCGCACACATGATCCACGCTTTCCGCAAGCAGGGTTTCGACAATCGCCTCGCTGGGGGTCATTTTTACTTTTTTCATTTTTAATACCTCCAATATATTTAATTGCTTTTTAACAGGAAGGAAACCAGCACCGGGTCGACATCTCCGCAACGTGGGCCCATGACGTGACCCGACAGAGGCCTATACCCCATGGGAGACCTTTGAAAAATGGCTTCGCCGCGGCTTAAAATCTTTTTCACTTGGAATATGAGAAGGCCAAAATATGTTTGAACTCCATAAATTAGTCATGGGGAGGGGGCTTGACAGAGTCGTGTCCCCATCAATGAAAAATTTTTCATTCGCCGCTTGCGAACCATTTTTCGGCGGTTATGCAAAACTCTCCATGAATGTATCCATGCCTCCAAATTACTGACTTCAGCCGTCAGCACAAAACGTAAAACCCCACTCTCTTTTGAGACACGGGGTCTTTCATCATTGCCACCATACATCACCTTATCGGGTTAATGGTTCTGATACCGACAGGATTATTTAAAACTGACCGTGCAATCGCACCTGTTACTTTGATTTGTCAATAGTTATCTTCTCCGGCACAAAATGAAGAGACATATTTCTCAAATATTTCTAAAATGACTCTTAACGGGCATTCCAGATGGTAAGCACGCCGAGGCAAAGCAGCAGAATCAGGATAACACGGCGGTATGTCTCTTCCCGGATCTTTCCGAAAAAGAAATGACCAATATATGTGCCAAGGGCAAGAGGCGCGAGAGAGTAGAAAAAAAGCTTGAGAACCTGAGTGGTTATCAGGTCGGTGACGGCCTGACCAATAATGACCATCAGGCCGGATATGAGAAAAAACCCCTGCAGCGTCGATTTTATCAGCTCTTTGCGCCAGGACTGTATGGAGACATAAACGATGACCGGCGGTCCCGCCGCACTGAAGGCCCCGCCGAAACAGCCGGCCAGAAACCCGCTGAAATAGGCCCAACGTATATTAAGCTCACGACCGGCCGCCTTGAACAGCAAGCTATACAGGGAATAGCAGACCAGGATAAATCCCAGAAAAATAAGAAGCAGCCGGCTGTTCAGCGATTTCAGGAAAAAGATGCCGATGGGAACCCCGGGGAGGGCCCCGACTAAAAGCGGCCATATGCGGGGCCATTCCAGATCTTTCCAGAGGGGAATAAGGAGAAAGACGGTCAGTATTACTCCCATCAGCGCCACAAGCGGGATGGCCGTCTTGACATCCAAAAAAATGGCCAGCAGCGGCAGGGAGAGAAGGACGGAGCCAAAGCCTGAGAATCCCTGGATAAAACCAGCCATCAACATGATGATGCCAAGATAGAGCAGCGTTTCCATCATCCTCCCCCTCCTGCCGCCAAAATGAAACCCTTCTCTTTCCCGGAAGGCCTTTACCTGATTGAGATTCCGCTGCCGACAGCCAAGAAAACAATTCGAGCGCCGGCCATGTTCAAGTCGGCCAGGATCTCTCCTCCGAACATGTCCTGGTAGAATTTCAAGGCGGCATTGAGGTCGGAAGCAAACAGATGGGCATGATGAACGTGGTTCTGCATGTACGAAATCAAAACAATGATTACGACTTGAATATACCATCTTATCCGATGTTGGCTGGCTGTGTAGTTCTGCACATTTCAAATCGTCATCATTGATCCGGTCAGATTAGCCAATCTCTCGCTTTGAAATCCTGGCATCCTATTTTCGATGTTCCGTATTGTGGACGGGACCATACATATTTTGCGACTCTGGTCTTTGCCGATTCGGCAAAAAGATCGTAGCAGCTCGTGGACATGGCTTTCAGGATAGCGTCACCGGAATCGCCAATGAAAGAAACGTGGAATGAAAAGGTGAAACGATCGCGGTTTTGCCGTAGCGCTTCCGTCTTCATGCTCCTGCGGGTAAGGACATGATGACCTCTATCCCTTTTTCAATACCGGTAATGGTCCGGTTTGAAAGGACCGTCCACGGAAACACACAGATAATCGGCCTGCTTCCTGTTCAATTTCGTTAACCTTGCCCCCAGGCGATCCAGGTGCAGCCGGGCCACCTCCTCATCCAGCTTTTTCGGCAAAGTATAAACGCCGGGTTTCAGTTTACCGACAGCCAGCTCGATCTGGGCAAGACACTGGTTGGTAAAACTGTTGCTCATGACAAAACCGGGATGGCCCGTTGCGCAGCCCAGATTCACAAGCCGGCCTTCGGCCAGAATGATAATGGAACGGCCCGATTTCAGCATCCATTGGTCCACCTGCGGTTTGATGTTATGCTTGCGGCAACCTTTAGTGGTTTCCAGATAGTGCATATCGATCTCGCTGTCGAAATGGCCGATGTTGCAGACAATGGCTTCATTCTTCATTTTTTCCATATGCCGGCCGGTAATGACATCACAACAGCCCGTGGCCGTGATAAAAATATCCGCCGCCGAGACCACCTCGTCGAGGGTTCTGACCTCATAGCCTTCCATCGCGGCCTGCAGGGCGCAGATGGGATCGATCTCGGTGACGATGACCCGCGCGCCGAAACCGCGCATGGACTGCGCGCTCCCCTTGCCCACATCGCCGTATCCGCAAACAACTGCTATTTTCCCGGCAATCATGGTATCGGTGGCCCGCTTGATGCCGTCTGCCAGAGATTCCCGGCAGCCGTAGAGATTATCAAACTTGGACTTGGTCACGGAATCGTTGACGTTAATGGCCGGGAAAAGGAGTTCGCCCGCTTGCGCCATCTGGTAGAGCCGGTGCACGCCGGTCGTTGTTTCCTCCGAAACGCCGCGAATTTGCGCCGACACGCGCTGCCAGCGCTTCGGGTCCTGCTTCTGGCTGTATCTCAGCCGTTCCATGATAATTTGCATTTCTTTATTGTCGGTTGATTTTTTCAGCAATGCGGGATTTTTCTCCACCTTGACGCCCTGATGGATAAACAGCGTAGCGTCCCCGCCGTCATCGACAATCAGGTCCGGACCGGACCCATCCGGCCAGGTGAGGGCCTGCTCGGTGCACCACCAGTACTCCTCGAGGGTCTCCCCTTTCCAGGCAAAGACCGCTGCCGAGCCCGCTTCGGCAATGGCGGCGGCTGCATGGTCCTGTGTTGAAAAAATATTGCAGGATGCCCAGCGAAGATCCGCTCCCAGCTCCCGGAGCGTCTCGATGAGCATGGCTGTCTGGATCGTCATGTGCAGACTTCCCATGACTTTCATGCCTTTGAGGGGCTTCTTTCGGCCATATTTTTTCCGGACGGCCATCAGACCGGGCATCTCGTTTTCCGAAAGGCGCACCTCCTTGCGTCCCCAGTCGGCCAGGGAAAGATCGGCAACCTTGTATTTCAGTGTTTTGTCAACCTCAAGGTATGACATGATTTGCTCCTCCACTATGTCAGGATTTGTTCTTTCTGTATTCGCTCGGGGGGATTAACGATCCCGCAGGAAATAATCAATGTAAAGGCCTCCTCCACAGACATATCCAGTTGGATCACCTCCGCTTCCGGGAAGATCATGAAGTAACCGGAGGTCGGATTGGGGGTCGTGGGGACATAGACGCTGACACATCGCTGGCCCGTCTTTTGATAAATTTCATCGCCCGGCATCCCGGTCATAAAAGCCAACGCGTAGGCGCCCCGGCGCGGAAATTCTACCAGCACGACTTTTTTAAAACTGCGGCTCCGGTACAGGACCATGCTGTCCACAATTTTCTTGATGGCCAAATGAATGCTGCGGACAAAGGGAATCCTGTCCAGCAATGCTTCGCCATAGAGGACAATCCTGTTGCCGAGGATGCTTTTGGTCATGAGGCCGCAGATGAAAATCAGCAGAATCGTGACGATAATGCCTAGTCCCGGAATGTGAAAGCCGATCAGTGCGGCCGGATGGTACTTCTGGGGGATGAACGTGAGTAACCCATCCATCACACCGATGAGAAAAACGAGGATATAGAGGGTCAGGCCAACGGGCACGATCACGGCAAGACCGGTCAGAAAGATATTTTTCAGATTGAACTGCAAAATGGAATATCCCGTCCTTTCTAATACAAAAGTAGAGACCTTTGAAAAATGGCTTCACCACAGCTCAAAATCTTCTTCGCTTGGAATATTATACGACTAAAATATTATTGAAATCAATAAATTAGTCATGGGGACATGACGGAGTCGTGTCCCCATCAACGAAAAAATCTCTCATTCGCCACTTGCGAACCATTTTTCACTGGTTATGCAAAGCTCTCAAGCAGGCTAGGGATAACAGAAGGCCCGCTATAATTCAATGCATTTAAAAAGGGGGTCAGGCGACCTTGCGCCCACCCCCACGATTCGTAATTTCACTTGTAAAGAAAAAACAGACCTACGCACTGATCTTTTTGATCTTGTTTTTCTCATCCACCAGGACACACTTCGGGAGCCAGCTTTTCGCCTCGACATTGTCTGCCATGACATACGTGGCAATGATGATAATGTCACCCCTTGACGCCTTCCTCGCCGCCGCCCCGTTCAGGCAGATCACGCCCGAGTTTCGCTTCCCCTTGATGGCATAGGTGGTGAATCTTTCGCCGTTGCTGACATTGTATATCGCCACTTTTTCATAGGGAATGATATCCGCGGCCTTCATGAGATGGTCGTCAATGGTGATGCTTCCCTCATAATGGAGATCGGCATCCGTTACCGTTGCCCGGTGAAGCTTTGACTTCAGCATGAATCTCTGCATGGTTATGTTCCCTCTCGCCGTCACTCATTCTGCGGGGCGCGCCCCTGAAGCTGTTTTCTTGTGCTGTTCGCCTCTTTGTCCTTTTGTGCCTCTGCCTTGCTCAGATCTCCAGCGTTTCGCCAAATACATAATTGTCGATGAGACGGGTTTTGCCGACCCGCACCGCCAGTGCAATGACACACTGCCCGTCCAGACACGCCACATCTTTCATGGTTGTGGTATCACAGATCTGGACGTAATCGATCTTTGTATCGGGATGGGATTGAATATGTTTTTTAACTTCGCCGATGACTTTCGCCGCATCCCGCTCTCCCTGCCCATAGAGATCCCGGGCCAGCTTCAGCGAACGGCTGAGACTCAGGGCAGATTCCCTCTCTTGTACATTCAGATAAATGTTCCGTGAACTCATGGCCAGGCCGTCCGGTTCCCTTGTGGTGGCCATTCCGACAATATCGAGATCCAGATTCAGATCCTGCACCATGCGTTTGATCGTAACCAGTTGCTGGAAATCCTTATTCCCGAAGATGGCGATATGCGGTTTGACGGCGTTGAAAAGCTTGGCGCAGACGGTTGCCACGCCCCGGAAATGGCCCGGCCGCGACAGTCCGCAGAGGTTATCGGTTACTCCCTCGACGGTGACATAGGTCTGATAGAGCGGCGGGTACATTTCCGGGTTGGGCGGACAATAGATCACATCGACGCCGACACTTTCGGCCATGGCCCGGTCGCGTTCAAAGTCCCTCGGATACTGCTCGAAATCCTCATTGGGACCGAACTGAGTAGGATTGACGTAGATGCTGATGACAACGCAGTCGCCGCGCCTGCGGCCTTCCCGCATGAGGTTGAGGTGGCCTTCATGAAAGTATCCCATCGTGGGCACAAATGTCACGATCTTCCCTTGATTTCTCAAGGATTCCGAATAGACCTGCATCTGTTTTACGGTTTCGATAATCTGCATCGGCCGTCGCCCCGTCATGCCCTCAACAAAAAAAGCCTCGTCGTCCGGAGACGGGAGGCTTTTATCTTTCGTGCGAACCCTTCATTTCACCCTCCGTCTCAGTCCGGAACCGGATCCAAGCGGTTGGGCCTCACTAACAGAAGATAACAGGCCTGTCAAGCCTTTTCTTTCACCGGAAAACAGTTGGTCAATAACCCGAATTCCTCTGCCGTCAGGGTTTCCGCCCTGCGCGTTCCATCCGTCCCGGAATCCAGCAGGGCCAACAGCATCGCTTCGGTGGAATAACCCGGCAGGCGGGCATGACGCAGATTGTTGGCCAGTGTTTTACGCCGTTTTGCAAAGGCCAGCCGCACAATTTGGCAGAACAACGCCTCATCCTTCAGGTTGACAAGTGGCTTTTCCCGGACTTCCATCTTCAGAACGGATGAAACCACTTTCGGTTCAGGATGGAAACAACCGGCGGGGACATTCAGCAGACGTTCCGTCCTGCAGAACATGGTCATGATGATCGAGGGAATTCCGTAATCCTTCGTCCCCGGTCGTGCAACGATCCTATCCACAACTTCCTTTTGCAGCATCAGAATGATCCGGGAAATGTACCTGCGGAAATCCAGCAGGCGAAACAAAATCGGTGAAGAGATGTGATAGGGGACATTGCCTACAATTTTGAGCTTTTCCGACGAATGCGGCGGCAATACCGAGGAAAAATCATACTTCAGGACATCCGTTTCAACCACGTCCACATTGTTGAAGCGCGCAAGGCGTTCACTGAGGATATCAACCATAATCGGATCGACATCCAGGGCAACAACGCGGCGCGCCTTTACGGCCATCAGGTCTGTCATGGTCCCGAGTCCGGCGCCGATTTCAACGACGGTCTCATCCGTCCTAATATCGGCACAGTCAACGATCTTGTTTGCAATATTGAGGTCCTGAAGGAAAGACTGCCCCAGATGTTTGCGTGGCCGGATGCCACAGTTTCTCAATATGCTGATGGGCGTGGTCATGATCGCTGCCTGTGGTGCAGGTTCAGTACCATCCTGTAGGTCAGAAAATAAGCCGGTATAGCAAAAAAAGGCGCCGCGACAATGCCTCCCGTTATAAGCGGCAGGATAACCTGCCACCCCATGTTGATGATACCCGGAAGCGAATAGTCAGTCAGGGCCGAATGGACCTGTGTCATCCCCAGCAGGCGCCGGCCCAGCTCATACTGGCTGAAATAAAGTATTGGGATGGTCAGGGGGTTTGAAATCAGCCATGACCCCAGATATGCCGCTGTGAGATTGCGCCTGAACAGCAAACAGAACAGAATGATCAGGGCCGTATGAAAGGGAATCGTGGGGGTGACCCCGATGAAAACGCCGATTGCCACGCCCATAGCGATTATACGGGGTTCTCCCCTGAGGCTGAGAAAACGGCCATAAAAATCATAAAGTCTTTTTTTAATGATCATATCAGACAATCTCAGCGTCTAAAGGCCATCGGGAAACGGCATTCATATCCCAAGCGCCCCTCTGCCCTTGCTTCAGGAGATATGTTCCCGCCACGGCAATCATGGCAGCATTATCGGTACACAACACCACGGGGGGAATAAAGATGTCCAGGCCCCGCCTGTCGCCTTCTTCGGAGAATTTTTCCCGCAGCCGGCTGTTGGCCGCCACCCCCCCGCAGACCACCACGCGCGATACGTCCGCTTTGATTGCGGCGGTGAGGGTCTTTTCCACGAGGACATCCACGATGGCCTCCTGATAGCTGGCTGCAACATGCGGCATTTCTTCTTCCGTAAATGGGCGACCCTGCTTTTTCAGAACCGTCAACAGGGATGTCTTGACGCCGCTGAAACTGAAATCCGGGCTGTCCTTCATGGCCCGTGGAAAGTTCATACGGCTCCGGTCCCCGTTTTTTGCCATCCGGTCGATCGCCACACCGCCGGGGTAGCTGAGATTCAGGAGCTTTGCCGCCTTATCAAAGGCTTCGCCGGCTGCATCATCCCGTGTCTGTCCCAGAATGTCAAAATCCTGGAAATTCCTGACTAGATAAACATTGGTATGACCTCCGGAAACCACAAGGGCGACGAAGGGAAAGGCCGGTGGCCGCTCCGTAAGAAAGACGGCGGCCACATGGCCTTTCAGGTGATTCACGCCGACAAAAGGGATGCCACGCGCAAAGGCAAGGGCCTTGGCCAACGACAACCCCACGAGCAGAGACCCGACCAGCCCGGGCCCCCGGGTTACGGCAATCCCATCGATGTCGTTCAGTGCTGCCCCAGCGTCAGTCAGAGCCTGGAGGATTACCGGAACGATGGCCTCCATGTGCTTACGGGAGGCGATCTCCGGGACAACGCCGCCATATTTGCTGTGCACGCCAATCTGGGACGCAATGACATTGGACAGGAGTTGCTCTCCATTTTTCACCACAGCCGCCGCCGTTTCATCGCAGGACGACTCAATACCCAGAACCAGCACAAAAAAGCCTTTCATTGTTATTTTCTTTTACAAAATAATGGATTCTATATATAGAAGCAGCCGGTAATTGTAAACGTCCTTTTAACACCGCTCTGGTCGACATACGCCTGATTATGGCATCATCATTTAAGGCAGTGAAGGCTATCTGATATGGAAATAGAGACCGATTTTCTCGTTTTAGGCAGCGGCATCGCAGGCTTGAGTTTTGCCATCAAGGCGGCGGCGCTAGGCAAGGTGGCCATTGTCACGAAAAAGGAGAAATTTGAGTCCAATACCAACTACGCCCAGGGAGGGATTGCGGCGGTGCACGACCGGACGGATTCCTTTGAGGCGCATATCCGGGACACCCTGGCCTGCGGCGACGGCCTTTGCCATGACGATGTGGTCCGCTTCGTTGTTGCGGAAGGGCCGGACTGTATTGAAGAATTGGTCCAGTGGGGGGTCAAATTCACCCGCGCCCTCAACGGCAGCACGTCGGTCTATGACCTCGGACAGGAGGGAGGGCATTCCAGGCGGCGGGTTCTCCATGCCATGGATCTCACAGGCCGGGAAATCGAACGGGCCCTGATCGACAAGACCGCTGACCGCAAAAACATCATGATTTATGAAAACCATATCGCCGTTGACCTGATCATGCAGTCAACGCTGACGGGACGCAAAAAAGGGATGACCCGCGATCAATGCCTTGGCGCATACGTTTTTGACATCCAGCGCAAGGAAGTGCACGCATTCCGGGCAAAGTTTGTGATCCTGTCCACAGGCGGCGCCGGAAAGGTCTATCTGATTACCACGAACCCCGATATCGCCACCGGCGACGGCATTGCCATGGCCTACCGGGCCGGGGCTCAAATCGCTAATATGGAGTTCATGCAGTTTCATCCCACCTGCCTTTACCACCCGGACGCCAAATCATTCCTCATCAGCGAGGCGGTCCGGGGAGAGGGCGGCATCCTGAGAATGAAAAACGGCACGCCCTTTATGGAAAAATATCACCCCATGAAAAGTCTGGCCCCGCGGGACATTGTGGCCAAGGCCATCGACCGGGAGCTGAAGATGTCCGGGGATGATTATGTCCTGCTCGATATCACCCATAAAAACAGAGACTTCATCAGAAATCGCTTTCCCCACATCTATGAGCAATGCCTCCGGTACGGAATCGATATGACCAGGGTTCCCATTCCCGTCGTTCCCGCCGCACACTACCTCTGCGGCGGCGTCTCGGTGAACCCCTATGGGGAAACCAGCATTGAACGGCTTTTCGCCTGCGGCGAGGTCTCCTGCACCGGTTTGCACGGCGCCAACCGACTGGCCAGCAATTCCCTGCTGGAGGCGGTGGTCTTTGCCAACCGATGCTTCATCCGGATCGCGGATGAGTTCACCCGGATCAGTGAGGACGCGACGCCCCTCCCTCCATGGGACCCGCGCGGCGCGACCGAAAGCGACGAGTCGATTGTGGTCTCCCACAACTGGGATGAAATCCGCATGTGTATGTGGAATTACGTGGGCATTGTCCGGTCCGACAAGAGGCTGGAGCGGGCGGCCCGGCGCATCGACATGATTCATCGTGAAATTGATGACTATTACCGGAATTTTATCGTTACGCGGGATCTCCTGGAGCTGCGCAATATTGCGACAGTGGCGGCACTGATCATCCACTGCGCCCGGATGCGCAAGGAAAGCCGCGGGCTGCATTTTAATCTTGATTATCCAGAGAAAAACGATGCCGAGGGTCTCAGAGACACGGTAATTTTAAAAGACAGGGCGGCACGGCACTGGCTGTCGTCCGTCAGCCTGTAACAGGTGACTTTCGATAAGTGCTGCCAGGCCTTTGAAAGATAGCTACCATTCCAGTTCTACCCTGGCCAGGACACTGGTCATAATGAGCTTAAAGGGTTTTCCCGATGAATCGCCCGGTCCGGCATCAAGACCCGGCACAGGCCTGAACTTCAGACTGTAGAAACTTCCGTAATATTTATGGATGTAGGGGAAAAAAGACTCCATGACGACCGTGATTTTGTCCATCCTCCGAATCTCGACCGGATCCAGACGTTTGCCCTGACTGTCGATGATAAAAACGGTCCAGACGGAATTTTGTTTGTCAAAATCATTTACTTCTTTTTCCGGGGTATAGGCATAAAAAAGAAATTCCGTGAAATCCGAGGCCAGGCCCTTCTGCGTCTGCTCCCAGTTCTTCTTTTCCGCCGGTGTCAGCTGATAGACCCGTTCATATTCCTTCAGGTAGGCTTCTCTGAATGCCCGGCTTTTCAAGGTCGAAGTGATCAAGACCTTTGTCTCGAACTGGGAATGCACCGTCTGCGTCCGCGTCCAGGCATCGAGCGCCGCCCGGTATTCGTCCGACAGTCCCCTGTCTTTCGCCATATCGGCGTAGCCCTGAAGATAGGCGCAGCCGGTAAAGCACAACCACAACATCAACAGGACAATGCGAGCAAAGCTGTTCATGTGAGATCACCAAATACCCTTTTGAAAATAAGATCGATATGCCCGAGAAAATTTTCCCATCTGAAAACGGCATCAAGCTCCTTTTCGCTCATACAGGCCGTTACGCCCCGGTCCTTCAACAGCAGCCGCTTGAATTCCTTCCCCGTCTCCCAGGACTGCATTGCATGCGTCTGGACAACGGCATAGGCGGCTTCCCGGGACATCCCCTTTTCAATCAGTTTCAGCAGAATCATTTGTGAAAAAACAACACCGTGGGTCAGGTTGAGGTTGGCCAGCATCCGGTCGGGATACACGACCAGTTTTGCAACCAGGCCGTCAAACCGGCTAAGCATAAAATCCAGCAAGATGGTCGCATCCGGCCCGATGACGCGCTCTACGGAAGAATGGCTTATATCGCGTTCATGCCAGAGCGCGACATCCTCAAGGGCCGCCAGGGCATAGGAACGCATCAGGCGCGCCAGACCGGAAATGTTCTCTGAAAGGACAGGATTGCGCTTATGCGGCATGGCCGAGGAGCCCTTCTGGCCGGGCGAAAAGTATTCTTCCGCCTCTCGGACTTCCGTGCGCTGGAGCAATCGGACTTCCTGGGCAAATTTGTCCAGCGATGAGGCAATAATGGCCAGAGTGGAGAAGTACTCGGCATGGCGGTCCCGCTGGATAATCTGGGAAGAGACGGGCGCCGGTTTCAACCCCAGTTTTTGGCAGACATAGGCCTCCACAACCGGATCAATGAAGGAGAACGTTCCGACCGCGCCTGAAATTTTTCCATACGCGATGGTTTCTCGCGCCCGGACGAGGCGCTGGCGATTCCGAACCATTTCCTGATACCATAATGCCATTTTCAGCCCGAAGGTTATGGGTTCGGCGTGAATGCCGTGCGACCGGCCGATCATGATGGTATCTTTGTAAATCAAGGCCTTTGCCTTGAGCGTCTCCAGAAGTGCGTCCATATCCTCCATGAGGACGTCCGCCGCTTCTTTCAAAAGAACGGCAAAAGACGTGTCGAGAATGTCGGACGATGTCAATCCCATGTGGATAAACCGCCCGTCCTGGCCGACTTTCTCCGTAACGGAGGTCAGAAAGGCGATCACGTCATGCTTGGTCGTCTTTTCGATCTCATCAATCCGGTCAATATCAAAAGCGGCCTTTTTCTTGATATTCAGGAATGATTTTTTAGGAATGGCCCCCTGCCGGGCCATGGCCTCGCAGGCGAGAATCTCGATATCCAGCCACTTGCGGTAGCGGTTTCCCGGACTCCAGACGGCGCTCATCCGTTCTCGTGAATATCTCGGAATCACTGTTCGCTCCTGAAAAAATATCGCTTGCTGTGAAATATCTGATCCATGCGCCCGAGTTATTTTTTCGGATAGCCAACCGATTGCGCGAGGATGATCTTCTGCTCCGGCCCGAGTTTCATGGAATCGGCCAGCGCTTCCCTGTCGATGCCTCCGCGGACAACCGTCGCCAACCCCTCGGATGCGCAGTAAAGATAAATATTCTGGCTGATGAACCCCGTATCGGCAGCCGCATAAATGTCCCGGTCCTGAGCCGGCGTCAGAGACATTCTTTTGTAATCGGCCACAAAAATGAGATTCACCGGTGCGTCTTTGACATAAGACTGACCGCCAGTCAGAGCACGGATATCCTGCTTCAGGATAGGTCGCAACTGACGCCCCTTCGCATCGAACAGATACAGTCCTTCCGCCGTGGCCACGTAAATATCAATTTCATGCTGGTTCATGGCGGAAGGCGCCGTACGACCTCCGGAGGCCGGCCGGTTGATGCCGTTGGCCGCCCAGAGAAGATTCGAAAGGACCCGCCTGGGCAAAGTTCTGGGACTGAAGGCGCGGGACGATTTCCTTTCTTTCAAAACATGCAGCAAAGGCCGGCCCGTATCCAATTGAAACTGCATCAGGGAAACGGGCTTCAAATCCTGCGCCGTAGTTGCGCCTGGAACTGCCAATAATAACAACGGCATCAAAATAGGTAATAATATTTTTGCCTTCATGACGCTCTCTTCCCCGAACTTACAATTTTTCGTCTCGTTCCAGTTCACCTTCGCGGATCACCGTTGCTTTGTAACCGAGAATTTCCTTGCTCTTCAAGTTGTAATATTGAGCCATACCATAATTGCCGATGGCGTAATACGCTTTGCTGCAATTAAAATAAGCCTCCGTATAGGCAGGCGCTATCATGATGGCCTTCTTATATTCCTCAATGGCCTCCTCATACTGACCTTTCTCCGCGAAAGCGAGCCCGTTAGCGTTGTAATTTTTTGCCTCGACGCTGATTTCCGATTTCATGCCGCTATAGATGGTCGGCTGAACCGGTTTACTGCAGGCCGCCATACCGAGAAAAGTAAACACAAAAAATAAAACAACAATATGCCCACTATACTTTTTCATCGTTTTTTCTCCTCCCCTGAATTTTTTTAATTTTGAGCATTACTAACACATTTTTGATGCCCAATACAACATGAATGACATTTTCTTGCGGATGATTTCGCCAGAACTCTATTTTTTTCTGTTACCCTCTTAAATGATTGACATTTTATTTGAAATGCCATTATATTTTAAAAAAAGAATTAAGATCGCACGACATGTTCTTATTGAAAAAAATCATATCTCCATTCTTCTACCCTCTGACCCTGTGCCTGATCCTCATGATCTGCGGATTGTTTCTTCTCTGTTTCACGAAACGGCAAAAAAGCGGCAGGATTCTGGTGTCCGTGGGCGTGATTTTCATGGCCGCGCTCAGTTTTGGACCGATTTCTGATTGCCTGCTGAGGCCTCTGGAAAGGACCTTTCCGCCGCTCCTGGCAGAAAAGCTTCATGGCCCTGTCCCCTTTGAACAGAAAGTGAAATGGATCGTTGTGCTCGGCGGCGGACATGCCTCTGATCCCGGGCTCCCAGTGACCGGCCAGATTTCATTTGAGTCGCTCGCCCGGTTGACGGAAGCCGTGCGCCTCTATCGCAGTTTGCCGGGAACGAAACTCATCCTGTCGGGCGGCGCCGTCTTCGATCCCGTCTCCAACGCCCGGATTTATTTCAAAACGGCCCGAATCATGGACGTCCCTGCCCGGGATCTCGTGCTGTCGGAACATGCCAGGGACACGGCAGAGGAGGCGCGCTTCATTCAGGAGATGGTCGGCCGCGACCCCATGATTCTGGTCACATCGGCGTTTCACATGCCCAGGGCGATGGCGTTGTTCAAAAAACAGGGGATGAATCCGATTCCGGCGCCGGCGGCGCACCTCATAAATGAGAAACCCCATCTCGCCCCCGGGGATTTCTTTCCCTCCGCCTGGAATCTGCACAAAGCGCAAACGGCCGTTCATGAATATATCGGCATTGCCTGGTCCAAATTAAGGGGCCGGATATAAAGCTTGAATTCAATTTTTTGAAATGTTAGAGACCGCTATGGATATCAACGAAATACCGAATCTCATGTGTCACAGGAGAAACAAATGAAAAAGCTTTGGGGAATATTTTTTTGCCTGTCTTTCTTGATGCTTCTGACTGCGTCAGGACTGATAGCCGGGGAAAAGAAAATCGTTGCCGTTCTTCCCTTTACAGTCCACAGCGCGGAAAATATCGAATATGTCCGGCAGGGGATCTGGGACATGCTGGCCTCGCGGATTTCAATCAGTGACAAGATCGATGTGGCCAGCAAGGACAAGGTCATGGAAGCCTTGAGTAAACAGGGGGGAAAAGAATTGGCGCTGGCCGATGTTTACGGGCTGGGCAAGGGACTGAATATGGATTATGTTGTCTGGGGCAGTATCACAAAAATCGGCAACAGTTTCAGTGTCGATGGGAAGCTGGTTGACATTGCGGCATCCAAGGCTTCCGTCGGGGTCTTCACGCAATCCCAGGGCATGGATGATCTGATCCCGAAAATCACCGATTTTGCCCAGCGGATTCACACACACATCCTGGGAACTGTTCCGCCCGCGTTCAGCCAGGCGGTCGCACCGGCGGCGCCGGTCGCGCCGGCCCCTCCTCCGGCTGCCACACAACCCTCCCGGGAATCACAGATTATTTCAGGGACGAAGGCCGGCAAGAAGATGACCTATACCGCCCTGATCAATCCGGATTTTATTACGGGCACCGGCCCCATGGATCGAAAAATGTTCTGGATGAGCGACAAACGGCCCACGGAGTACCGGGGCATGGACATCGGGGATGTCAATGGGGACGGCCTCAATGAAACAGTCCTGATCGATGCCACGACGGTTTATATCTATCAGAAAAAAGGGGATGCATTCACGCTGCTGCAGACGATCAAGGGAAGTATAGCCGATAATTACATCGCCGTGGATGTCGCAGACATCAATCAGACCGGAATCAAACAAATTTTTGTGACGAACCTGCGCAAGGACTCGGTCGATGCCTTCGTCCTTGAATACCGGGACAATAAATATGTCAGGATCGCAGACGGCCTGCGCTGGTTTCTGCGCGTCATCACCACATCTGCTGGAACCCCCATGTTGCTGGGACAGGTAAAGGGCGTTGACAAACCTTTTGACTCGGATATCTATGAGTTGGTCTGGTCCGGCGGCCGTTACCAGCAAGGAAAGAAACAGAGAATCCCGCGGGGTCTTTCCATCTACGGCCTGACGATCGACAGCCTGTCAGAGGGAGGCAAGGATAAAATAATTGCTCTCAATCAGGACGATTACCTGTGCATTTATGAACCGACGGAAAAGCAGCTATGGCAGCTCCAGACCCTGGGCGGAAACGACAACCTGCTCTGGAAAAGCAGTGAAAACTTCGGGGGCAGCAACATTTATGTGGAAAATGTTGCACGATCGGGGGCGGAAGACTATGAAAGAAATACATTCATCAATGCGAGAATTCTGACCTATGATCTCAACAAAGACGGAAAGCGTGAAATCGTGATTGTAAAGAATATTTCTTCCACGGCAAGGCTCTTCCAGAACATTAAATTCTTCACAGACGCCGAGGTTTACAATCTGAGCTGGGACGGTCTCGGCCTGCTGGAAAACTGGCGCACGCGGAAAATAAACGGTTATGTCGCCGATTATCAATTCAAGGACATTGACAACGACGGTGAGAATGAAATCGTGCTGGCGCTGGTGCTTTCCACCGGACCGTCCCTGACGGGCCGAAGCGTGGTGGTGGCCTATAAAATGCGGACCCAGGAAACCGCGGAACCCGAAAAACAATAACGAAACAACTGTTGACAAAAACATCCTCGTGTCATATGAACGCGCGATCGATTCGGCGGTGTAGCTCAGCCGGTTAGAGCATACGGCTCATATCCGTAGTGTCCGGGGTTCGATTCCCTGCACCGCCACCAGAAATGATGAAGCCTGGCCTCGCGTCAGGCTTTTTTTATGGCAATGTTATGGACCTGACAATGCTGAAACAAAAGGAAAGCTTTGCGCAGGCGGTCATCGACAGGCTCGGGCCGCTCCCCATCGACTTTGCCGAACAGAGGGCTTTTATTGATTCCACAAGGCATACAGCGGAACACTATTCGGCAGCGGGGGTGCTGTTGCTGCTCTATTTCCGTCAGGACAACGCTTCGGCCATGATCGGGCAGGGGGGGGAATACTGTTTTCAACTGATCAAACGTTCCGCTCGAGTCTCCCAGCCCGGCGATCTGAGCTGCCCCGGCGGCATGCTGGCGCCTCGACTGGACATCTTGCTGAAGCTGTTGATTGTATCGGGAATCATTCCGGTTCTGGGAGGGGCCGCAAAGCAATATGCCCGTCAAAGGCCATCCGCTGCATTTGACGCCTTGACGCTTTTTCTGGCCGGCGCCGTCCGGGAAGCATGGGAAGAAATCCGTTTGAATCCCTTCAATATTCAATTTCTCGGCCCCCTGCCCTGCCATTCGCTGATTCTGTTCCGCAGAACGATTTTTCCACTGGTCGGCCTCGTTAAAGATATGCCCTGCTATCGGCCCAATCATGAGGTTGAACGGATCGTGGAAATCCCGCTGGGGGCTTTTTTCCAGCAAGAAAATTACGCCCGTCTTCAGATCAAGGCCCTGGATTCTATCAGTCGCGGTGATCAGACATCATGGGAGTTTCCCTGTTTTATCAAGCGTGAGGAAGACAACGGACAGGACGTCCTCTGGGGCGCCACGTTTTACATCATTATTCGCTTTCTGGAAATTCTTTTCGATTTCAAGCTGCCTGATGTCAGCTCGCATCCGGTGATCACAAGGACGCTGGGGCAGACCTATATTACCGGAACCAGATAGAGAGCGTTGATAGGCTTTTCAAAAAACCAGTCCTGTTTTCGCTTGACAAGTGTTCGCCTATTGCATAGTTACAGCCATCCTGACGGCTTCGGAAAAAATCCGGATGCTTCGCTGCGCTGCATCCTTCGTCATTGCGGTGTACGCCTGGGTGCGCCTCATTCCTCAGGATTTGCGCGCCTTGCCTGCGGAACTTTTTATGAAGCCGTCGTCTTTGGCTTGTTTTTTTACTTTTCTTAAGTCCAGCCATCCTGACACCGGAAGAAAGGTTTTTCTTGGCAACGAAAAGGCTTCCCCTGCAGGGGATCATCTTTGATTTCGACGGCACCCTTGCACAACTGAATATCGATTTTTCGCGCATGCGGCAGGAGGTACTGGAACTGGTTTCAGGCTACCGTATCCCCCTTTCCCCGAACGGATTGAGGGATCTTTTTATTCTGGAGATGATCGCCGCAGGCGCAGGCCTGGTGTCGCAATATCAACCGGGCAAGGAGGCCGAATTCATCGAACGGGCTCATGCGCTTATCGCCGCGATTGAAATCGAGGCGGCGCGGGGAGGCGCCCTCTTTGACGGAACCCGGAATATGCTGACGGCGCTGCAAAGGAAAGGCGTTAAGACCGGGGTGATCACCCGAAATTGCCTTGCCGCCGTGCAGGCGCTTTTTCCGGATATTGATCGATACACACAGGCTGTCGTAACACGGGAACAGACCCCCCACATCAAGCCTCATCCCGGGCATCTGATGACGGCGCTGGACATACTGAATGTAGACGCCGGGCAGGCCGCCATGGTCGGCGATCATCCGATGGATATCCAAACAGGCAAAGACGCAGGCGCCTTTACCATCGGCGTGCTGACCGGTTATTCCCGGCGCGAGGCGCTGGAACAGGCGGGCGCTGACATGGTTCTCGATACGGCGACGGATATCCTCGCCATCCTGGTGTGAGCTTTTTTCAGAGTCGAAAGACATTGGATTTTTTCTATATGAAAAGAATCATGGTCATTTCCGATACCCATGAAGACATGACGACCATCAGAATGGTTATGGCGTACCTCAAAGACAGGCAGGTCGACATGGTCATTCATCTCGGTGATTATTATAATGATACGGATTTACTGGAGAACGAAGGTCATCGGCTGATCAAGGTGCCGGGAACGTGGGATCCCCATTATTACGATCCCAATGTCCCCAACCGCCGATTCATCGAAGTGGCCGGCTGGAAGATATTTCTGACTCATACCCCCGAGTCCCATTACAATGATCTGCCAGCTGACCTCAAACCGGAAATGATCATACACGGCGGCCAGGCGGATCTTTTTTTATTCGGCCACACACACCGGGCGGAAATCAAGCGATGCAACGGCGTTATCATGATCAATCCCGGCCATATGAGCTGCGACGAACACCGGGGGTGTCCTTTGACCTTCGCGCTACTTGACATCAATACAGAAAGCGTCTCGGCGAGCCTCCGGCAACTGTTCAACGATGATCCCTTTCTGGTTAAGAAATATGAAAAGCCGTTCCTGAAGCGTGATGAACGCTTGGGCAAGACGCCAAAACGGGTTTCTTTGACTTGACAGAACGGGGAATTATTGGTTAGCGTGAAGAAAAATGATGGAGAACATGATGAATCCGGAAGTGTTTCGCGAATATGACGTCAGGGGCGTGGTGGATCGGGACCTGAATCCCGATTTTGTCCGGGAACTGGGCCAGGCAATCGGCGCTTACGCCCTGCGACATGGGATCAGGACGATGACCGTCGGCAGGGACTGCCGCCTGAGTTCGGAAGCCTATCTCAACGCCATTGCAGAAGGGATTCGCGCAACCGGCATCGACGTCATCGACATTGGACTGTGCGCGACCGCCATGCTCTACTATTCCATCCGTCACCTGAAAACCGACGGCGGCGTCATGATCACCGGAAGCCACAATCCGCCGGAATTCAACGGTTTCAAGATCTGTATCGGTCCCGACACGATTTACGGCGACCAAATCCAGGAACTGCGCAAAATCATGGAGCAGGCCCGGTATCCGGCGGGAAACGGAACCCTCAGCCGCCGGGACATTACTCAATCTTACGAGGATTATCTGGTCAACAACGTGAAGGTCCGGCCGGGGTTAAAGATCGTGGTCGATGCCGGCAACGGCGTGGGCGGTCTTTTTGCCCTGCCCATTTTCCGTCGTCTGGGCTGTGAAATCACGGATATTTACTGTGAACCGGACGGCCGCTTTCCCCATCACTTTCCGGACCCCACTATCCCGGAAAACCTCAGGGACCTCATCGCCCTGGTCAAGGAAAAGAAAGCAGATGTCGGCATCGCCTACGACGGCGACGCAGACCGCATCGGCGCCGTCACGGATGAGGGGAAGATTCTCTGGGGGGATGAGCTTCTGCTGCTGTTTTCCAGATTCATTCTCGCGAAGAACCCCGGCGCAGCCATCATCGGCGAAGTCAAATGTTCGCAGAAACTCTATGACGACATCGCCGCCCACGGCGGCCGGCCGATCATGTGGAAGGCGGGCCACTCCCTGATCAAGGGAAAGATGAAGCAGGAGAAGGCTCTGCTGGCGGGTGAAATGAGCGGCCATCTGTTTTTCGCCGATCGCTATTTCGGCTATGACGACGCCATCTATGCCTCCATCCGGCTGCTGGAAATCCTGTCTTCATCCGGTCAGAAGCTCAGCAACATCCTCGCAGATGTCCCCATTACCTTCAGCACGCCGGAAATCCGCGTGGCCTGTCCCGATCATGTCAAATTTCAGGTCGTGGAAGAAGCCAAAATGCACTTCCGCAAGGACTTCAAAATTATTGACATTGACGGGGTCCGGATTCCGTTTGCGGACGGATGGGGCCTGATCCGTTCATCCAACACGCAGCCTGTACTCGTGCTGCGTTTCGAGGCGACGACGGAAGAACGCCTCCGGGCGATCCGACAAATGGTCGAAGAAGCGCTGGAGAAGATCATGAAGCGACATGTAGGCTAAAAGGTTACCGCGCTTGAAACCTGAAACCATCCGCAAGATCGACATCGGCTTCGGCAAGATCGCCTGCTTCATCCTGACCTGTTTTCGCATGATCGTGGACAAAATCAGTCCGCAAGGCCCGCCCCAAGTCCCAATCAGAAAAATCCTTTTTATCAAACTGATCGAGCAGGGCGCAACGGTTCTGGCCTACAGCGCCATTCTGCGGGTGATCGACAGGGTGGGCCGGCAGAATGTTTACTTTTGCGTCTTTGAAGAAAACCGGGAAATTCTGGACATCATTGATGTTCTTCCCCGTGAAAACGTATTTGTCATCCGCAACCGGCAGTTTTCCATTTTTCTCCTGGACATCCTGCGGAGCCTCTGCCGTATCCGGCGGATCGGCATCGACGCCGTGGTGGACATGGAATTCTTTGCCCGTGCGTCCGCCATCCTGTCCTATCTGACCGGCGCCGCCCGGCGCGTAGGCCTGCACCGCTTCACGAGCGAGGCGCCCTATCGCGGAGACCTCATGACGCACCGCGTTCATTACAATCCCTATCTGCATACCGCAAGGGCCTATCACCTGCTCGTGGCGGCCCTCGATGCGGCGCCTCAAGACCTGCCGCTCGTGAAACTGCCTGTGGACGGGTTCGTAGAAACGGCGCCGACGTTTACACCCGGCAGGGAAGAAACCCTCAAAGTCAAAGGCCTCCTGGCGCAGTCGTTTCCCGAACCCATCGCTGGGCCGATCATTCTGCTGAATCCCAACGCCAGCGACATGCTGCCCTTGCGGAAATGGGACACGCAGAACTTTGTCCGGCTGGGCCGGCGCATCCTGCAGGAAATTCCGAATTCCGTCCTGTTCATCACGGGCGCTCCATCGGAACGGGAATCCGCGGAAAAGGTCTGCCTGGAAATCGGTTCGGACCGGACCGTCTGTCTGGCCGGAAAGACAACGTTAAGAGAGCTGCTGGTGCTCTACACACTGGCCGATATCCTGGTCACCAATGACAGCGGACCGGGGCATTTCGCCTCCATGACGGACATCCACAGCATTGTCCTGTATGGCCCGGAGACGCCGGCACTCTTCGGCGCCATCGGTGGCCGCTCCCATATTATCCATGCGGGACTTGCCTGCAGTCCCTGTGTCAATGCCTTCAACCACCGTTTTTCCCCTTGCAAAAACAACCGCTGCATGCAGTCCATTTCGGTAGAAGAGGTCTATCAGGCCGTGTACGCCTGCCTTCAGGGATGAAGAGGCATCATCTCGGGCCTATTCATTTTTTCTCTGATTTCATCAACAGAACGGACGAAAATTTTCGGGGCATGACGCGGGTGTCGAGCCAGACAAGGCCGGCATAGAAGCAGTTGGCCCATTTAAAAAAAGGCAGAATGCGATCGAGCCGCCCCCTCCTTTCAGAAGGGACGACGTTGCCCGATTTGAGTTTGCGGACCAGGTGGATGCATCCAACAGCCACCATCATCGTGACTTTTTCAAGGGGACCCAGGACTTTTTCCACGGCGACAGGATGCAGACCGGCCGCTTCCATCGCCCCGCACATTTCATTCAGCTCGTATCGCCGGTAATGGCCGACAAACGCATCATCGAGCGTAAAATAATCGCAACGGTGGGGGAAAGTGACGATCAGACGGCCCGGGCGCTTCAGAACGGCTGCCATTTCACGCAGAGCCCTGCCATCGTCCGGCAGGTGCTCCAAAACCTCCGAAGCCACCGCGTGAGAAAAAGAGTCTTCCTTAAAGGGGAGGTTCATGGCGTCGGCAACCACATAGTATCCCTTTCGCCGGCTTTGCCTCAACAGGCGAACCGCCAAAAAGGACAGGTCCGTGTAGACAATTAGATCGGTAATGGTTACCACCGGCGATATGCCGCTCCCCACCTCCAGCGTAAGGATCATCTCTTCTCCGCTTAACGCCTTTTCAACGGCCCGTTTCCTCAGGCGATAGTTATAGAGAATGTTTTTAAGTGCGATGTACTGCTGATTTTCGAACAAATTTTCAAAACGGTTTGGAGAAATCATTTTCTTAGTTTTTTTTCTGCAGGTCGCGACTGATCTTCAACGCCCTCCGGGCTTCCATTTTTTTCGGATTCAGTTCCACCGTTTTTTCAAACTGTTCGATGGCATCTGAAAGCTTTCCCATTCTGAACAACGCAACACCCATGTTGAAACGGGCATCAATGAAATCCGGCATGATGGTCAGGGCTTTATGAAAATGAACGAGGGCCTCATCAGGCATGTTCGTCACAAGATTCAAGACACCGAGATTATAATAGGCGTCTGCCAATCTGTCATTGATGGCAATGGCTTTCTGATAGTACTTATAAGCCTCCCGGTATTGACCCAGTTTCAAATACTCGTTGCCCGCGTTGCTGTACACTCTGGCATATTTCGGGTTCAATGTTATCGACATCTGATAATATTGTAATGCCTTCTCATGGTTTCCTATTCCGGCCTCCTCCGAGCCCAGTATATTATAAGCCATGTAATTCTCCGGATTCATCTTGAGGGCTTCTTCAAAAAGAGTTGTCGTGTTTTTCCACATTCCTATTTGAATGTATGTTGAAACAGTAAAAATGATGATGAATATGATGAATATGGAAAAGGCATATATTCTTGAATACCGCAATCTTAATAATGCTTGTGGAATAAGCCATGCCATTATGACAAAAAGACCGATCAATGGAACATATGCATAACGGTCAGCCATAGACTGGAGACCAACCTGAACCAGGCCGATGACCGGGACCAAAGTGCCCAGATACCAAAACCAGCCGACAACGAGATATGGATACTTTCTGAAATGCTTGCAAACGAGGAAGGTCACTGCAATCAATAATATTGCCGCCAAAGACGCCTGCCACGTGAGTATCATTCTGTGAGGGTAAAAAACGGCCAGATCTGTCGGCCAGAATAATTTTTTTATATACCATACATAAGAGATAACGGCGTTCGTAATACGGTTGGAGAATGACACCGACTCCAGGCTGGCAAAGGCATTTACCGTTTGCTGAGCATATAAAGTCAGGCCTATAAACACCATCGCTATAATGAACAGAGGAGCCTTTTCAACAATCAGAGCAGATAGCTTCTCCCTCTTAACTGAAATAGAAGGAATCGATTGCCCTTCCTGTTGATGGATGCTTGTGCGTTTCAACGGCCAGTAGTCCATCAAAAGCAGAACAAACGGCAATGTCACCAGCATCGACTTCGACATCAACCCCAAAACAAAAAAAATCAACACCGTCAAATATCGCTTCCAGCCGGGAGACCTCACATACCAAACATAACCAATCATCGTCAGAAACCAGAAAAATGTGCTTAAAACATTCTTCCGCTCCGCAATCCACGCCACAGATTCAACATTAATCGGATGAATGGCAAACAGCGCCGCAACAAAGGCACTGCGCCATATCGCTCCGGTCATCATCCTAAAAAGCAAAAAAAGCAATGTCGTGTTGAAAACATGAATGATGACGTTGGTCCAGTGATGCCCTCCGGCATTAGCCCCGAACAACTGCCAGTCCAGCATGTGAGACAGCATCGTCACGGGATGCCAGTTGCCGGTGTGTAGATCTTTGAACACACCGGCTATGCTCTTTAAACTTATATCCGATTGGGTTAGATAATTCTTTGTAATATAAAGCGGGTCGTCGTAATTGATGAATTCGTGATCCTGTGATCGCCAGTAGGTGGCAAGGGTAAGAATTGCTAAAATCAATATAATTAAGGTTACACGGTGTTCCCACTTCAATTTCAAATCAGCCGGCATTGGCAACATAAAATTCTCCGGTCCAGTCGGCTCTCCATCGCATCATGAAAATTTTGGAAACAAAGGGGATTGCATCAGTCCCATCCGGCACAGACGAAACAGGACCGCCGTTTGAATACATCCCACCCCATAGGTCGTGCTACGGATAAAATTGATGGATGACGCGTCCGTGAAATATTTCGTGGGGCAGCTGATCTCCGCAACGGTGCAGCCGAACCAGATAACTTGTGCCAGCATCTGGTTGTCGAACACAAAGTCATCAGAATTCATTCCCAATGGCAAACGTTCCAGCAAAGACCGGGAGAAAGCCCGATAACCGGTATGAAATTCGGACAGTTTTTCTCCCATGAGGATGTTCTCAACAAAGGTTAAACTCCGGTTTGCCATGTACCTCCACAGGGGCATGCCCCCTTTCAGGGCGTGTCCGCCCAGAATGCGAGAGCCCAGTACACAGTGATAAAGGCCGTTGCCGATCACGGAGGCCATGGCGGGAATCAGTTTCGGCGTGTACTGATAGTCGGGGTGAACCATGATGATGATGTCGCCGCCTGCCTCAAGGGCAAGGCGGTAACAGGTTTTTTGATTGGCTCCGTAGCCCCGGTTCCGGTCATGAGTGCACACTTTCGTCTGCGGAAGATCTGACGCAATGACAGACGTATCATCACTGCTGGCATCATCGACCAGTATGACCAGATCCACAATGCCCTGATCCATGACCTCTTCATAGGTTTTTTTCAGGGTTTTTGCCGCGTTGTATGCGGGCATGACGACAATGACTTTCTTGTCTTTAAGCACGGCCGGTAATCGTATGACGCTTCTGAGGCATGATCAGCATTTCCGGGA
>CAVPSX010000011.1:0-183569 GCA_963708515.1 uncultured delta proteobacterium | reverse complement strand
TAAGGTAACCTCCTCTCTCTCGTTCCATTATAGCACGGGCTTAAGTCTCCGGCCATCAAGGGTGGTAATCAGCCATTCTCCAAATTCTTGACATTCTGATTGTTATCATTCATCATGCAAACGGTGTTTACGTCATTGAATGATTGCTGACAGATACATGAAAGAGGAAGCCAATGAGAGTTTCCGCCGTCATCGAGTAGTGTTCTGATACAGGGCTTTATGTCGGTTATATTGCAGGTCTTGCGCGGCGGCCATTCCCCGGGGGAAACCATGGATGGGCTGAATCACAACCTCAAAGAGGTTGTTGTGACCCTTAACAATCGTCCGATCCGCAGGAGGTACCATTATCATGCCCAATTTGTCACAGATATTTAGAAATCAGGCCGGCAAATACAAAGATCGACTCGCCGTGGAGAAGCGCCAGCAGGGCGGATGGCAAGGATGGAGCTGGACAGAATATTACGAGACGGCGAAGGCAGTCGGGCTCGGCCTTTACAGCCTTGGCATCCGCAAGGGGGACATGGTTGCGCTTCTGAGCGAAAACCGGCTGGAGTGGCTTGCCGCCGATATGGGCATCATCGGGATCGGCGCCTGCACGGTTCCGATTTACGTCACGCTGCTGGCCCCTGAGGTTGCCTATATAATCAGCAATTCCGGGTCAAAAGTCTTCATTGCCGAAAACCAGGCCGCCGTCCGGAAAGCCCTTGATGAAATCAATAAATGCCCGACACTGGAAAAAATCGTTGTCATTGAAACCGAGGGATGCGACCTGTCGCATCCGCTGCTTTTGAGCTTTGCGGAACTGCTTCGTCTTGGCCGCGTCCGGGCAGCCGAAGAACCGGGGCTGTTTGAAAAACTGACCGACGCCATCAATCCCGATGATCTGGCGACCCTTGTTTACACGTCCGGCACTACCGGTCCCCCCAAGGGCGCCATGATCAGCCACGGCAATATTCTGGCGGTCTTTGCCGGCCTGGATGCCGTTGTCCCGGCCTTTGAGACGGACGTGACGGTGCCCTTTCTGCCGCTATGCCATGTTTTCGAGCGCATCGCCGGCCATTTTTACGGGATGAAAGTCGGCGTTACCGCTCACTACGCACAGAACCTCGAGACGATCGTCGAAGACATCAAGACCAAAAAACCGACGATTATCTTGGCCGTTCCGAGGGTTTGCGAAAAGATCTATGCGCGCATCGTCTCACAGGTCAAGCAGCAGCCGGCCTGGAAGCAGCGCGTCTTCGCCTGGGCCGGTGATGTCGGCGCCCGCGTCGGCGCTCTGCGGGAGCGCAAAAAACCCCTGCCGCCCCTCCTGGCCGGCAGCATAAACTTGCCTTTAATCTCGTTTATAAAAAGCTCAACGAAGCCCTGGGAGGACGCGTCCGCTGGATGACGGCGGCAGGCGCTCCGCTTTCCCGTGAGATTGCGGATTTTTTCAACGCCTCCGGCATTTTTGTCATTGAGGGTTACGGCTTGACGGAAACCACGGCCCCGGCCACGCTTAATGTGATTGACGACTACCGCTTCGGCACGACCGGCAAGCCCCTGCCCTGCAATGAAGTAAAAATCGCCCCGGATGGTGAAATACTCATCAAAGGCGGGAATGTCATCCGGGGATACTGGAAAATGCCTGAACAGACGAAGAATGTGTTTACCCCGGACGGCTGGCTCATGACCGGCGACATCGGTCGCCTCGATGAGGACGGCTTTCTCGCCATTACGGATCGGAAAAAGGATCTGATTATTACGGCGGGAGGAAAGAATATCGCGCCCCAAAACATCGAGGGCCTCTTTCTGAAGGATCCGCTGTTTGAAAATGTCCTCGTCATCGGAGACCGCAGGCGGTATCTGACGGCGCTCATGACGTTGAACTTTGTCGAAGCGGACCGCTTGGCCCGGGAAGCGCAGATTGCCTTTGAAATAAAAGAGGAGCTGCTGGCACGGCCGGATTTTCTGGCCCTGGTGGACCGGCACGTGCAGGAGCGGAACAGGCATCTGGCCAGGTATGAAACCATCAAGACCTATCGGATCCTGTCCGAATCATTCTCGGAAAAAACAGGGGAACTCACGCCCTCGCTGAAGCTGAAAAAGAAAGTAATCATGGAAAAACACAAAGACCTGATTGAGAGCATGTATCCGCCGGAGGTTTGACGGCTGTAAAATCCGGATGCTCAAGTTGCGGTTCAGCCAAGCGTCGCCAGGGCCTGCCGTGCAAGGCGCTGTTTCCGGATCTTCGGGGCGTAGATGGGATAGACGAGCCCCGTGGCCTCATCGAAGCCGTTGATATGGTTTCTTTTCGTCTGCGTCCGGCCGTAGAGACTGATCTGGATATTGGTCTTCTGCGTCGGGTTGCCTGTTTTATGAATGCTTTCAGGGCCACAGACAAAGGTTGTTTCGCCGGGTTTGAGGGTCCGCCGGCCTGTTTCGGTGAGTTGCGCGTAATTCTCTTTTGATCCGTCATCCTCCCGCAGATAATTCACCACTTCCAGTTCACCCTGAACCAGACTGATCACGCCCCAGGAATTGTGATCGTGGATGGGATCGTATTCCCCCGGTCCCCGGAGACATCCGGACGGAAAAAAGCCGGGCCGGATCACGATAGAGGATCACTTCGCTGTCAAACATGGTTGCGTACTGTAGCTCCAGGTAGGCATCGCCGCGCACCATGCCCTCCAGAATCTCCCGGAAGAGGCGTTTATCGGAAACGATCCCGGGCAGCATGCGGCTGACCAATCCGATACATTCCTCCGGCTGGGTTCTTTCGGACAGGCCCTTGGCCAGGCTTTCACAAAAATCGACCAGTTTCCGGGGAATAGGCAAGGTGTTGTTCATGATGTGGCGTTGTTCTCCCTCTTGATTTTTTCCGCGGCCTCCCGAAGGTCGCCCAGCGATAAAGCATCCTGATCTTCAATCCCGCTGCCGTGCGCCCGGATTGCGCCCAGCCTCGGTAATAGGGATCATCCGTATCCAGGGCCGCTTCTCTTTCCTTTGCATAATGGTACGCAGTTTTTTCACGTCCGTATAACTTTCGGTCTTCTCCGACCGGGCAGACCTTGATGCAGATCCCGCAGGGGTAGCACCCCCTTTCGGTCAAGGCACGTGCCCATTGGGCGCAGGCGCGACGGTTATAGGCCGCGACAGGAATATCGGGATCGGCAAGGTCTTTCCTGCTGATCTGCAACGCCTGGACGGGGCACAGGCGGACGCAGGCGCCGCAGCGGATACAGAGCCGCTCTGCCCGATGCGCCTCTGCCGGCAAATGCGCATCCGTGAAGACGGAGACGAAACGGACCCGGGGGCCGAAGGAACGCGTGAGGATCGTATTGTTGACGCCGATGTGGCCCAGCCCGGCATAATAGGCAGAGAAAGTGTGGGCAAAAGCAGCCGCCGGTTTCCGGATCAGCACGTGAATGTTGGCATACCCGTCGCGGCTCAGGGAATGGCGGCATGACCCTGCCGGTTCAGCCGGCGGGTCAGATCAAAGGCCAGATCGTCCAGTCGGCGATTGCAGGTTGTGTAAAGATCACGGTGCTGGACGGATGGCGTTGTTTCGACGATCGGCAGGGGCATCTGCAGGCCGATAACGATGACCGACCGTGCGGGGCCAGATCGATCCCGGCCGGTATGCGTCACTGACACGGCCATCCTGCACCCATTGCTCTGGGGAAGCAAAACCAACAAGATCGGCGCCCCGGTCCTGAAGATAATCGGCGATATCTTCTTTCAGATTCATGCTCATACCGTGATTTCAACATCCTTTTCGTCAGATGTTCTCATAGCATAATGTCGAAAATGCGTCCATTGCTAATGCACGACCGGATTCATGAAAAATCGTCTTGATGTTTTGCAGTTTTCAGAATATCTTTCGTCACGTTCCTTGATTGACCGGCAGCATTCCCTCACCTGGATGAAGGGGGATCAAGGGGCGCCAAAGACGGTAATTTTCAAAGGGCAGGTATGGCTAATTCTGAATTTACGATATACGCGACAGCGGACCTCCACGGACATCTCGACCGGCTAAACCGGATTGCGGATAACGTTGCTGTCCTGAAACCGGACGTGCTCGTAATTGCCGGCGATATCACGGGGCATCACGAACCTGCTGCCTATATCCGGCGGCTCAATGACCTGCCCGTCCCGGTTCTGACAATTCGCGGCAATATGGATGCACAGGAGATTGAAAGGCTCATCGCGTCGTGTCCCAACGTCATCTCCCTGCATCAAAGGGAAGTGAACGTCGATGGAGTGAGGTTTGTTGGTATGGGCGGGACGATTCCCGTCCCCTTCAGTTCAAGGATATGCCTTCGGGAAAAACAGATGCTCGAAGCGATGGATCATTTGATTAAAACGGATTCGGTCCTCGTGGCCCATCCGCCGCCCTACGGGACGCTGGATGAAGGTTTTGGAAATCTTCATGCCGGGAGCCGTGGTTTGCGGCGGCTTATCCTGGAAAAACAACCGAAGCTGCTCATTTGCGGTCACATCCATGAAAAGCCGGGTTGGGCCTACGTCGAAAAAACCCTGGTGGTGAACTGCAGCATGGGGCGAAGCGGGGTGGGGGCACTGATCACGCTGAGCGGCTATGCCGCGCCGACGGTCCGGATGCTCTAAAAGCGCTAATTAATTCCCGACAAGCGGCAAAATTCAATTGAATTATCCATCCGACTTCATTATCATCAGGCTGCGAGACCTTTTGAAAGCTATAGCAAAATTAAGAGTGTGAGGTGATGAAATGGCGGTCAATCATGTGGAAGGCTCGAACAAGGGGAATGTCATGCTTTATGCCCTGAGCACCTGCGGCTGGTGCAAGAAGACGAAAGGTCTTCTGGAGGAGTTGAATGTGGAATTCTATTATACCCACGTGGATCAGCTTCAGGGCGCAGAACGGACAGAGGCCATCGAAGCCGTCAAAAAGTGGAATCCCCGCTGCTCCTTCCCTTCGCTTGTAGTAAACGACAGCCAGTGCATAATCGGCTATGACGAGGCAAAAATAAGGGAAGCGTTGAAATGATCAGCAGCGAAGATATTGACAGGATCTTCGAAAAGCTCAAGAAGGAGGCTGACGAGGCCGGCTACCGGTTTACACCCGATACAGCCTTTGCCAAGGAATTGATCCAGGGACTGCTTGCCAATGAAGAGCGCTACGGCTACCGGGCCTGCCCCTGCCGGCTTGCCTCCGGAGACAAGCCGGACGATCTTGATATTATCTGTCCCTGCGATTACCGCGACGCCGATCTGGAGACCTATGGGGCCTGCTACTGCGCGCTTTATGTATCCGAGGCCGTTTATCGCAGGGAGCAGGCTGTCCGAGCGATCCCCGAACGCCGCCCGCCGCCCCATGAGCGAAACAAATCGGCGATCATGCAGGCCGCCGCGACGATGAATCGGCCCCTTGCTTACCCGGTCTGGCGGTGCAAGGTGTGCGGCTACCTCTGCGCCCGTGAGGAAGCACCCGGAATCTGCCCCATCTGCAAGGCCAAAAAGGAACGGTTCGAACGGTTCATGTAGGACCTTTAGGCCTGTGAAATATGCCCACCACCTGTGCAAATGATGGGGCATCAGAAGAGAAATAACGCAATCGGGTCGAAAAGCGCAGATTTTTGAACGCCCTTTTTTCTGTTGATGGCAGCATTTGCTGCTTCCTGTAAGTGAGTGATCGATAATTTTCAGTGATATGCGCTATTTCAAATAGTATTCTTTATGAGCTGTTGCCATTCATTCCATATTTTACTAACTTGGTATTTCATTTTTATTGCCACATAATACCAAGTAGCATTTTTATCCCCCGTTAATTTATAAGGATAATTTTCCCTTTCCATCCTGATTGAAGTGGAGTAGCATTGCACCGAACATCAGAAAGACCAACCAAGTATATTAATAGATGGGGCGGGGACTATAAAGGAAGAATATATTTATCAGTCCCGCCCCATCGGCGGAGCCGAGCTTGCGCTCTCTCCCGCGATTTGCAGGGCGGCTGTGAAAAAAGGAGACAAAAGACAACTACCATAGAAGCCGCCCATCAAATCGCTGGAGCGCATGTCACTACGCCCGCATTGGATCGCCAAATGGCGCTCCGCTGGCTCGTGACAACGCTCAGCTCCGCCGTTGGTGCTAAGAGGAGCAATGATGAAACTAATAAAAATACTTGGATCCATTGGAGCTGCGATTCTTCTTCTATTCGTTGCAAATCTCTCGTCAGTAGAGTCACGTTTTTAGTATCCCGGCAAAATCTCTCCCAAAGATGGCTCGACGTCCGTAACCATCTATCTCAAACTTGAGGAATATAGATGGTGGGTAAAACTGTGGGGTAAGTCAGACGCAGCCATGCATATCGAAATTCCCAGTACATACATTGACTATTTGGGGAACGTACGGAGGGTAGGAGATCAGTACCAATTATTTGACTCTGCCAAGAGTCTCAGGGGAAATTTCTCCACTCTGAGCAAGACGCTAGCCATAAAGCTACATATCGGTTTTTTTGAGGGTACTTGCAAGAGAGGTGATTGATGCCCCCAACAAGGGCAATCCAGCCGATCGCTACGCTCCGGCTGATTTTCTCGTTACGCTCTTTCGATACGTAATTGTCAGTTATCATGAATACCCACCACTGAACAGTAAGTAGGTGGCAGAGATAACCAGCGCCATTGACATTTTTCTTGATCTTGCCCGTGCGGTACGGGATGAAAGGGTTGTGTCAGCGAAGCTGATGTGAGACGCGCAAGGGAATACTGTCTGAAAGCTTTGATCCACAAAGGCATTTCCTGTCAAGGGGCATGAGTTTTAATCTTTTGTGTAAAGAACAGCGAAACAACGGTCAGGCAAGCGCCGATGATAAAGGGCAACTGCCAGTTCAGCAACCATAAGCTGCCTCCGATCAGGGGAATGACCACGGCGGAAATATGGTTGATCGTGAAGCCGACGGCAGTGCTCTGTGATAAATCTCCGGGATCGGCCGTTTTCTGAAGATAGGTATTCAGCCCGATGGAGAAGTTGAAGAAGATGCTGTCAAGCACATACAGGATGATTGCCACCCAAACGTTTTCGATAAAAGCATAGCCCAGAAACAAGACAAAGAGGCTGGCGCTTTCGAGCGAAAGGACGACACGCTCGCCGTATACGTTGATTGCCCTTGAAATATATCGGTTGGTCAGGTACGTAAGGGCATAATTCAGGACAAAAATGCCGGCAATGGTATTGACGCTCAGTCGATATTTTTCGACCAGAAGAAAGACTGCAAACACAATGAATATCTGCCTGCGGGCGCCGCTCAAAAAGTTTAATGTATAGTAAAGCCAGTATTTCCGGCGCAGGATGAGTTTATTCTGATTGTGGAGTCCTGGCTCGGTAGCCGGATTTTTCGAAAGCATGTAGATTCCCGCAAAGGAAATAAAGATACCCAAAAGCAGAAAGTTGAAGCGATAGGGCAGAACAAAAGAAAGCGCCCAGACGATAGATCCTACCATAATATTTGCCAGAGCCCCGTATCCCCGCAATCGCGCAAATACAATGGGAGCATCATTCTTGTCGAAATACTGTACCGTAAGTGATTTATTGGTGGTTTCGAAATAGTGAAAACCGGTCGACATGATAAGCGTTGTCATCAGCAGGCCCGGGAAGGTTGTAAAAAAACCGGTTGCCCCGATTCCGATCCCAAGCAGGACCACCGACCAGGCCGATAATCGATGTTCCCTCATGATCAACAACACGTACATGGCCAAAAAGGTAAGGAAGCCAGGAATTTCGCGGACAGCCTGTGTCACTCCGATCTGAAAACCGTTTACGCCCACGATTTCTTTGGCAAAATTCGTAAATAAAGCCATCCATCCCTGCAATCCGGCGCTTGCGCATATCACCAGGACCATGAGGTATGTGTACATTGGTTTGTTTTTAAATTGTTCCATTCGGTTTACGCTTCCATCAAATTTCTAATGGGGGATTGTTTCGATAAACAGATTAAGCGCGATCGTTGAGAGTTCTTCCGGGATGGAATGCCTGCTGAATGGTGTTTTCAGAATATGCTCCGCCGCTCGAAAAGACGCTGGAGCGATTCAGTGTCTCTACCTTCATCCGGTCTTCTTCAGGAGTTCGCCATATACTTTTTCGTGCAGGGGTACCGGGACGCCCAGTTTCTTCCCGGCGGCGACCATGTAACCCATAAAAATGTCCAGTTCTGCCGGATTGCCCTTTTCGAAATCCAGAAGCATGGAGGTTTTCGTCGTCGCCGGAAAGGACGCCGCCTTGGTCACCGTGGCGGCAACGATGTCATCCGGGAACGGAACGCCCTTCGCACGCGCCACAAGCTCCACTTCCTGCATGAGCCCTTCCAGCATGGTGCGGTCGATCGGGTTGTCCAGGATGGCACCGAAGGGTTTGCCGAGCATGGAGGTCAGGCCCGCCAGCGGGTCGATGAAGATATACTTTGTCCAGAGGGGAAGGGCGATCTGGTTGACCAACTCCGCCTTAATGCCCGCCTCCCGCAGGAACGCTTCGATCGGGCGATATGTCTCAACATCCGCGGCCTGTTCGGGACCGAAGATAAACTGGCAGGAACCGCCCACCTGGCGGACAACACCGGGACTTTCGATGCGTGCGCTGATATAGACGCAGCCGCCGAGGATTCGGCTTTTGGGCAGGATGGCCTTCAGGCGCTCGGCCATATTCACGCCGTTGAGCAGTGGAATGATCACAGTCTCATCGTGAATGTTGTCTTTTATCTGGCGGGCCGCCGCTTCCAGGCCGTAGCTCTTGACGCAGACAAGAACGAGATCAAATAACCCGGCGTCGCGCGGATTGTCGGTGGCCAGTGCAGGCACAGTGGTGAGGTCGCCGTCAACGGTAGTCAATCGGAGCCCCTGCTGCTGGATCGCTTTAAGGTGCTCTCCCCGTGCGATAAAGATTATCTGGTGTTCCCCGGCGCCTGCATATTTTGCCGCCAGTTTCCCGCCATAATATCCGCCGATGCCGCCGATGCCGATTACCGCTGCTTTCATGATCATGCTCCTTTAGAGACCTTTGAAAAATGGCTTCGCCGCGACTCAAAATCTTTTTCACTTGAAAGATTATGATAATGGGGACAGATTTCAAATCTGTCCCCATTATCAATCCCGTTACCGGCACTGCTGCAGAATCTCGATAATGACTTCTTTGGTATAATCCTTCAACTGCCAGACCTGGGCAAGAACAGCGGCATTTTCGGCGATCCTGTCGATGTCCTGCTCAGGAATGCCGGCATCTTTCAGGGAGGTAGGACTGCCGATGGCGTCAAACCAGGCCTTGAGTCGTTCAATGCCGGCCAGGGCCGCGAAGCGTTCATCCCTTTCGGATATCTGGAAGATCTCCCGGGCCAGCCTTGACAGCTTGCGGGCATTGCGGCCCAGCGTATAGTGCATCCAGCCCGGCATGACAATGGAGAGGCCGGCACCATGTGCAACGTCGTAGATGGCGCTCAGGGAGTGCTCGATCATATGGACGGGAAGGCTGATGGCGCCCATGCCCGCCGATGTCAATCCGTTGAAGGCCCAGGTGGTCGCCCACATCATATCGGCCCGCGCGGCGTAGTTATCCGGCCCTTTCAGAATGATCTCCGTACTTTCCATGATGGTCCGCATCAAACCCTCCACGAGGCGGTCCTGCAAGGGGCTATTGGGTTCCGTATTGTTGAAGTAGGATTCCAGCATGTGGGCGATGGCGTCCACGGCGCTGTAGGCGCTGTAGGCAGCGGACAGCGTAAAGAGCGCCGTGGGGTCGAGGATCGAGACGCGAGGCTGGATATGGAGTGAGCGGATGCTGAATTTCTGCAGGCCCTCCTCGCGCATCATGACGGCGGCCGCGTTCATTTCGGAGGCGCTGGCGGAAAGGGTCAGCACCGTCAACACGGGCAGGGCGCTCTGGATAGGTTTTTTATAGGTAAATAAATCCCAGACGTCATGATCGACTTTGACGCCGGCGGCGATGGTCTTCGCGGTATCGATCACGCTTCCCCCGCCGACGGCCAGAACGACGTCCGCCTGTTTCTCCCGGGCCAGGGCGATTCCCTTCAAGGTATGTGAGAGCACGGGATTCGATTTGACCCCCGGAAATTCGACGATCGTCAAACCGGCTTCCCGCAGGGAGGCCGTCACCTGATCATATATACCGTTTTTCTTAATGCTTTCGAGACCATAAACGAGTAAAACCGTCCGGCCGAAACGGGCGACTTCCTTGCCTGCCCGGCTGATCTGTCCCTGGCCGAAGATAATTTTTGTGGGGTTTTCAAAGATAAAATTCTGCATGGCCTGCCTCCTGACAAGATGGATGGTTGATTCGGAGCTGGTGAAAAATGGCTTCACCGCGGCTCAAAATCTTTTTCGCATAAAATATGATAAGGACAGAATATGTTTGAATTCAATAAATTAGTCATAGGGAGGGGGCTTGACAGAGTCGTGTCCCCATCAACGAAAAATCTTTCATTCGCCGCTTACGAACCATTTTTCATCGGCTATGCAGTTCTCATATCAGAATTCACATGAGGCCGGACAGATACGTCTGGAATACCTCGTAGTTATTGTCCATCAGGATCGGCTCGCCGGTTTTTTTCTCCAGGTCCTTCATGCTCTGCGGCAGTTCCGGCTCAAGGCCGATGGCCGCTTCAACGGCTTCTGGGAATTTGGCCGGATGGGCCGTCTCCAGAGACACGCACAGGGCGTCGTTTCCCGTCGCAGCCAGATAGGCCTCTAGGCCCCGCCAGCCGACAGCGCCATGCGGTTCCAGGACACTGCCGTAACGTTCATAGACCCTTTTGATCGTTTCATGGGTTTCCTGATCGGACACGCTTACGGAAAATATATTGTTCCGCATGGCTTCCCGGTCGGGATAGACATGCACCTTGCCGTTGCGGTCCACCGTTCCACCGTAAAGGTCGAAAAAGCGAGCCAGATTGCTCGGATGCCCGACGTTCATGGCGTTGGAGAGGCAGGCCCGCGAAGGGGCGATCTTTTCATAGCGGCCTGTTTCGAGGAAGCGCGGAAACTCGTCATTTTCGTTGACCGGCATGACGAGTTTTTTGATCGGAAGGCCCATGCGCCGAGCGTATTCGCAGCCCAGGGCGTTGCCGAAATTTCCCGAGGGAATGGAAAAAACGATCGGCTCGCCGGTTGCCGCCAGTTGCGCATAGGCATAAACGTAATAAATGATCTGCGGCAGAATCCGGCCGAAATTGATGGAGTTGGCCGAGGTCATATTCAGTTTTTGCAGCGACCGATCGGCAAAGGCCTGTTTGACGAGATTCTGACAGTCGTCAAATTTTCCGGTCACGGAAATTGTCTGGACGTTTTCGCCGATGGTGTCGAGTTGCTTTTTCTGCCGACCGCTGACCTCTGCCCGGGGATAAAGGATATAGACGTTAATCCCCTCGACGCCTCTATAGGCATCTCCCACAGCGCTTCCCGTATCCCCCGATGTGGCCACCAGCACGTTGAGCCTCTTCTTATGACCTTTCATGAGGCCCATGAGCCGGGCCATCATGCGGGCGGCAAAATCCTTGAAGGAGGCCGTAGGGCCCTGATCCAGGCGCATGATATATTTACCGGCATCGACTTTTTCCAGCGGGACGCTAAAATTGTAAGCACTCCGGATGCAGGCGTCGAGTTTATCACGGGAAATTGCACCGGCCAGGAAAGCCTCCATGACCAGGTGGGCGGCGTCCCCATAGGGCCGGTCCCGCAGCGAGGCGATTGCCTCCAGCGATAGGGCCGGAATACTGTCCGGCATGAACAGCCCCTCATCGGGCGCCTGTCCCATCAGGAGCGCCTCCTGGAAGGACACGGTTGAGCCGAACGGGATCATTTCCCCCGAAGGATCTAAGTTCCTGTTCGTGCTGTAATATCGAATCATATCTGATATAGTTTCATCCCTATTTTGTCACTGCCGCTTCCAATAACATATCAACTTATCATAATCAATGAAGAAAAGGATGAAGCAGAGCCCCTTCAAATCAGGAGCCCTTTTCGTGGAAGGTGCGAGATGCTTGTGGCAAAAAAAAGTTTGACAAATGGTGCAAAGCAAACAATAAGCAGAATGCCGTTTTACGGCGGTTGCCGGACAGACCCTGCAATGAAGAAACATAATAATGAGGATCACGTTTACTCACCATGACCGAGCCAACAAGAATCCGGTTGACGGAAACCGTCCACGGCGCCGGCTGAGCGTGTAAAATGGGTCCGGAGGACCTGTACAAGGCCTTGCAAGCGTTGCCGCTTATCTCGCATCCCAACCTGATCGCGGGGATGGAACATGCCGAGGACGCCGGAGTTTATCGCCTGACGGACAATCTTGCCATTGTCCAAACGGTGGATTTTTTCACCCCCATCGTCGACGATCCCTATACCTTCGGCCAGGTGGCGGCCGTCAACGCCCTATCCGACGTTTATGCCATGGGCGGACAGCCCCTTACGGCCATGAATATCGTCTGTTTCCCCGTTAAAAGAATGGATATTGCGATCCTCCAGCAGATCCTCCTGGGGGGACTCAACAAGATGCGCGAAGCCGGTGTACTCCTGGTGGGCGGGCACAGCGTGGAAGACGACGAGTTGAAATACGGCCTGTCCGTAACCGGCATCGTCCACCCGGATAAGGTCCTGAAAAACAGGGGCGCCCGGGTGGGCGACCGATTGATCCTGACGAAACCGATCGGTACCGGGATTACGAGCACGGCCGTCAAGGCGGGCATCGCCGGTGAAGAACTGCTGGCAAAATCAATCCGATGTATGACTACTCTGAATAAAACCGCTGCGGAACTCATGACGGCGACCCCCGACGTACATGCCTGCACCGATGTTACCGGCTTTGGTTTCCTCGGTCATGCCTGTGAAATGGTAGCGGACAGCGGTGTGGGCATAAGGATCAACGCGGCCGCCGTGCCTTTTTTCCCGGAAATCCGTGATTTGGTGGAGGATGGAATCGTTCCGGCCGGATTGCACCGGAACAGGAACTTTCGTATATCCATGATCGATCGAACGACCGGTTTCCCGGATTGGCTCGTAGATATATTGTTTGACCCGCAGACGGCTGGAGGGCTGCTGATTGCCCTGGCTGCGGATCAGGCAGAGGGGCTGGCGGTGAAACTGCACGCTCAGGGTCTATCCGCTGCAGCCGTTGTCGGTGAAATTGTAGCAGAGCCGGCAGGCAGAATTCAATTGCTATAGGAAATCATCCATGGAGACCGGTGAAAAATGGCTTCACCGCGGCTCAAAATCTTTTTCGCTTGGAATATTATACGGCTAAAATATTTTTGAAATCAATAAATTAGTCATGGGGAGGGGGCTTGACAGAGTCGTGTCCCCATCAACGAAAAATCTTTCATTCGCCGCTTGTGAACCATTTTTCACCGGTTATGAAAGCTCTCACATAATGATTGTTGAAATGGTGGATTCTTTCTGATAGAAATTCGCCCGTGCGGATAAAGCGCCTGAGCATCGACCCCAATCATGGTACATGAGGGTCTGTTCTTGCTCAGGTAAAACAGGTATAACCAGGAAAATTATATTTCATGAAGCGCATTAAATCACTTCTTGTCGCGAAAGAGGAAACAGCTCTCAACGTCTTCAAACTGAAAGCCATGGCCAGGGGCAAGGAGTCTCTGGCCATTCTGATGTACGGTAGTCCCGACCCTGACGCCGTCGCCTCAGCCATGGCGCTCAGGGAAATATTGAAGCAGGCAGCCGGAATCAGCAAGTGCACCTTTTTCTCCACAGAGCCCGTGGCCCGTCAGCAGAACCGGGAATTCATCCGGGCGATGAGGCTGGATATTCAGCTCCTGAACAAGAATAATCTGAGCCAGTACGACCTGATCGCCCTCGTGGACGCGCAGCCCACATTTTTTGGACAACTTCTTGAAAACATTCACATTAAACCGCAGATCGTTCTGGACCACCATCCTTGCGCCACCGTCTGGCACGCCGAAATGGCCGACATCCGGCCCACCTATGGGTCCGTATCAACCATCATGATGGAGTACCTCCTTGCGGCCAAGGTCAAGATCCCGAAAAAACTCTATACGGCCCTTTATTACGGCATTAAAACAGATACCAATAATTTTGAGCGGGGCTCCATCCTTGAAGACATCAGCGCCTATTATCTCGCCTATTCCCGTGCCAACCGCGAGTTGATCCGGCGCATTGAGTTGAATCAGATTCCGCAGCGTTTTCTCAAGTATTACGACTTTGCCTTTCACCACAAGCGGCGTTACCGTGACCGGATCGTCTGCTATCTGGGGAAGGTGGAAAGCGCCGATACCTGCGTCCAGGTGGCCGACTTTTTTCTGCGGCTGGTCGATATATACTATGTGGTCATCGCCGGCGTGGTCAGAGATCGACTCATTATCGTTTTCAGGGGCGACGGCTACCGGCAGGATTGCGGCGCCATTGCCATCAAGGCCTTCGGCGGCTACGGGACCGCGGGAGGTCATAAAAGTGCGGCACGGGTGGAAATCTCTTTGGAAGCCCTCAAAGAACCTCTGCACGATGATTTTTCCCAGGAGACCATCGATCAGTTTCTGGTCCAGCGCCTCCACCGGAAGCGCAAAGCCCTGAACCGGACGAATAACAACAAGTCCTGATTCCTTCCTTTCGATGAAAAAAGAAACGAAGTTTGCCCTGCTGAAAAAATCCATTCTGCCCGCCTATTGGATGCTGAGCCTGTATGCGAAGACTCTGCGGCTGCGCGTGGAAAATGACGAGGTGTTCCGGCGGCATCTCGAAACGGGGGGCAGGGTTGTTTTTGCCAGTTGGCACCAGCGTTTCTTCGGCGGCTTTTTTATCCCCCGCATCTATGGGTTTCCCCACTGCATCATGATCAGCCGCAGTCGGGACGGCGATTTTGTCTCCGGCGTCGTGGCGCATATTGGTTGGCGGGCGATCCGCGGTTCCAGCAGTCTGGGCGGAAAGGAAGCCCTGCGGCAGATGGCGGATGCCCTGATACAGGACCGGGTGGGCGGTCACATTGTCGATGGCCCGCTCGGGCCGCCGAGGGTGGTCAAACCGGGTCTGATCACCCTGGCGCAGCGGACGGGGGCGGCGATCTGTCCGGCGTGTGTCTCCTATGAAAATCCCTGGATATTCAGCAGTTGGGACCGTTTCATGGTGCCTAAACCCTTCAGCAGGGTGCTGCTGCGCTTTGGCAGAGAACTGACGGTCGTGCCTGCTGAGCTGGATGAAAATGAGTTTGAGCAGATCCGTCAGCAGGTTGAAACCCAGATGATCAGGGGGTATGAGTCATCAGACAACGATTTCAAGTAATGCTTTTTCTCAATGGTTACCGTTCCTTTTTTTCGACGACCAACATGAATGAAAACGACATCATACCCTGCTCTGACAGCAGGGACAGGTGACCGATGCTGTTCGCGCCGGCTGGTGCATTATGAGATGAAAAAGAGGCGGATTCCCGTTGGGGAATCCGCCTCCATCTGGACCATCGCAGTTCAAAAGAATGTTATTAATCGCCACTTTCTGCTGTTGTGTTGGGTGACTTAACGGTTGTATCGGGGGCGGGATCGCTCGTCGAAGCGGCGGCTGATTTATCTTCATGCGTTGTTTCACTGGCCGGCGCTTTCTTTCCACCGTAGTCCGTAGCGTACCAGCCGGAACCCCTCAAATGGAAGGTTGTTCTGGATATGAGTTTCCGTGCGGGTCCCTTGCAAAATTTGCAGGATGTCCGTGCAGGATCCGTAATCCTTTGGAATATCTCGTATTCCTTCCCACATTTCTTGCATTTGTACTCGTAAATGGGCATGACCTGTTTACCTCCAAGCGCTTTTCATTTATGCTGTTACTGATATAAATCGCCGATCTGATAACGGCCGCTGAAACACTCCACGACGAGATTCATCTCCGGGGCGCCCAGGCTGTGCAGCATGTCCCGGGTGATCTCGTGAACTTTTTCCTCTTCCCGCTGCTTCTCCGCCACCGGCGCGTCAAAATCAATATATCCGCTATCAAATCGGATCACGTGCACCAGTTCATGAGCGGCAATATACAGCAGCAGGGGGTTCAGCTTTATAAAAGGCCCGGCTCGGTCCACCGCATCTAATATCCGGTTATCCTGCAGGCAGATCCGGTAAAAATGAATTCCCTGCTCCGGGTCTGTTTTATCACCCTGTTGGTAGTGATACTTGCATAAATGCGCAAATGCCTGGCTGCTGACCTCGTGCTGATCCAGAAAGGCCAGCGTTCTGATATCATAGCGATGAGCCTTCATCGCTTCCGGACTGATCCGGAAATAACGTCCCGCGAGCTTTTCAGCGTGCTGGAAGGCGTTCTCCGCAAGGGACATCTGTGAAGCATTGAAATACATGACCCAGGGAGATCTCCTCTCTTTCGGCACGGTTGACCCGGACGCGCAGCTAATATAAGAATTGGTTCCCCATTGTCAAGTCCATTTTTTTGACTGTGCAGACTTGCTTTCCATGGCTATTTATCTGTTTCCATTGAAGGATGTCCGAGTTTATTTCTTATTGGAAAGGTTGCATTTTTCAAGCACCGCCGTAGACAGCAGAATAGCCGGAGGGGAAGATGAAACCTCTATTTCGGGATCGGCGTCGATGTGAGCAGGTATTTCAGATCGTCGTCTTCAAAGCGGATAGAAAGGCCCACAAAGCCGGAACTGTTCCCCTGGTTGCTGATAAAGTCATCCCATCCGCCTGTCAGGTAGAGATACTTGAATAACTGAATATCAGCGTACCCCTTAAGGTGGGCGTTACGGCTTGAAGAGAAATCAAATGCTTCAAAGGTTAGTTTCAGCCGGTCGTTGAGGGCCATGTAGTCCACGCCGACTCCACCTGTGGATTCCAGAATGCCGCCCCGCAGGACCACGTTCCGGAAACGTTTGCCGATCTGGGCGTTGAATAGCAGGCCGTTCTTGTCCCATTCTTCCGTCTTTGTCATGACGCCGTTCGTGGTGGACTCCCGAACGGTCAGCCGGCCCCGGGGATCGCTCACCAGGCCCAGAAGATAGAACTGATCCTGCTTGGGCTGAATTTTGATGTCCAGATAGCTTTTGAAATTGCTTGTGTTCCAGAGGTATTCGCCCCGGTAACCCAGAAAGGTACGGAATTGCTCGGCCTTGTTGACGTAGCGGTTGATGCCGGAAAGGCTCTCGTTCAGGTTGTTGACGGTTTCTTCTTCATTGACGAGCTTTCCCAGGGTGCCTTTGCCCTGGTTGATTTTGTCGCTCACCTCCTGCAGTGATGCAAGGGTCTTGTTCAGATTGGTGATCGTGGTATCGTCCTTCATGAGCTGTCCGAGGGTGCCTTCCCCTCGTTTTACCTCATCGGCAATCTGGCTGAATGAAGCAAAGGTTTTCTCCATTTCTTTGGAGGCGCCGCGCAGGCTGTCGATCATTTCACCGACCTTGTCGTCATTTTTCACCACCACCCGGTTCAGATTGGTTGTCAGTTCCTGGGCGTTGAGCAGCATGCTGCGAATGGTCGCCTCATTGCTGACTACCAGATTGTTGATATTCTTTGTCAGCATCTGCATGTTTTCGAGGATGCCGCCGATGCTCTCCTGGCCGGCCTGGCCGCCCAGGACATTGCTGAGCGTGCCGGAGACTGTTTTGATGTCGTCGGCAATCGCGCCGATCTGATGGAGAAGACGGTCGATGTCGGCCTGGCGTTGTACTTTCTGAATCTGTTCGCCCGGTTCCAGGGCAGCCATCCCACGCGTACCCGGAGTGATTTCGATATACTTGTCCCCCAGAACGCCGCGTGTCTTGATTGAAGCGACGACGTCCTTCTCCAGGATCACCGTGGGAATGATCTGTAATCGGACCAGGGCCTTGCCGTCCTTCAGCAGGATATCATCCACGCGGCCCACTTCCACACCGGCAATCTGCACGGACGAGTACTTGTTCAGGCCGGCAGCATTGTCAAATACGACATCGACATGGTAGCCCTTTTTCATGCCGAATCCCCTCTGACCCACCTGCATGGTCATATATCCCAAAATCAGCATGGCGATGAGAATAAACAGGCCGACTTTTGCCTCTGTTGCGATGGTACCCATTTTTTCTCCTTGTCCCCTTTTATAAAACTTGAATCGGTCCGTCCACGCTTCCGGATAGAAACTGTTTCATCACGGGATTGTCCGATGCCCGGATCTCATCCGGCGTGCCGTATGCGATGATCTGTCCTTCGTAGAGCATGGCAATTTTATGGCCAATGCGGAAAATGGATTGAATATCATGGCTGATTACCACACAGGTCAGGTTGAAGTTTTTCTGCGTGTCGATGATGAGCTGATTGATGGCTTCCGTCATGATCGGGTCCAACCCCGTCGTCGGCTCGTCAAAGAGCACGATCTGCGGGTGTAAGGCGATTGCACGCGCCAGGCCGACGCGCTTGCGCATGCCGCCGCTGAGTTCGGAAGGCATTTTCCCCTCCACCCCGGATAAACCGACGGCTCGGAGACGATCCGCCACGATATGCCTGATTTCCTCATCCTTCAACTCAGTTTGTTCCCGCAGCGGGAAAGCCACGTTTTCACCCACCGTCATGGAATCGAAAAGTGCCGCCTCCTGAAAGAGCATGCCGAACTTTTTACGCACCTCATTGAGGTCTTTTTCAGAGAGCCGGGTGATATCACTCTGATCAATCAGCACGTGACCGCTGTCCGGCTTGATCAGGCCGATGATGTGTTTCAGCAGGACACTTTTTCCACCGCCGCTACGTCCGATGATCACGGTGGTCTTGCCCGCTTCGATGGTCAGGCTCAGGCCGTCCAGGACCTTCTGCTTCCCATAGGATTTATGAATATCCACAAGCTTAATCATATCATAAAACAATCTTTATCGCTTAATTTAGAACATAATCGCCGTCAGAAAGTAGTCGCTTACAAGAATCGTAATCGATGAAATCACCACGGCCTGCGTCGTGGCCCGGCCCACGCCTTCCGCGCCGCCGGTGGTATTGAATCCCTTGTAGCAACCGATGACCGACAGAACCAGACCGAAAAAGGCGGCCTTGACGAGGCCGTTGTAAATGTCGTCTAACTCCAACATCTTGTAGATATTATTGACGAAATCGCCCTGATTGATATTCAGGAGTTCGACGCCCACGAAGAAGCTCCCCGCGATCCCGACGAAATTGGCGATGACCGTCAGCAGGGGAACCATGAGAACGCCGGCAATGACGCGCGGGACAATCAGGTGCTTGATGGGATTGGCGGCCATTACAGACAGGGCATCGATCTGTTCGGTGACGCGCATGGTTCCCAGTTCCGCCGCCATGGCCGATCCGGCGCGCGCCGTGACCATGAGCGAGGTCAACACCGGCCCCAGTTCGCGTGTCATGCTCAGCGCCACCGTGGAACCGACCATGGTTTCGGCGCTGAACAGTCTAAAACCATGATATCCTTGGAGGGTCATGACCATACCGGTAAAGGTTCCCGTCAGGACGACGACAAAAATGGATTTAACACCCACGAATTCCATTTGCTTGAGAATATTCCACCATTTGATGGGGGGGCGGAACATCCAGAACAGGATCGAGGAAAACAGGAGCATAATCCTTCCCGTTTCTTCGACGTAATGGATAACGGTTCTGCCGATGGTGTCGAGGCCTGCAACAAGGGGCTTCATTTACAGGGGTCCTTTTTTCTGAGCATGCGCCTCCAGGGCGAACTGAATCACCCGGTCGATCAGACCCGACTGGGTGATGCCGGCAGCCGCCGCTTGATGAAAGAGGACGGTGGAGGGCGTCATTCCCGGCAGGGTATTCGGTTCGAGCACAACCACCCGTCCTTCCGGGGTGACGAACATATCGATCCTCGCATAACATTTCAGATCGAGACTCCGGAAGGTCATCACAGCGACATCCTCAATTTTCCGGAGGGTTTCCCCGGGCAGACGGGCAGGCGTCTTGTTTTCGCCCTGGCCGTAGAGAAACTTGTCTTCGAGTGACAGAATCGCCGCCGTGGGGATGGTTTCGGAAGTTGCCAGAGCCTGGGGCTGGTCATTGCCGATTACGCCGCAGGTCACCTCCATTCCCGCCAGAAATTCCTCCACCAGGGCGGTGTCATCCCAGATGAAGGCGTCATCGAGGGCCGCCGTAATGTCATCCGGGGAAACCACCTTGGTCACGGCCGTGCTGCACCCTTCACGCGTGGGCTTGATGACGCAGGGGAAACCGATCCTGTCAGCGACCTCCTCCAGGATCGCAGCACGCGCCCCGGATGTCCACTGCCGCTTGAAAACCGGCAATGTGCGCGGGACGTCGATGCCGCTGAGGGACAGAATCTTCCGGCCGGTCCATTTATCCATTCCCAGGGCCGAGGCCAGAACGCCGGAGCCGGTATATGGAATGCGCAGCAGCTCGAACAGTCCCTGGATGCAGCCGTCTTCGCCGTATTTTCCGTGCAGGCCCAGGCAGATCAGGTCCACGCGCGATTTCAGGGTTTCATAGGGTATCCGCGTCGCCTCGGAGGTGAGGTCTTCCTCGATGTCGCGCGTACTGTTGCGCATGAGCAGCTTTAGCGGGATTTCCCAAAAGGCCGCCTCGCTGTCCATGAAAATGGGGATGGGCTCGTATTTGCCGCGGTCGAGTTTGCTGAAAATATTCCTGCCGCTCTCCAGGGAGACTTCCTTTTCCGAAGAAACGCCTCCCATGATGACGCCCACTTTAAGTTTTGCCTCTGCCGCCTGTCCTTCCGTCATGTCTTTCTTCCTTTTTGACACCTCATCAGGCAACAGCAAAACCCAGGTAGTCTCCGTAGAATTCCAGGTTGCTGCTTCGATAAGAGCGTTTCATGAATAATGACTTTCGCTAAAATATAGATTGGGGGATTGGGCGGTACTCCCCCAGCGCTTGCGTGCAACATGGCAAAAAAACACGGGAAGTGCAAGTGAAAATTATATGAAACAGGATGAAAAAAGCCGGAATCTCTTGATTTTACAGGGGGCCGTGCTTTTCCGCATGAATTTTGACGGCGTTTTCAATCAGTCGGGATAAAATCATGACGGGCAGCATACCCGCACAGGCGGCCTGCTCAAAAAAAAACGACGAAGGCGCCATTCCCGATGAGGAGTTGGGATCGGTGATCAGAATCCGGTTGTCCTTCAGGATAAATCCGTCGATGCGGCCGTAAGACCTGAAGCCGAGGGCATGGAAGGCCCGGATGACGCATTGCTTGATTGCAGCGATCTTTTCCGTGGGGATATTTTTTGGAGGGGTGAATTTCCGGCAGCGGCCGGGCATATATTTATCGTCATACGTGTAATAGGCGCTCTGTGGATAGATTTCCGTTAGCCCGAGCGTTTCGGCTTCGTCTCCTTCCAGCACAATCGCGGAAAACTCGGTGCCGTCCAGATGCTCCTCGACCAGCACGGCATTGTCCCATTTCAGGGCCTCGTCAATGCCTTCAGCCAGGGTTCTTTCATCGATAACTTTTGTAACGCCGACGCTGGAGCCTTCCCGGATCGGTTTGGTAAAGCAGGGAAATGGGAAGCGGGTTCCGACGGCCTCCCGAACGGCCGAGGGATTTTCCCTCCAGTCTGCGGCGCGGATCAACATGCTGCGGGGAACATCAATGCCCGCTGCCTCGAGGACTTTCTGCTGGAGATACTTGTCCATGCCCAGCGCCGAGGCCAGCACCCCCGGGCCGGTATACGGGATCCTCAGGAGTTCCAGCAGGCCCTGAATACAGCCGTCATCGCCGTACTTGCCGTGCAGGGCAATGAAGGCAAAATCGATTTCTTTTCTCAGATCTTCATAGGCGATCCGGCGGGCTTCTCTTTCGAGATGGTCGGCAATATCCACCGTTGTGTTCTGGGAGACAAGCTGCCAGGGGATGATCCACAGCCGCCCCTGGCCGTCCATGAAAACCGGTTTGGGCTCATAATATTGACGATCCAGGTTGTCGAAGACATTCCTGCCGCTGTTGAGCGAGACTTCCCGTTCGGAAGACATGCCGCCCATAATAACGCCGACACGCAATTTGTTCATAATTAAAAAAACTCCATAAACCCTATATGGGAGCTTTGCATAACCGGTGAAAAATGGTTCGCAAGCAGCGAATGAAAGATTTTTCGTTGATGGGGACACGACTCTGTCATGTCCCCATGACTAATTTATTGATTTAAAATATATTTAAGCATCATCATATTTCAAGAGAAAAAGATTTTGAGCTGCGGTGAAGCCATTTTTGAAAGGCCCCTATATTTGTTATGGATCCCAGATAAAGGTCACGCCGCTGGTGGGGAAAATCCATTCATCGTCGCTGATTCGAAGCCTGATGGATTTTCCTTTTTCCCGGATGATCTCAGGGTCGGGATGCCGGCCGGCAAAAAAACTGATATCGCGGACATTTTTAATGCGGGCGCCGTGGTAATTGAAAGTAATGTCCAGTCCGCGTGTCGGATAGACGAGATAAACGGAGAAAAGGTGGTTCCGTTTTGATTTCCGGGTGACAATTTCAATGGAAATTCTGGCTTGCCGGTTGACTTTTTTCTTCAGATCTTCACTGCCGCACCAGACTTCGTAACCACGGTCGGTCGCTTCCGTCCGGATGATGGGGACCTCCTCCTCATCGATTCGCACCCGGCTGACACGGAAGTCCTTTTCCGTGATGGCATCCTGCCGCTGACCCAGGAGCCACCGGTATTCGCAGCGTTTATCGTCGAAGAAGGACGCCAATTGCTCATTGTTCGCAGCGCAGCCGATCATGAAGACAGGGTGGTTAAGCGTTTTGGTGTACGCGATAAGGGTCGTGACACGGAACTCCTTGCCGGCCTGGCGGTCTGCACGGATTTCTTCCTCGGTGAATTCGGTCACGTTAATATCATAACGGAAGTTCGTCCGCAATTCAAGCTGCCGGTCTTCCTTGCCGAAGAGGGTTTCGAACATTTCATAATAAATGGCATCGCCCAATTCCTCGTTCCTTGCCCGCGTGTGAAAGCAGTGCCGGATGATGTTGTCGATCCGGGCGATTGATTTTTCTTCATCGGGGATGAATATCCGCCGCAGGCGGGGAGCCACGCTATCCGTTTTTCCTTTTTGCAGAAAAACGCGCGGCGCCCGTTTGCCAAGGGCGCACAGGATCTCGTAACTGATGGTCTTGGTCCGATCGGCGATCTCGTTGGCGGTGATCGAATCGTCGCCCTGCCTGCCCATCATGACCACTTCGTCGCCCGTCCGGCAGTCGGGAATGTGCGTGACGTTGACGGTGCACATGTCCATGGAAACCCTGCCCACAACGGGAGCGCGCTTGCCGCGGATCAGCACTTCGCCCTGATTGGACAGGATCACGCCGTAGCCGTCGCCGTAACCGACGGGGATGGTGGCGATCCGGGTCGGTTTGTACGTGATGTAGGTCCGGTTGTAGCCGATGCTGTAGCCCTCCGGGAATTCCTTGGTAAGCACAATCCGGCTCTTGAAGCTCATTACCGGAGCCAATTGGGCCTTGTCTCTCGTTTCATCAGAAGGATAGATGCCGTAGGACATGATTCCGGGACGGACCATATTCAGATGGAATTGCGGATAGTTCAGGATGGCCCCGCTGTTGCACATGTGCTTGATGGGGATCTCGATCTGATGGTCCGTTAGTCGATCGAGGAGCCCCCGGAACAGATGCCACTGCCTTTGATTGTAGTCGATCTGTGTCTCGCTGGCGGCCAGGTGGGAAAAGATTCCTTCAATGATAATATTGGGCAAGGAAAGGATTTCCTTTATCATGTCAAAGGCTTCGTAATGAATGGTACCCCCCCGGCCCATGCCGGTGTCCACCTCGATGTGGATAGGCGCCCGCAGGTCGGCCTTTTTTAGGCGTTTCTGCAATTCCCGGGCGAAGCCGATGTCGGAGACGGAGGGGATCAGGCTGTATTTGATGATCAGATTGATTTCGGAATCGGGGGAGGGGCTCAGGATGACAATGGGAGCGTTGATGCCGCCGACACGGAGCTGGACGCCTTCATCGGCGTTGGCAACCCCGAAACAGGCCGCTCCGTTTTTCAGTGCCAGATGGGCGATTTCTATCGCGCCGTGGCCGTAGGCGTCCGCCTTGACGACCTGCATGATGCGGACGCCGGGGCCCACGAGACGCTTCATCTCATCCCAGTTGTTTGTAAAATGGTCAAGATCGACCTCCACCCAGCTTCTGTACCGATTTTCCTCAGCCAATATTGACCTCCTGATTATTTCTTCGTCATCGTAAAGACACAATCCCAAGGCTGGTCCGGCGGGCATTCCCTCAGGTCCTCGCAGCGCTGGATATAAACCCGGGAGGGAGGATCGTCCGGCCGGATCTCCAGTACCTTTTCAAATGCGGCGCAGGCTTCATCCCACAGGGCCTGTTTATATTTATCCAGCGCTTCATTAAAGCGCTGGATAAAAGCCTCCAAAGGTGCGGCGTCATTCTTGTCACAGAGCAATTCGTAGATTTTGACGGGCAGCTTCTTGCCCTTGACCCGGACGGAATCCAGTTCTCGGCAGGTCAGGACATCCTTGACGCCTTCATAAGTATATTCGCTGATAATGATGCTCGTGCCATATTCCTTGTTAATCCCTTCCAACCGGGAACCCAGGTTCACACTGTCGCCCATGACGGTATAATCGAATCGCATCTGGGAACCCATATTCCCCACCACCATGTCGCCGCTGTTGATCCCGATGCCGATGTTGAGAATCGGACGACCTTCTTCGGACCATTTCTGCTGTAGTTTCTTCAGCGATTCAACCATGTCCAGCGCAGTCCGGCAGGCGCGGATGCGATGATCGGGCTGATGCAGAGGAGCGCCGTAAACCGCCATGATGGCGTCGCCCATATATTTGTCCAGAAGTCCGTCGTATTTGAAAACGATCTCGGTCATGGCCGTGAGATATTCATTGAGCAGATGCACAAGTTCTTCCGGCGTCAGTTTCTCCGAGATCGTGGTGAAGCCGCGGATATCCGAGAAGAGGACCGTCAGATCCTTCTTATCGCCGCCCAGCTTAAGCTTGGTGGGGTCCTTAAGCATTTCGTTTATGACGGAAGCCGTCAAATAGTACTGAAAGGCGCCCCGGATTTTTTTCTTTTCCCTTTCTTCGGTGATGTAGCGGTAAACGGTAATGGCAAGATAAATGGTCATCATGGTCAGGACCGGATAGATCAGGTTCAGCCAGATGTTGTAACGGGAAAAAACATAGGTGTTGGCCCCGACGAACACGGCCAGCAGAACCAGAATAAGCAGCACGCCGCGGGCGGCCCTGGCCCGGGGAATTACGACACCGACGATGAATCCCAGCACGAGGATCATGCAAAAGTCGATAAATTTCGTCCAGCCGGAATGGATCAGAAAATGCTGATGCAGGATATTATCGATAACCGTCGCGTGGATTTCCACTCCCGGATATACGGCGCTGAAGGGCGTCACGCGCATATCGTAGATGCCGGTGGCCGTTGCGCCCACCAGGACGATTTTGTCTTTGAATAGGTCGGCCGAAAGCCGGCCGTGAAGGACATCGGAAATCGAATAATGCGGGAAGGTGCCGGCAGGCCCCAGATAATTGACCAGTAATCGCCCCGTCTCGTCCGTCGGGATGACCAGGTTATCCAGTCTGACCGACTCTACGCCGAAGTCGGCGATTTTGAGAGACAACATAGGCCATTCCTGATATTGAAGCAGCATGGCGAGCGAAAGGGGAGCATAGTAATCATCCTCAAATCGGATGACCATAGGCGCCCAGCGAATTACACCGTCGCTGTCCGGAAAGGCATTGAAATAACCACTGTTTTCAGCGGCATCGGTCAGCTTCCGAATATTGGTCACGGCGGAATAGGCGCGTACAAACACATGCTCGTCTATTTTTTTCGCGGCCCGTACCATCTGATAGCGGCCGTTGGCGATATCGGCGGCGCCGGCCTTGATTTGTTCAGGGGTTAAATGGCCCACCTCCTTATCTGAGATATGGAAGAAATAACCAAGGGTTACATTTTTCCCCCGCTCGACGGAACGGGCCAGCTCCGCATCCGTGTCGGCGTCGCCGCGTTTTCTCTCCAGCAGTCCTTTCAGTCTTGTATCGGGAATGCCTATCCTTGCGATCTCGCTGGACAGCTCTGAGATGGTTTTTATGCTGGCGTTATCATCAGGTTCCGAGAAAATGACATCAAAGCCAATCACCTTTACGCCATATGCCTTGAGCTGGTCCACAAGCCGCGCCATCACTGTACGTGGCCAAGGCCATCGCCCCAGCTCGCTTAAGCTCTTTTCATCAATGGCGACAATGACCGTTTCCCCGCCGGAAGAGAGATTCCCTCGCGAAACCATTCTCAAGTCAAGGGCCTTCAATTCCATGAATCGCAGGAAGGTGACATCCGCAAGAAACAGGATCAAGGCAAGAAATATGATGAACAGTGTGATCTTCAGGGTGGAGACGGCGCCCCATTTTTTAAAACGCTCTTTCATTGGCATTTCTCAATCGAGGAGATCTCGACTTGCGGGAATGATACGACAATACTGATCTGTCCGGCCAAGGCTTGCAACCTCCCTGGCCGGTGCTCGCGGGATCATATCAAAGGATTTTGGAAAGTCAAGAAATACGGCTTCGTAATAAGTCCGGATGCTCAATTTGCGTTTCATCCTCTATGACATGACATAAACCTACGTTGACAGAAACTTCTTAACTTAATCATTATTATTCACATGGGTAGACCATGAAGAGGAGCGTCAGCGATTGACAATAGAAGCGATGTCCGATGTCGATGCCGGCAGAGTCATTGACCACCAGGCGGTACAAGAGTGGGCAGAAAGCCTTAGCACCGAAACCCCGCTGCCATCTCCGCAATGATGGAACTGAAATGGACCAGCAAGGCGCTTTCCGATCTGGTGCGGTTATACGATTTTCCGGCGCCGGTTAACAAACAGGCAGCCGCCCGCATGGTGCAATCACTGACGGCCGCACTGGCCCGTCTCAAGGAGTATCCACGCATCGGAGAAAAATTAGAAGAGTTCGGACCGCGTGAGGTGCGCCGCATCCTGGTGAACCATTACGAGATGCGCTACGAAATCCGGGAATCCAAAATCCATGTGCTGCGTATCTGGCATACGAGGGAAGAACGGTAACTAACTGCCAGCCTTTTTAGCGCCTCCGACAAGGCCGTAAAAAGAGATTAAATGTGGTTCATCCGGTTGATGCGGATAGCTGTTATCCACAAAACGTCGCCCTTGATGAATATGCTTGATTTCAAACGGTATTGCTTTTCATATTGCCAGAATCTGGTCCCATTTTTGCTTGACATTAATAAACAAATAGTTTACTATTTAACCCATGATTCGATCTTTTCAGTGTAACGAAACAGAGAAGATTTTTCGTCCTGACTTTTCTCGTAAATTTCCTGGCGATATTCAAGAGCGGGCATTTATGAAATTGAACGCAATTGATGCAGCTATTGAGATTCAGGATTTACGATTTCCGCCCTCAAATCGGCTAGACGCTTTAAAAGGGGATCGTAAAGGGCAATGGAGTATCCGCATTAACAGTCAATTGCGAATCTGTCTTATATGGTTAGACGGGCATGCAGAAGATGCAGAAATAGAGGATTATCATTAGTGGAGGTGTGGTGTGGTCAAGAAACGTATTCCACCGGTGCATCCCGGTACATATCTAAAAGAATTACTGGATGAGTTGGCGTTGTCGCAATATCGCCTTGCGAAAGATATTGGTGTTCCCCCCATGCGTATCAATTACGTCGTGAACGGGAAACGGCCGGTAACTGCCGAGCTTGCTCTGCGTTTGGGCCGATATTTTGGGCAGAATCCGCGTTACTGGCTGAACATTCAAAGCCGATATGACATGGATATAGTGGAAGAAACGCTGTCAGACCAAGTAGCGCGGCAAATTCGACCACTCGCGGTTGCCGTATCATAACTTCCTGCACTCGGCAGGCATTGGCTTTCTTATATGGATACGAGATTTCAATGCGTTATGATCAAACTACGCCGACCTCAACTAATCCTTGAATGAATACGGCATGTACTATATAAGAGGAAGTACGCATTAATCGGATTGAGCCAGAAATGGATTGGTGACTAATTATGAGCAAATTATTCCTTGATGTTTTAGGCAATAAGGAGTTTGTCAATGGTTACCAAATTGAAGATTCTATCGCTCAAAAATACAATTTGATCCCTGGCTCTATAGGTCCGTTTACAGGCTTACGTGTGGAAATTTTATCTCCCCAGCAAGTTCGCGCGGCAGAAAAAGCTGAGCTTCAGAAGATAATCAAACAGCAGAGAAAAGCTCTGGGAACAGAAAAACAGAAACTTGTTTCTCACTTTGCTCAAAAAAAGAAAAACCTATCTGCTGTTGACAGCAAGATTTCAGGAGATGCGGCTGACATAAAAGCGACGATAAAAAGTATTCATCCTGGTGAGTCTAACGATTTCGCACGCGGGAGGGCACGGCCGGGCCGGGGCCCAGTGAGGCGGGGTCGAATATTTGAAAAGGAGGAAGTACGTATGGCGACAGCAAAGAAGGTTCCGGCAAAACCGGCGAAGGCCGCGGCAAAGACCTGAACAAAGACCCCTGCCAAAACAAAGACCCTCGTGAAGGCTCCGGTAAAAGCGGCAGCGAAAACAGCCAAAGCCAAGGTAAAAGCGGTTGCAAAGGCGCCGGTAAAAGCAAAGGCAAAAGCCAAAGCGAAAGCGCCGGTCAAAGCAAAGGCAAAAGCCAAAGCGAAAGCGCCGGTCAAAGCAAAAGCGGTCGCTAAAAAACCGGCAGCCAAGAAACCGGCCAAAGCGAAGAAATGAGTCTGACCCACAGCAGATAAACGTCCGCCGGAAACCGCGACACACTGTCCGGTTTCCGTTGGATAAAACCCAAGCGGGTGGGAATAGGAAGACAGAATAGAAATGACGCAAGTGACCGGGGAGGTATTTCCATGGACTCCAAAGGCATCACTGCTTTCGAGCGGTAATCACCACGTCGACTCCAAATCAAAATCCGAGAACTTGTATAGCCAGCATCTCCGCCGTATTTGCGATTTAAAATGAGCAATCGGATTATAGTACGTATAGCTTCCTGTACTACACAATCCGGCAGGGTCATGAAAAGTTGCTGATATCAAATGGCAAACGATATCAGGTTTCGATAAAATCTCCTTGACATAATAGTTATAGCTTCGTAGTCTTCTCTGACAGAAAAAATAACTTTTCGTCAATTCAACAACGGAGATTGACTCATGATGACAAATCGATTTGTGTACGTAGCTGTAGTGATCGTTGCCACTTTTTTGCTGATGGGTTGCCAGACGGCACAAAAGTCCGGTAGCAGCGCAAGTGAGGCACCCATTGAAAAAGCCGAGTCACCCAAGGACGTACAAACCGTAAAGGGCATCAACGACTGGGAAGGCGAGATTGCCGGCAAACCGGCACCGGGCAGCAAGTTCACGAAGCTGAAGATAGGAATGAGCATGAAACAAGTGACCGATCTGATCGGCCAGCCTACCGATCAGGGTACCTATATAACCGGCAAGGCTTGGATCCCGTTCTATCGTGGCGGCAGCGACCGTTATCGCCACGAGATGGTTTACAAGGGCCAAGGTCGCTTGATCTTCGCCAGCGGCTCTAGACGCGATTACGCTTCAGGCAACTTGGTCTCGATCATTCACAACGCACAAGAAAGCGGCTATCGCTGAGTCGAAGTACCTGCTTTGTATTGATTAGTCAGTCGCCCATCTTGATCGCTTGGCTGAGAGCCACATAACAAGCGAGCAAGATGGGCTCGGCAAAAGGTTGTCGCATTCCTATCCCTGCCATTGGTTCGGTCCATAATCCTAAATATACAAACTTCTCAGAATCATTTAATTAGTTGATAACATTCACAACCGATCACTTTCTTCCTGCTATACGTAGGTCAACGGCGACTCATTTCAATTCTTTTTAAATCAAAATACGCATCAACCGAATGGACCAAAAAATGGATGCTGAACAGGGATGCGGCGCAAAGGGCAGGGCACGACAGAAAATCCCGAAATAGGCCTTGACATGAGTGGATAAATCGTGATAACCGCTCGCCTGTTTGGCCCCCAGCCTCAATTTGTGCAGCAGCAACAGGATCCACGTTCTTTAATAGATATAACCCTTTAGGAGTGATCAGGTGTTGAAAGATAATGAAAAAGTCGGTGCAGTAATGGTGGTCGGGTCGGGTATCGCCGGTATCCAGGCGTCCCTGGACCTTGCCAATTCCGGAATGAAGGTTTACCTCGTTGAAAACGGCATCAGCATCGGCGGCGTGATGGCCCAGCTGGATAAAACATTCCCCACCAATGACTGTTCGGCCTGCATCCTTTCCCCCAAACTCGTGGAGGTCGGTCGCCATCCCAATGTTGAAATCATGACGCGCCGCACGGTGGAAGCCGTGGAAGGCGAACCGGGCCGTTTCAGGGTCAGACTGACCAAAACCCCCCGGTTTATCGATCTCGACAAGTGCACGGGCTGCGGGGACTGTGCCAAGGTCTGCCCCGTGTCCGTCAAGTCCAGTTTCAACGAAGGCATGGACGAAAGAAAGGCCGTGTACCGCCACTTTCCCCAGGCCATTCCGAGCGGGTTTGCCATTGACAAGCTTGGTGTGTCTCCCTGCAAGGCGGCCTGTCCCACGCATATCAGCGTCCAGGGGTACGTCGCCCTGATCTCGGCGGGCAAGTACAGGGAAGCCCTCAAACTCATCAAGCAGGACAACCCCTTCCCCTCGGTATGCGGCCGCGTCTGCAACCATCCCTGCGAAGAAGCCTGTATGCGGGGCAAGGTGGAGCAGCCCATCGACATCATGCACCTGAAACGCTTTGTGGCGGATCTCGATCTCAATGACGAGACCCGGTATATTCCCGAAGTGAAAGAGAAAAAAGACAAGAAAGTCGCTATTGTCGGCGCCGGTCCGGCGGGGCTCTCCGCGGCCTACTACCTGGCGGCGCAGGGCTACGGCGTGGATGCCTTCGAATCTCTCCCCGTGGCGGGCGGCTGGCTCGCGGTGGGGATCCCCGAATACCGCCTGCCCAAGGATGTCCTCAAGGCGGAAATCAAGGTGATTGAGGATCTGGGCGTCAAAATCCACCTCAATACCGCGATCGGCAAGGACGTTCCGTTCGATAAACTCCAGAAAGATTACGACGCCGTTTTCATCGGCTGCGGGACGGTACTCTCCAGCAAACTGGATATTCCCGGAGAGGAGATGCAGGGCGTCATTCACGGGGTCGATTATCTGCGGCGCGTCAATCTGGGCGAGAAGGTTTTCCTGGGCAACCGTGTAGCCGTTGTCGGCGGCGGGAATGTCGCCATGGACGCCGTCCGGACCGCCGTCCGCACAGGTTCCAGAGACGTTTTCGTGCTCTATCGCCGCTCGCGCAAGGAAATGCCGGCAGCCCCGGAGGAAATCGAGGAGGCCCTCGAAGAGGGCATCAAGATGGAATTCCAGGTAGCCCCGGTTCGCATTGTCGGCAAGGACGGCAAGCTCACGGGGATCGAATGCCTCCGGATGGAGCTGGGAGAGCCGGATGCGAGCGGCCGCCGCCGTCCTGTGCCCATTAAAGGTTCTGAATTCATCGTTGAGTGCGACGCCGTCATCCCGGCCATCGGCCAGGCGGCGGACCTTGATTTTGTGACGAAAGAAAGCGGCATCGCCATCAATAAGTGGAAAAACTTCGATGTGGATCCGGTGACCTTCCAGACGAACGTCCCCGGCGTCTTCGCCGGCGGTGACGTGGTCACGGGGCCTGCCACGGTCGTCAAGGCCGTCTTTGCCGGAAAGGAAGCCGCGGTTTCGATCGACCGCTACCTGAAAGGCGAGGATGTTGCCGCGGGCCGCGCCAGGGACTGGACGAAAGATCTGGCGGACAAGGGGGACACCACCGGGGTTGCCAAGGTATTCCGCGAGAAGTATCCCCACATGAAGCCGGACGAGCGGAAAACCACATTCCGGGAAGTGGGGATCGGCTTCAGCGAGGATGCGGCTGTCCGGGAAGCGAACCGGTGTCTCGCCTGCGGCATCTGCTCCGAATGCTATCAGTGCGTGGAGGCATGTATTGCCGGGGCCGTCAACCATGACGATGCGTTTGCAGAAGAAAATATCGAAGTCGGTGCGATCATTGCGGCGCCGGGCTTTGAAGCCTTTGATGCGGGGCTGCGCGGCGAATACGGCTTCGGAATTTACGCCAATGTGGTGACCAGCATTCAGTTTGAGCGGATTCTGTCGGCCTCTGGTCCCTATTTCGGCCATGTCCAGCGGCTCTCGGACGGCAAGGAACCCCGGAAGATTGCCTTCATCCAGTGCGTGGGCTCCCGCGACACCTCCTGCGACAACAGCTGGTGTTCGTCGGTCTGCTGCATGTACGCCACGAAGGAAGCGATCATCGGCAAGGAGCACGCCAAGAACCTGGAGCCCACCATCTTCTACATGGATATCCGCGCCCACGGCAAGGATTTTGACCGGTTTGTCAACCGCGCCAAGAATGAATACGGCATCCGCTACATCCGCTCCATGCCGTCCACCATCAAGGAACTTCAGCAGAGCAAGAACCTGCTTCTCAAATATGTTAAGGAAGACGGGACCCTCGTGGAGGAGGAATTCGATATGGTTGTCCTGTCCGTCGGTTTGACGCCTCCCAAAGATGCTGCCGGGCTGTCCAAGGCGCTGGGAATCGAGCTGCAGGAACACGGCTTTTGCAAGACCACTCTGGAAAATCCCGTTCAGACCAGCCGGGAAGGCGTTTTTGTCTGCGGCGCCTTCGGCGGCCCCAAGGACATCCCCGAAACGGTCATGGAAGCCAGCGGCGCGGCCGCCTGCGCCCAGGGTCTGCTTGCATCGCGCCGTGGAACGATGACCTGCGAGGCGTCAGTGCCTCTGGAAAACGACCTCCGCGGCATCGGGCCGCGGACGGGCGTCTTTGTTTGCCATTGCGGCATCAATATCGGCGGCGTGGTGGATGTGCCCGCCGTTGTGGAATATGCGAAAACCCTGCCCAATGTGGTGTTTACCACGGACAACCTCTTTACCTGCTCCCAGGATACGGCCGTCAAGATGGGCGAAGTGATCAAGGAATACAACCTGACCCGCGTGGTTGTGGCCTCCTGCTCACCCCGGACCCATGAAGGGCTCTTCCAGGAGAACTGCGAAAAGGCCGGTTTGAACCGTTATCTCTTTGAGATGGCAAACATCCGCGACCAGAACTCGTGGGTGCACATGCACGAACCCGAGGCCGCCACGGAAAAGGCAAAGGACCTTGTCCGCATGGCCATTGCCAAGGCCCAGTATCTGAAACCCCTGAAGCCGGGACAGCTCAGCGTCAACCACGCCGTGCTGATCATCGGCGGCGGGCTGGCCGGCATTTCGGCGGCGCTCGCGCTGGCCGATCAGGGTTTTGAATCCCATATCGTGGAAAAGCAGTTTGAGCTCGGCGGCAACTACCGCCACCTCTATTACACCCTCGAAGGCCTGGATACGAAGAAGCATCTGGCCGGCTTGCTGCGGCAAGTCACGGACAGCAAGCTGATTCATGTCTATACGGGCGCCGATATTAAAAAAATTGAGGGCTTCATCGGCAACTACAAAACCACGGTCGAACAGAAGAAGGAAGGCGAGACCCAGTTTGAGCACGGCGTTGTGATCGTCGCCACGGGCGCCTACGAACTGGAGAATAAGGAATATCTTCAGGGGCTCTCGGCCCAGGTCGTTCCCCAGCGTGAACTGGAAAAGTATATCGCCGAAAATGACGCCAAACTGTCCGCGGCAAAAAGCGTCGTCATGATCCAGTGCGTCGGCTCCCGCAATGCCGAAAGGCCCTACTGCAGCCGTTACTGCTGTTCGGAGGCCATCAAGAACGCCCTGAAACTCAAAGAGGCCGATCCGGAAAAGGATGTCACGATCCTCTACAGGGATATCCGAACCTTCGGTTTGAAGGAAGACTACTACAAAAGAGCCCGTGAGCTGAACGTCAAATTCATCCGTTACGACGAAGACCGGAAACCGGAAGTCCGTCAGGACGGAAATCAGATCGCCGTCCGTGTTTTCGATCCGATTCTCAACGAGAAAGTGGAATTGAAGACCGATCTGCTGGCCCTGAGCGTTGGGACCGTTCCCAATCCCGGCAACGAAGACATCGGCAAGATGCTCAAGGTGCCCACCAACCAGGACGGCTTCTTCCTCGAAGCCCATGTGAAGCTGCGCCCCGTTGATTTTCAGACGGACGGCGTCTTCATGTGCGGCATGGCGCACGCGCCGAAACTCAGCGAAGAGGCGGTCACCCAGGCCTTTGCGGCGGTGTCGCGGGCCTGTACGATCCTGACCAAGGATTATATCGAGGCCGAAGGGAAGACCGCCTATGTGATCAAGGAGCGCTGCATGGCCTGCGGGCTTTGCGAGATCAACTGCCCCTTCAGCGCCATTGCGGTGGACGCCGCCGAAGGCTGCGCCGTCGTCAATTCGGTTCTCTGCAAGGGTTGCGGCATCTGCACGGCCTCCTGCCGAATGAACGCAGCGGATCTCAACGGCTTTAACAACGAAGAAGTACTGGCGCAGATATTTAATATAAATTAATGCGAACGGCTGCTGAAAGCCGTATTGCCGCTGGAAGGAGAATATATGGCTGAAAATCAAGCAAAAGAAGGCTGGGAGCCGAAAATCGCTGCCATTGTCTGCAACTGGTGCACCTATGCCGGAGCCGATCTGGCAGGGATCAGCAGAATCCAATATCCGCCCAATGTTCGCATCATCCGCGTTCCCTGTACCGGCAGGATCAACCCCTTTTATGTCATGAAGGCCCTTCAGGAAGGCGCCGACGGCGTTCTGGTTTCCGGTTGACATCCGGGTGAATGCCACTATTTGTCAGGAAATTTGGTGGCGCGGCGCAAGTTTGCGACGTTAAAACGTTTCCTGAATTACATTGGGATGGAAGGCGACAGAACCATATTTACGTGGATTTCCGCTTCCGAAGGCGACCGTTTTGCCCAGGTCATCAAAGGGGTGACTCAGGCCGTAAGGGAACTGGGGCCGGCCAGCAAATTGGTTAAAAGCTATCAATAACGAACGAGGAATCGGGAACTGTGGAAAATATCGAAAAGAAGCTGCGGGAAGAAGCCAGAAAATTGCTGATCGAGAAGAAGGTGGACGCCGTTATCGGCTACGAGGATGGAACCCTGCCGCTGACGGCAACACCCTGTTTCATTACGAACCCCAAAGATGCGGACAAACTGGTCTGGAACCGGTTCTGCACGCAGAACCTCGCGAAATTCGTCCATGACCTGGTCATGCAGCACAAGGAGTCGCAGAAGCGCGTCAAGCCTCAGGACCGCATCAAAAAGGCCTTCGGCGTCGTGGCGAGAGGCTGCACCTCCCGCTCGCTGGTCATTCATCTTCAGGAACTGCAGTACGATCGCAGCGAATGCGTGATCATCGGCGTTCCGTGCACGGGGTATGTGGATAAGAAGAAACTGGCCATTGCCCTGGACCAGGAGGAGATTCTGGGCGGGTCCGCAACGAACGATGAACTCGTCGTCAAGACGGCAGCCGGTGAAAAGAAAATCGCCCTCAGGGAGGTCCTGGCCGACAACTGCCGGACATGCAGGTATAACAATCCCGTGATTTCAGACTTGATGGTCGGTGAACCGGCGCCGCCCATGGACGCGGACTCGGAATATGCGGAGGTCGACGAATTCGAGAACCTGCCGATCGAGGAGCGCTGGGCTTACTTCACCAGGGAAATGGCAAAATGCATCCGCTGCGCCGCCTGCCGGAACACGTGTCCGTCCTGCTACTGCCGGATCTGTTTTGCCGAGCAGAGCCAGCCCCAGTGGGTCGGCATCAGCGACGATCCGTCGGATACGCAGATGTTTCAGTTGATGCGCATGTATCACATGGTCGGCCGCTGCGTGGACTGCGGGTCCTGCATCAGCGTATGCCCCATGGGCGTGGATCTCAGGAAGTTCCTGAAAAAGCTCGATAAGGACGCTTTTGAACTCTTTGAGCACCGGGCCGGCGCATCGCTGGATAGTTCCGCACCGCTGAGCACGTACAAGGAAAACGACAAGGAAGACTTCACTTACAACCCCGGCGGGGGTGGGCATTAGGAGCGAACATGCAAACCTTTTTAGAGCAAGTAAACGAGAAAATCGACGGCGTGCCTCTCCAGCGGTGCTACCACTGCCGGAAATGCACGGCCGGCTGTCCCCTGGCCTTTGCCATGGAATACAACCCCAACAAGGTCATCCGGATGATCCAGATGGGCCGCAAGAGTGAGGTTCTCAACAGCTCCACGATATGGCTCTGCGCCTCCTGCGAGACCTGCATCACGCGCTGCCCCAACGAGGTGGACATCGCGCGCATGATGGATGCACTCCGACAAATGGCCATCGAGACGGGCGTGGGCGCAAAAGAAAAGAACATCCTGAAGTTCCATGAATCGTTTTTGTCCAATATCAAGATGTTCGGCCGGATCAACGAGCCCACGATGATGGTGCAGTATAAACTCAAATCCGGGGATCTCTTCTCCGATATGGGCATGGGCATCGACATGTTCCTGAAAGGCAAGCTGTCGCTTTCTTCCCCGAAAACGAAGGATCTCGGGTCCGTCAAGAAAATTTTCGAGAAGACGAAGCAGGTATAAAGAGCGTGAATAGACACAAAGGAGGCTATCGTTGAAAGTTTCATATTATCCGGGATGCTCTCTCCATGGCACGGCCAAGGAATATGACCAGTCGGTCCGGGCGGTAAGCCGCGCGCTGGGGATTGAGCTCAAGGAAGTGGACGACTGGTCCTGCTGCGGCGCCACCTCCGCCCACAGCACCAACTTCAAGCTTTCCATCGCCCTGCCTGCCAGAAATCTCGTGGCGGCGGAAAAAGACGCCCTCGATGTGATGGTGCCCTGCGCGGCCTGCTTCAATCGTTTCAAGACGGCAGAACATCATCTCAAGGCGGACAAGCAATTGAAAGGCGACGTGGAGGAGATCATCGGGGGCAAATACCACGGCGGGATCGCCATCCGGAATCCGCTTGACATCATTTTCAAGGACATTGGTCTGGATGCCCTGGAAGGCAAGGTCATAAAGCCGTTAAAAGGCCTGAAACCGGTTTCCTATTACGGGTGCCTGCTGCTGCGCCCGCCGGAGATCTGCGAATTCGACGATTACGAGAACCCGGTGATCCTGGATAAGATCCTGGGCGTCTTGGGGTCCGATGCGCGCCTGTGGTCGTATAAGACCGACTGTTGCGGCGGGTCGCTGACCATCAGCCGGACGGATATCGTCGCAAAAATGGTCAATAAGATCATGACCATGGCCAGGGAAGCCGGCGCGAACTGCGTCGTGACGGCCTGTCCCGTCTGCATGGCCAATCTGGATATGCGGGCGGACGACAATGTCCGGCTGCCCGTCTTCTACTTTACGGAATTGATCGCCTTGGCTCTGGGGCTACAGGGACCGGACATCTGGTTCAATCTGCACAACGTGGATCCGCGACCGCTCATGAAGAGCTTGGCTCTGATTTAAGCATAAGGGGTTATAGGGAAAATATGGAAACGAGGTTAATCAAAGAGGATAAGCTGGCCGGGATCATTGGGAAGATTGCGCAGGACATGCCGGTTTTCGCACCCGTGAAAGAGGAAGATAATGTTCTCTTCAAGCAACTGGAAAAGGGCCAAACGCCTCTGATCCGTTTTGCGAATTCGAAAAATGCCCCGAAGAATTTCTTCTTTCCCCATTCGGAACGGATGATGAAATATACCCGGACGGAAAACGGCATGGCATTTTCCGGTGCGGCCGAGGGTGCGAAGGAATCGGTCCTGTTCGGGGTCCGTCCCTGCGATGCTCACAGCTATCTACTGCTGGATATGCTCTTCGATCAGGAAAAATACCGGGATCCCTTCTATATCGACAAGCGGGAAAAGACCACCGTGATTTCCCTGGCCTGTGTCCATCCTCCTTATAGCACCTGTTTCTGCACCTCCGTGGATGGGAGCCCGACCGCGGCGGACGGCGCCGATGTTCTCCTGACAGAGATCGGGACGGACTATCTGGCCGAGTTCGTCACGCCCAAGGGCGAAAAACTGTTGAAATATTTTGCAGACGCCCCCAAGGCGGGCGACCAGGCGCTCGCGGCCAAAAAGACCGTCGCCGAAAAGGCTGCTCAAGAGATCAAATCACACATTCCGGCAAAGGCCGTCAAGCCCATCCTGGATGTGAACTTCGAGCATCCCTTCTGGAATACGATTCATCAGAAGTGTCTGGCCTGCGGGACCTGCACATATCTGTGCCCGACCTGCCATTGCTTCGACATCAGCGACGAGGTCAAAGGCAACGACGGGATTCGCCTGAGAAACTGGGATTCCTGCATGTTTCCGCTCTTCACGAAGGAGACTTCCGGCCACAATCCCCGGTCCAGCCAGAAGGAACGGTGGCGTCAGCGGGCGATGCATAAATTCAAGTATTTTGTGGACAACTTCAATGCCATTGCCTGTGTGGGCTGTGGCCGGTGCGTCATGTATTGTCCCGTGAACATCGATATCAGAAAAATCGTCGAAGATATTTCGAAATTATAACGTCGGGAGTCGTCATGGAGAATCCATATATTCCTTATCCGGTCAAGGTTGCAAAAATAATCACGGAAGTGGACACGAAGGACATCAAGACCTTCCGCTTTGAGTTTGTCAATAATGAGGATGAGGCAAAGTTCGCCTATATCCCGGGACAGTTCGGCGAACTGTCCATCTTCGGCAAGGGCGAATCTCCCATCGGGATCGCCTCCTCGCCAACGCAGTCGGGTTATATCGAGTTTACCGTCCAGAGAGCGGGCGTCGTGACGAGCGCGCTTCATGACATGGAACCGGGTACTTTGATGGGCGTCCGGGGGCCTCTGGGGAATTCATGGCCGATCGCGTATCTGGAAGGCAAGAATATCGTGATCGTTGGCGGCGGGTTCGCCTTTACCACACTGCGGTCCTTGCTGAACTATATGATCCATGAATCCAACCGGGCCCGCTTCGGAAATATTACGGTTATCTACGGCGCGCGGAATCCGGGGCTCCTCATCTACAAGGACGAGATAGAGGCTTGGGCGAAACGTTCGGACATCAATCTGAATGTAACCGTCGATAAGGGCGACGCGGGCTGGAAAGGGCGCGAGGGATTTGTGCCCACGGTCTGCAAGGAGGTCGCGCCCAGTTCCGAAAACGCCGTCACGGTGATCTGCGGGCCGCCCATCATGATCCGGTTTACACTACCGGTTTTCTTCGATCTCGGCTTCTCCAAGGAAAACATCATCACTTCGCTGGAGATGCGCATGAAATGTGGCATCGGCAAATGCGGACGCTGCAATGTCGGCAGCAAGTATGTCTGCAAGGACGGTCCGGTTTTTTCCCTGGCGGAACTGGATAAGCTGACCAAGGAATACTAACGAAGCCGTTCCAAATCCGAAGTTTTTAGTGCTGTTATTGGGAGCCCACCGGCTCCCTCATTTTTTCAGAACCGGGTGCTCTGAAAATTGTTTGTCAAAGGCTCGAGACCTCTGCAAAATGGCTTCGCCGCGTCTCAAAAATCTTTTCTGCTAAGAGGACAACCAGACGTAATCATGATTCACGACAAGCCGCTGATGTAATCTCTGGAAAGGCGGAAAACATTTGATTCGCCGCTTGCGAACCATTTTGCAACGGTTATGCAAATCCATTTGGCCATAAAATGATCAGGAGAAAGCAGCTTGAATAAAATTGTTGAAAAAGTCGCTTTGTCGGAAAACGTCGTCAAAATGATCCTCGAAGCGCCGGCCATTGCCAGGAAGCGCAAGGCTGGCCAGTTCATCGTCCTGCTCATGGATGAAAAAGGGGAGCGGATTCCGCTCACGATCGTGGATTCTGATCCGGAAAGGGGCACGATCACGATCATCTTCCAGGTCGTCGGAAAGACGACGGCCGCCATGGCCGGGATGGAGGTGGGCGACCATTTCAGCGATGTCCAGGGGCCTCTCGGTAATCCCACGGATATCAAGAAAATCGGACAGGTCGTCTGCATCGGCGGCGGCGTGGGCGTCGGCGTTGTCTATCCATTGGCGGCGGCCCTGAAGCAGGCGGGAAACCGGGTCATTTCCATCATCGGCGCCCGGACAAAGGATTTGCTGATTCTGGAAGAAGAGATGAAACAGGTCAGCGACCGGCTGATCGTCGCCACGGACGACGGCAGCTATGGTGTCCATGGTTTTGTCAGCGCCGTTTTGCAGAATCTGATCAACGAGGGTGAGAAAATCGAGGAAGTCTTTGCCATCGGACCGGTTCCCATGATGAAGGTGATCGCCAATCTGACGCGGCCCCACGGGATCAAGACCATCGTCAGCCTCAATCCGATCATGGTGGATGCGACGGGCATGTGCGGGGCCTGCCGCGTCTCCGTGGGCGGAAAGACGCGGTTCACCTGCGTGGACGGTCCTGAATTCGACGGCCATCAGGTGGATTTCGATCTTTTGACCAGCCGCCTGCGCATGTACTGCGAACAGGAAAGCGTGGCTTATGAAAAACACAGGTGTGGATGGCATGGAAACTGAAGAGAAAAAACTCAAGAAGGAAAAAATCCCCCGGCAGCCCATGCCGGAACAGGTTCCCGGTGTCCGGGTAAAGAACTTCGAGGAAGTTCCTCTGGGATATTCTGAAGAAACGGCCATGCTGGAGGCGAAACGCTGCATCCAGTGCAAGAAGCCCGGCTGCATCGCGGGGTGTCCCGTGGAGGTGAGAATTCCGGAATTCATTCAGGCGATCGCCGACGGGAACTTCCTGGAGGCCGCGTATATTCTCAAAGAGACCAACAGTCTGCCCGCCGTCTGCGGCCGCGTCTGTCCCCAGGAGGAGCAGTGTGAAAAGGTCTGTATCCTCGGCAAGAAAGGCGACCCGGTGGCAATTGGCCGCCTGGAGCGCTTTGCCGCGGATTATGAACGAAAAGTGGGCCAGATCGCCATTCCGGAGCCAGCCGCCTCCAACGGGAAGAAGATCGCCGTTGTCGGCGCCGGGCCTTCGGGGCTGACCATCGCCGGCGATCTCGTCAAACTGGGCTATGCTGTAACGATCTTTGAGGGTCTGCACAAGGCCGGCGGCGTTCTCGTTTACGGCATTCCCGAATTCCGCCTGCCCAAGGCGATTGTGGAGGCGGAGGTTGATTATCTGACGAAATTGGGCGTGAAGATCGAAACCAACGCCGTCATCGGACGGATCGCGACGATCGACGAACTCTTTGCCGAGGGCTATGATGCCGTTTATATCGCTGTCGGCGCCGGCGCACCGGTGTTCATGAACATTCCCGGAGAAAATCTCAGCGGCATTTATTCAGCCAATGAATACCTTACGCGCTCGAACCTCATGAAAGCCTATCTCTTTCCGGAATACGACACGCCCATCGTCCGCGGCAGGAACGTCGCCGTCATCGGCGGCGGCAATGTGGCCATGGATTCGGTCCGGACGGCGCTGCGGCTGGGCGCGGAAAACGCCTATATCATCTACCGCCGCACAGATGTGGAAATGCCTGCCCGGAAGGAAGAAGTCCATCATGCCCATGAGGAAGGGGTCCAGTTCAGGCTCCTGACGAATCCCGTTGAATATATCGGAGACGAGAAAGGCTGGGTCACGGGCATGAAGTGCATCCGCATGGAACTCGGCGAGCCCGACGCCTCGGGCCGGCGCAGCCCCGTTCCGATTGAGGGATCCGAGTTTGTCATCGATGTGGACACCGTCGTGGTGGCCGTGGGCACCATGGCCAATCCGATCGTTCCGGCGACGACGCCAGGACTTGAGACGAACCGCCGGGGCTACATTATCACCAAAGGGGCGTCGGGAGAAACCACCCGTTCCGGCGTCTATGCCGGCGGCGACATCGTCACCGGCTCCGCCACGGTCATCCTCGCCATGGGCGCCGGCAAACAGGCCGCCCGGGCGATTCACGCATACCTGTCTGGAAAGTAGCGACGGCACAAAGGTCCCGGCCGAAACGTCTCCTTTTCCTCTCCTACCTGTCGGGAAAATAATCTCGGCGTGATCTGTTTTTAGTGATGTTCTTCCATTGCCCCGGCGATATACATCATGGACAGCAGCATGAAGACGAGGGTCTGGATGACGGAAATCAGGAGCTTCAGAATAATGATGGGCAGTGGCACCAATAGCGGGACAAGAAAGAAGAGAATCAACAGAACGATGTGACCGCCCTCGATGTTTCCGAACAGACGCATGGACAGGGAGATGGGACGGGAAATGTGGCTGATGAGCTCGATGGGCAGCATCAGGGGCGTCAGCCACCAGACCGGCCCCATGAACTGCTTGAAATACTTGAGGCCCTGAACCTGAACGCCGACGATATGGGTCATGAAGAAGACGACGAGGGCCATTGCGACGGTTGTATTTAAATTCGACGTGGGCGATTCCAGCCCTGGAATCAGGCCGATCAGGTTTGAGGAGAGGATGAAAAACCCGAGGGTTGCGATAAGCGGGAAAAAACGCTTTCCATGGTGCCCCATGGTATCGAGGAGGAGTTTGTCAATTGCGCCGACGAAAACCTCCATGGTATTCTGAAAAACCCCCGGCGTCATCTGCAAGCGCCGCGTTGCCAAAAATGAGAAAAAAACCAGCAGCGCCATGACAAACCAGGTATAGGTGATGTATGTGGGAATCGAGGGGAATATCAATTGTAGGAAAGACAGACTGTGCATCTTTTCGTGTACCTCCTCAAGGCAATGCTATTTTCCAAGGGTGATGCGGAAATTGGTACAATGTAAATGTTTTCAATCCCTTGCCGGATCAGGCCGTTTACGGTGCGGTTCATTCCGGAGGCTTGTGATAATCGTCTTGTCGTCCTGGAAGGACCTTTTTATCAGGACATACAGGTTTCTGAATCCTGCAGCGACGCCCGCGACAAAAAGCAGGGTCGTGAAGAGAAACGAGGTCTCCAGCTTCCTGTCCAGCCAGTTACCGACAAAGAGCCCGCCAAAGATCAAAAGAACAAAAGCCAATCCGACGCTGCCAGCATAAGCCATATGAACGAATGATTTCTTCTCGTCATGATCCATCGGCGGTGCGCTCATAACATGTACAAACTGTGAAGTCAACAAAAAATGGCAAAAAAAGCGCGGATCACCTGCTGATTTGATCCCCTTTCAAGACGGCGCAGGGTCTTCGTGATCGAAGACATAGCCCACGGATCGAAGGCTCCGGAAATAAACGGGCTGATGGGGATCATCTTCAAAGTACTTGCGCAGGCGGACGATAAAATTATCCACGGTTCGTGTGGCAATGATACCGGTATAGCCCCATCCGATTTCGAGAAGCTGCTTCCGGGTGAGGGGCTTGCCCCGGTTGGCGATAAACAGTTTCAGGAGCTTCATTTCCTGATCAGTCAGGATGATCCTGCCTGCCCTGCAATCGGCTGTCGAATCGCCGAAATCGATCCGGTTGCCGCCGAAAGCGTAGGACCGGGGCAGACCGGCCGGCTGGAGATCTTCCGTTCCCGCGGCCCATGAGACACGGGCCAGTAGCCGTTCCACACGCAGCAGAAACTCCTCCAGATTAAAGGGCTTGGCAAGATAGTCATCCACGCCGTAGCTCAGTCCCTTGACTCGGTCTTCAGAACTTCCCTTTGCCGAAATGATCAGGATCGGCAGCCGCTCATCCACCAGGCGAATGCTCTGCAATATCGAGAGTCCGTCGATGCCGGGAAGCATGATGTCCAGAACAATCAGGTGAGGCTGCCCCGTTTTCCATTTCTGCAGACCGCTGACCCCGTCCGGGGCGATGTCCACTTCATAGCCCTGGAAAGACAGGTTCAGCTTCAGACCCTCCGCGATATGGCTATCGTCTTCGATGATGAGAATGCGTTTTTTCCCTGAATCTTCCATGGTCGTTCCACGCATCACGCTTGTTGAGGCTGAAAGGGCAGGATCAGCGTAAAAACAGACCCCTTTTCATCCGGTCGTTTTTCCGCAATGACCTTTCCCCGGTGCATCCGCGCGATATTCTGTACCAGATACAGGCCCAGTCCGCTGCCCCTGGGTGAGAGGATCTCCGCTCTTTTCGTCTGGTAAAATTTCCGGAAAATCTTTTTTCTCTCTGCTTTTTCAAGACCGATGCCGTTGTCTTCGAAACGGATATGCAGTCTGCCGTTTGCCTGCAGAAAGCGGATATCTATTCGGGGGTTTTCACTGTCATTGTATTTGATGCCGTTATTGAGGATATTCATCACCAGCATTTCAAAGAGAAGCGGGTTGATGTTGTAAAAAAATGGTTGTCCGGAAGGATTGTGAATCCGAATGTCGCAATTTCCAAAAACGTGGCGGTTGTTCTGATGGAATTGCTCAACGGTTTTTACCAGATCGGACGGGATAAAGTCCCCGCCGTAGGTCTTCGTCTCGATTCTGGCCAGGTTCAGGATGCGGCTGATATTGTCCCCGAGGCGGTCTACGTCCTGAAGCATGTAGCCGATGTATTTTGTCTGTTCCTTCCGGGGCAGTTCGTGCTTCAGGAACGTCTCCAGGTAGAGCTTCAGGGACGTAACCGGCGTCTTCAGTTCATGTGTGAAATTGTTGATGAATTCGTGCTGCAGCCGGTTGAGGCGCGCCATCTTCTGACTGTACACGAAGATGATCAGAATACCGACGACAATGAGTCCGACCAGGATCGACAGGACGAGAATGACCACCCAGGTCTGAGCCTCGAGGAACTGTCGCGGATCGAGGTTATAACGTTGCACGGCGGCTTTGAGCCCGGAACTGACCTCGATATACCAGTAAATATAGAGAAACAGAGACAAGGCCAAAGCCAGGATGGAGCATACAAATATAAATACCGGGTGGAAGAACCACTTCAATCGAGAAATCATGGCGCATTTTTACACAGGCGACCCAAAGAGTCAACCGCAGACCTTCATAAAATAGCTTCAGGCCAGTCTCCAATATCTTTTCCGTTTTCTTTTCCCCTGCATCCTCCTCCGTCGGGGCGATCCGGGATTTATTGCAGGTCGTCAAATCCGGTTTGTAAAACTTTTGTAAAACGTAATATATTGCTTTCATTCAGTAATTTTATATTTTAGGGTCGTTGCAAATCACGCACGCGGCCCTTGAGAATGAACAAAATACAAAAGCAGGAGGCAAACATGCAGCAGCAGGTCACCCATTTCCCCGGGGGGAGGGAAACGCGAATTCTATTGACGAGCGTCTTCGGGCCTTATGCGCAGGATGATGCATACGGAAGCCGAGCCATCAACCCCATGGAGCTCTATCACAATCAGGTGACGCGCGTTCAGGGCGGTTTTTCCCTGAGGATGTTTCATCGCTCCTTCGGGCTCATGATGATTCAGGCCAACATCGACGCACCCTGCACGCTGCTGGATTTTCCCTCCCAGGACCGTTTCATGGAAGAAATTCAGGAAAATGACTACGATGTCATCGGGATCGGCGCCATTATTCCCAACATGGGGAAGGTCAAGCGGATGTGCGAACTCATCCGGCAACACCGGCCGGGTGCCCGTATTGTCGTCGGCGGACATATCGCAAGCAAAGGCGACCTTCTTCAGACGATCGACGCGGACGACATCGTCAGGGGCGACGGTATCCGCTGGTTTCGCCGGTTTTTAGGCGAGGATGAAGACGCCGCCGTCCGCCATCCGGCCGTCCTATCGGGATTCGGCGCCCGTGTTATGGGTGTCGGTCTGGGACAGAGGCCGGGCGGGACGGCGGCGATCCTGATCCCGTCCGTCGGTTGTCCCGTGGGGTGTAATTTCTGCTCCACCTCGGCCCTGTTCGGCGGCAAGGGGCATTTCATGAACTTTTTTGAAACGGGCGACGAACTCTTCGCCGTCATGTCCCGCATCGCGGAAGAACTCAAAACGCACTCCTTTTTTGTTCTCGATGAGAATTTTCTGCTCCACAAAAAGCGGGCGCTGCGCCTGTTGGAATTGATGGAAGCCCATCAGAAAAGCTGGGCGCTTTACGTCTTCAGCTCGGCGCGCGTTCTGGAATCCTATACCATTGACCAGTTGGTCGGTCTGGGCATCAGTTGGGTGTGGATGGGTCTCGAGGGCGAGAACAGCGACTATAAGAAGCTCAAAGGGGTGGATACGCACGCGCTGGTGGATCGTCTCCATTCACACGGGATCCGGGTGCTGGGCTCATCCATTATCGGCCTGGACGACCACAGCCCCGCAAATATCGACGCCGTCATCAATCATGCCGTGAGTCATGACACCGTATTTCACCAGTTCATGCTCTATATGCCGAATCCCGGCACGCCCTTGTACGAGAGCCATCGCCGCGAGGGGACGCTGCTTTCCGAGGATGAGTATCCTGCGGCGGACGCCCACGGTCAGCATCGCTTCAGTTACCGGCATAAAAACTTCCGCAACGGCGAAGAGGAACATGTTCTGCTGAAAGCATTCCGGCGGGATTTTGAGATCAATGGTCCGAGCCTGGCCCGCCTGATCGACGTCACGCTCAAAGGCTGGCGGCGTCATCAGAATCACGCGGAGCACCGGGTGCGGGATCGCTTTTCCCGTGAGGTTTTCCCTCTGCGCTCGACCTATGCGGGCGCCATCTGGGCGATGCGCAAGTGGTACCGCAACAACGGGAGGCTCACCGGAAAGATGGATGTGCTCCTGAAGGCAATCTATGCTGAATTCGGCTGGAAAACCAGGATGGTCGCGCCTCTAATCGGGCGATACGTGTACAGGAGCCTGAAAAAAGAAGAGGCGCGTCTGGCCGGGGGCTGGACCTATGAGCCGGTCTGCACACGCGAGAATAATGCCGCCGCCATGGCCCTGGAAAGCCGCAAACCTTCAGGCGTGAAAGTCCCCGTGAAAAAAGTAACCTGGGTTTCGGGGACTCCCGCACCCGCAATGGCCAAATCCGCCTGAGCCACCTTTTATAACCGATGAAAAATAGTTTCACCGTGGCGCAGAAATCCTTTTCGCTAGACCCGCTGATCAGGCGTCATGGGGACGGGTGTGATGGGCTGTTCGACGTATGACGGGTTGATGTCTATATCTGTTGTCCTTCGATAAATCGGGGGGCGTGTCGTTTTGTCCTCGGATGATTTTGATTATTCCGGGATATTATGACTATGCCTGTGCTGATTTAAGATTGCCAGAAAAATATCGCCATATTTTTCGAGTTTTGCCGCTCCGATCCCATAGATTCCCGCCAATTCATCCAGTGTTCCGGGCATGCACGTGATCATTTCTTTCAGAGTCCTGTCATGGAAAATCGTAAAGGGGGGAAGGTTTGCCTGATCGGCAAGTTGCTTCCTTTTCTTCCGGAGAGCTTCAAACAATAGAGGATCATAGGGTGCCAGCGCCTCTTTCTCTCCTTTGGCTTTTCCGTCCTTTCCTTTTTTTGCCTCTTCCAGCCCTCCCATGAAGGTATCTTTGGCCCGCAGAAATTCCCAGGCCTTCGGGGTCAGCTTCAACGACCCGTGTTCGTATTCGTGACTCAGCAGTCCCTTCTGGATGAATTGGCGTGCAAGGTGGCGCCATTGTCCGTCAGAATACATGGTTCCTATCCCATAGGTTGACAACTTGTCATGTCCGAATTTCAATACTTTCTGTGAGTTTGAGCCCCGCAATACATCGATGATGTGGCCGGCGCCGAATATCTCATCAGTTCGTTTGACGCAGGATAGAAACATCTGGGCAGGAATCGTAATATCGACCAAATCCTTTTTCTCGATCCGGCAATTATCGCACATCCCGCAAGAGGCCGGCTTGTATGTCTCTCCGAAGTATTGCAGCAGAGGAATGCGACGGCAGAGATCTGTTTCCGCAAAGCCAATGAGAGCGCTCAGTAGGATATTGGCAACCTTTTGCTCCTGTTCCGTTTTCTGTGTTATAAAATACTGCACACTGTGGATATCGCCATATCCGAAAAGCAGCAGGCAATGAGCGGGCAGACCGTCCCGACCGGCCCGGCCGATTTCCTGATAGTAGTTGTCGATACTTTTGGACAGGTCGTGATGAACGACGAAACGGATATTGGATTTGTTGATCCCCATGCCGAAGGCGATCGTCGCCACGATGATCTGGATGTCATCCCGGCTGAAAAGGTCTTGATTTTCTGCGCGCTCCACATCCGAAAGCCCTGCATGATAGGGACGAACTGAATAACCCTTTCGGTGGAGGGCGGCATAAAGATCGTCTGTCCGCTGGCGGGTCGCACAGTAGATGATCCCCGATTCGTTCCGATATTGATTCAGGAATTCAAGGGTCTGTTCGAGGGGCTCGTCTTTGGGGCCACTTCCAGAAAAAGATTCGGGCGATTGAAGCTGGCCAATAAACTCATTGGCTGACGATACCGCAGGGATTTCCTGATATCCTCCCGGACACGGGACGTGGCAGTGGCGGTCAGGGCGGCGCAGGCAGCGTCGGGAAACATGGAACGGAACTCCATCAACTGCCGGTATTCCGGGCGGAAATCGTGCCCCCACTCGGAAATGCAGTGCGCCTCATCTACGGCGAAGCAGTCGACTTTCAATGAGACAGCAGGGCCATATTCCTTGTTGCCAACAGCGCTTCCGGCGCCATGTAGAGCAACTTGACGGCTTTTTCCTGATGTGTTCCACATGACTCCGGTACTGCGAGGCGCTTAAGGTGCTGTTCAGAAAGACCGCGGGAACGCCGCATTCCTTCAGTTGGTCCACCTGGTCTTTCATGAGGGAGATCAGAGGAGAAACCACGATGGTCAACCCCTCAAATATCAGTGCCGGGATCTGATAGCAGATGGATTTTCCGCCCCCCGTGGGCATCACGACCAGTGCATCCTTATTCTCCAGGATATGAGCAATAATTTCTTCCTGAAGAGGCCAGAAGGTGTCATAGCCGAAAACGCTTTTGAGGAGGACTTTTGATTTTATAGTCATTGTATGAAGCAGGATTGATAAGATATTGCTTTTTTACTGACGAGTCATAAGACAAGGAGTCTTGTGTGTCAATGGAATATTGACCACACGATTACCATTTGAACTGAAGTTTCAAAAATCCGTATCACCGTACCACGTGCTCACCCCTTTCGCATTCCCTTTATTGCCTCTTTGTTTATGATAACTGTTCTTGCCACAAACACAATTATCAATTATATTACCTGCCCGGTGGACGTGACCGGCTTGATTACAACAACCTTTTTTATATTTTATAACCACAAAGTAAATTTCCCGTCTCTTGTGAGAAAAAAGGGGGAAGGATGACAACTAAGGATGTCAAGCAAAACCAGATCACGACCCGCGAAGCACGCTGGAAACAGATGGCCTGGACGATTTACAAAGTCGATGATCAGGGTAAATATAAAACGCAATTTGAAAGATATGACGACCATTTGGTCATGACGGTGCCCTTTGCCGATGCTCTTCAAGAGAAGGCAGAGGAAGTCAGGCAACGTGTCTTGAGAAATGAATCATCTCCTATAGAATATTTTATGTACAGACGGTTGCTGGATCCCAAAGCTCTTGCACAGGCTATGGGCATTGCCGTGTGGCGATTGAAGCGACACTTCAAACCCAACGTATTCAAAAAACTGGACCAGAATAAGTTGCAGGAATACGCAAAGATATTCAAAATTCAAGTGGACGATCTTATAAACTTCAGGGAGGATGCATAATTGAAAGTCAAGGATCGATATGAGCACAGACCTTATGCGCATTGCGAAACAGGTACGGTAACTTCGCTTTTAAGGCATCATGGGCTGGAGATCCCGAGCCCATGGTTTTCGGACTTGCCAGTGGACTGATGTTCGTTTTTCTGCCTTTTGTCGAGATGACAGGCGGGATGCCGATCATCGCCTACCGCAGCATTCCCAAATCGATCATTGGCGGGATTTCAAGGCGCCTTGGGGTCAAATTCGAAGTCAGGAAATACCGGGATGAAGTAAAGGCCATGGAGGATCTCAGTGAACTGGTCGACAAAAATCAGGTTGTCGGGGTTCAGACATCTGTTTACTGGCTTCCCTATTTTCCTCAGGAATCGAGAATCCCATTTAATGCCCACAACATCGTTATCTTCGGTAAAGAAAACGGGGATATCTGGTGAGTGAACCGGTCTTCGAAGAGCCCACACGGATAAAACCGCAGGATTTGCAGAACGCCCGGTTCGCAAAGGGTATCATGGCCCCGAAAGGCTTCATGTATTATCCGACATATATTCCTGAAAAAATCGACATCAATTCCCTGATTCGGAAATCGATCAAGCGGACGAATTTCATGATGCTGCGTGCCCCGACCCCCTGTGGGTCCGCGGGATATCCTATCTCGCCAATTATCATCGAAAAGCTCGGTGGAAAGAAGAATGAAAAATATATAAGATCACTTTTGGGACACATTGCGCTTATGCAGGAAGAGGTCGGCACCGGTGGGGGGCGGATTTCGCTATATGTACGCCGCATTTCTTCAGGAAGCTTATGAACGTTGGAGATGCCTGTATTGCGGGAGGCCTACAAAAAAATGACGGAGACAGGCGATCTCTGGCGCAACTTTGCCTTGGTTTGCGCGAGAACATTCAAAAGAAAAGACAGCGAGATCGATCTGCCCAATATTGCCAATCTACTCAGGATGGCCGGCAAGGCAGAGAAAGAAGTCCACCTGATGCTTCGTAAGATTTCATAAGAGAGAAAAAGGAAGGGTATTGTCGCAGTTCTTCAATACCTCTCAACTTCGATGACTGCAAAATGACCGCGCTGGTCCCTGTTGATATGCAGCAGGATTTTTCCATGGAAAAGCATTATGAACAGGCTTACACCGCAGGCCGTGGCTGAGCCTGAATATCCATAGTCACAGAGGTAATCAAACTCGGCAACGGGATGTAAAATTTCCTTCATCGCGGCGGCTTCATCATCATCGATGAGGGCGCCGAAAGAAACGACGTCTGTATGCGATCTTCTTCTTTCTCTTATCCATTTCATACATGAATGTCCGTCGCTAAACGACCGGATCTCTGAAATTGCCCCACAGGCGCCATCCTTCACAGGCTTAACATAAAGCCAGCCGCTCCCGTTAACCATCCTAAAGACGCGATTGGTTTGTTCTTCCAGGGCAGCTCGTGAAAGGAGGGCCTCATCCACGCCGCCGATCAGGGCGTTCCCTGTCGCGCCAAGGGCAAAATCCACATGCAGAAGCTCCAGCCCCCTTTCAAAGGAAAGATGCTGGCTGGAGACCATGATGTTGCGGCCCCGGACGCCCAGGTTCCGTGCAAGATAGAAAGCCGCGGTATTGCTCATCGTATTGATGAAACCGAATGGTTTTGGCAGAGACCGGGCCGTATATATTTCATCGAGAACCGAAGCGGTCTCACCAAGGTTGCCGTGCTCCGTTGTGAGGTAAATGGCCGTATCAAAATCAAGGGCGTGATGATGGATACACTGACGGGCGCCTAGCAGGGTAAGAAGGATGAATCTGTTTACCCTGCGGAAATGTTCCTCGGTGTAGCTGTTAAGCTTTTCTTTTAAGAAATTTGCGTCCGTGCTTTCCGCCCCGATAAAGGATGAGGCGCTGTGAATATACATTTCGCTCATTCCCTATCGCCCTTATTGGAGAGGATAAGGGTCGTGCAGTTGCCGCCGAACCCAAAATAGTTGAGCATAAATATACCCTCACCGGCTTCCATGTTTTCCGTCAGGGGCGTCAGATTCAATTCATCGTCCACTTCCCGAAAGCCAGGTGTGGAGGGTACAAATCCCGTCTTTACCGATTCTGTGAACAGGATCAACTCGTTGACGCCACAGGCGCCCACGGTGTGGCCAATGAAAGGCTTGACGCATGTTACTGGGGGCATCTCACACCCGAAGGTTACCCTCATGGCGGCGCACTCGGTCCTGTCATTGTTTTCCGTTCCCGTGGCGTGGGCCTTGACGGCGCATATGTCCCTGGGGGAAATCCCCGCCTGCCTGAGAGCCCTGTTCATCGTTTCCGCAACGGCAAACCCTTCTTCATCGTGGCTGGTGACGCTGTAAGTGTCACAGAGATTCGCTCCGCCAAGGTGCATGAAATCTCCGGTCTTTCTTCGTTTTCCTTCCAGTATGACCGCTCCGCAAGCCTCGCCAAGGATCAGTCCGTCACGCGTTCTGTCAAAGGGTCTGTAATCCGTCTCGGCAATGGATTTCAGGGCTTCAAACCCGTAAAAACCGAGGTTGTTGAACAAGTCGTAGCCCACAACCAAAGCCCTCTCTATCAGCCCTTCCTCTATCATGGCTGCGGCGTAAAGCAAGGCGTTGGCGCTCGAGGTGCAGGCTGTGGTAAAGGAATAGCAGTTACCCCCTATTCCGAACCTCTCAACGATGGCGCCGGCGATTTTTCCGTACCCATAGGATGACTGGAGGAACATCCCCGAAACAGTTGAAGATGACTTGCGGTGGTTGCCCTCAAACACGGGAACGTCCATAGATGTAGAGCCGAAGAACACGTTCATATCCTTGATCTCCGTTCTGTTCAAGCCGGCATCGAGGAGAGCGCGGGACACCGCAGAGAAGAGAACCTCATAGAAATACGCTTCGGAGCGCTCATCCAGCTTATCCCCGACATTGCGTTGTATAAGATAGTATGGTTTGGAATAGGGCAGGGAGGCAAGCGTAAAGGGGATACGGTCAAGCCTTATTCTCTTATGGCGGACAGCGCCTACAATCTCTTCCAGGGAATCGCCGAGAGAGCAGGTCATCGCCTTTCCGGTTATAAATGCCCTTCTTTTCAATCTCTACTCCGGTTGAATAAAGTCGGCAAAGGTGTTTATCGATCTCATGACCCGTCTTGTTTCCTTGCTGTCGGTGATGGTGATTTTGTATTTTTTATCAATCGCTATAGATATCTGCAGGGCGTCTATGGAGTCCAAACCGATGTTTGCATCGCTGCCGAAAAGGGGTTCGTCGTCGCCAATTTCCCCCGGATCGACCGTAAGATCGCACTCTTCAACGATCAGTTTCTTTAACTCCGTCTTCAATCCGTCATCAAGGGAACCTTTCATCGGTTTCAGACCTCTCTTTGCCTTCGCAATAAAATCAGCGTCAGACCAAGCATGACCAGCCCTAAGGTAAACAGGGACAGGCTTTTGGGTAAGACATCGGAAACGCCGCCGTTTCGCAGGAAGATATCGAGAAACCCTTCCAGCCCCCAGGACATAGGGGAGAAATTGGCGAGGTTCTGCATAAACCCGGGCATGACAAACTTGGGCACCATGAGTCCTCCGAGGGCGCCAAAGATAATATTCAGGACGGCTCCGATAGTCGTTGCCTGCTCCGTCGTTCTGGCTACGGAGGCAATCAGGAGCGCCACGGAAATGGCGCTGAAGCTCACGGCGGAGGCGATCAGGATAAGTCCACCCAGGGAATCTCCGATGGTAAGAGCGGTGCCGCCGCATAAGGGGACGACATAAACACCGACGGCAATCATAAAAATCACCTGGATCATGTTAAGCAGAAGATAAGGGATCATCTTGCCCAGGATCAGATAGAGTCTCGAAACATTCATGCTTTTAAGGCGCATGAAAGTGCCCTGATCCCTTTCGGATATGAAGGTGTTGGATAGGGGGATGACGATAAAGAACATGGAAAACACGAGCCACGCGGGAACGCTCTGCTGGACGGCGGAAGGCACCTTGGAATACCGCCCCCCCTTGTAAACGTATTGGACATCGATGGGACTATCTTTTCCCGCCTTCAGTTTCTTCTTGTCGATTCCGGCGAGGGTCAGCAGTTGGTCGATGCGATCGATAAAGGCGTCCCATCTCAACTTCGACAGATTTCCTTCCAGCGCGCTTTTTAGAACAAGCTGTGTCTGGACGGTTACCGTGGGATTAACGAGGAGTTCCAAAGGATTCTCATCCTTTCCCTTCCCTTTTTTATTCACGAAGGCGGAAAAGTTGTTTTTGATGATCAGTGCGAACTTGTAGTCACGGGACAGCATCTGCTCCTTGACGCTCTCCGTGACGGTGTCTTTTTCGATGAGGTGAAACCGGAATGTGTCGTGTTCTTCCATCGCCTTCAAAAACATCCCCGACCGCTTTCCCGCGTCATGGTTCACAGTGAGGACGTCAATGACAACACTGCTATGGAGGTCAAACAGATCCCGCATGGCGAGGGTCATGATCAGAATGAAAACGACCGGCATGACGAAAAGGACGGTTACGGCATGGATGTCCCTGGCGATCAGTAAAAATTCTTTTTTCAGGATGTAAAGTAGTTTTATCATTGTTGATGCTACGGTCAATCTTCGTCGCGCAATCTGATGTTTGTCAGCTTAAGGAAAAGCTCCTCAAGTGTCCCATGGCCGCAAACGGCATCGGCGCGTGTCAAAATGTCCTGCTTGGTGCCTTGAAGAATGATTTTGCCCTCATCGATAATGGCGATTTCGTCGGAAACCTGCTCAATCTCATCCATATAGTGGGATGTATAGATGATTGTCGTCTTCCGTTCAGAGTTGATCTTTTTTATCGTCTTAAGGATATAGTTCCTTGATTGCGCATCGACGCCCAGCGTAGGCTCGTCCAGATACAATATTTCCGGGTCGTTCAGGAGACCGATGGCCATATTCAAGCGCCTTTTCATGCCGCCGGAACACTTATCCACCCGTTTATTCAAGAATTCTTGCATGCTTCCGATATCAATGCAGAATTCCATGCTCTCCTTCAGTTTCTTTCCCTTCAGATCCCGCAGGGCGCCAAAATATTCCAGGTTTTCGCGGGCTGTCAGCCGCGGATAGAAAGCAAGAGTCTGGGGCACGTAACTGCACCTTGTTTGTATGGCGCCGATCTCATGGTCGAGATCCATGCCGTTTACAGTTATGCTTCCGCTGTCCTTACTGATCACGCCAGTAAGGATGGAGATGAGGGTTGTCTTTCCTGCGCCATTGGGACCAAGGAGCCCCATGATTGAGCCGCGTTGTACCGAAAGGGTCACATCTTTGAGGACAGGTTTTTTATCGTAGGATTTGTAGAGATGTTCAATTTTGATCAACGGCTCTCCATTCCCCCGGGCCACGCTCTTACTTTTGTCATTTCGAGCAAGAAATCCTTGCATTCGTTCGGAACGACAGATCCTAATATTGCAACGCAATATATAGAAGAAATGTCATTATTCGTCAAGGTGAAAATGCCTAAAAATAATTTAGTTATTGATCGTATCACATCCGGATCTCAGGCAGATTCATCGTCATCCATCTATTTATCGCATTTTCATTTCCGTTGTAGTAAACTCCCCCGGCAAGAAATCATGATGTTTATTTTTCCGCTTCATCAATGATAATGAAAAACGGGGAGGCATTGACAATCCATGACGGCTGAAATCAACAAGGTTATCTACTCCATGATCGGAGTGAGCAAATACCATGACAAGAAAGCGGTGCTGAAGGACATCTACCTGTCCTATTTCTATGGTGCGAAGATCGGCGTCCTGGGACTCAACGGATCGGGCAAGAGTTCGCTTGTTGCGCATTCTGGCCGATGTGGACAAGGACTTCAACGGCAAAACGATCCTCTCGCCGGGATACACGGTGGGTTTTCTCGAGCAGGAGCCGCTTGTGAATGAAGAAAAAACGGTGCGCGAGATCGTCGAAGAGGGCGTCCGGGAGGTGGTCGATCTGATCGGCGAATACAACCGGATCAACGAACAGTTTGCCGAGCCCATGACGGATGAGCAGATGAACGCCCTGATCGAACGCCAGGGGAAAGTACAGGAAAAGCTCGACGCCCTGGACGCCTGGGACCTGGACTCGCGTCTGGAAATGGCCATGGACGCCCTGCGCTGCCCCGCGGGAGATACGCCCGTGAACATCCTGTCGGGCGGCGAGAGAAGGCGCGTTGCCCTGTGCCGGCTGCTCCTGCAGAAGCCCGATATCCTGCTGCTCGACGAACCGACGAACCATCTGGATGCTGAGTCCGTCGCGTGGCTTGAACATCATCTGCAGCGCTATGCCGGTACGATTATCGCAGTCACACACGACCGGTATTTTCTGGACAATGTGGCGGGCTGGATTCTGGAACTCGACAAGGGCCAGGGCATTCCCTGGCAGGGAAACTATTCGTCCTGGCTCGAGCAGAAGCAAAACCGGCTGCGCCTCGAGGAAAAAAGCGAGACGGAACGGCAGAAAACGCTGCAGCGGGAGTTAGAGTGGATTCGCATGTCCCCCAAGGGACGGCACGCCAAATCAAAGGCGCGCATCAGTTCCTACGAGCAACTGCTGGGGCAGGAAGGGGAAAAACGCGCCGGCGAACTGGAGATCTACATTCCCCCCGGCCCGAGGCTCGGCAGGATGGCCATCGAAGCGGAAAATGTGACAAAAGGATACGGCGACCGGCTCCTGATGGAGAGGGTGTCGTTTTCACTGCCGCCCGGCGGGATTGTAGGCGTCATCGGACCGAACGGCGCCGGCAAGACGACCCTCTTCCGCATGATCACGGGGCAGGAAACACCGGATTCCGGTACCATCCGGGTCGGCGAGACCGTGAAGCTGGCCTATGTGGATCAGAGTCGCGACGTTCTGAATCCCGACAGGACCATCTGGGAGGTGATTTCCGAAGGACAGGAGATGATCCAGCTCGGTGGTAAACTGGTCAATTCACGGGCTTATGTGGCCCGGTTCAACCTTTCCGGCGCCGACCAGCAGAAGAAGGTGGGCATGTTATCGGGCGGTGAACGCAACCGCGTCCATCTGGCGCGCATGCTCAAGGAAGGCGCGAATGTCCTGCTGCTCGACGAGCCGACCAACGACCTCGACGTCAACACCATGCGCGCGCTCGAAGAGGCGCTGGAGAATTTTGCCGGTTGCGCCGTGATCATCAGCCATGACCGGTGGTTTCTCGACCGGATCGCGACGCATATCCTCGCATTTGAAGGGGAGAGCCGCGTCGTCTGGTTCGACGGGAACTATTCCGAATATGAAGCCGACCGGAAGCTGCGCCTCGGTGCTGCGGCCAGCCAGCCGCACCGGATCAAATACCGGCGCATGACGAGGGGATAAGTCGATTTATCGGGCGACATATATCTCCCGGGCGTAAGCCGATGAACCCGCCTTCAGCACCGGCAGGTCCACCCTGGCGCCATTGATCCAGTAGCAGGGAACAGCTCTCAGGAGCGCTTCCGGGTCGGTCGGGTTTGTTGACTCATGATTCCAGCCGACCACGTAAATTCCTCCCTCATCCACGAACACATCATGCGCCATGCCGTAGAGCCCCTCGTCAATCATCGGCAGCCGCTGCCGCGTTTGATCCGCCCATACGGAGGGGGTATAAAGAACCCCCTCGACATATGCCCCGGCGCTGTAGGGCGTCCCGTTGAAAACCGTGCCGCCGTAAGAGTATCCGGCGCCGCTTGTCAAGGGGAAGAGGGGGACAAGCGTCCCGTTTTTCCAGTAGACGGGCCGCTCCGATCTATCCCAGTTCGTTGGTGTCCGCAGGCGGTGGAGATGCCCGAAAACATAAACGTCTCCGCCGGACACATGAATGGGCAGAGGGACGCTGGTCCCGCGGAATCCGCTGGGAATGGGCAGCGTGAACACCTCCCCGTTCTTCCAATATACCGGGTAGGCGGTATCGAACAGGGCGGCACCGCTAACATAGACATCCGTTCCGTCAACATAAATATTTGACGCACGGGCCTTCGTGCCCCCATATGGAATTGCAGTGAGATAGACAATCCTTCCGTCCCGCCAGTATACGGGAAGGGGGCCGTTATCGCCCGTCACGTACCCGGCAACGTAGATGGATCCGTTGGCCAGAAAGACCTGCTGCGCTTCCGATGCTTCCTGCGCATGGGCCGCCGGCCGTTCCAGGTCGGTGCGGACACCATTTTTCCAGTAGGCCGCGACGGGTGTTTTCGCTGTTCCACCGTCAGAGCATACAAAAGTGGTTCCGGCGATATGGGTGTCTTGTCCAGCCACAATGATAGAGTTTGCATAGCCATCGCACGTGGAATCGATCCGGGAGAGTTCGGTAATGGCATTGTTCCAGTAAACCGGGATATTCACCCCTGTGGTCCCATCAGACACGGCCGAGCCGACTGCATAGACTTGCGCTTGTCCCCCACTGCTGCAGCCGGCGATCAGCAGACAGAAAACGAGGAATAAAGGAGTCAGATTGTTCGCCCAATTGCATTGTTTGCCAGTTGTCATGGTCAATCCTTTAAAAACCACAAGCCCTAAGTTCATTCAGGGGCAGAAGGTGATCGTATAATCTACGGATCCCCCGGTTTTCCTGCAGTTGTAAGTGCTGTTGAAATCGTCGAACTGCCAGGCGTACACGCCGGGAATCCCGGTATTCACATTGGTGATATACTGCGTGGAATTTTTGATTCCGGGCCATGTCGAATCAACAATTGCCCCCCAGTAGCCATGCTTGCCCGAATCCTTCGCATAGCATCTTTCATCATCATTGCCGGGAGAGTATGGCGAGCAGCCAAAACCGCCACTGAAGTCATTGTTCTCGCACTTTTTCGTCGGAGTCGGGGGATAGTCCACATTCGTGTTGTCGCAGCAGATGTTGGCTTTGTTCTTCCCGGTCTTTACCTCTTTCACGGTCGTAAAATAAGCGCACGGCCCCCAGCAGAGGTTTTTGTTTTTGTCCCATAGTTCTGCAGGGCAGGTAGGGTTTGTCTTCCAGCCCTTGGTTTGACACCATATGCCGGCTTTCATCCCGGGGTCCGGGTTGGGGTTAAAGGTTCCCGGATTGGGCGCCATTTGCATCGGCACGGAAAACCCGTCCACCGCGCTCAAATCCAGGTAATCGATCGGTCCGTGTCCGCTGGGGGCGTCAAAAGTGGGCTCGAATAGCGATACGGGCGGGCGTCCGCCACCGTTGCATTTCAAACCAAAGTATTTTGGATCGGAGGTAATACACCCCCCCGAGTCGCAGCAATTCACGCCCTCGGTGGGACATTTACCCGTTGCGTCGAAGTGGCAGCCGGTTCGCGGCCACCACCTGCCAGAGAATCCCACGGGGATGCTTTTTGTGACGGAATTTCCCGTCTTCATTTCCCACCCGTCCCGGATTGTTCCGTCCTGCCCCACCCAGATGGTTTGCGAACAGTTGTTCTTGAACGTGATCTTGTGCGGGACCGGGCCGGCCGCCATCGCGGTCGGAACAACCCAAAGAGTCCATATGAAGAACAGAATTGCATGCCGGATCGTAGGCATCGTTGCGCTCCTTGGTTATTAATAAGGGCTTCGTTTTTTGCGGACGGAGTTTAGAAAGGAACAGCCTTCTGTGTCAATAACTTTTTCAACCATACGATATTGGTGCTGTGTCGGTGATTTCTCAAACCGCCCTGTCCGGATGGATTCGTCTCAGGAGGAATATGCAGGGTTCCGATAAAAGGGCGATGTCTGATGGCGTCATGGGTAGCTCTGACCCGTAGGGCGGATCATTATTTCTCTGACATGGACATGGGGCGGCAGCACGAGCAGCCAGTGAATGCTGTCGGCAATGGCGCCGGTGATGATGGCCGTCTTTTGTGCAGGAAGTTTTTCATTAAGGTGCTTCCTCCTCTATCTTGTCTGCCGGATCGGGTTTTATCATGAGCCCCATCAGCAGGGTCAGGACAATGTTAATGATGACGATGGAGAGGCCGACCAGCAGACCGATCACGTCGGCTGACGTCCGGGTGATGATCAGGTAGATCAGGACGGCCGAAACGAAGAAACGGATGTAGTAGCGGAACATAATGGCCGATCGCGCCCGCTCGGTCAGGTTGCGAAATACCTTCCGCAGGTCCCGTTGCCGCCAGGAAAAACTGGCAACACTGATGAGGCCACCCAGCAGGATACCGAGCGTGAAATCGGTGGAAAAGAACAGCAGGCTGAGCGCCACAAACAAGCCCAGAATGATCCAGTTGAGTATTTCAAGCTTTCGCTGGAGGGGGTCTTTTTCTATGGGATTCACGTTTCAAACTCTTGATCACGGGTTCTTCATTCTTGAAATTCCGCAGAATCAGATTGTAAATATTTTTAAAACCGGCGAACACGCCGATGAGCAGAAAGATAATCGTGAAATACGGGAGCGTCCCGAATTTCTTGTCCAGCCAGTGGCCAAAAAAGAGGCTTCCAAAGACCGCCAGGACCATGGCGATGCCGATACTGCTGGCATAGCCCATCTGGACGAGCGTTTTTTTGTCCAACTTACTCATGGCTGCCGCGCTTCATAACATGAATGTAAGGGGGAAAGTCAATAAAAACAAGCAGGCGCACAGTAAAATCAATCAAGTCGGGGACAGATTTCAAATCTGTCCCCGATCATGATACCATGCGATGGTTTTTTCCAGGCCTTCCCGGAAGTCTGTTCTGGCCCGGAAGCCGAACTCCTTAAACGCCCGGCTGGTATCCAGCATGCGCCGAGGCTGCCCGTCCGGTTTCGTCGTATCCCAGATCACTTTCCCCCTGAATTCCGTTAATTCCACAATCAGGGCCACCAAGTCCCGGATGGAGATCTCGAAACCCGGGCCGATGTTGACAGGATCGCTTTTGTCGTAGGATTCCGTTGCCAGGCAGATGGCCTCGGCGGCGTCCTCCACGTAAAAAAATTCACGCGTCGCATTGCCCGTTCCCCAGACGATAATCTCGTTGTCCCCCCCCCTGACGGCGTCGACGCATTTCTTGATCAGGGCGGGAATGACATGGGACGAACGGGGATCGAAATTGTCGCCGGGGCCATAGAGGTTAACGGGCAGAAGGAAAATGGCGTTAAAGCCGTACTGCTGTCGATAGGCCTGCGACTGGACCAGCATCATCTTTTTGGCCAGGCCGTAAGGGGCGTTCGTTTCCTCGGGATAACCGTTCCAGAGATCGTCCTCGCGGAATGGAACCGGCGTGAATTTCGGATAAGCGCAGATCGTTCCGATGGCCACGAATTTTTCAAGCTGACGCAGGCATCCCTCATGGATAAGCTGGACCCCCATCATGAGGTTGTCGTAAAACAGCGGCGCAGGGTTCTCCTGATTGAAACCGATGCCGCCGACTCTGGCGGCCAGATGGACCACGATGTCCGGCCTGGTTTCCTCATACAGCTTCCTGACGTCTTCCGGCCGGACCAGGTTGTACTCGGGAAGGTCGGCGATGAAAAGATGCTCAAAGCCCCGTTCACGGAATTTCCGGATCAGATGCTTTCCTAAAAAACCTTTTCCGCCGGTGATGGTAATGTTCTTTTCTTTCATGCGTTCTTTTTCCTCAAGGTTTATGATTGATTATGAGACCGTTGAAAAATGGACAACGCCCGCGGCTCAAAATCTTTTTCGTTGAGGGGGACACGACTTCGTCATGTCCCCCTTGAGAATGCTTAAACATATTTGAAATCGAAAAATTAGTCTAATTTCTGGAAAGTCGAAAAATCTTATATTCGCCGCTTGCAAACCATTTTTCGCCGGTTATGCAAAACTCTTATTAGATCGCCCGGTGATTGCCGGTGGAGCTGTAGCCCGCATCACACAGGGTTTTTTCCTTGCCGGCTTGTTCCATATCCGCAGCCACCATCATGCCGATTAGTTTATCGAAGCCCACTTTCGGATTCCAGCCCAATCGCTGCTTTGCTTTGGTCGAATCGCCCAGCAGGACATCCACTTCAGTGGGACGGAAATATTTTGGGTCGATGACGACATGTTTCTGGTAGTCCATGTCCAGCTTCTGAAAAACCTTTTCTACAAATTCCCTGACCGAGTGAGTTTCACCCGTGGCGATGACGAAATCGTCAGGTATTTCCTGCTGCAACATAAGCCACATGGCCTCCACATAATCACCGGCAAACCCCCAGTCCCGCTTCGCTTCCAGATTGCCAAGAAAAAGCTTGTCCTGAAGGCCCTGCTTGATGCGGGCGGCGGCGCGCGTCACTTTCCGCGTGACAAAGGTTTCACCGCGCCGCGGGGATTCATGGTTGAACAGGATGCCGTTGCAGGCAAAGAGATGATAGGCGTCCCGGTAGTTCCGGACAATATAGTAGGCGTAAACCTTGGCGGCGGCGTAAGGACTCTGCGGCTGAAAAGGCGTCAGTTCATGCTGGGGCGGCGGCGCGGCGCCGAACATTTCGCTGGAAGAAGCCTGATAGAATCGCGTCTTGATCCCCGTCTTCCGGATGGCCTCCAGCAGTCGCAGCGTGCCGAGACCGGTGATATCGCCGGTGTATTCGGGCATGTCAAAGCTGACGCGCACATGGCTCTGGGCGCCCAGGTGATAGACCTCATCGGGCTTTATGTCGTGAAGCAGGTCCGTGAGATGGCCCGATACGGAAAGATCGCCGTAGTGCAGATAGATGCGCGCTTGCGGATCATGGAAGTCCCGGTAGAGATGGTCGATGCGGTCCGTGTTGAAGGTCGATGCCCGGCGGATCAGGCCGTGCACGGTGTATCCCTTTTCGAGCAGGAGCTCGGCCAAATAGGAGCCGTCCTGGCCGGTGATGCCGGTGATGAATGCAGTTTTCATGAAAATGCTTTCCTTTCTGTATTGCCTGTCCTAAACTTGGTAATATTCCCGATACCAGGACACGAATTTTTCTATCCCTTCCGCGATGGGGGTCGCCGGCTTGAAGCCCACCGCAGACATGAGGGCATCCACATCTGCACAGGTGGCCGGGACATCGCCCGGCTGCAGCGGTAGAAAGTTCTTTTTTGCTTTCCTGTTGAGACACTTTTCAAGGCATGCGATAAAGTCAAGCAATGCAACCGGGCTGTTATTGCCGATATTGTAAATCTTATAGGGCGCGAAACTCGTCGCCGGGTCCGGGCAGTCTCCCCGCCATGCAGGATTCGGCGCTGGAATACTGGCCGAAACCCGGTAAACGCCTTCAACTATGTCGTCAATAAAGGTGAAGTCCCGTTGCATGTTGCCCTGATTGTACACGTCGATGGGTTGATCCTGCAGGATGGCTTTTGTGAAGAGAAAAAGGGCCATATCGGGCCGGCCCCAGGGTCCGTAAACGGTGAAAAAGCGCAGTCCCGTGCAGGGCATCTGATAGAGGCTGGCATAGGTATGGGCCATGAGTTCATTGGCCTTCTTGGTGGCCGCATACAGGCTCAAGGGGTGATCGACGTTGTGCTGCACACAGAAGGGCATCAGTGTATTGGCCCCGTAAACGGAACTGGACGAGGCGAAAATGAGATGCCGCACGTTCCGGCTGCGACAGCCTTCGAGGATATGGATGAAACCGACCACATTGCTGTCCACGTAGGCATAGGGATTGACGAGCGAATAACGGACGCCGGCCTGGGCCGCCAGGTGAACCACAAGTTCGAAGGGTTCTTTGCGGAAAAGGTTGGCTATGCCCTCGCGGTCGGCAATGTCCATCCGGACAAAGCGGAACGAAGGATTTTCTTGCAACAGCGCCAGGCGCGCCATTTTCAGATTCACATCGTAATACTCACTCACATTATCGAGGCCGACGACCGCATCGCCGGCCTCAAGGAACCGCTTTGACAGATGATAGCCGATGAAACCGGCGGCGCCTGTGATCAATATGTTTCTCATCCGGATTTTTCCTTTACAGCCGCCAGAGCCGAATCCCAAGCTTCCGGGCCTCTTCCGGATCGAAGAGGGCCTTTACATCGACGATAATCGGCTGATCCTGGAAGCAGAGACCGGCGATACCGGCGAGTCCGAGATTTATATAATCCTGATGGGCAACGGCGACGATCGCCGCAGACACCCCCTGAATATTCTGAAGCGTCGTCATGGTCAGGCCATAGTATTGTTCCACCTCGGCCGGGTCGGCCATGGGATCATGAACGACCACATCCACGCCGTAATCCTTCAGTTCCGTAACGATATCGATGACGCGGGTGTTGCGCAAATCGGGGATATTTTCCTTGAAGGTCATACCCAGGACGGCTACGCGGGCGTTGCGTATGGCAATGTCGGCGTTGATCATGATTTTGATCGTGCGCTCGGCGATATATTTCCCCATGTTGTCATTGATGCGGCGTCCGGCCAGGATCATTTCCGGATGATAGCCCATGCTTTCCGCCTTATAGGTCAGGTAGTAGGGATCGACGCTGATGCAGTGGCCTCCCACGAGTCCGGGGCGAAAGGGCAGAAAATTCCATTTGGTGCCGGCGGCTTCGAGGACTTCCAGCGTATCGATGCCCATGCGGTTGAAGATAATAGACAACTCGTTCATCAGTGCGATGTTGATGTCCCGCTGGGTGTTTTCAATCACCTTTGCAGCTTCCGCGACCTTGATGCCCGATGTTTTGTAGATGCCGGCCTTGACGATGGCGCCGTATATCTGCGACAGGAGCGCCAGTGTTTCCAGGTCTGACGCCGAGACAACCTTGATGATATTGTCCAGGGTATGGACCTTATCGCCGGGATTGATCCGTTCGGGAGAATAACCCACCGTAAAACCTTTGCCGAGCTTCAATCCCGATTCCCGCTCCAGGATGGGGACGCAGACCTCCTCGGTGACGCCCGGATAAACGGTGGATTCGAAGACGACCGTGGACCCGGCGGTCAAACGCCGTCCCACAGCGGTGGCCGCACTTTTAAGGGGACTCAGGTCCGGGATGCGGGAATCGTCGATCGGCGTGGGGACGGCGACAATGATCAGGCTGCAGGTCGATAAAACCTCGGCATCGGCGGAGAAAACGATGGCGGTCTTCTTTAATGCTTCCTGCGGGATCTCAAGCGTCCGGTCGCGGCCCTCTTTGAGTTCGGCAATCCTGCCTTCCTTGACGTCGTAACCGACTACGGAAAAACAAGCCGACAGGTGAATAGCCAGCGGCAGGCCCACATAGCCCAGGCCGACGACGGCGATGCGACGCCGCCCATTCAGAAAGGATTCAAAATCAGGGACATTCATGATGGTCTTTTTCTCTTTCATGTCACTTCAGAAAAGCCAGCTTTCGTTTTAATGTCCATGTGCTAAAGCGTTTTCAAGGTTTGCGCGCAGGCATCGAGTGTTTTTTCCACGTCGTCCTGGGTATGGGCGAAGGACAGGAACGCCGCCTCAAACTGTGACGGCGCAAGATTGATGCCGTTTGCCAGCATCCCCCGGAAATACCGCGCAAACATTTCCGTGTCGCTCCGGACAGCCGAGGCAAAGTCAAAAACCGCCTCCGGGGTAAAAAAGATCGTAAACATCGAACCGGAGCGGTTGAGTGTCACGGGCAGGCCCTTCTGTGTGAAGAGCGCCAGCATCTCGTCGCAGATATGGAAGGTGCGGCGGTCCAGCATTTCGTAAACGTCGCGGTTGTCCCTGAGGATCTGCAGCGTGGCCAGACCGGCCGCCATGGCGACGGAATTGCCCGAGAGCGTGCCGGCCTGGTAAACCGGGCCGGCGGGGGCCAGTCTTTCCATGATCTCTCGTTTGCCGCCGAAGGCGCCGACCGGGAGACCCCCGCCGATGATCTTGCCCAGACACGTGAGGTCCGGTTCGATATGGATGAGATTCTGATACCCGCCGTGGGTCAGGCGGAAGCCCGTGATGACCTCATCGAAGATCAGCAGGACGCCTTGTCTCTGGGTGACGTCCCGCAATTTTTCGAGGAATCCCGGTTTGGGCCGGATCACGCCCATATTGCCGGCCACGGGTTCGATGATCACGCAGGCCAGATCATCCCGGTGAAGCGCAACGGCCGCTTCCACGGCGTCGATATCGTTGAAGGGCAGCGTGATCGTCAGTTCGGCAAGCGCCGCCGGAATGCCTGGGCTTCCCGGAATGCCGAGCGTCGCGACGCCGGAACCCGCCTTGACAAGCAGCGAATCGGCATGGCCGTGATAACAGCCCGCGAATTTGATGATTTTGTTTCTTCCCGTATAGCCGCGGGCCAGGCGGATGGCGCTCATGACGGCTTCCGTACCGGAGCTGACCATGCGGACCATTTGCAGGGATGGAATGGCTTCAATAATGATTTCAGCCATTTCCACTTCGAGTTCCGTCGGCGCCCCGTAGCTGGTTCCTCTGCCGGCCGCCTGCCGGATCGCCTCGGTCACGGCAGGATGGCTGTGGCCAAGCATCATGGGCCCCCAAGACATGACGTAATCCACATATTCATTGCCGTCCACATCCGTCACACGGGAGCCCCGCGCCTCGCGGATGAAGATCGGCGTTGCCTGCACTGCGCCGAAGGCCCGGACGGGGCTGTTGACGCCCCCGGGAATGATTTTTTTCGCCCTCTCAAACAGCGTCCGTGATAATGGATTCACGCAAAATACTCCATGCTGCTCTTTTTGAATTCCTCTTCGCTTGCGAGTATCCGATAATCCTGTATCCCCGCAGCGGTTGCGATTATTTCAACGTTTTTTTCGATATCCTGACTGCGCAGGTGGATCATGCTGAAGAGATTGTATTTTCCTTCAAATGCGGGCGACCTCTCGTAGCAGTGGGTGATTTCCGCAAAAGACGACAGCATCTGTCCCACCTGTTCACAGCGATCTTCCGGGACGGCCCAGACCACCATGGCGTTTGCGAAAAAACCCGCCTCCCGGTGACGCACGACAGCGCCAAATTTCCGGATCAGGCTCCACGCCAGCATCTGTTTGATCACATTCAGGACGTCCTGTTCCGTCATGCCGGTCTGATCTGCGATCTCCCGGTAGGGACGACGGGTCAGGGCGAGATCCCGCTGAATGAGCCTGCCGATTGTGCGTTCTTCATCTGTCAGCATCATGGGATTGTCATCCATTCTCCGAAGCCTATAGCATAAATCCCAGCGGCTTTGCCAAAGAATTAATGCGCCGATCAAGTTACCAAATTAGTGCTTGACAATTCATAACCTTGCATTATAAAAGGCGGCACATTGTACGCACAAAAAGGCCTTATCTGGCAGGCGGCGCAAGGCAGGGAAGCAGGTTTTTGCGATCCTGCTTTGCAGGGTCTCTATTGTCGTTTCAGGAAGGGAGGTGGGAGCGGCAAGCATCTGATTTTTACGCAGTCATGTTTTATCAAGTTAAAAAACTCAAGAAAGGATGGTAGAAAAAATTATGGTAAAAACCGCAAAAGTGTTTGCAACAGCCGTCATCGGGATCCTGTTCGTGATGTTCTTTGCATCGTTTGCTATGGCAGCGGAGAAGGTGGTTGCCGCAGCAGGCACAGTGGATTACACCAGGGCGATCGTGCTGGCGTCCAGCGTCTTTGCCGCCGGTTTGGCCGTTGGTCTCGGTGCCATTGGCGCGGGTTTTGGTATGGGACAGGGATTAAGCGGTGCGACGACTGCCGTTGGCAGAAACCCTGAAGCGCAGGGCAAAATCCTGCTCACCATGATGGTCGGTCTGGCGATGATCGAATCCGTGGCGATCTATGCGCTGGTCATTGCGCTTGTTGTCATTTACGCCAATCCACTTTTAAAGCTGATCACATAACAATCAAGTCATAGGTATTATAAAAAACAGGGAGGGGAAGCGCCAAAACGACTTTCACTCCCTTTTTTATTTTAGATCTTCCAATGCCGCATCAATTTCTGGAGCGGGGCGGTAAAGGCGGCGGGAATCAGCAAGCAGGCAATCAGACTGTCCATGGCCTGCGCGCTTGCCGAGGATTTCCTGGTAATAGGGCGCTTGGTATGCGGGAACATCCCAAATGCCGCATGCCGGTAATTTTATCTGGAATCCTCGCCGGCAGGGGAGGGGGTGACCTTGGCGCGCAGGGTTTTTTTATCCGACTGGATGTGCTTCTCTCGCAGGATTTTTTCCTGTGCGCGTTTGGAACGGCGGCGCTTCTGACGCCGGATCTTTTCCGTCCGCTGCTGCTCGGCGCTGACCCGTCCGGTCTGGATGCGCTCGATGCGGTCCAGAAGCAAGCGCCTGGCCAGAAAACGGTTCAGGGCCTGAGAGCGCTCCTGCTGACATTTAACGGAAAGTCCTGTCGGGACATGAACGAGATAGACGCAGGATGCGGTTTTGTTGACCTTCTGGCCGCCGGGACCGGAGGAGCGGACAAAGGTCTCGCGCAGGTCGCTTTCGGCGACGCCAAGATGGTCCATGCGTGCCTGCAGGGCGGCTTCTTTTTCAGGGGAAATATTGAACAGGCTCATGGTTGAGACCCGCTAAACCGGTTCGATAATCTACAGGGTGTAGATGCGGTCGCCGACAAAGTTGATCCAGTTCTGCTTCAGAATATCCGTGGCCTCGTCGATTTTGTCGACGCCCAGAATCAGGATGGTCTCCTTGCCGAGCCTTTCGGTGGTTGTGTAGATGTAGTGGATGTTGACATTTCCGTCGCTCAGGGGCTTGACGACGGCGTTCATGCCGCCGGGATGGCAGGGAACCTCTACGGCAATGACCGGATAAATCGCGTATTTGAAATTGAAGCTTTTGAGGACCGTGACGGCCTTATCGGGGTCATTGACGACCAGGCGCAGCGTACTGACTTCATCAGTGCTCGCAGCCGAGATGGCCTTGGCGCTGATGCCTTCTTTGTCTAGGATGTCGATCAGCTTCGTCAGGGCGCCGGGAACGTTGTCAAGTTGTATGGAAATCTGCATGACCGCCATGATCAGTCTGTTCCTCCCGCGAAGTCATACCCGGCTTTAAAGGCATTCCGGTTCATCTCCAGCAGTGATTTCTTCTTTTCTCCGATGATCGCCTTGAGGCTTTTTAAATAGGTCTCCGCCGAGACGAGCCCTGTTTTGCGGACATAGGCGCCCATCATCACGATATTCAGAACACGGGGATTACCGAGGCCGTCTGCGAGTTCGCCGGCCGGGATTTCATGAATCCGGACATCCGTGCGGCTGGGCCGCGCCTCGATGATGGATGCGTTCAGGAAAAAGGCGCCGTTCGGGGCGATACGGTTTTGAAACGTATAGAGCGACGGGTTGTTCAGGACCACCAGAAAATCCGGCTCCGAAGCGATCGGAGATGCGATTTCTTCATCGGCAACGGCGACCGTGCAGTTGGCCGTGCCGCCGCGCATTTCCGCCCCGTAGGACGGCAGATACGTGACGTGATAGTTCTCATGCATAGCGGCATGAGCATAACTGTAACCCATCATGAGCACGCCCTGCCCGCCGAAACCGGCAAATATGGTTTTATGGATCATGACCCTCAACCCTTTATCCTGACATCTTTGATCACGCCGAGGGGAAATGCCTTGGCCATTGTCTCATCGACCCAGCGGCAGGCGTCGATGGGCGTCATCTTCCAGTTCGTGGGGCATTGCGACAGTAATTCAACCATAGTGAAGCCGACGTCGTCCATCTGGTACCGGAATGCCTTTTTTATGGCCCGCTTGGCCTTGACGATATTGGACGGTGTGTTGACGGCGCACCGCTCGATGTATCTGGTTCCTTCCAGATGAGAGAGGATTTCGCTCATTCGGATCGGGTACCCGTCCAGGAGAGCATCTCTTGTTGGCCGGGAGGTGGTTGAGAACTGTCCCAGCAGCGTAGTCGGCGCCATCTGTCCACCCGTCATGCCGTAAACGGCGTTGTTGATAAAGAGGACCGTAATATTTTCACCCCGGTTGGCCGCGTGAAAGGTCTCAGCCGTGCCGATGGCCGCGAGGTCCCCGTCTCCCTGGTAAGAGAAAACGATGCGGTCCGGCAGCGTTCGCTTGACGCCGGTCGCCACTGCGCATCCCCGGCCGTGCATTGATTCCAGCATATCGATGTCAAAGTAGTTATAGGCGAGGACAGCGCATCCGGCGGGCGGTACCCCGATCGTCCGGTCCCGGATATTGAGCTCTTCGATAACTTCCGCAATGAGACGGTGGGCAATGCTGTGTCCGCAGCCGGCGCAGTAATGGAATATGTTTTCCTTCAAATATTGGGGTCTGCCAAAAATCTTTTGATAAACATTAATCTTCGATTTCATCATCGCGCCCTTACTGTGATCCGCGGTCCCAAGAATTTTTCGTATGATGTTCAATGAATCTGGCCAGTTCCACAGGGGTTGGAATCACCCCGCCGGGCCTTCCGTAAAAATGGATGATCCCGGCGCCGCCCAGGGCGAGCCGGACATCTTCCAGCATCTGGCCGGTGCTCATCTCGAAAACAATGAATGTTTCGACCTTTTCTGAAAAACGCTTGATCACGTCGGCAGGATAAGGCCAGAGCGTGATGGGGCGGATCAGTCCAACCCGGATGCCCATTTCCCGGCAGCGTTTGATGGCGCCCTTCGCGATGCGGGCGGCAGTGCCGTAGGCCACGATCAGCACGTCGGCATCGTCTGTTTTAAAGGTTTCATGACGGACTTCCTTTTTTGTGATGACCTGATATTTCCGGTAGAGTTTCCAGTTGTGCTCTTCCATGCGGATGGCGTCCAGGATAAGCCCCCGGATGAATCGGCTCCGGCCCTGACCCGCGCCTCTCAGAATATAGCCGTCGTCGTACTGTCTCGGTTCAGGCGTCTTGAAGACGAGGGGTTCCATCATTTGTCCGATCATAGCGTCCGCCAGGATCATCACCGGGGTGCGGTAGCGATCGGCCAGATCAAAGGCGTCCATCGTGAGGTCGGCCAGCTCCTGCACGGAGGCAGGCGCCAGGACAATGGTCCGGTAGTCCCCGTGTCCGCCGCCTCGCGTGGCCTGAAAGTAGTCTCCCTGGGCGGGTAGAATATTCCCGAGGCCGGGCCCGCCTCGCATGATATTGACGATCACGGCGGGAAGTTCGTCGGCGGCCAGCGCGGAGATGCCTTCCTGTTTCAGGGAAATACCGGGGCTGGAAGAGGACGTCATGGCCCGTGCGCCGGCGGCAGAAGCCCCCAGGACCATATTGATCGCGGCGATTTCGCTTTCCGCCTGGATGAAGGTTCCCCCTTCCACTTTACGGAGATTTTCGGCCATGTATTCCGTGAGCTCATTCTGGGGGGTAATGGGATATCCGGCGTAAAAGCGGCATCCGGCCCGGATGGCCGCTTCACCGATGACCCGGTTGCCCTGCATCAGGATCTTATCCACGGTAAACCTCGATGGCGATTTCCGGGCAGGTGATGGCGCACAACGTGCAGCCCGTGCAGTCTTCTCCGCCGCAATAAACGACAGGGCGGTAGCCCTTGGAATTATAATCAGAGGCGGGATGGATATGCCCGTCTTTACAGGCGTAGATGCAGAGGTGGCATTCCTTGCAGCGTTCAAAATCGATGATGATCCGGCCTTTTTTCAATGGGGTTATCGTTCCTTCTAAACATTCAGGCGGTCTTCGAACCCGCCCGGCCCTTCTTACGCAAATCATGAAGAATGTCAAGGTTAAAATTTAGATTCTGGCGATCTGGAACCCCTCTAACTTGATCGCGACGGATCGCTGCAGCAGATCAATGGAGATGACAAAAAGTTCCTTTGCGTAGTCCGTGCTGATCACAAGTCCCTCGACGCCCTTGAACGGGCCGTCCATGATGCGCGCAGGCTCGCCGACCTTCGGATACTGCAGTTGCTGGACCTCGACCCGGGATTCAATGATGCGCCGTATCGCATCGATCTTCTCGTCCGGCACCGGAATCGGTTCGGCCCCCCTGGCTTTTCCCAGGATCTGGACGACGCCGAAGGTCTTGAGAATGTCCAGCTTGACGTAATTATCGAGGTTTGCCGATTCCACAAACAGGTATCCCGGAAACATGGGGATCATGATCTTCTTGCGCCTGTCTTTCCGCTTGCTCCAGGCTTCGATCTTCGGTAAGAAGGAATGGATGGACTTCTGCAGGAGCAGCGTGTGCGATCGCTCCTCGTGACGGCTTCTTGTATGGACGGCGTACCAGGGCATGGGTCTTTCCTGTTTTTTTGCGTGATGTTTATACCAGCGGCCGTTTTTTATCAATAAGGATTTGGAGTGGTACTGGAAATATCGGGCATAGCGGTTTCACTGGAGGAAGGGGAGGGCGTCCTTCCGGGAAAAGCCGCTGCAATCCTCGGCGTGCAGGCTGAGAACATTGAATCCTTGTGTATCATTCGGCGGTCCATCGACGCCCGGCGGCGCCGTCCGCCCCGTTTTATTTATGTGGTTGAAGTCTCGCTGCACGATGAGACTGCCTGGACGGAAACGCCGGCCGGAGGCGTGACGGTCAGGCGATTATCGCAAGACAAGCCGGCGTCATTTTCAAACCCTCGTTTGAAGTCCGGGTTGAGGCCGGTTGTGATCGGCTGCGGCCCGGCGGGTCTTTTTGCGGCCTTGTCGCTGGCTGAAAGCGGCATGCCGCCGCTTCTGCTGGAACGTGGGAAAAGCGTGGCTCAGCGCGTGCCTGACGTGAACCGCTTCTGGGAGGAAGGCCGGTTGAATCCTGAAAGCAACGTCCATTTCGGCGAGGGCGGCGCGGGAACCTTTTCCGACGGCAAGCTCACATCCCGGGTCAAAAATCCCTTGACCGCCCGGGTCAAAAACATACTGGTGGAACTGGGCGCCCCTGCCGACATTCTGACGGACGCCCGTCCGCATATCGGAACGGACAGACTGCGCGCGGTGGTAGTCCGTCTGAGAGAAAAGCTCGTCGAGCTCGGAGCTGAAGTCAGATTTGAGGCCAGGGTGACCGATTTTCTGATACACCGGGAGCGTATCGTCGGCATAGTCATCAATGAGCATGAGGAAATTCGGCCTCAGCGCCTGATCCTCGCGATCGGGCAGAGCGCCGACGACACCTACCGCAAGCTGCAGGAGAGAGGGGTCCGTCTGGAACCCAAACCCTTTGCGATGGGCCTACGCTTGGAACATCCGCAGGAACTGATCAATGAGATCCAGTACGGCAAATGGTGTCGACATCCCGATTTACCGCCGGCGGATTATTTTATGACGGCCGCCATCGAGGACATGAACCGTTCCGTTTACAGCTTCTGTATGTGTCCCGGCGGGCAGATCATCGGCTGCAGCGCATCGGCCGGAGGGGTCGTGACGAACGGGATGAGCGCCTCCCGGCGGGACGGCCCTTATGCCAACAGCGCCGTGGTCGTCAATGTCCGCGTGGATGATTTCGGCGCCGCGCCGCTGGCGGGTCTGGCCTTTCGCAGACAGTGGGAAGAGCGGGCCTTTGTCTTAGGCGGAGGCGATTACCGCGCCCCGGCTCAGCGTCTGACAGATTTTCTCAAGGATGCAACCGGCGGTGTGGTCGGACAGACCACTTTCCGGCCCGGCGTCCGGGCGGCTTCCTTGCGGGATCTCCTGCCCGGCTTCGTGGCGGAGGCGCTCAAAAAAGGATTCCGGCTCTTCGAGCGGAAAATGCCGGGTTTTGCTTCGACGGAGGCGCATTTGATCGGCGTTGAAACCCGGACATCTTCGCCGGTCAGGATTTCAAGGGGCCCTGACGGCCAGAGCGTCACGGTCGCGGGCATCTACCCCTGCGGCGAAGGGTCGGGCTACGCCGGAGGCATCATCAGTTCGGCCCTCGACGGCATCCGCGCCGCCCGGCAGATGGATTGATCGATGCATGCGGCGATCCCGCTGGCCCCGCCCTCGTGAGGTGGGAACGGTGAGGATGTCGCCGGATTGCAGTCAGGGTCGAAAAGTCGATTTAAAAAAATGTTATTATTTGATATGGGGCAATCAGAGGTGATAAATGATGCTATGGCCTGTGCAAAAAATCCTATGTTTCATTTTCTTCATTTCCATGATGGCTGCTTTTACGCTGTCCGTGCCGTTCGCTTCAGAGGCAGCGGACCGGAAACCGGCTTTGCAGAAGCCGATCGATCAGAACAGCTGTCCCCTGACGCTGCTTAAGAACAAGGCGTATTTTCATGCCCTGTCGGAAAGAATCCAGGATGCCCGTACGAAGATTGTCATGGCTTTTTTTCTCTTCAAGACCAACGGGCGTCCCAAGAGTTGTCCGGAAATTCTGCTCAAGGAACTGGATGACGCCGCCCGGCGGGGCGTCCGGGTGATCGTCGTGCTGGAGCAGGATGCAAAAACGGACTCGTCCGTCAACCGTGATAATCGGAACGCGTCCGAGCGACTGAAAAAGGCCGGCGTGGAGGTTTATTTTGACGCGCCGAAAAAGACGACGCATACCAAGCTTGCAGTCATTGACGGGCGTTACACCTTCATCGGCAGCCACAACCTCACGCAGTCGGCGCTCAAACATAACAACGAGCTGTCCGTACTGATTGATTCGCCTGCTATTGCCGAAGAAACGCTGAATTATATCAAGGACCTTTATTGAGGGCAAAATATGCGATTTCTTTTGACCAATGATGACGGCATTTACGCGAAAGGTTTGAGCGCCCTGTCTCAGGAACTGTCGAAGGATGCGGACTGTCTGATCGTCGCACCTGAAGTTGAACAGAGCGCCGTGGGCCACGCCATCACCATCTTCCGTCCCCTGATGGTCCGACCGGCCAGAAAGAACGGCCATTTCTTGGGCTATGCCGTGGCCGGAACGCCGGCGGACTGCGTCAAAATCGGCATCCGGGAACTGTCGGACAGGCCCGTGGACCTCGTGGTCTCCGGGATCAACCGGGGAGCCAATGTGGGGATCAACGTGATTTATTCCGGTACGGTTTCAGCGGCCACGGAAGGGGCCATCATGGGCGTGCCGTCCATGGCTGTTTCACTCGATTCCTACGACGGCAATGCGGATTTCACCGTTGCGGCAAAATTCGCAAGGAAAATGGCGGCCTTTCTGCTGAAGGATCACCCCCTGAAACATATTCCCATGAACATCAACGTTCCGGCGCTTCCCGAAAGCGAGATCAAGGGGGTGGTGGTCGCCAGACAGGGACGGGCGCGATTGATCGAAAGCTATGAAAGGCGCGTGGATCCGCGCGAGAACATCTATTACTGGCTGACCGGAGAGACGCAGCTTTCCGATCGTGAAGATTCGCAAGCCGACGCCTGCGCGCTGCGACGGGGCATGGTGACGATTACGCCGGTTTACTATGATCTGACGCGGCATGACGTCCTGGCGGAACTCGGCGCTCTCATCAAAGGGGAGGGCATTTAGCGCGTCAGCAGGACAGGGATCTTAGTCCTGCGGATGACATCGGATGTCGTGCTGCCCACCAGCAGTTGCCGCAGCCGGTTGTGGCCGTAGGCGCCCATGACAAGCAGTTCGACAGAATCTTCCTCAATGAATTTAATGAGCTCCCGGCTTTCCTTGCCCCGGATGACGATCGTTTCACAGTCGATCTGGAAGGGTTCAAGGGTGGCTTCGATTTTTTCATGGAGCCGGTCGGCAACGGCCTGATTGTCGGTGATGCAGATAATCGTCAGGGGCCAGGCGGCTTTCTCCGAAAGGTTTACGGCAAGCTTCAGGGCATTATGAGCCGGGGGCGAACCGTCATATGCCAGGGCCATGCTTTCGATATTCTGATAGGTCTTGGGCGTCACCATAACCGGCTTTCCAGAGTTTCGGACGACCAGTTCCGCCGTGGAACCCAGGATCCCGCCTTTGGCAAGATGAAAGTTTTCACCGCGCTGAGCCAGCATAATCCAATCCGTCTTCTTGCCTTCTTCGATAATGGTTTCGTCGATGACACCGACGGCCTTGATGGTCTCCGGATGCAATCCCGCGGCCTCGCAGCGCTCCCGAAAGGCTTTCAATACCGTTTCGGCTCGTCCATCCAGTCCCGCTTCGATCACGGGGAGAAATTCCTGATAGGGCGGCAGGCCAATAGAACCGGAGATATCGCTGAAGACCGTCCCGTGCATGAGCCCGATATCGATGACATGTAGCCCGATGAGTTGCGCTTCCAGTTTTTTCGCGATATAGATACCGAAATCGATGGCCGTCCGGCCGTATTCGGAGCCATCCGTGGGGATGAGGATTGTCTTGACCATAAGGCCTCCTTCATGATGTGATTCCTTTCCTAAATAAAAGCGCCATCTTTGTTGGCTGCGTCGTCGGCTTCCTCGACGTATGTACAATACGCCTCGTCGCCTCCTCCTTGCCGCTTCGATATCATCTTTGATTTAGAAATGGAATGACCGTCGCGTCAATCCGTCTTTTTTTCAAAGTTCCCGAGACTCGTCAGCAGGTCGTCAATCCTTTTTTTCTTATCTTCCGCATTATCCTCTATTTCAGAGGAGTCTTCGATATTATCCTTATCCTTCACGCGGACAGGCTGTCCCGATTCATCGTAACACAGAAATTTTCCCTTGAGCTTGCCGTTTTCATAGGTTACCGTTTCCCGGATTCGGCCGTTGCGGTAATAGGCGACATATTCGCCCTCGCGCCGGTCGTTGAGGAAGGCCCCCTTTTCCTTGATTTGGCTGTTTTTGAAAAAGGACAGGTACTCGCCATGCAGCTTTCCGTCCTGGTAGAATTCCTTATCCCTGATTTGCCCGTTGCGGTAATGGAACAGATACTCGCCGTCCAGTTTGCCATCCCGGTAGAATTCCCGTTCCCTGAGCTGGCCGTCTTCATAATAATTTGTATATTCACCTTCGAATTTATTGTTTCGATATGTTCCCTTTTCCCGAATTTGTCCGTCTTTGTAATAAGATACGGCTTCTCCTTCGCGGACACCATTGACGAAATAAAGCCGGGCCATGACCTGACCGTTGCCGAAGTATGAGAGATATTCACCGTGGGTCTTTCCGGCCAGGGACTGCTTTTTCTCCTTGATTTGCCCCTTTTCATAATAGGAGACTTCTTCTTTTACTTTTGCTTCTGAAGGTGGCATGAACAGCTCCCTTTTATGGTGCTTGATTTTTCCACGGACTTTGTCATATTCGATGCGCGACTGCAATCTAAACGAAAAATCAATGCTTTGTCAAGCGAACTTAGGATCAGTAAATGAGCGATCAAAACGCTTCTCTTCCAGCGGCGCCGGATAATGCGGTGCACCGCATATTGAACATCCATGACGGCCATTACCGGCTTCCGGTTGTAGTCATCGAACCGGTTCCGCTTTCGACGGATGTGCTCCGTACGAAACTGGTTTTTCTCCATGAGGGACTTGGCAGTATCGCTCAGTGGCGCGATTTTCCGCTGGCGGTCAGTCTCGCCGTCCATCTGCCCGCCGTCGTTTATGAGCGCGGTGGTCATGGAAACGCCGATCCGCTGGACGGCCCCCGCTCAGTGAATTATCTCCAAGAGGAAGCCCTGCAGAGCCTTCCGGAAGTCCTGCGGCGGTTACAGATCGACGACGCCATTCTGATCGGTCACAGTGACGGCGGTACAATCGCCCTGATCTTTGCGGCTGTATGGCCTGAAAAAGTTCGGGGCATTATTACAGAAGCGGCTCATGTCTTCGTTGAAGAAGTCACATTGACAGGGATTCGCGCGGCCGTCAGCCTGTACGATTCGACAGACCTCCGGGAAAAGTTCTCAAAGTATCACGGAATCAATGCCGAGGCGGCTTTCCGGGGCTGGTCGGAAACCTGGCTTTCCCCGGCTTTCCGGGACTGGAACATCGAGAAATACCTGCCCGGCGTCCGTTGCCCGGTTCTGGCGATCCAAGGACGGGACGATGAGTACGGGACGCCCGCGCAGGTCGAGGCCATCGTGAACGGGGTTTCCGGTCCGGCCGAATCCTTGATTTTAACAGACTGCGGTCATGTACCACACCATCAGGCCCGGGATAGGGTCCTGGCGGAGATGACCCGGTTTATCCTGGCTATGACAAAACCTGAAATGTCATCGTCACGGTAACGATTAGTAATCCCATGTCAATGAAATATTTGGATATTTTTCATTTTTACTTGACACCGGGTCCTTGCTTTCCTATACTGCCCGGACTTTTAAGGTTTCTGCCCGTGCGGACATCGTGAATCAGAAAAATTTTGCTTATGATTTCAGAACTGGATACCAGTCGCATCGCCATTATCGGTCCCGGCCGGCTCGGGACGTCTTTTGCCTATAAGTTCGGGCGCGATCATAAACGCGTGACCATTTATTATCACGATGCAGCCGTCTGCCGGGAGATCAACAAAGAGCATCTCAATCCGAGGCACCTGACCCAGGATCTGGCCAGGAAACTGGGCGGGATGGACCGCGTGCCGCTGCTGCCGCCCAGTGTAACGGCGACAAACAATCTGGAGCGCATCGTGGAAGACCACGATTTGATCCTGCTTTGCCTGACCATGCCGCGCCTTCCTGAGTTCTTGAACTATCTGAAACCGCTGCTGGAGAAAAAGGTGGGCGATACCTGCCTGATTACACCGATTAAGGGGCTCATGGCCGATGAAATCACAAAAGAACTGATCACGCCGTCGCAGTTGATCAGGAGCCATTTATTCAACATCCGGCACAAGTATCACATCGCCTGCGTAGGCGGGCCCTTCTTTGATGTGGATATTGCCATGGGAAATCCGATCTGTGTCACCGTTGCCGGGGAAAAAAAGATATCCGCCCTCTTTCGGGATGAACTCATCCGCTATAACCGCCGGGAACTCAGCGTCTATTATAATTTTGACATTGTCGGTGTGGAGGCCTGCGGCTCGCTGAAGAACATCGTCGCCAATATCAAAGGGCTCACCGATTCGCTCATGCTGGGGGATTCCATTCCGGGAACAATTTTTGCGAGATCAGGTGTGGAAATCCGCTCCCTTTCCAGATTGCTGGGCGGCAGTTTTCAGGCCTTTCACTCTCAGGCCGGGGTCGGCGACATGTATGTGACTGTTTCGTCGGAGGCCAGCAAGAATTACCGCTATGGTAAACTTTATTATGAGCTGCTCACAGGCAATCCCATTGAAACCAATCTCAAGGTGCTGGAACGGATCGACGGGACGCCGGAAGGGCCGAATACCATCCGCAACGTCAACAAGTACTTGGAAAAAAAGAACATGTACAGCCCCCTTTTTCACTGCGCCTACAAGATTTTCAACGAGGGGAACACCCGGAATGACATTCGGGAGATCATTATCCAGGCCTGCCAGTTTGACCGGCGGACCCGGGAATTCATCGGACCGGTTTCGCGGTTTTTTTACTATCTGTTTCCGAACCTCTGGTACAGGCGGCACAAAGGCCTGTTGTCAAACATAGAAATCTAAAATTATTTTTGCGGTTTCAACAAGTTTTGGCTTGACATGCGTTTTTTGTTTGTGTTATGGAATGCAAAAGTTAAAATGAGGCGGATGATGAACGGAAGAGAATGTCAGAATAATCTGTCCTGGTGGTGGCAGGCAAAAGATGTCTGCCCGCCGGTGTTCCTTTTCTGAAAAAAATGAGCCGTGGGCAGGGGAGACCCTCCCATGACTCCGGATCGATCAATAAAAGCCATGGGAAAGTCCCATGGCTTTTTTGTTTGCAGGAGAGTTTTGTATAACCGCTGAAAAATGGTTCTTAAAGCGGCGAAGCCATTTTTCAAAGGTCTCTATATATAATGGCAATCAATACTAAGAAGAACGAACAAAGGGAGGAAATGTTATGGAACAGATGAAAGTCTTACTGAATGATGACGAGATGCCGCGGCAATGGTACAACATCATGGCCGACATGCCGACGCCGATGCGCCCCCCCCTCCACCCGGGGACGGGGAAACCGGTTAGCGCTGAGGATCTGGCGCCCATTTTTCCCATGAACCTCATCGAGCAGGAGGTCAGCGCGGAGCGCTGGATTGATATTCCTGACGAAGTGCTGCAGAAGTACCTGATTTGGCGCCCGACGCCGCTGTACCGGGCGCGGAATTTCGAAAAACTATTGAATGCCCCGGTGAAGATCTACTACAAGATGGAGGGAAACAGCCCGGCCGGTTCGCACAAACCGAACACAGCCATTCCACAGGCATATTACAACAAGGCCTTCGGAATCAAACGCATCTCCACGGAAACAGGCGCCGGGCAATGGGGAAGCGCCCTGTCGATGGCCTGCCAGATGTTCGGTCTGGAATGCCGCGTTTTCATGGTCAGGGTGAGTTATGAACAGAAACCCTATCGGCGCATGATGATGCAGACCTGGGGCGCCGAATGCATCCCCAGCCCCAGCATGATCACCGAGGCCGGCCGTCAGGTCCTGGCGGAGTATCCGGATTCTCCCGGCAGTCTCGGCATCGCTATCAGTGAGGCGATCGAGGACGCCGTTTCCCGCGAGGAATCGCGTTATTCGCTCGGGAGCGTGTTGAATCATGTTATCCTTCACCAGACCATCGTCGGACTGGAGGCCCAGGCACAGCTCAAAAAGATCGGCGTCTATCCGGACGTGGTCATGGGATGCGCCGGCGGCGGCAGCAATTTTGCCGGCATTTCCATGCCCTTCGTGCGCGACAAGATTCACGGGAAAAAAGTGAAGATCGTCGGCGCCGAACCGACATCCTGTCCGACCATGACCAGGGGCCCCTTTGCCTATGACTTCGGCGACCTGGCCAAGAAGACCCCCCTGCTGCCCATGTACACCCTGGGGCACGACTACGTTCCGGCGCCCATCCATGCCGGCGGCCTGCGTTATCACGGCATGGCGCCCATTGTCAGCCATCTGGTCCATGAGAATCTCGTCGAGGCAAGGGCCTATCACCAGCTTGAGACGTTTGATGCGGGTGTCAAATGGGCCAGGAGTGAGGGGTTCATCCCGGCGCCGGAGACGGACCACGTCATCGCTGCCGTGGTGGACGAGGCCAGGCGCGCCAAAGAGGAAGGCAAGGAAAGGGTCATCCTGTTCAACTGGAGTGGTCACGGCCTGGTGGATATGGCATCCTATGAGGCCTATTTTGCCGGGAAACTGACACCCCATGAGTTGCCGGATGAAGAGATCCAGCGTGCCCTGAAGGCCATTGAAGGATTCCCAAAACCTTAAATGAAATGTGTTCAGACAGAACCGCCAGGGAAAGTCATGTTTTTTCCTTGACGGTTCTGTCGTTTTTGGACATTCTGATCTTTAAGTGTCCCCCGATCTTCCTCAAACAAAAAAGAAGCAGGGGTGTTTTTCTGAAGATTCATAGGGAGACCATTTTTCACCGGTTATACAAAACCCTCATAGGGAGCAGCCCCATGGATTCGTACGATCATCTGGAAATCCGGTGTCCGCGGCTGGGACATGAGCTCAGTTTTTCCTACTGTCGCAGGGAAGCCGGGGATATGCCCTGTCATCGGGCGATCAAATGCTGGCAGGTGTTTTTTCCGGTGGAAGCCCATCTGAGGGAAATCCTATCGGCGGCTCAATGGGAGCTTTTCTTACAGCAGAGCCCGCTGGACAAAATGACAACGCTCATCGATCTGATTGAACAGGCCAGGACAAGAGTAAAAAGCAAGCCATGACGACTTCGTAAAAAGTCCGGATGCTCAAGTTGCGCTGCATCCTTCGTAACTGCGGTGTACGTAAAAGTACGTCTCATTCTTCAGGATTGGCGCGCCTTGCCTGCGGAACTTCTTACGAAGCAGTCGCATTTATTGGATCAGGAGCGACAAAGGTCTCTTTTATTATGGATTTTTTTGACCGACGCGAAACGAAAAGCGGTGATGATCCCCGGCCACTGGCGGACCGGATGCGGCCGCGCACCCTTGTGGAGTATGTGGGTCAGCCGCATTTGATGAGTGAGGGAGCCCTGCTGCGTCGCGCCATTGAAGAGGACCGTCTTTTTTCCATGATTTTCTGGGGTCCTCCGGGTTCCGGTAAAACTACGCTGGCCCGGGTGATCGCCCGGGAAACGCAATCGCATTTCACAAGTTTTTCCGCGGTGTTGTCCGGGGTAAAGGAAATCCGCGCCGTTGTGGATGAGGCCAGGGCCAGGTGGAAGGATCACCGCGAAAAGACGCTCCTTTTCGTCGATGAAATCCATCGTTTCAACAAGGCCCAGCAGGATGCATTTTTGCCGCATGTGGAAAGCGGCCTGATCACGTTGATCGGCGCTACCACCGAGAACCCATCTTTTGAAATCATTTCTCCGCTCTTGTCCCGCTCGCGGGTCATGCTGCTGAAGCCCTTTTCCGACGACGACCTTTTATTGATCCTCAAAAGGGCCCTCGAGGATCAGGAACGAGGCCTGGGCGCGTTAAACCTGGAAATTGAGCCGGAAGCCCTGTCCGTCCTTGTCTGGTCCGCCGACGGCGACGCCCGGACGGCCCTCAATGCCCTCGAGGCAGCGGCATCTCTGATCGATGCGGCGCCCGACGGCGCAAGGAAAGTAACCCGCAGGGTGATCGAGGAAGCTTTTCAGAAAAAAATTCTGCTCTACGATAAAAACGGAGAAGAGCACTACAACCTCATTTCGGCCCTGCATAAGAGCCTGCGCGGCTCCGATCCGGACGCAGCCCTTTACTGGCTGGCCCGCATGCTGGCTGCGGGCGAAGATCCCCTCTTTATCGCGCGCCGCATGGTCCGCTTTGCTTCGGAAGATGTGGGCAACGCCGACCCGAGGGCGCTTACGGTAGCCGTCGCTGCGATGCAGGCATTCCAGTTTATCGGACTTCCCGAGGGCGAGCTGGCCCTGGCCCAGACAGCCGTCTATCTGGCCACGGCCTCCAAAAGCAATGCTCTTTACACGGGCTATGGCCGGGTCGGGGAAACCATCCGCCGCACCGGCGCGCTGCCTGTTCCGCTGCATATCCGCAACGCCCCGACAGGACTCATGAAAGATCTGGGTTACGGCAAGGACTATCTGTATGCTCATGATTTCGAGGACGCCTATGTTTCCCAGGAATACCTGCCGGATGCCTTGAAGGGGAAATCCTTTTACAATCCTACAGAACGCGGCTATGAGAAAATCATTCGGGAAAGAATGGACCAGTGGCGGAAACTGCGCGACCGGAGAAAACGCTGATATGATGATTGTGCGGACAGGGCCGACGATCGCTCTTCAATAAAAAAAGGGGAGGTCATTGACCTCCCCCGATTCAGGAGTGACGAAGGCTTGCCGCCTTCTGAAGTTTTGGATTCGACTGCCGGATAAACATGCCCGTTTGCTTAACCGGCAGGACGTTTTCTGTATGTTTCAACCTGCATATTGTGTGCCGTTGACGGGTTATTATTCATAAGTGTTCGATATCAAAGATATATTATATGATATCGGGGGGGCGCCCCCTCGGGCCCGGTGTTCAAATCAGGCAAAAAATGTCGGGGCGGCAGGGATAGATAAATAAATAACTGAATGAATACAGAATGTTAATAGACTTACAGAAAATGGCGCTCGAATCGACAGAATTGTCGATGCCGGATCATAGAGGTCCAATCCGGATCCGGTGGGGGAGCAAATCAAGAATTCATTGACTTTTCCCCATTATGACCTATCATATCAAGATCGTTTTATTCATGCGTTTGAGGGTTTTTTATGAGTCCGTACAAAAAAATCTGGCAGTACCGTTCCCGGCCGGAAGACCGGTTTTTCCTCCAGCCGATTTCAGTCGCCATCGTCTGCGCCGTATTCATCGCTCTGATTTTGATCATGGGGGTAATGGATCTCCAGCGCAACAACCGGATTCTTGAAGGATTCATGCAGAATCAGGCCCTGAGCATCACGGGCGTTGTCCAGCGATTGTCCCAGGATAATCTCAATAACCTGGTGCAGGCCTTTCAGCGGGATCGCCCGCGGTCCTACGTCCCTCTCAAGGATGCCGCTTTCTCGCCCCAGAAAATGCTGACCGTTGCCCTTGCCGATCTCGGGCAGGAAATCGATGAAGCCTGGAAAGCCAATCGGATCAGCGATGCCTACCTGCAGAAATTCGCCGCGGATAAGGGATTATGGATGGTGGCCGTTCTGAATGCCGGAGGGAAGGTTGTGTACCAGAGCCTGTCCCTGCCCGTCGAGCAGGCGGTTCAGCGATCGGCCGTAAAAATCAAGGAAACGGAAAAGGAAATCGGCATCGGTATTTTCATCCAGCTTGTCACACAACTGGACTTCCATAGGGAGGCGATGCTGCCCGCCCCAGAAGTCAGAAGCAGCTCGGGGGCCGGTCGTCAGGACATTCCCCGGACGCTGGTTCAGACCCTCGACCGTCTGAACATGGGTTATGTCGGTCTGAAACGCAGAGACGGCAGCGGCACGATCCTCATTGCCCTCGATCGCGAACAAATGAAGTACTGGGGAACAAGGGTATCTATTGAAAAGGCCGTTGAAAAGTTGGGTGAAGGCCAGGGCCAGGGGGTTGCCTATCTTGTCATTATGGACAGCCAGGGGGCTATTTTCGGCGCCACAGAAAATGCGCCGGAGAAATGGCAGGAAGGGGACATGCCCCTGTCGGAAATCCGGGCCGGAAAACGCAAAATTGAAAGCCGAAATATCGTTCATTCAGGCAAGCGCCTGATCGATATGGCTGTGCCGTTTGTCATGAATGATAAAATCGTCGGGGTTGCCCGCATCGGCCTCGACCGGGAGAGCATGGACAGGATTCTTGAGGAAAACCGGCGCAATATATTTATTTTCTCCATGCTGATCGTTCTGATCGCGCTTTTGGCCATGTGGTTGCTGTTTCATAACCAGAACAGGCACCTGGCTGGCATTGTGGAGATGGAAAGACAGCTCGACAAGGCGGAACGCCTGTCTGCGCTGGGCCAGCTTGCCGCCGGGGTGGCTCATGAAATCCGCAATCCTCTCAACGCCGTCAGCATGGCCAGCCAGCGGCTCAAGCGTGAATTTCAGCCGGCGGATGAAAGCAAGGCCAAAGAATTTGAATCGCTGGCAGGCGTCATTCGGGACGAAATCCGGCGTTTGAACGGCATCATCGAGGAATTCCTGACCTTTTCAAAGAGCCGACGGCTGGAATTCCACGATTATCCGGTTGCCGAGGTGCTGCAAAAAATTGTCAACCTGATCCGGGAAGAGGCCGCCGCCAAAGGCATCCATATCCGGACGCACTGGGGAAGCGATGGGACCGTTGTGCCGATGGATATGGACAAGCTCCAGCAGGCGCTGCTGAATGTCATCAAAAATGCAATGGAATCAATCGAAAACGGGGGTGCGATCGACATTGCCGTGAAGCGGAAATCCAAAGAGAAGATCAGCATCAGGATCGCCGATACCGGATGCGGAATGACGGCCGAGGAAGTGGAGCGCATCTTCAGCCCCGAATATACGACAAAGCAAAAGGGCCTGGGACTCGGACTGCCGCTCGCGCATGAAATTATCCGCGGACACAGCGGTGAAATTCTTGTTTTCAGCGATCAGGGGTCCGGGACGACGTTTGAGATCATTCTGCCGACTCAAAGAGGGTAAGCGCGGAAAGATTTTCGGAAGGTGAGGGTTTTATGGAAAGGATCATGCATGAAAAAGCTCAACATCCTGGTGGTTGAAGATGGCCGCCCCCAGCGTGAGACGCTGCGCGATTTTCTGATCAAGGAGGGGCATACCGTATCCGAGGCGGAAAACGGGGTTCTGGCCATCCAGTGCGTACTCAAAGGCCATTTCGATATTGTGCTGCTGGATTACAAAATGCCCGGCATGGACGGGATGCAGGTCCTGCAGGAGATCAAGCGCATCAATCCGGAGATCGACGTGGTCATCATCACCGCCTATGGGACGATTGAAACGGCCGTGGACGCGATGAAGGCCGGCGCCATCGATTATATCACCAAACCCCTCGAATTTGAGGAGCTGCTCATCCTGGTCGACCGCGTGTCGGAGCGACGGACGCTGATCCGGGAGAATGAAATTATGCGCCATGAGCTGGGTGTCCGGGGCGTCACATCCGACCGGATCATCTTCCGCAGCCCGAAAATGGGTTCTCTGATCAATATTGCCGGCCGGGTCGCGGCCAGCCGGGCAACGATCCTGCTTCAGGGGGAGAGCGGCACCGGCAAGGAACTGCTGGCACGACTGATTCACAACCTGAGCCCGCGTTCGGCAAAGCCTATCATTGCGGTCAACTGCAGCGCCCTGCATGAAAATCTACTTGAGAGTGAGCTGTTCGGCCATGAAAAAGGGGCCTTCACGGGGGCCTCGGCCCGGCGGATCGGGCGGTTTGAAGAGGCGGACGGAGGCACCCTGTTTCTCGATGAAATCGGCGAACTGTCCGCCGCGGTGCAGGTTAAACTGCTGCGTTTTCTGCAGGAACGGGAATTTCAGCGCGTGGGCGGCAATCAGACGATCCGTTCCGACGTCCGCATTATCAGCGCCACGAACCGGGATCTCGAGGCCCGGGTCAAGGAAGGCCTATTTCGGGAAGACCTGTTCTACCGGCTGAATGTCGTTACCATGGCCATCCACCCCTTAAGGGAACGCAAGGAGGATATACCCGCCCTGATCGACCATTTCCTGAAGCGCTATGCCGAGGAGAACAGCAAGGAGATTGACGGCGTCAGCAGCGAGGCTCACGATCTGCTGTTGAAATACGACTATCCCGGAAACGTTCGTGAACTCGAGAATATCATTGAACGCGCGGTGGTCATCTGCCGGGATGCTGTTGTGTCCATTGAGGATCTTCCTTTTTCCGAGGATATGTTTGACGCCGCGGAAAGCCACCGGGACGCCGAAGGGTTGTTGCGGGGCTCCGTCGAGGAACTCGAGCGGAAACTGATCGTCGAGGCCATGGAAAAAACCGGCGAACATCAGACGAAGGCGGCAGAACTGCTGGGCATCAGCGAGCGCATGCTGCGTTACAAGCTCAAGAAATACGGGCTGAAGGGGAACGGCTGAACTTTATATACCCCATTGCCGTCAGCATCCGTATTGCTTCTGTTTCATGGCCGTCAGCAGGGTCACATGTCTTCGTTCTTCCTCGATTATTTTATCGATCGCAGCGTGTTCATGGGCGGGAACGAGTCCCTTGATTTCGTGATAGTACAAAATGGAATCCATCTCGCGCTGAAGGGCGAAATCAAGCGCCGAAAGCGAATCCTTGACCTTTGCGAGCTCCTGGTCCAGGGCCTCTTTTTTGAAAATAATCGCGTTATCGACATAATTATGCAGATAGGCGGCGTATTCGCCCGCATAACCCTCAGGCGGGGTGGCCTTGTCCATGGCCGCAAAGATTTTTTCGAAGGTCTTCTTGTGGTAGATCTCCGCGTTTGCTAATTGTTCAAAAAGAGTCTTCGTGCCTTCATCCCTGGCGATCTGCACGGCAAACCGGTAAAAATTGGCCCCGTTTTCTTCAATTCTGATGGCAAATTCAACAATGTCACTGGCTGTAAAAACACTCATGTCAGGTCTCCTTCATCATTAGTTTAATATCTTTTCAAACAGGTGTTCCCTTATCGGAATTCATGATTTATAAAACAAAATAAGCATGATCGCCGGTTCGTCAACTCATCAGAGCCATTTTTTTCGTTTGAAGAGGATCAGCATGACCACGGCAATGGCGATGCAGATGATCCAGAAGAACAGATAACCCCAGCGCCATTCAAGCTCCGGGAAGTGCTTGAAGTTCATCCCGTAGACGCCCGCCAGGAAGGTCATGGGCATGAAAATCGTGGCGATGATGGTGAGCACCTTCATGACCTGGTTCATCCGGTTGCTGAGGCTGGACAGGTATATATCAATCATGCCGGAGAGCATTTCCCGGTAGGTTTCCACGGTGTCGATGACCTGAATGGCATGGTCGTAGATGTCCTTCAGGTAGACGCCCGTTGTGTCCTGAATCAGCGGTGATTCGCTGCGTTCGAGCGCGCTGATGGTCTCCCGCAACGGCCAGATCGATTTCCTCAGGAAGATCATGTCGCGCTTCAGATGCTGGATGGCCCGCAATGTGGAGGGCGTGGGGTTATTCACCAGGGCATCCTCCTCCATCTCGATTTTGTCGCCCAGTGTTTCGAGAATGCCGAAATAGGAATCGACGACCAGATCGATGATGGAATAGGCCAGATAGTCGGCGCCGGCTTTGCGGATACGTCCCATGGATGTCCTGATATGCTCCCGTATCGGATCGAGCAGTGCGTCTGACCGTTCCTGGAGGGAGATCACATAATGGGGTCCCAAAACGACACTGATCTGCTCCGCCGTGATATCGCTGTGTTCATCACAGGTATTGCAGAATCGCTTCAGGACAATGAACATATAATCGCCCATATCCTGCACTTTGGGGCGCTGATCCGTGTTCAGGATATCCTCTAAAATGAGGGGGTGAAGCCTGAACACATCCCCTAACTGTTCCAGGACACCGGTATCGTGAATGCCTTCGATATGCACCCAGGAAACCGTCTGCCGGTCATTGAAAGCGCGCAGCTCTTCAACGTGATCAATGTTTTTTTCAAGATAGTGATCCCCCTGATAATCGATCAGTGTGATTTTCGTGGCGTCGCTCAATTTTTCGCCGATATGAACCAGGGTCCCCGGTGGCAGTCCCGCCTTTTTTGATCTGGATTTTGTCCGCCTGGGCATGTTCCTTTATCCTTTACGGCCTGCTGCCCGGCCGGTTTGATTTATTAAGCTTGATTGTGACCTTGACGACGGACGACTTTCCCTCTGCGAACCGGACGTGCGTCGGCAAAATCAGCCTGACTTCCAGTGTCGTGGAAGAGGTCAATTTTCCCAAATCAATCGGCTCCGTTCTGATCCGGACGCCGTTTTGATTTAATTTGCCTGGAATCAAAACCATGACGTCCGAAGGCTCCACGCTGATTGTCTGCACAGAAAGACCGTCCGGCGGGCGGCCCTCCGTGATCGCTCGGATGGGCAGGGATGCCTGGATCAGCCGGGATGCGGTTATTCCGATCTGGGCGGGACTGATCCCCATCACGGTCAGATTTGACGGCCTGCCGACCATGTCATTGGACAAGGCGATTTCATTCCATCCCTCACGAATCTGGGACAGATCCACAGAGACCTTCAGCGTATCCGGATTTAGGAGCCCGAAGGCCTGCGGCGGGCCTGTGAGCATGATCTTGACGTCGGTGATTTTCGGTTTTTCGATCACCCAGTCCGGTGAGATATTCAGGTATTCCACAGGAACGGTAAAATCCCGCCGCACGGATTCCTTCTGATAGCCGAAAGCGACCCAGAGGATAAAGGACAGCAGTAGGGCGATGACCTTTTCCCGGGAATTTTCCCTCAGCCAGTGGACGACCGGCCTGGTTTCCCGTTTGGGCGCCTGCTGGGCGAAAAAGGAATCCAGTTCGACCCGCAGAGCGGCGGCATTGACCAGCTCACGGATATTTTCCCCCTTGGCAAGGCTGAGGGTTCCCCTTTCTTCGGAGACCACAACGCACAGAGCGTCGCAGCGCTCCGACAGGCCGAGCGCCGCCGTATGCCGGAGACCCAGCGGTCCAAAGCGGCCCGCGTTAATGGACAGCGGCAGGTGACAGCCGAACTGCAGTACCCGGTTGCCTTCGATCACGACGGCGCCGTCGTGTCCGGTGGAATGGGGATCAAAAATACTCTCCAGCAGGGGTTGGCTCAAAACGCCGTTCAACCGGGCGCCGCCGTTGAGATGACGGTCGAGGGGATCTTCTCCTTTGATGACGATCAGGGCGCCGATACGTTTCCGGACCAGATTGGAAACGGCCTGTGCGATGGTTTCAGCGGCCTGATGAACAGGCTGCTTGTCAAAGAATTTCTGCCGGATGCGACCCCACATGGCCAGTTGTTCAAAAAACCGCCGGAGGTCTTCCTGAAAAATAACAACGAGGACAAAGAGCAAAATGGCGAAGAATCCCTGCAGGACGACCGTTGTCAGGTATAGCTGAAAGAAACGAGCCGCCAGATAAATAACCCCCAGCAGGCCGATGCCGATGAAGACGAAGCGGGACGCCCGTTCCTTGAACCAGATCAGCACCACCGATGCCATGATCCAGATGATCAGGATATCAAAGATGTCCTGAATCCGGAGGTTGTTAAAAACTGTCAGAATGCTTTCGATCATCGGAATCCTGTCTTTGTGTGATTAAATGTAATATCAAACGTCTTGAAGTGAATTGTCAATGAAAAATTTGTTATAAAAAATCTCAAGAGCGACTTGTGGCGCCCCCCCGCTGGAGTGCAGTGTCAGACAAAGAACCGATCCTTGAAATGGCAGCTTGATTACGTTTTTCCCTTGTAAAGGCTCCTCGCCTCTTGATATAAGGCCTCGCATTCCATGCTGCGATCCGGCATGCTGTCAATCAGACAATCCTTTTCATTTTGTTTTTTGACCGAAATCGTGTATCGTAATCTGGCTTTCGCTCAGAACATAGAAAAAATGTCCGATAGCATTCAGGACGTTTGTGTCCACAAAGGATTATTCGTCCATGCAGGAGAGGATATGAAGGGTGTTTCTCTGGATCAGAAAATCAGGGATGTGGCGGCATTGATTGTCGCCGCCGGCAGGGTGGTCGTTTTTACCGGCGCCGGGGTGAGTACGGAATCCGGCATCCCTGATTTCCGTAGCCCGGGAGGGATCTGGACGAAGTTCGATCCGGAAGATTTTACGATCGAACGGTTTCTTCGCAGTGCAGAAACAAGAAGGAAGCAGTGGCGTATCCTCATGGAGGGTGGGCTTTTCGCGCAGGCCGTGCCGAACCGGGCGCATCAGGCCATTGTTGAGCTGGAAAGGCTCGGCAAGCTGGCCTGTGTGATCACGCAGAACATCGATAACCTGCACCAGAAGGCGGGCAACGATCCGAAAAATGTCTTTGAGTTGCACGGAAATATGAACTGGCTTCGCTGTCTCGACTGCCGTGAAGCCTATTGTCTCAAGGACATTCTGGCGAAGTCCCGGCCGGCGGATGATGTCCCGTCCTGCGAGCGCTGCCGGGGAATCCTGAAGCCGGATGTCATCTTTTTCGGCGAGTCCCTGCCCCCGGAAACACTCGCCCAGGCCACCCATCATGCCAGCAACTGCGATCTGCTCATGGTCGTCGGATCGTCGCTCGTGGTCTATCCGGCGGCCTATATGCCGATGTATGCAAAGAACGCCGGGGCGAAACTCGTGATTATCAACAGGGATGCTACACCTTACGACGGCAGTGCCGATGTGGTCATCAACCATTCGGCGGGGGAGGCAATGTCCGGGATCCTGGAGATGGTCAGGTCGGGATCGGCAGCCTCATGACCGGGGCCTTAACGCGATGCTCGCAATGAAAGACAACGATGTGCCTGGTCCTCATTTCCTATAAACAACACCCCGTTTACCCGCTTGTGTTCGCGGCCAATCGCGACGAGTTTTATGATCGGCCGTCGGCGTCGGCGTCATTCTGGGAAGACAGGCCCGATCTGCTGGCCGGCCGCGACCTGAAGGAGGGCGGCACATGGTTGGGAATCACCCGCGGGGGCAGGATGGCGGCGTTGACCAATTACCGCGACCCGGCTTCCGTGAAATTGCAGGCGCCATCGCGCGGCTGGCTGGTCAGGGATTATCTCTGCGGCCGGGAAGATACGGATATCTTTTTAAGAAAACTTGAAAAACAGGCAGACCTCTATAATGGGTTCAGCGTGATTCTGGGTGACCCCTTTCGCCTGTATTATTACTCCAACCGCGATGGAGCGATGGAATTAACGCCCGGCCTGTACGGCCTGAGCAATGCGTTGCTCAACACACCCTGGCCCAAGGTCGAAAGGGGAATGCAGCGACTCGACGCGCTGCTGTCGCAAGCCAACGATCCGCCTCCGGAAGACCTGTTCGCAATTCTGAAAGACCAGACCCGTCCTGACGATTTGCGATTGCCCGATACAGGCATCGGCCTTGAATGGGAGCGGATCCTTTCTTCGATGTTCATCGCCAGCCCCGTTTACGGTACCCGTTCTTCGAGTCTGCTGCTGGTTGACCGGAAGCGGCATGTTACCTTTATCGAACGGACGTACAACGGCTGTCCGGAGCCCGGGATGACGGCGAAATTTGAGTTTAGGATTGCAGGGGTTGCGCGCCATGTCGAAACGTGAGTACCCCGATCGCCCCGTTGTCGGCGTCGGTGCAGTGGTGATCCGGGACGGTAAAATTCTTCTGGTCAAGCGGGGCATTGCGCCGAGCAAAGGATTATGGGCCATTCCGGGCGGCGCCCTCGATCTGGGCGAAACCCTGCAGCAGGCGGCGGAGCGGGAGATCCTCGAAGAGACGGGCGTGGTGATCCGGGCGCGGAAGCCCATTTACGCCTTTGATTTTTTCGAGCGTTCGGGGGACGGCCGCATTCGTTTCCATTTTGTGATCGTCGATCTTGCGGCCGATTATATCAGCGGCGAGGTGAGGGGGGCTGACGACGCCCTCGATGCACGCTGGCTGGCGCCGGCCGATCTCGACCATCTGCCCGTTTCGGAAAATACGTTGAAACTTTTGTCTGCCGTTGGTTTCCTGAAAATCGAATACAGGCGTTCGCAAGCCTCTTTTCCCCCTTGTGGCAATGGACGGTCAGAGGGTTAATTGGTTTAATCTCTTCTCAGGAGGTGTTGCCATGAAAGTGATTTTTCACAAGGATTTCTTGCCGAGTTACACGATGGACCCCGCGGCGGCGGAGGGCCGCATCGACGCCGTGCTCAAGGAAATCGGGGGCCGTGTGACCTTTATCGATGCCGTTGCCGCAACGGAGAAGGATATTGCCGCGGTTCATACCCGTTCCCATATCGACATGGTCAGAAGGGACGGGGTCTATGAAATTGCCGCGCTGGCGGCGGGCGGTGCCATCCAGTGCGCCGAAATCGGCTTGAGCGAACCCTGTTTCGCACTGATCCGGCCGCCCGGGCACCATGCCTCCGCAAGCAGCTATTGGGGATTCTGCTATTTCAACAACATGGCCATCGCCCTGGAGAAACTCCGACGGGACGGCAAGATCAAAAACGCTTCGGTGCTGGATTTTGACCTCCATTTCGGCGATGGTACCATGAATATCCTCGGCGGCCGTGGCTATGTCGATATCTACAATCCGACGGCATCCAACCGCCGGGATTATGTGGCAAGCGTCGAGAAATGGCTTCTCTCCAAACCGGTTGACGTCATCGGCGTCTGCGCCGGGTTCGACAATCATGTCAACGACTGGGGCGGGCTTCTTGCCACGCAGGATTACCAGGATATGGGATGCATGGTCAGGGAGGCCAGCGTCAGAAACAAGGGGGGTTGTTTCGGCATCCTGGAGGGCGGATACAACCACGGTGTCCTCGGCAAAAACGTTAAGGCCTTTATCGACGGTATGGATGTTCCGGCGTAAGTCCAGGGGGCCATTATAGCCAGGAAAGCATCTGCTACCAGAAATGACGAATACGTAAAAAGATACGATTGACCTTCCTCTTCGGCCCTTTCAGTCCAGGAGGGGTAAAGAACGGATTGCGCAGCTGTCGTTTTCGACTTGCTTTTCGGATTGTTGCGAATCCGTCTATTTTTGCTTTTATGGTAGATTTTTAGGGGGAATCCTGATAGGAGGGGCAAGCTGAAATGATTATTTCATCGGGGTGTCGAACCTTTCCAAGCCTGCATGCCGGCTTGGGATAGGCGGCTGTAGCACTCGTTTGATGGGGAAACCGAAGGCGGAGTATGAAAAAAAAGAAGTTGAACCTGGCGTTACAGGGTGGTGGGGCGCATGGCGCCTTTACATGGGGTGTCCTGGATCGCCTGCTTGAAGAAAGTGACCTCGAAATTGTGGGTGTTTCCGGCACCAGCGCCGGAGCGGTCAATGCCGCATGTATGATCTATGGGCTGACTCAGGGGGGGAATGAGTCAGCCAGAGAAGTTTTATTTGAGTTCTGGCGAAAAAATTCGGAATCGCATCAATTCTCGCCGTTGCAGCCGACGATCATCGATAAAATGACCAGCAAAGGAAACGTTAACTTTAATCCTTTTTTCTGGATATTTTCCATGATTTCCAAATCCCTCTCGCCGTATCAGTGGAATCCGCTCATGAAAAACCCTCTCAAGAAATTGCTTCTGGACATCATTGATTTTGATGCGATTCAAAATGAGCGCAAGCACAAGCTCTTCCTGACGGCGACCAACATCCGCACGTCCAAGGTCAAGATCTTTCACAACGCCGAAATAACGGCGGATGCTGTTTGTGCGTCCGCCTGCCTGCCGCATATGTTCCAGGCGGTTGAAATAGACGGAGAGTTTTACTGGGATGGGGGGTATATCGGCAATCCGGCCATGTTCCCGCTCTTTGAGCAAACGCAATGTACGGATCTTATGCTGATACAGATAGACAGTATTGACTACAACAAGGTGCCCACACAGATGTCGGAAATCGTTGACAGGGCAACGGATATCAGCTTCAATTCCAGCCTGATGCGCGAGATGCGCGCCATCAGTTTTGTCACGAATATCATCGACAAGGGCTTTGACGACGACGGCCGGCTGATCAAAACAAACATCCACTACATCAGTACCGGCGACCTTATGAATCATTACAACGGCAGCAGCAAGCTGAATGTCGATTGGGACTGGCTGAGTTATCTGATGGAAAACGGGCGGGGCAAGGCAGAAGCATGGATCAGGGAAAATTATAATAAGATCGGCAAGGGAAGCAGTTGTGACGTCAATTGCATCTTCCTCTAATTGACAGGAGTTGGATTATGACAGGACGCAGTTTGCTGATGGCCCTGATCATGTTGCTGGTCTTTTTATGCCCGGGCCATTCATGGGCCCGGCAGGTCATCAAGCTGGCGGTGGTCACGAAGCCCGGATCGGCGCAGAATATTTGCGCCGACAAGTTCAGAAAGCTCCTGGAGAGCCGCTCCGGCTACAAGGTGAAACTGTATCAGGGATCGTCACTGGGTACAGAGAAGGATATATTAAAAAAGATCCAGGCCAATGACATGCAGATGGGCGTCATCACTTCCGCCGTGTTTGACGCCTTTCTTCCTGATGTGCGGGTGCTGGATTATCCCTTTCTTTTTGAGAACTACAATCAGGCGGATCGCGTCCTGGACGGGGCACCCGGACAGGAGCTGTTGCGGCGGCTGGAGAAGGCAGGCTTCAAGGGGCTGGCCTATTCGGAGAACGGATTTCGTGATTTGACGAACGACCGGCGCCCGGTGCACAAGGTGGAAGATTTGACCGGGTTGAAGGTCCGGGTTATGGAATCGGCGCTTCATCGCGAGCTCTGGAAAATGCTGGGCGCCGATCCCGTTTCTCTAGGATGGCCCGATGTCGTGACGGCCCTGAAGCAGAAAAGCATCGATGGGCAGGAGAATCCGCTTTCCATCATCTGGAGATATCAACTTTATCGGAATCAGAGATACCTGTCCCTCACCCGGCATGTCTATTCGCTGCATCTGAACGTGGCGAACCTGGGATGGTTCAACAGCCTTCCCGATACGGATCAAAAACTGATCCGGCAATGCATGCATGAGGCGGCCTTCTATCAGAAGCAATGGAATCGCAGGAACACGGCCTTTTTCCTGGACAGGTTGAAGAAGAGCGGCATGGTCATCGACGAGTCGCCGGATTTGACGTCCTTTCGCAACCGCGTCTCCGACATTCAATCCCTGCGCTTGTTTCAGGATCCGGATACGCAGGAGCTTCTGAAGCAATTTCTGGCGGCGCTGAAGCAGTGAAAAAAGCTACAGCAGTTTCGGCATCTGGTTTTATAACGAGGTAAGGCCGCTGGGCTTCTTCAGCAGCATTTTTTTCAGCTTCTTCCAAGCTTTTATCCAGGGGTTTTCCATGGGAATGCTTTTCTTTGTGGCAGGTTACTTTACGCCTCTGGCCTATGACCACAAAAGCCCCGACCGATTTATATCCGACAGGTTCCGCAGACTTGGCCTGCCGGCACTTTTTTTCTGCTGGTAGTAACGCCTCTCATGATAGGAGTGGTAGGGTCCCCCCTATGGAAAAACAAAGTTTCGAGTTTCCCTGATTTTTACTGGCAGTACCTGCAGTCTGCCGGAATGCAGCTTCTCGGTGTCGGCCCGATGTGGTTTGCGCTGGCATTGTTTATTTTTTGCGTGATGTATACGCTTTGGCGCCTGATCCTTCCGCGGACGGCAGCGCCTGATTCCCGGCAGGGTATCCTGACCACCAGGCACCTGCTGCTGCTCATTGTCATCATAGCGGTGGTTGCGTTTTTACTGCGATTGTTTTTTCCTATCGGCTCCGTATTCTGGGGAATGCAGCTGGGATTTTTTTCGCAATACATTATCATGTTCATTGCTGGGATTGTTGCATACCGCACGAACTGTTTTGAAAGCATGACGTCGGCCATCGGCAGAAGATGGCTGGCTGCAGGGTTGATTTTTAGCTTTATCGGTTGGCTGATATTGAAATATTTTGCCGGTCCCTATGATTTTTCGACTCTTACAATGAAGTCTGTAAACACAGGCAAAAGAATAATCGGAGGCTTCTCCTGGCCAGCCGCTTACTATGCCATCTGGGAATCCTTTGTTGCTGTGGCCATGACCATGGGGCTTTTGGGCCTGTTTCGTGATAAATTAAACTTCAGCAACGGCCTTATGCAAAAATTGTCCGCGGGTGCATTTGCCGTGTATATGTTCCACCCGCCGATAATTGTTGCCGTGACGATGCTGATGACAACACTGGACATGCTGCCGGTATTCAAGTGGGCATTGGCCGGTCTGATCTCGATCCCGCTATGCTTCCTTATTGCGTACTATATTCTGCTGCACATTCCGCTGCTTAATAAAATATTATAAGAAAATATTGAAGTTAAGACGAAGCTCAGGTAGAGACTTCAGTATACGCAGGATGAATATCGGATGAACTGGAAGAGGTAAGGATGGAAGCCATTTATCTGGACCATAGTGCAACGACCCCCGCGGATCCCGAAGTCCTGGGGGCCATGATGCGCTATTTCGCCAATCATTTCGGTAACCCCTCGAGCATTCACTGTTTTGGGCAGGAAGCGAAAAAAGCCATCGAGGAGTCCAGAACTCAGGTGGCTGCCCTGATCGGCGCCGATCCCGCTGAAATTGTCTTCACGGGCGGTGGGACGGAAGCCGATAACATGGCCCTGATAGGGACGGCATTTGCCGAAACATCGGGAAGGAACCATATCATCACCTGCGCCATCGAGCATCATGCCGTGCTCAATGCCTGCAAATATCTGGAGACGAAGGGGTTTGTCGTAACCTGTCTGCCCGTGGACAGCGGGGGCCTTGTCAACCCTGAGGATGTGCAGCGCGCCCTGACGGAAAAAACGTTGCTCGTCAGTATCATGCACGCCAACAATGAGATCGGAACCATCGAGCCCCTGTCCGAGATCGCATACATGGCCCGTGAAAGAGGCGTGATCGTCCATACGGATGCCGTTCAGTCTGTCGGCAAGATCCCTGTGAATGTGAACGATCTGGGTGTGGATCTGCTGTCGCTCGCCGGCCACAAGTACTACGGCCCCAAAGGCACGGGCGCCCTCTACATCCGGCGCAACACGCCGATCTCCCCGATCCTGTTCGGCGGTCATCAGGAGGGCGGGCGCCGCACCGGGACGGAGAATGTGCCGGGTATTGTGGGGCTCGGCAAAGCCTGTGAGATCGCAGCCAGGGACCTGCCCGGGCAGATGGACCGCATGCTGGAATTGAGAAAGCGCCTGGAGGGTCAGATCGTGGAGAAGGTCGCCGACGTGCGCATCAACGGCCATGTATTCCGCAGCCTTCCTCACATCCTGAGTGTTTCATTCCGGACCATTACCGGTGACGCCGTTGTCCGGGAGCTTGATAAACAAGGCATCGCCGCATCCGCCGGTGCCGCCTGCACATCAGATACCGTTCAGTTGTCCCATGTTCTCGCTGCCATGCAGATCCCCAAAGATATCGCCATGGGAACAGTAAGGTTCAGCCTCGGGAAGGGGAATACGGAGGCGCAGATCGATCATGTCATCGGCGTCCTGCAGGAGATTATCAATAAACTCAGGGGCCTGGCGGAATTAGAGGCGTCGGTGGGCATGCACGGATGCCGGTAAAACCCCACAGTTGATGATCGCCGTGATGGTTCTTATTTTGTCGCGATCTCCCAGATACCCAGCCATTGATCCGGAGGATGGTCGATCAGTTGACGGCATTTTGCTGCATAGACGTGTGCCGGCGGATCCAACGCGGCAAGCTCTAAAAAGATGGCTTCCGCTTTGGCGAAATTTCCCTGGTAGTAAAGCGCCAGACCTTCAGAGAATGTTGCAAGCCGGTCTTGCCGCTTTTCAACATCCTGCGGGCTGCATGGGTTCATACACGACGACCGGTTCCCGGCGGCCGACGACAGCGACCCTCGATAGTTCGCGGACCGGGAAGGCGCCCGCCATCTGCTCCATTGTGGATTGAGAAATCAGCGTGTAGGTTCCGAATTGTTTGTTGATGCCTTCCAGGCGTGCCGCCAGATTGACGGCGTCCCCGATCATGGTATAATCAAACCGCGTATGGGAACCCATGTTCCCGACTACGGCCAGCCCGCTGTTGATGCCGATGCGCATCTTCAAATCCCGGCCGAGCCGCTCCCGGAAATGCCGGACGCATAACGGCCAGCCGTTCCTGGCACCGCAGGGCGGCGCGGACGCAGCGCCTGGCATGATCCGGTTGCTCCAGGGGGGCGTTCCAGAACGCGATAATCGCATCCCCTTCATATTTATCCACCGTGCCGCCTTCTTCATGGATGATGTCGGTCATGGCCGACAGGTAATCATTCAGCAGGGTCGTTAGCGCTTCCGGGTCCAGCCCCTCGGAAATACTTGTAAATCCTTCCAGATCGGAGAAAAAGACGGAGAGCATCCGTCGCTCGCCGCCCAGTTTCAGGCGCTCAGGATGCTGGATGAGTTCCTCGATGACCGCCGGGCTCAAATACTGCTTGAAGGCGTTCTTGATGAACATCTTCTGTCGGCCTTCTGTCGTGTAATAAATAATACCGGCGCTGAAAAGCGTGATGACCACGCCTGCTTCCTGACCGGCCAGCGGCAGCCAGAATCCCTTGCGGTAGGCGATCAGACAGAGAAAAACGGGGACCAGGATAAAAAAAACATACACCAGGACACTCCTGGCGATGCCGGACACCGAAGAGGTTGCCAGGCCGGCCAGAAGGGCGATCAGCAGGGTGAGTCCCACGACAGGGGCTGTGGAAACGGGCCTTATGAAATCATTGGCCAGCAGGTTATCGAGCATGGTTGCGTTGATTTCCACACCGGGATAAACACCAGAGAGAGGGGTAGGACGCAGGTCAAACAGGCCGGGAGCGGAGAATCCAAAAAAGACGTAGGCATCTTTGAACGGATTCGGCTCGGTTATCGTGGGTGTTTCCCCATTTGCGATGCGAAGTTCACTCTGGATGACCGATGCGGCGCTGTATGTTTTATACGTTCCCGGCGGGCCACGAAAATTGAGAATGGCATTTCCGCGATGGTCGATCGGGATATCCCGGTTGTCTATGGAAAAGCGGCCCCTGCTTATTTTCGGAGACCACCCGGGCTTCGCGGCCAGATAACATCCAAGGGCAAGCGACGGCAGCACCCTGCCGTCAAAGACGTGAAAGAGCGCCGCCCGGCGATAGATATTGTCCCTGTCCGGGTTCAGGTGAATATTGCCCAGCGTGCCGGCGGCGGCCGATATCTCCGGTATGGGGAAGGCGGCCCTTGGGTAAGCACCCGTTCCTGTTTCCGCCATCCATTGATCAAGGCCCAGGACGTTCAGTGTCGGTTCCGGAGCAAAAGCTGGCCATCGCCGCTCCGCTTCCCGCCGTCTGACTCAGAGAAACAGTCCCGACAAAATGCTTGAAATCTCGAATCGCCGCTGCGAAGGCCTGATCATCGGCCACACCGTATTTGGATGGTTCCGTAAAGATCACATCGAACGCAAGAACTTTCGCACCGCTGCGCTGGCAGAAATGAATAATTGCGCTGTAAACTTCCCGGGGCCAGGGCCAGCCCAGCCCGTTTTCTTCTTTGGCCCAGTCCAGGCTGCTCTGATCGAGCAGGACCAGACGGATCTTATCGCTGGTCGGCGCCGGTCTTGCCATGATGTTAACCCGCCAGTCCCAGGTTTTTGCCTCCCAGACGTCCAGCCACCCCGTCAGGAAGAAAAGCAACGGCGACAAGACGCCCCGATCAAACCGGCCAGCAGCCCAAGCAGAAGCTTTTTCACAGCGAATTTTGGATTTTTATTTATGCCCATCTCATGAAACAGTCGGGAATCAATTTATCACAATTGACCGATGGCTTGGATGAAGCGCTCCTGGCGGATCTTTGGTGACGCAGCGCGCGTGAACGTCTGGTCAGGTTTTTTGAGCCTCGGCGATCCGATCCCGGGGAGCAGGATGGGTTTTTGCAAAATCGAGTCCATCCGGCTTGAGATTCTTTTCCATACATGGCCAGCATGTCGATGAGCCCGGCGGGGTTATAGCCGACGCGCTGAAGGATTACGAGCGCGGCCTGATCGGCATGATATTCATAGGAGCGGGAATAGCCCTTGTTGATCATGGTGCCCGTGATGTCTGAAATCGCGCCGGAAAAAGTCTGCGTCAGTTGAGCTATCTCACGGGAACCATAGGTTTTCAGGCCTTCCTGGGCAATAACGGTCAGCGCTTCGGTTGTCCGGGCCTTCTCGATGGCCTGCATGCCGTGCCTCAACTGGACATGGCCGATCTCATGGGCCAGGACGGCTGCCAGGGCGTCCTCCGTCCGGCAGCAGCGAATCAGTCCCCGGGTGACAAAAATATGCCCGCCGGGTGTGGCGAAGGCATTGATATCGTCGGAATCCAGAACGAGAAAGCGATAGCCACCAAATATCTCCGGCAAGTCCGAGGCTTTGGCGAGTGTCTGCCCAAGTACGTTCAGGTATTGATTAACAGGCATATTTACATAAGCCAGGTATTTGGAAAGGACGACAGCGCCGACGGACCGGCCGATATAGTATTCCTGTTCCGGCGTAAAGCTTTCGACGCTCCTGGCAATGGCCACTGCACTTCTCTGGATGGATTTACCCTGCGACGCAGTGATAACGCCGGAACCCACACCAACGGCAGTCACCAGCGCCTGTTGCTGACTCCATGGTTTTGCATGCCGCAACGGTCAGCACGGCCAGCGCGATCAATACCCTGATCCAGACTTTTTTCTTCATCGTTTGCCTCCTTCCGCAGGCGGCGCCAAACTGCCCTTGTCAAGAAAGCTCTGCATCTGTTCGGGAGATATCCTGAAACCCTCCATGCGGTTGAGCCAGGTGTAATCAAGATTTTTATTTTCCTTCTTGAACGCCACTTCCACCTGTTCGTTGAACCCCTTGCCGGCCAGGGCCAGTTCATCGCGAGTAGCGCTCGTCCGGACGTCGGCCTGACCCGCTTTCAGAACGACCTGCTTGGACGTCAGGGCCGACGCATGCATCCATCCCTTGAGCTTTCCGCCTTGAATAGACACCCTTTTCCATGCGTTGCGGTCTTCCAACATATCCACCCGGTCGCCATAGGTTACTTTAGCCACCACTTTACCGAGAAAGGACGGCGTCGCACGAAGATGCCCCTCCCTGACCTGAACGCTAAGCGTTTTCTGCGCAACGGCTGCCACGGGCAATGCCAGAAAAGCCATCAGTGCAAAACCGGCGAAGATGAATCTCACAGGCTGCATTTGAATTTCCTCCTCCTTGAGCAAAAGATTGGCGTAGGAGCCTGCCTTACACCCGATAAATTCTACAGCCGATGCCTTTTAGGTTGGGCGTCCCATACTCCCGACCCAGTTTCCGCGTGGACGTCAGCATGTTGAAGTTGGCCTTGTCCCAGTCGTACTGGTCTCCGGAATTCCCTTCGGGAAACCACCAGCCGTGATCGGCGCAGACGACGCGGGGATCGATGGCATCGGTCAGATGGGCCTTCTGCGTGATCTTGCCGTGGCGGGTTTCAATGACCACATCGTCGCCCTCGGCGAGGCCATGGTGCCGGGCGGTTTCCGGATGTATTTCCAACTGCGCATGGGGTTTGAGCAGGCGCAGTTTTTCGATCCAGCGATAGGACGAATGCAGATAATAGCGGCTCTTGGCGCTGGTCAGGACCAGCGGATATTCCGGATCATCCTCCTCAGGGCAGCCCTCTGTATTCCGGCAGAGGAGCTCAATTTGAACTTTTCGGCCGTACTCAGCGTGAGCTCCACCTTTCCCGTGGGCGTGCGGAATCCCTTTTCCTCATAGAGCCTGAACCGGTCCGGGCCTTTCAGGTAGCCCTTTTCGCAAAACTGGGTGTAAGTCAGACCGGCGGGCTGGACGACATCTTCCAGAAACTGGCGGTAATCGTCATGCCAGAGTTCCGGCGGGCTGATGCGCTTTCCCAGTTCGTTCATGATTTTCATGTCCGGCCAGCATTCCTCCGGCGGATCGACCACCTTGGGCCGGGCCAGGATGAAGCCGTGGCCGATACCCAGATGGCCGATATCGTCGAACTCGAACTGGCTGGCCACGGGCAGGACAATATCCGCCAGCGCCGCCGTGGGCGTCATGAACAGGTCCGCCACGGCCAGGAAGTCGAGCTTCATGAGCGCCTCGTGGGTCTGGCGGCTGTCGGCGTAGGACAGCATGGGGTTGCTGCACATCATGTAGGCTGCCCGGACAGGGTAGGGGATGTCCTCGAGTATCGCCTTGCGGAAGAAGGCCGGCGCGATGGTCATGAGCCGCGGGATGACGCGGTAATGGGCGCTGATCATCTCCTTGACCTTTGTGGGGATCAGGTCGGCCCGGACCAGAGGGCCCAGACCGAGGATTTTCGGGTCATGGGCCTCGACGTTCCCGCCGGGGATATCCAGATTGCCGCAGATCGCCATCAGGCAGATCAGCGCGCGCGTGGTGTCGAACGTATGCGTGTTGTGCTCGATGGGATTACCCCACTGAATGACGGCCGGTTTGGTCTGGGCGTAGCAGCGGGCGGCCTCCCGGATCAGCCCGGGGGCAACCCAGGTGATCTCCGAGACCTTTTCGGGTGTCCAGGCCTTGACATGGGCGGCCAGTTCGGAAAACCCGTGGGTCCATTTTTCCACAAATTCACCGTCGCAGAGGCCCTCTTCGATGATGACATGCAGAAAACCCAGGGCCAGGGCGTTGTCGGTTCCCGGCCGCAAGGGAAGCCAGAACCGGGCCTTTTTCGCCAGGTCGATGCGACGCGGATCAACCACGATCAGTTCCGTGCCTTCCTTGACCTGCTTGAGCAGCAGGCTGCAGATTTCCCCCTCTTCGTTTGTGGCCGTGATGTTGCTGCCCCACAGGACGGCCAGTTTGCTTTTGTGATGAAAGTCGGCGACCGGATAGAACCCGCATGTGTGGATGCCGGTGATCTCGCGCGGGGCGTGGCAGACATCCTGGGAGGCGATGACGTTGGGCGAGCCGAAGATGTTAGCCAGACGGATCTGGATGAAATGTTCCAGTCCCTTGGGCATGCCGACACCGAATGCCACGCCGCGGGCGCCGTATTGTTCTTTGGTTTTCAAAAGATTTCCGGCGATGGTGTCGAGCGCATCGGGCCATGAGATTCGCTCCCATTTTCCTTCCCCTTTCTCCCCTGCTCTTTTCAGGGGATACCTAAGGCGGTCGGGATGGGTCAGGCGGTCCGGTGAGGCCAGTCCTTTCACGCAGGTGTAACCCTTGTTCAGAAAACCCTCCGGGTCGCCCTTGACGACCTCAATAGTATTGCCGCGGACGCCGACCAGAAGGGCGCACCCCCCGTGGTCCATCCGTGCACAGTGTGTTCTTACCCAGCGCAGATCGTCGCTCATGAATCGTTTTCTCCTTTTGTCTAATTGGCGCGTTCCGTCACGTCAATGATGACTTCCTTGTCGTCAAACATTTTTATCGTTCTTACTTTATCCGCGGCGAAGTTCAGTTTTTTCAGGTCAATTTTTCGCAAGGTGCAATTGTCATAGGTGCGGAAATAGTAAATCCGATTCGTCAAATCCCGGAATGACGACCACTGCGTCGTTTCGCTCGCCGTCACATGGCCTTGCTGATCTCTATCCACCGCCATGCCGCGGACAATATGAAGGGAGCCGGCAATATGCTGGGAAAGGTTCAAAGCCTCCTGGGCGTCCCGCGGTTTATCGGCGAATTTTGTCATGACAGCCATGCGGACAAAACGGCTGGGCGGCGTGATGTCTCCGGGCAGGCCGAACATCCCGGAGCCGTGCCCGGTGGGCTTCGTTTTCAGGCCGGAAAAATCTTGTGCTTCCGCCATACTGCTTTTCATTCCGACGTAATTGCGCAGATTGGTCAGCATCCATGGAAAATTGGGAGCATTCGTCATGATGCCCAGTGGGTTGTCATAGATATGCAATTCGCCCTTTTCATACTCGACAACCATACAGCCGCCTTTGGCGTCATGCAAAATGAAGTGCGCGGGAATGACCGCGCCGCCTATCTCGGGATTTGCGCGTCCAAAGACTCTCACATGCTTAATTGCTTTTGCCGCCTCCGAGACGGTGCTGAAATTTCCCAGCACCCATGAGCCGAGCATAATATTGGCAAGGGCGATCGTTTTCTCTTCAGGGCCGACGACCTGCCATTGCATATCACCGTCATACCAAAGCTGGCTGAAAGAGAGGCCTGCTTCGTTGAGCCCGTCGGTAACCACCGTCTCGTCGCCTAAAACATTGTTGCCCACGTAGCCTAATTTTGTTTTCCACTTCAGGCCTGTGCTGTTGTCCGATGCGGGGCTGACAAAACTTTTGCCTCGGGGAACGGCAATCATGGCATAGCCCATGTCATGGCCGAACTCCATCGTCCGAGCGGAGATGATGGTTGCGTCTTCGGCTGTCACTTTAAAGACGGAACAGGCCTCCAATTTATTTGTTCCGGCAAACAGCATCAAAAGAGCAAAAATAATAATCGCCAATCTGATTTTCGTCATAGAATCTCCACCTCCTGATTGCGTGACGTGCAAGTCATAAATGTCTCCATCAGTGATAAATACTTCCTATTATGCGGCAGGAGTATATGAAGTGCGAGACGTCTCGAGAGGGGAGATCGGGAACGTCGCGCCCGTCATTCTACGGCAGCTCCGCGCAGAGGTTTTTGATCTCCTGGGCGGCCTCGCTCTGCGGGGCGTAGGCCATGACCGGCATGCCGGCGATCATGGCTTCCACATAGGCGATGCGCTGGTTGATCTCGGTCTGGAAAATATCCATCTGATAGTTCTCCAGGGCCTCCCGGACTTCGCGTCCGATGCGGGTGCCCACAATTTTACGGCAGATCAATAGACGGCCGGAAAGGGTTCTTCTTTCTTTCCTCAATTCCCGGACCAGGTGGACCATTTCCCGGGCCGACCAGATATCGAGAGGGCTGGGGCCGACCGGAATAATCGCCAGGTTCGAAACCAGCAACACGGAGCGTATCATGTCCCCGACGGCGGGCGGCGCATCGATGACGGTATGCCGGTAACCCTGTGTGAGTTCTTTGATCTGCTGCGTCAGGTCGGCGTGCGGATGGTGATTGACGTCAAAATAGTTATGCTGATCGATCTTTTTCCAGTGCATGACGCTTCCCTGCTGGTCCGCGTCAATCAGCAGGACCCTGTCTCCCTGTTGTGCCAGCCCATGGGCCAGATTGATGGCGACAGTCGTCTTGCCGACTCCTCCCTTTTGATTGACCAGGCTGATGATCATAAGCGTCTGTGCTCCTTTATAATCTTTGTTCATTCACTTGCATAAGTTAACTAAGAGGTCAAGTTTTTGCAACCGCATTTTTCAATGGTCTTCTTCTGGGGATTATGATAAAAATAAAAACTACTGTTTGATATTGAATAGTTATATCAATATCTTATCGGATCAGAGAGGATATGCCGTGGCAACAATCATACCCGAAGAGGAAGACATTCAAAAGGTAATCAAGTGGGCTTCCATGAATCTTGAGGAAAAATCGGATCGACCGCTGCAGAAACCGGTCGAGACAGCGGTTATCAAATTCGATCTGTCGCCGGTTGATATTGAATTTCTCATCGGTTTCATTAAAAGAAATGAAGGCAAATCAATAATCAGCAGGAGTAATACTGCCTATCAGGAGGGACTATGAAAAAGATCATCCTTGTATCGCTGTTGATTTCGATTTTTATCATACCGGCTGCTCACGGCCAGTCTGCACGCGACGCGGTCAAGGCGCTCAAACGCATTGAAGCCAGGGCGGATATGGGGATCAGTTACAATGAATATGTTCTGGCCGTGGCAGACGCGCGGGTGGAAGTTCAGATGTATATGGAGAGTCATGAGGCAAAGCAAAAGGCAGCGCTGACCGATCTGATCAAAAAAATCCTGGAACACTACGAAACGGCGAGGGAGGTCTGGAAAAACAAGGTTTCCAGGACGCAGGACCTCGGTACCGTTTTCGGTCATCTCATTTGCTTGAATGATGAGCCGGAGGGCGCCCGTGGCCGTCGCCTCCTGAAACAGTACCCCCTGGCCGAGAAACCGGTGGATCAAGGCGGTGCGCTGGCCAAACGTGCATACAAGAAGGACCGGTGTGAGGAAGTCCTGGTGGACAATCTGATCTTTATCATCTGGCAGGAGGCGTGCCAAGGATTTACTTCAGGCGACCAGGATGCTCTTTACATGAAAAAGGGCCGTCCGGGTCTTTACATCCGGATGCTTTAAGCGGATAGCGGCGCGGATCATTTGTCGTTCCCTGCTGGTCCTATTGGTCCGACCGCAACTCACTGTCCCAGGCATGATCGTTGCTGACCGGGTTAACCTCCCGGTCATTGGCAAGGAGTTTTTCCTGCAGCGTGATCTGTTCCCGTGCATTGTGGATGTAAGACTTCTCGTCATGGTGATGCGGGGCCAGCTTGAGCAGCGCCGCCTCATCGTACTTCATGAAATTCTGACCGGCTCGGGTCGCCGCATAACGTCGGTATCCCAGCTTGACCAGGGCATCCACCCCGAGGCGCACGGAGGCGTCGATGGATTCCCGGTAAATGTCTTTTACGCCCATCTCGATCATTTCATAGGCTTCGTGACGGTCTTTCACCCTTGCCATGACATCAAGATGGGGATAGTGCTTTCTGACCTTTTCGATGAGGTTGAAATGGGTGAATGAATCGGCGACGGCGATGATCAGGAGCCGGGCCTCCTGTGCCCCCGCGGACTTGAGGATGTCGAGGCGAGTGGCGTCGCCGTAGAAGACCTTGAACCCCATCTTTCTCAACAGATCGACGCGATCCGAATCGTTGTCGAGGATGGTGGCCTCGACCCCGTTCGCTCGGAGGAACCGCCCGATGGTGCTGCCGAAATCTCCGAAACCGGCGATAATGGCAGGATGCCGGACACTGATGACATCCGCTTCTCTTGTCTCTGCTTCCCTGGTTCCAAACCGGGGAAGGATGAACCTTTCATTGATGAAAAGCAACAGCGGCGTTATGGTCATACTGAGGGCTGTGACGGCCATCATTCTATCCGCCATCTGGTCCGGCAGGATATGCAGCTGATGCATGAAAGAAAAAAGGACAAAAGCGAACTCCCCGATCTGGGACAAGCCCAGGGCAAAGATCAGATTCTGATCGAAGGATATCTTGAAAACCTTTCCCGTTCCGATGAGGATAATGGTCTTAACGGCGATGACGGCAAATACCATGGAAAAAATTTCAAAAGGCCCTTCGATCAGAAGCTTGAAGTTGATCGAGGCACCGACAGCGATAAAGAACAGTCCCAGGAGCAGGCCCTTGAATGGTTCGATGTCGCTTTCCAGCTCGTGGCGGAATTCACTGTTGGCCAGGACGACCCCCGCCATGAATGTTCCCAAAGCCGGACTCAGTCCGACCAATTGCATCAGGAAGGCCGTGGCAATGACAATCAGCAAAGCGGCGGCTGTGAGGATTTCTCTTAAATGGGTCCCCGCCGCCAACCGGAGCAGGGGGACGATGATATAGCGCCCGCCAACAAAAACGGATCCCATGGCCCCCAGAACCGCTGCCGTCTGTAACCAGCCGGGCAACCCTGCGATGATCGTCTGGTTTTGAACTGCTGTGGTATGGCCCGACGTCACGGCCAACAGAGGCAGCAAGGCCAGGATGGGAATCACGGCGATATCCTGAAAAAGGAGGACGGCGAAAGAGCCCCTCCCCGCCAGGGTGTCTCCCAGGCCCTTCTCTTTCAATGATTGTAACACAATGGCCGTTGAGGACATGGCCATGGCGAGGCCGGCGGCAAGGGCCGTTTTCCAGTTAAAGTTGAGCAGGATCAAGCCCCCGCAGATGCATGTCGCCGTGGCGATGACCTGCATGCCCCCCATGCCGATGATTTGATGGCGCATGCGCCAGAAATGAGAAGGCTCCAATTCGAGGCCGATCAAGAAAAGCATCATGACAACGCCGAACTCGGCGAAATGCATGATGTCCTGGCCTTCACGGCCAATGAAGCCAAGGGCAAAAGGGCCTATGGCAACCCCAGCAAGGAGATAGCCCAGAACAGAGCCCATGCCCAGCCGTTTGGCGATGGGAACACAGAGGATGGCCGCGGTAAGATAGATGAGGGCCTGGAAAAGGAATCCTTCGGTCACGTCCCTCCCTCCATTTGCAGGGTTGCAAGCCAGTCGTTCAGAAAGTCAAATCGCGCCAGTTCTTCCTTCCGGTAAGGGCTGCCGGACAACAACCGTAACAGGAGGGCGTAATCCCCGGCATGACGTAACAGATCCCCGTCGCTCAGGCGGTAGGTTCCCTGGACGGCATAGGGAGGAAGATAGGTCATTTTGCACAGACGTGCCGTTTGTTCAAAGGGCCGGAGGAACTCACGGATCGTGAAGCGATTGAAGCCGTCTCGGCTATAGGATTCCCGAGACCCGCCGGTTGTGACGGCATGCAGTGCTGTCTTGCCTGTCAAGACCTCCCCTCCTCCGCCATGGGCCCATCCGTATTCGAGGACCAGATCCATCCATTGCTTCAGAATGGCGGGGGCGCCAAACATATAGAAAGGATGATGCCAGATCAGGATGTCATGGGCAAGGAGCAACTTTTTTTCAGACTCGACATCGATATTATAATCCGGATAATGCTCGTAGAGATCGTGCAGGGTAATGTTTTCAGAGACGGGCAGGGCGGACAGGAGTGACCGGTTGACCCGTGATTTTTCAAAACGGGGATGGGCAAAGAGGATAAGGACGCGTTGCATGATGGTATCCGGGAACCTGCCTTCTTACGCCGAAATATTCGGAAAAATTGATAAAATGATGATTTATTTGCGCCGAGAGTATAAGGCAGGCCCACCCTTGTGTCAATGAAATTATGGGGTGTAAATCCGGCTCCGGAATGCGGGGTGACCTTCACAACATTCGGAATTGTCAAATCATAATGGAATGCAGGCCTGTGTGGTCAGAACCGGGAAACCTTGCCGATGATCTCCTTCATGATTTCCGTGGTGCCCCCGCCGATACTCAGGATGCGCGAATCCCGGTAGAGACGCTCCACCACATATTCGCGGGCACAGCCGTAGCCACCGTGGAGCTGGACAGCATCATAGACCACCTTGTCGCAAACCTCGCAGGCAAAATTCTTTGCCATGGACACATCCCGGATAGCATCCTGGCCGGCCTGCATCTTTGCGGCGACCCGGTAATTGAACTGCCGGGCCACCTCGACTTTTGTGGCCATGTCCACGAGCTTGTGGCGCGTGACCTGGAAGCCGCTCAGGGACCGGCCGAAGGCCTCACGGGTTTTGGCGTACCGGATGGATTCCTCCAGCGCCAGCGCGGCCACGGCATGGGCCATGACAGCCAGGGCGAGGCGCTCGTTCTGGAAGTTGACCATGATGCCCAAAAACCCCTGTCCCTCGCCGCCGAGAATGTTTTCAACGGGAACGAGGCAATCCGTGAAACTCAATTCTGCCGTATCAGAGGCGTTCCAGCCCATTTTCCGGATTTTTTTAGAAACGGCAAAGCCCGGTGTGGAAGCGTCGATCATCAGCAGGCTAACGCCTTTGTAACCGGGGCCGCCGGTCCGCACGGCGGTTGTGATGAAATGGGCGCGGCAGCCGCTCGTGATGAAGGTCTTGGCGCCGTTGACGATATATTCATTGCCGTCCCGCACGGCCCGCGTCTGGATATTGGCGACGTCGGAGCCGGTGTTGGGTTCCGTGATGCCCAGAGCGGCGATTTTCTCTCCTTTCAAAACGGGTACGAGAAACTGCTGCTTCTGCGCTTCCGTGCCGAGATTCAACACAGGCGGCATGGCGATGGCATAGCTTCCCAGCCCGGCCACGAGACCGACGGAGCCGCATGCGATCATCTCTTCTGTGTAAACGATGTTCATGAACTTGTCGCAGGGCGTGCCGCCGTAAATCTCCGGATACTCGAGTCCCATAAGACCGGCATCGGTGGCTTTCCTGTAAAGCTCAACGGGGAAAAGTTCCTCATCCTCCCATTGATCGATGTGGGGTTTTATTTCCTTTTCCATGAACTTGCGGACCGTGCCCCGGAAGATGTGATGTTCCTCTGAAAAATATTCCTCGTACATGCGCTGTTCCCCTTTATGACTTGAACTTGTCCAGGCTGTCCTTGGCGATGGCGGCCCGCTGCATTTCCGAGGTGCCGTAAGCGATGACCGCATACCGGGCGTCCCGGTAAAGCCGCTCCACCGTCGATCCCTTCAGATAGCCGTGCCCGCCGTGCACCTGCATGGCCAGATCTGCAATTTCATTGACAGACTCACTCGAAAACAGCTTGGCACAGGCGGTCAGCACCGGGCTTTCCGGGTCTTGTTGTTCCATGGCCCAGGCCGCCCGGTAGGCCAGCATGCGGCCGAGGTCGTTTGCTGTGAACATCGTCGCCAGCTTGGCGCCGACCCCTTCAAACAAACCGATGGGTTTTCCGAAGGCCTTTCTGGACTTGGCGTAGGCCGTCGAATCTTCCATGCAGGCGACGCCGAGCCCCACGGACATGGCCGACAGCGCGAGCTTGACAGATTCCATGACCTGCGTGAACTGAGCGTAACCCATGCCGGTCTCATGACCGAGGATCATATCGGCGTCGAGTTCGCAGCTTGCAAAGGCGACTTCCGAGATCAGGGCGCCTCGCAGACCCATTGTTTCCAGCGGCGGCCCGATGGTGATGCCCTTCAGGTCTTTTTCAACGATAAAGAAGGTCAGGCCTTTATCCAGCCCGGCGGCGCGGTCGGTCCAGGCCAGCACGAGCAGGGCATCGGCGATGGGGGCATTGGCGACCAGGTATTTCGATCCGTTGAGGTTCCAGTGAGAACCCTTCCTGTCCGCGGTGGTCCGGATACCGCCCAGATCGGAGCCTGCATCGGCCTCGGTGCAGGCCAAGCCGCCGATGTAATCGCCCCGGACGATGCCGGGTAGATATTTTTCATGCTGAGTCGGGGCGCCGAAGCGTTTGACGGGGAGACCGAAGGCCGTCGCGGATGACATGGCGGATATAAACGTGGACGGGCAGGCCCGGGCCGCTTCCTCGCCGGCCACGCACTGGCTGATCAGGTCGTCCTCGAGCAGAATATTCAGATAACCGATGACGCCGAGTTTTTTCATGTTGGCCCGGATGGCGGGGGCAGCCTGTTCTTTGGGGCATGTATCGAGCGCGGCGGCGCCGGGCAGAATCTCCGTCTGGAAAAAAGCGGCCATCGTTTTGTGCAGATTTTTCTGTGTTTCGTTGAGTTCAAAGTTCATCGATTGTTCCTCCCCTACATCATCATGATCCGGGCAAGGATCATGCGCATAATATCCGACGTGCCGCCGCCCAGCTGCCCCAGCTTTGCATCCCGCAGCCCGCGCTCCACCGGATACTCATGGATATAGCCGTATCCGCCGAAGAGATCGACGGCCGCCGAGGACATCTCAAAGCCCTTGTCGCCCATGTAAACCTTGCTCACTCCGGCATAAAGAGGATTCAGGGCCATGCCGTTGTCCTTGGAAGCGGCCACGCGATATACAGCCAGCTTTGAGGCCTCGATATAGACTTTCATGTCGGCGATGCGGTTCTGGATGGACTGAAAGTCACGGATCGGTCGGTTGAAGGCCCGGCGCTGATTGGCGTAACGGGCGCAATTCTCGATCATGAACAGGCCGCCCCCGAGAAACGGCGCCAAAAGCGTACTGCGGTCCCACTCCACGCCGCCCAGGGCGATGAGCCAGCCCAGGCCTTCCCCGCCGAGACAGTTTTCTGCGGGGACTTCGCAGTCTTCGAAGAAAACCTCAGAGGTTACGGAACAACGGCAGCCCATCTTGTGCATCGGCTTTCCCGTGGAAATCCCCGGGAAGCCCTTTTCCACGATGAATGTCGTGATACCCTTGTGCTTCTGCGCCTTGTCCAGCGTAGCAAAGACAACAAAAACTTCTGCCAGCGGGGCGTTGGTGATGAAGGTCTTGGAGCCGTTCAGGATATACTTGTCCCCTTTGCGGACTGCGGTTGTCGTCAGGGCGGCGGCGTCCGAGCCGCATCCCGGTTCGGTCAGCCCCATGCAGCCGATCCACTCGCCGGTGGCCAGTTTGGGTAGATATTTCTTTTTCTGCGCCTCCGTTCCGTGTTGCATGATGTTGGCCGCGCACAGATAGGTATGGGCGCCCCAGGCCAGCGTGTGGCCGCCGTCTGCACCGGCGTGTCCCACGGCTTCGCCGGCCAGGCAGCAGGTGACGATGTCCGCCCCCTGTCCGCCGTACTGCTCCGGAACGGGCAGACCCAGCAGGCCCATCTCGCCCATTTTGCGCCAGATGTCGAAGCTGAACTCACCTTTGATATCCGCTTCCTCGCAGAGCGGCGTGATCTCTTCCTTGACGAAGCGATAGACCGTTTCCCGGAACATGCGCTGTTCATCGTTGAATGAAAAATCCATCGTGTTCTCCTTTATCCCATGCTGCGGCCGGCAGAGGATTCACATGCCGCGCCGCCGTTGACGTGCGCCATTTCTATGCTTCCTTGCGGATGCCCATGATTTCACGGGCCTCCTTCGGCGTTGCCGGTTCGCGGTTCAGGGCCGCGGCCACTTTCACGCACCATTCCACCTGCTCAAAGCTGCCCTTGGCCAGCTCGCTGTTGGGCATGCGCGTGTTGTCCTCGAGCCCCACGCGCATGTGGCCGCCCAGGATGCAGGACAGCATGTTGGCGGGGAACTGTTCCGGGCCGACGGCGCATGTGGTGAAATTGGAGCCCGGCGGCAGGGCGTTTTTCATGGCGATCATCACGTCCGGCCGGAAATGCTGGCCGCCTGCGACGCCCCAGACAAAGTTGAAATTCATGGGCTGCGTGAAGAAGCCCTGCTTGGCGATGAGCATGGTGTTGTCGAGACCGCCGATGTCATAGCATTCGATTTCCGGCTTGACCTTGTTCTCTTCAAAGGCCTTGCCGAAGTCCTGCAACATCGTGAAGGTGTTGTCGAAGATGTAATCGAAGAAGATCATCCCGGTATTGCGGTCGATGATGCTGAAATTCATGGTGTTGGTATTGTAGGAGGCCATTTCGGGCTTGACGGCGATGATCTGGGCCAGACGCTGCTCCGGCGTCTTGAAAATGCCCACGGCGGAGCTCAGGCAGATGAGCAGATCGGGGCATTTCTGCTTGATGGCGTCATAAACGGCCTGAATGCGGTCGATTTCATGCGTCGGCTGGCCGTCGTCCGTCCGGGCATGGACGTGGACCATCGCCGCGCCGGCCTGCCGGCATTTGTATGCCTCCTCGGCAAATTCTTCAATCGTGTAGGGGGTGCTGGGATTGTTTTGTTTCGATGTCGCCGCCCCGGTCAGCGCCGCGCAGATGATGACGGGAGTCGTTTCCTTGGCCATGATGTGTTCCTCCTTCTTTTCAGTTATATCGGCTCAAAATGATCCAGATCCATGATCGTGTTGGTCGTCTTTTCTGCAAATACCGCCTTGACCTTCATGCCCACGCGCACATCCTTGGGATCGACGCCTGTGACGATGTGCGTCAGCGGCGTATCCGCGCCGGTCAATTTGATCTGCCCCAGGATGTAGGGCGCCTTCTTCGGGAGATGCTTGTCGTTGTAACGCACAACGGTATAATTGACCAGCTCGCCCTCGCTGCCCAGATCTACGCGTTTGTCGGCTATCTTTGTCCAGCAGAGTTCGCAGTACTCTCTGGGCGGAATGAAAGTCTTGCTGCACTTCTCGCAACAGACGCCCGTGATCTTTTTCCGGTCGCGCAGGGCGATGATGAATTGCGATCCCAGACGTCCCGCAAAATACTGATTCGGAAGGGCCATTTTCCCTTCCAGAACAAAACAGTTTCTCGTATCTTCCGTCATGTTTTTCTCCTCCTTATGGCTCCAGTTCGAAATACAGCAGGTCCCTGAAACTGCCGGTGGGCTTGTCCGCCCAGACCGGTTGCACTCGTGCGCCCACCTTGACCCGGTCGAGGTCTTCTCTCTTGAGTTCAAAGGCGAAGGCCTCGCTTTCCGTGGCTCCGTCCAGTACGACATACACCGGGGCGTAGGGCGTGTCGCGGACCGCGCCTGTAAGCGGATCGGGGCTTGCAAAATAGACGATGTCATAATTGGTCACCGTGCCGGCCGGACCCAGTTCGACGAATTCAGTGACGCGAACCCGGCATATCGCGCAGATTTCACGGGGTGGGATTTGTGTACGGCCGCATTCGGGGCACTTGTTTGCCAGGAATTTCTTCTCGCGCAGTCCGGCAAACCACTTTCCCATGACGGGGCCCGAGGCGAATCGCTGTTCGAGGGCATTGGTGACGCGCAGGCAGATCAGTTCTTCCGCTTCTTGTGCGCCGGGATCCGCATACTTGTGAAAGAATCTGCCCGTTGCCGCCGCGGCCATCATGTCTCCTTCGATTCTGACCTGTCCGGAGGTGAAAGCCGACGTGCCGTCAATCGAGCCTGTCATCATGCCGGTGTAGACGCCCGCATCCATGATGAGCTTTACGGTCAGATCGTCCGCAAATCCTTCGCGGACTTTGCATTTTCCGTCTTTGATCTGCAGGGTCCATTGACCGCCTTCCGGACCGGTAAGGTCGTAACCGATATTCATGGCGACACCTTCGGCCTTATCGGGACGGAAGCGCGACTCCACAGTTGCCAGGATGTCGCGGGCACTGACCACCTTTTTTTTGGGAATGACCGTGAACGGAACGAAAACCTTCGGCAGCAGCGTCATGAGCAGCCGGGGGTCTCCGACCACACGCAACTTCTGGGAGGTCAAGGCGTCGATGGCCGTGATTTTCCCGAGCGTCACGCCCACGAACGTTTCCGCATCGGCGTGCACGGTGGTCTTGCACCCCTTGAGTTCTTCCACTTTGCTGACGGTCAGGGTCCCGTGTTTGATGTGGGCCGTCCACATGCCGCCCCCTTCGCCGGTCGCCTCGTATCCGATGACAATATCCACGTCCTTCGCCTCTTCGGGCTTGAAGCGTTTGGGCATGGTATTGAAGATATCCGCAACGGTTGCCCCATAATATTCAGCCATTTTCAACCTCCTGCCAATTAAGGTCTTTTTCTAACATCATCAGCGTAGTCCATAACGTGCCCCCGAAACCGGAGGCCAGCGCATGTTTCACCTCTTTCTTGATCTGGTGCGGACCGGCGTCTCCGCGGATCTGCAGGGCAGCCTCCGCCGGTCTCAGCATGGCCGTTGCGCCGATGGGGTTGCTGGCAATCACGCCGCCGGACGGATTGATGGGAATCTTGCCGTCCAGATCAAAATCACCGCGTTCGAGCATCTGAAGGTGTTCATCGCCTTTCAGCAGGAAAAATTCCCGCAGCCAGTCCATAGCCCACCAGGCGGAAGGGTCGTACATTTCGAAGACATCAAAATATTCGACGGGATCCGTGATTCCGTTGCGCTCATAGAGCTTCCGAGCGCAGTAATGGTGGGTCATTTCCGGCTTGACATAACCGAAAATATTCGGGATCGTTTCTTCCCGGTGAGCCTGGATGTGGTCACGAATCCAGACGGGCGGTTTGGCGGTCCCATTTTTGGCCTTTTCTTCCGACGTGAAGATCATGGCGCAGGCGCCGTCCGACTGGGAACACATGTGAATGAGCCTAAGTTCTCCCACCAACTGAGGGGAGGTGGCCGCCAGTTCCTCCGCCTGCTCATATTCCAGACCGAAGCGGCGGTGCGCGCGCGGATTGAGGACGGCGTGCTTGTCCATCATAATCCGGTATCTTATGGCGGCTCGTTTTGCCCGTTCCTCGCCGAATTCATTGATCATTTCCGTGGCGGTCGTGCCGGTCAGGGCGCCGGTCTGAATGTTTCTGAACCACAGCGGATCGGCCATGTTGGTAATGCCGCCGGTGGTGTTGCCCTCCTGCAGTTTCTCCATTCCGATGGCAAGTACCGTATCATAAAGCCCGGAGGCCACGAGGTTGTCGGCTGCGCAGACCAGGGTCATCCCTGTCGTCCCGCCGGTCGTGATCCGATATTCGTCCTTACCGCGGGCGCCGGTTCCCAAAGAATGCCATAAATCCGGGGCAAACTGCATTTCAAAAAGCTCCATGTTGCCGTGGACGATGCAGTCAATGTCGTTGATCGTGAGATTGGCATCCTGCAGGGCATTGATCACGGCTTCCTGTACCATTTCCACCTGGTTCTGGTCTTCCTTGTGAGAGGACAGGCTGGTCTGGCCGATGCCGATAATCGCGACATTTCTATTCTTTTTGTGTTTTTTCATCATTGGACCTCCCTATGCCTCAAGAATTAATACGGAGTGAAACTGTCCGGCTGCTCCGGTTGTTGATTGCGCCAGGGCGCGCTTCGCATCCGGAACCTGATGGTCTCCCGCCTCGCCCCGGAGCTGAAGCGCTGCTTCCGCGGCCCGGTACAATCCGGAAATGATCACGGGGTTGCCCGCCAGCATGCCGCCGGATTGATTTACCTTGTATTTTTCGGGTCCGCCCTCCTCGATGAACCGGCCGCCCTGTCCCGCTCCACTAAAGCCCAGCCCTTCCATCCACATGGGCTGCTGATAGGCGTAGGCGTCCGAGACTTCGACCACGTCGATGGCCTTTTTCGGGTCCTTGATTCCGGCTTTTTGATAGGCGCGTTCCGCCGCTTTTTTCAGGGCGAAGTTGCTTGTCAGGTCGCGGTCACCGAAAAAATAACTGTCCATGCAGTTGGCAAAGCCTGTGATCCAGACGGGTTTCTTTGTAAATTCCCGTGCCCGCGCTTCCGAGGCCAGAAGCATGCCCACGGCGCCGTCCGAGACGGGGTAAGCATGGAGCTGCCGGATGGGATCGCAGATCATGGGGGAGGCCATGACCTTTCCGCCTTCAACGACTTCGCGGGCGTTGGCATAGGGGTTCCTAGCGGCCCACTGACGGGCGCGCACCACGACCCGGGCCAGGTGTTCGTCCGTGAGCTCCGCTTTGGCCATATAGGCGCGGGCCTGGAGCGCCGCCGCATTCATGTTGTCCAGCCCGACCGCGCGGCCGTAGAAAGGATCAAAGCCCATGTTGGTGATCATGTTGCGGCTTTCGGACTGCGATTCTTTGCAATGGCCCATGACAAGCACCAGATCGCCATGGCCGGACAGGATCACCGACATGGCGTAGCCGATGGCGTTGAGACCTTCCTGGGCCATTTTTTCCTCGGCGCGATAATGAGCGCCCAGAACGTCGGTCAGGCCGTTGTTGGAAATCGTCCGGGCGTCGAAGAAATCATCGGAGCAGCTGACAATGGTATTGACGCCGGTCTCTTCGTTGAAGTCGAATCCCGTCTGGGCCTGCAGGTTCTCGAGCACGTCCAGAAGCATGCCCTGAAACCGCTTGTGCCAGAGATCGGATTCGTTTTTGTGCTGGGCGACCGCACAGATTGCCACTTTTTTAGCAGCCATAAAAACATCTCCTTCCTTTGAGCGTTTATATCGAAATTTACATTATGCCAGTTGCATCCGTTGCAAACCGGCACGTTCCTTCTTATAAATACCACCCGCATAGCGGTTCCGGAAGTCACCGCTGCGAATGGCGGCGATAATGGCGTCCCGGTTTCGCTCGCAGTCCATTTCAATCCAGCCGCGTCCGCAGGCCAGGCGGTTGTGGGAGTCATCCGCCGCCACCTTGGGGTAGGGGATCGCGTCGATGTCGAACTGGGGGGTGTAGAAGCCATGATGGGTGACTTCCACGGCGTCCAGGGCATAGAGGCCGGCGACTTCTTTCATGCAGTCCATGGTTTTTGTCAGCGTCAGATCGTAATCCGCCGGATGGTTGAAGACATGAAGGACATCCCGGTCGCCGTCGATGCGGCTGACATGGACATAGCCCTTGCTGCAATGCACGGTCAGCTCGATCCCGAAAAAGAGGATCATCGGGGAGGCGACCTGGCGGATCAGCCGCAGATCGGCGGAGCTCAGCAGGTGGTCGTGATCGGTAAAGGCCAGAAAGTCAAAGCCCAGGGAAGCATAGACATCGGCCACTTCCTGCGGCGTCAGCGCGCCGTCCGACAAAGTGGTATGGGTATGCAATTGGCCCTTGAGCATCATGTCCGTTGCGAGTCCTTTATCTGGACACCGACCCGTGCAGAAAGACGCTTGTAATCCCGTCGGTGAATCGTTTTTGCCGGGCTGCGTTGAGTTTTTCATTGCCGAGAATCAGAACGGACAGGAAGGAATCGATGGAGCCGAGGAACAGATAGGTCAGGTAATTGGCCTGGATATCGTTCCTCAGAAACCCCCTCTGCTGCCCTTCCGTCATGATGTCCTTGCACAGCGAGAAGAGTTTCTTGAACTTGTCCTTTCCCTTGGAGTTGGCGTGATAGACAAATCCCCGGGACACTTCGGTGACAAAAATGGAAAGCTGATTCGGCTTGTTTTCATAAACCTTGAGGATATAGCGGATGATTTCCACAGCTTTTCCTCCGTGCTCATGTCGCTCTGCTTCAGCATTTCCAGCTCATCGTAGAAGCCGCTCCACCAGTCTTCCACAATGGCGTCGAAGAGTTTTTCCTTGTTTTCAAAATAGTGATACACCAGCCCGTAGGACATGTCGGCCTCTTTAGCAATATCGGCCATGCGAGTGCTGGCATATCCTTTGGTGCTGAAAACCTTCAGCGCAGCGTCGATAATTATTCTTTCGCGGTCTGTCTTGTCCATGACGAGCGGGCTATCAGATATTGATTGACTTGTCAATCAATATCTATTTGCCATGCAAGGCGAGGCTGTCTCAATGCAGCGGTCTGTATGAGGAAAACGGTCGGCTCGTGCTACTTTCTCCTGCGCTGCGGGGGCCCCCCTGCCTCTTTGTCGCCTGTCCCCTTCATCATGTCGCGATAGTATTCATCCATACCGGGCATCTTCTGGTAACCCTTGGGCACTTCAAACAATGAGGCAGGCTGGGCGCCTTCCCGGATATTGGTCAGCTCCATAGAATGGCTCGCACTTACGGTCTTGATCGGGTAGCCAAGTTTCCTGGATATCCATGTGGTAGATTTCTCCAGTCCCTGCTTTTTCGGGATCAGGTTGTATTTGTCGCAGAGGTAGCCATTGATGGTTTCGGTGCCGGCCGGCTTCATGTCATAATATTCATTCTGAGTCTTTTCATCCGCCGCCCAGGCTGTGAATTGCCCGCCCAGCGGCATCTCCATGTACATTTTTTCCTCCGGCATCAGCTGCAGCATCCTGCGGGCCTTGATGTCGATGATGCTGGTTGCTGCCTGGCCATCATCGCTTTTCATTTCCATGCGCAGCTTCTGGTCGCCCTGGAAGTAGCGCATCTTGCTGGTCTTTCCGCCGGCATTCTGGACCATGTCGGCTGAAAACTGTACGCCTGCGGCGACTGCCTGGGTGCTGAACAACAATGCTGCCACGAGGGTCAGCCAATTAAGTGGACGGTGTTTCATGAGCGCCTCCATTTTTATAAAATTCCCCTTCTTGAAAACTGAAATATAGGAAAACAAGGGGATGTTTTGTCAATTCAACAGTGACCGCAAAGGGAATACACGGGCTCGAAGATCGCAGCCGGGATGGTCCCATGCGGCCAGTCTTCCCGCCAGGCAACCTGCTGCAGACTGACTCATGCCGGTGTCATATCCCGAGAACCCATGACTGCCGGCTTGCCGTTGCGCTGATGTTTGTTCAATCAGCCTTTTTAGGCTCTTTTCTGCTGAATCGGATGCACGATTTGGCGTCTGTATCGGGGGTCAGCTTTTCACTGAAGCACAGGTTCTGTTTACTCGCACAAACGTATATCCCGGCATTGTTCTTGACTAGCAGACTGCATTCACCACAGGTCCGCATTTTATTCTCCCCTCTTGCGCATATTATCTGCTGCTTTGGTTTAATGAAAAAACTCGCTTTACGGGATAAAAGTATAAGGGAAGGGTTTCCCGTATGTCAAGGCGATTTTCCTGCATAAATGTGTTCTACAAGACCTGATTCCTTACGCATACCGAGTATTCATTGTTTTTGTCATTGGAAATAATCTAAACGGGGCAGGGTTTGGTTATTCCAGTCTCATCAAGGGGACACGGCATGCAAGAAAAACAAACAGGTCATCCGGAGTGACTCGTGGACGTCCTAAATACCCATTGCAGGTTTGTTCAGTCATGATTTTTCTGTCTTCTAAGGAATGATGGAAAAGCCCTTCTTCTTCTTTATTTCCTCTATGTATTTCAATCCTTCATTTTTAGTGGCAAACGGTCCGGCCATCACTCTATACCATGTTTCTCCCGGAGATATTTTCCAGTGAGCAATGGCGATCTCTTCCCCGCTTGATGCAACATTCTGACTGTATTGGGCGGCGCTTTTATAGTTCACAAAAGTCCTCAGGTGAACTTGATATTGACTCTCCGAAGATTGGACAATCAGCAATGATTCCGTTATTTCTGGAATCCTGATCTTCTGACCAGCCAGAATCAGATTGGGATTCGTGATTTTCGGATTGAATTTCAAAATATGGTCAATAAGGGTTTCGTTGGAAGCCTGATAATAATGATAGGCCAGCGAATGCAGCATGGCTCCCTTTTTCACCTCGATCGTCTCTTTTACTCGAACGTCGGCTTTGTAGGGACTCGTTGTTGCCGAGGATAAAGCGGGAATTTTCGGCGTTTTCGGTGAGGCCTCATTAACGCCCGGGCCAGGGCTTTTTGGCATACTTACATTGACACCGTCAGGCATAACTTTAGGATGGGAGGCTTTAACATGATCGCTGACGGCAGGCAGTATGACTGAATGTTGCGGTTTTTGGGTATCAAAGAGGGGTTGCAAATGGTCCCATCCGAAAAACAGGGCTATCACAAAGATAGCTATGGCCGGAATGGCGTAGAAAACTTTACAGAGCCGGGTTCCCTTAAACCCGGACATGAGAATTTCAGCTTTTTCAGGGGTCAATATCTCTTTTTCACTTTGGATTTTCTTCACCGTGGATGGAGAGATTCTTTTCTCTGAAAGGTTGTGCCCCGCAGACAGGGCATTAGCGCACAGGGTATTAAGTGCAAGTGGGATGCCTTTTGCGTACAGGCAGATCAAGGATAGGGCCTCATCCGTAAAGACTTCAGAACAACCGCTTCCCGCGATTTTCAACCGATGATCGATGTATCGTATGGATTCTTCTTCATTTAAGGGTATGATTTGGCAGCGGATTACAATCCGCTGCTTGACTTGTCTAATCACGTCAGAATCGAGTTTCTCTGCGAGTTCCGACTGACCCACCAACACAATCTGAAGCAACTTTGAGGTGCTGGTTTCCAGGTTTGCGAGCAGGCGGACCTCTTCAATTACGTCCATACCGATTTTCTCTGCCTCGTCAATAATGACGGCGACTTTCTGGTCCTGCTCCATGCACCGAATCAGGTGATAATAGAGTTCATGCATCATGGAACCCTTGGTTTCCGATCTCGGCGAGATATTTAACTTGAGAAGCATCTCCTTCAACATTTGTTCGAAAGGGATTTTGCTTTGCGGGAAAAAAAGAATCTTTACCTTTGCATCTAATGTGTTTATCAGGTGATGAATCAGGGTGGTCTTGCCCATGCCGGCCTTGCCTAAAATAAGTACAAAGCCTTTCCTGTGGTTGATCCCATATAGCAAAGAGGCCAGGGCTTCGCTGTGACTTTCCGAGGGGAAAAAGAATTTAGGGTCCGGCGAATCATCAAAGGGATTCACTGAAAAACCATAGTATTTCGTGTAGTCAGTCATGCTTTTCTTTATTCTTTTACTAAGATATTAAAAGGACTTTGTTGTGCTTCATAAATGGAATCCGCCGGCAGGCCAGCGTGTCCCGCCGCTTCGCGCGACAGGGCGTCGCAGCGCTCGTTTTCCGGTGTGCCGGCATGGGCCTTGATCCAGGTAAAGGTAACACGGTGTTTGTCGCACAGCGCCAGCAGGTCCTGCCAGAGGTCGGGATTCAGGGCCTTATCGGACTTGTTGCGCTTCCAGCCGTTGGCCTGCCATCGCCTGGCCCACCCTTGCATGACGGCGTTGGCCAGGTATTGCGAATCCGTGTAGAGCGTCACGGCACAGCGGCCTTTGAGCGTCCGGAGTCCGGCAATGGCAGCCATGAGTTCCATGCGGTTGTTGGTTGTCAGGCGATAGCCGCCGGAAAGCTCTTTTCGCCGCATACCGTAAAGAAGTACGACGCCATAGCCTCCCGGACCGGGATTGCCCAGACACCCGCCGTCCGTATAAATCGTCACATTTTTGAGTCTTTTCCGTCATGTCATCTGCTTCCTGACGCCTCGGGAGCCGGAGAGGAATCGCGCTCCAGCAATGCCTGAAGACCCGGAAAATCGGCCTGATCCTGATTCCATGCATAAGGAAGAATATGAATGTTGAGTTTCTTAAACTTCTCTGCGGTGGTGTGATCCGGTTTTTCCGGAGTAACGAGGATCAGTCTGGGAGTAGGCGTGCACCGTAGGCTGTTGAGAAGTAACTGAGCGGCGCCGGCATGCATGTTCAGAGATCCGGGTGTGGTCTTGACCTGAAAAACAGTGGTCATTTGTCCTTTGTTGTCGGCAATGAACAGGTCGATAAAACCATCGTTTCCCACCTTCATTCCCCGGCGGCGCAGGCACTCCGCCAGATCCTTGACCACCAGGCCCTGATCGCATTCGGCATCCTTGTCCTTTTCGAGATCGCAATATTTTTCTCCGACCAGGGTCTCGCGAAAGGTGATGGTTTCGAATTTCATTTCCAGTTGCGAGGAGCGGTAGGAGGCGGCCTCCTTGATCTGGTCAATTTTGTGAATGTACTGGGCGATCTGCCGGGCCAGCCGCGGGGAGTTCAGCGCGCCGATCAGGGCCACCGTCGTCTCTTCGTCCCCGTCTTCCATGATTTCCCACACGCCCCGATAATGATCGGCGAAGAGGGCTTTGCCGACCCCTTTCTTGCCGCCTCCGATTTTGCCCCGGTGGACCACGAATATCCGGCCTTTCCGGTCTTTGGCCAGGGCGCCGCCGATGCGCCGGTCGATCCCCCCTGCGGGGAAATTGATCTCGCAGGTGATGGGGATATGGGCGCCCTTTCTCGGCTTGCCGATGCCGAAGGCGTTCCAATGGCGGCCTTCCTGTGTTTTTCCGGCGTGCAGCCAAATCCCCAGACGGCCGGACCAGAGCACTTTCGCTTCGGTGCTTGCCCCCGGATGTCCCAGATGGACGGGAATCTTTTCATCCACGAAGGGTTTGAAGCTGTGGATGAACTGCCGCTGGCATCTGCGAATGGCCGCTTCTTCCTCAATGATTTTCAGCATCGCTTCCTTCCTTTAGTCCAGCCGCTTTCGGAACCGCGCGATGGCCGCGGTAAACACGATCAGGCCCAGAATCGTCATCGAAACGTACTGCGGCCAGAGCACTTGCAGATCCACGCCCTTGAGAAAAACACCCCGGATGATGACCAGAAAATACCTCAAAGGATTCAAATAAGTCAACCATTGAACGAATTCCGGCATATTTGCAATGGGAAAAACGAAGCCGCTGAGCATGAAAAAGGGCAGAATGAAGAAAAAAGTCGTCATCATGGCCTGCTGCTGCGTCGTGGAGATCGTGGAGATGAAAAGACCGATCCCCAGCGTGCTCAACAGAAACAGACAGGCGGCCAGCATCAGCAGCGCGACGAGCCGGCCAGCGGCAACTCGAACCAGTAAATGGCAAAAGCGGCCACGGCCATCATCTGTGCCAGGGAAATGAGGATATAGGGGATCGTCTTGCCCACGATCAGCTCGGTGGGCGTAAGCGGCGTTACGATAAGTTGCTCCATGGTTCCCGCTTCCTTTTCCTTGATGATTGCCATGGAGGTAAAAAGCAGAGAAATCAGCATGATCAGAAAGGCGATGATGCCGGGCACAAAGAAATTCTGGCTGTCAAGGTTGGGGTTGTACCAGGTCCTGATTCGCGCATCGACCTTGCCGTAATCCAGTCGTTGCGGATAGCGCTCCCGTAAAAGCTGCCGATTCAGCCGGTCCAGGACCGACAGCGTGTAGGCGATCCGGACAGAGGCCATGTTGCTCATGCTGCCGTCGGCCAGGATCTGGACGTCCGCCGTCTCGTCCCTTGCGGATTTTCTCGCTGAAATCGGGCGGGATCTTGACGACCAGATCGACCTTGCCCGCTAACAGGAGTTTGTCCAGCTCTCTGGCGTCTTCAGAGAAATGCGTCATTCTGAAGATTTTATTGGCCCGGAAGGCATCGATGAGCATGCGGCTTTCACGGGTGCGGGCCTGATCCATCAAGGCCACCCGGATGTCCTTGACATCGTAATTGACCACATAGCCGAAGACCAGAAGCTGGATGAGGGGCGCCATGATCAGGATGGGCCGGTTTTTTTTGTCCCGGAAAAGCTGGATGAATTCCTTGCGCACCAGTTCGCGGATCCTAAGCCAGTTCATCTCAGAACCCCTCCTTTTTCATGAAGAGCATATTCAGGAGCACCAGAAACACAAACATGCCGACCAGGACGAGATAGTTCGGCCACATCTGCGCCAGCGTCAGGTTTCTCAGATAGATGCCGTTTAAGATCTCAATGTAATAGGTCGCCGGGACGACACAGGTCAGCAGTTGCAGAACCTTGGGCATGTTGACCACGGGAAAGACGAAATTCGACAGCAGCAGGGAAGGGAGGTAGGTGATCAGGACTGCGGCCTGGTTGGCGACAAGCTGCGACTTCGTCACGGCAGAAATGAGCAGCCCCAGCGTCAAGGCGACAACGATATAGATGGACGAGGCAAGAATCATGCAGCCAGAAATCCGGCCTTCATGACCACGCCGAAGAGGACCTGCCCCATGAGCACGGCAACCAGGACATCGGTGAGCGCGATAAAGAAATAGGGAATCGCCTTGCCGATCATGAATTCATTGGCCGGAGACGGGCAGGGACCGGATGGTCTCCATCGTGCCGTTTTCATACTCCCGGGCAATGACCAGCGACGTCATCATGGCGCCCACGATCATGATGATGATGGCGATGATGCCGGGGATGATAAAGTTGCGGCTTTCGAGATTTTCATTGAACCACACGCGAATGCGTCCTTCCACGGGCGGCCTGATTTTTTCCATTCCCTGGCGGTTGAGGAATTCGATCAGCGATTTCTGATTGTAACGATCGACGAAGGCGGTGATGTATCCCCGGGTGATGCCTGGCAGAAATTCGGGTCGCTGCCGTCCAGCAGCACCTGGATCGCGGCCTCCCGGTCCGCCCGGATTGTCTGCGTCCATTTGGGCGGAATCATAATGGCGAGCGTCGCCCAGCCATGATCCAGATATTGCGTGACGGTCCGGCTATCGGGCAGATGCGCCGTCACGGTAAAATAGGAAGAGGCATTGAGGTGGCGCACGAAATCGCGGCTGAGATCGGTTTGTCATGATCCACGACGACGGTCTTGATTTTGTCCACGTCAAGGCTCAGCGCATAGCCGAACAGCAGAATCAAAAGCAGCGGAATCGCAAAGGCCAGATAAAGGCTGCGCGCATCCCGGATCAGGTGATAGAACTTCCTTGCGTGTGATCGCCAGTATTTTTCTGAGGTTCAAGGTTTTAGCTCTATTCTTCATCAGCACGCCCGCCTGCGCCATCAGCGTGATAAATGCGTCGTTCAGATCCGCATCGGGCTTGTCCGGGACAGGCCTCGGCAGATGATCTCCGCCGGGCTTCCCGTGGCAACGATCCTGCCTTCGTTGATCATGACGATGCGCCCGCAGTGGCGGGCCTCGTCCATGTAGTGAGTGGTCACAAAAACCGTGATGCCTTCCGCTGCCAGTTGACCGATAAAATCGCCAGAAATGCTGCCGGGTGATCGGATCCACGCCGGACGTGGGCTCGTCGAGAAAGAGGATGTCCGGCTGATGCAGGAGCGCACAGCCCAGGGCCAGCCGCTGCCGCCATCCCGGCGGCAATTCCCGGGTCAACCGGCGTCTGACCTCCTGAAGCCGCGTCATATCCAGGACCCATTCGATCCGTTCCTTCCATTGCTTCTGCGGGACGCTGTAAATACCCAGGTAGAAACGGATGATTTTCATAGGGATTCAGATCCTCATAGAGAGAAAACTTCTGGGACATGTAGCCGATGGATTTTTTGATCTCCTCGCTTTCCCGGAAAATATCGTGGCCGGCGACGACCCCCTGACCGGACGTCGGGGATGATGATACCGCAGAGCATGCGGATGGTCGTGGATTTGCCGGAACCGTTGGGACCCAGGAATCCGAATATTTCTCCTTTCTTCACGGAAAAGGATATCCTATTGACGGCAACAAAGTGGCCGAAACGTTTTTCCAGGTCCCTGACCCGGATGACATCATCGTTTGAAGGTATCATGAACCAGCTCCTCATCGATCGCCGGATGCGGGCGATCATGGCCTCTTCCAGATTGGTAAAGTCTGACCGGATCTCTGCAGGCGGCGCCTGGTCCAGCAACTGCGCGCGGTGCATCAGCCCGATGCTGTCACACTTTTCCCCTTCATCGAGATATGCCGTGGAGACGCAGGATGGTCATGCCGTCCAGTTTCATCTGGTTCAGAATATCCCAGAACTCTGCCGCGAGACGGGGTCCACGCCGTTGGTGGGTTCATCGAGGATCAGCAACTGCGGTTCGTGCACCAGAACGCAGGCCAGCCCGAGTTTCTGCTTCATGCCGCCGGACAGATTTCCCGCCTGACGGTCCAGAAAGGGAAGCAGATTGGAGAAGCCCAGATAGCGCTCTTTTCGCTGTTTTCGCTCGTTGCCGCGGATGCCGTAAATATCCATAAAAAAATCGATATTTTCATCAACCGTCAGGTCCTGATAAAGCCCGAAACGCTGGGGCATATAGCCGATCATGCCGCTTGACCTGCCTTCTTGCGGAAACCACATCCAGACCGTCAATCAGAATGACGCCCGATGCCGGTTGATCATCGTCGCGATCATCCTCAGCAGCGTGGATTTCCCGGCGCCGTCGGAACCCACGAGGCCGAAAATGGTTCCGCGCTCCACGGTTAAGGACACATTCCGGACGGCGGCTCGTCTCGCCGAAATGCACGGATACATTGTCGACGGATACAAACGGCGTCGTCATTTATCGCAGCCAGGCATCGGCGGGCATGCCGGATTTCAATTCGTAATTCGGATTGGGAATGGACACTTTCACGAGATACACGAGCTTTACGCGTTCCTTTTTCGTCTGGATGATCTTGGGGGTGAATTCGCCTTCCGGAGAGACAAAAGTTACATGGCCTGTGTAGACCTTGTCGGGATAGGTGTCGATGCGGACGTCCGCCTTTTGCCCGGGTTTGACTCTGCCGATGGCCGTTTCATCCACAAAGATCTTCAGATCCACCCGTGAAAGGTCGGAAAGGGTCAGCACTTCCCGGCCCGGCGAAACGACTTCCCCCGGCTCCATATTACGGCTCGTGATGATTCCGCTGATCGGGGCTATCAACCGGGCGTACTGCCGCTGAATATCCGCCTGCTCAAGGACCGCTTTGGCCGCCTGCACCTGGGAGCGGGCGGCGTCCACATCCTGCCGGGCTGCGTCGATTTTTTTCAAATTGCTGCGGGCCGCCTGCAAGTTCGCCTCGGCCTCAGCGAGGCGGGCGGTGGCGGTATCAAAGTTAAGCCGCGTCCCGTCGCGTTCCTTTGCCGATGTGACGCCCTTTTGAAAAAGCTGCTCGTAGCGCTGATCGTTTTTCCGCGCATCCTCGAGGGCAAAACGGGCGGCGGCCGCACCGGCTTCCGCGCGGGCCACTTCGGCGGGCAGTGTGTGATGATAGACCTCCAGCATCGTTTCGAGTTGCTGCTGATTCTTGATGGATTTATCGAGATTGGCGCGAGCCTGCTCCAGCCGTGAGGCCAACTCAGCGCCGTCAAGCTCAGCCAGAATCTGATCCTTGACGACGGCGTGACCCTCCCGGACCAGGACGGTCTGTACCCGGCCGGATGTCTGGAAAGCGAGATTGGCCTGCGTGGCCTCGATCGTGCCGGAGTAATAGAGTTCCCCCTTCTGCGTTTTCTGCTGCCCGAAATAGACCAAAAGACCGACGCCGATGAAAAGGACAAGGAATATAACAAGGATACATTCGTTTTTTCACGAAACGCCTCTTCCGCGAGAACTTCCGCACCCCCTGCGAGGACATGGATTTGCAGGGTTATTTTTTCGTGTAAATGACGCCCATCGCCCGTTCAAGCCGGACATTGCTGATGTTGTATTCGCTCAGGGCATTGGCATAGTCGAACTTGGCGCGCGTCAGGAGCGTTTGTGAATCGAGCACATCCGTGGAGGTGGCCACCTGTTCCCGGTACCGTTCCACGTTGATCCGGAAATTCTCCTGCGCCTGTTCGATCGCCTTGTTAGCCACCATCAACTGTTGTTCCGATTCCCGCATGAACAGGTAGGCGTTCTTGACCTCCAGTGCGACCTGGTCCCGGATGTTGTGCAGCAGGTCGATGCTCTGGTTCTCGCGGCTCTGGCTGGCGTCCACACGGTATTTCGTTTTTCCCCACTCCCAGAACGTCCAGCTGGCCACGCCCATCACATACCAGTTCTCCGAGTCCTTGAAGGGCGAACCGGCAACGCCCGGCGTGTCTCCCACACGCTCATAATGCCCCACTGCGCTGACGGTCGGGAAAAAGTCACTCCTGGCCACTTTCACCAGTGACTTTGCCTGACCCACCTTCAAGGTCTGGCTTTTGATTTCCGGGCGGTTTTCCATGGCGGCCTTGATGCAGTCCTCAATGTGGCGTTCATAGGGGCGATAGGCCAGGATGTCCTCTACCTGTACGGGGTCGTTGATGCTGCGCCGCAGGATGGTGTTAAATTTAGCCTTGGCCAGCGCAACGCCGTTTTCAGCCCGGATGAGAGCCTGTTCTCCGTTGGCGACCTGAACTTCCGACTGGAGCAGATCATTGCGCGGGATCAGCCCCACATCGAAGAAGTTCTGCGCAACATGGTAATGGGCCTGCCGCTGTTCCAGCGACTGTTGGGCGACGACCAGGAGCCTCTCGGCTTTCAGAATATTAAAGTAAGAAACCTTGATGTCCTGGACGATGTCCTGCAGGGCGGCAGCCTCGTCCATCCGGGAAATATCGTGCCCGATGCTGCTGGCTTCGTAATTGGCCAGGATGCCGCCGCCGGCAAACAGGGGCTGCCTTACCTCCAACGCCCAGACGTAGTTGTCCTGGGTGCCCACAACCAACCGGATCGGACTGCTCGTCAACTGCGGCCATGGCGGCATGATCGAATAGGGATAGCTGCTGAACCGGGTGTAATGGTACGACGTGCTCAGCTTCGGCAGAAATTCCGTGAACGCCCCCTTTTTCTGGGCCTCCGCCCCGAGGACGCCTTCCTGCGCGGCCCGGATCAGGACGCTTTGCTTGAGGGCCGTCTCGACACTCTCCTCGAGTGTGAAGACCTTCTCTCCGGCGGATGCACCCGGTATGGCAGTGAAAAACACCAGCAGCAACCAGATCCAGCGATTAATCGGGGACGGGTTCATATTCTTCGTTACGTCATTTCAATGGCGATTTTTAAAACATCCAGCATTTCATCCACAAAATGAAATTCGATGTCTTTCTGAACTTTCTGCGGAATGTCCACCAGGTCTTTTTTGTTCCATTGGGGAAGGATGATCGTTTTGATGCCCGCCCGGTGCGCGGCCAGCACTTTTTCCTTGACGCCCCCGATGGGAAGGACCGTCCCCCTCAAGGTAATCTCGCCGGTCATGGCCAGGTCTTTTTTAACGGCTCTGTTGGTCAGCAGGGAGACGAGGGCGGTCAGAATGGTCACACCGGCCGACGGGCCATCCTTGGGAATGGCGCCCGATGGCACGTGAATATGGAGGTCCACTTCCTCAAAAAAGTCCCTGGAGACCCCGATTAATTCCGCGTTCGCCCGGATGAAGCTCAATGCTGCCGTGGCAGATTCCTTCATGACGTCGCCCAGTTGTCCCGTCAGCGTGAGGCCCCTCTTTCCCTTCATAGCCGTGGCCTCGATAAAGAGCAGATCGCCGCCCGTCGGCGTCCAGGCCAGCCCCATCACGACCCCCGGTTTGGACGTTCGGGCGGCGGCTTCGGAGGTCAGGCGAACGGGGCCGAGATATTTGTGCAGGTCCCTGATTTTGATCGCGGCGGACGAAATCGTTCCTTCGGCGACCTGGCTGGCCAGGCCGCGGCAGATCGTGGCGATCTCTCGCTCCAGGTTTCTCACGCCCGCTTCACGTGTGTAACCCGTGATGATTGTCCGCAGGGCGGCCCGGGTAAATTGAACCTGATCGGCTTTAAGCCCGTTCATGTCGATCTGCCTGGGAATCAGATAGCGCTCGGCGATTTTGATTTTTTCATCGAGGGTATACCCCAGAAGCTCGATCACTTCGAGGCGGTCCCTCAGGGCAGGGGGGATGGTTTCCAGCATGTTGGCCGTCGTGATGAACATCACGTGCGACAGGTCGAAGGCGACATCGAGGTAATGATCCGTAAAGGAGAAGTTCTGCTCCGGATCGAGCACCTCCAAGAGCGCCGAGGACGGGTCGCCCCGGAAATCATTGCCCAGCTTGTCGATTTCATCCAGCATAAAAACGGGGTTGTTGGATTCGGCACGCCGGATGCCCTGGATGATCCGCCCCGGCAGCGCCCCGATATAGGTGCGGCGGTGCCCGCGGATTTCCGCCTCGTCCCGGACGCCTCCCAGAGCAATGCGGATGAATTTTCGGCCCAGCGCGCGGGCGATGGAATGGCCTAGGGAGGTTTTCCCCGTTCCGGGAGGGCCGGCAAAACACAGGATGGGGCCCTTGCTATCGGGTTTCAGTCGGCGGACGGCCAGATACTCGATGATGCGCTTCTTAGCCTTTTCCAGACCGTAATGGTCTTCATCGAGGACCTTTCTGGCCTTTCTGGTATCCAGGTTGTCTTGGGTGCCGTTTTTCCAGGGGAGCGCCGTAATCCAGTCCAGATAAGTGGACGCAACGGTGTATTCAGCGGAAGAGGGGTGCATGCGCGCGAGCCGGTCCATTTCGCGCATGGCCTCCTTTTTCGCTTCCTGCGGCAGATTTCCCTTCTCGATTTTTTCGCGATACTCCTCGAGTTCCACCTTGGATTCGTCGACTTCGCCCAGTTCCTGCTGAATGGCTTTGAGCTGCTGGCGCAGATAATATTCCCGCTGGCTCTTGTCCATGTCGCTCTTGACCTGAGACTGGATCTTGCTTCCGAGCTCCAGGATTTCCACCTGGTGATTGACAAGCTTCGTCGCTTGTTTCAGCCGGTCCTTGACGTTGAGCGTTTCCAGAATCCGCTGCTTTTCTTCGACGGTGGCGTTGATAATGGAGGCAATCATGTCTGCCAGAATGCCGGGCAGCGTAATGGCCTTGGCCATGGCGCCGAATTCCTGGGGCAGAAAGGGCGATAATTTGACGATCCGGTCAAAGAGGCTGACGAGGTTGGCCATGAGCGCTTCAACTTCGAGATCTTTGATTTCCTCGTCCTCGAGATTGGCGATGCGGGCCTGGATGTAGGGCTTGCCTTCGATGAAAGACGCGATGCGGAAGCGGTTGATGCCCTGCACGAGCAATTGGGCCTTGTTGTCCGATATCTTCGCCATTTTCAGAATGACGCAACTGGTGCCGATCGTGTGAAAATCCTCCGGCGCCTGTTTGGTTTCCAAAGGCGTTCTTTTCGACATGACCAGCCCGATCAGGCGGTCTCTGGCCATGGCTTCATCAACAAGCGTCATGGCCTGCTCGCCGAAGATTTCCATGGGAAACATCATCTTCGGAAATACCAGGACATTGAACAGCGGAAGAATCGGCAATATCTCAGGAATTTTAATAATTTTCAGTTCTTCGGGGGCGGTCTGATCCGGCACGTAACCCTCCTTGGAATGATTTACCCGTTCTGAACGTGGATTCTGCGTATCTTGTCGAGCGGCAATTTGGCCATGCGGATCTGCAGCAGGCCGTCGACATACGTGGCGTCCACCTGATCCGCGTCGATGGGCGCCGGCAGGACGAGGCTGCGTTCAAAATACCCGTAGGGGATCTCCACGAGCCGGTAGCGGGCGTCTTCCGAAAGCGGCCGGATACGGCGCCGCCCCGATATTTTTACCGTCTTACGGCCGATTTCCACATGCAGGTCTTCCCGTTTTGCCCCTGCAATCTCGATGACGAGAATGATTTCGCCGGGGGACTCGTAGATATCCATCTGTGGCCGCCAGATCCGGTGACAGGCGTTGTACCTGGGATTGACCAGATTGAACATCTCATCGATGATCCTGCGGGGGTCGCTTTCCGGCCTGCCGGGATCCTCGCCAAAGCGAACTTTGATCGTGTGCATCGTTTGTGCCCTCCAAGCGTAACAGTCCGGGAAAATAATTGTTGAAACAATTTCTTTTTACACATTTAAAAAATACTTGTCAAGAGACTCGTCCTCCTTTATGAGGAATGGGCACGTAAATCTGAAGACCCGGGGGGAACACCCGGAAAGTGAGGCGAATACCAGATGCAACCGGAACGATGGACGATCCTGTCGAGCAACCTTGACAAATCCTACCGTGTTTTCAACCTGCGTACAGACCATGCCCGTTCGCCGCGCACCGGCAAATCTCATGATTTCTTTGTGATGGAGTCTTCATCCTGGGTCAATATCATTCCGCTGACACCGAAGAATGAAGTGGTCATGGTCCGGCAGTATCGCCATGGTACGCGCGAAATTACGCTGGAAATTCCCGGAGGACTCGTTGAACAGGGGGACAATCCCGAAGCGGCGGCGTTGCGCGAACTGTGCGAGGAAACGGGTTATACGGCCGCCTCCGCCGAATCCCTGGGCTATGTACACCCGAATCCGGCCATTCAGAACAACCGCTGCTATACCTTCCTGACGAAAAATTGCACGCCGGCAGGGAACCAGCAGCAGGATGAAAAGGAAGACATACAGGTGGTTCTGATTCCGCTTCCGGACATTCCATGCCTCATCCGGGAGGGTGTCATCACGCACGCCCTCGTCATCGCGGCTTTTTACCGGTACTATATGGAGTATGCCATTGATTGAAGATAAAGCGATGACAGCGCTCGAACGTCTGAAACGGCGAATACGGGCGGCCAGGGGAGCAAGTACGCCGGATCTCGTCCTGAAGGGCGGCCGGATCGTCAATGTCTTTACCGGCGAGATCATCGGGGCGGATGTGGCGATCTGTGACGGCTTCATCGTCGGCGTGGGCGATTATGACGGCTCTCAATGTCTGGATATCGGCGGTCACTTCATTGTACCCGGCTTCATCGACGGCCACATGCATATTGAGAGCAGCATGCTTGCACCGCCGGAGCTGGCGCGGGCGGTTTTGCGTCATGGTACCACGGCAATCGTTGCCGATCCGCATGAGATCGCGAATGTAATCGGGATGCAGGGCCTCCGATTCATGCTCGCCGCAAGCGACGGCCTGCCCGTGGATTTTTTTTTCATGCTTCCCTCCTGTGTCCCGGCGACCCCTATGGAGACCGCCGGCGCCCGGCTCGATGCGGAAGATCTGCTGATATTGAAGGGCGAGCCGCGCGTGCTCGGCCTTGCCGAAATGATGAATTACCCGGGGGTCATCGCGTGCCTGGAACCGGTGCTTGAAAAGATCAGGGTCTTTGACGGGTCCGTGCGGGACGGCCATGCGCCGCTTTTAACCGGCCGGGATCTCAACGCCTATATGGCGGCGGGCATCGGTTCCGACCATGAGTGTACGCAGCTTGAGGAGGCGCGCGAGAAAATCAGGCTCGGCATGCATGTCATGATCCGGGAGGGGACACGGGCGAAAAACCTCAGCGCCCTGCTTCCGCTGGTTTCTCCGGCCACTCTCGCCCAATGTTCGTTCGTGACGGACGACCTCCATCCCCATGACCTGATGCAGAAAGGCCACCTGAACCATCTTGTTGATCTCGCCGTCAAGGAGGGGCTTGATCCGGTCACGGCGATCCGGATGGCGACCTTCAACACGGCCCGATATTTTGGCCTGAAGGACCGTGGCGCCATTGCCCCGGGTTATCAAGCGGACGTGCTGGTTCTGTCCTCCCTCGATCCTATCAAGGTGACGACTGTTTTCAAAAAGGGCTGCCCCGTTTACGATGCCGGACATCTCTTGGCTGAAATCAAGCCCCTGGCGCCGTCCGTGTCATATAGTCCCATGAACATTGCCCCTTATCAGGAAGATTCCTTCATGATCCGCGCGGCCGGAAAAAAGATTCGCGTCATCGGTCTGATCCCCAACCAGATCCTGACGCAACAGATTGTGATGGAAGCGCCCGTTCGGAAGGGCTTGGTCGTTGCCGATCCGGATCGCGATCTTGTCAAGATCGCCGTGGTGGAGCGCCATCGGGCTACGGGCAATATCGGTCTGGGGCTTGTACAGGGGTTCGGGTTGCAGGAGGGGGCGCTGGCCTCGTCGGTGGCGCATGATTCCCACAATATTATCTGTGTGGGATGCCGCGACCGGGACATGTTTGCGGCGGTCAAGGCCGTCGAGTCCATGAAAGGCGGGCTTGCCGCCGTGAAAGATGGGGAAGTCCTCGCCGCGCTGCCGCTTCCTATCGGCGGACTCATGTCGGAGCTGCCGCTGGACGATGTCGCAGAGGGTTGGATGAAAGTGATACATGCTGCCACAAGCCTTGGATGTCGGTCTGAGGAACCCTTCATGGCCATCTCTTTTCTGGCCTTGTCCGTGATCCCCGATCTGAAGATCACCGACCGGGGCCTTGTGGATGTCAACCGATTCGAACTCGTGCCGCTTTTTGTTTAGTTCCTACCCCTCTAATCCTATCATCCGGAAATCATTAGACCTGACCTTATTACAGGCATAGGACTAGCAAATACAAAGCGAGAGGTGGGGTCATCGCTCAAGATCGTTGAATGCGCTCTGAAAGGCGCAGCAGATTGCCAGAAAATCTCCTTTCCGTAGCGGAAGCCTTCCTCCTACCATGAGTTCATGTATACCAACATTCAATGTGGTATTGAGAGACGAACGAAAGAACCATGGAAAGGCAGGAGGACTTACTACTTCCTGGGTTTTTGAATCCCTACTACAGTGTGTCCCATGCCTTCCTAAACCATGATAAGTTGATTGGATCTTTGAATCCTTGTTACGATGGAGGATTGGTTCGGGAGGCTCTGGTTCTCTGCTTTTCTCATCTCATGACAGGAGGTGTGAAAATTGAAGGTGTCGTGAGCCGGCTGGATATCCCTGGTGACAAACCGGTAAAGATCGTTCTTTTTGAGAACCTCGGCCAACTGCCGGTCCGACAGGATACGTTCTTTGATTTTGATGATCCGCGCCAGAATCAGAAAAACATTGTATCCTTTGGGACCTATACCGGCGTAACAGTCAACTACCGGGGAGATGGAATCCATGTCGATGGTGGAAAAGTAGGCAATGAAATCCTTCTCCTGTTGCGTCAGGTTATTGAAATCACGCGCAAGTCCCGGTAGCGGAAGCTGGAAATCAACCATGATTTGCCCCTCCTGTTCAATACTGGTGTTCAATGTTGAGGAGGAGCACAAAAGGACTAAAATATAAAGGGAATCTCTGAGAACCCCTGTTTTTCAAAGAGTGGCGGATGCAGAATTTATGGGTTAACTTGTCCCCGGAATCGCCCAATTTTTGGGTTATCTTTTTTCAAAACATTGGACTTCCGAAGGCCGATCCTCCGGAAATCCAACAAAAATGGGTTATCTTCGATTTTTCATGCTTGTAAGTAACTATATTCACTAGCATAAATAAGTATTGAACAGGCTTCATTTATGAAGATGGGACGCTCTCTTAGATTCTCAAAAAAAGATATCATCCAATGATGAAAAATAATTCATGCCGGTTAGAAACCCGTTAGAAACACATTTCAGTAATTCAATATCATTGAGTTTTCACCATATCCATTAGTTAGGTTATATAGTGGGCATAGAGAAAGAAAAAGATTGACATTAACATATAAAGGAAGTATATTAACATTAAATGAATCAATAATGACAAAAGGGAGGTGTTTAGAAATGGTTAGAAGCGTTGGCGGCATGAAGATGTTTTCGATAGCTGATTTATCTAAAGACCTGGGGCTTACCATCAGAACGATCCGGCAATGGTTCATGGACGGCAAGCTGCCCGGCGTTAAGCTTGGGAAGGAATGGTATATCAGCGAAGATAACCTAAAGGCGTTTCTCAATGCAGTTCCCCAAACAGGAGTCAATAAGGATCAGGAGCCGTCAGACAAAAAGCGAAAAGCAAAGGGGGGAGGTAAGGGAAAATGAAAGGGAAAATGAAAGGGAAAATGAAAGGGAGCAGGGGGAGTATAGTCCAGAAGGGGCCTAACTATTACGCCGTCATTGCCATAGGCCCACGGCGGAAATGGTTCAAGGGAGGCCCCACAAAGAAGGCTGCGCAAAAAGTTCTCAACGAGAAACTGGGCGAGATTGCAACGGATACTTATAAGGAAATCCCTAATGTCAAATTTGCTGTCTTCGCTCGGCAGTGGTTGAAGAATAACGAACCCAATTGAAACCGTCCACGCTGGCACTCTATGAAATCATCATAGAGAAGCATCTGATTCCCTATTGGCCCGAATGCAAGCTTGATTCCATCAGATTGACGAGCATTCAAGAATACATATCGATCAGGGCGAAGCAAGTCGGTGCAAAGACAATCCGCAATGAGGTTTCCGTTATCAAATCCCTATTCAAATACGCAATAGAAGCCGATTACCTGAAAACGAATCCCTCAGCACACGTTAAGAAGCCTCGGATCGAAAAAGATCAAATCGACCTATTGGAGCCTGACGAGATTCAATTGCAGATTGCCAGTGCAACGGACGCATATCGCGCAGCCTTTATGACGGCAGCCTATACTGGACTTCGAGCCGGTGAATTATGGGGTCTTCAATGGGGAGATGTTGATGGAACTCTAGTCAAATTCATGTCCGACGGTCTCTATGGAAGGGGCAATTTCAGACACCGAAAAGCAAGTCTTCAATACGCCGGGTTGACATCCCGTCTTTTCTCATCAGTGAATTGAAGAAATGGAGGATACGTTGCCCCATCAACAGCAATGATCTTGTATTCCCAAATACTGACGGGGAGGCCTCAAACCATTACACCGTTTTCAAGAATCACTTTCATCCTGCCCTCAGGCGCGCGGGATTAAGACATGTGAGCTTCCACCGCCTGCGCCATTCCAACGCTTCCATGCGAATCCAGTATGGGCAGAACATCAAGTATCTGTCCACGCAGCTGGGCCATGCGTCCATCGACATCACGATGGATCGCTACGGGCATATGTTCTCTGATAAGGATTTTATCAGGGGTCAGGTTGAGCTTCTGGACGCTTCCGTTAGAAAACCGTTAGAAACGGGCAAAAAAGAAGGGAGTGAGGCAATTGCTGCTAATGCCTAACCCCCTGTTTTTTTAAGTGGTGCCGAAGCCGGGATTTGAACCCGGACAGGCATACACCCACTAGACCCTGAACCTAGCGCGTCTACCAATTCCGCCACTTCGGCATGTGGTTGGATTCCCTATAATGATCATCACGACCTTGTCAAGAAAAAAGGACGGATTTGCATCAGGTCAAGGAATAAAGCCGGGTTAAGAGGTTGCGAGAAAAAAGCCAGACGTCTTGCAGCGTCGTTTAAAATGGTCTTGAAATTAAAAGCAGTAATGCTATGGTAGCGTCCGCAATCAGGGCCGGGAAAGGGCAACCGTGTAATAATCATGAATGTATTCAACAGTCTTGACGATATATCCGAAGACTTCCGGGGGGCCGTCGTCACCATCGGGAACTTTGACGGCGTGCATCGTGGGCATCAGCACATTTTTCATAAGGTGCTCCGGGAGGCCCGTCAGAAAAAAAGCAAGGCCGTTGTGATCACCTTTGAACCCCACCCCAAGAGGGTGTTGCACCCCGAAAGACAGCCCTTTTACCTGATCACCTCCCGCGAAGAAAAGATCGCCCGCATCGCGGAAACGGGCATCGACGGTTTGCTGATGATCCCGTTTTCCATGGAATTTTCACAGACGACAGCGCAGGCCTTCATCCATTCCATCCTCTGGGACAGGCTCCGCATCAAAAAGATCTTTATCGGACACGACTATACTTTCGGCCGGGGCCGGGAGGGCAATAAAACCCTGCTCGCCGCCGCCGGGGAAAAACTGGGCTTTGCCGTGGAGGTCATCGGCGCCTTCAAAGTCGGGGATATCGTAATCAGCAGCTCGCTCACGCGCAATCTGATTTTAGCAGGCCGGGTGAAAGAGGCCGCCCTGTATCTCGGCAGGCCTTATAATTTGAGCGGCGTAGTCATTGTCGGTCACCGGCGGGGGCGGGGCCTTGGCTTTCCAACCGCCAATATTCAGCCCGACAAGGCGCTGATTCCCGCCCGCGGAATTTATGCGGTGCGGCTACTCCTGGCGGGAAATAAGCGCCAGGGAGTCCTGAACATCGGTTTTAATCCGACCTTTTCCGACAGTGCCCTGTCTATCGAGGCCTATATTTTTGATTTTGATGAGGATATTTACGGGCAAAGGCTGGAGGTGCTGTTCATCGACCGGATTCGCGACGAAATGAAATTCGACGGCCCGGCCCGGCTGGTCGAACAGATCCGGCGCGATGTCGAAACGGCCCGGAATATCCTCAACCAGTCTTCAGCGATCCCATCTTAATTTTTTAATCGGGTTTATGTTAGCGCCCGAAGATGACTTCACCCGTGTCCGTGAAAAGCTTTGCGGGCAAAAGGAAGATGTTTTTGAAGATATCGAAGATCCCCCCGGCTATCGATTTCACGGGAATGGCTGTGACGATGGGGTTGTCCACGCTCCCTTTCACCTCAAAATAAACAGTCATGATGCTTCGGTTCTCATCGGTTAGAATCCATCCGACCACGGGGATCAGGCTGATCACCTTATCGACCGTCTGGAGCGGTTGCACGCCCACCACCGTATCGACAAATTGCCCCCTGGGCATGTCTATCATGCCCACCGCCGAAATGTTCATGGCATCGCTGTGGATAAAAAGGTCTTTGGTTGACACGATTCCATCTTCGAAGGAAAACGTGGCAACGACCTTGCGGTAGGGCATGCCGCCACTCACCATATCCGGTAACTGAAACTTTAACAATTGCGAAACGTTGAGGATGGAGAAGATCTTCGATAGAACCGCGAATCTCGTCAGCATGCCTTCTTCCATCTGAACCCGGACATTGCCCCGGGCCGTTTCTTTCAGATCGACGTCGTTGCCTCCCGTTACCGTGAGATCCCCTTTCGCCGAGAAAGCACCCGTGATGAACCGATCTTTCACATCAAAGAGCTCACGGCATTGTTCAGCAGACAATTTATTCAGATCGAAGTTGAGGTGATAGCGCGGCTCACCGGCGTCGGTCAGGTCGATGCGACCGTTGCCGGCCAGCTTTCCCCCGAGGGCGTTGAAAGTGATTTGTTGCAGATAAACGATATTTTCATCAAGGCTCAGGTTCGTCTGCAATTTCTCGAAGGCGAGTCGGCCCAAGCGGCCCGCATCGACCTGGATGGCGGCTTTCAGGATCGGTCCGGCCTGGTCTGTTGGGGGCTGCCCGGCTTTGTCTGCACGTTTGAGATCGGCAAGGATCAGGATATCGCGCCAGTCCAGGTAAGGCGAAGCCACATGGATATCGACCGTCTGTTGGTCCGGCACGTTTTGCACGGCGCCCTTGATGCTGAGGGTGGAGTCATTGAGCTGAAACGTCAGGGCGTCGATCTGCAGATCCCTGTCTCTGTAGGCAACGGACCCGCTGACATGCTGCAGCGAAACGGGCTGTTGCGGGTGGCGCAGGCCCAGGTCGGCCGCATCCACCTGTGCGGATGAAAAAACAACGGAATAGGTCGGGTCTTTAAGATTTGCGACCCTCCCACGCGCGGAGATCATCGAACTGCCGAGCTGAACGGCCATTTGTGAGGTTTCGAGGGCGTCGCCCCGCAAGTGGATTTTACCGGTGATATCGCTCACAGGTTTGATTGAATCTGCAGGTTTGAAGGAGATGCCGGTCAGCACGATCTCTCCGCGCCAGTGCAGGTCAGCCGGGTTCTTCCGGCTGCTGCGCGCCTTGACGGCCACCTGCACCTCTCCCCCGGGCTCAAATTTTTCGATTTTCGGCAGCAGAGGCGCCATTTCCCTGAGGGAAACCGGATTCGTGTCGATGGTCAGAGACAACGCGCGCTTTCCCCTGTGACGGTACCTCGCCGAGGCGGTCAGTGCAAGCGGCGACAGGTCGTACCGGATGGCGGAGAAAACGGTCTCTTCTTTCTTTACGTTGACTTTAAAGCCCAGGTGATTGGCTTTCCCCGCAGGCTTTGCCAGCCATTCCGAATACCTGTAATCGGCCGCCGACAGGTCCCAGGCGCCGCTGAAATGATAATTTGCTGCGGCGCCGTCGCCGGACAGAGAAAGCACCGAGCTTCCGGCATAGTGCAGTTCTTTCGCGCGCTCGTCACCCAGCAGCCAGGCCACTTCCTTGGCCGTAGGGGTCATCCTCAGGGAAAAGGGATAGCGTGTCGGTGTCTTAAGGCAATAGTTGGCCAGCTTGCCGTCCAGGCTCAAGGGTGCGTCGCCGAATTTCGCGGTCATCGCGTGCAGGATAAAATCCTTGCCCTTGAGTTCCAGGATGCCGGCAATATCTGTAAATGCAGGCACGTCGGGCGCATATTCCAGGACGCTCTTTTGAGCCCGTCCGCGGAGATACAATACGTTGGAGTTGTCGCCCTTTTCCATGTGGGCAATCTGGCTGACCCGGCCGTACAGGCGGCCCTCATCGAGGCGGAAAATCCCGGCCTTGATTTTCTGTTCGATGAAATCGGCCACGTCCTTCGGGATGATGCCGTAAGGGACAAAATGGCTGAAGGATTCCCAGCGGATATCGGTCGTAACGGCCTTGGCGTCGATCAGCGGATCGTCGGTATGGATGTCCCTAAGCAGGCAGCTCCCCCGGATGTTGACGCCGTCAACGGTGACGTCCAGACGGGTCACGGCGATATCGCGCGGATCCAGTTTCATATCATAGACGGCGTGAACCGTTTTCGGCTTCAGCGCGGCGTGGAAGACCGGCGGGTAATCAAGATGCAGATCATGAAGCGTCATGGTCCCCCGGGACTCAAACGTCTTGGCGGTTCCGCGGAAGCGGGTGTCGATATCCAGTCTGCCGGTGAGCTTCCGGAACGGCACATGGCGGCTGTAGTAGGGCCAGTAACGGTCGGCATTGAGGGCGCCGGCCTTGACGGCCGTATCGATCCGGCTGTTCAGCAGGGGTTCCGAGGCCTGTGCGATTTCCATGGAACCGTCCAGCGCAATGCTCCCGCTTTTTCCGGCATCGACCACCGTGGCGCTCAAGGCAAAATCGGCTTCCTTCCCGCGTTCGAGGCGGCTCAGGCGCAGGTTGAGCCCTTCCAGCGAGGTCTTCAGCGATTCCGGGGCAATCCGGTGATCGGTGAAATGAAGGACGCCGTTGTCAATACGCAGGCCTCTGATGCCGAAAGACAGGCCCCCTTTCCTGTCATGGAGCAGATCGCTCACATTGAACCTGCCGGAGGCTTCCCGGATAATGGCCATACGCGGGTTCTCCAGCACGACCTCCCTCAGGACAAGCTTTTTTCTCAACAGGGGCAGAAGGGTCAGTTTGAAGCTGAGCCGGTCCACCTCGATGAAGGTCGCCTGCGCGTCCTTTTCCAGGATGACCACATCCGTAAAGGTGAAGGCCGGACGCAACCCGAGGGAAAACTCGCCTTTGGCGTAGCGGACATCCCGGTTCAGTTCGGTTTTTAAAGCCTGGAGCAGTCCGGCGCGGTAGGACTCCGGATCGATCGTGCGGGCTGCGATAAACGCGGCTGCAACCGCCAGGGCCACGGCTGAAATCAGGACGGCCGTAAATATGAGGATATTTTTTTGCATGCCGATCGCCTTACCGGCTATTTCTTATAGCGGGCCATGATCTGCGTCCGTGTCAGCACGGCGTCCACGCGTGCAACGTGAGCGGCGATGTTTTCGCGGCCTCCCTCCTCGCGGTCGATCAGGGCGATGACGCGGTCAACGACCAGCCCGGCCTCCCGGGCCCGTTCGATGGCCTGAATCGTGGAGCCGCCCGTTGTGATGACGTCGTCGATAATCGCCACGCGCTCGCCCGCCTGCACGTTTCCTTCGATGGCCGATTTCGTCCCGTGTCCCTTTGCATCCTTGCGGACGATAAAAGATTTGATCGGTCTCCCCTTCTGCCAGGAGATTACGGACAGGGCGTTGGCGATGGGATCAGCGCCGAGGGTCAGGCCGCCCGCCGCCGTGACGCCGGCGTCTGCGAGCATTTCGAAAATAATCTCGCCGATCAGGTTCATGCCTTCGGGATCGAGCGTGGTAGGCTTGCAGTTGAAGTAATAGTTGCTGGTCCGGCCCGAAGCCAGTGTAAAGGGCGGATTATCGCTGTATTTGAATGATTTGGCGATAATCATGTCGGCCAGTTTTTCTTTCAGCTCACGCATGGTCATGTTATGAAATCTCCTTTGCTTCTGTAATCAGTCTTTCCACGACGCGCACCGCCTCGACGCCGTCCCTGGCATAGGCCACCCCCAGCGAATCGGCGTAGGCCTGCGTCACCACGGCCCCGCCCAGAATAAAGCGCGCCGGCAGTCCTTCCTCCGCGGCCGCATCGATCACCTTTTTCATCTGGACCATGGTCGTGGTCATCAGGGCGGACAGGCCCACCACATCCGGGCGCCGCTGTTTCATGGCTGCAAGGACGGCCTCTGCGGGCACGTCCTTGCCGAGGTCGATAATCTCATACCCGTGGTTTTTCAACATCAAAGCCACGATGTTTTTGCCGATGTCGTGAATGTCCCCCAGGACGGTGGCCAGCACAACGGCGCCCTTGTGAGAGTGGCCCGCCGCCGATTGATACAGCCGGGGCTCCAGGTGCGAGACGCCCAAGCGCATGGCCTCGGCGCTGGCGATCAACTGGGGCAGGAAACAGGTCTTTTTATCGAACAGGTCGCCCACCCGGACAATTGCCGGAATCATGACCTCATCCACGAGGTGGACGGCCTCCATGCCGGCCGTGAGGGCGGCCTCGACCAGCGCGACGATGTCCTCGCGGTTGCCGTCGAGGATGGCCTGGCGGACTTTTTGATCGGGGGGAAGCGCTTCCGCCGTCGCGGCCTGCTCAGGTTGCGATGAGCGCGTGAAATGCCGGATATAGGCCGCCGCATCGCGGTCCTTGAGCAGCAGCACATCCCCGGCCCGCTTCATGTTCAACAATTCTTCGCTGCCCGGATTGGCGATGGCCATGGTGAGGCCCGCGGCCTGTGCCATCGCAAGGAAGGCGGCATTGACCCACCGGCGCTCCGGCATCCCGAAAGAGACATTGGAGAGGCCCAGGATCGTCCGGCATTGAAGTTTTTCCGCGCACCACCGCACCGTTTTGAGCGTCTCGAGTGCGGCCTGCGGATTGGACGCGACCGTCATCACAAGCCCGTCCACGACATAATCATCCTTCGTCAGACCCCAATGGCGGGCCTGGCGGGCAACGTCCCGGATGACGGCCTTGCGCTTTTCCGCCGTCTCGGGTATCTCCCCGTCCGCCAGCGGCAACAGGATGAACATGGCGCCGTATTTTGCAGCCAGCGCAAGAAGCCGTTGGCATTTGTCCCTCTCCCCGGAAATGGAATTGATGAGCGCCCGGCCCGGATACAGGCGCAGGGCGGCTTCGATGGTTTCCACCTTCGGCGAGTCGATCACGAGCGGCAGCTCCGATTGCGTCGCCAGCAGGCTGATGATCTGCCGGATGGTCTTGACCTCGTCGATGCCCGGCACGCCGACGTTGACATCCAGCAGGTCGGCCCCCTGCTGCTCCTGCTCCCGTGCGAGCTGCCGGACGATGCTCATGCGGCCCGCCAGCAGTTCCTGCTGCAGGGCCTTCTTGCCCGTGGGGTTCAGGCGTTCCCCGATGACGCACAGCGGCTTGTTCATCTCCAAAAGCAGATGACGCCTGGATGAGCTGAGGGCGGCAATGCTTTTACGCAGCGGGGCAAGGGGATTCAATGTCGCGGTTGCCTGCTTGAGCGCCGCAATATGCGCGGGCGTCGTGCCGCAGCAGCCGCCCATGAGGTTGACACCGGCCTCAGCGAAGCGCCCGCCGAACGCACCGAATGCCGCCGCGGACATGTCGAAGACCGTCTTGCCGTCCACAAGCCGGGGAATCCCCGCATTGGGTTTGGCGGCCAGTGGCACGCTCGCATGGGGTTTCATGGCCCGGATGAAGGGAAGCATAGCGTCCGGCCCGGTGGAGCAGTTGCAGCCCACCGCATCGGCGCCAAGGCTCTGCAGTGTGATCAACGCGGTCACGGGGTCGGTCCCGCCGAGCGTCCGCCCATCCGGCTCATAGGTCATGGTGACCAGGACGAAGCGGTCGCTGCATTCCTTCACGGCGATCAGGGCGGCCCGCGCTTCCTGGATATCCATCATGGTTTCGATGACAAACAGATCGACGCCGCCTTCCAGGAGCCCGAGGACCTGTTCCTTGAAAACAGCCACCGCCTCCTCAAAGGCCAGATCGCCGAAGGGTTCGACAAAACGGCCCGTGGAGCCGATGTCTCCGGCAACAAAGATCTGCCTCCCCACAGCGGTCCTTGCCAGCCGGGCGATGGTCCGGTTGATCTCCCGGACGTTTTCGATTCCATACTCGCCCAGCTTCAGGCGGTTGGCGCCGAAGGTGCAGGCGTAAACGATATCCGCGCCCGCCAGTACGTAGGCCCGGTGGATCTCCTGGAGGGTCTCAGGGTGTTCGATGATCCAGCTCTCCGGACAGACGCCGGGCGGCATCCCGCGTTGCTGCAGCTCTGTCCCCATCGCCCCGTCCAGAATAAGGATCTTATCCTTCAATAGATTGATGATTCTTGATTTTTTCTTCAACGGTCTTCTCCTATGATGTGATTCCCGTAACAGCCGTCACGGACTTTTCCGGGACGAGGATGCAGGTTTTCGTGATTTCGACGCCGATCTTCTCAAACGCCAGAAGGTGATACATCATCCGCTGGTTTTCCAGGGCCAGATCGCCGTAGCCCGCGGAATAGCGTGCCGGCAGCAGCCGCTTTCCCTGCCGGCGCAGGGTCTGGTTGTAATAGGCCATGATCCAGTCCAGCGCCGCATCCACGGTTTCACTGGCCGTCGCGTCGAGGACCACCCCGCGCGTGACGTTGCGGCCCGCAACGTCTTCCTGGATGGCCGCCATGATTTCCGGACCGGCCGTCGCCCCCATAAGGAGGATCTCGTCGCTGCCGCCCAGGAATTTCGCAAGTTGGCGGCTTTCAAAGATTGCCTCCTCCGGCAGCCTGACGGTTGATTTACCCTCGAGCAGAACAGGCAGACGCCGGGCTGCGCCCTGCAGACGGATGTGTGACAGGGCCGTTTCAATATATCTTTCCGTCTCCGCCTGATCCCGCGGACTCAGGTCGGTGACGCCCTTCCGGAAACCCAGTCGCCGGTAAATCTGCGCGAGGGGCGTTTTAATAGAGATATTATTGAAATAACGGACCTTATCCATATTTTTTTAGCGAGCGATATCCTTTATATTCTCGACGATTTGGTTTCCCATGCCTTGAGTGCCGATCAGCCGTGTTCCCTTCGAAAAGATATCCCGTGTCCGGAACCCCTGCTTGAGCGCGAGCCGCACGGCGTCCCCGATGAGGGCGGCTTCTGGCGCCATCCCGAAGGACAGATCGAACATCATGGCGACGGACAGAATCGTGGCCAGCGGATTGGCAATGCCCTGGTCGGCAATGTCCGGGGCGGAGCCGTGGATCGGTTCGTACATGGCCGCTTTATGTCCCCGGCTGGCCGACGGCAGCATACCGATTGAGCCCGTGAGCATCGAGGCCTCGTCGGAGAGGATATCGCCGAACATGTTGGTGGTCACGATGACGTCGAATTGGGCGGGATGGCGGATCAACTGCATGGCGCAGTTGTCCACGTACATGTGTGTGAGCGTCACGTCGGGATATCCGTGGCCCACTTCGCAGACCACATCGCGCCAGAGCTGCATGCTCTCGAGGATGTTGGCCTTGTCCACGGAGACCAGGTTCTTGCGGCGCGACCGGGCCAGCTCAAAGCCTACGCGGGCGATTCGCGCAATTTCCGCTTCCGTGTAGACGAGGGTGTTGACACCGACGCGCAGGCCGTTCTCGATCCGGATGCCGCGCGGTTTGCCGAAGTAGAGGTCGCCGGTGAGTTCCCGCACGATCATGATGTCGATTCCGGCAACGAGTTCCCGCTTCAGCGGCGAGACGTCCAGAAGGTCTTCGAAGGCGACCACAGGCCGCAGGTTGGCAAAAAGACTGAGCTTCTCCCGCAGTCCCAGGAGCGCCCGTTCCGGCCGATGTTGATAATCCAGACTGTCCCATTTCGGTCCGCCCACCGCGCCGAGCAGAACGGCGTCGCTTTCCAGCGCAAGGTTCAGGCTTTCATCAGGCAGCGGTTTGCCGCAGCGCTCATAAGCGGCGCCGCCGACGAGGCCTTCCCGGATATCGAATGTCACACCGGAACGTTCGGAAATGACCGGCAAAACCTTCAGGGCCTCCCGCATGACCTCCGGCCCAATCCCGTCGCCGGGGAAAACGCAGATTTTATAGGTTTTCTTTCCCATGATTTTTCTTCACAAGATGCTGCATCAAACCGCCGTCCTTGATCAGCTCCTGCATGAACGGCGGGATGGCCTCGACGTGCAGCGGCTGTTTATCGCCTATCATCGTGATCAAGCCCCGATCGCCGTCCACTTCGATTTCATCTCCGTCAGCCACTCGATCGTACAGCTCCCGGGATTCAAAGATCGGCAGCCCCATGTTGAAGGCGTTCCGGTAGAAGATCCGGGCAAAGCTCCCGGCGATCACGCAGGCAATGCCCGCGGCTTTGATGGCGATGGGGGCATGCTCGCGCGAGGAGCCGCAGCCGAAATTACTGCCCGCCACGATCATATCTCCGGGCCTGATTTTACGGATGAACGCCGGGTCCGCATCTTCCATACAGTGGGATGCCAGGAACGCTGGGTCCGTCGAGTTGATATACCGCGCCGGGATGATCAGATCGGTGTTGACGTGATCACCGAATTTCCAGATTCTTCCCCTTAATTTCATGTTGATTGCCTTTTGCTTTCCCTTATACCCAACGCATCCGGACCCGCGATGCGTCCCAGAACGGCCGATGCCGCGGCAACAGCCGGATTGGCCAGATAGACCTCACTGCCCGGATGTCCCATGCGCCCCACAAAGTTACGGTTTGTCGTGGCCACGGCCTTTTCCCCATCGGCCAGGATGCCCATGTGTCCACCCAGGCAGGGGCCGCAGGTCGGCGGGCTGATGACGGCGTTTGCGTCGAGAAAGATATCGAAGAGGCCTTCCGTCATGGCTGTCCGGTAAATTTCCGGCGTCGCGGGAATAACGATCAGGCGCACATGCGGGGCCGCCGTTTGGTCCTTGAGCACATGGGCGGCGATCCGCAGATCCTCAATGCGGCCGTTGGTGCAGGACCCGATGAAGACCTGGTCGATTTTGACATCGCCGACCTCGCTGATTCCGCGCGTATTTGAGGGCAAATGCGGAAAGGCCACCTGGGGCTCGATCCGGCTCACGTCGATCTCAAGCACGGAGGCGTAGGCGGCGTCGGGGTCGGAGTCGTAAAAGGTGAATGCCCGTGTCGCCCGTTTTCGCACATAATCCAGCGTGATTTCATCGGGGATGAAGATGCCGTTTTTCGCGCCCGCCTCGATGACCATGTTGGCAATTGTAAAGCGGTCGGCCATCGTCAGTTCACGGACCGTTTCGCCGGTGAACTCCATCGCCCGGTAGGTGGCGCCATCCACGCCGATGCGGCCGATCACATACAGGATCAGATCCTTCCCGGTCACCCAGGGGTTCAACACACCCTGAAAAACGATACGCATTGTCTCCGGGGTCTTGAACCACAACTCGCCCGTCAGCATGGCCGCGGCCAGGTCGGTGCTGCCCACACCCGCGGCAAAGGCGCCCAAGGCGCCGTAGGTACAGGTGTGACTGTCGGCGCCGATCGCGAGGTCGCCCGGCACGACAAGGCCCTGTTCGGGCAGCAGGACATGGCACACCCCGACCCGTCCGCCGTCATAGTATTGGCTCAGACCCTGTTCACCGGCAAAATCGCGTAGAATCTTGGCATTCTGAGCCGATGCGATGTCCTTGTTCGGCGTGAAGTGATCGGGAACGATCACGACGCGGTCGCGGTCAAAAACCTTGCGACCTCCGGCCTTCCTGAATTCCTCGATGGCGATGGGCGCCGTAATGTCGTGACCCATGGCCATGTCCACACGGGCATTGATCAGCATGCCGGGGTGAACCGCTTTGAGCCCCGCGTGCCTTGCCAGAATCTTTTCCGTAATCGTCATGCCCATGCCGCTTGTCTCCCGTTTTTTCCAATGTCCGGTCATCCATACGCCATTAAACTTATAAATTCAATGTCGAAGTCAAAACCACTAAGCTCCTGACCGGAGGCGGGCAGCATATTTAGGCGTGCTTTTTCCTTAAAATATGCTAAGGGAACGGCTGAAATTTAGCTCAATTTTTTTCTAATCATTCACCCCAACCGACCGAATGCGACGGTGGTTGAATTCACCTTTTATACATCTTGTTGTCAGGGAAGGCTGCGTGCTGATTAGAGCCGAAAAAGAAAATGACCGGGCTGCCGTGCGTGCGTTAAACCTGTCTGCATTTGAAACGCCAGCCGAAGCCGATCTTGTCGATGCCCTGCGTGAACATGCTCAGCCGGTTATTTCGCTGGTTGCTGAATGTGGCGTCGCCATCATCGGGCACATCCTGTTTTCACCTGTGTCGCTCCACGGCCATCCCGAACTGAAGATGATGGGCCTCGCCCCAATAGCCGTTTTAACCGCGCATCGGAGCAAAGGCATCGGGTCTGCGCTGATACGGGTCGGCCTTGAGCAGTGCAGGCAACTCGGATTCGGCGCCGTTGTTGTATTGGGACACCCCGGGTATTACCCGTGCTTCGGTTTCTCTCCCGCTGTGCGCTTTAGCATAGGCTGCGAATACAACGTGCCCGAGGAGGCATTCATGCTTATGGAGCTTCAACCCGGCTATATTCGCGGTATATCCGGCGTCATCAAATATCATGATGCGTTCAGTAAGGAGGGTTGAAACGAAGAAGAAATGGATCATGAGCAATCACATCCATTTGAATTTTTTAAATTATTTTGAGTAAAATCATTTTCTGGAGGTTTTCATGCAGACATCCGATCTTGAGAAATACTGTGAAAAAGCGCTGCAGGCAGGAGCGACCCATGCAAAGGTCATCGGTCCGAATACTGTTGTGACCGCCGCGTGGGTGCGGTTCAAATGCCTGTTCGGCTGTCCGTACAAAAACCGGTACAGTTGTCCGCCCCATACGCCCACACCGGCGGAAACGCAGGCCATGCTCGACTCGTACAACCGTGCAATCCTTTTTCATGTCGATGCTCCCTACTCCAAAGAAAGGGGCAGGGAAATGGTGACCTATATGGACGCGCTCGTCAAACTTGAAGGGGATCTTTTCAAGGACGGCTACTACAAGGCGTTTGTCATGCTGGCCGGCCCCTGCGTGCTGTGCAAGGAATGCGGAAAAGCTGAGGGGATTCCGTGCCGCCTGCCCGCAAAAACCAGACCTTCCATGGAGTCGTGCGGCATCGACGTGTTCCAGACTGCCCGCAACAACGGTTTTTTCATCCAGACACTGAAAGAAAAATCGGAAACGCAGAATCTGTACTGCCTGATGCTCGTGGATTGAAACGCGGCTGTTGACCATTTGAGACGCTTGCATAATAAAGGCAATATACAGCAGACGGGAAATTTACCCTGAACCAGGTCCAGGCAGCAGTACCCTCACCCTGGGGATAGCCTCGGGGGCGGCAATGATTCCCTGCAGCACTATCAAGGAAGTCTATCCTGATCATGTCAAAACATCTATAGCGGGGGCCATGAATTTCCTGGTTCTTTATGATAACAGCTCAACTGTCGCCAGTTCCCAGGAGGAGACCGGTTCGGCAAAGCAGAAGGAATAGTCGAGTGAGAAGTGTCACAGGTAAAGGGAGAAAAGGAATATGGAATCAGATCAGAGAGAGAAAGGTTTGAACCGCAGGCATTTTTTGCAGATGACCGCCCTGACAGGGGCGGGGTTGGCAGGGGCAGGGAGCCTGCTGCGACTGCCGTCACTTCATGCCCAGACGCCGCCTGCAGTAACTGCTGCCGGCAAGTGTGAGCAACTTGTCGCCGCATCGGAAAAAAAACCAATCACTACCTCCATCTTTGAACTCTTCAAAATCGGCCCGGGGCCTTCCAGTTCCCATACCATTGCCCCCATGAGAGCCGCCAATGACTTCATGGCAAACGTCAACAGCATGGATGATCAGACTTTGGCCGCTGCCCAGGCTATCGAAGTAAGACTGTTCGGAAGCCTCAGCGCCACCGGCAAGGGTCACGGTACTGATTGGGCCATCCTGGCGGGAATCCTTGGTCAGAAGCCGGAAACCTGCGCACCGGAATTCCTTGACGCTTTAAAGAAGGACAAAAACGCCTCGTATCAAGTCCGAATCGGCAAGAAGGACCTCCCCATATCGGACCGCCAGATCATTTTCGATAAGGTGGAGCATAGCTATCCTTTCAGCAACACGATCATTATGCGACTCATGGGCGATAAAAGCGTCCTGTTGGAAAAAGAATACTATTCAATCGGGGGAGGCTTTATCCAGTGGAAGGGATGGACGGAACCAAAGCGGGGAACGCCCGCTTACCCCTATGGGAACATGACCCAACTCAAGGAATTGCTCGATAAAAATAAAATTCCCCTCCATCGCCTCGCTCTGGAAAACGAAAAGGCCATCATAGGCGCCGGGGAGGCGGAAATCTATAGCCGCCTCGATCTTATCCTGAAGGCCATGGAGGCTTCCGTGCAGGAGGGGCTGAAAGGGGAAGGCGTCCTGCCCGGGCCCATCGGCCTGTATAGAAAGGCTGCGGATCTCAACAGAAAGGCAAGAAAGCTCAAACAGGCGGAGGCGCGTTTCCTGGTCAGACTAAGCGCCTACGCCATTGCGGGGGCCGAGGAGAATGCCATGGGGCACAGGATCGTCACCGCCCCGACGGCTGGCTCGGCAGGGGTGCTGCCGGCCATTGTCTATATGATGAAATATCAGCAGCGGTGTTCTCGGCAGACATTACGGGAGGGGCTTTTAGCCGCAACCGCCGTCGGATTCCTGGCCAAGCATAACGCCAGCATTGCCGGGGCGGAGGCGGGGTGCCAGGGCGAAATTGGCGTGGCGGCAAGCATGGCGGCGGCTATGCTTGCCTATGCTCAACCGGGACACCCGATCCGGGTTGTGGAAGACGCCGCGGCGATTGCGATGCAACACCACTTAGGGATGACCTGCGATCCCGTCTTCGGCTATGTGCAGATACCCTGTATCGAGCGTTGCGCCATGGGGGCTGTAAAGGCCTACAATGCCTTCCTGATCGCCTCGGTGGAAAGCGCCGGCTACAACAAGGTCAGTTTCGACGTTGTCATTCGGACGATGGCAGCGACAGGGCGCGACATGTCCTCCAAATACAAGGAAACGTCCCAAGGGGGACTTGCGGTATACATGGTTAGTTGCTGATTTTAGGGATTTGATAGGCGCCGCAGACGTTATTCGTAGTGAAGGGCGTCGATGGGATTGAGCAGCGACGCCTTATAGGCGGGGTAGAAGCCGAAGAAGATCCCGATAAGGCCCGAAAAGCCGAAGGCCAGCAGAATGGCCGGCAGCGAGACGATCGTGGCCCAGCCCGCCATCGCCGAGAGGATTTTTGAACCGGTTATCCCTGTGATGATCCCGGCCACGCCGCCGATCAGCGACAGCGTCACGGCCTCGATGATGAACTGGAGCCGGATGTCCCAGGTCTTGGCGCCCACGGCCATGCGGATGCCGATCTCGCGCGTGCGTTCCGTGACGGAAACGAGCATGATGTTCATGATGCCGATGCCGCCGACCAGCAGCGAAACCGAGGCGATTGCCCCCAGCAGCAGGGCCATGACGCGCGTGGACTGCTCGGCCACCTGCATCATCTGCGTAAGGTTCCGGACCGTGAAATCCGCCTCCTGCCGGGCGCTGATCCGGTGCCGCTGCCGCAACAGGGCCGCGATCTGTTCCTCGGCCGCGGTCAGATCCTCAGCGCTTTTTGCTTTTAAGGCGATCATGCGCACCATGCCGGGAAAAGGAGTTCCGAAAATCTTCTTCTGCGCCGTCGAAATCGGGATGGCGACGGTGTCGTCCTGATCCTGGCCCGTCGGTGACTGGCCCTTTTTCTCCAGCACACCGATGACGGTGAAGGGGACCTTCTTGATCCGGACGATCTGGCCGACGGGATCCATGTTGCCGAAGAGATTGTCCACAACCGTCTGCCCGAGGATGCAGACCTTCGTCGCGTTGCGCACATCCTGATCCGTGAAATTTCTTCCGGCAGCCAGCGTCCAGTCCCGCACATTGATGACACTTGGTGTGGTGCCGTGAACGCCCGTGGACCAGTTCTGATTGCCATAGACAATCTGTGCCGCGCCGTTGTGGACCGGCGCTACATCAGCGACAGCAGGACATTCCCTGGCGATTGCTTCCGCGTCATCCCGGGTCAGCGTGGACTGCGTGCCGCTGCCCATGCGAAAGCCGCCGGACGTGATGCTGCCCGGCAGGACGATCAGCAGGTTGCTGCCCATGCTGGAAATCTGCTCGGAGATCCGCTCGCTGGCACCGGTCCCGACGGCCAGCATGGTAATGACGGCCCCCACGCCGATGACGATCCCCAGCATGGTCAGGGCGGAGCGCATCTTGTTGACGCGCAGGGCCCGCAAGGATATTTTAAAGGTCGAGGGAATGTTGATCATTTCAATGTCTCGTCTTTTCGTCGCTTATGATCTTGCCGTCCAGAAACCGGACGCTCCGTTTGCTGTAGGTGGCGATATCCGGTTCATGGGTCACCAGCAGGATCGTAATCCCGGATTCCTCATTGAGCTTCACGAACAGTTCCATAATCTCGATACTGGTTCTGGTGTCCAGGTTGCCTGTGGGCTCATCGGCCAAAAGCAGGGGCGCCTGGTTAACCAGGGCCCGGGCGATGGCCACGCGCTGCTGTTGACCGCCGGAGAGCTGATTCGGGTGATGATGCTCCCTGCCTTCGAGACCTAACGCTTTGAGGGATGCCATTGCGCGCCGGTGTCGTTCCTTCGGGGAAAAGCCGTTGTAGAGCATGGGCAGTTCCACGTTTTCCAGGGCCGACGTCCGGGACAGCAGGTTGAAGCCCTGAAAGACGAAACCGATTTTCTTATTGCGGATTTCCGCCAGTTCATCGCGCCCGCGGTGGCTGACGTCGATTCCCTCCAGCAGATACCTGCCGCCCGTCGGCTCGTCGAGGCAGCCGATCACATTCATGAAGGTCGATTTGCCGGAACCAGACGGCCCCATGATGGCGACGAATTCGCCATGCGTAACGGTCAGCGAAACGTCGTCCAGCGCATGGACGGCGCTGTCGCCCATGGTGTAAGTCTTCGTCAGGTTATGCGTCTCGATCAGCGTCATCTTATGAATCCCGGGCCGCCGATGCCGGCGCTTCCACTCTTTTTGGCGCCGCCGACGGCTTCGATGATCACGGCATCGCCTTCCTTCAGGTCGCCGGAGAGGATCTCCGTAAAATTGCCGTCGCTGATGCCCGCCGTCATCTGGACGCGCCGGGGTTTGTCATTCTCGAGAATCCAAAGGACCTGCATTTTACGCGCGGGCGCACTCTTCACGGCCTCTGTTTCTTTTGCCGGATTCTCCGGTCTTTTCGCGGTCGGCCGCTTTCTCCGCTGTCCACTTGAAACGCAGGGCGGCATTCGGGATCTTGATTGCGCCGGTCTTCGTGGCGGTGATAATGGAAACATTGGCCGTCATGCCGGGCTTCAGCTTAAGCTCAGGATTGTCCACCTTGATGACGACAATATAGGTGACGACGTTCTGGACCGTCGTCGGGGCGTTTCTGATTTCCGATACCTTGCCGTTGAACGTAATGTCGGGATAGGCGTCCACGGAAAACTGCACCGGCTGTCCGACCAGGATTTTGCCGATGTCCGCTTCGTCCACATTCGTGTCAATCTGCATCCGCGTCAGGTCCTGGGCGATATTGAAGAGGGTGGGCGTCTGAAAACTCGCGGCAACGGTCTGTCCGATGTCCACATTGCGCGAGATGACGATGCCGTCCACGGGCGAGAGGATACGGGTATACCGCAGGTTGGTTTCTTCCACTTGCAGCGCCGCCCGGGCCTGTTCCACCTGGGCTTTGGCCACATTCACCTGGGCCAGGGCCGACTGGTAGTTTGTCTCCGCCGTGTCGAAGTCGCTGCGGGCGATGTAATTCTTGGCGAGAAGGGTCTGGTTTCTTTCCAGGGTCCTTTTCGTGTCCAGAAGGGCCGCCTCGGATTTTTCCACGTTCGCCGTGGCGGATTGCAGACTCGCCCGCGCCTGTTCCACCTTCGCCTGCTGCAGCGCCGGATCGATCAGGGCGAGCAACTGTCCTTTTTTAACGATGCTGTTGAAATCCACAAAGAGCTGCTTGATCGTGCCGGAAACCTGTGTGCCCACGAGCACCGTCACGACGGCGCTCATGGTTCCGGTGGCGGTCACGGCCGCGCGGATATCGCCCCGCGTGACCTTTTCCGTCCGGAATTTGACCCCGTCCCCCCTGTTCTTGAAGAGATAAAACCCGCCCGCACCGATGATCAGGACCAGAATCACTGCGGTAACAATTATTTTCTTTTTCATGCCGAACACTTTCTTTGTGTCAAATTTTCAGTACTCAAACGACGTTCTCACCTCTCTCCGGTTGCCTTTTCCATAGTCGCCTGCGCCATCTTGTAGTCGTACAGCGCGGCGATGAAGTTTGTTTTTGCATTGCTTTGCGCCACAAGCGCGTCGGTGACCTCAATGGGATTGCCGATGCCCGCTGCATACCGACCGTTGGCCAGCTCAAGATTTTCCGCGGCTTGACGGACGATGATCTCCGCCGCAACAATCCGGTCCGCCGCCTCCTGCAGGTTCAGCCATGCCTGCTTGACTTCCAGAAAAATGCCCTGACGGAGCGTTTCTTCATTGGCCTTCAGCACATCGAGATTGGCCCATGCCTCGTCCACCTGGTATTTGGTGGAGAATCCGCTGAACAGCGGAATGGTCAGCGTGGCGCCGACGTTCCAGCCCTGGTTTTGCAGGAAGCTCACCCCGCCCCAGCCGTAGCTTGCATTGCCCGTCACATAGGGATAGTAGCCCTTCTTCTGCAGTGTGATGGTCTCCTCCAGGGATTTTTTCTTCGCCAGAATGGACTGGAGATCCGGCCGGCGGTCGTAGGCCTGCCTCAGCGCCTGTTCCAGATCGACCGTTACGCGCTGAAAGGCGAGGCTGTCCCGGATCTCGTAATCCGGTGCTTCCGGCAACCCCATGGCGTTGTTGAGCGCCACCTGCGCGAGCCGCAGGGCGTTTTCCGCCTTGAGCAGATTGAGCTTCGCGTTGGAGAGATCGACCTCGGCCTTGGTGACGTCGAATTTCGGCTTCAGTCCGACTTCGAAAAATCCCCTGGCCCGGTCGAGGTGCTGCTCGTATTGCCCCACCACTTCCCCGGCCACATCGCGGTTACGTCTGGCGCGCAAAAGCCCCCAGTAGGACTGCCTGACCCCGAAAACGACCTGGGCGATTGCCTGGTCGAGATCGGAGCGGGACGAATCCAGGTTCAGGGACTGAATCTGCACCTGTGCGGACGTTTTGCCGAAGTCGAAGAGATTCTGGCTCAAGCCCACGCTGGAGGTGTAGCTGTCATAGACACTTTCGGTGGTCGTGGAGAGCCGTCCTGTCGGCGTGTTGGTCGGATCTATCCGGTTGTAACTGGCTGTGCCGCTCAACTGCGGATAATAGCCCGATTTCGCCTGTCCCACCCGGCTCTCGCTCGCCTTCAGGGTATAGGCAGCGGCCCGGATGCCGGGATGTTCTTTGAGGGCGATTCCGATACAGTGTTCCAGTTCGAGCATCTCGCCCTTTTTAATCGACGTTTCCGCCGCTGCCCCAATGGGCAGGAATAATCCCACGAAAATGAGTATAAAAAAGATTTTCTTCATGAAAGCCTTCATCATTGTTACAGAACATCCGGAAGCCGGTTAATAGGTAAATCAAAAACCAAATTAAATATATCGGTCGTCCGGAATTTGCGGGAACCTAACATGATCGCTGATTTTTCACAATGGTTTCATAAAAAAGCAACCCGGCGAGTATTTCGCCGGGTTGCTCCGATCAATGATGCAACATCTTTAACGGTTGCCGCGCGGGCCGGCTCCGGGGCCGCCCTGACCTCCGCCGGGACCGCCACCGGGACTGCCTAAGCAACCACCGCCGCCAAAGCCCCTCCCTGCAATGACAGCCTGTGCTTTGGTCCGCTGTTCAGGCGTCAGGAGGTCGAACATTGCCAGACGATGGCTGGTCATTTTATCCTGCATCTGATCCCGCAGGCTTCCGATCTCCTTCTGCACTGCCGTGATTTTCTCCCGATCGGGGGTTTTCTGCAGCCAGAGCAGTTTGAGTTCGCCGCGCTTGCTGAACATCTTGTCGCGCAGGGGTTTGATGTCTTTCAGGTGCGCTTCGCGCAGGTCCCTGATCTGCGCCGTCTGCTCGGCTGTCAGGCCGAGTTCCTGGATCGCCTGAAAGCCCCGGTCATAACCCGGGTCACCGCCACAGGCGCCCCTTCCATGTCCGCGCCCCCATCCGCCTCCCCACCCGTAGGCGAAGGTTGTTGAGGCCAGAGCCGCAGCGATGAAAACGGCTAAAAATACGATTGATAACTTTTTCATTTTCTGTTCCCCTTTCAAATATCCTTGCTGAATTTGTTTTGCATCTGTAAGAGCAACAGACATGCCAACGAACCAGACTATATTTAACTCATTGAAAATAAAAGATAAATTATTTATTAGCGTAGAAATCAATCATTAATATGGCCGATTGGCAAAGAAAATCTGGATAATTTGTATCCAGATGTGGTATCCATCTGGATAATTAGTATCCACTGCAAGGTGAGGATAATGAACAAAAGACGCCTGGCCGGGGTTTCTCCCTGGATCATCATCGGGGCCGTGCTTGTCCTAGCGCCGATTTTCCTCTTGATGACGTGGCAGAGCCTCGACCGCCAGCAGGCCTATACCACCAGGCTCCTCGTGGACAGGGGCGACGCCCTGATCCGATCTTTTGAGGCGGGCGCCCGGACCGGCCTCGGCCTGAAGTGGGGACACTTTCAACTTCAGAAACTCCTCATGGAAACTGCGCAACAGCCGGGCATCGATCATCTGGTCGTCACGGACGAAAAAGGCATCATCCTGGCCGACAGCGATCCGTCCCAACTTGGCGAAACATACGGCACGGATCTTGATCTGACGCGCATCTCGACATTCGATCAACTGCAATGGCGCCGGACGCCAAATCCCGAAAGCGCCGATACCTTTGAAATTTACCGGCAATTCAAACCCGCCCGGGAAGACGACCGGGAATTTCAGGACCGGATCAGGCCGGATGCCATGCGGATGCCGCCTGTAACCGGGAAGGATATTCAGCCCGCAAGGATGGTCATTTTTGTGGGGCTGGATATGGGCCCCATCGAATCCGCCCGCAAAGCGGACTATCGCCATGCCGTCATGATGGCCTTGATTTTTCTGCTCATCGGCCTGTCCGGGGTTATTTCGCTGCTGCTGGCCCAGGGTTACAGTTCTGCCCGGGCCTCCCTGTCCCGGATCAGGGCCTTTTCCGACAGCCTGGTGAAAAACATGCCCATGGGGCTTATTGCCATCGACGGGGCCGGACGCATCGTCGCCTTCAATCAGACGGCCGAGTCCATCCTGCTGCAAGCCGCCGGCGATGTCATCGGTCGAGGGGCCGATGAGATTTTGCCGGAAACCTGCCGTCATCTGATCGCGTCGCTGGGAATGGAGAAGCGGATCATTGCCACGGAGATCGACTGTCCCTTTGCAGACGGCCGCACGGTCCCCCTGGAAGTCATTGCCACGGTTCTAAAAGAGGGAGGTGAAGCCGCCGGGAGCGTCTTTCTTTTCCGGGACATCACGGAGGTCCGGCGCCTGAAAAAGGAGATTGCCCGCAATCAGCATTTGGCTTCGCTGGGCAGCCTTGCCGCCGGAGTGGCCCATGAAATCCGCAACCCCCTGAGTTCCATCAAGGGCTTTGCGACCTATTTCAGGGAGCGATACCGGGACAATCCCGAGGATGAGAAAACGGCCGGCATCATGATCCAGGAAGTGGACCGCCTGAATCGGGTGATCAGTCAATTGCTGGACTATGCCCGGCCCATGACGATGCAGAGGCAGGAAATCCATGTCCAGGACGTCATCCGGCATGCGCTGCGAATGATCGAAACGCAGGCCCGGGAAAAGGGAATCGTGCTGCAGGCGGACTTGCCGGTGGATATTCCCGCGGTGAGTATCGATCCCGACCGTATGCATCAGGTTTTCCTGAATCTTTATCTCAACGCCCTGGGTGCGATGGAAACGGACGGCCTTCTTTCCGTGTCACTGAAAAAACTGTCCGATGGGCGCATCCGCATCGAGGTTCGAGATACGGGCGTCGGCATCGCACTGCAGGATCTGGGGCGCATTTTTGATCCTTACTTTACGACAAAACCTTCGGGAGCGGGTCTGGGTCTGGCCATTGTGCAGAAGATCATAGACGCCCATAATGCGGAAATCCATATCGCTAGCAAGCCGGGCCAGGGAACGACGGCGACGATCCTGTTACCGGCGAAGAATCAAGAGCAGGGAGTGGATAATATTTTATGAAACCCAAAGAAACCATTCTGATAGTCGATGACGACCTGGCACATCGGACGATGCTGCAGACCCTTCTATCCGGCTGGGGGTATGCCATTGCCGAGGCTGACGACGGCAGTGCGGCGATCGCGCAGGTGCGCAAGCGGCCTTTCGACCTGATCCTCATGGATGTCCGGATGGTCAAGGTCTCCGGCCTGGAGGCCCTTGCGCAAATCAAGGCGTTCAACCCGGCCATTCCGGTCGTTGTCATGACGGCCTACGCCTCCGTCGAAACAGCCGTGGAGGCCCTCAAAAAAGGTGCCTACGATTACCTGACCAAGCCGCTGGATTTTGATGAGTTGCGCCTGACCCTGGAACGGGCCATGGATCACAGCCGCCTGAAAGAGGAAAACCGCCTGCTGCGCGAGCGTTTGGGCAGCCGCTTCGACCGGCGGAATCTCATCGGCCGGTCCGAGGCCATGATTAACCTGCTCGAGACAGTGGCACAGGCGGCGCCATCCGAGGCCACGGTCCTGATCACGGGGGAGTCTGGAACGGGCAAGGAAATGATCGCCGGGGCCATCCATTACAATAGCTTCCGCAAGGATGGCCCGTTCATCCGGATCAACTGCGCCGCCATTGCGGAAACCCTGCTGGAGTCGGAATTGTTCGGACACGAACGGGGGGCCTTCACGGGCGCCGATCGCCGCAAGGAAGGCAAATTCCGCCAGGCCGGCGCCGGCAGCATCTTCCTGGACGAGGTCAGCGAGATGTCCCTGGGCATGCAGGTCAAATTGCTGAGGGTCCTGCAGGAGCGGGAGATTACGCGTGTGGGCGGCGACGAGATCCTCAAGGTGGATGCGCGGGTCATTGCCGCCGCCAATCGCGACCTGCTGCAGGCGATTGCGGCAGGCCGGTTCCGCGAGGATCTCTATTACCGTCTGAACGTGGTGACACTGCACGTGCCCCCGCTCAGATCCCGCCGGGAGGATATTCCGCTTCTGGCCCAGCACTTCCTGGCGCATTTTGCCGAAAAGAACCATAAGGTCATCAAGGGATTCACGCCGCAGGCCATGGACCGCCTGCTGCGTTACGCCTGGCCGGGCAATGTCCGCGAATTGATGAATGCCGTGGAGCGCGGCGTCGTTCTGTCGCGGTCGGAATATCTCGACGAGGCGGAGCTGCCCTTGATCTCGACGGGGGAGAGTGCGGCCGGGCTGCCGCCCACACCGGGCGCAATGCCCAACGATGAAGCGCCGCTCGAAGAGGTCGAAAAGGCTGCGATTCTCAAAAGCCTGGCAGCCGCCGAGGGTAACAAGAGCGAAGCGGCCCGCCGCCTCGGCATCACGCGGCGCACCCTGCACCAGAAACTGAAAAAATGGAGGTTGATGTGAATATTAAGAAAATCTTCGGATATATTTTTCTTTCTCTTACAATCTATATCCTGATGGCGGGCGGATTCATGTATTTCAAACAGGAAAACATGATTTTTGCTCCCGAAGCGCTGCCGCCCGACTTCAAGTTTGCCTTTCCGGAGCGCTTCGATGAACTGGACTGGTCCGTGGACGGTGCCCGGATCAACGCTCTGCATTTCAGGGCGGCAAAGCCGAAGGGAATTGTGCTGTATTTTCACGGGAATGCGGGAAGTCTGAAGAGCTGGGGGGACGTGGCGTCGGATTTTACACGGCGCGGTCACGACATTGTCATTCCGGATTACCGCGGGTTCGGGAAAAGCACTGGCCGGATTGAAAGTGAAAAGATGCTGCACGATGATGCGCAGACCGCCTTCAATCATGTGAAAAAGATATTTCCCGAAAACCAGATCATCCTCTACGGCCGTTCGATCGGAACAGGCATCGCGGTCCATCTGGCCCGGACGAACCGGCCGCGCATGGTCATTTTAGAGTCGCCGTGTCTTAATCTGCTGAATATGGCGGCGCGTTACTACCCCCTCGTTCCACCCCCGCTGTTGAGTCTGCTGGTACGATATCCCATGCGGACAGATCATTGGATTGCAGACGTTTCCTGCCCGGTCTATCTCTTTCACGGTACGAATGACAACGTCATTCCCTTCAATGAAAGCGAGCAACTGAGCAAGCTGATCCGTTCCAAACACGAATTGATCGCCGTCCCAGAAGGCGGTCATAACAATCTGGCTGATTTCCGACAGTACCGCGACGCCCTCGACCGGATCCTGAAGTAGGAGAAGAGTTTTATCTTAACTGAAAAATGGTTCGCAAACAGCGAGGCCATTTTGCCATGGTTTCAGAAGGACGATTAGCCCGCATGAGAATACTTGTCTGTGTCAAGCAGGTTCTCGATTCCGACGGTCCCATCCGCATCGATGCCGCCGGAGGGGGAATCGATGCCATGCCAGGCGCGCTGTTCCGCATGAACCGCTTCGATGAGTTCGCCCTCGAAGAGGCCCTGCGCATCCGGGAGAAATTTCCGGGGACGCGCATCGATGCCCTCTCTGCAGGTCCAGAGCGGGCTGCCGGGACGGTTCGCAAGGCGCTCGAAATGGGCGCCGATGAGGGCATCCATCTTGTCCTGGGAGACGAATGCTATCGGACGCCCTTTGAAATCGCCTCGCTCATCGGGGCCTATGCCGGCGACAAACATTACGATCTGATTCTGGCCGGCGTCATGGCCGAGGACGACATGCAGGCGCAGGTCGGACCGATGCTTGCCGAAATTCTCGGATATCCCTGGACCACCGCAGTCATGGCGGTCCGATGGCCGCTTTTCCCCGGCACGATCCATGTGGAGCGTGAACTGGAGGGCGGCCGCCGCGAAGCCTTTGACGTGACACTGCCGGCCCTGCTGACGGTTCAATCGGGCATCAATCGCCCCCGCTATCCGGCGCTGTCGCATGTGTTGCGTGCGCGATCCCAGGCGCTGATCACGATTGGTGCTGGGCAGGAGGGTGCAGTCGTCCCCTTTTCTTTACCGTGGCCCAGGGAGCGCATCGTTAAGCTCGAAGAACCGCCTCCGATGAAAACGGGCATGATTCTGTCAGGCAGTCCCACGGAAAAAGCGGAGAGGCTGTTGCAGATATTAAAGGAACGCGCCTTATTATAGAGGACGGCTTCGTAAAAAGTCCGGATGCTCAAGTTACGCCGTATCCTTCGTCACTGCGGCGTACGAAAAACGGTGAGCTTTTATGAATGATGAAATCATTGTCATTGCCGAACTATCCGACGGCCGGGTCTTATCGGTCACTTATGAAGTGATCGCCTTTGCGCGGGCGATTGCGGCAGGCGGCTCCGGTCGGGTCCGGATTGTGGCGCCGGGAAGGGAGGTTCAGGCAGCCGCACGCGGCCTGGCGGATGAAACCGGGATGGACGTCCTCGCGCTTGAGGACGATGCACTCGAGCTTTACAATACCGAGGTGTGGATGACGGCTCTGGCGCCTTGGCTGGCGGTGCAAAAACCCCGATATATCTGCATTCCGCATACGTCCCGGGGGTGTGATTTCGCGCCGGGACTGGCCGTTCGACTTGGCGCAGCCTGCGTCACGGCGGCTGAAGGCTTCCAGCAGCAGAATGGCGTCGTCAGCTTTGTCCGTTCCATCTTCAACGGAAAAATCAGGATGCATATCACGCCGCAGACGGATATGGCCGTGCTTACGGTTCTGCCCGGGGTGTTCGCTGCGCAGGAGGCGTCCCGGAAGGGATCCTGTTCTTCGCCCGGTCATGTGCAATTTTTAAGGATCCCGGACCACCCGCAAAGAATCCGGGCGATGGGTATGAGCCCTGTCGCGGCACAGGATCTTGATCTTATGCTGGCCGACGTGATCGTGTCCGCCGGTCGGGGGATCGGCGCCGAGGAAAATCTGGAATGGATCCGGCGACTGGCCGGTCTTTTCTCGAAATCCGCGGTGGGCTGTTCGCGGGCGGTCTGTGACCTGGGCTGGCTGGACCATAAGCACCAGGTCGGCCTGACGGGCAGGACTGTCGCACCGAAGCTCTATATCGCCTGCGGCATCTCCGGCGCCGCCCAGCATATTGCCGGAATGCGCGGCTCCCGGTTTATTCTGGCGATCAACACGGACCCCCGGGCAGCAATCTTTCAGTTCGCCGATGCCGGCATCGTCGAAGACCTGGTCACATTTATTCCGTTGGTGCTGGAAAAGGCAAGCAAGTTGAATTTTTCGTAGCATGCCATTTCGGACAATGGCCCTTCTATTCTGCGACGCTGCGGGCCGCGACGGGGAAATAGAGTGTGATTTTTGTGCCTTCACCGGGACGGCTCCGGATATCGATCCGGCCGCTGTGGATTTTCATGATATCCTGAACAATGGCCAGACCCAGCCCGCGCATCCCCTCTTCGGTGTGGGTGCTGAAAAAGGGTTCGCAGATCCTGGACATCAATTCTTCCGGAATACCGGGGCCGTTGTCCCGGACACTGATGGCTACGACGTTCTCCTGGGGGTCGAAAAAGGTGGAGACGGTAACCTCGCCGCCTGCAGGCATGGCTTCCGCCGCATTCTGCAGCAGATTGAACAGGGCAGTCTGCAGCCGGTAGCGATCCGCATAAATCTCCGGGATGCACGGCTCTTCAAGCACGTGCAGAACGATGCCGGATTTTTGCATGAGCGGTTCAACCAGCGGCAGAGTTTCGTTGAAGAGGTCCTGCACCGACAGGGTTTCGAAATGCGGCTCCGGCGGACGGGTGGCGCGACGGACATTCTGAATAACCGTATTGAGCCGCTCTGTCTGCTGCACGATGAGCTCAATCTTCCGTCTCACGTCGGGAGGCCACTCCCCGCGCTCCAGCAGCAGCCGGGCCATCCCGGCGATCGAGTGCAGCGGTGTCCCGAGATCATGGGCCAGCGTCGCCGTCAGATAACCCAGTGCCGTGAGCTGCTGGAGCTGATTGACTTGTTTCTGCAGTTGCACCGCTCGGAGCGTCTCCTCCTGGACCCGTTCTTCGAGGTGCCGGTTCAATTCCAGGTTCTTCTCAAGTACCTGCTCCACTTCATCGGCCATTTCATTAAAATGTGCCGCTAACTGTCCCCATTCGTCGCGCCGCCGGAATGGAATCCGCCGCACATAGTTGCCCGCCTGAAATTCGTCGATCGTGTGGAGGATGACATTCAGGGGCCGCGCAATCAGCCAGCCGTAACTGATGGCGAGGATCATCAGAATCACAAGCAGCAGCCCGGTGGAGCTGACCATCAGCAGGTTTTTGGCCTGTGTGAGAATTTCAGTGTTTCCCTGGGAAAAGACGATGACTCCCACGATGACTTTTTCATCCTTTTTGTCGCTCGAGACAGGGTACAGCAGTCCCAGGGCGGGGCCGTCGTCGGTGTCCAGTTTGATGTACTCGGGTTTGCGTGTTTCATCGGTTTTAATCACGGTGAGTTCAGGCCATTCATAGGGAACGCGGCCGGCGCCTGCTACAAAATCGACGCTGGTCCGGCTCAGTGAAAAAATATCGATCCGGGCCAGATTTTCGTTGTCCTGGATGAGGTCTTTCAGGGCACGATCCAGGGCGGCCAGACCCCGTCGGGTGGGAAAAAACTGGTAATAGGTGCTGACGGTATCTGCGAGTCCCGTCAGGGTTTTGGTCTGCTGATCAATGAGGATCTTATCGAGCGCCCGGATCTGAATCCATCCCCAGACGGCCATGGTCATGGCCAGCCCAAGCATGGTCAGAATCATCAGGCGGATGCGCAGGGTCATGAGAATTTCCTATAAAAAAGGGGCAGAAAGACTATATCTCTTCCTGCCCCGTAAGATCAATAAAAATCACAGTTGTTCATTTAGCCGCCGGTGCGGTGCTTGCCGGAACGGCGCTTCCCACAACCGGTTTCGTTTCCTTTCCCGGCACAACCGGTTTTTTCTCTTTCAAATCAGACATAACGATCCTAGTGACGATCTTCTTGTCTTTGTCTTCCAGATAAGTGACGCGAACTTTATCGCCCGCTTTGAATTTCATCGGCTTTTCAAGAATAAATTCCATTTTTTCCACATTATCTTTGACTTTTCGCTCGATGATCAGTGTTGAATCGGTGATCTCCAGAATGGTTCCCGGGGCTCTCATCTTCGTTATTTTTACTGCCGTGGTTTTGCTGGGAACTGCCTTCACGGGTGCAGGTGTGGCCTTCTGTTCGGCGGCAAAAGCCCACACACAAAAAAGCAGGGACAACCCCGCCAGTAAAAACCTGAAACGTCTCACTTTAATCCCTCCGTCTTGATATTGCCCTGATCCTGATGGGTTATCTTCAGAGCTCTCAACAGTTTCAAACCGTGTCCTTGACCATCCCTGAAGCCCGTGGCCAGCATCCACTTTCGAAGGTGCGCAATCACACATGTAAAGAGCAAGCAAGCTGCGTACCATAAGCCAATAAGGGATGTGCTGGTTATAAGTATTTGGGATTATTATAAAAAACTGGAATCACGAACAGGTCTATGACAGGGCAGACCCGCATCAATGAAGCACAACTCCCCAGTCCGTGGGGAATTATTCATCACGACATGATCAAACGGATGGCAGCAGGAACGATTTCGATTTCCACAGGGAGACGACCAGGCTGCTCGCCGTCCACATCGAGCAGGACTGTCTGCTCCGAGGCGGCGATCAGCTTGCGGCCCGTCAGGGTGAATACCTTTTTTATTGTCTTGATTTTGCCGTTATAGAGTTTAGGAAGGTGCCAGAAGATTTCCGGCAGGCTCAGATCGCTGATCACGGTGATGTGGAAGATCCCGTCGTCAACGCGAGCATCGGGTGCGACCTGCATGCCCCCACCGTGGTATTGGCCGTTTGCCACAGCAATGTTCATAATCGTGACATCCTGCGGAAGGCCCTCATCTACTTGAAAACGAACTTGTTTTTTACCGTAGACGAAAATTCCAACGACGGTTGCCCAGATGAAGGACAGAAAAGGGCCGCAGGCCTTGCTCGTATGGTTGACGCGGTCAACCACTTCTCCGCCGAGGCCGAAGCTCGTAATGTTGTGGAAATAGCGGATGCATGAACGCCCTGCGTGATCCTGAAATTTGACCCGTCCCAGATCGATCGTGCGAACGTGGCCCGAGCGGATCATGTCCAGGGAATTCTCCAGGCTGGTTTTTTTGCATAGGGTCCGGCAGAAATCGCATCCCGTCCCGTTCGGCAGAAATCCCAGCAGGGCCTCCGGTCGAATGGGGCCCGATTCATCCATAAAGCCGTTGACGACCTCATTGAGGGTTCCATCTCCGCCCACACAGACAATGCGGTTGCAGCCGCTCAGGAGTTGCCTGCGGGTCAGTTGCGTGGCGTCGCCCGGCCCCGTCGTTATGCAGGTTTCAAAGATCCCCAGATGCTCTTTCGCCATCGCCTCGATCCGAGGCCATTCCCGGCCGGTTGAGCCGCTCCCAGAAGAAGGATTCACTATAAAGGCCGTTTTTTCCGAGTGCAACAGAAATGTCCCTTTCCCGCAATGATCAATGACCCTGGTCGTCGACGTACCAGACCATAAAACAGATTGTTTGTCTTGTCAAAGTGAATTCACCTCCGGGCAATCTTAAATATTTGATGTAATGATAAAATGCCCATATTGGGTAGAAATCGCTATTTTCTTGACAGGCATTCCTTTTTTCCGGTAGAGTCCCGCCTCAACAACGCTTGGATGTTATAAAAATCAATCTATTAGACGCGCAGCGATGTCTGACATAACCAAATTTGAATTTCTGCGAACCCTTATTCTGTTTCCCATCCGGTCGCTCTTTGCGAAGGAGGGGGCGCTATCCGACCTGGTATGGACAGCCAACGCGTATTACCGCGCGTCTTTTAATCGTACACCCGCAACGAGCAAGGCGGTCATGCTGCCCCATTGCCTGGTCAGTCGGAAATGCCCGGCAAAATTCTCCAAGGAAGACGGCATCCTCTGCGTCAACTGCAAACTCTGTAAGTGCGGTGAAATCAAGGCGCTTTGCGAAGAACGGGGCGTGCAGTTTTACATCACGCCGAGCATGGGGTTTACCAAACGGCTGGCGGACCGGAAGCAATTGCGGGCTGCCCTGGGCATAACTTGCGGCTTCGAGATCGGACGGGGACTCAGATCGACGCGGTTGACCCTTAATGGCGTCGACCTCAGGGACCGCCGGGTCATTCCGCAGGTGGTTCTGACCACGAAATATGACTGTATGGACAACGACGCCGACTGGGACCTCATGCGCCGCATCATCCTTAACGGGGCATGAGCGATCGCATGACGCATTCCATTCCTGCCAGAGCTAATCGCAAGACCATCATCGTTATCGGCGGCGGGGCAGGGGGCATGCTGGCGGCCGGCAGAGCGGCACAGCGTGGCGCCAGGGTCATTCTGCTCGAGAAGACCGGTCAACTGGGACAGAAACTCCTCGTCAGCGGCAAGACCCGTTGCAATCTCACCAACAGCAGACCCATGAAAGAATTCATCGCCATGTACGGTCCCAACGGCCGCTTCCTCTATGGCGCCTTCAACTGTTTTTTCCGTGACGACCTGTTGGCCCTGCTGAAACGCTACGGTGTGCAGACCAAGGTGGAGCGAGGCGGCCGGATCTTTCCCGCCAGCGACGACGCCCGCGATGTGGTGGCGGCGCTCCGACGCTACCTCGACGATCATTGCGTGGAAGTGAGAACCGGTCTCCGTGTGACAGAGATCATGGTTCAAAACGCCCACATTACAGGGGTCATGTGTAATAAAGACAACAGAAGCGGCAAAACCGGGGACCCTTCCCCTCTTTTTCTTCCCGCAAATGCCGTCATCCTGGCGACCGGCGGTGCAACCTGGCCGGGTACGGGTTCCACCGGCGACGGCTATGACATCGCCGCAGCGCTTGGCCACATCATCATTCCCCTGAGGCCCGCCCTGATTCCCCTGATCGTTGAAGAAAACGCGCTGGCCAAATCCATGCAGGGGGTCAGCCTGCGCAACGTCCGCCTGACTGCTTTCCATTGCCGTGCCAGCGAAATTGACGATGAAAAAACACCAGCCTGCGACGCCGGACGCGGTATTCCGGGAAAACGCCCCCGTCCGCCCGTCATCGAAAGTCGCCTGGGGGAGATGATGATCACGCATTTCGGCCTCGGCGGACCCGTGATGCTGCTCATGAGTCTGAGTATCGTGGACGCACTGCCCGGAGGGCCGGTCAGCGTCGCCATCGACCTCAAACCCGCCCTTGATCGGCCGCAACTTCAGAACCGCCTCCAGCGCGATTTCGATCAACACGGCAAGCGGGCTTACCATCGCATTTTGGCCGGATTGCTCCCCCTGAAGATGATCGGGCCTTTCATGCACATGACGGGCATTCCCGCCGATAAACCGGCGCATCAGATCTCAGCGACCGAGCGGGAAAGAATCACCGGCCAGATGAAATCCCTGCGTTTCAACATCCGGGCGCCGCTGCCCCTGTCTTCGGCAATTGTCACAGCAGGCGGCGTCTCCCTGAAAGAGATCGATCCCCGCACCATGGCCTCGCGTCTGATCCGGGGGCTTTATTTCTGCGGCGAGGTCATGGATATCGACGCCGACACCGGCGGCTACAATCTCCAGGCCGCCTTCTCGACAGGCTTCCTGGCTGCAGAAAACAGCACAAATTAAATGCTGGCGGCAGCCGCCCCGGCCCGCTAAGCTGCAGAGCAACGAGGCACAGCTTTCATCGCCTTAAATTTGTTTCCAAATCCCGGCTTGACAGGCAGTTGAAATTTTATTACACGGGCTCGGGCAGTTTGTGTATAGTGCAATGGATAGATCATAGAATATGGCGAAACCTTTGAAAAATGGCGTCGCCGCAAATGAAAAACATGAACGGTTTTTTAACTTTGAAATGAGGGTGTCCATAATGAAAGGCATTATTCTTGCGGGCGGTTCGGGTACGCGACTCTATCCCGTCACCACCAGTATTTCAAAACAGATTCTCCCGGTTTTCGACAAGCCCATGATCTATTATCCACTGTCGATCCTGATGCTTGCCGGCATCCGTGAAATCCTGATCATTTCCACACCCCGGGATCTGCCGTTATACAGGGAGCTTTTCGACGATGGGTCAAAACTGGGCTTATCCCTTTCTTTCGCCGAGCAGCCTCATCCCGGCGGCCTTGCCCAGGCCTTCATCATCGGAGAAGCTTTTATCGGACGGGATAACGTCTGTCTGATCCTAGGCGATAATATCTTCCACGGTTATGGCCTGTCCGGGATTCTGGAAAAAGCCGGTAAACTCACCGACGGCGCCCTTTGCTTCGGCTACTGGGTCAAGGATCCGGAGCGTTACGGCGTTGTCAGTTTCGATGATCAGGAAAAGGTTGTCAGCATAGAAGAGAAACCGGCGCATCCAAAATCCAGCTATGCCGTCGTCGGCCTTTATTTTTACGATAATGCCGTCGTGGAAATCGCAAAAAATCTGAAGCCGTCGGTACGCGGCGAACTTGAGATAACAGACGTCAACAGGGAATATCTGAACCACGGCCAGCTCAAAGTGGAACTGCTGGGCCGTGGTATGGCCTGGCTCGATACGGGCACGCACGAAAGCCTGCTCGAGGCCGGTAACTTCATCGCCACGATTGAACATCGCCAGGGCCTGAAAGTGGCCTGCCTGGAGGAAATCGCCTATAACAAAGGCTATATCAGCAAGGAACAATTGCTGGCTCTGGCGCAGCCCCTGGCCAGGAATCAATATGGGGAGTACCTGATCAGCCTGATCCACCAGAGAAGATAGGTCGTTTTCAAGGTTCGCGAATTACCGTGACCAGAGGATAACGAGGCATGTACACAGCGGGGATTGATATCGGGTCGATCAGCACGAAGGCGGCGATCATGGAGGGCGACCGTGTGCTTGCTAGCCGGGTGATCTTTACGGGCTATAATGCGGAAACAGCGGGAAGAAATGTTTTCGAGATGGTCCTGAACGACGCGAACCTGACATCTCAGGACATCGGCCGGATCATCGCCACGGGTTATGGCCGCAAGAGCGTCGCCTTCGCGGATAGGGCCGTTACGGAAATCATGTGCCATGCCGCCGGTGCCCGCTACATGAATCCGCAGATCCGCGCCGTCATCGATATCGGCGGGCAGGACAGCAAGGCCATCCTGCTGGATGAAACGGGCCGGGTCGTTAACTTTGCCATGAATGACAAGTGCGCGGCCGGAACGGGGCGTTTTCTGGAAGTCATGGCCCGGGCGCTTGAAGTGGATCTGGACGAATTCGGGCGGCTCTCCCTGCAGGCAGCGGCCCCCTCCAAAATCAGCAGTCTCTGCACGGTTTTTGCCGAATCGGAGGTCATTTCGCTGATTGCCCGCGGTGAAAAACGGGAGAATATCATTGCCGGAATTCATGAATCCATTTGTGTCCGGGTGCTTGCAATGGCCAACCGCTTAGGGGTCAAGGCCCCCATCGCGATGACCGGCGGCGTGGCAAGAAATATCGGAGTTGTGAAGGCCTTCGAGCAGGCTGTGGGGTCGCCGATGGCGGTATCGGAATATGCCCAGGTCAACGGAGCCATCGGAGCAGCGCTGCTGGCACAACAGGTTTGAGGCGGTGATATGAAGCTACCGGAGATTTATCGGGGGCTTTATGAAAGACAATAAAATCTCTGTAAATTTAACAGAATTGTGATATAAAAAGTAAAATTATTTTTATTCCGCGAGGCACCTATGAGGTTTGACATTGCGAGAAGCGGCAGCGGGCTGACCTACGAAATCCGTCACATTGTGGCCGTTGCCAACAAACTGAAGGAATACGGCGTTGAAGTTTTCTGGGAAAACATCGGCGACCCCGTCAGCAAGGGGGAAAAAATTCCGGACTGGATGAAGGAGGTCCTCATTGACATCCTGGGGGATGATATGTCCTACGCCTATTCCCCCACGAAGGGCATGAACGAAACCCGGACGTATCTGGCAGAGCAGGTCAATAAAAGGGGCAAGGCGCGGATCAGCCCCGAGGATATCATTTTCTTCAACGGCTTGGGAGACGCCATCGCCCGCGCTTACAGCTCCATCCGTGTGGATGCGCGCATCATCCTGCCGGAGCCGACCTATTCCACGCACCTGCTGGCGGAAGTCCTCCACGCCTCCTTTCCGCCCAACACCTACCGGATGAACCCGTACAGCAACTGGTATCCGGATATCCGGGAACTGGAGCAGAAGGTCAAAAGCCACAAGTCCATCGTCGGGATTCTGGTGATCAATCCGGACAACCCGACGGGATTTGTCTATCCCGCGGAGACGCTCAAGCAGATCGTCAAAATTGCGAGGGAATATCAACTTTTCCTGATCTTTGACGAGACCTATATCAACATTATCTACAACAACAAGAAAACCGCCCCCCTGTCGGACGTCATCGAAGACGTCGTCGGATTCAGCATGAAGGGCATCTCCAAGGAATTCCCCTGGCCCGGCTCGCGTTGCGGATGGATAGAAGTCTATAATGCAGGCAAGGATCCCGTCTTCGACAACTACATTGATACCATCCTGCACCAGAAGATGTCGGAGGTGTGCTCGACCACGCTTCCACAGATCGCCATCCCGCGGCTCATGAACCATCCGGAATATAGGAATTATCTCAACGAGCGCATCCGCCAATATGAGCGGTTGTCCAACATTGCCTATAACATCCTCAAGGACGTGCCGTATCTGACGGTGAACCGCACGAATGGCGCCTTCTACATGACGGCGATTTTCAACGAGTCCGTCATGAACCATCGGCAGACCCTGCCTATTGAGCAGCCGGATATTAAAGCGTATATTGAAAAACTGGTGGACGACAAGATCGAGCTTGACAAGCGATTTGTCTATTATCTGCTGGGCTCGACGGGGATCTGCGTGGTGCCGCTGACGGCCTTCTTCACATCGCTCCAGGGATTCCGGATGACGCTGCTGGACAAGGATCCGGACAGATTCGAGGCGACCATCAAGACGATCGCCAACAGGATCGTTCAGTACATTGACTCATCGAGTGTAACCGGGTCCTTGCCGCTGTTGTAGCGGGAGCAGGTTTGTTACTGTTTTGTTCGATGATAAACCCGGTAAATAAGGGGTTTTGAATTTTTACTGAGCAGCGGCATTCAGATCAGGATGCCCATGCTGGTGACGCATAAGATCCTGTATATTTTTTCAACAGGTGGATACCTTAAATGGATACATTTTACCCATATTCTGCTCTAAAAAGAAACATCTCCGGCCCTCTGAAATCAATAAGAATCATTTGACATCGATATCTTGCAGGATTAGACAACAGGTTCGGCACGCTCTTTGCTGTATTGCCACCATATAGTGGATCGAAGATCATACAAACAAGAAATCGTTTTACAGCAGAGGCAAGCACCCTTCTCTATGGACAGATGCCTGGGACTGCATTTTGTAATCAATGAGGCAAAAATGACGATCATACACGCAGGAAGGACGTCGGTTGAGACCCTGTCAAGGCGAAGGGTTTTTGGGATCTGGTTTTTGCTTTTTCTGGGCGCCCTGACCATGTCGGCCTGTTATCAGAGGCCGTATCAGGTGTCTCGACCGGCGCCCGAAAAGGTCGGGCCAAGCCCGGAGATGCCATCGACTCAGGTCTATTTTTACCCGAAGGCGGGACAGACGGACGGACAGCAGTCACGCGACCACTACGAGTGCTACAACTGGGCGGTGAAACAGACCGGCTTCGATCCCGGCCAGTCATCAATCCCGACGGATCAGCGCGTCAGGGTGGTGCCGATGCCGCCGCCGGGCCATGACACGGCCACGCTGGCCATCGCCGGCGCCGTGCTGGGCGCTTTGATCGGTGGACCGAGATATGCCGGACAGGGCGCGCTGATCGGTGCAGCCGGGGGGATTATCACCGGGGCTGCATCGGATGCGGCGAGGCAGGAATCCGCCCGGCAGATGGAGGCGCTCTATGATGAGCAGGACCGGCGCCGGAATGCCCAGCTTGCGGAGAAGGTGCTCTTGTTCCGTCGCGCCATGTCCGCCTGCCTCGAAGGCTCCGGCTACAGCGTGAAGTGATCAAAACAGGTTATTTGTACCGGGAACAGACACCTGGTATTATGGAGGGCATTATCATGACGATAACTTTCGAAAAAAAGAAATACTTTACATTTGGGCTGATGCTGGCCCTTTTTTCGGGGGTTCTGATTTCAGGAATGATGCAAATAGCGCAGGCGGAGGACCGCGGGTCCCGCCAGCGTCAGGATTTCCGTCCCCAGCAGGTTCGTGATTTCCGACAGAATGAATATCGGGATTCCCGTTACCAGCACAACCGCTCTTATCCGGCTCGTGCCCAAGTGGTCCGAACAGTGCCTCGCGACTACCGGACAGTGGTCCATGGCGGCAAGCGGTTCTACTTTTCTGGAGGCGCCTGGTACCGCCCGCAGGGGCCCAATTTCGTCATCGTCGCGCCGCCGGTCGGTCTGTTTGCCTCCTTCCTGCCACCCTATTACGCGACGGTCTGGCTGCGGGGCGTTCCTTACTACTACGCCAACGAAGTCTACTACATGCATAGGGGAAACGGCTACGTCGTTGTCGAACCTCCGAAGGAGGAAGTAAAACAGGCGCCACCGCCGGTCGAACAAATGTTCATCTATCCCCGCCTAGGCCAGAACGAACAGCAGCAGGCCGATGACCGTTATGCGTGCCACCGCTGGGCCGCGGACCAGACCGGTTTCGACCCGACGCAACCACCCGGCAGCGCACCTGCAAATCAGCGCATCGAGAAGCGTGCGGACTACCAGCGCGCCATGAATGCCTGCCTCGACGGCCGCGGGTATACGATGAAATAGCCTGAAATCAACTGACTTTGCGGGAAGTGCCTGATTTTACAGATGAGGGAAAACCCATTTGGGGGTCACATAAAACCTTCCTTGAGGGTAACAATGAAAAAAGGGATTAACCATAATCTGGCTAATCCCTTGATATTTTTTGGTACTCCCGGCGCGATTCGAACGCGCGGCACACGGATTAGGAAAGCAAACTTGAAGTAGGGCGAAATGAAACGCTATCAGTTCGGAGCTCACCGTGGAATCAATGACATGTGGCTTGAGATTGATTTCAGAGATACTACACATGCACTTGCAGTTATTGAAAACATTCGTAAGCTTTTAGCGGAACATTACGTTCCATTTAGAAGAGTTGCAATTGATAAGCATTGCTGAACGTAGTAATATGAACACGGGATGATTAAAACCCACCTGTACAGCTGGCAACCTTCAATATTTTTCTCTCATCCGTTCTTGTTTAGTAGTAGGTGCAAGACTGTCAAGACTTAATTCAACCGATTATAAACTTTTCAGAGGATTATACCACCCGCGCATTGAAGTACTTCCCGGCGATTCCCTGCGCCGCGAGGATCCCTGAAATTCCCGCGCCCACAATTCCGCGGCTCTTTCCGGTGCCGTCGCCAGCTACAAAGATCCCCTCCAGGTTCGTCTCCAAGTTACGATCTGTGGGAAAATGCGTGTCGAAGAACTTGATTTCAGGCGCATACAACAGTGTGGACGGGTGAAGAATGCCGGGCATAATTTTGTCGAGATTTTTCAGGGATTCCCAGAGATTGTCAATGATACGCGCCGGCATTCCGAGCGTGATGTCTCCCGGAACGGCCTGATAGGTTGCCTTGCATTGCCCGAAATGGCGCGTAACGCTGTTGAAGGTCGAGATGGAACTTCTTCTGCCCTCTCTGAAATCTCCAATCCGCTGCACAATAGGTTTGCCGCCGCCCAGCAGGAAAAATTGTCGGGCGATCATCTGTCCGAACTCGGTCGTATCGGAAAAAGGTTCTGTTAACCCCACCGTATTGATCAGGGCAAAATTTGTATTTTCCGTTTTCCGGCCGGAAAGGGCGTCGCCGTTGACAAGCTTGAAGTTGAGATAGTTTTCCTCCCGCACCCGGCCGCCCGGGTTGGTACAGAACGTCCTGACCTTATCCCCATGGCGCTGCGTGCGGAAAATAAATTTTGGATCGTAAACGATATCGGTCAGGGCGTCATAAAATTTTCTGTTTAATTCAAGCCGGATACCCACATCGATGGGGCCGAAATTGTGATGGATGCCCAATTCCTTTGCCACATCCCGGAACCAGTAGGCGCCCAAGCGTCCCGGGGAGGCAAGGACGACCGTGGCGGTATGGCGGACTTTCTTTCGATCTTGTGTGCAGGTCAGCGCATACCCCCCGCCTGCATGCCTTTCAATCGTGGAGACCGCTGTTCCGAGCAGGAAGTCCGTTTCTTTCAGGTGCCTTCGTAAATAGTCAACAACCGATTTGCCATTGTCCGTTCCCCAGTGCCACTGCTCGGGTGCGATGAATTGGGCGCCATGCTCCCGGGCGATATTCCTTAAAGACTCGATCTCTTGATTGTTATCGACAAAGGTGACCTGTTTGCATTGGGGAAAGCGGATCAGGACCTCCTTGATTTTCGCTATCAGGTCTTGCGCCGTATCGCGATCGATCTGAAGCTCATCGAGATCGATGCCGATGCGATAGTCAAAATTCAGTTTGCCGTCGTTGAGCAGTCCTCCTGCGGGATAGGAACGCCGATCGACAATGGCGATCCTGTTTATGCCCAGGCGCTCAAGCCAGATCGCGGCAAACAGGCCGGCCGGGCCGGAGCCGATAATCAAGACGTTATATGTTTTCATGAATCTCTATCTCTTACCCTCGCGCCATTATCGCATTCTATACGGGAATTCTGCAATCTTAATTGACTGCCCCGGCGCGGATTCTTTGTCCAGCACCCTATGGTTCAGGGTAATAGAAACTGGTTGTCCTTTGAGCGGGATTCGCTGATGCTGGTTACGGCGATGGCGGGTTGACCGAGGACGGGACATTTCGTTTCACAGATGCCGCAGCCGATGCAGAGTTCCAGGTCCACGTGAGGCTGTTTGACGGTCAGGGTTTTGCCGGCCGGTTCCGGACACGGGCTTCCTCAAACCAGATCGCTTTTTTCGGAGTGGGGCATACTTCTTCGCATACGATACAGGGGGTCGAATGGGCAAAGGGCAGGCAGCGCCCCTTGTCGATCATGGCCAGACCGATTCTGACCTTTGCCTTTTCTTCCAGCGAAAGTTTTTTGATCGCACCGGTCGGGCAGACCTGCCCGCAGAGCGTGCAGCGGTATTCGCAATAACCGATCCGGGGAACCAGCACCGGCGACCAGATCCCCTCGATGTCCGCTTCCAGCAGCGTGGGCTGAAGTCCGCCCGTGATGCAAACCTTCATGCACTCCCCGCATTTTATGCATCGTTGTAAAAACGCCTTTTCGTCGAGCGAGCCGGGCGGACGGATCAATCGGGGCTCCGAGGCGCCAGCCTTCTTCAGCGGCGAAATCCTCAACAGCGGAACGGCAATCATGCCGGCAATCATGGAGCTGATTATGCGCCGCTTCCCCAGATCGAGCGAAGCCCCGGCCGGTTTTCCGGAAAAACCGAAGCGCACCGCGTTCTGAGGACACAGATCGTCGCAGTTCATACAGGCCATGCATTCCGACTTGAGCCATTTTTCTTTTTTGTCCGGCGCTGCGCCGCCCTGGCATTCCCGACGGCAGACACCACAACTGTCGCAGCCCTCACTGACGGTGCGGTTCAGGATTGCGTATCTGGAAAAGAGACCGAGCAGCGCGCCGAGCGGACAGAGAAATTTGCACCAGAAGCGGCGTTCCATCAGGTTCAGGGCCAGGATGCCAAAAAAGAACAGACCTGTGAAAGCCGCCTGGTTGAAGAGGGGCTGCTGAAAGGAGAGAACGGTCTTTTTCATCAGGCCGTAAATAAATTCAGATATATCCGTAACAACAGGGAGATTCCAGCCATAAGCGGTGTCAAAGACGCTGACCGTGGCGTACTGGATCAGCGGGTAAATCGCCAGAGACAGAGACCGGATCAGCAGGGCAAGGGGGTCCAGTATGCCGGAAAGCTGGAGGGTAAAGACCGATGAAACGAGCAGGACAACCAGGATGATGTATTTCCAGTGGTGCAGATTGTAAGATTTTGCGGACAGGCGCTTTTTCTTCAGGATGCCCGCCATGTTGTGCAGCGTTCCGAGCGGGCAGATCCAGCCGCAGAACACGCGGCCCAGAGAACCGTTGCCAGGATAACGATCAAGGCGAGCAGGAAAGGCGAATAAAACTGGCGGGTGGACAGGGCTGTCGTGATATAGATGAGTGGATCGGCCTCAAGGAACACCTTGACCGGGTAACCCAGTTCATCGGCCCCCCGGGATTGTGTCTGCAGGAAAAGCCAGAGAAAAATCAACAGAAAGAGGGCCTGGGTCAGGCGTCGGATATTTTTGGGCATATGCAGTATCCGACTTTTTTCGAATTCGTTACAAACAGGCCGATCGAAAAATGGTTCGCAAGCGGCGAATGAAAGATTTTTCGACTTTCCAGAAATTAGACTAATTTATTGATTTAATACATATTTTAGCCTTATCATATTCCAAGCGAAAAAGATTTTGAGCCGCGGCGAAGCCATTTTTCAAAGGTCGATCATTTTTCATCGATTATGCAAAGTGCTCACACGGTGATTCTTTTGATTTTCATCTTCTCCAGGTCCATGCTGCCCAGCTTAAGCTGGTGGCCGATGCGGACACAGCCCAGTTCCGCCGGCTTCATGCCGAAGAGTGTGGCCCCGAAGGCGTCCACCGCCACGGCGTCCGTTCCGGCAATGACCATGTCAAGCCGCTTCACGTCTGCGAGGTTTCCTCCCTGGGGACCGCTGGCCGTCAGAATCCGCACGGCGTCGAGAATCGTCAGTGCGGGCTTGATGAACATCGCCAGGTCCACGATGCTTTCATCCACGCGCTGGTGAATGCGTCCGCGCGAGCCGCCCATCACGCCCATCCAGTTCTTCATGCCCAGGGTCAGCTTCGAAAGCCCGTGCGTCTTGGCGATGGGGACATTGATGACTTTATCTGCCTCAAAAACCTCCGTGTACAGAGGCCATGATTTGAGCGAATGGCCGTTGATCTGCATATCCTTGAACTTCCGGTCGTCCATAAAGAAAACGGAGGCGCCCGCAGCGGAAGCCGCATCGGCGATGCCGCTCTGCTTATAAGTCCGCCGCGGATCGCTGACGGGATGATCAAAAACCTTCACCCTTTTCGCGCCCGCCTCAAAACAGAGCCCGACGATGGCGGCGACCACCTCGGGATTGGTGTTGGCGGCGTATTCGGGCGTCCGGTCCCAACCGATATTCGGCTTGACGACCACCACGTCGCCCCGGGAAACAAATCTTTTCATGCCGCCCAGAGCATCAATGGCGGCGCGCGTGATTTTTGCCGGCGGCGTCCCGCGGGCAACGGCCAGGTCCGTTTTTTCCTCGGCGACGAGAGCTGGAAAGGACCGGATCCAGACCGATGGGTACGGTCAGCGCGCGCCGGTGATCACAGCGGATTTCAGAAAGTCTCTGCGGTTCATATCAACCCCCGGATTTGATTATTTTTGTGAATCAGGTCAATCACGGTGACCTCCGGGGACGCGAGGAAACGGATCGGCGGCCCCCAGGTTCCGGCGCCCCGGTTCACATAAAGACGGGAATCCTTCGGCAGTTCATAATAACCGGAATGATATGGAAAAACAAGCCTTGTAAGCAGGACAAACGGATAGATCTGCCCCCGGTGGGTATGCCCGGAGAGCTGAAGATCGAAAAGCCCCAGGCTCTCCGTTTCCAGCACCGGTCTGTGCTTGAGCAGCAGCGTAAAGGTCTCTTTCGGAAGTTTTGCCAGCATCGCCTTTTCATTGATGTTTTTGTAAAGGCCAAAACGCTCTCCTGTCGAATCATCCATGCCGGCGATGGTGATCAGCCCGGCCAGTGTCACGGCTTCGCCGCGCAGCACCAGAAATCCCGCCTGCCGATGAAATTCCAGAGCCTTTTCAATGCCCGCAAAAAACTCATGGTTTCCCGTGACGGCAAACTTTCCGTATTTTGGCCGGATGTCTCTGAGCAGATCGGCAGAGGACATCATGTTGTCAATCTGGCCATCAAGCAGATCCCCCGTTGAAACGAGCAGACCCGGCTCGGCCTGTTTGACGGCTGCCAATATTTTTTCCAGACGCTTTTCCCGAACGATCATACCGATGTGGACATCCGAAATCTGAACGATCCTGAGCCGGCCGATCTCCGGGGGAATCTTTGAGGTTTGGATGGTAACCTGTTCGGTATGGATGTTTTTTGCTTCAAAGTATCCGTAGGCGTTCAGGGCTGCGGAGACGACCAGCGGAATGACAAAAAGAAAAACGGGCGGTGGAATCAGCGAAGACAGGTTCTTGTGGGTGATCTGGCCGGCCAAATAAATGAGCAGGCGGTAAACGTCAAAGAGGATCGACATCGCAAAGAAGAGGAACAAAATGCCCATCCAGATATATCCGATGTAGGACAGAGCGCAGGCTGTGGCTTCATAACCGTAATGCTCCGATACGCGCACCAGAATCGGCGCCAGGATCATGAACAACATGAGCATGATGAGCACGGCCTGGACGACCGGTGTCAACGCAAAGGCGCCTTTAATCCGGCCGAAAACGTAGAGGTGAGCACTGCCGTAAATAATGAAAAAGACGATTAGAAATAGAATCACGACGGATTTTGCTCCGATGGTGTCTCAGCTCCCCAGATTGTCCGGGCGAACAGCGGGTAAGTCTGTCTCATTTTAGCGCACACGGGTCCCCGGAGGATTACCAGATCTGCTTCACTGAACGGATTGATGGTGGGGATTTTTCTATCCTCGACGGCCAGATCAAAACCTGTATTTTCCACAACCTGACCGACGGTCACGCCCGGGAAGATATAATCCAGAATGATCTGCTTGCGACTGCGGTCAAAGGCCATGACACACAGGGGCGTCACCACATGGCTCAGACCGCCCCGGCGCCACGGTGTGATGCCCGTCTCGTCGAAGCCCGTGGCATTGACGAAATCCGCCTTGGGGACAAACAGCTTCGGGCTGTGGTTGTTCGTAAACAGGATGGTCCGTCCGCTCATTGCATAGAGCATGGAGGAGCCGGCCCCGCCGGGTAGTCTCAGGCTCGGCTTCCGGTAATCGCCCAAGACGGAAAGATTGACGCTGCCCCGCTGGTCGATTTGAATGCCCGACAGAAAAAAGACATCGATTTTGCCCTGCTGGGCCAGGCCGAAGAGTTCATGAAACCCTTCCGACAGGCGGTTTTCAGGATCCCCATAGATGAGCAGCTCCAGATCTGGCGCATGCGTGTATTTGGCCAGGAAACAGCCTGCAGCCGGTATGGGCGACAGGGTGCCAGTGGCGACACGCTCGCCGTTTTTCAGCAGACGGGCGATCGCGCCGATCATGCGTTCGGAAGGATGAATGTCCTTATTTTCCATTGGCTTTGAACCCAACTTTCTCAAGGTATTCGCTGTGATTTTTCGGCGCCATGATAAAGGTCTCCAGATACTGGCGGAAAGACGACTCGTCCTTTGCGGCGGCCACATAGACGGCCATGTGGGCGGCGTCGATGTCATAACGCCCCGGGCAGCCCGTCGGGTGCGCCCCGCCGGGGGCCACGACAACAACGTCGATATGGACCGGCGCGCAGTAGACTTCGTGCAGACCGGGCAGGACCTCATCGGGTTCGACGAGTTCCTCGACGACGGCAATGGTTTTTCGTGACGCCATTGCCAGCAGCCGGTCATTTCGGGCGCTCAGCGTTGTGATGCCGCCGTTGCGATCGCCTTTAGTCGCATGAATAACGGCCCAATCGGGCATGATCGCGGGGACGACAACATATTCAATCCCTGTGTAGGGGTCCCTGAGCGTTTTCAGATCCGGCCGGATGCTCAGGTAGTCGGAGTCCAGAAAACCGAAGACGGGAATAAACGGCAGGTTATGGACCCCAGCCTGGAGTCCGAGCAGCAAGGCAGGTCAGATGGTTTCCAACAGTTTCAATTCACCCCGTTCGACCTTTCTGCGAAAATTGGGCGCGAGGCCGAATTCGTCCAGGACGATCTGCGGGAACTGAACCGTCTCCACGCATCCGGCGCCGATCAGCAGATCGGCTACATACCCGCCGGTCAAAACCGGTGTGAGGGTCAGTCCCCTGACGCCCCTTTTAATGATTTCCCGCGCGACCGGCATGGGATTCATGGTCATTCCGGCGCCTACGCCCAGATGCATGCCGTCTTCAATCAGCGCCGCCGCCTGGGCCGCTGTCAGGAGCTTGTCTTTCATAGAGTTGGCCTTTCTTTCAGAACCATTGTTCGGGCAAAAGACTAAAGATAAAATTTAGTTGTGTCAATATAATTCCAAGCAACAAATTCTCTTGACATACAAAATCCCATCTTTACAATTAGCCTAAATAAAGGCCACTTCTTATCAATTCAATAGGGATTTTGGAATGTGGTTGGTCGAGAACGGATATCTGCCCTTGAGCTTGGGGGAATTTCCCAAATATCTTGTATCGCCCCTATCCGCGCAGCGCAAAGAAATACTGTCTTGGCGCACGGCGCATTTTCAGAATTGTGTCGGTCTCGGGTTAGCACCTGGAGGGCGCCGGAACAGGTTTTTCCGTAAGGGGTACAGTTCTTATCATTAAAATCAAGTGGAGACGTGAACATGGGAAAGAAAGCTGTTTCAAGATTGCTTTGGCGGTGGAGCATCATTGCTGCCTTCATCTTGATTCTCGGCATATGGTGGGCCTGCGGCGGCGGTGGCGGTGGCAGCGCTGTGGACACTGACGGTGACGGCCTGTCGGATGCCGATGAAATCACCCTGTATCGCACTGATCCCAACAATCCGGATACGGACGGAGATGGTTTGAGTGACGGGGAAGAGGCGGCGCGTGGTAGTAACCCATTGGATCTGGGGGACCCGTTTCCGCCTTGCTCTGGTTCGGATGCTGCAAAGTGCGGTGCGTGCTGGAACGACCCGGATAATAAGTGGTGCTGTCCTCAGGGAGGTTGCGGAAAGGATTCGTCGACATGTAAATATACCCATTGCAAAAATAATGACGGGAGCTGCGCCAATATTTGTACCAAACCCGCTAAAAATTCCGGAGGAGCGACAGACATCAAGATTACCAACACGACTTCCAAGCCCATAACAATCGCATTCGTTACAGGAGCCGTGGGGGGCGCCTGTGCCGACGCCAATAAGTTTATATCCTATGAATGGGTGGCCAAGAACACAACGTGGTGCAAAGACGCCACACATATAGGTGGAGAAGGTGCCGGGCACTGCACGGGGACCGTTGATGCGGGAGGCTTCGTAGAGGTGAAGCGGACCGGGGAAAATGCGCAAAAATGCCTGACCGGTGCGATTTTGCTTGGCGGCAAATTGTCATGTCCGACACCTACCGGATTTACCCAGGGCGAGTTCACGCTCGATCCTACCCATACGGACGTAGAGGCAGTAGACATCAGCCTTGTGAACGGGGTGAACTATGCTTTGACCGTCCATCTGCCCGGTGATGCATGGGCCGTCCAAGATGGAGGAGAAAAAGTCACATCCATCGGTCCGAATGAGGGCCTCCATGGAAACAACAACAAGAATGGGATATTTCCCCCCGGATGTACCGATTGTATTGTAGCCGTGCAGGGCCGGATTCCCTGTCCTGCGTTCACACCCAATCCTCAATGCCAACAGAAACGTATATGCAACATTTATCGGGGAGGCGTGACGGGTGGAACGGTTGAGTACATGATCGGCGACCTGCCGAAGTGAATGATGGGTCGACGATCTCCCCAAATCGTCGGATTGGTGGGTGAACAGGCCGCGGGGACGACCCCTCGGCCTCTCTTTGGATTGAACGTGACGGTTTCGCACTGTCCGGCTCCCGGTGTCCACCCGATCGGGGAACAATTGGAGGAAAACAATATGAAAAGAAGAGATACTTGAAAGGAATCGCTTCCAGTGGCGCCGCCGCCTCAATGGCCGGTGGGCTGGGCATGATTCCCACCTTATTCACGCCCCGAACTGCCCATGCCGCCGGAAGAAACAAACTCGTATTCATCAGTGATCTCCACTGAACGTAAACGGCACCTACTCGTGGCTGGTCAAGCATGCCTTGGATCTGGCACGGTTCCTCAACAATGTCAACACCAGGAGTGACGTGGCCGAACTCATCATTCTGGGGGATCTCCTGGACGATTGGGTTTCGCCCGTAAAATACATTCCCCAGACATTTGCCGATATCCTTGCCGCCAACTACAATAATGGCGTGGTGCCCGCCCTGCAGGTGGTTTGCACCAACCCGAATATTGCCGTTACCTATGTGGTTGGCAACCACGACATGCTCTCCTTTGAGTCGAAAAATAAAAATATCATTGCCAAGGCCTTTCCCGGCATGACCATCATTTCCGATATATTCGGTTTGGGAGCCTATATGAAGGACCAGGTTATCTGGGCCGAGCATGGTCACCGCTACACCCTGTTCAACGCACCCGACACATGGAGCCGATCAGGCGGCCATCTGCCCATGGGATACTTCATCTCCAGACTGGCTGCTTCAAAGTCTCTTGCCGCGGGCCAGATATACACCACACCCGAGGTGCTGGACCGGTTTGTGAAATCGCCCGCTGAGGTCAGCCAGTACCTGCAGCAGGGCGGCTATAGCGGGAAGGTTGGAGGTATCATCGACGACGCCTTTATCATCGCCGTGTTCAACGCCGTCGCCCTTGGTCCGGGAATCGGCTCTGGACAAATTTACCATGAATCATCTGGACCAATTCACGAGCTATCCCTCTATAGAGCACATTGCCTTCACCTATGACACCATATTAAGCGGCTGGTCATCGCGACAGAATATTGCCTATCATTACGAAGCGATCTTTAACGACCTGGGCCACCTCAACAGCGCAGCGAACCTCTTATTCGAGATGCCCGACCGGATGAAGAACTTGTATCCCTTTACGCCCAGGATCGTATTATTCGGCCACACCCACGAAGCCGCCTTTCAATACCATTCAGGAGAAGTGGAAGCCATCTACGCCAATACGGGAACCTGGATCGACTCAAAGCCGATGAGCTGGGTGGAAATTGAAATCAACAAGGGTGAAGGCGGCAAAAAGTATTATACGGTCTCTCTCTGGTTCAACGGAGATAGCTCGCCTAAACAGTCGGGCACGGTGTCGCATCAGTACTAACAGGGTGGAGCCTGAATCATTTTA
>CAVPSX010000010.1:0-11304 GCA_963708515.1 uncultured delta proteobacterium | reverse complement strand
CCAGCGGGGCGGCGCATTTACCACACTTGGGGCTGTCATTGATCCGATCCTCGGGCATGCGGTTTTTGGTCCCGCAGCGAAGGCAACGGATGATCATTTCATCCAGAGGGGCCTTGCAGTGGCCGCAGGCAGGCTTGTCCTGCAGGCGCTGCTTGGGGATGCGATTTTTCATTCCGCAGTTAAGACAGCGGATAATCATTTGTTCGGAGCTCATGGTCACACTCAAAAGGGCCCGGCGAGTCTTTTCCAAAGTCTCGATCCGGATAAATTGCCTTTTAACCTTGGGATTAATTATAATGACGAATGAGCATAACGTCAAGTGCGCATAGAGTTTTGTTTTTTAAGAAGCCATTCCGCATTTCACGGGAGTCGGCTGCAGAACCCGGATCAGTTCGGACGGCGACATCTCCGCCAGAAACCCTCGGGCGCCCGCATTGATCAGGATCCGGGGCAGGTCGGCAATGGTTTCTTCCATGTAGAGGGGCAAAGTTTTTTTGTACCAAAAGGCGATGTTCCCCCGACCTTGAAACCGGTATGCTTCTCTGCGGTATTGGGATCACAGGGATTTACGGCCTTTACCCCGAGAATGCGGGCCAGGGTCTTGGTGGAGACTTCCCTGTCGCCGTGCATCAGGATGATAAGCGGCGACTTGTGCTCGTCTTCCATGACCAGCGTCTTGATGACTTCATGTTCGTCAACGCCCAGTTCCCGCGCTGACACCCGGGTCCCGCCGCGCTCTTCATATTTATAGGGTCGGGGGATGAAGGTTACCTGATGTTTTTTCAGAGCCAGCAGGGCCGTCGTGACAGGAATTTTTTCCCGGGACATATCGAACTCCTTTCTTAGGATAACGATCTCTCGATGGCGGAAATATAGCCGAATTCAGTGAAAAAGAAAAGCCTTCCGTGCGTTGGAAGACGGTGACGTGAATCGTGACCCGGCGCGAAATAATGAGGTTGACATACAAAAGGTTCTTGTCCTATAGTCGATCCTGCAAAACGCAACACCTTGCGGACTTTGCAGAGAGGATTTTTTGATGCGCCTGTTATATGTTACCGTTGTGGTATCGCTGGTGTCCATGATCCTGATCGGAAGCTATCTGTATGCCCCTGCCGGGCTGAAAGCGGTCGCGATTCAGCCCGTGACGGAAAACATCAGCGAGATCAATGAGATCGTCAAAGGGGGTGATGCCCTGTTTGACATTTTCAGGAAGTATAAAATAGACATGGAGAAGTTCCTTCAGGTCAAAAAGGTACCGGCGAATATATAAGGATTACGGAACCTGCGGGCGGATAATCTTTATATCCTCCACATCGATGACAAGAATGACCACCTGAGACCTTTGAAAAATGGCTTCGCCGCGGCTCAAAATCTTTTTCGCTAAAGAAATTATACGGCTTATATATGATTAAAATCAATAACTTAATCTAATTTCCGGAAAGTCGAAAAATCTTTGATTCGCCGCTTACGAACCATTTTTCACGGGTAATGCAAAGCTTTCCACCTGTCCGGAGCGATGACGATCATTGTCTCTTGATACAGCATTGCCATCCCGCTGCATTTCTTCAGGAAAACAACTTTATCATCGAGATCACGGTGCGATCGGCTTTGGAGAACGTCAGCTTTTCGAGATCCTCCCGCGATGCCCAGCGCCACTCCTGGCAGGCGAGCGCGCGGGGCCGTCCGGAGTGCCGGAAACAGCGGAAGGCGGTGAGGGTGATCCGGAAATGCGTGTAGGCATGATTGACGGATGCAAGCGGCTTTCCGACCCGGATCCGGATGCCCAACTCTTCCCGAACCGTGCGCGCGAGCCCTTCTTCGAGCATTTCCTTTTTTCCCACGATGCCGCCGGGGAATTTCCAGAGCGACCCCAGCAACCCCTGGGCGGGTCGCCGGACAATCAGCGCCTGCCCCTGCCCGTTGAAGATGACGGCGGCGGTGACGCGCTCATGCGGCGTTGCCGGCTTCTTTTCAGACATCGGAAGCAGATCCTGCAGGCCGTCCTGCCGGGCCCTGCATGGTATCCGCAGGGGGCAGTCCGCACAGGTGGGCGATTTCGGGGTGCAGATCATGGCGCCCAGATCCATCAAGGCCTGATTGAACGATCCCGGCGCAGTTTCCGGAATCAGCGATGCGGCCAGGGCATGAAGCCTTTTTTGTGTTTCCCGCCGGTTCACAAGCTCACGGACGGCGTAGAGCCGGCTCAGGACGCGATTTGCGTTGCCGTCCACAGCGGGCAAGGGTTTTCCGAAGGCGATGCTCAGGATGGCGCCGGCCGTGTAGTCGCCGATGCCGGGCAGCGTGATGATCGCCTCCCAGGTATCCGGTAGAACACCGTTGAATTTTTCGACCAAAATCCGTGCGGCCTGGTGCAGATGCCGCGCCCGGGCATAATAGCCCAGATTTTCCCAGGCCTTAAGCACGTCGTCCAGCGGCGCCGCGGCCAGTGCGGACACATCGGGAAACCATTTCAGAAACCGGGGTAATAGGGGATGACCGTATCCACCTGCGTCTGCTGGAGCATGATTTCCGAGATCCAGACCCGGTAGGGATCGGGATGCTCTCGCCAGGGCAACATGCGCCGGTGCCGGTCGTACCAGGCAAGCAGCGCTTTTGCAATCAGGATATCCGTTTTTTTCATAGGGGGATGTTTACATGGGCCGCCGGAAAAGTTCAAATCATATTGCCAAAATGGTGTGATTATGTTTTATGACACGATAATTTCCATTACCCCGGTCCTCTGCCGTGAGCGGAGAGAGAATGCCAAGGAGACGGAATGATGTTGGAAAAGATGAAAGATCTGGTCAGATCCCAGAATGTCTGTGTCCTGGCGACGGTTTCGGGCGATCAGCCCCACTGTTCGCTGATGTCTTATGCTACGGATGCGGATTGCCGCGAAATGTACATGGTCACGTTCAGGAAAACAAAAAAATACCGGAATCTGAAAGACAACCCCGCGATCAGTCTTCTCATTGACACGCGCGAGGAGGATCGCGGAGAAAGCGGTCCCAGACCAGGGCCCTGACGGTCAATGGCCTGTTTGAGGAAGTGAAGGATCAGAAAAAACGGGACATGATCAGAGCGCTGCTCCTGGAACGGCATCCGCACCTGGATATCCTGGCGGAGGACCCAGACGCCGAGTTTTTCACCGTCCGGATCAAGTCACTGCAACTGCTGGAAGGGGTCGCGGAGGCCAGCTTCGCGACGGTTGAATAGAATTGACAGAAGCGCAGGGCTCTGCGAAACTGACACTTGTAAAACCAGGAACAGGGAAAGAACATCGATATGGGACTGCTTAACCTGCTGCTCAACGATCCGCTGGCGTTTGTCCTGCTGGCCATTCCGCTGATGTACTCCGTCGTCCTGCATGAGCTGGCCCACGGATGGGTGGCCTGGCGCATGGGTGATCCGACGGCCAAATGCAGGGCCGCCTGAGCCTCAATCCTCTGAGGCATCTCGATCCCATCGGGACGATCATGCTGTTTCTCTTTGGTTTCGGCTGGGCCAAACCCGTGCCGGTCAACTTCAACTACATCCGGGATGAAAAAAAAGGCCTCATCCTCGTTTCGTCAGCGGGCATCATTACGAATATGATCCTGGCCTTCCTGGCTTTTTTTCTGTACCGGCTGCTCACGCCGTCTCCGGGAGAGGTGACGGCAACGCTGCTCAGCTATCTGGCACAGATCAACATCATGCTGGCCGCCTTCAATCTGATCCCGATCCCGCCCCTGGACGGGTCGAAAATCCTGATGGGATTTCTGCCGGAGAGACTGCGATATTCCTTTTCCCGGATTGAACCCTATGGATTCTTTATCATCATCGGCCTGCTGTTTTTGGGGGCGCTGAATCCGCTGATTGCCTTTTTCCGCTCGATCATTCTGGCGCTGATCAGGATGTTATTGCCATAAGTCCCGCGCGGTCACGTTTCTAAATTCACTGTTCTTCGAGGAAAAGAAGCATGAGTATTTTCAAGTCGACCGCAAGGCAAATATATGCAGAGGCCCGGCGGGACAAGCGCCTCATCGAGGGCTTGTCTCTGGAAGAGCTGAAGCGCATTGCCCTGAGGCAGGACGGAGTCATTCAGACCCAGCTCGGTTCGGTGGCGGCCGACTCCGAACCGGCGAACCGCTCGGCCCCCCATACCCGAAACAGCGTCGATCATCCCTTCGGAGAGCCCGAAGAAAGGCTGGCAAGGCAGGCCGTTGAAGTCCTCGGCAAGGAGCGCGTCATTTCCCTGGATACCATCGTCGGCGACGGACTGGATGGGGTGACCGTCCGTTTTCTGCTTCCCGAGACCTATGCCCAGGTTGCCTACGGCCTGAAATTGCTCTTCGACCGGCCCGAAGCGCGCGTCGTTGCCGACCCCACCTATACAATCATTTATTTTACCGATGAGCACTTTGAAGCCAACAAGGCAAAGAAACTGCTGGACAAGGACGTCACGGTCCGTCTCTTCATGGGAGACCGGCGCGGCGATCAGGTAAAGATCTGCCGCAACACGATCTATCTCGGAGAGGGCAAGAAGGGGGTTTTTCAGTTCGAGGACTGGCGGATCAAGGCCATCGACAAAACGGGGATCTTCCTGCACACCGGCGCACGGCGGGATGATCTGTGGATCTACGACGAGAAGACCGAACGGCCGGAATTGCAGGAAGTGGTCACGGCCGTTTCGGGGCTTACGGCCACCGGGAAAACGACGACGCTGTGCCGCAAATTTGCCAAACTGCCGCGCGAACGATCCGAAATGATCGGTGACGACGGCGGCACGATCGGTTTTGACGGCAGTTACGCGGCCTTCGAGATCGGCGGGCTCTATGTCAAAACGGAGGGGCTCGATGAAAGCCAGCCGGAGATCCTGCGCGCCGCCGAGTCCAGAGACGCCTTCCTGGAAAACGTGGCCGTCACCAAGTATCCATACATCCCCGATTTCAAGGATCTTGTCAAAACAGGAAACGCCCGCGCCATTGTGACGCGCGACAATCTGGAAATTGCCTCGAAAAGTCTGCGGGCGCAGAAGCTCCATACCATTATTATTCTGACCCGGAACCCGCTCGTGAACGTCATCAGCCGGCTGACAACCGAGCAGGCCACCATGCTGTTCATCTACGGAGAATCGATCGAGAGCAGCGGTGGCAATCCCGAGGAGGCGGGCAAGTTCAAGCGGGAATTCTTTCTCGATCCCTTTGTGTCGGGTGACCGCCTGGAACACGCTATGATTTTCCACGATATTATCAGACGAAACAGGATTCCCTGCTACCTGGCCAATACGGGGACCATCGGCCCCCTGGATGAAAAAGTGACCCTCCGGCAGTCCCTGGCGGCCTACAACGACCTCATCCGCAAGCAGCTCCGTTTCAGCGTGGAGACAGACTGCCTGGGCCATCATTACCCCATCAAGTGTGACCGGGCGAACCTCGATCAGATGCGGGCCCGCCGGTTATTTACAGACCGGAAGCTCATGAAGAAAAGAGTGGCGGACTTTCTGAGCGGACGCAGGCAATACCTCGAAGCCTTTGAGGGAAAATACGGCCGTATCCCCGCGCCGATCCGTGAATCCCTGCCCTATCGGGAAACCGGAAATGACGTGATCGAGCGCATGAACGGCGAATGAGACAAGAGGAGATGGATGGATGACCCACTATGAAGACCTTGCGCCGACATTCAGAGAGTCCCTGCTGACCAAAATGCAGCAGGAGTCGCCTTTTTGGGAACTGCTTGGCCTGGAACTGGCCGATGTGAAAAAAGGCTGGGCGAAGGTGAGGCTGCCCTTTGCCAGGAAACTCGTCCATCCTCTGGGGATCGCCCACGGCGGGGCCATTTTTTCCGCCGCCGATTCGGCCGTCGCGATGGCCCTGATCGGCCTCGTGGACCGGGACGAGACCTTCACCACCGTGGAGATGAAGATCAATTTTCTCAAGCCCTTCGACGGGGGAGACATTATGGCCGAGGCGCGGATCGTCCACAAGGGCGCCAAGACCGCTCTGGGTGATGTGGAGGTTCGCAACGGCGACGGGACGCTCATCGCCAAAGGGCTGGCAACCTACATGATCTTAAGGAAAGACGATTTCATTCCTATTCCGAGCCTGGAATGACACAGCGCGACGCAGTATCCGGACTTGATTACGAAGCCGCTAAATATACGGAAAGATCTGCTGGATCACGATCTTGAAGTTTCTCTGGACGTTTTCCGCCCCTTCCACCATACCCATGTGGCCCGGAAAAAGACATTCAATGTCGAGTTTGGCAAGATTCCGGATGCTCTCCTTGAGTTGGGCGCCGCTGCCGCCGGGGAAGTCCGTCCGCCCCACGCTTTGATCGAAGATCACGTCGCCGCAGAAAAGCGCCTTCCGGGCCGGCCAGTACAGGCCGACGGAACCCGGTGAATGACCCGGGATATGAATGATTTCAAAGGATTCATCCCCCAGCACGAGGTTGCCCTCCTTGAGGCTCATGTTGATATCGACTGCGGGCGCACTCATCCCGAAAAGGCCGTACAGGCCGCCGCCCTCCCCGGTGAGAAACGCGATTTCATCGTCATGCATGGCGATTTTCACCTTATCGGGCGCGAAATACGCCGAGCCCTCAAAGTGGTCCGGGTGGGAATGCGTGTTGATGACATACCGGATGTCGGTCTCCTGAATGCCGTCGAGTTTCATGCTCTCCAAAAGAGACGGGACATAGCGCGTCAGGCCGGGATCGATCAGGGCCTGCACGCCGCCCCCGATGTAGAAGCTGTTGCAGTTGTTGTCATAACAGTCCGTCCATTCATAAACATAGATGTCTTTTACAAATTTCATCGCGCCTCCCTTTTATATCGAAAATTTTCCGATGATAAACATTTTATCGGTCCATTTTCAAGAATAATAATGGGATTTCCCTGCATGTTCTTGCATGAATGCAGGGCACCGGTTACGTGGGTTTTTATTCGGATGGGAAGTGAGGTGATCCTGATCCTCGTTTGCCGGAGCGATCAAAAATGCCCTGCCGGATGGCGTCAGGACCCGAGGGCGGCATTGCCGAACTGACTCTGGCGCTTTCCCGTGACGGCGGCATAAAAGGTCCTGATCGTCTGCATATCCTTCTCGATTTGGCCGGTGGGATGAAAGATGGCGCCGATCCCCCGACCCTGCGCCGGTAATCGAGAAATCCCAGCACAATCGGGACGTTGGCGCCTTGGGCGATGTGATAGAACCCCGTTTTCCAATAGCTGACCTTCTTGCGGGTCCCCTCGGGAGGGACCACCATAATGAGCTTTTCCAGTTTATGGAAGGCCTGAATCGACTGCTCAACCACGTTGTGGGAGTTGCTCCGGTCGATGGGAATGCCCCCGAGCCACCGGAGCGCGGCGGCAAAGGGCCAGCAGAACATGGCGGCCTTGCCCATCCAGTAAATCTTCATCTTCAGGGCGAAGGCGACGGCCAGGGTGATGGGGAAATCCCAGTTTGAGGTGTGCGGTGCGGCGATGAGCACAAATTTTTTGATGTCCGGAATTTCTCCTTCGACGCGCCAGCCCATTAATTTTAAAAGCATCAGGCCGAGCCGGGCCATGAATTTATTCGGTGATAATCCCTTTTTGAGCATGTTCGTATCCGATCTGTCAGGTGGATTTCTTTGGCGCCCAGTCACAAACGCCGGGGTCACCGGCCGGCATCGATTTGAGCTATGGGCCGACTAACACGGCTCAAAAACGATGTCAAGGCGGGCACAGGGCCGTCTGGGCCCGAGATGGCCTCACGGATCGCCCCTCGTCCGTCCTTCCGCTTCGGAAAGATTTTTCGGGCATTCCATTTGTAACTATTTATTTAGATTGACATTGTTGAATTCATTGCTTCAGAAGACCGGGGTCGAGGTTCAGGATTTCCGCTGTTGCCGGAATGCGTCACGGCCCTGCTTTTACAATTCTTTTACTTTTCTACCCGCAACGAGGTTCCGTCCGCAGGGAATATTAAAGAATTGACTCGCACGCGAGCGTCCTCTATCATGGGACTGCTTCGGGCATCCTGGCCGGTCCGGACAGCCCGGAGGATTTTAAAATAAGGCATCGAAAAAAATCCTGATTGCGAAAAAGACACCGACCATGCCGGTTTTTCAATTGACGCAAGATGCTGTTTTTCCGCCGGTCCATTGGGCATCGAAGAGCGGCCTTCTTGCCGTGGGCGGCGACCTGTCGCCCCGGCGGCTGCTGAAGGCCTACCAGCAGGGCATTTTCCCGTGGTATTCGGAGGCGGAGCCGATTCTCTGGTGGTCTCCCGATCCCCGATTCGTTTTGTTTCCGGACGAACTCAAGATCACCCGGAGCATGCGGCAATTCCTGAAAAAGGACACCATCAGGATTACCTATGACCGGAACTTCCCCGCCGTCATCGCCGCCTGCCAGAAGCCCCGGCCGCAGCAGGAAGCCACCTGGATCACCCCGGAAATGCAGGCGGCCTATATTCACCTCCACAAACTGGGATTTGCCCATTCGGTGGAGGTGTGGCAGGAAGAGGCCCTGGTGGGAGGTCTGTACGGTGTTTCGCTGGGGCGCTGCTTTTTCGGCGAATCCATGTTTTCCACCGTGAGCAACGCCTCCAAGGCGGCACTGATCGATCTGGTTCGCCGGTTGGGAACCCTTGATTTTTCACTGATTGACTGCCAGGTCTATACGGCCCATCTGGAGAGCCTCGGGGGCGCCACATCCCGCGCAGCGAATTTATGGCTCAACTGAAGAAAGCCATGAAGCAGGAGGCAGTGCGGGGAAACGGAGCGTCCATGAGGCCTTTCAGAACGCCATGGCCTGATCGGCATTTTTGCGGCAGTTTGTTTTGACAAATAATTTTTGCTTCATTATACTGGACGCCAAAGCCAGGAGGTGCATCCATGCGGTTTACGGAACAGGATCGCCGGGAGCTCATTAATAAGCTCAAGAAGGTCAAGGATCCCCGGGAGCGGGACAGAATCATCTGGGCGCTCGCCGGCCAGGAAGAGGTCGTGTTTCGCAGCGCCAATCCGGACGTGCCGCCGCCCAGGTCTGCGCCGGGCCGGTCAAAGCCGGAAAGACCTGCGCCGGGAAAAGCGCCGGATCTGCGGAACATGCCCCAGATCAATGTCGATGCCAGGCGCCTGCTCGGGTTTGTGGTTCCCGCCTTCTTTCTGATCTTTGGCCTCGTCCGTGTCGGAAAGGCCGTGCTGAATTATATCGCGTCCCAGGATATCGAGCCGGAAATTACGGGCCTGATCACGGGAGGGATCTTTCTGATCATCGGTTTGGCGGGCATCTTCAGGGCGATGCAGCCCAAGCAGATGAAACCGAATGAGGCGTCATGAGGTGTCGTGGATGGCTGACTTGCTGTTGTGGCTGTATTTGGCCAATGCCGTATTATTGATAAACCATGAAATCGACTCGGCATACTGGAAGGAATGGGAGTTATTTAAACTTCCGGGCGGCATTGCCGGATTTTTGCTGCTCCACTTTCCGCTGCTGTTTTTTATTCTTTACGGATTGATCCTCGTTTCCAGGCATTCCTCAGGGGGTCTCATTTTTTCATTGGCGCTGTGTTTCGGCGGCCTGTTCGCTTTTTCTATCCATGCGTATTTCCTCAGAAAAGGACGAACTGAATTTAATCAGCCCGTTTCACAATACATACTTGCAGCGATACTGGCCGTATCCGTCGTTCAACTGGCGGTGACCATTTATATGCTGGTGATTTAAGTCTAATATTTTCAGGAGGATATTGACATGGAAGGATGGAGCGAACAGGAAATCAGCAACAAGGATCTGATGGCCCCCTGCGGGCTGTACTGCGGCGCCTGTGGCGTTTATATCGCGACGCGGGACGGCAACGACAAATTCAAGGCTATCCTGGGGAAGCTTTACGGGACAAAACCTGAGGATACGGAGTGTTGCGGGTGCATGCAGGCCGATCCGCCGAAAAAAATGTACGGCTATTGCAAGATATGCAATATCCGGGACTGCGTGATCTCCAGGGGATTCTACTCCTGCCATCAGTGCGTTGAGTGGCCCTGCGACCGCATTAACAATTTTGGCTTTGCCACAGGCATCCGGGTCATGAAAAAGGCGATCCCCGTCTGGCGGGCCAAGGTCGCCGAACACGGCGACGAGGCGGGCAGCGTCGAATGGGCCCGGTCGGAATGCGGGCGCTATCACTGCCCGTCCTGCGGCAAGGCGGTTTTCCGGGGCGCGCAGCAGTGCCGGTCCTGCAAGGAATCGCTGGCGGACAATCTGGACGGGTCGCTCTAAACAACATCGGTAAACAGCAATCAAGTGCAATCAAACACAGGAGGAATCAATATGGCAGCAAAACAGTGGGATCGTCCGCCCGAGATGCAGATCGATCCCGAGAAGCTTTATCGCATTACGATGGAAACAAACCGGGGAACCATTGAACTGGAGTTCTACCCGCAGCATGCCCCCAAAACCGTCAACAACTTTGTCTTTCTCACGCGGGAGGGTTTCTACGACGGTGTGACGTTTCACCGCGTGATCGGCGATTTTGTCATTCAGGGGGGCGATCCGACCGGCACTGGACGGGGCGGGCCCGGATACCAGTTCGAGGATGAGCTGAGGGGAAACCCGTTGATCCATGAGGCAAAGGTGATTTCAATGGCAAACGCCGGACCGGGCACGAACGGGAGCCAGTTTTTCATTACCCACTCGCCGCAGCCGCATCTCAACGGCAAACACACGGTCTTCGGTAAGGTTGTGGCGGGTCAGGACATCGTGGATACCATCCGGCAGGGCGACCGCATGGAGCGTGTTTCGGTCAGTGAGGTATGAAGCCGCCCGCCTGCTCGGGATCAAATCCCACACTGGACACCGCCCTTCGCTTCGGCAAGTATTTCGGTGTATCCCCTGAAATCTGGCTGAATCTGCAGGTCGATTACGACATGCGGATCGCACGCCGGACCATCTGGCCAAGCGTGGAACCCCTTATCAGGGTAAGGGCGGCATCACTTCCCCAAGCGGACGGAGAAGATAGATCTGTGGCATAGAAAGGAGCCGCTCATGAAAAACCGAATCGACAGCAATGCCTTCTTGTATCCCATGCCGGTGGTTCTGGCCGGCAGCATCGTGAACGAAAAACCGAACTTTATGACGGTCGGCTGGGTGAGCCGCGTGAACTATCAGCCGCCGATGATTGCCATTGCCCTGGGTCCGCACCTGACCAATGAGGGAATCCTGGAACAAAAGGCCTTCAGCATCAACATTCCCGACATTTCGCTGATGGAGAAAACGGATTACTGCGGGCTTTTTTCCGGCAGGAAGGTGGATAAATCATCCATATTCGATGTGTTCTATGGCTA
>CAVPSX010000009.1:0-6025 GCA_963708515.1 uncultured delta proteobacterium | reverse complement strand
TAGAGGGTAATGAAGAACTAAATTCCATGAAGAACTAAATTCCAAAGAACTAAATTCCATTGACACACGAGATTACTTGCCTTATGATTCGCCCGTCAATAAGCAATATCTTATCGGTCGATATCAATTCTTGGACGAGGAAATGAAAGTGCAGGAAGTTCAGATTCCCCAGGATGAGCGGGCATGAAGCTGGAACAGGTTCCGCAGGACGATGAAAATCTGATGGAGGGACGGACTCTTGACGTCTGTTATGCCGTCGATGAAAATGGCAACTATGTCCAGGTGCTGAGTACGGGCTGGGAACCCAAGAATGCTGCGTTGCTGCAGGCCTGGGAGCAGATCAACGAAGAAGCGGAGAGAGCCTTTTTGCTGGTAAAGGCAGGCAAGGTCAGTCCTCTGGCTTTTTTCATGGCCAGATGCATGTTCGATGTAAAGCTGCTTTCCGATTACACCGATATACCGAAAAGGAAGATCCGGGCGCATCTGGATCCTGAACGTTTCAGGAACCTTGACGAAATGACGCTTGCAAAATATGCTGAAGCCTTCAATATTTCGGTGGATGAACTGGTGAATTGGACCGGGGCGGCCGATTCTTTTTCCCGACAGAGACACGGCGAATCCATTCGAAATGATTCGCATCATAGTGGTGATAAATGACTATTGATTTCAAACACAGCCAGTCCGCTCATTGCGAAAACGGTTCCACAGCAAATCTGCTCAGATATTTCGGTGTGGACATCAGTGAGCCTTTGGCGTTCGGCATCGGCTCGGGCTTGTTTTTCGCCTATATGCCCTTTCTCAAGTACAACAACATGCCGGCCGCGTCGTTTCGGACCCTGCCAGGCATGATCTTCAAACGCACCACGGCATCGCTGGGCATCAAAATCTATCGAAAGAAGTTCCTCAACAAGGAAGCGTCCATGGCGGCTCTCGATCAGGCTCTGGATCAGAATATCCCTGTCGGCCTGCAAGTTGGCGTGTTTCACCTGACGTATTTCCCGCGGCCCTACCGTTTTCACTTCAATGCCCACAATCTGGTGGTCTATGGCAGGGAAAACGGACGGTACCTCATCAGCGACCCGGTTATGGAAACCTCGAATCCCTGACCTATGAGGAATTGATGCGGGTTCGTTGGGCAAGGGGTATGTTCGAGCCCAGAGGGCAAATGTACTATCCCGTTGACGTCCCCGCGAAGATAGATCTGCCCCTGCCATCATCAAGGGATCCGCAAGAACTGCAGCGATATGCTGTCGATTCCGATCCCTTTTTTCGGTGTCAGGGGAATCCGGTATGTCGCCCGCAGGATCAAAAAATGGCCAGAGAAACTGGGCGAGAAGAAGGCCTCTCAGAATTTGGGGTTTATTATTCGCATGCAGGAGGAAATCGGGACGGGAGGGGGCGGTTTCCGTTTCATCTATGCGTCATTCCTTCAGGAAGCGTCTAAAATATTAAATAAGCCGCGCCTCCGGGAGCTGTCGCAGGCAATGACCGAAATGGGCGACCGCTGGCGGGACTTTGCCACCATCGCCGGCCGAATCATCAAGAAGCGCAACAGTAGCATCGAAACCTACCCGGCTATGTCGGCCATCCTTTCGGACATCGCGGACCGGGAACAAATCATATTCAACGAACTGAAAAAAATCATCAAATGACAATGCCTCCGATCATCCGGGTCTCCGGGTTGACCAAAGTGTATCGGGGCTCGGAAAAACCCGCCGTCGATCAGTTGAGTTTCGTCGTTCATGAAAAGGAAATTTTCGGTCTTCTGGGCCCGAATGGGGCGGGGAAGTCGACGACGCTGATGATGCTCTGCGGGCTGCTGAAAATGGATGCGGGCAGCATCGAGGTCTTTGGCCTCGATGTCGACAAGAAGGGAGCGGAGAGCCGCCGGCAAATCGGTGTCGCCCCCCAGGATATCGCCCTGTTTCCGATTTTGACGGCCTACGAAAACCTCGCCTATTTCTGCCGGATGTACGGTCTTGAAGGCGCCTCCATCCGTAAAACCGTGAATCACTTTTTAGACGTGTTCGGGCTCCTGAAAAAGGCGAACCTGCGTGTTTTACATTTTTCAGGAGGTATGAAAAGGCGTCTGAACCTGATTGCAGCCCTGCTGCACAATCCGCGCCTGCTTATTCTCGATGAACCGACGTCAGGCGTGGATGTGCAATCGCGCAGCATGATCCTGGATTACATGAGAACCTTGCAGGCTCAGGGCGTTACCATCCTCTACTCGTCCCACCTGCTGGAAGAAGCGGAAAAGGTCTGCTCACGGTTTGCCATTATCGATGAAGGCCGCCTGATTGCGGAAGGGACGCTGGCTGAGTTGCTGGCGGCCGGCGGCGGCGTAAATCTGGAGCAGTTGTTTCTGCATTTGACGGGGAAAGGCATCCGCGATTGAAAGTACTGGCGACCATCAAGAAAGAGTTCCTGCTCCTCGTTCGCGATCCGGGCGGCCTGGCTTTGATTTTTCTGATGCCCCTGGCCCTGGTCATTGTCATGGCCCTCCTCCAGGATAATACATTCCGCGAGCTCCAGGAGAAAGGGATCGATGTGCTTTTCGTTGACGAGGACCGCAATACCCTGGGTGCCGGCATTGAACATTCCTTTCACGATTCACCCAATATTCGCCTCATTCAGGAGGAGGAGGGGAAACCCCTGACGAAAGAAGCGGCGCGGCGACTCGTTCAAAGCGGAGACTATCAGGCGGCGGTGATTATTCCGGAAAATGCCACCATCACCCTGCGGAAAAAGACAAAAAGGGCCGTGGGAGCGCTTTTCGCCTATTATGGTTTTGTCCAGCCGGCTGAGAAAAAGATGACCCGGCCGTTGACGGTACAGATCCTTTTCGATCCGGCGATCAAGGCCAACTACAGGCAGACCCTGGCCGAGGCCGTCGAAGGAATGATTACCGGCGTACAGGCCGAATGGCTTACCGATGAAATGCAGGAACACTTCGGCGGGACGGCAAAAAAAAAGAAGATCAAGATCGACTTTTCCCGGATGATCCGGGTGCAGCAGACCATCGCCGACGAAGACGATCAGCCGGGCATCGCCCTCAACGCCGTTCAGCATAATGTGCCCGCCTGGTCCATGTTCGCCATGTTCTTTATCCTCTTTCCGCTGGCAGGGAACTTCATCAAGGAACGGGAAGAGGGGAGCATGCTGCGTCTGCGCCTGATTTCAGGCTCACCCTTCCCCGTGATTTCCGGCAAGTTCATCTTTTATCTGTTCGTCTGCCTGCTGCAACTAACTTTGATCCTCGGCGTCGGTCTTTACCTGATGCCGCTTTTCGGCTTGAGTAAACTGGTTTTGGGGACAAACCCGGATCGGCATTGATCCTGACGGGGCTGGCCGTCGCCATGGCGGCAACAGGCTACGGCCTGCTCATTGCCGTTTATTTCCGCACCCCCCAGCAGGCCCTTTCCTTCGGTTCCATCTCCGTGGTCATCCTGGCCGCTCTGGGCGGCGTCTGGGTGCCGGTGTTTGCCATGCCCCATGTCATGCAGAGCATCAGTCCCTACTCGCCGCTGAACTGGGGCCTTTAGGCCTTTAACGATCTTTTCCTGCGTAACGCCTCCACGGCGGCTGATCCTTCCCGACCTGGCGAAGCTGGTGTGTTTTTCCCTGGTCACATTAGTGGCCAGTATTTGATTCATAAATCAAGAACTGTTTCTTAACCCGTAATCGGTAAACAAATTAGATGACGATGCAAACCATTGAAGAACTGATCCCCCAACTCAAAGCGCAGATCCTGGAACGCCTGATTATCGAAGGCATGGACCCGGAGGAACTCGATGAAGACATGCCCCTTTTCGGTGAAGTCACCGGTCTCGACTCTATCGATGCCCTGGAGGTGGTCGTCATGCTGGAAAAATGCTACGGCATCAAGATCACCGATTCCAAAGTCGCCCGGAAGATTCTCTATGACCGTCCGCACCATTGCCGAGTACGTTTACGAGCATCGGGAAATATGAACCGTCGCGTTTTCATCACCGGTTACGGCGTTATCACCGCCATTGGCAGCAATGGCCCGGAGAATTTCGCCTCCCTCCGGGATAAAAGATGCGGGTTCGGCCGACTGGAGTTCCTGGAAACCCTTCATCGCGATGAGATTTACTGCTGCGAAATCAAATTATCAGACGACGAGTTGTGCTGCCGCGCCGGGGTTCCCGTCCATGCCGGTTATACTCGCACCACCCTTTTGGGACTCATCGCGGTGAGAGAGGCGATTGCCTCCGCCGGATTGACGGAGACCGAGGTAAGCAATGCGGGCCTTATTTCGGCCACCACCGCCGGCGGGATTCGGGAGATGGAGAAATATTTTCACGAATTGCAAAACCCGCAGACCACCGGCGATTTTCTGGCTTTTCTCGATACGGCCGACCCCGGGGAACACACGGAGCGCCTGGCGGAAATCCTGAATATAAAAGTACCTCGCCACGGTCAGCACGGCCTGTTCATCCGCCGCCAATTCCCTCATTTTCGGGGCACGGCTGATCGCGAATGGGCGTCACGGACTGCATGATCTGCGGGGGCGCCGAAGCCTTGAGCAAGTTTGCGATCAACGGGTTCAATTCACTCATGATTTTAGACCGGGAGCATTGCAAACCTTTCGACCATCACCGCTACGGCCTCAACCTGGGAGAAGGAGCCGCTTATGTTGTCCTCGAATCGGAAGAAATGCTGCAGCGTTCCGGGAAAAAGGCAATCGCCGAATTGCGCGGATATGCCAATTTCAATGACGCCTTTCATCAGACCGCCTCTTCGCCTGCCGGGACGGGGGCGCTGCATGCGATGAAGAAAACCATCGCCAGGGCCGGGCTGGAAGTGACGGATATTGACTATATCAACGCCCATGGAACGGGTACGGAAAACAACGATCTGTCTGAAGGATTGGCCATTCAGACCCTGTTCGGAAGCCATGTGCCGCCCTTCAGTTCCACCAAACCCTACACGGGACACACCACGTCCGCCGCCGGCAGTGTTGAGGCGGCCTTTTGCCTGATGGCGTTCCAGCATGATGCCCTCTTTCCGAATATCAACTTCAGTCAACCGATGGAAGAGCTCAGCATCCGGCCGATTACGGAATTCAAACAGGATGCAGGGCTCAAAAACATTTTATCCAACTCTCTTGGTTTCGGCGGCAGCGCCACATCGCTGCTCTTTTCCAAATGCTGATAAACCGGACCGGCATGGACTGCTATATCAACGGCGCAGGCATAATTTCGCCGCAGAAGACTTACGACAACGGTGAGTTTCTGCCGGAGTTGACCGAATACGACAACAATGTCCTGACCTGCGTTCTGCCCAATTTCAAAGGTTACCTCAATCCCTTTCAGATGCGGAGGCTCAGCCGCATGTTGCGCATGGGACTATCCGCCGCCACGATCTGCCTGCGCGACGCCGGGGTGAAGACGCCGGACGCCATTATCACCGCCACGGGTTATGGGTTCCAGGAGAACATGGGAAAGTTCCTGACAGAAATTCTGAGCAGGACGAGCAGCAACTCACGCCGACCTATTTCATGCAGAGCACCCACAATGCCCTGTCCGGTCTCATCGCCCTGTTCCGTCAGTGCACGGGGTACAACAACACCTACGCCAGCAGAGGGTTTCGCCCTCGAAACCGCCTGCATGACGCCATGATGCTCCTGCAGGAAAAGGAAGCGGGAAATGTTCTGGTCGGATCCTTCGACGAGGCCTACTATGTCCAGTACAATGAATACGCTCAGGACTGGGATACTTGAAGAGAGAAAGGTGAATAATCTGCAACTCTTTCAAATCAAGACGGAAGGCACCCTGCAGGGGGAGGGAGTGGCTTTTTTCATCCTCTCCGCTCAGCTTTGCCCCAAAGCTGGTGCCGACTGCGGAACCTCCACATGGTTTACAAGCCCGCCGATTACGGGAATCTCGTCAAAAGAACTGATGACTTCTTAAGGGAAAACGATATGACCGCGAACGATGTCGATGTTTTCGTCAACGGCACAAGCGGCGATGTCGGCAGCGATCAAAGGAACCTTGCCATT
>CAVPSX010000008.1:0-4844 GCA_963708515.1 uncultured delta proteobacterium | reverse complement strand
CCGCATCCTGAGCGAAGTAGGTCAGGATGATGTCCGCGCCGGCCCGCTTGATGGATGTCAGGGCTTCCATCATGGCGCGTTCCCCGTCGAGCCAGCCAAGCTGGGCGGCCGCCCGGATCATGGCAAATTCGCCGCTGACGTTGTAGGCCGCGATGGGCAGGTCGAATTCCTCCCGCGCGCGCCGGATGATATCGAGGTAGGGCAGGGCGGGTTTGACCATGATGATGTCGGCGCCCTCCGCCACATCGAGCTGGATCTCCCGGATCGCCTCGTCGCCGTTGGCCGGGTCCATCTGGTAGGTCTTGCGGTCGCCGAACTGGGGGGCGCTTTCGGCGGCTTCGCGGAAGGGGCCGTAGAAGCAGGAGGCGTACTTGGCGGAATAGGCCATGATGGGCGTGCTGTCATAGCCGGCTTCATCGAGGCCTTCCCGGATCGCCGCGATCTGGCCGTCCATCATGGCGGAGGGGGCGACCATGTCCGCGCCGGCTTTCGCGTGGGAGACGGCCGTTTCCGCCAGGACTTCGAGCGTGGTGTCGTTGTCCACGTCGCCCTTTTCGATCATGCCGCAGTGGCCGTGACTCGTGTAATCACAGAGGCATACATCGGTGATGACCAGGATGTCGGGGACCTTGTCCTTGATCCGGCGGACGGCCTGCTGAATGATTCCGTCTCTGATAAAAGCGCCGGAGGCCAGCTCGTCTTTCTTGTCGGGGATGCCGAACAGCAGGACGGCCGGAATGCCCAGTTCCTTTGTCTTCTGGACTTCCTTCAGGAGATGATCGATGGACATCTGAAAATTGCCGGGCATGGCGCTGATCGGTTTTTTGATGTCCTTGCCCGGAACGACAAACAGGGGATAGACCAGATCGTCCACGGACAGCTTCGTCTCGCGGATCATCCTGCGGAAATTCTCGTTTTTTCTGAGCCGCCGGGGCCGGTAATCGGGAAAATTCATGACTTCCTCCTATTGCTGTTTGATTTCCTCATCGGTCAGGTAACAGGCCGGATCGGGCGACCAGATATCGCCCGTGACGGCCTCCGGGCGGGCCCGGAAATTGCCGCCGCAGACATCCAGCCAGCGGCAATGGGTGCAGCGGCCCGTGACGTGCGGCTTTTTGTCCTTGAGCTGCATCAATAGCGGGTTGGCCGTGTCCGTCCAGATCTCGCTGAAGGGCCGCTTCCGGACGTTGCCGAACGAAACGCCGCGCCAGAACTGATCCGGATGGACTTCGCCGTCCCAACTGATGCAGGCGATGCCGTTGCCGGAACTGTTGCCCTCGTTCATCTTGCAGCAGCTCCAGAACCTCCTGCGGCGCGAGCGGGATTCTCCCTGAGCAGCCGCAGATAGATGTAGGGGCCGTCGGCATGGTTGTCCACGGTCAGGATCTCCTTTTCCAGCCCGCGGTCAAAGAGGTCCCGGGTCCGGTCCATGATGATGTCCAGGAGCGCCCGCGTTTCTTCATGGGAGAGGTCCTCTTCGATCAGCTTCGAACCGCGGCCCGAGTAAACCAGATGATAGAAGCAGCAGCGCGGGATGTTCTCCTTTTCCAGCAGATCGAAAATCGCCGGGACGTCCGCCGCGTTGTGCCGGTTGATCGTGAAGCGCACGCCCACCTTGATGCCCGCATCCCGGCAGATCCGGATGCCCTTCATCGCGGCCTCAAAGGCCCCGGCTTTGCCGCGGAAACGGTCGTGGGTGGCTTTCATGCCGTCGAGGCTGACGCCCACGTAGGACAGTCCGATTTCCCTGAAAACGGCCGCCTTTTCCGCAGTGATGAGCGTGCCGTTGGTGGAGATCACGGCCCGCATGCCCTGAGCGACGGCATAGCGGGCCAGTTCGGGCAGATCCTTGTGCATCAGCGGCTCCCCGCCGGAAAAGAGGATCACGGGCGAGCCGAAGGCTGCCAGATCACGGATCATCGTTTTGGCCTCAGCGGTCGTCAGCTCGTTGCGGTACGGGATGTTTCTTGAGTTTGAATAACAATGCATGCACTTGAGGTTGCAGCGCCGCGTCATGTTCCAGACGACAACGGGTTTCTTGTCCCTGGAAAACTGCAGCAGATGCGACGGCAGCCGGCCGGACTCCCGGTCATAACGCAGCACGTCGCCTGGTTCCACGGCGCCGCAGTAGAGTTTTGAAATGCCGATCACGGTGATGTTCCCTTAAAATATTCGATCATAGCCTCCACGAGGCCGGGGATGGTAAATTCCTCGCGCATGATATCGACGGGCAGTCCGGCTTTTTTAACGGCGGCGGCCGTTACGGGGCCGATGCAGGCGATGCGGATCTGCGGCGGAAGCTTGAAATTGTCCCCATGATTACCATAAAGTTAGTCACCGTGGAGGGGCTTGTAAAGGTGATGATATCCACTTTTCCCGCGGCGATGAGCGGTTCCAGTTCCTCTTTTTTGCGACTCGGAAGCGACGGTGCGATAAACGGTGACGACATCTACCGCGGCACCCAGCGCGGCAAGCCCGTCGGGAATGACATCGCGGGCCATTTCTGCGCGGGGCAACAGGATTTTACTGCCGTTGAGGTCGTGTTTTGCGAAGGCCCGGACGACGCCCTCGGATATATATGAATCCGGAACCAGATCCACTCTGATGCCCATCGCCGCAAGCGTGGAGGCAGTCGCCGGCCCAATCGTGCAGATCCGGATGCCCTTCATATCCCTGAGGTCGCGGCCTGTCTCCTGAAGGCGCCTGAAGAAAAACCGGACGCCGTTGGCGCTCGTAAAGATAATCCAATCGTAGGATTCAATGCGCTTCAGGGCCTGATCCAGCGCCTGCCAGCTTTCCGGCTCCACAATGCGGATGGTCGGAAAAGCAATCGTCCGGGCGCCCTGCTGCCAGAGAAGCTCCCGCATTTCCGCGGCCTGGGCCTCCGGCCGCGTGATGACCACACCCTTGCCGAAGAGGGGTTTTTTCTCGAACCAGTCCAGAGGGTCGCGCAGATCGACGACCCGGCCGACGACGAAAATGGCCGGCGGCAGGAACTTCTTTTCTTCGGCGCGCTCGGCGATATTCGCCAGCGTGCCCGCCAGCGTCTTCTGGTCCGCCGTCGTTCCCCAGCGGATCAGGGCCGCCGGCGTTCCGGGGTCCTTTCCGTGCGCAATCAGGCCAGCGACGATTTTCGGAAGGTTCTTGACGCCCATGAGAAATACGAGCGTACCGATGCCGGCCAGCGCTCCCCAGTTGATGTCGCTGTGCTCCTTGGTCGGATCTTCGTGGCCCGTGATAAAAGCCACGGTGGACGTATATCCCCGGTGCGTCAGGGGAATGCCTGCATAGGAAGGGACGGCGATGGCCGACGTCACGCCGGAGACGATTTCAAAGGGGATTCCCGCCTTCGCCAGGACTTCCGCTTCTTCTCCTCCGCGCCCGAAAATGAACGGGTCGCCGCCTTTAAGCCTGGCCACGATTTTCCCCTGTCCGGCCTCTTCCACGAGACGGAGGTTGATTTCGTCCTGAGACAGCGTGTGGTCCCCGCCCTGTTTCCCGGCGTAGATCAGACGGATGGAATCTTTGGCGCAGGAGAGAAGCTCCTCGCTGACCAGATGGTCATAAATCAGGACGTCCGCCTCCCGGATACAGCGCAGGCCCTTGACGGTAATGAGCTCCGGATCGCCCGGGCCGGCGCCGATAATGTAAACCTTGCCCGTTTTTTTTGTTTTGTCAGCAGGCATTGTCTCCTCCCTGGTAGATTTGATCGATCAGGGCCTGTCCCCCCCGCGCAAGAATACGCTCGGCCAGCAGCATCCCCAGCATCCGGTAGGCCGGTGGATTTCCCCGGACTTCATCGGTGATCATGGCCCGGCCGTCCAGGCTGCCGACGAGTCCCCTGACGATAAGTTCCTTGCCGCGAATCTGCGCGTAGGCGGCAATGGGCACCTGACAGCCGCCACCGAGGCGCTGCAGAAAAGACCGTTCGGCCCCGACTTCCATCGCAGTGGCGGAATGGTTCAGAAACGCCAGCATTTCCGCCAGGGATGCATCGCCGGTTCTCATTTCGATACCAAGCGCCCCCTGGCCGACAGCCGGCAGCATGACTTCCGCGGGGATGAACTGGGACACGCGCTTAATCCAGCCCATGCGCCGGATGCCTGCGGCGGCGACGATAATGCCGTCGAGGCCGTCCGCTTCTATTTTCCTGATCCGCGTGTCGAGGTTGCCGCGCAGCGGAACGATCTGCACGTCCGGCAGCAGATTCCGCACCTGCATGCCCCGCCTCAGGGAGCCGGTGCCGATGCGCGCGCCCCGGGGCAGTGACTCCATCTTTTTGTTGTCTTTCGCAATCAGCACATCCCGGGGATCCTCACGCTCGGGTATCGTTGCGATGTGAAGCTTCTCCGGCAGCTCGGCGGGGACGTCCTTCATGCTGTGGACGGCGATATCGACGTCTCCGCGCAACAGGGCGTCCTCGATTTCCTTGACAAAAACGCCCTTGCCGCCGATCTTGGCCAGGGACACATCCTGCATGATATCCCCCTTGGTCCTGATGACGACGATGGCGATTTCCATTTCGGGGTAGCGCTGCCGGAGCCGGTCCGCCACCCAGTTGGTCTGTGTCAATGCGAGGGCGCTTCCCCGCGTGCCGATTTTTAATGATGTTATGATGGAATTCTCCTTACCTATTCGGGAGCTTTGCATAACCGGTAAAAAATGGCTCGCAAGCGGCAAATGAAAGATTTTTCGCAAATATGGGGACAGATTTGAAATCTGTCCCCATATTTGTTCTTCACCGGTCTCTATTCATCCTCCATTTTGAACAGCCTTCGCAATGCCGCCACATAGGGGATCGCCGCATAATCCTGGCTTTCTTCCTTCAGGCTGATGATGGGGTC
>CAVPSX010000007.1:0-4445 GCA_963708515.1 uncultured delta proteobacterium | reverse complement strand
TTCGCCTTTTCATTGATGAGACTTCGTTTTTTCAGTTCCGGAAACGGCATGCTTGTATCAACCGTCTTCCTCTCGTAGAGCATTTCATCGATAAAGCCATTGACGATGATTCGCCAGTCGATGGTGGGCATCCGGGTTATTAAGCAGTGTATGCCCGCGGATGCTGGTCGTGCAGTTGTCGGTGAGGGCGTTGTACCATTCCGGTTGTTCCTTCAAGGAGTTCGCCTCCCGCAGATAATCCAGCAGGACTTCACGGACCAGCTCGGGCGTGGCCACTCAGCCGGTACACATACACATCTTCACCCCCGGTATTCGTCCGTAGCCGATCAGATCCCGTTCATCGGCTACGACATAGAGCAACTCGAACCGCCTGAAAAATCCCTGTATTGCCGAATAATCTTCGCCGATCTCCTTGCGGGTTTCGATGGAAATGCAGACAGTGCCGTCTCCCCTCGAAGACGAAACTCATGATGGTATGGGCGATATAGGGCGACCCCCAGTGACCAGGAAAAGATCCACCCCTTCAGTTTGGCCAGATCAAAGGTCTTGTCATAGTGGCGGACCGTGATCGGTTTCGTTGCGGTAATCGCTGTTGCGGATATTGTGGACGGTCACCTTGGTCCCCTGATTGTCTGCCTAGGCAACACGGCCAGATCCGGCTGCCAGTTCCGATGTTGGACGGCGGAATCAACAGAAACCAGACGAGCACGACCGCAAATGCAGCCAAAAATCCCAGCCGAGCGCGACGTTTCGATACATCCCGACAAGAGCGACCAGACTGACAATACCGAAGATGCCGGCGATCCACGGCCGCAAAAATCCGGAAGATTTGAATACAGGATGGCAATAGTTGCCCACCCCGCCATCGCCAGCAGGCATATCCGAAAAAAGACTTTTCCAAATCCTTTGACCCATCGTGTCATATATTTCTCCTATGGAAAAGGGGACAGGCTACTTTTCCATCTTTTCTTTATTCTTTAAGACATTGCTTTCTGACGGCGTAAATATAGAAAAATTCTATTTGTATGTCAATTATTTTTCCCCACAAGATCTCCTTCGCCTCCTGTTCATGATTCGTTATGCCTGTGTATTCCGGGGACACGTTGCGATCCCTGCGGGCTTCCGCAACGTGTCCCCGATTATGGCGGTCAGCCATTCGAGCGCATTGAAGACCTTGGTGGCCTTTCCATCCCCGGATGATGTACCCGGCCAGGTTTTCCATGTATCAGTAGATACGTAACCCAATAAGGAGGCGGAGATTGAAAAGATAAGCTAAACGCAATAATTTGCTTGCGGTAAGATATCCAAATTGATAGGATAATCCAAAATCCGGCTTCCCGGATAAAAAATTTTCTGGAGAAGAGAGATGCAACTGGTCAAATTAGGAAAAAAAGGGCAGGTTTCATTACCCAAGGCGATACTGCGGCAGGCGGGTATCAGCGGCGAAACACCGCTTCTGGTAGATACCACGGATGACGGGGCCATTGTCTTGAGACAGGTTGGCGTCTATCCCATTGAAATCTACAGTGATGAACGGATCGATTCCTTTCTGGAAGAAGACAAGCTGACGCCGGAGCAGGCGTCTTTGCTCAATCGCGCCTTGAAAAAATGAAACTGTTTCTCGATGCCAACGTAATTTTCACAGCCGCCTACAGCAGCCAAGGCCTGTCACGGGGATTATTCCGATTGGCTGCCGCAGGAAAATGCGCTCTCTGCACATCTGCCTTTGCCCATGAGGAGGCCTTGAGAAATATTCAGAAAAAAGCGCCGAACAAACTCGCGGAGCTGAACACGCTGATGCAACAGGTGGACATCCTTCCGGAACCGCATCCCCAATGGATCAATCGGGCGGCAAGGTTACCCCTATCTTCAAAAGATGCCCCTGTGCTTGCCGCCGCCTTCCAAGGTAAGATCGATATTTTTGTCACCGGTGACCGTCGCGATTTCGGCCACCTGTTCGGCCAGGTTTTGGAAGGTGTAAAAATTTTGACGCCGGCGGATGCTTTGGAGGCGGTCATTCGATGAAAACGGCGATGACGCAATCCAAAAGAAAAGGGGACAGGCTACTTTTCCATCTTTTCTCTTTTAAAGTAGCCTGTCCCCTTTTCTCCTAAAAGCGCCATGCATCAGAGGCGTTCCCCGTCACGGCTGGACTCTGTTCGTTTCCCGGGAGCTGCCGGGCAATCAATTTTACCGTCTTTGAATTCACCGACACACTTGGAACCATCTGGAGAAGTATATGCGCCCTGTCCATTAATTTTACCGTCTTTGAATTCACCAACATACCTTGAACCATCTGGAAGAGTGTATGTTCCCTGTCCATTAATTTTACCGTCCGTGAATTCACCAACGTATTTGGAACCATCTGAAAAAGCATATGTTCCCCGGCCTGCTCGTTTACCGTCCATGAATTCACCATCATACTCTGAACCGTCTGAAAAAGTATATGTTCCCTGGCCATGAAAGTTATCATCCGTGAATTCACCAACATACTTTGAACCATTTGGAAGAGTGCATGTTCCCTGGCCATTCAATTTACCGTCCTTGAATTTACCGACACACTTGGAACCATCTGAAAAAGTATATGTTCCCCGGCCATAATCACAGTTTCCTTCCATACATGCGGCGAATAATCTATTTACATAAGGTAACAATATGAGAAGGTTGAAAATTACCACGAATACGAGCACTCCTGATAAATGTAGTGGCTTCCTTCTATCCTTTATAATAGCAGTCATAATCGGGTCTGCACCTCCAATTCTATCGTTGCATGCCGGATTGAAGCCGTGCTGACCCTGGCTGTCAGCACGGCTATTCCGGAGGTCCTTTCTAGTCCGGCTTCGGGCCCAGGAGATCCAGTCCGACGTCCTCGCTGGTGAGGTCCTGCCCGCTTACGGTCCGGTAGAGTTGGCTTGTCTCCAACATGAAAACGTGTGAGGCGAAGCGGTTGGGCGGGATCTGTTGCCAGTCGGGGTAGCGTTCGCGAAAGCGCTGCATATCCTCCTCGGTGCCTTGCTTCGCCTTTATAAAGGCGCGGCGCATTGCGACGAACTCCGCGAGGGCTTTTCGGTTCTGTTCGTCCTGGAATGCCGGATCACGGGGCGTCAGGAGGATGATCACAGCGGCATCGGCGGTGACGGCTATTTGGTCGAAAAGAAATACTTGAGGATCGGGATGTCCCTGAGGTACGGCACCCCGGAGATCCCTGTGCGGCTCTCCCGCTGGTTGAGACCACTCAGGATCAAGGTCTGGCCGATGCTGAGGACCGCTTCACTGGCAACGGTGACCTTCGTGAAACTCGTCGGCAAGTTCGGATCCTGATTGAGAATTGATAAAATACTGAGACGACCTGCCTCGACCTTCACGTGGACGCGCGGGGTACCATCTTCGGCGGGTGTGCGCAGCAGCGTCGGAGTGACCTTGAGACTCGTCCCGAACGGGTAGGGTTTGATGTCGCCGCTGATATTGCCGGACACCTTGAAAACGAGCTCGCCGCCGGCGAGGAAATTGGCGGAAGTCCCGCTCAACGCGGTCAGGTGCGGCCGAGCGAGGACCGCTACCCTTTCGTCTGAGGCGTTCGCGATGTTGACGCTATAGGAGGCGGCCGCAGAGAAGATCCAGCCTGATTGCGAAAGGCCGGCCGCGAGTCCGAGCGAGGTTGGCTGGGCAGTCCCCGCACGGTTATTGTCGGATGCGAAATAGTTGAAGTTGAGATTGATGAGTTTGAGAAAATTGAACCCCACGTTCTCCTGGTCCAGCCCCGTGATGATGAAAATGACAGCATCGAACTCGACCATGCGCTGAGGATCGCCGCTATCGTCGCTTGTCAGGTCCAGGACCTCCGGGTTTTTGCTGAGGATCCGGTCGAGCATTGTTCGTTCCTTCGGGCCGCTCGTATAGCCGGCAAGAGTGAGGCGGCCCGCGACGATCGACCGTCACGTGAGGCAAGTCTCGGAGGAGCTCCCGAAGGGCTTCCACCTCCGTGTCTGCGGGTAACCGGCGCTCCGCAACCGGCGTGACCGTCGACGGGGTCAGCGAGGGCGAGCCGCCTGCCGCAGTGACGAGCGGCCAGGTGGGTAATAGCGTGATCGACTCTCCCGGGTCGTTGGAAGGCTTTGCTGTACGGCCCGACCCGAGCGCCTCGAGACGCCGCCGGTAGGTGGCGGAGGCGCGTGGTTGCCTGCGGCCTCGGACAGGAGCAGGAGGTTATGGAGTGCGATGGCATTCGACGGGTCCGACGCAACACCTCTTCATAGGCGGCGACCGCCAATTCCGGGAGTCCGGCCAGGAAGTAGGCCTTGGCAAGATTGTTGTAAGACGGGACGTGATCAGGACGGATCAATACCGCGTTCTCGAGCAGGCGGGAGGCCGGGACCACTTTCCCCGCCACAGCAGCATCGTCCCCAGGTTGTAGAGCGCGTCGGGGTTGGTTGGATCGAGCGCCA
>CAVPSX010000006.1:0-145099 GCA_963708515.1 uncultured delta proteobacterium | reverse complement strand
TTGATCGGGATCGCCTCTATTATTGTTGCGCTGACAGTTGGCTATTCTTAATGGAGAGAAGCCAGTCTCATGATAAAGTAGAAGAAATTACTGGGAATAATGTCACAAACCTTCTCCAAGCTATCGGTAATCACAACGAAGGGAGGGAGTAGCCAGCCGTTCAACTGGATCGCTAAAAAATTCGTGTCTCTCCTGTAAAATGTCAGCGTGGCGGGCAGGCCGCCCCGCCCCGCCGCTCGTCCGCTAAAACTTGTTCTTGATCCAGCGAATCACCGCACCCATGACGGGGATCTTCTCGTAGACCACTCCCGTGTCCCAGTAGTTTGATGGAGTTTGACCTTGCCCTTGGCATTATACCGGACGTGGGACATGCCCACCGTCCGGACGGGGTCGTCAGGGCTGCGCTTCATCGTCAGGTGCATTACCCAGCGGAAATAATAGTTACCCTGGTGGACGGGCATCTCCTGGATGTCGAACGTGCAGGTCTGGATTCCTTCGGTGCTCTTGAGGAAATAGGCCTCCATCGCTTCGATCCCCACGACCTCCTTGAAACCGTCCCGGAAGTAGGCGCCGTCCGCATACAGCCCGCGCACTCCTTTCCGGATCACCTCTGAGGAAAATACCCGGTAAAAATCCACAAAGCGCGCAACCGCTTCTTTCTCCAGTTGTGAGCCGGGTTGCAGTCCGGCAACCTTCACCGGGTCCGTCTCCGCCAGGGCCTTTTATATCGAATCATGTCGCTTCCTTCCTGCCCCCGGTGGGCGCACCCGCCGGCGGTCAGCAAAACCATAATGATCAAGACCGGAATCCCTCTTCTGAAAATAATCATCTCCTTAAGTCCTCTCTTTGTTGAGGGCGTCGAACCGCGTACGGATCTCCTCCACGCGCCGGCGGTTGACGCCAAAATCGGAATAGCCGACGCGGGATGCCGAACGCACATGGATCGTCCTGGTCCCGTCGTCCAGAAGAAACTTCACGTCGTCCACGAAGCGGAAGAAGGCGGAGGTAAACTCTGCGTGGATATAACGCTCTTCGGCTATGACGATGCGGGCCCGTTTCATCTCCGAGATCGCCTTGACCAGGCGTTCCCGGGCCTTCTGGGCCGTCCCCTCGTAGCGGAGGGGGTCGATGGCATGCCTCGGATCGGCGCTTTGCGAGGAGACGCAATTAGGCGAATCGGGACAGGCGGCAAGCCTGCCGCCTGTCACTCCCATCTGCGAGTGGCGGTTTCCCGCACATCCGACCATCATTACCACGAGGAAAAGCAGCCAATATCTCGACATCATACCTCCTTCATTCCCCCGGCTCCCTCCTGAGGACGAGCTGCAGATTCCACGTGGCGCCGGTGGCGAAACCGGCCTCTCAGGAGGCCAGATAATAGACCCATTTCCGTCGGAAAGCGCTTCCCCGCCCTATCGCTTCGAGAGCCGGGGTCTGCGCCAGGAAGCGGTTCCGCCACTCCCGAAGGGTGCGGGCATAGTGGGGTCCGATCTCCTCCGTCTCGCTGACAGAAAAAAATGATTGTCAGTTTTTTTAACACAGATGCCTCTATAGAATCAATTAGTTTCACGTCTCCACCTGTTACGGATCGCAGGTATTTACCAGTCATGGCGCCGTCCGTTTGGTCCGCAACCGGAACTTGCGTTCCGGAGGGCGGCAGTGTAGAAGAAAAAACGTCCGGTACGCCGTCGACGAAAGAGACATCTTCTTGTCATCAGCAATGATCGCCGAAACACCATATTGTAGTACAGTAATATTCAATTGACACACCAGATCCTTCTTCATATACTCCCACTATGAAAAAGGAAGTTCTTATCGATGGATTGCTCTATGGCTATAAGCATAATCGCAAAGAAGGTGAAGGCCCGGGCAGATTCCCTTTCTCGGTAGGACATACATTTTTAAAGCTATCCGCCTTCAGCTTAAAACACTTCCTTTCTCCCCCTTCTATCCACAATGGTCTCTGCGTATTATATATGTTGCAGACATATGAGGAGGATATACATGGATCTTAAACCCCTTTTTGCACCCAAGACCATGGCGGTTATTGGGGTTTCTTCCAGCAATTATCAGCACCCGGCCAATGTGATATTCACAAAGAACCTTCACAGATATCCGGTGAGGGTCTTTGCCGTCAATCCCCGGGGAGGGACCATCAACGGCCAGACAATCTACAAGAGTATCTCCGACATATCCGAAAAGATCGATCTTGCAGTAATTGCCGTGAGGGCCGAATCTGTCCCGGACGTGCTTTCTGAATGTATTAAGTCCCATGTTTGTTGTGCCGCCATAATCACAGGGGGGTTCAAAGAGGTGGGACGAGCCGACCTGCAGGACAGGATCGTCGCCATAGCCTCAGAGGGGAATCTTCCCTTCATAGGTCCTAACTGCCTCGGAATCTACGTCCCTTCCCTCGTGGACACCTTTTTCCTGCCCAGCGAACGAATGGTAAAGCCTGATCCGGGTGGTGTTTCATTTGTGAGTCAGAGCGGAGGCATCCTGGTGGACATGATGATCAAGTTTGCGGATGAGGGCGTGGGTCTCGCCAAGGCTGTCAGCATAGGCAATAAGGCCCTCATCAATGAGATCGACATGCTCTCCTATTTTTCTGATGATCCGGCCACCAAGGTCATTGCCTTCTACATCGAAGGATTCGATCGAAATGAAGGCAGAGAGTTTGTCCTGGCAGCAAAGAAGTGTTCCAAGCCGTTGATTGTCATTAAGTCCGGGAAGAGCCCTGAGGGGAGCAGAGCGGTCTCCAGCCATACAGCATCGCTGGCCGGCGACTATGCGAGCTTCTCTTCGGCCCTTGCCCAGTACGGTGTGTTGGAGGCTAAGACCGAGCTTGAATTCATTTCATTCTGCGAGGCCTTGAGCGCGTATCCTCAACCCATCGATGGCAAGGTGGGCATCCTTACGGTAAGCGGAGGCCATGGTGCCATGGCAGTTGATGCCTGCACGCTTAATGGTATATCCGTACCGGCACTTTCAAAAAGTTTTCAGGATGAGCTCAGGAAAAAACTCACGCAAAGTATCGCCCAAATAGCCTCGCTAAGCAACCCCCTCGACCTTACCGGAAGCGCCATTGATGAAGATTTTGTTGCCTGCACCAATGCCCTGTTCAACATGGAAGAAGTTGACTGCGTGCTGGCACTTCTCCTGCCCTATGTGCCGGGGATAACATCCGACCTTGGCTCAAAACTGAGCAGTGTTGCATCACACTTCGGCAAACCCCTGGTGGCCTATATCCCCCATGTGGAAAAATATAATATGCTCATTGAGGGATTTGAGCTCAATGGCGTTCCTGTATCCCCTTCCATTGACGGCTCAGTGCAGATGGTAAAGGCAATGAGGAGGAACCGGCCATGATGGATGTCCGCCCTGAAATAATTAAGATCATAAATGATTCCCGCGGCAATGGATGGGTGCTGGAACCGGATGCAAAATTTATCTTTTCTCTTTACGGGCTGGACGTCCCGAAATTTATCCTTGCAAGGAACCAGAGCGAGGCCCTTCGTTTTGCACACGATATCGGATATCCGGTGGTTGCCAAGGTCGTTTCAACTGTGATCCTCCATAAATCAGATGTGGGCGGAGTAGTGGTCGGCATACCCGACGACACCCATCTCAAAGACGTTTTTGCGCGCTTTATGGTCATGGAAGGCTTCTTGGGTGTGCTTATTGAAGAGATGGTAAGAGGGATTGAACTTATCCTCGGCTCAAAGGTCGATCTCCAGTTCGGCCCTATGATCCTGCTTGGAATCGGCGGCACCGGTGTTGAGATCTATCAGGATGTGAGCCTGAGGATGGCACCACTTTTGCCGGCTGATGTGCAGGGAATGCTAACCGGCCTCCAGGCCCACAAACTCCTTGAGGGATATCGCGGCACCGAACCGGTAAACAAGGACAATCTCGAAAATACCGTTATTGCCTTTTCAAACTTAGTGATGGATCTTTCGGCTCTGATCGAATCTATTGATATCAATCCCCTCCTGTGCTCCTCCAAAAGGTGCGTGGTTGCGGACGCAAGGATTATGCTTTAAAAAATGATAGCAGCAGCTTTGTTCCGCGAAGATTATCAGCCTGGAAAGACCTGTATTCTTCTATAGGCTATACCATAATACAAAAGGTCCTGTTCAGGCGCACTCCAAGTCAAGCCTCAGTTTCCCCCCCGGGGTTGATGATATTGTTAGGGTTACAGCCAATTAGTGGCCATCCCGTGTCCCTCAAATCAGAATATTGGATATTAGGCCACGAAAGGAGAGCTTGGACTTGGATATTTATTTTGTATCTCCAGCAAGTTCAATCCGTAATCCCCACTTCAGATGAATATCCATCGACAAACAGTTGTAGGTGACACCAATAACCAGCGTAATTCATTTTTTCTGTCCTCGCTCTTGAGCATAACGGGATAAAAGCTGCTAAACAAACGCATCAACCGCAAATCTCGACTTCAATATCCTTTGTGCCTGTTTCTGAAGGGCTCCTAAAATTACGTCAAATTCGATCAAAAGAATTATGGTTGCCGCACTTCAACGACATGCAAACCATGCTTTAAAAGAAACTGATTTATGCTCTCAAGATTCCGACGGCACGGTTTCTTCTGAAAGCTCAGCCAGTTAGCCAGCTGCTCATGATCCCTGCCCATCAATTCCCCCAACCCACGAAAGGTCAATCCCTTGATTCTTTTAAAATAAGCAAGCCTCCCCAAAATATCCCCAGGACATTTACACGGCGTATAACCCAAGAAATCAATAATCCGAGGTATGTATTTAGTTTCAGGTTTTATTTCAGCATTTTCCCAGTTATTGATGGTGCATTCTGTAACACCGATAATCCTCGCGACATCCCTCTGGAAAAGTTTGAGATCCATTCTCCGTTTACGGATGTGCTCGCCTATTTTTTTTGGAGATTCTGGATATCCATTTGGTTGATCATACACACGAGGTATGGTAAGGTTTAAGAAAAACTGGGTAAAGATACCCACATCCCTGTCCTTGCGGTCATTTTGGCGATTCGCATAAAGCCTGCCGGTGCACGCCCCAGCAGATCCGCCAGTATCAGGCGAAGATTTCCGGGCCCCTGCTGGACCGGATCGATATTCACATTGAGGTGCCGTCCGTCAGATATCGGGATCTCAAAGGAAAACACAGCGGCGAATCATCCGCTGCCATCAAGGGCCGGATCGAAGCCGCCCGGCACCGGCAGAAGGATCGTTTCCAAACCCAGGAGACGTTCTGCAATGCGCGCATGTCCGACAAGCAGATCAAGCAGCATTGCATCATCGACGAGGACTCCCAGCGGCTTCTGGAAATGGCCATCGACAAACTGGGCATGAGCGCCCGGGCCTATTCGAGAATCCTGAAGGTGTCCCGGACCATCGCCGATCTCGAAGAAGAGGAGCAGATCCGGCCTTCTCACGTGGCCGAGGCGATTCAATACAGAAACCTTGATCGAAGAATGATTTGAGGAGATTCGGAAATCAATGACGATCACCTCTATCGGAACCCCGAATTATGACCGGGATGATTATATCCAGGCATAACGCCTTGGGAATTTGAGGTGCGCCGGTGAGGCTTGTCTGATCCGGCTTACATCCAGCATGTTGCTGCCAAATACCCTTGTCCCGCCAAAATGAGAATGTCCTAAAAGACCAAAGTAGCAATGTCCTATTTTAAGGCGATAATCTTTCTCGAAGGGGGAAGGGTTATGGCTGGAAGGGACACGCTGGTTATGAGTTTAGAGGAGGTAAGGCGTTTGAGGGTGGTACATATGGTCATTGAGAAACATACCACCGAGAAGGCAGCAGCCTTGTTGTTAAAGGTCAGTGAGCGTCAGGTGAGGAGGTTGGTAAAAGCAGTCCGTGCGGGAGGCGACAGAGGGGTGATTCACGGATTGCGGGGGAGGTCATCGAACCGGCGGCTTTCGGAGGAGTTCAAGGAACGGGTGTTGTTGTTTTACCGGGAGCGTTATCCTGATTTTGGTCCCACATTGGCATCAGAGAAGCTTTTTGAGCGGGAGGGATCAAGATCAGCGATGAGACGCTGCGGAAGTGGCTCATCGAGGCTGGCTATTGGAAGAAGAGGCGGAAGGGATCGTGTTTTCGTCAGTGGCGGCCGAGGCGGTCATGCTTTGGTCAGATGATCCAGATGGACGGGTCTCACCATGACTGGCTGGAGGACGTGGGCCGAAGCTGGTGCTGATGGGTTACATTGATGACGCCACCAACACCATCTATGGGTGTTTTTACGATTACGAGGGGACCCTGCCGGCCATGGACAGTTTCAAGGGCTACGTGGAACGTTATGGGCTTCCGATGAGTGTTTATCTGGACAGACACACGACCTATAAATCTTCGAAGAAGCTTACAAGTGGGATGAGCTTTAAGGGGTAGAGGCTCTGAGTCAGTTTGAGAGGGCACTGAAGGAGCTCGGGGTAGAGGTCATTCATGCCTTGTCTCCCCAAGCCAAGGGGAGGATCGAACGACTCTTTGGGGTGCTTCAGGACAGACTCGTCAAGGAGATGCGATTACAAGGCATCAAGAGCAAGGAAGAGGCCAATATCTTTCTTGAGACATATCTGCCAAGGTACAATGAACGGTTTCGGGTGTGCCCAGCCGATGATGCCGATGCCCACGTCAAGCTCCCCCGCCATGTCGACCTGGATAAGAATCTTATGCATCAAAACGGAGAGAACCATCCGCAAGGACAACACGATTGCTCTCGACGGTAGACTTTACCAGTTGGAAGAACGCGGTGGCAAGAGGGTGATGCTAGAGGAACGGATCGACGGATGCTTGGTAATCAGCAAAGGCGTATCCTTGAAGCATAGAGAAATCACGGAAAGACCTCAAAAGGAGGTGGCTGCCATGCCCATCATCAGAGAGTACAGCCTGACCCAAACCTTCAAAAGATCACCCTTGGCGAAGGCCATGGAAAACCGAAAGGGCAACCTCTCAACGCGGAGTCACGGCCTATTAACCAAATAGGACATTTCTATTTTGGTAGGAATAGGACATTTCTACTTTGGCTTGACATGCTGCCAAATACCCTTTGACATACAAGACTCTTTTGTCTTATGATCCTGCCATGAAGATCAGAATTGTATTCCTCGGCTTGTTATTGTTAATTGCTTTTTCAGCTCTTGCGAGCTGCCAGAAACGGACTTCTTTTGTTCTGCCGGACGACCAAAAAGCCAAAACAGATTATCATCGTCCTTTACCGCCGGGCGAACTGGCGCTGAGAAAGATTACCGATCCCAACCAGATTCCAGACTACACGCACGTTTGCTCCGATACTGGCCGCCTGCGGGAAGCAATCATCAACAGTCTAAACTATATGGGAAAACCATCCAGCAAAAAGTTCTATCCTTATGGCGACATCACATACGAACGGGCGGTAAAGAGCCTGCGGGAACTGGCAAATCTTTTTTCTTCGAGATTGTCTCCCCAGCAGATGAACGCGGTTTTGCGGGATAGATTCGATACGTATATTTCGGTCGGCTGTGATGATCAGGGAAAGGTATTGTTTACAGGATATTATACGCCGATTTTTGACGGTTCGTCTACACGCACAGACCGTTTCAAGTATCCTTTATATAAGCAACCTGCCGATCTGCTCAAAGGGTCTGATGGGACGATTCTGGGCCAAAGGGGGCCGGACGGTCAGATCCGGCAATACCCAAGCAGGGAGGTAATACATAATTCCAATATGCTCGCCGGCAATGAGCTTGTCTGGCTCAGCGACCCGTTTGAGGTTTATATCGCGCACGTGCAAGGCTCCGCCAAGATTCGTATGCCGGGCGGTCAGCTTGAAACCGTCGGCTATGCCGCTAATAACGGCTGGGAATACCAAAGTATCGGGCAGAAAATGATAGATAGTCGAAAGCTTCCCGTTGAAAATCTCAACCTCAAATCCATGATTGCTTATTTTAAGGCCCATCCTGATGAAGTCGACGCGTACATTAAGCAAAACCCCCGATTTGTTTTTTTTAGGTCTGAAAAAGGCGATCCCAGGGGGTCGCTCAATGAACCGGTAATTCCATTTAGGACAATTGCAACGGATAAGACTATTTACCCAAGGGCGATGCTAGCCTTTGTCTCTGCTGATCTTGCCAGGCCCGTAGGCTTTGCTTTGGATCAGGATACAGGAGGGGCGATACGCGCCCCCGGAAGATGTGACGTGTATATGGGGGTCGGTGACCATGCCGCCGAACTTGCCGGCGGGACATACCGCGAAGGCCGGCTTTATTACCTTTTCATCAAACCGTGACAGCAATTGGTGTGCGTGGCACAGGTGCAAAAACCAAACAGACAGCCGAAGGCTGAATGGTAAGACAACACGAGAATGGTGCAGGATTTTTTTAACTTCGCTAATGGTGTGGTCGCAAAGGAGGATTGCTCATGAGAAAGTTAGCCGGTTCTGTTGCTGTTTTTTTATTCGCTATTGCCATTTCTGTGTTTCCGTTTAATGCAGCGTCGGCTCAGACAGGAGGGTATGTTGGTGTATTTGGAGGTTATACATTCAGTTCCAATGCGTCATTGCGCTATTATGATTACAATTATGATTACAATTATGATTTAAATATAAAAAATACCTGGCTTCTTGGAGCTAAATTTGGTTTCACCCCGCCTCCACTGAAATATTTCTCTTTGGAGTTTGAATACAGCTATTTAAATCCTGGTTTGGATAGGGCTGTATCGACCCAGACCGGTACAAATTATACGACTACGATTGAAGGGGATGCAAAATTAAATAATTTTATGTTTAATGCAATTACGAAATATCCAGAAGGGAAAATTCACCCTTACTTTGGCGCAGGACTTGGATTTTCGTATGTTGATGTGTCGGTTTCGGTAACACCTGCCTCACGTTCACGTGGTCAATATTACGGAGGGTCTACCAGTAAGAGTAATACTGTTTTTGCCTGGCAAGTGTTGGCCGGAATGGAGATTGATTTTTCGGATAACTGGTCTGTGGATATTGGCTATCGTTATTTTGCTACAGAACCCGGATCTCAATCTAACCATGAATATCATGGATATGATTATTACAATTCACACCTTGATTATAAAACAAGCATGGTAACTTTAGGATTAAAGTATAGATTCTAAATTATCAACGGTCACTTGAGAAAGGCAGGACCTTTGGGTTCTGTCTTTCTATTAAGAGACATGAGCTCTAAATCGAAATTTCCATTCTATATGGTCAGGATGTTTCCGCGCCTCTCACGTGGCCGAGGCAATTCAATACAGAAACCTTGATCGCAGAATGGTTTGATGATATGAATATCGAATAAATTTTATGCGAGAGGAGACAGGCGCTTGAATATCAAGATTCATGAACGCTCACCGGACAAAAAAAAACCAATTCCAACGGATGAATCCAGCCTCGGTTTCGGTAAAATCTTTTCCGATCATTTCTTCAATATGACGTATCATGACAATCTCGGCTGGCATGACCCGGTCGTCGAACCCTATCGCCAAATCACCCTCGATCCGACGGCCATTTGCCTTCATTACGGTCAACTGATTTTTGAGGGCCTGAAGGCTTATCGCGGCCGTCAGGACGAAATCTATCTGTTCAGGCCCATGAAAAATATTGAACGCATGAACGCTTCGGCCCAGCGGCTCTGCATGCCGACGGTCGATCCGGTGCTGTTTCTGGAGGCGATAAAAAAACTCGTCATTCTTGACAGGGAATGGATTCCAAAGGGTAAAGGAACCTCCCTCTATATCCGTCCCACCATGATCGCCACCGAGGCGGCCTTGGGTGTGCATGCGGCAAACGAGTATCTGTTCTTCATCGTTATCGGGCCGGTGGGCGCCTACTATGCCGAAGGCTTCAGCCCGACGAAGATCTATGTCAGCGAGGACTATGTCCGCGCCGTAAGGGGCGGCATTGGATACTGCAAGGCGGCAGGCAATTACGCGGCCAGTCTTTATGCCAGCAGAATCGCCATGGACAAGGGGTATACGCAAGTTCTGTGGCTCGACGCCGTTGAACGGAAATATGTGGAAGAGGTGGGCACCAGCAACATCTTTTTCCTGATCGCCGATGAGCTGATCACACCTCCCCTGGCCGGATCGATCCTTCCCGGTGTGACGCGAGACTCCGTCATCCAGATGGCCCGAAGCTGGGGACTCCGGATGTCGGAAAGGCCCCTTTCGATGGATGAGATTCTGGCCGCCCTGGCCGCGGGGACGCTGACGGAAGTGTTCGCGTCCGGCACAGCGGCGATTGTCTCCCCTGTCGGCCAGATGTTCTACAAGGGCACGGATTACATCATCAATGAACGAAAAATCGGACCCTTGACGCAACGCTTGTATCATGAAATCCTTCAGATCCAGTATGGGGAAAAAGAAGACCCCTTCGGCTGGCGGATGCGGATCGATTAAGGCAGGCGGTGTGGCGCGATCCATAAAATTTCACTTGATCCGAGCACTTAAGGCTGATATTCACAGGCATGTGGAAAAGGTTGTGGATAAAGATGTTGATAACTGTTGTAAGTGTTCAATAGAGACGATTAAACACCGTAATGCACCCCATTTGAGCAGCAATAAATACGAATAAATACAGATAGATAGAATACCACCCTGTAATCTCTGCAACTTAAGTCGTCTACCGGATGGAGTTATGAACCCCTTGAAAAAATCATGCCAGTTTTTTGTACTTTTTCTTTCCCGCAATAGCAGGATCACAAAGGGTTATTTACCTTTGTTTGTTTTATCCGTGCTGGCGATGGCCGCTGTCCTGATGATTCCCTTGATGACCCGCGCCGGGGCCGCCGAAATGCCGCCTCTGGAGCAGTTAATCGCGAAAATGCAGGAAACATATGACGCAACACAGGACCTCACGGCGAAGTTCGTTCAGGAACTGACCCTCACATCCATTAAAAAGACGGAACGCGAGGAAGGGACCGTTTACTTCAAAAATCCGGGCCGGATGTATTGGGAATACACGCGACCGAAATCCAAAAAGCTCGTTGTCAATCCCCAGAAAGCCTGGCTCTACGTGCCGGAAGATCGTGTGGTTTATGTCCACGATGCGAAAGCGATGTATCGATCAAAGCTGATCCTCCGTTTTCTGTTTGGCATTGGCAGGCTTCAGGAAGATTTTAAAATCGGATACGCGTCGCCCGATGCGACGGACAAAGAAGGTCATTACCTGCTGGTCCTCATTCCGAATCAGAACGATCTTGGAACGGACCGGCTTCACCTGACCGTTGACGACAAAAGCTTTCAAATTGTGCAATGCCGTTTTTCCGATGCTTATGGCAATCTCACACGCATCCGTTTTCAGAACATCAGGATCAATCGTCAACTACCGGAATCGTTATTTCATTTTAAACCGCCGCGGGGGGTGGAAATCTTCAATGTAGCGCCATGACGGTGACTTTTCAGCAATCCATTTTCACCTGATTTTAAACAGGCCTTTAATCCTGACGGGACGACGACACCATGCAAATTCTCATGTTCGGGTGGGAATTCCCCCCCCGCATCAGCGGCGGCCTCGGAACGGCCTGTTTCGGCATGACCCGGGCCCTGACCGGACTGGGTCATGAGATTTTTTTTGTCATGCCTGTCCGGGACGGTGATGCACCTGCCGCCTGGAAGGGTTTGATCCTGCGCACCATTCATTCCACCTTACGGCCTTATCTCAACGACTGCCATGACGGCTCACCTCTGACCGGGCAATCCGACTCCGGATTACTGAATATCACCAGGACTTACGGGGCTGACCTGATCGCCGAATCGGTCCGCTACGGAAAAGCCGCCGGCGTCATCGCCCGTGAACGCCGTTTTGACATCATCCATGCCCACGACTGGATGACTGTCTTTGCGGGGATGGAAGCCCGTGCGGTCAGTGGGCGGCCTTTCGTGCTTCATATCCATGCCCTGGAGTTTGACCGTTCGGGCGAAAACATCAATCAGGACATTTATAACATCGAGCGCCACGGGATGGAGCAGGCGGATCAGGTGATCGCCGTCAGTCATTACACCCGCGACGTTATCGTGAGTCGTTACGGCGTTGATCCCGCCAAGGTCGCCGTTGTTCACAACGCCGTCACGCAGGACAACTCAGTCCCCGACGACAGTGTCCGGCGTGACCCGGCGCGCAAGACCGTTCTTTTCCTCGGACGGATCACTTTCCAGAAAGGGCCGGATTATTTTGTCGAAGCGGCGGCCAGAGTCCTTACGGAACTGCCGGAGGTCACTTTCGTGATGGCCGGCGCCGGGGATATGATGCCGCGCATGGTCGAACGTGTTGCGGAACTGGGAATCGGCGGGAACTTTCATTTTACGGGATTCCTGAACGGGGACGAAGTGGAACGGATCTATGCCGTCAGCGATCTCTATGTGATGCCCTCGGTGTCGGAGCCCTTCGGGATCGCGCCCCTGGAAGCCATGCGCTATGATGTCCCGGTCATCATTTCCCGACAGTCCGGCGTTTCGGAAATCCTGCACCACGTCCTGAAGGTGGATTTCTGGGATGTGGCGGAAATGGCCGACAAAATCATCGCCGTCCTGCGGCATCCGGCGCTGGTAGAAGACATGATTGAGCGATCACGTGAGGTGCTGCAGCAGATTCGCTGGGAAGGTGCAGCCGTGAAAATCGAGAACATTTACCGCTCGCTTTTACACCCTTCTCCGGAAACATAGAAAGCTTTGCATAACCGGTGAAAAATGGTTCGCAAGCGGCGAATGAAAGATTTTTCGCTGATGGGGACACGACTCCGTCAAGCCCCCTCCCCATGACTCATTTATTGATTTCAAACCTATTTGAGCATTATCATATTTCAAGCGAAAAAGATTTTGAGCCGCGGCGAAGCCATTTTTCAAAGGTCTCACGGATTGAGTGTCTTGAGGATATCGGACCATGCCCGTCGTTTGCCTGTATTTTCAGGTCCATCAGCCCCGCCGGTTGCGGCATTACACCTTCTTCGACATCGATCGTGTTCCGAGCTATGAAGACGAGGAGGCCAACCGCCTGCTGCTCAACCGTGTGGCCGATAAATGTTACCTGCCGGCCAACCGCCTGCTGCTGGATCAGATCCGCCGCCATGGCGACGCCTTCCGGATCGCCTTTTCCCTGACCGGCGTGGTGCTGGAGCAACTCGAACAAAATCGCCCGGACGTGCTGGACAGCTTCAAGGAACTGGCGGACACGGGGTGCGTGGAGTTTCTCAACGAAACGTACCACCATTCGCTTGCCTTTCTGTTTTCATACAGGGAATTCAGACAGCAGGTCCTGCAACACAAACGGAAAATCAAATCCCTCTTTGGCCAGACACCGACCACCTTCCGCCACACGGAACTCATCTATAACAATGATCTGGCCCATGCGGTCGAAAAGATGGGCTGCCGCACGATCCTGGCCGAAGGCGCCGAGCGGATTCTAAACGGGCAGTCTCCGGATTGCGTTTATCAGCCTGCCGGTTGTCGGACATTGAAGCTCCTGCTCAGAAACTACCGGCTTTCCGACGATATTGCCTTTCGCTTTTCCGATCGGACCTGGCCTCATTATCCGCTGACGGCGGAAAAATTCGCCAGTTGGATATCCCGCATCGATGCGGACAATGCCGTTGTCAGCCTTTTCATGGACTATGAAACCTTCGGGGAACATCATTGGGCGGAAAGCGGCATTTTCAAGTTTCTTGCGTCTTTCCCGATGGAAATCCTGAAGCATTCCCGCTTTCGTTTTCAAACGCCCGGGGAGGCAGCGGCAAGCCATGATCCGGTGGCGGCGCTGAATGCACCGGACGCCCTTTCCTGGGCGGACCAGGCGCGAGACTTGACCGCCTGGCTGGGAAGTGCTATGCAGCAAGACGCCATTCAAACGCTGTACAAACTGGAAGCCCGCGTCCGCAGACGGCGCGAGGACAAACATTTGAAAACATGGCGAATGCTCCAGACGTCAGATCACTTTTATTACATGTGCACCAAATGGTCTGCCGACGGGGATGTGCATCGTTACTTCAACCCCTATCCATCGCCCTATGATGCATATATTAACTATATGAATATCCTTGATGATTTCTCAAGGAGGATCAAGCGAAAATCATCGGGTCCAAATGAGACGAAATCGACGGCTTCGTAATAAGCTCCGCAGGCAAGGCGCAAGGGGACAGGTTTAAACCTGTCCCCTGAGGCGGGCTGTACGCCGCAGCGACGAAGGATGCAGCGCAACATAGCATCCGGACTTTTTACGAAGTCGTCAAATAAGGAGGGTCAGGCATGACAGGTTCCCAATACGGTTATCTCTTTGAGGCCAGCTGGGAGGTCTGCAACAAGGTCGGGGGAATCTATACGGTCATCACGAGTAAGGTCCGGGAAGCCCTGGCGGCCTACGGCGACCGGTATTTTCTGCTGGGACCGGATCTGAAAACAAACCTGGAGTTTGAGGAAACCGACGAGTCCTGCTGGGCAATCATACGCGAGGGAACGGCGATTCAGGAGATCCCCTGCCGTTTTGGCCGGTGGAAGATTCCCGGCGAACCCAAGGTCATCCTTGTGGGGTTTGGGAAAAAATATAACAAGGATCAGCTCCTGTACCGGATATGGGAGGACTACGGCGTCGAATCCATTGCCGGCGGCTGGGATTATGTGGAACCGGTCATGTTCAGCTATGCCTGCGGCGAAGTCATCGCGACCATCTATAATCTGCTGGCCCGGCCGCATGGAGAGCCGGCGGTCGCCCAGTTTCATGAATGGATGTGCGGTGCGGGTCTGTTGGCCCTGAAGAAAAAAGCCCCTGATATCGGGACAGTTTTTACCACACATGCGACAATCCTGGGAAGATGCCTGGCCGGGGCGGGGATGGATATCTATGCCGCCATGGAGCACATCGCGCCTCAGCGGGAAGCCGGCGCCCATAACATTGCGGCGAAATATTCCATGGAAGCGGCAGCCGCACGGGAGGCCGATTGCTTCACCACAGTCAGTGAGATTACCGCGACAGAAGCAAAAAACTTTCTTGGTCGCTGCCCGGATGTCATAGCGCCCAACGGCCTGGACCTGGAGCGCGTGCCGGACCTGACCGAAAACCGCGAACCGGCGATAAAATCCCGGGGAAAGCTGCTGGCCGCAGCCGGCCGTTTTTTACGAAAGGACTTCCCCGCAAATACGAAAATAGTCATTATCTCCGGTCGTTATGAATTCCGCAACAAGGGGATCGATGTCTTTCTGAAGGCGCTGGGCCGCCTGGACAAAGAGATCGCGGAAAACCAGACGGTACTGGCCTTTCTGTTTGTCATCGGCGGATATACGGACCTGATTCCTTCTCTGCAGGGAGACGACAGCAAATGGGAGCCCGGGAATCCGCCCATTGCGACCCACCGCCTCCACAATGAGGCATCCGATCCGATTCTGCAGACCTGCGACCGTGTGGGACTTAAAAATCTGCCACGGAACCGGGTGAATGTGATCTTCAGTCCCGCCTATCTGAACGGACACGATGGCCTGATCAATATGACCTACTATGAAGCCCTGTCCGGATGTGATCTGGGCGTCTTTCCCTCCTATTACGAACCCTGGGGCTATACCCCCCTGGAAAGTGTGGCCTATGGGGTTCCTACGGTTACGACGGATCAGGCCGGATTCGGTCTGTGGGTCCAGCATACCGCCGGCGCCGACGGCAGCGTCATCCTGTTGAATCGCAAGGGACAGCCGATCCGGCTCATTGAGGACCACCTCCATGACATCTTCGTGGATTTTATGCGCTGGGAGGACGTCGGGCTTGCACAGCGACGCAAGACAGCGCGGGCCATTGCCCTCAAGGCCAATTGGAGGGATTTTTTCCAGAGTTATTTACTGGCCTATCAAAAGGCCATTCTTGCCGCCGACCATCGCTCGAAAAAGCTGGCCCTGGCCGATGAACGGGCCGAAACAAAATTCACCTTTGCCGGAACCGCTTCCACCCAGCCTCACTTTCGGACGTTTACGGCCGTGGCCACCCTGCCGGTCGGGATTTCCCGGCTGCGAGAGCTTGCCTATAACCTGTGGTGGGCCTGGCATCCGAAAGCCCTGGATCTTTATGCATCCCTGGATCCGAAAATCTGGTCGCAAATGGATAACAATCCCATCATGATGCTTGAGACCCTTTCCCCCGAACGCCTCCTGGAGGCCTCGCAAAACCAGAGTTACATGCACCTTTACGAACAGGTCATGAAGCGATTTGACGACTATATGAATGACCGGGAACCGCCAAAGAATTTAGAAATTGCCCCGGATATCAAAGGGTCGGCGCCGATTGCCTATTTTTCAGCAGAGTACGGGCTTCATGAGTCCCTGCCCATCTACTCGGGGGGTCTGGGCACGCTTTCCGGCGACCATCTGAAGACGGCCAGCGATCTCAATCTGCCTCTCGTCGGCGTCGGATTGCTCTATAAAAACGGTTATTTCAGGCAGGTTATCGATAAGGACGGTTTGCAGATCGCGGAGTACCCGGAGAACAATTTTTCCAGCATGCCCATGCAGATGGTCCGGGATGACCGAGGCAATGAGGCGCAGATATCCCTCGAACTACCGGGCCGGACCCTTTATGCAAATATCTGGGAAGTCAAGGTGGGACGCGTCTCCCTGTATCTTTTAGATTCGGATGTGCCGTCAAACACGCCGCAGGATCGCAGAATCACGTCGCGTCTTTACAGCGCCGACCAGCGGACCCGCATCGAACAGGAGATTCTGCTCGGGATGGGCGGGGTCCGCCTGCTGAAGCGGCTGGGGATCAAGCCGCGCGTATATCACATCAACGAAGGCCATTCGGCTTTTCTGCTGTTTGAACTGATCGCCAATCATATGACCGAGGATGGGCTTTCTTTCGACGAGGCAAGCGAGGTCGTCCGCGGCAGCGCAGTCTTCACCACCCACACCCCGGTGGAGGCTGGCAATGAACGCTTTACCAAGGACCTCCTGGAACATTACTTCAGCAGCTTTGTCAACTGGTCCGGAATGTCCTGGTCGCAGTTCTGGGAACTGGGGCGCAAAGAGAGCGGCGAAGACAAACCGTTTTTCATGAATGTCCTGGCCTTCAAGCTCACGCATCGGCGCAATGCCGTAAGTCTCGTCCATGGGCAGCTTGCACGCCACATGTGGCGCGATGTCTGGAAGGGGTGCCATGACGACGATATCCCCATCCGCCATGTGACCAACGGCGCCCATATCCTCTCTTACCTGGCGCCGCGCATGAAGGAGCTTCTGGATGCCTACCTGGGCATGAACTGGGAAGGCCATCTGACGGATGCGGAGCGCTGGAAGCGGGTCCACGACATACCGGATACCTTGATGTGGCGCACCCGTCATGAAATCAAACAACGGACAATGGATCTGCTGCGGGATTATCTGTCCCGCAACTGGTCCAAATACGGTTACTCCAAAGCCTGGCGGGAAGAACTTTATGCGCGCATCAATCCGGATGCCCTGCTGATCGGATTTTCGCGGCGATTTGCCCCATACAAAAGGGCGGACATGCTCCTGTCTGATCTGGACCGTTTGTCTCGAATCGTCAACCATGAAACCCGGCCGGTGCACATCCTCTTCGCCGGCAAGGCGCATCCCAATGACGAAGCAGGAAAAGACATTCTCAAACGCGTGATTGACGCCTGCAAGGACGAGCGTTTTCGGGGACGGTTTTTTTTCATCGAGAACTATGACATCCGCATCGCCCGGCATCTTGTTCAGGGCGTGGACGTCTGGCTCAACAATCCCCGGCGGCCCTACGAGGCGAGCGGTACGAGCGGTATCAAAGTGGTGGCCAACGGGGTCCTCAACTTGAGCATTTCCGACGGCTGGTGGTGCGAGGGATATGACGGCTCCAACGGCTGGACCATCGGACCGGTCCTGCGGAATTATTCCGCCGAGACTGATAATGCCGATGAAGATGACACCCAGTCTCTCTATGCGCTTTTGGAAAACACCGTCGTACCGCTGTTCTACGACCGCCAGGGATCAGGCATCCCGGAGCGGTGGATTGCGATGATCAAGCGGTCGATGGAGAGCCTGATCCCCCGGTTCAATACGGAACGCATGCTGCTGGAATACTGTCAGGGAATGTATCTTCCCGCGGCCATCCGGGCGCAGGAACTGGCCCGGGATGCCTTCGCACTGGCCAGGACGCTGGCAGACTGGAGAAGGAAGCTCCCCATGCGCTTCTCCTCCTTGAAACTTCTGGACGTGACCGTGGAAGGGATTCAAGGCGATAGCATCCCCGTCAACGAGCCCCTGAGAGTGACCGTGCGGATTGATCCCGGCAAGCTTGAGCCCCATGAGATCATGGCGGAACTGATTGTCGGTCACCGGGACGGGCGGGATATGGTCGTCCATCCGGAATATCTGCCGATGCGCATCGCAAACAAGGGCGCAGACGGGATTCTCACTTTTTCCGTCGAATACGTCATCCGGGAAAACGGACCGCACCGTTACGGCCTGCGGGTCCTGCCGTACAATGAAAACCTGGCATCCCGGCAGGAGACAGGATTGGTCTTGTGGGGATAACCGGGAAATCGTCCTTAAATGAGACCAGCAAGCAGTCCCGGACTTTAGTACGTGCACCGGAAAAAACATTGACATTCATCGCCGAATCTTTTAGTCATGCGGGGTGCGGGCGGGACCCGGGGTGTGAATTTTTTTCCGTGTCCGCTTGAGGCAGGGTCAGGATCTTTGAAATACAAGGTTTTTATCCTGAATAATAACATGCACATATCATAATCAAGGAGGGGCTTATGTCAAAAAAGAAATGTTTGCTGGTTGTCATTGTCTGTTCTGATTGCACTGACGCTGGTCTTTGCCGGCCAGGTATTCGCAGCAAAGAAATTTTTCGCCATCACAACAGGCGGCACGGGCGGAACCTATTATCCGCTGGGCGGGCTGCTCGCCCAGGCCCTGACGGAGAGGGTTCCTGATGTCGTGGTCACCGGACAGGCCGGCAACGCGTCAGTCGCCAACTGCAACCTGATCAAGGACCATCAGATCGAATCGGCCTTCGTCCAGAACAATGTGGCCTACAGCGCCTATGAAGGCAAGGATCAGTTTGCGGGAAAGCCCGTGAAAAATCTCCGGGGCATCGCCTCGCTCTATCCGGAGACGATCCAGATCGTCGCCCGGGCCGATTCGGGGATCAAGAGCCTGAAGGACATCAAGGGCAAGAAGCTGATCCCGGGTGACCGGGGCAGCGGCACGGAAGTCGACACGCTCAATGTTCTGGCTGCCCAGGGCCTCACCTACAAGGACTTTGCCGGTGTGGACTGGCTCGGGTTCTCCGGAGCGTCCCAGCGCCTGCAGGACAAGCAGGCGGACGTGACCTTCACCACGGCCGGCTGGCCGACGGCGGCGATCACCGAACTCGCCATGTCCACCAACATCGTCCTGGTTCCGATCGAAGAGGCCATGATCAACAAGATCACGAAGACATATGCCTTCTACAGCAAGGTGGTCATCCCCAAGGGCACCTACAAGGGCATGACGGCTGACGTGGCCACGATCACCACGATGGCCCAGTGGGTCGTGGACGAGCAAGTTCCCGAGGAACTGGTCTATAATCTGACCAAGGCCCTCTGGGAGAAAGGCAAGGATGGCAAGGAGAGCGGCGCCGATGTCATGGCCAAGGTTCATGCCAAAGGCAGGGACGTGCAGCTCAAGACGGCCCTGAGCGGGATGGCCATTCCGCTGCATCCGGGCGCGGCAAAATATTACAAGGAAAAGGGCCTGATTAAATAAGGACCCGCAACATGGGGGACGAACAGGTTCCTCGCTTGCTGCGTTGGCCGGTGATGATGAAAAAAGGCCTGCCTTACCTGCTTTTGGCGCTTCTGCTGATGGTTCTGGTTTGGCCGGTTCATTGCCTGGTCGTCGAAGATGCAAGAAACGAAACGGTTGTCTGGCGCCGTTTCGTTCAGCCGGGAGACCGGTTTGCCCTGATGTACCGGCACTCTGTTGAGCTGTGCCATGTATGGGATCACTTCCAGATCGACGGGAAGTACGGCCTTGTCCTCGATGAGACCGTTTTCCCGTCGTCCAATACCGGCCTGCCCGCGGTGCTCGGCGACGGTGAGCGCCTTGTCCGGGGGGAAAACGGGTACCGCATCTCGAACATGCACCGCGTCCTCCCCGCCGTTGAGTTATGGGTGGACCGGCTCTATGACAACACCCTTATGTTCGGCGCACAGAAGGTCAACCTCCCCGAACTGGCGGGGAATACCCTGCTCCGGCTCCAAACAAAGAAAGTCATCCTGGCAGAATTTGCCTACATTAAACTGCATTCATTTTTGAACTTACTTGCTAAGGGAATGAGATGAACGACAAACCATCGACAAATGAGACCCTCCCTCTGGACGGAAAGGTCGTCGAAGACATCGACACAATCGCCAAGTACGACCCCGAACTGCGTTTCCGCAGACTTTCAGGCCTTGCCCTGAAACTGATGTATGCGATGACGCTGATCCTGTCCATCTTTCATATCTATACGGCAGGATTCGGGGTCCTGCAGGAATGGCGCCACCGGACCTTCCACCTGGCCTTTGTGCTGCCCCTTGTCTTTTTTCTCTATACCATGCGCAAGAGCAAGGCGGAGGGAAAGAAATACCTCGTGTATGACATTCTCTACGGCATCACCGGCAGCGCCCTCGTCACGACAATGTGCCGGGAGCTTTTCAGTCTTTCTCCGGTCGTGTCGTCCATTCTGGCGCTGGCAACCTTCTTGCTGTGCCTGTACTTCAAGCGGCGGGACTACCTCCCGGACCGGATCGTCGCCTGGATCGATTTACCGGTCTTCACGGCGATGATCCTGGGAATCGCGTACACCTTTCGCCTGGCATTTTCCGACCTCCATTTCCTGACCTGGTTCGCGGATCTCAACGTCGCCCTCGTCTTCTGGGGCTTTTTTCTGCTCGGGATTTTTTTAAGCATCCTGGCCCTGTTCGTTCTGCAATGGATCATAGGCATCCGGATGATTTTCAGCGGCCGGGCCGTCCGGTACGACCATGATAATATCCCCTTTTTCGACGTCTTCTTCGCGCTGATGGCCTCGCTCGTCTCCATTTACATCTTCGTGGAGTTCCACAACATCGGCATGCGGGCCGGGAGTCCGACACAGGCGGACCTGATCGTCGGCGCCATGGCCATCCTCTTCGTTCTGGAGGGCGCACGCCGCAGCATCGGCGCCCCCCTGCCGATCATTGCGATCCTGGTCCTCATCAACTGCTATCTCGGGCCCTATTTTCAGGATATTCCGGGGCTGAAGCTCTTCGCCCACCGCGGCTACTCCGTCTCGCGCATTATCGACTACATGTACCTGGGCACGGAGGGGATATACGGCATCCCGCTGGGTGTTGTGGCCACTTTTGTTTTCCACTTTGTCCTGTTCGGCCTGTTCATCTCCCGGACGGGACTGGGACAGCTCTTCATGGACCTGGCGATGGCGATCACCGGCGGAACGGCCGGCGGTCCGGCCAAGGTGGCCGTCGTCTCCAGCGGCCTGTTCGGCTCGATCAGCGGGAGCTCCGTCGCCAACACGGTCACAACCGGCTCCTTCACGATCCCGCTCATGAAGAAGGTGGGCTACAAGCCGGTCTTCGCCGGGGCTGTCGAGGCGACCGCCTCCACGGGTGGCCAGATCATGCCGCCCGTCATGGGAGCAGCGGCCTTCATCATGTCGGACTTCCTGGGGATCGCCTACATCAAGATCGCCACCTGCGCCATTATTCCGGCGCTTCTGTACTACTTCGCCGTGGGCTGGATGGTCCACCTCGAGGCGCTCAAGACCGGCCTGCTGGGCCTCCCGCGGGAGATGCTCCCCCGCGTATCCACGGTCCTGAAGGAGCGCGGGCTCCTGGTCGCGCCGCTTATCATCATCGTCTATCTGCTCATCTCGGGCCGGAGCCCCTTCCTTGCGGCCTTCTGGGGGATCATCCTATCGGTTTCCATGGGCCAGATCCACGTGCGGACGATTTCCTTTCTGATCCCCATCCTCCTTTCGATCCCGGCCATCCTCTTCGAGATCAACCCGCTTACCCACTCGCTCCAGGTCCTCCTCCCCTGGGGATGCGTCTTGATCACCGGCCTGATCATCACCTTCCGGTACAGCGACCGGGTCGCATGGATCGCCTCCCTCGTCATTTCGGCCCTTCTCGCTGTTCAGCTCCTCTACAACGTGGACCCCTATCTCAGTTCCTTCTGGACGAATATGATGATTGTCGGCGTCGGGGTCTTCTACAAAGGGAGCAAAATGAAGGTTCCCGACATCCTGAGCGCCCTGGAATGGGGCACGAAGAACGCGATCGCCATCGGCGCCGCCTGCGCCTGCGTGGGTTTCATCGTCGGAGGAACAACGCTGACCGGCCTCGGCCTCAAGTTCGCCGCCACGGTCATCAGCCTGGCCCAGGAGACCGCCTCCGCCCTGCTTCATCTCGATATTCTGCACCTTCTGACCATGCACGGGATGACGCTGTTCTTCACCCTCTTCTTCACGATGATCGCCTGCTTCATCCTCGGCATGGGCATCCCCACAACCGCCCAGTACATCGTCGCCTCGATGATCGCCGCACCGGCGCTGATGCAGTTCGGAATCCACCCGCTGGTTTCGCACATGTTCGTCTTCTACTATGCGGTTCTGGCCGATGTGACGCCGCCGGTGGCGCTGGCGGCTTATGCCGCATCGGGCATCTCGGGGGCTGATCCCTTCCGGACGGGACTGACCGCATTCCGCCTCTCCTTTGCAGGCATGATCGTGCCGTATGTTTTCGTCGCCGCCCCGATCATCCTCTGGATGCCCACGATTCTGGACGGGAAGACCCCCTTTGACTACGTGTGGTTCATCCAGGTGCTGATCACCTGCATCCTGGGCGTCATCGCGCTGGGGGCGACGATGATCGGCTATCTGAAATACCATTCCACGATCCCGGAGAGGATCATGACGGGAATCGCCGCGGCGTTTCTCATCATCCCCGAAACCTACACGGATTACGTCGGAGGCGCGCTTCTCCTGGCGGTGTTTCTCCTCCAGCGGGCGAGGAAGAAACGGATCATGGACGGCGGCAAGGACGTATCCAAAGTCAAATGGGAGGTTTCCAATGGGAAATAAGAAGCTCAGTGTGATCCAGTATGGACTCGGCCCCATCGGCATTGAAACAGCAAGGCTCGTCACAAGGAAATCCGGCATGGAAATCGTGGGGGCCGTCGACATTTCAAAGGATCTTATCGGAAGGGATCTCGGAGAGGTCCTCGGCCTGGACGGGAAACTGGGAATTGCCGTGACGGACAACGCCAAGAACCTGTTTGCCGGAATCAAGGCCGATGCGGTTCTGCACACGGCAGGTTCACGGATCAGGAAGGTTTATCCCGAACTCGAAGAGATCATCCGGGCGGGCCTGAACATCGTTTCATCGTCGGAAGAGCTGCTGTTTCCCCTGAAAGAAAATGCAGAACCGGCTGAGCGCGTGGATGCGCTTGCGAAAAAACATGGGGTCACGGTGCTCGGAACCGGCGTCAATCCCGGATTCGTCATGGACGCCCTGCCGCTGTTCATGACGGCGGTCTGCAAGGATGTGCAGAAGGTGCATGTCGAACGGCACGTCGATGCCGGAACGCGACGGTATCCGCTGCAGCGGAAAGTGGGCGCCGGCATGACGCAGGAAGCCTTCCGGGAACAGATTGCGGCAAAGGCTATGGGGCATGTGGGGCTTTTGGAATCGCTCTACCTCGTTGCCGATACGCTGGGCATGTCTCTGGACGATGTGCAGGAGGCGGTGGAGCCTGTCCTGGCGCAAAAAGTCCTGAATACGGCATATTTCTCACTGAAACCGGGCGATGTAGCCGGAATCAAACACACGGCTCAGGGAATCAATAAAGGTGAAAAGATCATCACGCTTGATCTCAGGATGTATGTAGGCTGCGAGGTCCCCTACGATTCTGTTCACATTCTGGGAACGCCGGAAATCAGGCTGCGCATCGAGGGCGGCATAGCGGGAGACCAGGCAACGGCGGCAGTACTCGTGAATTCCATCCCGGCCGTCGTCGCGGCCCGGCCAGGCCTCGCGACGGTCAAGGATCTGCCCGCACCGCATTTCTTCCGCTGAGCATCAAATGGGGACAGATTTGAAAGCGGAGCTTCATGTTTATCAATCTGTCCCCATTCATCATCGCAGGGGGCCAGCAAGCATCCATGAACGATAAAAAAGGATTTGACAACGAGCATTATATCCGGGAACAGACGGCCAAAATCATTGAACGGGTGCAGCAGTTTGACAACAAACTCTATCTCGAATTCGGAGGCAAGCTGCTCTACGATTACCATGCGGCCAGGGTCCTGCCCGGTTATGATCCCAATGTGAAATTGAGGCTCATCCGGGAGCTCAAAGACAGGGCAGATATCCTGCTGTGCATCTATGCCGGAGACATTGAAAGAAAGAAAATCAGGGCCGATTTCGGCATTACTTACGATTCGGATACCCTTAAGCTCATAGACGATCTAAGGGGATGGGACATCGAAGTGAGGGGAGTGGTTATTACGCGTTACGATGACCAACCCGCCGCGAAACTCTTTAAGAATAAACTGGAGCGTCGCAATATCAATGTTTTCACGCACCGCTTCACCAAAGGGTATCCGACGGATGTGGAGGCGATCGTCAGCGATGAAGGATACGGGGCCAACCCTTACATCGAAACGGAAAAACCGCTCGTGATCGTCACCGGCCCCGGCCCCGGCAGCGGCAAGCTGGCCACATGCCTGTCGCAGCTCTACCACGAACACCAGCGGGGGATCAAAGCCGGCTATGCCAAGTTTGAAACCTTTCCCATCTGGAACCTGCCGCTCAAGCACCCGGTCAATGTGGCTTATGAAGCGGCCACGGCGGATATCCGGGACTTTAACCTGATCGATCCCTTTCACCTCGAAGCCTACGGCGAAGCGGCAGTCAATTACAATCGTGATGTGGAGGTTTTCCCCGTCCTGAGAAGGATCCTCGGAAAAATTACCGGTGGGGGCTCCTTTTACCGCTCCCCGACAGATATGGGTGTCAACCGGGCCGGCTTTGCCATCATCGCAGACGACATCACGCGGGAAGCAGCGAAACAGGAAATCCTGCGGCGTTACTTCCGTTACCGCTGCGAGTATGCCATGGGATTTGCGGACAGGGAAACGGTCCAGCGGGTGAATCTCTTCATCAGCGATTTCAATATCAAACCGGAGGACCGGCGCGTGGTCGAACCGGCCTGGCAGGCCGGCAGGGCGGCAGAAAAACTGAATAAAGGCAACGAGGGCATCTTCTGCGGCGCGGCGATCGAACTCAAAGACGGCGTCATCATCACGGGCAACAATTCGCCGCTCATGCATGCGGCATCAAGCCTGATCCTGCACGCCATCAAGCATCTGGCCGATGTTCCAGACAAGATCAAATTGCTCCCGGCCACCATCACAGACTCAATCCGGAGCATGAAGACGGATATCCTGAACGAGAAATCCGTAAGTCTCGATCTGGAAGAAACCCTTATTGCGCTCAGCATCAGCGCCACAACAAATCCGGCGGCGCAACTGGCTCTTGAAAAGCTCAAGGACCTCCGCGACTGCGAAGTGCACACCACCCACATGCCCACACCGGGCGACGAAGCGGGCCTGCGGCGCCTCGGCGTGAACCTGACCAGTGAACCCAATTTTTCCACACGGGATCTCTTTATCCCATAACCCGGCGGCGGATTTATGAGACGGGAATCCGGAAGCTGCTATATTGACCCTACCCGCTTGCTCCCCGTCGGATTAGCCGCAAGGTCTCCGGCGGAGTTTTTTTCGGGCTTTTCTGGAGGGAAGCAAGACCTACCTCAGCGGCGGTTGACGAACCACAGGATGAGGGTCAGGACGATGCTGATGATCAGACCCGTGGCCAGGGGAAAGTAGAAGCTGATTCTCTCGCTCTTGAAGTAAAAATCCCCGGGAAGACGCCCGATCCATGAAAGCGGGCCTTTTCCGCCCAGCATCAGCAGCAACCCTAACCCGGTTACGATCAGGCCAACAATCAACAGAATCTTTCCAAATGCGGGTAAATCCATGACCGCCGATTTCCGTCAATGATATTTTTCAAATTCCTTCCGAGTTTGAACGCTTGCATCGCCCGCCGCCGCTTCCGTCGCGGTCGTTCCCCAGCGGTTCCACAACATCTCTGATCCGGCCGCCGGCGACCAGTTCCAAAAATTGCTCTCCCAGGGGGGCCGCCTGCTCGACGGCCTGCCGCCAGTATTGGATACGGGCCGCCGGGTCGTCAATAAAGGTCTTGAAATCACTGCGGTCCGGCACTTTCCTGTAGGGCAGTTTCTGAACAAATTCGTCAGACAAATGCACCATCAGCACATTGTCCAGAAGACCCTCCGGAGGCCGACGGCGTTTAAGTTTTTTGTCCATCCATCCCGGCACGATCCTTTCCTGATGGAGAAAAAACAATATGATCTCGCCATCTTTGGCCTCATAGGACTGGTTGATATGATAGTCGATCATCCCGCCGTCCCGGTAGACGCCCGTCGGCGCGCCGAAAATATTTTTGACGCCGCCGACCACGAGCGGGATCGCCCCGGATGCCATGACGGCGTGTTTGAAATTGACTTCCGTCAGCGGGACGAATTTCCCTCGGAATGTCTTTGCCAGGCAAAAAGGCGGGGGTTTTGCGCCCTGGTAAAAGACGACGCGCTCAAAAAAAAGGTGCATGGCCTGACGGTTCAGCGCATTGAAAAGAAAGAACAGGCCGATTCCGATGGCCTGGATGATTTTCAACTCCGAAGCAACCAGGTGCTTTGAACGCACCGTGAGCACCGCCAGCCGGTACTGCTTGTTGGCCATCGCGAAGGGCAGCGCGTCGTCTTCAAGGTAGGAATCGATAATGGTGTGCAGGGATTTCAGGACCGTAGCGGCCGTATCCGCACGCGTGTAGATGGTCGTGATATATTTTTCCATGAGCGTCCGGTAACTTTTTTCCGGTTCCGGCTGGAGCCAGGCGGCAAACCGCCAGGCGCCGGCGGAGGCGCCGATGAGCGACACGGGATGCAATCGTCCCAGCACGCCATGCTTTATCAGGGCCAGGTCAAAACCGCTCGCGACCAGCCACCGGGGACCGGCCGCCGGCCCGAAATAGCCGGCGATCTGATCAAAATGAAAGCCGCCATCCTTGATCAGCCGATAGGCTTTTCGTCCCGCCTTAATCCTTATGGAGTCCATAGGGTTAATTTTCATGGGGATAATCGATTCATAAAGGAGAGTTTTGCATAACCTCTGAAAAATGGTTCGCAAGCGGCAAAACAAGGATTTTTCTCATTTCCACAAAATTAAACTCATCTATTGATTTCAGACACATCCAAGCCTTATCCGCTTCATGTTCAAATCACCTTGACATGAGACCGGCACGTTTTGTAAGGTGGCAGCCGTGGATAGTTCCAAAAAAAAGAGACAGGCGGTTCTTATACAAGCGACAGCGGTTTTGTCAATGTCTATTCAATCAAAAGGATTATGAAACCTCCTTTCGCCTCCCATTCGGAAAAGGGGGAGGAGACGTGATGGAGATAAAGACACAGATCATCGAAATTGCCCGGCGAGCAAAAAAGGCCTCAGCGGCCTTGGGAAGGGTCAATGCAGAGGAAAAGAACACCGTCCTGCTACGCATGGCCGAAGCGCTGGTCGAGCACAGCGGCTTCCTGATCGCAGAAAACGCCAAGGATCTCGATCAAGCTGTCGGGACGGGTCTCCCCGCGGCGATGATCGATCGCCTGACCCTGCAGGATCAAACCATTCAGGGGATGGCGGGGGGGATCAGGGAAGTGGCCGCGCTGCCTGATCCCGTGGGTAAAATCACATCGATGTGGCGGCGTCCGAACGGCCTGCTGGTGGGCAGGATGCGCATCCCGCTGGGCGTGATCGGCATCATCTACGAATCCCGGCCCAACGTGACCGCCGACGCAGCGGCGCTCTGCCTCAAATCAGGGAACGCTGTTATTCTCCGGGGCGGCTCCGAAGCCATTCATTCCAATCTTGCCATTGCCCGGATTCTTCGGGATGTCCTGAAAAAATCGAACGTACCCGAGGCGGCGATCCAGGTCATTCCCGTGACAGACCGGGCAGCCGTCTACGAGCTGCTCCAGTTGGATGAATACATCGATCTGATCATCCCGCGCGGCGGTGAAGAGCTGATCCGGGCGGTTGTGAGCCAATCCAGGATTCCCGTCATCAAACATTACAAGGGGGTCTGCCATATCTTCGTGGACGCCGGCGCCGACCTCGACATGGCCGTGTCGATCTGCATGAATGCCAAGGTCCAGCGGCCGGGGGTCTGCAACGCCATGGAAACGCTGCTCGTACATGCGGAGATAGCGGAACGGTTTTTACCCGTCATGGCGGGACAATACCGCCAGGCCGGCGTCGTGTTGAAGGGCTGCCCCAAGGCGCGGGGCATTTTACCGGACATTGAAAAAGCGACTCAGGATGACTGGTATCGGGAATACCTCGATCTGGTCCTTGCGGTGCGCGTGGTTGAAGATTTGGATACCGCCATGGCCCATATCGAACAATACGGGTCCCTGCACACGGAATCCATCATCACTCAGGATTACGCCAATGCCCAGCGCTTTTTGAACGAGGTAAATTCCTCTACCGTGCTGGTCAACGCATCCACGCGCTTCAGTGACGGCTTCGAGCTTGGCCTGGGAGCGGAGATCGGCATCAGTACGACGAAGCTGCACGCCTACGGACCCATGGGACTGGAGGAATTAACCACAACGAAGTTCATTGTTTATGGAAACGGACAGGTGAGAACATGAAATGGGGACTCCTGGGAGGGACATTCGATCCGATCCATCTCGGCCACCTGAGGTGCGCTGAGGAAATTCTGGAGATTTTCAACCTGAACCGCATTATCTTCATGCCCGCGTCGCGGCCGCCGCATAAAATCGAGGCCGACATCACATCGTTTTATCACCGGGAACAGATGGTCCGGCTGGCCATCGAGGATAATCCGAGTTTTTCGTTTTCCGATGTGGAGAACCAGCGCGAGGGCAAATCCTTCTCCGTCCGCACGATTGAGTACTTCCTTGAGAAATACCTGAAGCAATTGGAGTTGTATTTCATCGTCGGGCAGGACGCCTTTCACGCCATCCGGACCTGGAAAGAATGGGAAAAGCTGCTGCTGCTGTGCAACTTCGTCGTCATGACGCGGCCCGATTATGAAAACAGGGGCCTGACGGGGATTGTCCCGTCTAAATTTGCCGCCCGGTTTGTTTATGACGACGACCTGAAGGGATTCAGAGGCCCCACGGGTCATATCATCTTTTTCCGGGATGTGACCTTTCTGGACATCTCGGCCAGCAATATCCGGCAGCGGGCCAGGGAAGGAAAGTCCATCACCTACCTTGTTCCCGACAGTATCCGTCACTACATCATCAAGAATCAGATATATAAGAAGTCCTGAAGATCCAATTTCAAACCGTTATCAGGACCGCTGATAGCGGTTTATTATTAAGAGAGGCGCCATCGCAATGAAAAAAACATGGGATGTCCTGATCTACGACACGACCTTGAGAGACGGCACGCAGGGTGAGCAGATCAATTTTTCCGCCGAGGAAAAACTGCGGATCGCCCTGCGGCTTGACGATATGGGGTTTCATTATATCGAAGGCGGCTGGCCCGGCTCCAATCCCAAGGATGTCCGTTTTTTCGAGTTGGCAAAAACTGCGCCTTTCAGACATGCCCGCCTCACCGCCTTCGGCAGCACAAGAAAGGCGCATACCCGCCCGGAGGACTGTCCGAACCTTCAGGCTCTGCTGAACGCGGAAACGCCGGCGGTGGCCATTTTCGGAAAATCCTGGGATCTCCACGTCATGCAGATTCTGGAAGTCACACTTCAGGAGAATCTCGCGATGATCCGCGATTCCGTGGCCTATCTCAAGGTACAGGCCAAGGAGGTCGTTTATGATGCGGAACATTTCTTTGACGGATACAAAAAAAATCCGGGTTACGCACGCAAAACCGTAGAAACGGCCCTGGCAGCCGGAGCGGATCTGATTGTCCTGTGCGATACCAATGGGGGGACGCTTCCCCACGAGGTCACCACCGTCATCCAGGAAGTATCCGGCTTTATTCCCCTGCAGCGGATGGGAATCCATGCTCACAATGACGGCGGCGTCGCCGTGGCCAATTCCCTGGCCGCCGTGCATGCGGGCGTGAAGATGGTCCAGGGCACCATCAACGGTTTCGGGGAGCGATGCGGAAACGCCGATTTGATCGCGATCATGGCGAATCTTCAGTTGAAGATGAAGAAACGCTGCCTGACCGATGAGGCCCTCCACCATCTCACCAATCTGTCCAACTATATGAGCGATGTTGCCAACGTGCCGCCGCTCAATGCAAGACCCTTTGTCGGGCGGAGCGCCTTTGCCCATAAAGGCGGGGTTCATGTCAGCGCCGTTGTCAAGAATTCGGCCGCCTATGAACATATCAGGCCGGAGCTGGTGGGCAATCAGCAGCGCGTCCTGGTTTCGGATCTGGCGGGCAAGAGCAACATTGAATACAAGGCCCGGCAGCTCGGCGTCGATCTGGGGCTGGATAAAGCGACCAGCAAAAAGATCGTCCGGGAAATCAAGAAAATGGAAGATCGCGGGTACCAGTTTGACGCGGCCGAAGGATCGTTGTCTCTGCTGATCAAAAAGCAGACCGGCGAGTTCGCCGAACCTTTCAACCTGGAAAGCTATCATGTCCTGATTTCCAAACGCGGGAATGAGCCGCCGCTGGCCCAGGCCTCCATTAAAATCTCCGTGGGCGATGATCAGGAGGTGACGGCCGCCGAGGGAAACGGTCCCATCAACGCCCTCGACAATGCCCTGCGGAAGGCGCTGACCAAGTTCTACCCGCAAATCGGCGCCATGCACCTGGTGGACTTCAAGGTCCGGATTGTCGAAGGCAGCGAAGGAACAGCAGCTCTGGTGAAGGTGCTGATCGATACCCGGGACGAGGACGAGGTGTGGAGCACGATCGGGGTCTCGGAAAATGTCATTGAAGCAAGCTGGCACGCTCTGGTGGACAGCGTCCAGTACAAACTCAGCAAGGATAGGCTCAATAACAACAACCGGGAAGAAAAGCGATGATCGGCACGGAAAGAAGCTCGTTGCCAAGAGCGCTTGCTTCTGATAAGTATGCCCCGAAAATTGTCCACTTGAGGCTCCTGGAATCGGAAGAACGTGTCATGCTGATCGCCATCAACAGCCAGAACCCCCAGATGCGGCTGATCAAAAAAGCGGCAGACATCCTGCGTAACGGGGGAATTATAATTTACCCCACCGACACGGTGTACGGGCTTGGCTGTGATTTATACAATAAAAAAGGGATCGAGAAGATATATAGAATCAAAAAAAGAAATGAGAAACAGCCCTTCAGCTTTGTCTGCGCGGACCTGAAAGATATCAGCCGCTATGCCCGCGTTTCCGACTATGCCTATAAGACCATGAAGCGACTTCTGCCGGGTCCTTATACCTTTATTCTCGAAGCATCCCGTCTGGTTCCGAAGATCATTCTCCCAAAGCGGTTGACAACGGGGATCCGTGTGCCGGACAATTCTATCTGCCAGGCCCTGGTCGGGGAGCTGGGCCAACCGATTATCTCGACCAGTGTCAAGAACGAGGCCGGAGAAATTATGACGGATCCCGTAGAAATTGAAAAAAAATTCAGGCATTGCGTGGATCTCGTGATTGACGGAGGGATTCTCGCGGCCGGTCAGTCCAGTGTGGTCAGTCTCGTGGATGATTGTGTGGATGTTATTCGTGTCGGAAAGGGCGATGTATCCGCCTTGATATAAAAAAACATCGGTGTCCGGGGGACAGGAAAGCAGGGCATATAAACGTGGTTTGAGGGGGCTGTCATGATTGTTCCTCTCCCGCAGCGGCGGTCGCGTATGATGGCCTGCCGGATCTCCGGATACCAAAAAGGATCACTATGAAAAAAGAAATGTTCATCAATGCTGTTCATCCCGAGCAGAAGCGGATGGCCATTGTGGATGATGGAAAGCTCATTGATTTCAACATCCAGATGGCGATCAAAGAGCCCATCACCGGAAACATTTACAAGGGGACTGTGCAAAAGGTCGAACGCGGCCTGCAGGCGGCCTTCGTGCATTACGGCGGCAAGAAGGATGGTTTCCTGCCCCTGCGGGACGTCGGTCCCGAGTACTTTACGGAGCGCAAGGGGAATGGCAAAAGTGAAAACCACGGCCAGGCGAAGACGTCTCTGAAAGTCGGACAGGAAGTACTGGTACAGATTCTGAGAGAAGTCAGCGAACGCAAAGGGGCGCTGCTGACCAGCTATATCTCCCTGCCCGGCCGTTACCTTGTCCTGCTGCCGAATAAAGACAGCAGCGGCATCTCCAGAAAGATCGATGACGAAGACGACCGCAAGCGCCTGAAAGCCCTGATGGAACAGATCAAGATCGAAGATGAGATCGGCTTCATCGTTCGCACCGCGGGGATGAACCGGACCAAACAGGAACTGGCACGGGATTATCAGCATCTCTCCCGGCTGTGGAAAGAGATCCAGAAGCGCGCAAAAACGACGCCCGCCCCGGCGCTCATTTACCAGGAAAGCGATTTCGGGATCCTTTCGCTGAGGGATTATTTTACCTCGGAAATAGAGGAGATCCTGGTCGATGATGTGGACACCTTCCGGAAGATGCGTGCCTACTGCAAGGCCGTGATGCCCCGGACCGTCCGGATGATCAAGCTCAACAAGGATAAAAAACCTATTTTTGACCGGTATAATCTCGAAGACCAGATCCGCGTGATCTACCAGGAACGCGTGGACTTGAAGTCCGGCGGGTATCTGATCATCAACCCGACGGAAGCCATGATCACGATTGATGTCAATTCCGGAAGGGGCTCCAATAAACGAAACGTCGAAGAAACCGCCTTCCGGACGAACTTTGAAGCAGCCGAAGAGATCGCCCGGCAGTTGCGCCTGAGAGACCTGGGCGGATTGATCGTGATCGATTTTATCGACATGCTTGATCGGAAGCACGAAGCGGACGTGGAAAAGGTGTTCAAGAAGGCCATGAGCGTGGACCGGGCGCGAATCCAGCTCTCCAAGATTTCCAAGTTCGGCATTCTGGAACTGTCACGACAGAAAAAGCAGTCCACGATTCAGGAGATCAGCTATAATACCTGTCCTTTCTGCAAGGGACGCGGAATCAGGCCTTCTCTGGAATATGCGGCCCTGAGCGCCTTCCGGAAAATCGAATCCCAGGCGGTCAAAGGCACTTTTTCGGTCCTGAAAGTGACCCTGCCATATGAGATCGCCGGCTATCTGCTCAACCAGAAGCGCATGGAAATTAGCAAGCTGGAATCCCTCTTTGATCTGTTGATTCATATCTCCGGAAACCCTGATCTGGCCTGGGATGAATTGAGGGTCGAATCCACCGTTCGCGAACACCCGGCAGATATCGCGCAGGAGGAAGAAGATCAGACATTCGATCATGAGGACTTCAATGAGGCCGCTGATACCGATCCGGACGCCGCCGTATCATCAGAGAGCATGGTCGTTGATCTGCCCCCCGTTGCACCCGAATCTCCGGAAGCCGTTGTTGCGCGTTCAAAGAAAAAGCCGCGCCGGCGGCCCCGCCACCGCAGAAGGAAGTCCGGCGAGAAACCGGCTGATATGACCGTGGAGACGCTTCCTGCAGTAGTCAGCGGCAATCAGGAACCAGCCCCCCTCCCCCAGGTCCAGCCGGTGAAAGAGATTACAGTCAACCGAAAGACGCCGGACGATCCGGATTCGGAAGATAACCTCCTGGTTTTTTAATTGCCTCCGAGTTCTTTGGCGCGCAGCGTTGCCGCTTCTACGGCCGCCATCAGTGTGGCCCTGATTTTTCCCTCTTCCAGGGCCTTGACGCCGGCAATCGTCGTCCCCGCAGGCGAAGTGACCATGTCTTTCAGCTCTCCGGGGTGCTTGTCCCCTTTCAGGCAGAGCTTGGCGGCGCCCAGCATGGTCTGCGCCGCGAGCTTCAGCGCGATATCCCTGCTCAACCCCATGCGCACACCCGCATCGGAAAGGGCTTCAATGATGATGAACCCGTAGGCGGGGCCGCTGCCGCTCAAGCCGGTTACGGCGTTCATGAGCTCTTCTTTCACGACCACCGTGAGGCCGACGGCGTCAAAAATCTTCCTGGCCTGGGCCAGATCGGTCTGAGTCGCCGTGGCACTGCTTGCCAGGGCGGCCATCCCTTCGCCGATCAGGGCCGGGGTATTGGGCATCACGCGAATCACCCGAACGCCTTTTTCAAGCCGTTCCTCGATAAATTTGATGGGAATCCCCGCGGCGATGGAAATGACCAGAGAGGATTTGCCCACCACCGGGGCCAGCTCTGTGAGGACTTCTCCCATATTCTGGGGCTTAACGGCCAGGATCAGGATGTCGGCTTCCCGGGCGACCCGTTTATTGTCCTGTGTGACCACGATACCATAGGCCTTTGCGAGTTCATCCAGTCGCTCCCGGGCGACGTCCGCGACCATGACATGCGACGCCGGGACAAGCCGGTTTGAGACAATCCCCCCGGCCAGCACCCCCCCCATTTTTCCACCGCCGATAAATCCCACTTTTTTACCCTTTAGCATGACGATTTCCCCCTCCTATTCCTCCCCTCCCGCCGGGGAAGGGAAAAGGACTTTTTACGATCTTGTTATAAATGACTTTTTTCATGGGTCCTGTCAATATGAAAGTGGGCTAATCTTTGTTTGCACTGCCGAATCAATCTGTGATAATCAAACCAGTATTGGAAATTTGCATAACCGCTGAAAAATGTTTCCCAAGCGGCGAATCAAATGTTTTCCGTTTGGGGACAGATTTGAAATCTGTCCCCAACGGCACTCGCATTCCTATCGAAAAAGATTTTGAGCCGCGGCGAAGCCATTTTTCGAAGGTCTCGCTGCGTTGACTATGGAAAGGGACGGGCATGATCAGCTTCCACGAGGTGAACGGATTGAAAATGGCTTGCTGGGCCAGCCAACGCCCATGGGAGGCTGCAAAAAAAACACTCGTCTTTATTCATGGTTCCGGCGGGGACCATACTGTCTGGCTACACCAGTGCACCCGGTTGAAAAATGCATTTAACATCGTGGCCCTGGATTTGCCGGGACATGGCCGTTCCGAGGGCCGGGGAGAGCGCGATGTTGCTGTTTATGTGGAGTGGGTCCGGCAGATCCTGGAAGCGCTGGCCATCGAAAAGCCTGTGCTTGTCGGCCAATCCCTGGGCGCTGCGATCTCGCTGCGCTATGCGCTGACCTATGGCGACACACTGGCCGGCATCGTGCCCGTTGGCGGCGGGGCCGCCATGCCGGTCAATCAGCTCATCCTGGAGGGCCTGAAGACCGATCCGGTAACCGTGATTGCGATGGCCGTAAAATTTTCCGTGGCCAAAGGCAACCGGGACCGTTTTTCGGAAATGCTTGCGAAAAGCATGTCAGCCGTGAATCCGGATGTCCTTTACGGCGATTTTCTGGCCTGCGATAAGCACGATGTGACGGCGACGGTTTCTCAGATTCGCGTTCCGGCGCTCGTGATCTGCGGCGACCAGGACAAGATGACCCCGCCGGAGATGTCCCGGTATCTCAAGGACCACATCCCGGGCGCGCAACTGGCCCTGATAAAAGATGCCGGTCATTTCGTGATGCTTGAAAATGTTGAGGAATTTAACAAGGCCATCGGCGCATTTGTTGCGTCTTTGCCTGATTGATGGGGCACTTTATCTTTAAAGACCCAGAATCCGAAGGTTAAAGATGCCTTCAAGGCAATCTCAATAGAGGAGTGGTCATGTTCGTCGTGGAAAACTTGATTGGCGCCCTGGCAAAAATCATTGACATGGGGCTTACCATCTACATGTGGATCATTATCGGCAGGGCGCTGATTTCCTGGGTCAATCCCGATCCTTACAACCCGATTGTCACCTTTTTATACCGGGCAACGGAACCGGTGATGGCTCCGATCCGCCGTCTGATTCCGATCAGAGGCCTGGGAATCGACATCTCTCCCATTATCGTCATCATGATCATTTATTTTCTGCAGACGTTTCTCGTCAAGACGATGATTCAGATGACCGGTTATATCCGGTAGCCGCAAGCTCATGCTGACGATCAGGGAAACAGAAGAAGGCGTTTCTTTTGCGATCCGCGTCCTGCCGCGGTCATCCAAATGCGGGTTGGCCGGCCTTCAGGGAGACGCTCTCAAAATCAGGATCACGGCGCCGCCCGTCGATGGACGGGCCAATGAAGCGTGCATCCTTTTTCTGGCCTCCCTGTTTCATGTGACCAAAAACAGGATCGCCATCGAGGCCGGTCACAAATCGAAAAACAAGCAGGTGTCAATCGCGGGATTGACACGTGAAGATGTCCGGGCTGTCCTTGCGGAAAATTTATCGCAACAGCAGTGATTGAATCCTCTCTGCAAGCGGTCTTCTGAAGAATCATGATGGAACAGGAAAATTGTCACGGCGGAGAAAATGCGAAGGTCGCCAGGGCTGCCGGCGTTGTTGGTCTGTATACGATGCTGAGCCGGATTTTCGGATTTCTCCGGGACATGGTGGTGGCCGCCTTCTTCGGCGCGGGAATTGCGACGGACGCCTTTTTTGTCGCCTTCCGGATCCCCAATATGCTGAGGCGCCTTCTGGGAGAAGGGTCGCTCACCGTTTCATTTGTCCCTGTTTTTACGGAATATCTGCATAAAAAAACAAAAACGGAAGCCCTTGAACTGGCCAATATCACCTTTACGATGCTGTCCATTGTTCTGGTCGTGATTTCCATCGCCGGTGTCATTTTTTCCCCCCTCATCGTGGCCGTCATGGCGCCCGGTTTCACAAAGGTCCCCGCGCAATATGAGCTCACGGTCTTCCTGAACCGCCTGATGTTTCCCTATATCTTTTTCATTTCACTGGTCGCGCTCTGCATGGGGATACTGAACTCCCTGCGGCATTTCGCCGCGCCGGCCCTCTCCCCGGTCATTTTGAATATCGCCATGATCCTGGCAGCCCTGACACTCAGGGATTTCTTCGGGGACCCGATCGTGGCGCTGGCCGTCGGCGTCATGATCGGGGGGATCCTGCAACTGGCGATGCAATGGCCTTTCCTGGTGCGCATGGGGGTCCGGCTGAAACCCGCTTTCAATTTCACCCATCCCGGTCTGAAAAAAATCGGCCTGCTCATGCTGCCCGCGGTTCTCGGGGCGGCTGTCTATCAGATCAACATCTTCGTCGGGACCATCCTGGCATCTTTTTTACCCCGCGGCAGTGTCTCCTATCTTTATTATGCCGACCGCATCGTAGAACTTCCCCTCGGGGTCTTTGCCATTGCCGTGGGGACGGCGACGCTGCCGAGTTTTTCGGATCAGATTTCGAAAGGAAACGTTGCGGAATTCAAAAAAACCCTCGCCTTTTCGACACGATTGATTCTTTTCATCACCATCCCGGCCATGATTGCCCTGATTGCCTTACGGGAGCCGATCATTTCGGTCCTGTTTCAGCGCGGACATTTTGACGCGACTGCAACCATCCTAACCGCCCAGGCCCTGTTTTTCTATGCGGTCGGTCTCTGGGCCTTCTCGGTTATCCGCGTGATCATCTCGGCCTTTTATTCCCTGCAGGACACGAAGACCCCCATGAAGGCCGCCATGGTGGCCCTTATCGTCAATATTGTCTTCAGCCTTATCCTGATGTTCCCGCTCAAGCATGGCGGTCTTGCCCTGGCCACCTCCATCGCCTCCGCCGTGAATGTCATCCTGCTGACGGTGCTCCTGACCAAGAAAATCGGCTCCTTCATGGATCGTGATTTTTGCAGATCGGTTTTCAGGATGATTCTGGCTTCGGCAGCCATGTGGCTGGCTATTATCCTCGTGGACCGGATTTTCCCCTATCAGCCAGGGGGGGCTTTTCAGCATCGGCTTACCTTCCTGATCACAGCCACCGCCGTCGGCGCCGCGACTTTTTTCAGTGCTTGCGCCGCCATGAAAATTTCCGAAATGACGGCCATGATCGGAATGCTGCAGAGAAGAATCAAACGGGCCTGAGAGCCCGCCGGGTGACTCCTGTCCCATAAAATGATTGACTTCGGACAGGCAACATGTTAGGCGGCTTCTCCTTTACAAAGGAACGTTGAAGGAAGGACCGGGGTATGCTGGACATCAGATTTCTCAGGCAGAATTGGGAGGCGGTCCGCAGGAAAATGCTCGAGCGGGGCCTGGAAACGGATTTCGGTCCTTTTTTGGCCCTCGACGCCAGACGCAGAGATATCCTGCAGGCAGTGGAGGTGTTGCGAAGTGAGCGCAATACGGTTTCCCGGGAGGTCGGTGATAAGAAAAAACGCAAGGAAGACGCCTCTGCCCTGATTACCCGCATGGGAGAGGTTTCAGCCCGTATCAAGGAGTTGGACGAGGCCCTCAAGAAGACGGAGGATGAGCTGGGTGAAATCGTCATGACGATTCCCAATATCCCCCACGAATCCGTCGCATACGGAACCAGTTCCGAAGACAACCCGGTCATTCGCACCTGGGGAGAAAAAAGACTTTTTGATTTCCAGCCCCGGCCGCACTGGGAAATCGGTGAAATGACCGGCGCCCTGGATTTTGCCCGTGGCGCCAAAATCGCCGGCGCCCGGTTTACCCTTTACCGGGGCCTTGGGGCCATGCTGGAGCGGGCGATCATCAATTTCATGCTCGATCTGCATATCTGGGAGCACGGATACACCGAGATGCTGCCCCCCTTCATGGCCAACAGCGACAGCCTGACGGGAACGGGACAGCTTCCGAAATTCGTCGAAGACCTCTTCAAAATCGAGAAGACGGATTACTATCTGATCCCGACGGCGGAAGTGCCGGTGACCAATATTCACCGGGATGAGATATTGATGGAAAAGGATCTGCCCCTTAAATATGTGGCTTATTCTCCGTGCTTCCGTGCGGAGGCCGGTTCATACGGGAAGGATACACGGGGGCTGATCCGCCAGCACCAGTTCAACAAGGTGGAGATGGTCAAGTTCGCCGCACCGGAGGCCTCCTACGATGAGCTCGAAAAACTGACCGCCAACGCCGAAGAGGTGCTCAAAAGGCTGGATATTCCCTATCGGACGGTGAGCCTCTGCACGGCCGACCTTGGTTTTTCTGCCGCCAAGACCTACGACATCGAGGCGTGGCTGCCCGGGCAGGACGCCTACCGGGAAATTTCTTCATGCAGCAACTTTGAGGATTTCCAGTCGCGGCGGGCGTCGATTCGCTTCCGGCGAGAGGGAACCGGCAAACTGGAGTTTGTCCATACGCTCAATGGTTCGGGACTGGCAGCCGGCAGGACGACGGTGGCCGTGCTGGAAAACTATCAGCAGGCAGACGGCAGCGTGCTGATACCGGACGTTCTGAGACCTTACATGCGGGGCATTGACAGGATTCCTGCCAGCGCATAGCATTGAAGAAATTCAGGAGGGATGGCCGAGTGGTCTATGGCGGCGGTCTTGAAAACCGTTGACCGAAAGGTTCGCGGGTTCGAATCCTGCTCCCTCCGCCAGAAATAGCGATAAGTGGCCAGTGAACAGGGCAATACAAAAGCATTCAACGAATGCCTTAATCCCTGACAATCGGCACCTGATTGATCGGAGAGATGGCTGAGTGGTCGAAAGCGATCGCCTGCTAAGCGATTGTACGCCCCTAAAAGGTGTACCGCGGGTTCAAATCCCGCTCTCTCCGCCACTATTAATATGCGCCCGTAGTTCAGCTGGATAGAGCGTCAGACTACGAATCTGAAAGTCGCACGTTCGAATCGTGCCGGGCGCGCCAATAACTAAGGGTTTCCGAAAGGAAGCCCTTTTTTCCGGTCTCTACGGGTCTCTACACTTGGCCTGAAAAAAAGATGTTCATCCGGTTCTTGTGCAGCTTCTTGACATGTTGCCTTGATAACTTCCATCGTTTATGCAAGATTACGAAAGGTTATCAGTGACTCCGTGTCGATTGATGAAAGTCAAGGGAACTGTTTACAGGTTATCGGATAAAAAACCTGTTCCTTTTTCACGCTTTATTAACTTATAATGTTGCAGGTAGGCAATTATGGGAAAGCAGGAAATAATCAAAATCATTAGAAACAGCAAAACCGAGATGGAATCCCTTTACGGAGTCCAGCGGCTTGGCTTGTTTGGCTCCTATGTCAGGGACAAGCAGCGAAAGAGGAGTGATATCGATATACTCGTCACCTTCAATCGGAATATCGACCTCTTTGAATTTTTGGATCTGCGAGATTATCTTGAGAGCCGGCTCCATGCCAAGGTTGACCTGGTCATGGAATCAGCTCTCAAACCGGCAATCGGTAAACGTATTCTATCTGAGGTTGAGTATGTCTAAAGGGCGTGAGATCTCCGATTACATCGAAGATGTAATAAATGCTATATCCGATATCGAGGATTTTACACAAGGGATGTCTTACGAAATGTTTGCATCTGACAAGAAAACGGTCAATGCTGTAATCAGGTGTCTCGAAGTCATCGGCGAAGCAGCCAAGCACATTCCGACATCGTTCAGAAAAAAACATCCTGATATCCCCTGGACTAAAATGGCTGGGATGCGGAACGTTCTCATCCACGATTACATGGGGGTTGACCTGATGACCGTCTGGAAGGTTTCGCAGGAACGTTTATTAGAATTAAAGCCCCTTCTCGAAGGACTAAAACGAATCTGAAAGTCGCACGTTCGAATCGTGCCGGGCGCGCCAGCTGCTCCAGCCTCCGTCTGTCGAGGCGTGTGAGCTCCAGTTCGTCCAGAAAGGGAATCGCTTTACGCAGATAGATCGTATCGAGAATGGCCTTCTCCGGTGAAGCCATGTTGTAGCCTTCCCGGGTCTCGAAACCGGAAAAAAGGCGGGCGGCAAGGAAAGATGTATATCATTCTGCCTGATGGACAGTGAGGACGTGACTAATGTTTCACGGCAGTTCTTCATAGTGGTTTACATTATAATACTTTATATTGTTTTGTAAACAGATATTTTTGGCCGACTTGTCGCATCAGAATGAAATAAACGCGAATATAACAATGGTTATTCGCTTCTCCGGGTTCGAGCAATCAATGGCCTGAAGCGGATCCTGCCAGATTTTACACCGATTTACCCAGCCATCTGATCAGGACAAAACCACCGATGAGCAGCACCGTGAAGAGAATGGCCAGCCAGTTGAAGTGGCGATCGATGAAGCTCTTGATCTGCGCCCCGAACTTCCAGATGAGGAAGGCCACGAGAAAGAACCGGGCCCCCCGGCTGACCACGGAGGCAAGCAGAAACAGGGGCAGGTTCACGGCAAAGGCCCCCCCGGAGACCGTGAAGACCTTGTAGGGGATGGGGGTGAAACCGGCAGTGAAGATGATCCAGAAGTTCCACTTTTCGAAGAGTCCCTGGATATAGCGGAACAATTCCACGGAAAAGCCTGGTATATTCTGGAAGAAGAACCAAGCCACCGGTGAAAACATATCCGGACCGGACCACCAGACGTAATAACCGATCGCATAGCCGAAGACGGCCCCTAGGACGGACGCCACGGTGCAGTTCAGGGCGAAACGGAAGGCCTTGGCCTGAGCGCCAAGCACCAGGGCGATCAGCAGGGGGTCCGGCGGAACGGGGAAGAAGGAAGATTCCACAAAGGACAGCATGAACAGGGCCGGCGCCCCGTAAGGGGTGTCGGCCCAGTGGAGAACCCAGTCGTAAAGTCGTCTCAAGTGCTTCATGCATCCAGACCGTATTTCTTTATTTTTTTATACAGCAGGGTGCGGTGAATGCCCAGGATGCGGGCCGCCCGGGCTTTGTTGTGGTCGGCTTCCTTCAAGGCTTGGCGGATGGCCTGGGCTTCGGCGCGGGCCTGGACCTCCCGCATGGGGGAGTGCAGCGCGGGAAGCAGGATATCGGATCTGGGCTTCAGGTAGAAAGGCAGGTCCCGGTCCCGAATGCAATTGCCTTCGAGGGAGGAAAGGGTCCATTCCAGCACATTGGACATCTCCCGAACATTACCGGGCCAGCCATGCTCCATGAGGACTTTGTGGGCGCTGCTATCGAGGCGGATGTCGAACAGATCGGCTTCCGCTGACAGTAGCTGCAGCAGATGCATGAGAATAGGAATGATGTCCTCCCGACGTTCCCGCAGGGGCGGAATCGTGATGGGAAAGACATTCAACCGGTAAAAGAGATCCTTGCGGAAGCGTCCCTCCCCGATCATGCTGTCCAGATTCTGATTGGTGGCGGCGATCAGGCGGAAATTCGAACGAATCACACGGGTGCCGCCCACGCGTTCGAATTCCTTTTCTTCAAGGACGCGCAACAGTTTGGGTTGCATCGGCGCGGGCAGCTCTCCGATTTCATCAAGGAAGATGGTCCCCCGATGGGCCAGTTCAAATTTGCCGGGCTTTCCTTCCGATCTTGCGCCCGTAAAAGCCCCCTTTTCGTAGCCGAACAGCTCCGATTCAAAAAGGTCCCTGGGGATGGTGGCGCAATTGATGCGCACAAAGGGATAGACCTTGCGCGGGCTGGCGTGGTGGATGGCCTGGGCGAAAAGTTCCTTTCCGGTGCCGCTTTCACCTGAGATCAACACGGGAAATTGACTTGCAGCGGCCTTCAGGGCTTGCGCTTTCAGAGAGGCGATGGCCTCGCTGACGCCGATGATGCTGTCCAGGGTATAGCGCGTGGAGCGAAGAACCAGCAGCTCGGCTTCATAAAGCTTGACCTTGGATTCAAGCAGGGAGAGTTTTTTGGCCAGTTTGCCCACGTCGCGTACATCCTTGAAGAGCACCTGACCGAACACGGCGATCACCTTGCCGTTTTTCTTGATGGGGATGCGGTGCACCACCATGTTCTGACCTTTGATGTGGTGGCTGTCGCTGAATTCGGGTTTGCCCGTTTGGGCCACGATATGCATGCGCGTGTTTTCCAGTACTTCGGTACAATGCTTGCCGATCTGGGCGTCCGGGTCCATATCCAGAAAATGCCCGTAGGGTTTGTTGAAGTGGGTGATATAACCGCGGTCGTCGGTGACGAGGCTGCCGTAATGGATGCTTTCAAAAATCAACCGATACATTTCCAGCTGTTCGCGCAACGCTTCGGCTTCCCGGTCCGCAGGAATTACGACTGCGGTCTCCGGCGGGTGTGCGTTCAGAGAAATATTTACATTCTTTTTCATGGTGACACAGTAGCCATAAAGATACATGTATGAAATATGATACAGATGCCTCTCTATACACCCTCAAAAACGATCTGTCGAGAAAAAACTCTTTAGATTTATAAGCAGTAACCCATTTAATATTACTGGGTAAATCTTGTAAAATTATTTAGCGTTTCGAATGCCGGTGATGGTCTCATTTTTGCATTTGCAAATGGGATAATTATAAATATTCCGTTTAGAATTCTGATTTGCTAAGATTCTGAATCATTTCCGTCCTGACTTTCATGGTCAGTGAGGAATTTTTGAAATCAGCAAAATTGCTGTTTATTATGCTTAGGATTAATTATGACCAAACCATTTGAAAAAATCGCTGTTGTCGGGTCCGGTTTCCTGGGCACCCAAATAGCTCTACTTTCGGCATATTCCGGATATAAAGTCAGCGTATTTGACTCTAAGGCAAGCGCTTTTGAAGATACCTATCAAAGACTGGTAACAGATTTTCAGAATAAAAAAATAACCCCTTTTATACCCTGGGAAGCATGGGGTCGTTTAAAACAAGAAATTAGCTTTTCCACAGATCCAGCGGTCGCTCTTGAAGACGCTGATCTGGTTGTGGAATGTGTATTTGAAGATTTGGAAGTGAAACAGAGGGTTTTTAAGATGATGGGCGCTACTGCCCCGGCTAAAGCCATTTTTGCTTCCAATAGTTCATCGATGCCGATATCCAGAATGGAAGCCAGCAGTGGCAGACCGGAAAAGTGCATCAATACCCATTTTTACTTGCCCCTGCAGGGTATGAATATGATCGATCTTGCCCCCGGCACAAAGACACTTCCGGAAGTTATGGATAAAGGTGACGCCTGGATTCGCTCCCTGGGTTGCGTTCCGCTGCGAGTGAATAAGGAAATCCTCGGTTTCTGCTTTAACAGTGTTTGGAGAGCAATTAAAAGACAAACTCTCTATATGTGGGGCAATGGTTTTGTTGATTTCCGCGATATCGATCGCGCCTGGCGCATCTTTACAAAGGCTCCATTTGGACCCTTTGGGTTAATGGATACGGTCGGTTTGGATGTAGTCTATGATATTGAAATGGTATATTATAACGCTTCGAAAGATCCAAAAGATAAGCCGCCTGATGCACTGATGGAGAAGATAAAGAAAGGTGAACTGGGCGTAAAAACCGGGAAAGGATTTTATACATATCCCAATCCTGAGTATCAAAATCCTGACTTTTTGAATCCCAAACCGAAAAAGTAAATTTTTACCTTTATTCACCGAATAAGTATAGAAGGAGCATATAAGTGTGAATGAAAAAATAGTTATCACGGCGGCAATGGCTAATGGTAGCCTTCATGCGAAAAGAGATTTCCATCATAAAGGCACCTTTGCATTTTCATCATTTGAGAAAAGAGCACCGTTATGAATCAAGAATCATCCAAGGGTATCCAACCGACACAGTTGCCTCCTCCCCCCCTGCAGGAAAAAAAGGGCAAAGTGGCCACGGCCGAGGAGGCCATCCGCATCATCCGGGACAACGACACCATCGCTACGGGCGGCTTTGTGGGCACCGGGTTCCCGGAGGAGATCGCCATCGAGCTGGAAACATACTTTCTCGAACACGGCAGGCCGCGCAATCTGACGCTTGTGTATGCGGCCGGACAGGGGGACGGCAAGACGCGCGGGCTGAACCATCTGGGGCATGAAGGGCTGGTCCGGCGTGTGATCGGCGGGCACTGGGGACTGGTTCCCAAATTGCAGAGGCTGGCCTTTGATAATAAGATCGAGGCCTACAATCTGCCCCAGGGTGTGGTTTCGCACCTATACCGGGCAATTGCAGGGAAAAAGCCCCGCATCATCACGCATGTGGGGCTGGGAACGTTTGTGGATCCGCGCCTGGACGGCGGCAAGATCAATAGCGTCACCACTGAAGACATCGTGGAATTGATTGTGTTCGACGGCCGGGAATATCTCGCCTACAAGACGTTTCCCATCAACGTGGCGATTCTGCGGGGCACGACGGCCGATACCGACGGCAATGTCACCATGGAAAAGGAACCCCTGACCCTCGATTCTCTGGCCATGGCGACCGCTGCAAAGAATTCGGGCGGATTTGTGATCGTGCAGGTGGAGCGCGTCGCCGATCGCGGCACGCTGCCCGCACGGCAGATCAAAATTCCCGGCATTATGGTGGATTGCGTGGTCGTATCCAAACCCGAGAACCACTGGCAGACTTTCGGCGACCGCTACAATCCGGCCCGCAGCGGTGAAATCAAAATGCCGCTTCAGTCCATCCCGCCCATGGAAATGAGCGACCGCAAGATCATCGCCCGGCGGGCGGCTTTCGAACTCAAGCCCAATAACATCGTCAACCTGGGCATCGGCATGCCTGAGGGGGTCTCCATTGTCGCCAACGAGGAGAAAATCCTGAATTTCCTCACCCTGACAACCGAGCCGGGCGTCATCGGCGGCGTTCCCGAAGGGGGATTGAATTTCGGGTCGGGCATTAATACGGAGGTCCTGGTCGACCAGAACGCCCAGTTCGATTTTTACGACGGCGGCGGGCTGGATATTGCCTTTCTGGGACTGGCGCAGGCGGACCGGCAGGGCAATCTGAACGTGAGCAAATTCGGCACGCGTCTGGCAGGCGCCGGCGGCTTCATCAATATCAGCCAGAACGCCAAGAAAGTTGTGTTTGTGGGAACTTTCACGGCGGGCGATCTCGAAGTGGACGTCAAGGACGGCCGGCTCGTGATCGTAAAGGAGGGCAAGAACAAGAAGTTCATTGAGCAAGTGGAGCATGTGACCTTCAGCGGCGCCTATGCCGTCAAGAAGAAGCAGCCAACACTGTATATCACCGAGCGCTGCGTGTTAAGGCTGACCGACACCGGCATGGAACTCGTGGAAATCGCGCCGGGCGTGGATCTGGAAAAAGACATCCTGGCCCATATGGAATTCAAACCCATTATCAAAGAGCCCCTGAAACGCATGGATGTCCGCATCTTTCAGACCCGACCCATGGGGCTGGCCGACGGCTTTTTCAAAATCCCGCTGGAGCAGCGTTTTACCCATGATCCTGCTGAAAATGTCTTTTATGTCAACTTTGAAGGGCATGCCATCAAAACAAGCCAGGATATCCGCAATGTGAAAGACGCCGTGGACAAGATCCTGATCCCGCTGAGTCACAAGGTGGATGCCATCGTCAACTATGATAATTTCGAAATTGAACCGGACCTGGTGGGTGAATACACGGACACGGTCAAAAACATCGTGGAGACCTACTATACGAGCGTCACGCGCTATACCGCCAGCACGTTTCTGCGCATGAAGCTGGGGGAGGCGCTCAAGGAGCGCAATGTGGCTTCCCATATTTATGAAAGCATGGAAGAGGCCCGCCAGGCGCTTAAAAAATAGGAATCCAAATGCAGCGCGGGTGGGAACGTTTTTATAAAAAAAGTGTTTGACGACAAAAAGCGGACCAAAACAGCATGTGGGACAGGATTCAAAGGGGGAGGTGATGTTTGCATTATTTGATTTGGAAAAATTTGTTTTATGAACAGCAACGGGAACAACTAAAGAAGGAGGAGGAGGAAAGATGAAAAACAGCAAGAAATTAGCTTTTATCTTTGTGTTGATGATGGTGTGTTCTTTTGCCTTGGCAGGGTTCAGCTATGCTAAAGAGCTGCCCAAAGTAAGATGGACCATGCAGACCACCTGGTCGAAAGGCTGGTTGATCCATGAAATGGCCGAAGATTTTGCCCAGCGTGTCAGTGACATGAGCGGCGGCAATTTTGTTATCAAGGTTCTCCCCGCCGGCGCGGTTGTCGGACCAATGGAGAATATGGATGCGACTTCCAAAGGCACCCTTGACGCCTGGCACAGCTGGACCGGTTATTGGCAGGGCAAGCATCCGTCGGCCAATTTTTTTGCTTCCATCCCCATGCACCTGGAACCGCTGATGTATGTAACCTGGATGTATAGCGGCGGCGGGAAGGAACTCATGCAGCAAATGTATGATGAAATGAAAATGAACGTCGTCGTCATTCCCGGTGGCGTCACTCACCCGGAAATACTGGCAATGTCCAACAGACCCCTGAAGAATGTCAAAGATTTTAAGGGCCTGAAATACAGAACCCCGGGCTGGTGGGCGGAAATTCTTAAGTCAATGGGCGTTTCCGTTACGATGTTGCCCGGCACGGAACTGTATCCCGCGCTGCAGAAAGGCATTCTGGATGCCCTCGAATTTTCAAGCCCCATCGTCAACAAAGCACAGGGCTTCCATGAAGTGACCAAATATGTGGCCGGCCCCGGCATGCATCAGCCGACCTGCTATTTTGAGCTTGGTTTCAACAAAGACAAATATAATGCACTGCCCCCCGAATACAAAGCCATGATTCAGTCGGCGGCGATGGCCATGACGATCCAGAAATGGTCCGAGGATATCACCAAGGGGATTGAGACACTGGAGTTTTACAAAAGCAAAGGCCTGACATTGACCCGTGTTGACGACGTCTCCCAGAGAGAGTTCCGCAAACAGGCCTGGGCTTTTATTGATAAAGAGGTGAAGAAGATAAACAGACCCCATACCACCAAAACATGGGCTTCCGTACAGAACATGTGGACCACTTTCGGCGCCTATGAGACTTTCATGGTGCCTGTTCGCAAGTAAGCTTGTTTTCGTTACCTGATGCTGATTTTCTGCTGCGCTGTCCGGTCGGAGCTTTTCGCTCACGACCGGACACGCGGCTGAAGAAGGCCAACGTCCCATTCAAGGAACGAGAAACTTTAGGAGTCTTATTTATGAAAACCGTTATTGCAATTATGAAGGTTATCAATATCGTCAATGCGAAAATAGCCAGGGTTGTCTCTTATTGCATGCCTTTGTTTATTCTTTCGCTTGTCTATGAAGTCTTCGCGCGCTATGTCTTCGGCGCGCCGACTACCTGGAGCTTTGATGCGACGTATTTTCTCTGCAGCCTGGCCATGATGCTGACCATGGCTTATACCTGGCAGATGAACGCCCATGTTGGTGTAGATATTTTTCTGAAAAAATTACCGGTTAAAGTGCAGGCCGCATGGTTGAGCATTTGTATGGTTTTCCTGTTCTTTGTGACCTGGATTATGATTCTCGGGGTAATGTTTTCGGATGTTGTTGAGTCCTGGAGAATATTGGAACATTCCACCATCGGCTTTTTGCCCCCCATCTATCCTTACAAAACATGGATCCTGATCGGCACCGTTATGATGGTGTTTCAGGGTTTCAATGTTTTGGTCAAGGAACTGTACCGGCTGATCAAGGGAAAGGAGCTGATCATAACATGAGCATTGAATTAATCACTGTTTTAATGTTGACGAGTTTGATCGGGATCATCATGATGGGTTTCCCGATCGGCTTTTCCATGGCCGGCGTGGCCACGGTTTTCGGCATATTTTTCATCGGGCCGCAGGTCAGCAATCTATTTATGCTGCGCATGTATTATTACCTTTCCGATTACACGCTGATTGCCATTCCGCTGTTTATTTTTCTGGGGGTCGTCATAGAAAAATCGGGAATTGCCACCAGGCTCTTTGATGCCATGTACGCCATTCTGGGCGGATTGCGGGGCGGTCTCGCCATGGCGACCATTGTCGCCAGCACGATTTTTGCGGCGGCAACCGGCGTCGTCGGGGCCACCGTCACCACGATGGGCATCATTGCGCTGCCGGCGATGATGAAATATAAATACGACAAAGCTCTGGCCACCGGGGCCATCTGCGCGGGCGGCGCTTTAGGCATTTTGATTCCGCCCAGCATCATGATTCTGGTCTATGCGCCCATCGCCGGTGTTTCCGTCGGCGCCATGCTGATCGGCTGCTTCCTGCCTGGCTTTATCCTGTCGGCTCTGTATCTGCTTTACACCGGCTATCAGTGTTATATGCATCCCGAAAAGGGGCCGGCCATTGAAAGGGAAAACCGGGTGAAAATTGATGTCAAGATGAAGATGCTTGTCGTTTCGGTATTGCCCGTGTGCATCCTCATTCTGGCCGTTTTGGGCACAATCTTCTTCGGGCTCGCTGCACCGACTGAAGCTGCCGCCTTTGGCGCTTTTTGCGCCGTTATTCTCGCCGCTGCTTATGGAAAATTGAACTGGCAGGTCATAAAGGATGCGGCGCTGGCCACCACCAGGGTGTCCGCCATGGTTTACATGGTCGTCATCGGCGCCTCGTTTTTCACGAGCGTTTTCATGCGGCTGGGCTGCGGCGACTTTGTCGAGGATATGGTTCTGGGCCTGCCCTTCGGCAAGTGGGGCGTCCTGGTTATTATGTGGATCATCATCGTCATCATGGGCTGCTTCCTCGACTGGATCGGCATCGTTATGATCGTTGTTCCGATCTTCTCACCCATTGTTGTCAAGCTGGGCTTTGACCCCATCTGGTTTGCCCTGATGAATATGGTCGTGCTGCAGACTTCGTTTTTGACCCCGCCCTTTGCCTATACGATTTTCTATCTCAAGGGAGTGGCGCCCCCCGAGATTCAGTTGCATGATATTTACAGGGGCGTTGTGCCGTTTATCATATTGATGCTCCTGGCCGTGGCTATCTTTGCCATTTACCCAGAAATCCTAATGTGGCCGGTAAGGATGGCCAAGCTTGCGGGTTAAGGCAGGAGAAGATTTGTTGAATTATTTTTTTGAAATACAATTCGCGAAAGGAGATCAACATGGGATTCATGAATAAATTTAAAGGCTTTTTAAAAAGCGATGACACAGAAAGCGCTGCCAAGCTCATGATGATCGTCACGAAAATGATCGCGGACCCGCAGGCTGGAGGCGTGCACGGACTGGTTAAGTTGTTTCAGGACAACGGCTTTGGTGAACAATTCGGATCGTGGGTAAGTACCGAGGCAAACCTGCCGATTTCAGCGGATCAGATCAGGAAAGTATTCGGCGGTGGAAAACTGGTGCAGGAGGTCGCGAGCGCGCTGGGAATATCCGAAAGCGATGCGGCAGGCAAGTTGGCGGAGACGTTTCCGGATGTGATTGACAAACTTACCATGTACGGACAAATACCGGAAGGCCAGTTGCTGGAGCAGAGATTGAGCATCGTGAAAGGGGATGCCGCCTGGTGATCAAAAAAAGCCCGGGCAAGAAACATGCTGCCCGGGCTTCAGCCTTGCGATAAGAAATGTCCGCGACTAAATGTACAACAAACATATAAAATCCACAATATTGATATACGACTTGACCTTTCCAATCCTATGATGGTCTCATTTCTGCGGTCGCGGTCGGGCGGATGCACGGCCGGGACGATCCCGCCGGCTTGAAATTCTTTGCTTTTACGTATTCGGTTATGTTAGCAATATTTTAACAGAATCATGCGATTAAAATCCCACCGTCATAATGGTTTGAGAAAAGATCGCCGTTATGAATCAAAAAAATTATCTAAAAGTATTCAACTGATGAGGAGACAGTGCGATGAATGAAACAACGCCCTATGCACCCGTGACCCGGAGATCGCCAATGACACTGCAGGCCATCGTCGGGGAGAAAAATTCATCTTCAGCGACCCGGACCTGCTGCAGAACTATGCCCATGACGAAGTGGCCGGCCCAGAATACGCCCACATGCCAGAGGTTGTCGTCAAGCCCGCCTCCGCTTCCGAGATCTCCGAAATCATGAAGCTGGCCAACCGGCAGCGCGTGCCGGTGACCCCCCGCGGCGGGGGGACGGGGCTTTCCTGCGGGGCTGTGCCGCTTTATGGGGGCATCGTGCTCGCCCTCGAGCGCATGAACCGGATTCTGGAGATCGACCGGGAAAACATGGTGGCCGTGGTGGAACCCGGCGTCGTGACCAGCGAGATCAGCAAGGCGGTTCAGGCTTTCGGGCTTTTCTATGCGGGCTATCCGATGAGCTTCGAGTCCTGCTTCATCGGGGGGAACCTCGCAGAGAACGCAGGCGGCGGCCGCGCCATCAAGTACGGGGTCACGGGGCATCATGTCCTGGGACTGGAGGCTGTCCTGCCCACGGGCGAGATCGTGGAAATGGGCGGAAAGCGGCTCAAGGACGTCACGGGTTATGATCTCATGCATCTGCTGGTCGGCTCGGAAGGGACGCTGGGGATCTTCACGAAGATCATCTTGCGCCTGCTTCCGCAACCCGCCGCCACAGCGGTCCTGCTGATTCCTTTCGCAAGCGCCGCCGATGCCGTCGGGGCCTTCCCGCGGGTTGTTGCACAGGCGGGAATCCTGCCCACGGCCATCGAGTTCATGGATCGCCTCTCCATAGAAACGGTTTACCGGTTCCTGGGCGAGGATCCGCCGCGGGCCGATATCGGGTCCATGCTGCTCATCGAACTGGACGGATCGAGCCGGGAAAAGGTGGACCAGGAGTGCGAGAAGTTCGGGGAGCTTTTTCTCGAGGCGGGGCCCTCGATGTCTATGTGGGCAACACGCCCACGACGGAGCGGAAGATGTGGCGTCCGCGCGTAAATCTCGCCGAGGCGTTCAAGACCGTCTGTCCCGTGCAGAGCCTCGAGGATATCGTCGTCCCCACGGCGCGTATCCCCGATCTTGTTCGCGAGCTGGAGCGCCTGGCCATGAAATACGATGTCCTGATCCCCTGCTACGGACACGCGGGGGACGGGAACCTGCACGCCACACCGGTCAAGAAGCCGGAAACGCCGATGCAGGACTGGAAAGAGAAGCTTCCGCTGATCCTCACGGAACTCTACGAGGTTGTTTTCCGTCTCGGGGGCACCATCAGCGGGGAGCACGGTATCGGCGCCAAGCGGGCCTCCTATATGTCAATCGTGATGAGCCCTGAATTGATCGCTCTGCAGAAGCGCATCAAGCAGGTCTTCGATCCCCTGAATATCCTCAATCCGGGAAAGATTTTTCCCTGAAGATTCATACCAGCGGCCCTCCCTTTTACTGCCGTCAAGAAATCAACGAATCATACTGGTGGATCGCACATCAATGGCTGGGGCGATTGAAGGCCGTAAAGTATAGATTTAGACAGAGTTTCCAGAAGATACGGGGAATAATTTCTCCTGATAAATCGGCCTGTAAATTTGTTAAAACAGATTGACAGGGCGATCTGTATTATGTATCGTGCGGGCCTCTTAAATACCGGCAGAAAAGTCATCCTTGGAGGTCCGCTCATGAGAGAAGAAGATAGAAACATCCGGCTGGAATACTGGGACAAAAACAGGCGCAAGTGGTACAATGTTTACTTCTTTGCGGGCATCGGCATCAATTTAATCCTTTATTTCACCAAGCCCTATGGCTTTGATCCGAGCGGAAGCATGTTCTGGGGAGCATTCGTCGGCTTGGCCATCCCCCTTACAACCATGTTTTTATTTTCCTACATTCACAAGAAGGCGATCGGGTTATGAAAAAAAACTTCCGTACTTCCGTGTTTATTATCACCGCTGTGGCGGTGTTGCTCCTGTTTACGTCTCCCTGCCGGGCGGATGTGCTCTTTATCCATGACCACAAGACGACGGAATATTTAATGGGCAAAAAGGACGCCGAGTTGCTGATCGGCTATACCGATCGGGCGATGTTTATTGACAAAAATATCCGGTACACCGGAAAAATGATGACAACCCTTTTCGGCAAAGTCAAAGAGGAAAGAGAGACCGCCCATTTTTTGCTGGACAAGGACCAGATTCGTGAAATGGACTATCACAAGGGAAAGATTATCGTTTTCCCATTTGAAAGGCTCTCCGATGTAAACTGGATTAAACAAAAACAACAGATCAGCGAGGCTGACGCAAAAATTATCCGGGAACGCTACCGGGTTTCCGAGCCTGTATTGTCGGTAAAAATTCTCCCGCAGAAAAGAAAAGATAAACGGCTATTTATGCCGGCTTGTGGAGGCGGATTTGCGCCTTGAAACGATTGATGTGAAAAAAAATTCTTCGAGCGTAACCCTGGTAAAACAGAAACTCTGGGTATCGGAGGCCGTTCCCGGTTATGCTCAGTACCGTGCCTTTCACGAAAAGCTGGCCAAGAGACTGGGATTTGATGCGGTGCGTCTCGGAGGTTTGAGCGGCATGCTGCGTTACTGGGATGGTTCTCTGGATCCCGTCCGTAAATCCATAAAGGATGTAAAAGGATACCCTGTAAAGAGCACGCTCAGTGTCGAAGGCCGCTATACGGCAGGCGTCGGCACGGCTTCCGCAAAAACCAGTTCCGTGCAATCTCATGGAAGAGTCTTCGGAACTCCGGGAGGCTTTGACGGACAAACCGGTCAAACCCCGTTTCCCGGAGCCGTCCGGTTTTGGCATAACGGTTGTGGAGTAGGACATCTTCATGGGTGGTTCACGCAGGAATGGTTGGGGTGATCGAAGGCCGCAAAATATAGATGTACACCGGGTTTCCAGAAGATACGGGAAATCATTTTCCCTGATAAATCGGCCTGTAAATTTGTCTTGACAAGATAAAAAAAACGTATATGTTCCCGGCGGCACGTTGGGTAACAAGAAATTGTTCAGACGTACGAAAAATTCATGAATGGAGTTGACGAATCGATGAAAAAGGTCTTCGCTATCACCCTGTCCCTGCTTTTCCTCGTGACAATTTCATTTGCAGTGGTTGGCTGCAATAAGTCAGAAGAGCAGAAACCGGCAGCGCCCCCCAAATCTCAGGCGCCGGCGTCTGCACTAACGCCTGCACCTGCACCTGCGCCAACGTCTGCAGCAGCGCCCGCCCCAACGCCTGCACCTGCTAGCAAAACCTGCAACGGCGCCAGCCAAGGCAAAGGCGCCTGGCGCACCTGCGGCGCCGGCGGCACCGGCCACGTTGAGGGCGCCGATCCGTAAAAAACACAGCAAAAAAAAGGCGGGGCCTCAGTGGCCCTGCCTTTTTTTTGTGACCCTTTGATTTGCTCAACCCTTAGACCGGATCAACCGCTGCCTTCATCACCCCGTCATTTTTTTAAAGATTCCAGCCTCTTTTTTGCCGCCTCACGGACACCCGCATCAACATCTTTCTCCGCCATCTCGGCAAGAATGGCCGTGTCCTTCAAACGTCCGGCCGCTTCTTTCCTGATCTCCGGATTTTTCTGCTTATACGACGGACCAAACACACCTGATAAAAATCCCATAGCCACCTCCTTTTAATAAATAAAAGATTGATAACAGTAAGACCACCGCTCAGGCCGGCATCCTGTTATTTTATTGTTGAAAAAAGCCCTGCTTTCCTTCGCGCCGATATGTGCAGGCCAAGCCCATTCCTGCGTACTAATATTTTTAATAAGTAAGCGTGAACTAACATAGCGCAAGATTTTTATGATGTCAAGACTTTTGTTGATGAAAACCCGAGGGTTGACCAGCGATCACTAAATAATTTCACAATATCAATACTATATAACACTTTAAAAATAGATTGAAGGCCACAATATCTTTTAACAGATTTATTAGTCTAATTTATAAGTAAACGCGAACTAACATAATTTTTGTCTTTACAGGTGTCGCGGTTCATGTTAAAAGAGACACGGATATCAGCGACCGGGGGTTCAACAGCTTCACGGAAGGTTTTTCAGGAATGGCACAAAAACGCATCAGCACCGCCATACGGAAGAAGCAGATCATTGACGCGGCCAGGAGGCTCATCGTTCAAAAAGGCAGTGAACACCTGACGATCGGATCCATCGCGAAAGAGGTGGACATCTCCGAGGCGGCCATCTACCGCCATTACAAGAATAAAAAAGAGATCCTGTCCTTCCTGATGAGCCACATCATGACATCCATGCTGGACGAAATTGACCGGACATCATCGGAAATCTCCCCTTCACTGGAGACGGTGCATGCTATCCTCAAGAATCACCTGTCGAAAATCGAACAGAACCGCGGGATGTCCTTTCAGATCATCGCGGAGGTCATCAGCTTCGGCGACAGGAATCTCAACCGGCAGGTGTACGAGAGCATCAACATCTATATCGAAAGGCTCAAGGACCTCATCAGCGCAGGCGTCAAGGGCGGTTTTATCAGGGATGACATCGATTTCGATGCCTCTGCCATGCTGCTGTTCGGCATGATCCAGGGAATGGTCAATGTCTGGGCGCTCGGACACTACGGCTTCGACCTGACCGATAAATTCGAATCGCTCTGGCGCGTCTTTCAGGAGGCCATTGTCAGCCCTACCGGGTCTTCTGCGGCAGTGAAATGACCATCGATATCATTCGCCCCAGTCTCTGCAAATCGTCGCGGCATCTCTGTCCGGCCATGCCTCTTTCTTTACTTCCAGAAAAAACCGGCAGGGCCTGCGTCGCCTTGAGGAAGTAAACCCCCCAGGAATAAACCGCCTTAAAGCACCCGGTACACACGGCCAACACACCCGCAACAGGATGTATTGCCTCGACCCAGAATTACATTGACAATCGACAATACACCTCCTATAATTTTGCCCACTTAGATGAAAATTCCCCCCACTACTTGTCCCTTCCGCCCGAGAGGGCAGAGTGGGGGTGATTCTCATCCTTTTTTGGACCCGCACATGGCTCGTAATGAAGAGGCAAACCATGCCGCATAAAATTCTGATTGTAGAAGATGAACCGAATATTGTCGTTCCGCTGCAATTTTTAATGGAACGGAACGGATATCGGGTATCCGTTGCTTCTACGGGAGAAGATGCGATGGCATCCATCCTTTCCTTTATTCCGGATCTGATCCTTCTGGACATCACGCTTCCGGGAATAGACGGATTCGAAGTGTGTCAGGCGGTTCGAAATATCCCCGAACAGCAGCACACAAAAATCATTTTTCTGTCCGCCATGGGCAGGGATATGGATATTGCAAAAGGCATGGCGATCGGCGGCGATGCGTACATCACGAAACCCTTTTCAAATGCGGACGTCGTAAAAAGAGTCAGAGACTTGCTGAACGACTAAATAAATGAATCCCCAAAAGAAATTCTGGCTCTCTGCCGGCATGTATGCCGGGTTGGCCGTCGCGCTCGTCGCCGGTTTCAGTATATATTACTGGAACATCCTGGCATTTGAAGAAAACCGCCTGTTTTTCGATATGGTAAGCCGGCATGCCGGATACTTTCTGGGTGCATTCATGATCCTTGCCGTGGTCTTCTTGCTTGCGATGAGCGCCTTTGTCAACAATCATATCGCCCCGATCAACCGTTTGGCAGAAGAGGCGACGATCACGTTCATCAATCCGGATCACCGGATTCAGACCGAGGCGAGCAGGGACCTTTCCCGGCTTGCCGACATCATCAATGAAGGGGCGCAGCGATTCAAATCTTTGAAAGACAGGACAGATCAAAAGATTGAACAGGCGAAATTCCGGGCTGAAGAAGATAAAACCATGCTGGCCATGTTCCTCTCGGATCTGCCGGAAGGCATATTGATCTGCAACACGGAGGGCCAGATCCTCTTTTACAATAAAAAGGTCAAGGCGTATCTTGAAACCGATTCCTCAGAGAACGGCGCAGATCCGGTCTCCGGCCGCTTTATCGGGCTGGGCAGGTCTGTTTTCAGTGTCCTGGACAAAGACCTGATCGTCCATGTACTGGATGAGATCGCTGAAAATATAAAAAACCGGCGATCCAGTGAAACCGCCTCTTTTGTCGTGGTCGGAAAAGTAGGGCGACTGCTGCGTGTCGAGGCGGCGCCGGTCTTTCATACCGAAGATCAGTTAAACGGATTCATTCTTATTTTCAAGGACATCACGGATGAGATGGAATCGGAATCGCACGTCGATGACCTGCTCCAGTCCCTCATGATCAGCATCCGAACATCCATTGCCAGCACAAGAGCGGCGATAGAGGCCATCATTGACTATCCGGACATGAAACCGGACCAGAGAGGCACATTCGAAAAGATCATTCACGATGATTCCCTGACCATCAGTTCCGTTCTTGACGGCACGTCAGCCCGTTATTACGCACGGATCAAATCCAGATGGCCCCTTGTTCAGATGCCCGCTGAAAATCTGTTTGATGCCCTGAAATCCAGACTCTCGGAACGGTTCGGCATCGGCATTCAAGTTTCGGCGTCCGATCAGCAGCATTGGGTCAGAGTCGACAGTTATTCCTTTCTCCAGTCCATGCTGTTCGTCATGAACCGACTGAAGGAAGAAACCGGCGCGACGCATTTTACCTGTAAAATCGGCGACGATGAAAAATTTGTGGTCATCGATATCTCCTGGATCGGAAAATCGATGAAAATCGACATATTGAGAAAGTGGGAAGAACAGCAGGTCAAAGCCGGCAATACGGGCCTGCCGTTGAGACTCGGGGAGGTGCTCGGTCATCACGGCGCTCAAATCTGGTGCTATTCCTGCCAGGAGGATGCGGTTTGCCAGTCTTACCTGCGTCTTTTTCTGCCGGCGGTCCATATTCGGCAACCGGATCAGGTCGGCGCCATGAGCGCGATCCGTCTGGGAAGCCGTCCGGAATTCTACGATTTCGATATGTTCGATCAGCCGGGGCAGACCCGCGATCTGGACGAAATTCCACTGGCGGACCTCACATTCACCGTTTTTGACACGGAAACCACCGGCCTGGACCCGACAGGCGGCGATGAGATCATCTCCATCGGCGCCGTACGGATCGTCAACAGCCGCCTGCTTAAAAGCGAGGTGTTTGACCAGCTCATCGACCCGAGACGTTTCGTCCCGGAGGAATCCGTCAGGATTCACGGTATCCGTCCGGAAATGCTGGATGGACAGCCGGCCATCGACAAGGCGCTGCCTTTGTTTCATGCCTTTGCGGAAGGGACGATTCTGGTGGCGCATAACGCAGCCTTTGACATGAAATTGCTGCAGTTGAAGGAAAAAACAACCGGGATCCGGTTTATCAATCCGGTCCTGGATACGCTTCTTTTGTCGGCAGTCGTTCATCCGGGTCAGGAAAGCCATAATCTTGAAGCCCTCAGTAAACGGTTGGGCGTCAATATCATGGGCAGGCACACCGCCCTGGGCGACGCCATTGCCACGGGAGAAATCTTTCTGAAGCTGATCCCGCTTCTGATCAACTCCGGAATCACCACGCTGAGGGACGCCCGGCTGGCATCTCAGAAAACATATTATGCGAGGATAAAATACTAAGAAGCTCTTCAAGGATATACGCCGGCCGATGGAAAGGGAGTTATTGTGCACTCTGCCGAGAATGAAGCAAGGAGGATCCCATGAAATGTAAATACGGACCGCATTTTGTCCCTGCCTTGATCGCGCTTGCGGCGATTGCATTGTTTGCCGGCTGCGACAGGAAGCAGCCGCTGCACGAAATTAAAGTCGGAGCGATCTTCGATTTGAGCGGGGCGACCTATGAGATCAGCGTGCCTTATGCGGACGGCATCAGAAGATATGTCGATTACATCAATGAGAAGGGCGGCATCAACGGGCGGAAAGTGAAGCTGATCGATATGGATTACGGGTACCTCGTCCCGCGTGCAAAGGTTGCCTATGAAAAGCTGATCAATGAAAAGGTTCACGTGATCCTCGGCTGGGGAACGGGCGATACGGAGTATTTGCGCCCCAGGATAGCCGAAGACAGGATCCCTTTCATGTCGGCCTCCTATTCCTCAAAACTGGGGATCATCGACGAAGCGCCTTACAACTTCCTGATCGGCGTCACCTATTCGGATCAGATGCGAATCGTCCTGAAATATATTCTGGATCAATGGAAGGATCGATCGTCCAAACCGAGAGTGGCTTTTATCTACTCGGATACGGAATTCGGGAAATCGCCCATACAGGATGGAAGGGCCTATGCAGCATCCATTGGAATAGAGGTGGTCGCCGAAGAGATCGTCTCCCTCGATGCGCGCGAGGCAAAAGAACAGCTTTTGAGAATAAAGCAGAAAAAGGCTGATTTCGCAATCCTTCAGGAAACAACATGGGCAGCGTCCGTCATATTGAAGGATGCGAAAAAAATGAGGCTCGATACGAGATTCATCGGTTTGAACTGGTGCGCCGACGAGAAACTGATTGCCCTTGCCGGGGAGGCGTCCGAAGGGTTCATCGGGGCCATCCCTTTTGAGTTTACGGATCCCGCCATCCCCGGAATCGTAAAAATCATGGAATATAACCGGCGCAAAGGAATAGATATTGAGGGCTATATCCTTCGCAACATCCAGGGATGGGCAACGGCGGAGGTGATGCTGGAGGGGGTAAGACGGGCCGGCGATGATCTGTCGGGCCCGGGTATCCAGAAGGCCCTGGAGGGCATGCGCAATTACAGTACAGGCGGCATTACCGCACCGGTGACATTTACCACGACCGATCACAGAGGTTGCAAGCAACTGAAATTGGGCGAGGTCAAAAACGGCAGGTGGCAAGTTATCACGGGCTACCTTTCCGCCGACTGACATGAAGATCCTATGAAGCATCTCATACCCTCATCGATAGGCAGCAAAATCGCAGGCGGATTTTTTATCCTGGTGGCCATCCTGCTTTTGATCAGCGGGATCTCCTATTACCAACTGAAATCCATTGATACCCTCGTATCGCAACATGTCATGGAAAAGGGAGATGCACGCAGCCTGAGCAAGGACATTATCATCAAAAGCGGATTTGTCTACAGTCTGGTCGAGGAGTACCTTTCCACAAAAACAGAAAGCCGGAAGGTGGCCATCCGCATCATTATCAAGGATGGCTTGCGGACGCTCAATGAATATATGCGCAGCATACACCTCAGAAGCCTGGAAGCGGAAGAAAAAAAGGTGTTCGATCAATTGCAACATATCTTTCTTCAATACCAGGACAGCCTGAACAATGTTTTGCGAAGCGCCGACGCGAAAGGCGCTGATCATGAAGCAACCATCAATTCAGCGGATGAATTTCGCGATCTGCACTCACGCCTTACCACCCTGCTCCTCCAGTACGACAAGATTGCGGCAATCATCATGTACGATTCATGGAATGATGCAAAAGAACAAACCCATCGAATCAAGAATTACATTTTTATCCTCAGCATCATAACGGTTATCACGGCCGTATTGTTGGGATTTATCGGTACGCGGTCGATTACGCGTCCGATCGCTTACCTTGTAAAAGTCCTGGAAAAATACGGAACGGGGGATTTCAGCATCCGGGCGGATGTGAGAAGCGATGACGAGATCGGTTTTTTTGCAAACAGGTTCAATATCATGCTGGATCAGCTGCAGATCGCCCATCAGCAGCTTCTTGATATCATTGAATTTCTTCCGGACGCCACCCTTGTCGTTGATCATGAAAAGAAGATCATCGGTTGGAACCATGCCATGGAGAGCATGACAGGCGTCAAGAAGAAGGATATCCTGGGCAAGGGCAATTACGAGTACGCCCTGGCCTTCTACGGCGAGAGGCGGCCGATGCTTGTAGATATTGTCACGGAACCGCAGGAAGAATTCGAAAAGCGCTATGCTCACATTGAAAAAAGGCCGGATGGGACCCTTGCGGGCGAAACCTACGTCCTGAATGTGAAGGGGGGGGGCGTACTGTACTTTTTCGGCACGGCAGCCCCTCTTTATGACAACAAGGGCAAAGTGGTCGGCGCCATTGAATCCGTCCGCGACATCACCTCTCGCAAAAAGGCCGAGGATGAACTGAAAAGACATCGGGAACGCCTGGAAGATCTGGTCAAAGAGCGCACGGCCGAACTCTACCTGGCCAAGGAGGCCGCCGAGGCCGCCAACGAGGCCAAGAGCGCCTTTCTCGCGAATATGAGCCACGAACTGCGCACCCCGATGAATGCCATTCTGGGCTATTCGCAACTGATGCAAAGAGACGCGTCGCTGCGGCCCGAACAGCGGGAATATCTGAATACCATCAATCGCAGCGGCGAACATCTGCTGGCGTTGATCAATAACGTGCTGGAGATAGCCAAAATCGAGGCGCAGCGTATCGTCCTGGAGGCCGTCGCCTTCGATCTCCAGGCGCTGTTGCGCGACCTCGGGATGATGTTCAAGGTCAGGACGGATGCCAAGGGCTTGCGACTGGATCTGGCGGGAATCAGTGATCTGCCCTATGATATCGTCGCCGATCAGAACAAATTGCGTCAGATCCTGATCAACCTCATGGGAAACGCCGTCAAGTTCACCGAGCAAGGCGGCATCGCCGTGCGGTATGCCGTCGAGGAACAAACGGCGATCGACCTGAGGCTGACTGTGGAAGTCGCGGATACGGGAGTGGGCATCGCGGAAGAGGAGCAGGACAAGCTGTTCCGGACCTTCGAGCAGACGGCCAGCGGCAGGCGGAGCGAAAGCGGCACCGGCCTGGGGCTCGCCATCAGCCGGGAGTACGCGCGCCTGATGGGGGGAGACATCACCTTGACAAGCCGGGCGGGTGAAGGCAGTACGTTCCGCCTCGAAGTCCCCGTCAAAAAGGGGCAAAGGTCCGATGTCAGCCGGGAAGAAAAACACGCACGAAGAGTCATCGGTCTGGCGCAGGGGCAGGCCGTCCCCCGCATCCTGGTGGCCGAAGACAGTGAGGAAAGCCGTATCCTGCTGGTCAAGTTTCTCCAGATGGCGGGTCTTGATGTAAAGGAAGCTGCGAACGGCAAGGATGCGGTGGAGATCTGTGAAGCGTTTCAGCCGCACTTCGTCTTCATGGACATCCGCATGCCGGTGATGGACGGCCTGGAGGCTACCCGGCGTATCAAGGCCACCGCGGCCGGCAAGTCGATCGTTATCGTGGCGCTGACCGCATACACGCTGGACGAGGACCGCGCAGAGATCCTGTTGGCGGGCTGCGATGATTTCGTGAGCAAGCCCTTCCGTGAGCACGAGATATTCGATGTTATGGCAAAACATCTCGGGCTGGAATATATCTATGAGCCTGTCGATGAGATGCCGGCCGGCCGGTCGGTCCAACCCTCACCCGAGCAAATGAAAGCGCTCCCCCAGGGTCTGCTGATGGAACTCCATGCAGCGGCATTGAGGCTGGATACAGCTAATACCTTAAAGGTCATCGAGAAGATCGCCGTCATAGATGCCCCTCTTGGCGCTGTCTTGAGAGGCTTTACGGAAAATCTGGAGTATGACCGGCTGCTGATGCTGCTGGAGAGCATAGGTTAGCGGGACGAGAACGTATGATGGATGACAAAGCACAAAGGACGGATGAATTCCAGATTCTCGTCGTTGACGATACTCCGGAAAATCTGAAGCTGATCACCGAGCTCCTTGCAAGTCACGGATACCGTGTTCGCGCCGCCTCCAGCGGACGCCTGGCCCTGAAAACGGTAGCTGTTGAATTGCCGGATCTGATTCTCCTGGACGTGAAGATGCCCGATATGGACGGCTATGAGGTATGCCGCCGCCTTAAATCCGAAGAGCGAAGCCGGATGATACCGGTCATCTTCATCAGCGCCCTGACCGATACGGAGGATAAGATCCAGGGATTTCAGGCAGGCGGCGTTGACTATATTACCAAGCCGTTTCAGGCGGAGGAAGTCCATGCCCGTGTCGGCACCCATTTGAAATTGCACTTTTACCAGGGTGAGCTGGAAGAGAAGAACAGGGAACTGGGGAGCAGCTATCTGAGGCTCCAGGAACTCGAAAACCTGCGGGACCAACTGACCCACATGATCGTTCACGACATGCGAAACCTGCTTACCGGGATCAGCAGCTCTCTGCAATTACTGAAAGATCATAGCGAAGGCATATTGGACGGGATTTACGCAAGGCAACTTAACGCTGTACGCCTGTCGGTCAATACGCTGACGACCATGGCCAACAACCTCCTCGACGTCAGCAAATTGGAAGCCAGGCAGATGAAGCTGAACCTTACGGAATTCAATCCGAATGATCTGATGGTCGAGGCCGTGGAAAAAATGGAGGGCGTGAGAGAGCTTCGCGACATCAGGTTTGATGCTTCGCAGCATGCTAAACATGTATCAGCCGATCATGATATCCTTTTGCGTGTCATCATCAATCTTTTGGACAACGCAATCAAGTTCACGGCTGCCGATGGTGCGATTTCCATTGGTGTCGAACCAAAAGAGGATGGGGTGTTGTTTTCCGTCCGGGATAACGGCCCGGGCATTCCCGTAGCGTACCAGGAAAAAATCTTTGAAAAATTCGGCCAGGTTGAAATCCGGCAAAGCGCGCGTAAATACTCGACCGGCCTCGGTCTTGCCTTCTGCAAACTGGCCGTTGAGGCGCATCATGGGAGAATCTGGGTGGAAAGCGAAGCCGGCGCCGGCAGCACCTTCATTTTTGAGATCCCCGGAGGCGGGTCAACCGTTGACGTGTCGAACACAACGAATCCGATTCCCTCATGACCCCGCATGCCCGGCGCGGGCGCAACAAAGCATGATAATGCTCCACCCCTTCCTCGTCTCTTGACAGGGAAATTTCCATCTTTGTCAGCGGGAAACCCCGATGAAATCGAAGCTCATTTTTGCCTGATACTTTTCGATGCTTTTGAAGATCTCCCGCAGCATGGTCTGTTCGAGGTGCGAGAGCGTCTTCGGATTGATATAATTATCCGGTTTTCCATTTTCTTTCATAATGGCTGTGACCTGACGGACAAATCGCATCTGCATCAGAAAACTGTAGGACTGTTCAAGCTCATGATAGTCCTGCCTGGATAAAACATTTATCAGGAAGAGCCGGTTCAGCCTTTCCGGAGTATTTGTTTCTTCGATCCCGTGATTCAGGGCATAGGTCCTGGCAAAGTTGACGATCGTCGTCATGGATTTCTTGATATCAAAGGCGTCGCGGTGCTCCCCCTTCGACTCAACGATAAAATTCCTGAAAAAGCCCAGGGGGGGTTTCATGTCTAATGAGGTTTCCGTAAGATAACGGAAAAAATTCGGCCGGGCAGCAAGGGAAGTGAAAAGATGCCTCCGTAATTGCATCGCCAGATCCACATCTCCGTAGCCGCCGCGAAAATCGAAAAAAATGTTCGATTGCAGCAGCGCCATGGGTTCCACGGTGGCAATCCATTTTGTAAAGTATTCTTTCCACACAGACAACGGCTGGCACCACTGGGGATTTTTTGCCATGACATCGCCTTTGCAGAAGGTATATCCCGCCTGATCGAGCCCGGTGCAGACCTTTTCCCCTAACTTTAAAAAGTAACCTCTTACGCTATCTGTAAACTCACCCGGCATATCTTCGAACAGGATTGCATTATCCTGGTCTGTTTTCAGGGTCTGTTCCCTTCTGCCTTCGCTTCCGAGGATCAGAAAGACAAATCTGGCCGGCGGCGGGCCCAGGTCATCCATCGCAAATTTGATCAGTTTATTCAAAATGGCGTCCGAGATGGTCGAGACGAGCTTTGCCACATTGTCGGCCTTGACGCCGCTGTTGATGAGGGTCTGGATCAGGCGGGGCAGGCGGCTTTGTTTGTCTGTGATATCCTCGATGCGTCCCGCCGCGTCAATCTCGCGCAGAAGAAAGAACGCCGACTGTCCCTGGGCCGCAATCAGGTCGCTGATCGTGACCGCGCCGGTAACCGTTCCATCGGCGTCCGTGACCGCGAGGTGCTTGAGGTTCTTCTGCATCATGGTCATCAACGCTTCAAAAATGGGCGCCCGGGCCGGGATGGCGCCCAGGGGAGAAGACATGATTTCCGCAACAGGCCTTCTGATGTCGCACCCGGCGCCGATCACTTTCTTCCTGAGATCATTGTCGGTCACAATGCCGATAAAATCTCCGTCGGGGTTCCTGACAAAAATGGAGCTGCAATGGCGCCGGCCCATGATGACAGCCGCTTCCTGGATCGATACGTCCGCATTACAAAAAACAAGGTCCCGGGCATAAACGCTTTCCACGGGCTGGTTGAAAAATTGCGGAACCTCGTCTTCTCTCGGCTGCACATCCTGGCAGATGATCGCGGCAAAGGATTTATCGAGCATGAGTTTTCCAAAAATATCGGAAAAAAACTTGGAGAAGGCTTCATAGCGCAAGCAGAGATCCATGAATTTTCGTTTCGGCAGAACGTAAAAATCCGTATCCTCTTTCGTTTTCAGCATGCGCGCGGCGATCCCATCGTGCAGCAGCATGGAAACCCCTCCGAACATATCCCCGTCGCTCAAGAACTCATGCAGGATATCCTCCTTGTTGTTTTCTCTGTAATATCGTTCCGCAGCGCCCTTGTGGATGATAAAAAGATGTTCGATTTTCGATCTGCCCTGAACGAACAATTCCGTTTCCTTCGGATGGTGCACAGACGATACTTCCGCGGCTATTTTTTTGATTTCATCCTCGGGCAGAAAGGTAAATGGGGGCAGTTTTGACAGAAATTGAAAGGCCTGATCATTCATGCGGATCCTCCTCGTCAAGCATCAGGGCGGGGACAAACCATTCCACGAGAGCCAGGGCGGTGTACGACTGGCCTCTCCCATGTTCCGTTGCGATTCAACTGACATTTTTTATTAAATAAATCTGTCCCTTATTTCGTGGACGGGTACTCACACCAATTGGTCAATTTCAAATCGGCGATACGCTTGAAATGACCAGTATTGTTCGTGACCAGGGTCAGGTTGTGAGCAAGAGCGCAGGCAGCTAAAATCAGATCAAAATCATCGAGCCGCTCCCCCTTGTTTTCCAGTTGCGCCTTGAGCGTGCCGAAGAGCTGCGCCGTTTCCATGCCCACGGGAACAATCTCTGTGGCTTGTTCCAACGTTTTAATCTTTGCCAGATTGCCGGCAGGTTGCCGAGACTTGAACGCGCCATAGTAGAGTTCCATAAAGGTTATAACGCTTATCTTCATAGGATCATGCACATGCCGCTGGAGATTAATCCTGATCGCCGGATGGCCCTTAAGAGAATAGATTACCGTATCCGTATCAAGCAGAAACATCCAGCCCCTCCGATAATCTTATCGAACTCTTTCGTGACGCCCTGATTTCGGCGATAATTTCCTCGGCTGGTCGCTCATCTGCCCAGGAACCGGTAAGTCCCAGCAAGGCCTCTGCCGGTGTCTTTAAGTGCTCAATGGCTTTCCGCTTAGCTAAAAAGAGCTTCGTTATATAGAGGATTTGCTGACTGACAGACCGCTGCTCATCCTTTGCCATGTTCTTTATTTCCAGATATAAATCGTCATCCATGCCTTTTATTTGCAAATTTGCCATTAAGGACCCTCCCTTCCAATGTTTCAGGAAATAGTATGCCTTGTTCATGAATTATGCAAGATATTTTTAGAAAAGAAAAAGGGGACAGATGATGATCTGTCCCCTCTTCGGGTTGGTGGTTTTACCCGGCGGCAAAATGCCGCCGGGTAAAAAAGTTCTATTTGGATTTTTCAGGCCATAAGTCATAGCAGTACTTCTGGATGACCTCTTTGCGCGGAGGTTTCGTCATCAGACTGACAATGATGAAGAAAATGAACCCGATCGGGATCCAGTAGAACTGGTGCGGCGTGGGAATCTTATTGGCCGGATCGCTCAGGAAGAACCAGTGAGCGCTTTTTAAGACGGTATTTGCATAGAGCCATGCATAACCGGAACAGATTGTCATCACGATAATGGTTGCGTATGCAGCCGCCGTCGTTGACCTGTCCCACCAGATGCCCAGAATCATGGGCGGCCCGACGGAGCAGAGGATGACGAGGAAGGCCGCTCCCGAGATATCGAGGACGAGAGCGGGCGGGTTAAATGACAGGACCGTGCAGATCACAAGCGTAACCGTGGTCATCAGTCGCGTTACCGAGACTGGCTTCTCGTTGGCCCATTTGTTCCCGAACACTTTTCCCAACATGTCGCGCCCGAGGGTGACATTGAGAACCATGGTCCAGCCGCCCGCCGTTGACATCGCGATGGACAGGCCGCCTGCAACGATGATCGCCATGAGCCACGGCGACTTGAGCGATTCAACGATTGCAAACATGGAGTAGTCGGTAACCGATGCGGCGCCGATGGCGTAGCTCTTCTTCATAGACAGCATGACACCGACGGCGTTTTTAATCCCGTCGGTTCCCATCAGCGGGTGCGCGGACTCAATCAGGGCCTTTGCAGACGTCCCGATGATGATCAGCGTCACGTACATGAGCCCACCGATGATAACGGCCCACGTTACGCTCCTGCGGGCCGCTTTGATATCCTGCGCGGTGAAGAAGCGCACAACGGTATAGGGCATGGCCGCGAAACCATAGTGCCAGATAAAGTAAAAACCGACCATGCCCGTCCACATCGCCATGAGTGGATGCGCTGTCTTCGGATTGGCATGCGGCGTCATGAAAAACAGTGGATTGGCCGCTAAAGCCGCATCCGTGAGTCCCTGGAAACCGCCGTAATGGACGAGGATAACGATGGCGGCGGCCAGCGTCGACACGGTCATGACCACCCCCTGCAACGCCGTTGAAAATGTCGTGGCCACCATGCCGCCCCAGTAGATGTAGATAAAGACCGTGCCTGCACCGATGAGAACGGCCAGCATATAGTTGATTTTCAGGATCGCAACCATACTCAGCGCCGTTCCGACGATTGAAAGAATAACATAGGCAAATCCGCCGATAACGGTCGGAATGGCCGCCGCCACTCTCATCCACTTGGTGTCATACCGGTCGGCATAATAGTCGGTGAATGAAGTGGGCGCATACTTGCGCATGGGGGCCGCCGTCAGCAGCGTCGCGATCGGCATGCCGGCGATAATTCCTGACAATGTCCACCAGAAAGGATATGAAATCATAAAGATGAAGGCGGGCATACCCAGGAAGGTGGCAGGGCTGAAATAAGTGGCCGCAAGCGCCGATCCATTGATAAATGGACCGATTTTCCGGCCGGCAACATAGAAATCGGAGGCATCCAAGGCCGCTGATCTGGTAAACCAGCCGATTGCATATATTGCTACAAAATATAAAACTGCTCCAAAAATGACAATTGGATCTGCTCCCATTTGAAATCCCTCCTTGTTCTTATGATTTTCCTGCTAATTTTGATTCCCTTATTTCTTCCGAATACGCATAGTACCAGGCTACAAAGATATTGATCACGTAACAGCATATGAACATATTATAGACATAACAGCCTGGAATGCCGAAGACATTATATGCCAAGGGAAAGTTGGGAATGGTCCATTCCAACATCATGAATACGAACATCCACCCATATATTACAATTAATCCAACCCAGAACGCTTTTGGTATACCTTTGAACATGATTATTCCTCCCTCCTTAAATAATCTACTTTTTTCGGCACCGGCATTTCCGGCAGCCCGGTTAAAGCTAAAAAACCTGCAACTTCACACAAGATCCTTTCCTTCGGCATCCCCCCCCTCACTTGAAGATTTAAATCAGCACGACAAACTGAACCGACCGATTTGCGAAAACCATAGCATGCACCGTTTTTCTCCCCCCACGATAAACATGCCATTTCCCTCTATTGTAGTGCGTCCTAACATGATTTAGAAAAGCACTGTCAAGCTTTTTTACGCCAACTTTATCGCCTGACCCCTTGTGACATCAAGAAAGTCCCTGCCGCCGTTCCGGTGAAAGCCAGGCTGCAAAATATTGAACCGGCTTCCGGTTTGGGTCGTACAGCTAAATAAACAAAAGAAATTGAATCTTCTTGAAGTCGTCGATGCTTTGAAAAACGGACAAATCCCAGGCGTTTTGAGAAACACAGCCCGCCCCACAGTAACGGCGCAAGCCGGCGGGGGCGCAGTACGTATTGATTCGGACTCCAAACGCTGCCGGAATGACAAAGAGAAACGAGATTCGGCTTCCGCTGAAGCCGTCAATGCTGTCAAGGTAAGGAAGGTTGCCCGTGCCGGCCGGCACGGGCAACCGAATATTTATAGATGGGACATTTCCGGGCGTCTGACCGGACCGGATGCCTTATTTAATGATGAAGGTCATAACCAGCCCGAAAACCGCATAGGTCTCGGGCATGGCGCCCGACACAAGGGCGTTGGCCATCGTGTTGCGCCCCTCAAGGCAGCTCCGGATGCCCGCGGCGTTTACGATCCCCTGGTACCAGGCGCTCGACCACAACACCAGGCCGGCGATGGCGCCTCTTCCAGCCACGGTGTACGGATCGCCGTCTATTTTGTCCAGATTTGTAAAAAAGACGACGATGCCGTAGATCCCCTGGGAACCTGGCATCAGGGCCACGGGAATGAGTTTATAGAAATTCTCAGTACCTCCACCCAGCAGGGCGGAAAACGAGACGGACAAGCCCATGGCCGATCCGGACAGGGCCAGGGACAGGCCCAGGCCTAAAAAGATCTTCGCGATGAGCGGCCCCCAATCGCGTGCAGCCGCTGCCGTCTGGGCGAAAGCCGGAGAAGCAAGTCCAACCAGCAGAACCGCGGCTACCGTTCCGAAAATCCATGTACCCTTGTTGCTCATAATGAACCCCTTTCGATTTTGAATGGTTTGTATTCAACCCCTCCCCCTTCGAAGAAGCTCTTGAAGGCTTCCACAAAATGCAGACGGGCGGAATGAATCGTGCTTCCCAGCGTCGAAAGCGCCAGGTTAAACGTATGCCCTATAAGGATGATGATCAGCGCCAGCGGAACGCCGAGGATCGGGCCGGCGCCTGCCAGAGCTATGCTCGCCAACTGGTTCATGACGGCGGCGATGGCGGACGTGGCGATTCCGAGGCCGAACAGGCGTGCATAAGACAGAAGATCGCCCATGAGCCCCGAGAGACCGTAAATATTCCAGAGCCCCAGGCCCAGACGGACCAGCCAATTCTTGTTGTCACTGGAAAATAGCAGTGTTATGAGAAGACCGATGGCCAGAGCCCCCCATCCAACATAGAACAATGGCATATTCAGCTCCGAAGCGGGCGCGGCAAACCAGACTTGTCTGGCAACCAGCAGAACGCCGCCCCAGAGGACGAAAATGAGGCCGAACTTCTGTATTCTGTCATAGAAAGACACAGCTTGCAGAATACCCAACAGATAGGAAAGCGTCAGATGGACGACCCCCAAGCCGAGCGACAGGTAGAACAGCGTCATCGGGTTGCCGACTTTTACATCCAGGTCGATGAGAATCCAGCTCCGGTTCTCGAAACCGTAACCGAACACGGAACCGGTCATGCCGCCGACGACCACAGCGGCCACGGCAAAGGCCTTGCAGAGCCGAACGACCAGCGCGAGCCCTTCCACTTTGTGTCCCAGCTTTTTCCCCAGGAAGTGGAAAAAAAGATAAAGGACAACGCCATAGCCGACGTCGCCCAGGCAAATCCCAAAGAACAGCACCATGAACGGCGCAAAGAAATACGACGGGTCCAGATGGCGGTATTTGGGAATACCGTAGAGCTTCAGCAGCGGCATGATGCGCTCGACGAACCAGTTGTTGCGGATCAGCACCGGCGGCTCCTCTTCGTCCAGCGGTTTGCGCGTCACGACGCGCAGCGGGAGCTTGCTGGTTGCCATCTTTTCTTCGAAGGCCGTTTGCTGATCCTGCGGGATCCATCCCTGCAGGCCAAAGAGGTAGGGTTCCCGGTGCAGCGCCGCCATATTGCCCGTATAGGCCACCTCGTTGAGGACTACGATCAGTTGTTTCTTGATGACCTCGGCACGTTCGGCCACGCCGGCCAGCTCGATCGTTAACAATTCCATTCTTTGCGTGAGGCGCCGGAGCTCCGCTTCGACATCGTCCAGGCCCAGCTCGGGCCAGGCCAACATCTGGGCCTGGGGGATATCCGGAGGATCCCCGATGCTGACTGTGTAGAACAAGACTGCCTGCTGCTCTGAGACCACTTCGAGGCAGATATTCTCTGGCGGCTCAAATTCCTTCCACTTTTTTGTCTCCATGCGGTAACGACGGACACAGACGCCCGCCTCTTCGAGCGCGCGGATCCGGGCAAGATCGAAGTTCCCCCACAGCGACAGATCGGCCTTCAGGCGCTCGAGCGATGAACTCCGAGACTCGATCTCCTGCAGCGCGGAGAGTCTCTCATCGGCGTAGGGTACCAGCTGCTCATCAGCAATCGTAAGCGGGCGCGGGCCTGCCGTTTTGCGGTCCAGGAAACGCTGAACGCCCTCGATGACCTGGTCCAACTTCTTCACGCGAACCAGAAGGGCGGCGTTTTTCTTTTCGAACTCACCGGCCATCTCCATCGACGGCTCCACATGCACCACGCCGAACTCCTGGAGAAAACGCATGGTTTCCTCCTGGTTGTCGGCAGGCCCGGCAATGAACAACCTCGTCATTCTGGCTATAGCCAAAGCTTTACTCCTTCACCACCTCTGATCGAATGAGCGCCATTCCCCTCGCGTTACGCAGCGGTATCCTGAAGCGCCGCCGCCTCGGTCATGCGCTTGGCCACCTTGGCCACACCGACGGCTGCCGCCTGCTGATCCTGAAGATAGACGGAAATTTTCCGGATCGCTTCCCGGCAGTCGGGAATCAATCGCTGCTCATAGAGATTGATGCGCTGGCTCGTCTTGCGGAAACCTTCAAAAAGGACCCGCTCCTGTTCCTTGAGCATCCGGATCGCCTCCCGGCACTCGATGGCGTCCCGGCTCTGCCGCAGGACCTCTTCGAAGCTGTAAGGCGTGGCAAAGTAACTGTAGGGCGGATCGCTGAACTCGACGCCGTGGAACTGCGGCACCTTGAGTCCGGCCACATTCCGGATGGAGGATTTTACCTCCTTGATCTCGATAAAAAAACTCAGCAGCGGTCCAATATCCCCGTACAGGGCAGACCAGGCCGTGATCTCCTGCATGATTTCCTGCATCCGGTCTTCCTGCGCCGCCATTTCCTTGCGCACAATAGCCAGGTGCATGAGGAACTGCTGCTTTCTCGCTTCCAATGCGGGCAGGAAACGCTGGTACATGGCCCGCTTCTGCTTCTGAACGCGCAGGGATACCTTATTTAACTTGATTCGTTCCGCCATGGTTGTACACCATCGGCCCGGTCATTTACGCGGGCCAGAATTTATCGATAAACTCCTGTTTGATTTCCACTTCGTCGGGCCGGAAGCACTCGGAGAGGGTCTTCCATCCCAGATCGAGCGCTTCATTGATGCCCAGATCCACGCGCAGGTCCATGAACCGTTCATAGAAGAGTTTGCCGTATTTGAGATAACGCTCGTCGTCGGCCGTCTTGTCGAAACCCATGGCCAGCTTCTGCTCCACTTCGCGGCTGCGCGCGAAAAGACGGATCATGCTGTTCATGATATACCCGTGGTCGGAACGCGTGACCTTGCCGATCACGAGCTGTTTGAGGCGCGAGAGGGATCCGAAAGGTTCGATGACGCCCTTGCGCAGATAAAACTGGCCTTCCGTGATGTACCCCGTATTGTCGGGGACCGGATGCGTCACGTCGTCGCCCGGCATCGAGGTTACGGCCAGAATCGTGATGCTGCCCGCCCCGTCGAAGTCAACGGCCTTCTCGTAACGCGACGCCAGGTCGCTGTAAAGCGAACCCGGATAGCCGAGGTTCGAGGGAACCTGGTCCATGGAGATGGCGATCTCCTTCAGGGCGTCGGCAAAGGCGGTCATATCCGTCAGCAGGACCAGCACGCGCTTGCCCTGGACGCCGAACTGCTCTGCCACGGCGAGCGCCATGTCGGGCACCAGCAGTCGTTCCACGACGGGATCCGAGGCGGTATGGACGAACATGATCGTCCGGGAAAGCACCCCGGCTTCCTCAAAGGCGATCCGGAATTTGAGATACTCGTCGTATTTGAGGCCGATGCCGCCCAGGATGACCACGTCGGCGTTGGCCCGCATGCCGATCCTGGCCAGGAGTTCATTGTACGGCTCACCGGCGGCGGCGAAGATGGGGAGCTTCTGGCTCTCCACGAGCGGGTTGAATACGTCCACCATGGGCACGCGCGTTTCGATGAACCCCCGCGGAATGACACGCATGACCGGGTTGACCGACGGACCGCCGATGCTGATCCGGGGCAGCGCCTGCAAGCCGGGGCCTTTGTCGATGGGCTCCCCCGATCCGTTGAAGATCCGGCCCAGCAGCGCATCGCCGAAGGCGACCTGCATGGGATGTCCGAGGAACCGGACCGTATCGCCCGTCGAGACGCCGCGCGATCCGGCAAAAACCTGCAGGAAGACTTCGTCCCCCCGCAGGCGGATGACCTGCGCCAGGGACGTCCCGCTTCGGCTCTTCACGGTCGCCAGTTCGCCATTCTTGATCCCGGTGGCCGGCACCGAGATGATATCCCCCTGAACACGGACTATGCGAGAATGTTCGATGATCATTAGTGACCCGCTCCTTTCCCTTCGAGAATGGCCTCTATCTCCGAGCGATACCGTTTATAGGCCTCCTCTCCGAAAGGACAATATTTTAACTGGAAAAAAAGATTCTGCATGTGAATCATCTGGCCTTTTGCCTGCTCCTTGGATTCGAACGTAAACGCATGATGCACCATGTCCATGAGCAGCAGGAAATCGGATATCTGGCGCTCCCGCGAGGTCGCCTGGTCCACCCGGTCGAATGAATCCTGCTGCAGGCAGACGGCGTCAACGATCTCCGACTTCATATAAACGACCAGGTCGTCCAGACCGATTCCCTCTTCACCCACGACCAGCATCATCTGGTGGATTTCGCTGCCTTTGAAGATCAGGTTATGGGCCTCCTGCACGAGATCGACCCATTTTTCATGGCGCGTATTGAGCGAGGCGTTCATCTGCCCCAGATAGAGACTCCAGGAAATGAGCGGATCGATGGCCGGGTACCGGCGCTGATCGGACCGGGATCGCGACAGGCCGTGGAAGGCGCCGACCACCTTGAGCGTATTCTGCGTCACGGGTTCCTCGAAATTTCCGCCCGCCGGAGACACGGTACCGATCATCGTGAGCGAACCGGTGTTGTCGTTGTAGAGTTTGACCAGGCCGGCCCGCTCGTAAACGGCGGCAATCCGGCTTTCCAGATAGGCCGGGAAGGCCTCCTCGCCGGGAATCTCCTCCATTCTGGCCGAGGACTCACGCAGCGCCTGCGCCCACCGGGATGTACTGTCCGCCAGCAGCAGGACCTTGAGGCCGAGCTGCCGGTAATATTCACCCAGCGTCACACCCGTATAAATCGACGCCTCTCGGGCCGCCACGGGCATGGACGATGTATTACAGATGATGACCGTGCGGTCCATCAGGGACTTGCCTGTCTTGGGATCTTCGAGTTCCGGGAATTCCCGGATCGTTTCCACGACCTCGCCGGCCCGCTCGCCGCAGGCCACGATGATCACGATATCCGTCTGGGCATAACGCGAAATGATCTGCTGGAGAACGGTTTTACCGGCGCCGAAGGGACCGGGGATGCAGGCCGTTCCGCCTTCGGCCATCGGGAAGAAGATATCGATGAGCCGGCATTGCGTCAGCAGCTGCGTGTCGGGAAGCAGGCGCTCCTCGTACTTGCGCATCGGCATCTTGACCGGCCACTCCTGTTTCATGGTCACCGTCACTTCCTGTGACGACTGCGAGTCGGCGCTTTTGAGGATCGCGATGGTATCGTTGACCGTGTACTGACCCCGGGGCTTGATTTCCTTTACTTCCCAAGTCCCCAGGAGCCTGAGCGGCGCCATGATCGGGTGCGGGAAGAGACCCTCCGTCACCTGGCCGAGGTAGTGCCCCGGCCGGACCTGCGCCCCCGCCTTGACCATCGGCTCGAAATCCCAGAGCCTTTTTCCATCGAGGGCGGGAAGATACTGTCCCCGCCTCAGAAAGAAACCCTGATCGTTCACCAGTTCCTTGAGCGGGTTCTGCAGGCCGTCGTAAATCATGCCGAGCATTCCGGGACCCAGCGTCAACGAGAGCAATTCGCCGGAAAACTCAGCCGCCTCGCCGACATTCAAACCCGTTGTGCTCTCAAAAACCTGGAGGTCGATCTGCCGGCCGCGAATCCGGATGACCTCGGCCTTCAACGGAACCTCGCCGCACATCACATATGCGACCTCATTTTGTAGAACCTCTCGCCCCTCATCCACTTCACAGGTAACGAGAGGACCATTCACCGCCACAACCCGACCACGCGTGGGACCGTTCACATTGAACCTCCATGCCATAAATAAGTCTCTATATCGAAATCTTCGCTGATTTTTTCCCAGCGAGAATAGATCGCAGAACGTGTTACATAGGCCAAAAGGGCATCAAGGGAGAATCCTGAACTCCCCTCGAACCGATAGATCTGCCGCAGACGCTCTTCATCCAGACAGCGTTCCGCCTGAAGCGGATTTTTCTGGCTTTTAAGCTGAGCAATGAGATTGGAGTAATCGCGGGGATGGAAGGTGCTCAGAATGGCATGATCATCCACGTTTCCGCCTTTTTCCCGGACCCGCATGCGCCGCCAGACGTCAGCCGCAGTTCGATTTCCCAGGAAAGGTAATCGATGAGAAACCGGCATCCGGAACGCTCGGCAACGGCATGGGCATAACTGTAATACAGCTCCCAGAGCCGGTCATAGGGATAGGCGCGGTGAATGCCCCGTTCCTTTTCCTCGCGGAAGGCTCTGATGAAATCGGGGAGATCCCTGGCGCCGGCCATGTCCTCACGGGATAAAAGGCCTCCTTCAAGAAAGAGATCGCGTCGCTGATCCATCTGCTCCCAGTTGAAGGCGTCTATGCTGTGGAGATGGGCGAAGGCGATTTCAAGATGCTCCGGATGAACATTTCTCTTGACCGTACCGGCGATTTCGCCGAACCCGAGCGGCATTTTCTCTCCCAGTGCCGCCGGCATAGGAGGAAGCAGGCACATGAGAAAATAGTATTGGCCCATGTTCTCCTAAGACTCCTGACGTGCGAAGAAATGCTTGCGGAAGCGCGGCGAGCAGAAGTTGGAGAAGGCTTCCACGAGACCGGAACTGAAGTTGAAATAAGCGCCCTGGCCTTTCACACCGACAAGGAAACCAAAGGTTATCTTGTCGGTAAACTGTACGACCAGAGACCCGGCCGCCTTCTCCCGGAATTTCTCACGGAACCAGGCTTCGAGCTCGGCCTGATTCTGTTTGGGCAGGAGGATCTCCAAGGGCTGCTCCTTGCTCTGATTTTTCAGAAATTCGTTCAGAAGAATTTCGATCATGCGCTTGAGAAACCCGGCGTCGCCCAGGGCGGCCTTGATCTCCCCATCCACGACGGGGGCCACCACCGCGGCCTCGAGTTTCTCCTGAACCATGATGATGAAGTTTCGGGCGGCCGTGTCCATGTCCACCTGAAGTTGTTTCCGGACATTCTCTGCATCAGTTTTGGCTGCGGCACTGACTTTTTCCGAAGCGGCCTTCGCCTCTGCCACGATTGCTGCCGCCTGATCCCTGGCGCTGCGGACGATTTCAGCCGCTTCGGCCTTCGCCGGCGCCAATACCTTTTCATTCAGCTCCTGCGTGATATCTCCCAACGTTTTTGCCATGTTCATCCCCTCATGTCACGATCTATACGTCATTTCCGGCATCGGAAAATCCCATCCCCTTCATTTTCACGGCGGACGGACATCGCTACCCCGCAACGCCTAAAAATTAGAGTCCGAAACTGCAACGAAAAAAAGGTGGGTGTAGCAATGCCGCGCGACTTATAAACAAAGCGAAAGATTTTTGCAAGTATTTTTTTTAATAGTTGAATACGGACGGGTAACAAAGATTATCCAGTACTTAACGTGAACTGCACGCTGCCGAAAAAATTAAAAGAATTTTTTCAGGATGCCCCGCGAAAAAAGACCTTGATCGTGGAGATTTCCCGGAGGGCATGTTCAAGCTTCAATCCCTAATATCCTGCGGGCGTTTGTAGCATAGACCTTCTCCAAAACCTCTGGTTTATACCCATCTGATTCCCAGTCGCGCACGAGACGCTCATAGGCAAACCAGGGGTAATCGGAACCGAACATGAATCTGTCCTGGAGACGTCCGTTGATTTCCCGCTTGAGTTCCGCGGGAAAATATTTCGGAGACCAGCCGTGCAGCTCATTGTGGACATTGGCTTTATGGATCATCACGGCGGTCATCTCGTTGTGAAAAGGCCAGGCGCAATGGGCGGCAATAATGGTCAGGTTGGGGAATTGGATGGCAACATCGTCCACATAGGGGATCGGATTTTCATAGCTCAGATGAACCCCGCCTCCTCCGGGAGTGCCCTGGCCCATGGCGGTCATGCCGACTGACAGTTTTACCGGAACGCCGGCGGCGGCGCATACCTCAAACAAGGGCCGGTAAAGTTTGTCATTGACCGGTATGCCTGTCAGAATGGCGCCGGTATAGATTCCCAGCATGCCCACGTCCTTGATGCATCTTTCCAGTTCGCGGGCGCCGCTCGCGCCGAGCCTGGGATCGATGTCGCCCCAACAGCCCAGGACCGTGTCGGGATAGGTCTTTTTCAGGTGTCCCATGTAGTCATGCATTGCTCTGATATGCGCCGGATCGCGCCCTGCCCTGGCCCAGCCCATGGGGCTCATCATGATCGCCCGGACGCCCGCTGCTTTCAATCCGGCGATGAATTCCTCTTCGGGAACAAAGGCCGATTCCCGCTTGAACACGGTTCGCATCATGCGTTCGATATCTTCCAGCATGGGCTGGTATTTCATGGCCTCCCGGGTAAACGTCTGCACCTGGACATCGATGATTTTCATGCTTTCATCTCCCATCATTCTTATTCATAATTCATTCTGACCTGCATTCCGGTCAGCCCCTGTCTATACGTCCTGGCTCGATAGGCTTTTTGTATTTGACATAAGTTGCCAATAAATTCAACCACAGCGTGCATTTTGAAATCCCATGGTCCATCCATTAAAGATGGGCTGCAATCCTGCCGATAACATAGGCAACAAATAAGGATCTGCGATGTTCGTTAATCGTTCGTGATGCTGGAATCCAACACATAAAACACGAAGGGTCCCTTGGTGATGATCGCCCGTTGAAGACCGACTGTATGCGAATGTGATTCCAAGCCATGAGAAAACGGCATAGGTGGATCAAATGGCTCCCCCGGCGGAAAATACCGCCTGCGGGGGGAGCCGCGTTAACCTCAAAACAAAAGCCCCCTGTCCGACACGATCGGATCAGGGGGCTTTTGGCAGATCATGAAAAGATCCTATGCTAAAGGGGGGACACGACTTCGTCATCTCCCCCCCCTTTTTTTGTTTATACCTTTTTCCTTTTGAGCCAGGCCTCCTGATACAACCTTCCGATGGAGGTAGCCAGCGCCAGGAAGAACAACCCGAACATGAAGTTGGGCGCCGTCCCGAGCCACTCGTCCAGCAGATGCCCGAGGTACAGGAACAGAAGCGACGCAAAGACGATGGCGAATCCCCAGGCGGAGAGCATCAGGATGTGTCCGTACTGCTGCATCTCTCGAAGCGTGTTTCTCTGGGTCGTCTGCGTGTTCATGTTCCGTTCCTCCGTTCCTGAAAATGGGCCTGTCTGATATCCGTAAGCTTAACCCACCATGTTCTTGATCGCATCGATCACGGGATTCGTGAACAGGGCGATCAACACCGTGTAGAGCGCGAAGGCGCCGACGGTCTCGCTGGTGTATATCCGCTCATATTTGTTCTTGAGCGAAATGATGATCAGCCCGCCGACGATCAGGCAGCCGAGCTGGAAATAGGGGAAGTTGCCGGCGCCTGCCAGGGCGTATTCCGCGAAGCTGAAAGTTGCCGTCAGAAGAACCACCGCCGCCGCCACCATCATTGTTCCGATTGTCTTTTTCATGATCTGTACCCTCCTTGGGATTTTGTTCGTTTTGTTTGACTTCTACTAATGCGGGAAGCGTGCCAGAACAGAAGACCACGACAAGAAATACAGTAAGTGCTTGTATTCATGCATTTATAAAGTGCAATGGGTGGAATGGCCTTAAAGCATACCTATCCGTACGGCGTGATTTTTTAACGAGTCGTTGAATCCTTGTTTAATGAGATGAACGATTTTCAAATAATGCTTGATTTTTAATTTTTTTGTGATAATGTCCCGCCCGCATGCGGTGATTTAATGGTAAATTGCTCCGCGTTATAAATGTGCTAAAGCGCTGAAAAGATTTAAAATATCAGCCCGCGCTTCGGCGCGGTTTTTTTGTGCTTGCACTACGACTGAAAAAAGTAGCTGAAAGGAGAGATTTCATGCAGATTTCATCAGAGAGTATCAAGGTTGGGCATCCGGATGTTGTTGCCGATATTATCGCGGCCAATGTGATTGCAACCATTCTGGATGAAGAAAAGAAAATGAAGCCGGGGCTGAACCTGCACAACATGCCCCATTGCGGCCTGGAGGTCTTCCTTGGGAAGGGCATCTGCCTCGTGGGCGGCGAGGTCCGGACGCGGGTTTATGTGGATATCGACAAGGTCGTCCGGAATTGCGTCGTGGCTCTGGGATACACTGACGCCGCCCTGGGCCTCAACGGCAATTCCCTGGGAGTTCTCAATGCGATCATCCCCCAGTCGCCGGACATCAATCAGGGTACGTCCATGGATCTCAACAAGAAACATGAGATCGGCGCCGGCGATCAGGGCATCATGTACGGATTTGCCTGTAACGAGACGCCAGAGTTGCTGCCGCTGCCCTATGTGCTGGTGAGCCGGCTCATGCGCGCCTTTGAGCGCTGCGGCGATCCTGTTTTTGCGCCGGACGGCAAGGGCCAGGTCTCCGTGGAATACGACGACAAGACCGGCAAACCCTTGCGTTTAGCCAAGGTGCTGATGTCCAACGCCATCGATTACCGGATCGTCAAGAAGGCCGAAAAGGGCCAGATCAAAGCGAAAGCCCATAACATCGCTTTTGCATGCCTGAAGGACTGGGTCGACAAGAAAACGGAATTCCTGTTCAACCCCACCGGCGAGTGGCAGGCCGTCAACTCATGCGGCGCCGCCGATTCCGGCGTGACGGGCCGCAAGCTCGTCGTCCAGTTTTACGGCGGCTATCCGGGCGCCCAGATGGGAGGCGGTGCCGTGGTCAACAAGACGCCGGAGAAAGTCGATTGTTCCGCGGCATTCGGCGCACGCCATGTCGCTAAAAATATTGTGGCGGCGGGGCTGGCCGATAAGTGTTCCGTTCAGATCGCCTATGCCATCGGCGTGGCCAAGCCTTTCTCAACCTATGTCAATACCTTCGGCACGGGAAAACTTCCCGACGGGAAACTCGAAAAACTCATCGAGCAGCTCTTCGACCTGACACCGGCCGGGATGATAGAAAAATTCGATCTCCTCAACAGCGACATCTACCGGAAGATCCCGATCACGCTGTTTATGGACGATTACCGCTGGGAAAAGACGGACATGGTCAAGAAGCTGCGGGCGGCGGCGAAATAGCCTACAGCCCCATGAACCGGGCGCAGATCATCTTCATGATTTCGTTGGTTCCGGCAAAGATGCGCGTCACGCGGATGTCCCGCCAGGCTCTGGCAATGGGATATTCCTCGCAGTAGCCGTAGCCGCCGTGGAGCTGAACACACCGGTCTGCCACGCGGCAGGCCATGTCGGTGATCCAGAACTTGGACATGGACACATCCACGACGATTTCTTTGCCTTCCATGTGGTCCACGATCAGCTTATCCAGAAAGGTCCGTCCGAGCCGGATATCCGTGGCCATTTCGACAATTTCGAACTGCGTATGCTGGAACTTGGAAATGGGCTTCCCGAAAGCCACGCGCTCCTTGCAGTACTGGATGGTCAGCTCCAGCATGAGTTCTGCGCCGGCCTGAGCGCCGATGGCGCATATGAGCCGTTCCTGCTGCAGCTTAAGCATCAACTTTAGAAAGCCGGAGCCCTTCTCGCCGAGGCGGTTGGCGGCCGGAACCCGGCAGTCCGTAAAGTAAAGCTCTGCCGTATCCTGGGAATGCCACCCGACTTTCTTGATCTGCTTCCCCTTCTCGAATCCGGGGGTTCCGGCCTCGACCAGGAAAAGGTCCACGGCCTGGTGCGGATTGGCCGCAGCCGGATCCTTTGCGGCCAGCACCAGCAGGTCGCAGTTGATGCCGTTCGAAATGAAGGTCTTCTGTCCGTTGAAAACAATCTCGCCGCCCTGCTCGACGGCCGTCGTCCGGATGGCCGCCAGGTCGCTGCCCGTGTTGGGTTCCGTCATGGCGATGGCCGTGATGATGTCGCCGGACACGCACCCGGGCAGATACTTTTTTTTCTGCGCTTCCGAGCCGAAGGATACTATGTAGGGAACGATGATGTCGCTGTGCAGCGGGGCGGCCAGTCCGCTGAAATTGGTCCGGGCCATTTCTTCGGTCACGATCACCGAGTAGAGAAAATCCCCGCCGGCACCTCCGTATTCTTCGGGCACCGCCGTGCACAGAAAACCCTGCTCCCCCATTTTTTTCCAGGCCTCGCGCGGGACGATCCCGGCTTCCTCCCACTCCTCCGCGTGCGGCGTGACTTCCTTTTCAAGATACTTTCTCAGCGTTTGCCGAAAGATCCTGTGTTCATCGGTGTATTGAATGATGTCCATATTGCCTCTCCCTGTCAATTTTTATGGACTCGTAAAAAGTCCCTTTCCCCCTCACCCATCGAGGGGAGGGAATTCTCGACTTTTTACGAAGTCGTCAATTTTTATATTTTCCGACGATCGATATGGCGCACACATTCTGGTGCGGAAAGCCGCCCAGGTTGTGTGTCAGCCCATAACGGGGATCGTTGAGCTGTCGCTTGCCGGCCCGCCCGAGCAACTGCAGGTACATCTCGTAGATCATTCTCAGGCCGGACGCGCCGATCGGATGCCCGAAACACTTGAGCCCGCCGTCCACCTGGGCCGGCACCTTGCCGTCCCGGTCGTAGAACCCGTCCAGGGCGTCCTTCCAGGCCTTGCCGCGTTCGGAAATATGCAGGTCTTCGTAGGTCACAAGCTCCGTGATCGAAAAACAGTCGTGCAGCTCCATCATGCTGATCTCCTCGCGGGGATTCGTGATCCCCGCTTCCCGGTAGGCCGCGGTGCTGCATTTGCCGGCCGTCACGAAATGCTCGCCCGCCCATTCGTTGAAGCCCCCCTCGTAGCCGCTGCTGACGGCCACCTGCAGCGCCTTTACGCTTACGAGGTCCTTTTTGCCGAGCTTCCGGGCGATCTCGGGCGTCGTCACAATCGCGCAGGCGGCGCCGTCGCTGACGCCGCAGCAGTCGAAAAGCCCGAGCGGATGAGAGATGATCGGCGACGACAGCACCTGGTCCATCGTCACGGCCTTTTGAAGGTGGGCTTTGGGGTTCAGCGCCCCGTTGGCATGGCTTTTCACCGATACATGGGCGATGGCACGCTTGATATCCTTGTCGGAAATCCGGTATTTGGCGCCGTAGGCCGAGGCAAGCTGCGCGAAAAGGCCCGGCGCCGTGGCATTGGCCATCCACTGCCAGAAGAGCGTGCCGAAACCGGAGCCGGGATTGGGAAGCCCCCCGTAGCCGCTGTCCTTGAGCTTTTCCACGCCCAGGGCCAGGCAGATATCGTAGGCCCCGGATGCAACGGCATACACCGCCCCGCGAAAGGCTTCCGTGCCCGTGGCGCAGTAGTTCTCCACGCGCGTGACGCCGATATGGGGCAGACGCAGCGCCACTCCCATCGGCGTGGCGCACTTGCCCATGTTGATCTCATCGATGCAGGTACCCAGCCAGGCTGCCTGAATCGCCTTTTTTTCAATCCCCGCATCGGCGAGGCACTCCGTAAAGGCTTCCACCATGAGTTCCTCGCCCCCCATATCCCAGCGTTCACCGAAACGCGAGCAGCCCATCCCGAGGATCGCAACCTTATCGCTGATTCCTGAAGCCATATTCAACACCTCCAACGGTTTATCGGTATTCGTTCCTGATTATGCTGAAGCCACAAAAAGGCTTCGCCGCCCGTAACCCATTTTTCACCGATCATGCAAAGCGTTCATGCCTTGAATTTGAACAGCTTCCCGATCAACTGGGCTTTCATGATGTCGCCCTCCACCTTGAGCTTGCCCGCGCTGAACGCCTGCATACCGTCCAGTTTGCCCTGGATGAGCTGGAGGAAGTCCCCTTCCGCCATCTTGATCGTCGTCGTCGGCTTGGCGTCCATGCCTGCTTCGACGCGGCATGCGCCGTCCTTGATCGTTACAAACCAGTCGCCGCCGCCGGGACCGGAGATATTGAACTGAAAGACCAGATCCTTCCCGGCGGCCTTCTCCGCATTGAAGGCGGCGGGCATCTTCTCAAAGACGCTCCTTACATTCAGCGTGGCACCCGCTTCTTTTACGTCCTGCTTTTCCTCCGCCTTGGGCGGCGTCATGAAGGACATGACGGCCAGGGTTGCATCCTGCAGTTCCCGCGCGCCGTCCAGACTGCTGATCTGCGCCCAGTGGTCCCGGATGTCTTCCGGCGTCGGCGGGGTTTTGCCGTCTCCGAGTGTGATTCCGGGGCCGGTCAGGATTGCCGCCCGGCTGTAGTAACCGGCAGCAGCATTGAAAACAGCCCCTGTTTCCCGGCAGTTTTCCGAGCATAAATAGGCTACGATCCCGGCGATATAATCCGGCGTCAGCTTTTCAAACATGTCGGGCGGCATCACGTCCTCGGTCAGTCGCGAGGCCGCCACGGGCGCGATCGTATTGACCTTGATATTGTATTTCTGCCCCTCGATGCGCAGCGTGTTCATGAATCCCACGAGCGCCAGCTTGGCCGAGCTGTAATTGGTCTGGCCGAAATTGCCATAGAGTCCGGCGGCGGAGGTCGTCATGACGATGCGGCCGTAGTTGTTTGCACGCATGGCCTGAAAAGCGGGGCGCGTGACGTTGTAGGCCCCGTTGAGGTGCACGTCCAGAACGGCCTGCCAGGTTTCCGGCTCCATCTTGAGGAAGCCCTTGTCGCGCAGGATCCCGGCGTTGTTGATGAGGATATCCACGCGGCCGAAGGCGTCCAGCGCGGTTTTGACGATATTTTCGCCGCCCCGGGGCGTCGCCACGCTGTCGTAGCTGGCCACGGCCTCGCCGCCTGACTCTTTGATTTCATTGACGACTTTATCCGCCGGGGAACTGGACCCCTGGCCCGCGCCGTCCCGGGCGCCACCGAAATCGTTTACGACCACTTTGGCGCCCCGCCTGGCCAGTTCCAGGGCATAGGTCCGCCCCAGGCCGGCGCCGGCGCCGGTAATAATAGCCACGCGGCCATCAAAGCGGATTTCGTCCTCTTTCGCAGCCGCGTCGGGTTGTGGCTGTGGAACGGCCTTCCAGAAATAGCCCACGAAGCCGCGCTCGTTGTCGGTCACGCGCTTGCGGAAGCTCATTTTCACGGGCATGCCCACCTTGACATCGCCGAGCTCGCAATCGGTGAAGTCCGCCATGAAGCGGCCGCCTTCGTCGAACTGAATCATACCGTAGATGGCGGGCGGATCGACGGACACGGCCAGCAGGTCGCCCGTGAAGGTCATGACCTTCGCCGGTTTGTCGGCAAATTCATAATCGTCCTGGGTGTTCAGATGTTCGCAGGCCGGATTGACGCAGATGTCCATCTTCGGATACTGGGGGACGCCGCAGTCACGGCAGACGCCGCCGACGAGGCCTGTGAGCATCTTGCGCTTGCGCCAGAGCGTGGTCATGGCAGTCTGGGTCGGGGCCTCGGCCCGTATCCCCATTTCAGGATCGATCAGATTCCTGAATTTGAGAAACTTCATGTAGTTGTCGATGGTCTTCTTGTTCTCGAGAGAACCCTTCACCCCCATTCGCGGCGGCAGCTTCGCGATATTTTCCGTCACCCTGAAGTAGAGGGCGTCACAGCCCTGACCGAATCCCGCGACAAGGATGCCGTCGCCGGGCTTCGCCTGTTCGAGGGCCGCCACAAACATGACCAGCGGATGGGCGGCGCCCGTCTCGCCGCAGATCTCATGCATGTTGTCGATGACCTTCTCCGGCGCGGCTCCAAGCTTTTTAGCCAGCGTCCTGTGCTCCGCCTTGAAGAAACAAGGGAAGACGAGCCGGTCCACATCCTTGATGGAAATATTGAGCTTCTTAAAGAGGCCGTCAACCGCTTCCGGAATGAATTTGGCATAGCCCTCTTCCCGGAGCCATCGTTCCTCCCACATGTAATCGAACCGGCGATCCGCCGCACGGTAGTGATCCACGAAATCATAGGAAACCGAATAAGAACCGATGAATTCGGCGATGACGTCCGTGTCGCCCACCATGAGCGAAGCCGCCCCGTCGCCGAACCACATTTCATAGAAGTAGGCGGGCCGAGTTTCGCGTTTGTCCGTGGCCGTCACAAGGACATTTTTACGGCTGCCCGCCTTGACGCCGTCAAGGGCGGCCAGCAGGCCCGTGGTCCCGGCCTTGAGGGTCGAGGTGAAATCGGCCGTCGCCATATCCGAACGCAGATTCAACGCGGTGGCCAGGATACCGGCATTGAGACGGTCGGCGAATGGCAGCGTGGTGGAGCACAAGTAGGCCGCATCGATCGCCTGCTTGTCCATTCCGGTCAGGCAGTCGCGGGCCGCCGCAACGGCCATCGTGAGGCTGTCCTCATCATGATTGCACATGGAGCGCTCCCCCTGGGCGACCATGATAATGGCCGGGGCAAACCAGCCCATGGCCTGAAAGATGGACATGCGGTCAAGCCTGAGCCGGGGGATATAGGCGCCGTAAGCAGTGATTCCGATCATTGTCATTCCTCCCTCAAATTTGACGACTTCGTAAAAAGTCTGTGCGCCTCAGGGGACAGGTTTAAACCTGTCCCCTTGCGCCTCTCAGATTTTGAACAGCTTCTCGATGAGCTGGGATTTCATGAGATCGCCTTCGATCTTGATCTTACCCGATGTGTAGGCCTTCATGGCCGACAGCTTGCCGCTCATCATCGCGAGAAAATCAGCGCCGGCCATCTTGATCGTGGTCGTGGGCTTTTGATGTACGCCCGCCTCGATCTTGCAGGTCCCATCCTTGACGGTTACAGCCCAGTCACCGCCGCCCTCGCCGCCGATGGAGAACTGAAAAACCACGTCCACGCCTTTGGCGGCGTCGGGCCTGAAGGCCCCGGGCATGCCTTCGAAGATCGCGGCAACGCTTGCCGGAGCGCCGCCGGCTGTGGCGTCTGCAGCGGGCTGGTCCGGCTTCGGCTGAAGCGCCGCCAACATGTCGCCCAGGACCAGGTCGTTGAGCTGTTCATATTCCCGGGCGCCCTTGAGACTCAGAATTTTTTCCCAGTTGGCCGCCACATCTTCCAGCGTGGGCGCTGCCTTACCATCGCCAATCACGATTCCGGGACTCGTCATGACGGCGGTGCGGTTATAGTAGCACATCCCGGCATTGTAAATCTTGCCGCTCACGGGGCACTGCTCCGAACAGAGATAGAGCACCAGAGGCGACACGAATTCCGGTTTCATCTTATCGAGCAGATCCGGCGGCAGGATATCCGCCATCAGCCGCGAGGCCGCGATGGGCGCGATGGTATTGACCTTGATATTGTACTTGCCCCCTTCGAGCTTGAGCGTGTTCATGAGGCCCACAAGGCCCATCTTGGCGGCGCTGTAGTTGGTCTGGCCGAAATTGCCGTAAAGACCGGCGGCCGACGTCGTCATGATGATGCGCCCGTAGCCGTTTTCACGCATGGCCCTGAAGGCGGGCCGGGTCACGTTATATGCCCCGTTCAGATGGACATCGAGGACGATCTTCCAGCTCTCCGGTTCCATCTTGCCGATGCCCTTGTCGCGCAGGATGCCGGCGTTATTGATCAGAATATCCACGCGTCCGAATGCCTCCAGTGCCGTCTGGATGATGCTTTCACCGCCCTCCGGTGTGGCAACGCTTGCGTAGTTGGCCGCGGCCTCGCCGCCCATGTTCTTTATTTCATTGACGACCTGATCCGCAGGCGATGCGGAGCCCGCTCCCTCACCGTCCCGCGCCCCGCCGAAGTCGTTGACGACCACCCGGGCGCCCCGCCGGGCCAGTTCGAGGGCGTAAACCCTTCCGAGCCCGCCTCCCGCGCCGGTGACCACGGCCACGCGCCCGTCAAAACGGATCTCATCCTTCGGAATCGGGCCGTATTCAAAGATCCCGTTGTCGATGACCATCTCGCCGTTTACGGCGTTGACGACACGCCAAAGCGCCCTGCCCTCCTGCGTTTTCCAGATCAGGGTTTTAATGGGCTCGCCGGGATACAGCGTCCGGGAAAAACGGCAGGCCAGACGCCGAACATTCTCGGGTTCGCCGGGGACAAAATGGGCCATGAGGGCCCGGCAGGCATAACCGTATGTACACAGGCCGTGCATGATGGGCTTTTCAAACCCCACCATCCGGGCAAATTCGGGATCGGCGTGGAGCTGGAAAATATCGCCCGACAGCCGGTAAATCAGCGGCTGGTCCGGCGACGGAGAGGCCGCCACGACGATGTCGGGATCTCGGTCCGGAAAGACCACCTCTTTTTTGGGGGCATCCTCGCCGCCGAAGCCACCGTCGAGCCGGGCGAAAACCGTAATGATGTTCGTAAAAAGGCGTCTGCCGTCGGCGTCGCAGGTTCCACTTTCGCCGATCACGAGCGCCCCCTTGGGGCCCTTGTCGTAATACCGGCTGACCTTGCCGGTGGTTACGAAACTGCCCGATGCGGGGATGGGACGGTGAAAGATCAGTTCCTGTTCGCCATGCAGAACCCCGGCAAGATTGATGTTCGAGGCGGCCGCAACCTGACCGAGAAAGTCGAAAATCATCGCGATCGAAAACGTGGGAATCACCTTGAGATTCTTCTCGTAGGCGTAATCCAGGTCATCAAAGCCGGCCCCGACGCCGAGGGCGTACAGCACAACATCTTTCCAGTCGTACTGCCGTGTGATCGGACCAATCGGCTTGCCGAGCGCGTCCATGTTCAGTGCCATCAGCTATCCTCCCTTAGTCAATAGATTTTAAAATTAGCATCAACCTTCGGACCGTATCCGATCCCGCTCAACAAATGCCGGAATCAGAATGCACTTGAGGGTTTCTTTCGCTGCATGGATATAATCTTCACGCTGCAAACCGGTCATGGGCCGGAAGAAATTCTCGCCGGAAACGAAATTGTGCAGGGCGTTCATGACCGTCAGCACCTGCATCATTCCCTCCGGAGGGGTATTTTTTGGATCCCTGGTCAATCCCATGGATCGTGCTATATCACCCGTAAATTCGGGTACTTTGAAGTCAAGACTGGACTCATGGCGGGTTTTGCCGAAATAGCGCAGCAGAATCAGGTTGGAAACTTCCGGATGCGCAAAGAGATAGTCCGTCATCACGTCGATAGCGATGGCCATGCGCTCGGCAAGCGGTCTGCCGTGGATGATCGTTTCGACATCGATGAGGCTCTGGCGCAGGTCTGTGTTGATATCGAGGATGACGGCCTCGTAGAGGTCCTTCTTCTCGCCCCAGTGATAGTGCAGCGTCGAAATATCAATCCCCACTTCCTGGGCGATCATGCGCGTGGTGGTCCCGTGGAAGCCGTATTCGCCGAAAATCCGCCTCGCCACTGCGAGGATTCTGGCTTTCATCGATTCCGGGTCTTTACGGGCCTTGTCGAGGCGGGTCTCCATCGTTTCATTCCATCCGACGATTCCATCACATGATGGAGCCGATGGTTGCTTAAAAATACGCCCCTGTCAAGCATTTTCTTCGGCTTTCCGCTTGACAGAATGGGCCTGCTTTTCTATAGTCTCGACCGTCTGCCGCTTGCAGGCCACAGCCGCCTCTAACATGTCTGACAGGCTAAGATTGCCGGATTGCTTTCGCAGGCACAGGCCATTCACAATTTCAAGTTTCTTTCGTTAACTCAGGAGATGATCATGAAAGTGCTGATTGAATCGAAGGACGCCCCCCAGGCGATCGGCGCCTATTCCCAGGCCATTCGGGCCGGCAATACGATTTATCTGTCCGGCCAGATCGGGCTGAATCCGGAAACGATGCAGATGGAAGAGGGCATCGATGCCCAGATCCGGCGTATCTTTTTGAATCTTCAGGCCGTTGCCGCCGCTGCTGGAGCAGGCCTGGATGATATTGTCAAGCTGACCGTTTATCTAACCGATCTCACACACTTTCCGTGCGTCAATGAAATCATGGCATGCTTTTTCAAGCAGCCCTATCCGGCACGGGCAACCATCGGTGTAGCCGCCCTGCCCCGAAACGCCCTGGTGGAAATCGACGCCGTGATAGTGGCGCCCTGATTCACGGGAGCGATCTGATCTTGCCGGCTTCGATCAGGTGCCTTTATTCCCAATTTTTTATCATACTCAGACTCCGGCATACATGACCGATTCCACCAGGGGTTTTCGGAATGAAAAAGAAGCATACACCGCAGGATGGGACAATCGGAGCAGCGGAATACGAACGCAAGCGGGCGGATGAACTCATCAGCGATGGCGAGCAGTATCTGCACAGGGTCATCGGGAGCTCGCCCATACCGGCTTTTGTGATTGGCCGGGATCACAAGGTCGTATACTGGAACAGGGCGCTGGCGGAAATCAGCGGGATCAGGGCCGAAGAGGTGATCGGAACCCGTCAACACTGGCGGGCCTTCTACAGCGCCGAGCGGCCCTGCATGGCCGATCTACTGGTAGATGCACACCCGGAGGCCATTGATCGCTGGTATGCGGGAAAGTTTATCAAATCCTCACTGATCGATGAGGCCTATGAAGCGACCGATTTCTTCCCGGATCTCGGTGACAGGGGAAGATGGCTGCGCTTCACAGCGGCTGTTATCCGAAATGCGCAAGGTGCGTTGGTCGGCGCCGTTGAAACCCTCGAAGACATTACCGAGTCAAAACAGGCGGAAGCCGCCCTGTTGAAGGCCCACGAAGGTCTGGAATCCAAAGTCCGGGAGCGGACACGGGAACTTGCCCGGGCGAACAAAGCCCTGCAGGCGGAGCTCCGGGAACGAGAACGGGCAGAAAAAGCGCTCAGGGAAACGACGGAACAACTTTCACTCATTTTGAAATCACTGCCGATTGTTTCTTACACCTGCAGCGCCGACAGCAACTTCAAGATCACCTTCGTGAGTCATACCATCAGCGAAATGACCGGATACACCCCGCAGCAGTTCATCGAGAACCCCGGCTTCTGGCAGGAACACATTCATCCTGATGACCGTGAAAGGATCCTTGCGGAGCTCAAAACAGCCGTTCGCAAAGAGGCGTATCAGTGCGAATATCGCTTCCAGGCTGCGGACGGATCCTACCGCTGGTTTTTGGATTCCCGGCGTTTGATTCGATCAAACAATGCGTCCCGGAGCTACATGGTCGGCGCGTGGCGCGATGTAACGGAAGACCGGCGCATCCGCCAGGAGGGAGAGCTTCGCCTGCAGCAGATGATTCAATCCCATAAATTGACGGCATTGGGCGAGGTTGTGGCCGGCGTCGCCCACGAGATCAACAACCCCGTCAGTTTTATAGCCTACAACATTCCGCTGCTCGAAGACATGTGGAACGACATTGAGCCGATTCTTGCCAGTGACGGCGCCTCCCATCCCGACTGGGGCGACAAGGGCATCAGCTATGTTGAAGTCTGCGTGAATATGAAAGAAATCATCGAGGAGTTCAAGATTGCCGCCCAGCGCATCAAACGCGTTGTTTCGGGTTTGAAAGAATTTGCCCGGGCGGATGAATCGGCTCAAAAGAAACCCGTTCAGATCAGTGATGTCATCCAGGGCGTGCTGATCCTTGTGGGCGCTCAAATCCGGAAAACGGTATCGCGCATCGATCGTTATGTTGACAGCAATCTGCCACCCATTCACGGACACTTTCAGAAAATCGAGCAGGTGATTGCAAACCTGCTGATCAACGCCCATCAGGCCATTCCCACCGACCGGAAAGGAAGGATCATTATCACCGCAAGATACCTTGACCGGCTCAAGGCGATCCTCATCGAGATCGAGGATAATGGTGCGGGCATGGAAAGGGACGTGCTGGATCATATTTTTGAACCCTTCTTTTCCACGCGCCGGGACAAGGAGGGAACCGGCCTTGGACTTTCCATCTCTTACGGCCTGATCAAGGATCATCATGGGTTGATCGGGGTTTTATCCCGGCCGGGATTGGGAAGCCGGTTCTCCATATTTTTACCTATAGACGGTGAAACCCGTATTGATATTCATCCGGCAATGCTCTGCATTGATCATGACCATGCTTTCTTGAATGAGCTGAAGATAAATTTCATCGATGCCTTGGGATGGTCCCCGGGTCTGGAGGGTACGCCTGAAGACATCATCGCCTATCTGGAAGATTATCCGGAAGTTGATATCGTAGTTTCGGAGATAAACCTCCCGGGAATGGACGGATGGGAGCTCCTGAAAAGGATCCGGGAACGCTTTCCACTGCTGACCGTGATTCTTTATTCCTCTGGGCGGATAGGGACAGATTTGAAATCCGTCCCCATGGCCATCAAGGCGGACCTCCTTCTGAAGAAACCATTTAGCATGTCGCAATTAAAAAACTTTATTCGTGATGTGGGAAGGCAAAGATTATGAAAATCCTGATTGTCGATGACGAAGAAATCTCTTTAAGTTCGGTCAGCCGACTCCTGAGGTGGCGGGGCATCCGGGATGTGGAGGTTTGTGACAACGGCAAGGACGCCATCCGGAAGATCAGGGAGACCGAATTTGACATTGTTCTGCTCGATCTGCTCATGCCGGACGTCGACGGGTTACAGGTGCTTGAATCAGCAAAACCTTACCGTCCCCATACGGAATTTGTCATTCTCACAGCCGTCGACGACATTCCCACCACCGTGAAGGCCATCCGGTTGGGCGCTTACGATTATCTCGTCAAACCGGTGGACAACGACCTCCTTTTCCTGGCCATTGAACGCGCTTATGAACGACGGGGGCTTCTCATCGGACTGTCGGTTTCAGCCCGGGACACCAACCTGGACGTACCGGATGCCTTTTCCGAAATCATAACCCGATGCCCCCGCATGCTGTCCCTGCTTTCCTACGCCCAGGTCATGGCCGGAAGCGGCAACCCCGTCATGATTACCGGCGAATCGGGAACCGGCAAGGAGCTGGTCGCCCAGGGGATTCACCGGGCAGGCCCCGCGCCGAAAGGACCTTTCGTTGCCGTGAACGTTTCGGCCATCCCGGCCACGATGTTTGAAAGCCAGTTTTTCGGTCATGCCAAAGGGGCCTTTACGGGCGCCGAATCGCCCTATCGGGGTTATTTTGAACAGGCGGACGGCGGGACCCTGTTTCTCGATGAAATCGGGGAGTTGCCTGTTAGTCTGCAGGCCAAGCTGCTGCGCGTACTAGAGGAAAAAACCTTTTTCCCGCTCGGCATGACGAAGCCGATCCGGGTCGATGTCCGAGTTGTTTCCGCTTCCAACAGAAACATCGACAAAGCATGCCAGGAAGGAAACTTCCGCCTGGATCTCCTGTACCGGCTGAAATCGGTCCATATTCATCTGCCCCCCCTGCGGGAGCGGGTTGGCGATATTCCCGTGCTGGCATCGCATTTTCTCATGAAAGCGTCCGAGCGCCACAACAAAAACATTCAAGGGTTTCATCCTGAGGCCATGGACATCCTGAGTCGTCGAGATTATCCTGGGAATATCCGTGAACTGTCTCAGATTGTGGAAAATGCCGCCCTCCTGACCGACTCAAACCTGGTATATCCGCAATATTTGGGCGCATCGGCGCTGCCGCCGTCTCATTCCACGCGACAATTATGCACGCTGAAAGAAAACGACGAGGCCCATGTGGCTTATGTGTTGAGTCATAACCAGGACGACCGCAAAGAGGCTGCCCGGATCCTCGGCATTACCCTTCGCCAACTCCAGCGAAAAGTCGCCCGGATGAAACATGATCCCCGCTGGGCGGGAATGCTGGATTAATTCCGCTTCTATGGGGACAGATTTGAAATCTGTCCCCATTCAACTATTTTTGCGAGCTTTCCCATAGGGAGATGGCGCCTTTGATCTTTGACGCCTTGAATTTTTCCTCGACTTCCTTTCGGAGCAGTTCATCATATTTCAGAGCAATGACATACGTCGCATAGTCGAACATCAGAATCGTACGGTTCAGGCTTTCCGCAGCATGATGATGCTCGACCGCTGTCATGAAGGTGGCCTGAAATTCGGCATACAGCCACATGTGGCGTCTCAAGAGCGTCAGCGCGTAGATAGCCTGGGGCAGCGGGATACGCATCCTGTAGCTGTCTTCCGCAAATTGGGCAAACAGGACATGGGCATCCTCAAAAGGGTTGTCCGATAGAAATAGTTTCCCGACCTTGCTGTAAAAATTAAGGGCCTGCTGGATGGCCTTCCCTTCCGGCATGGTGTGATAATAGGGCGTTTTGGGATTCATTTTGATATTGTTATGCCATTGCCGGGCGATGGCTTCGGCATGTTTTTCCGTTATTTCAATTAACTTTGTGGCGTGTGATCTCATCATGGCATGACCTCCTAGATTCCCGCTAAAATAATGCGGCGCCTGTTCAACAGGTCCGCTCAATGGACAAACGCACAGCGGCGTCATAGCCTACTTCTTCGCCGGCGCACTTTCCTTCAGCGCGGCTTCAGCCGATTTTTGATCCGTAATGTCTTCGAGGGTCTCAACAGCGCCGACGAGCTCGCCCTGGCTATCCCGAATGACGGCGGCCGTAAAGCGAAGCCAGCGTCCTTTTTTCCCAAGTTCCGGGAAGAAATCCGTTGCTTCGAAAGCATCTTCGGCGACATCGAATTTCCGATATTTCCCCGAATACCACCTGGAAATATTCCTCGCGGCGCTGTCCACCAGCAGGTCGGCCATGCAGGGCCTCTCTTTTGCGTAGAAGGCCCGCCAGTGTTTGTCGGTCCCGATCATCTCTTCGGCCGGTATCCTGGTCAATTTTTCCAGTGCACGGTTCCAGAGAATGACCTTGTGGTCCTTCCCGATCACAAAAGCGGGGATGGAGAACCCTTCGAAGATGCTGTTGAGCCTTTTTTCGCTCTCGATCAGTTTTTGTTCGTTCAGTTTGCGTTCGGTAAAATCTCCCAATGTCTCGATAGCCCCGACTAAGGCACCCTTGGAGCTGCGGATTGCCGCTGCCATGAACCAGAGCCAGCGCCCGTTTTCGCCCAGATCGGGGAAAAATCCCTCTGCTTTAAAGGTCTCATCAATAAGTTTTGATTTGGAAACGCCTTTGTACCATTCCGGGATGGTTTCAAGGGATTGATCCACGAGAAGATCTGCCATGCAGGGCCGGTCTTTGGCATAAAATGCTCGCCAATGCTGATTGGTCCCGATTACCTCTTCCGCAGGAATATTGCTTAATTCTTCAAGCGCCCGGTTCCAGTAAATCACTTTATGATCGAGCCCGATGACGAATGTCGGAAAGGGCGATCCCTCTATGATACTGTACAGCCGCTGCTCGCTTTCCCGTTGCGCCTCTTCGGCAAGCTTGTGCTCCGTGATGTCTTCCAGTGTCTCAACAGCGCCGATGATCTTGCCTCCGGAATCCCTGACGGCCGCAGCCGTAAAGCGAAGCCATTTGCCGCTCACACCGAGGTCAGGAAAAAAATCGGTTGCCTCATACGCTTCTTCCAGCAGTCCTGATTTGGTGTATTTCCCTTCATACCACTTTGGAATCCGCTCTGAAACCCCATCGACCAGAAGATCCGCCATGCAGGGTCTCGCTTCGGCATAAAAGGCCCTCCAGTGCTTGCTGGTACCGATCATCTCTCCCATCGGGATTTTGCTCAGTTGCTCAAGGGCCCTGTTCCAGTAGATGACTTTGTGGTCCTTTCCGATCACAAAAGCCGGGATGGAGAAACCCTGGATGATGCTGTGCAGCAGATGTTCCGATTCACTGGGACTGCCTGACAACTCCAGCTGCTTCTTAATCTTCTTGCCGCCGCCCGTGTCATTTATCTTACCCGTCTTTCTCTTCATAAATCACCCCTCCTTTTAAGAAACCTGGCATACTGTCGAGCGTGTAACCTCTTCGAATCCCATATGACCAATTTTGAACGATTTTCCCGTAAGGCAAGGTCGCTTTTTAAAATTTTATGATGCTTTTGAGATGCGCAGACCGATTGTTCCGGCACAGCAGGTTGATGTCTGTCTGCTCCGTTCAGCACCTGGCTTTCCGACAGCGCCACAACGTGCCAACCATGTATGCGTCGGCACCGGCTGTAAATGAGCATTTTTGAATCATCCCCGGTTCTCATGTATAATAATAACATTGAAAAAGTCAAACGAATTATGCCGTATGCGGTGTCAATAAATAGATTTATCAGGCGCTTGTCGATAAAAAAAGTTGAACAGAAAGCCAAAGAAGTTTAAGATGAATACGATAAATGAATAAACGGGCCGGCGGCATGGGGCTGATTACCGGCCGCAAGGCATTCCAGCGGCCCCTGGCGGAAGGCGTCGAAATTCTGAATGCTGTTCAGGATATTTACCTCTGTAAGGATGTGACCATCGCTTGATTTTGCCGGGGCAGACAATAATCCATGCCGCGCTGATTATGGCGCGCAGACCTTAACTCGCTGAATAATGGACAATATTGACGAAAAGACGGAAAACCTGTTGCAATTTACTGAATAATCCGATAGAGGGCGCGCAACGATTTTGCCTCCCTTTAAATGGGATGGAAAAATCCGCTTCAATTCAAACATATTAATTGGAGGATGCTTCTGATGCGATTCATTCCCAGAGAAGAAAAGTTTTTTGATCTTTTTGAAGAGCTGGCGGACAAGATCGAAGAGGGAAGCAAGCTTTTTCTGGATATGATCGACCATTACGATTCCTTTGAGAGAGACTGTCAAAACTCAAGGAAATCGAACACGAGGCAGACGACATCACCCATCGCACCTACGAGAAGATGCATACCACCTTTCTGACGCCGATCGATCGCGAAGATATTTATGCCCTCGTCAACAAGATGGACAGTATCCTGGATATGACGGAGGCCGCCGCCGTCCGGATGTCCCTGTATAAAATCAAAGCGCCGAAAGAGGAACTCTTTCAGCAGGCCCGGATTTTAAACGAGGCCACGGCAAAAGTGAAGATGATTGTGCGCGGCCTCAGGGACATGAAAAATGCAAAAATGATTCTGGATGCCTGCGTGGAGATCAATACCCTGGAAAACGCCGGCGATCAGATTTTGCGAGCAACGATGGCCAGACTGTTCGAACATGAAACGGATCCCTTTGAATTGATTAAATGGAAGGAGATCTTCGAACGGTTTGAAGACGCCTTGGACATTTGCGAGGATGTTTCGAACATTGTAGAGGGCATCGTCCTGAAAAATGGTTGATTCTTTTGCATTTGTTGTTTTCCTGGTCCTGGTGGCCCTGGCTTTCGATTACATCAATGGGTTTCACGACGCGGCCAACTCAATCGCCACGATTGTCTCCACGCGGGTACTCACGCCCAAACAGGCGTCCTCTGGGCGGCCTTCTTCAATTTTGCCGCCGTTTTCTTTATGGGCGTCCACGTTGCCAAGACCGTCGGCACGGGGATCGTCAACCCGGCGATCGTCGACAATACTCTTATCCTTGCTGCCCTGAGCGGGGCGATCATCTGGAATCTCATTACCTGGTGGCTGGGCCTGCCCAGCAGTTCATCCCATGCCCTGATCGGCGGCCTCATCGGTGCCGGGGTCATGAAGGGGGGTATGGATGTCCTGGTCTGGAGCGGGATTACCAAAACGACCCTTTTCATCGTCCTGTCTCCGACCATCGGACTTGTCCTGGGACTGGCGCTCATGATTATTGTGCTGAATCTGAGCAAGAATTCCAACGTGGCCCGGTCCCAAAAGCTTTTCAAAAAGATGCAACTATTTTCCGCCGCTGTTTACAGTCTCGGACACGGCATGAACGACGCCCAGAAAACAATGGGGATCATTGCCATGGTTCTTTTCAGCGGAGGACTGCTTGGAGACACGTTTTACATTCCCATTTGGGTTGTGATCAGTTGCTATACGGTGATTTCGCTGGGAACCTTGGCCGGCGGGTGGCGGATCGTCAAGACGATGGGAACCAAGATCACGAAACTTCAGCCCATGGGTGGATTCTGTGCGGAAGGGGCCGCGGCGGTTGCCATTATCGGGGCGTCCCTGGCCGGTATTCCTGTGAGCACGACGCATACGATCACGGGAGCCATCGTGGGGGTGGGCGCCACGAAACGGTGGACTGCTGTCCGCTGGGGGGTAGCCGGAACCATCATCTGGGCGTGGGTGCTGACGATTCCCTTGTCGGCGCTGATGTCGGCCATTATATATATCGGCCTGGAGATCATCTTTTGATGCTGGACAAGATTAAATGGCTCGGTCATGCGAGCATCAGGATTGAAGCGCAGCAGATCATTTACATCGACCCCTGGAAGATCAAGGGCGGCCCGAAAGCCGATCTGATCCTGATCAGCCACAGCCATCACGACCATCTGTCGCCTGCCGATATCGGGAAAATCCGGAAAGAAGACACAGTCATTGTCGCGGCAGGCGACGCCGCGGCGCAACTCTCCGGAGATGTGCGGACACTTAAACCCGGCGATAAAGTAACGGTTCAGGGGGTAACCATTGAAGCCGTTCCGGCCTATAATATCGGCAAACCTTATCATCCGAAGGCCAATCACTGGATCGGCTTTCTCCTGACGGTGGAAGGCAAAACCATCTATTACGCCGGCGACACCGATTCCATTCCCGAAATGAAAGAAATCAAGGCGGATATCTGGATTCTGCCGGTCGGGGGAACCTATACCATGACGGCAAAAGAAGCGGCTGAGGCCGTCAATATGATCCGGCCGGAAGTTGCCATTCCGATTCATTGCGGCGATCTTGCAGGCACGTTCGAAGACGCCGTGACCTTCAAGCAACTCTGCAAGGCACCTGTAGAAATCAAGCCGATCGTCTCCGGTTAAGGTAAAAATCATCTCCATCCCATCATCACACGGCAGGGCACTGTCGAGGTGGAAGGGGCGAAAGCCTTAAAAAAACAGCCGTTTGCGCCCCTGTCTCCAGACGTAGCGGGCGGGATCGACGAGGGGATGGCTGTGGAGGAATAAGGAAAAGCAATCATGGCGATGCATCTGGATGAAGAACGCGAAAAGCGACAGCAACAGATCGACCGCTTTGTAAAAACGGAAGCGGCTTCAAGTTTGAACGGAACCGATGCATTTCCCGTCGCGCTCTGGCGGAAAATGGGGGAGGCCGGGCTACTCGGTCTGGGCATTCCCGCCGCTTACGGCGGTTCGGGCGGGGACTGGCTTTCCATCCAGGCGGCCGGCGAGGCCTTTGCCCGCGCCCGCCGCAACATGGGCATTGCCCTGTCCTGGCTCATCCATCTGATTGTCTGCCGATTTGCCGTTCTGGGCTTCGGCACCAACCGGCAGATCGAGCAATGGCTGCCGCGGCTGGCCGCAGGAGAAATCACCCCGTCGCTCGCGATTTCCGAGCCCGGGACGGGGGCGCATCCAAAATATATGCGGACATCAGCCGTGCGCGAAGGTGAGGACTGGATCCTGACCGGTGAAAAATCTTTTCTGACCAACGGACCCCTGGCCGGTCTCTTTGTGGTGTTTGCCATTACGGCGGTGGAAGGCGACAAAAAACAGTTTACCGCTTTCCTGGTCCCCCGTGAGACCCCCGGCCTTTCCCTGACTGATCCGCTAAATCTCGATTTTCTCAAACCCTCTCCCCACTGCGGCATCCGTCTCGAGGCTTGCCGGATTTCTTCCGATCAGGTGCTGGGAAACCAGGGAGACGCTTTTGAGCGTATATCCAAACCCTTTCGGGACCTGGAGGACGTCATGCTCATGGGCCCGGTCGCGGGCGGGATGCAGGTCCAGATGGCCGCCCTGCCGCTCCTGATCGCAAGACAGGGGATCGGCCCGACCGATGACCTGAAAACGGCGCTTGGCGAGCTGCAGTTTCGGCTCGACGCGCTGAGAATTCTGGCCTATGAAGCCGCCGCCATGCTCGATAGCGGCCGTCGCCATCCCGAATTCCCTTCCCTCCTGTTGTCGTTCCGTTCCGGGGCCGGCCAGTTTCAATCCCGCCTGGCGCAGGTTCTGGACCAAGCAGGGATACAAACCGACCCGGCGTGGGCGACCCTGGCAAAGGATCTGACCATGACCCTCGGCGTGGCGGGGCATGTCGCGCTCATCAAACAGAAGAAAATCGGAGAAGCCATTCTCCTGACAGGAAAGGATAGCAATCATGCAGACCATTCATGATGAAAAATTCGCCTCTCCCGAAACCATCCGGCAGGGATTTCAGGAACAGGGATTTATTGCCAGCCGCCAGATCACGACGACGGCCTTCCTGGCCTATCACCTGGGAAAACCGCTGCTCGTGGAAGGCCCCGCCGGCGTCGGCAAAACGGAGCTGGCCAAGACCACAGCGGCCTTCCTCGACCTGCCTCTGATCCGGCTGCAGTGCTACGAGGGGCTGGACGAGTCGAAGGCGCTCTACGAGTGGAAATACGGCAAACAACTGCTCTATACGCAGCTCCTGAAGGACAAGCTGGACAGCATCATCAACCGGGAAAACGGTTTTGCCGAATCCATCGACAAGCTGCATCGCTACGACGACATCTTTTTTTCCCGCCATTTTCTCGAACCCCGGCCGCTTCTGAAGGCCCTGCAGCAGGAAGGGGGAGCCGTGCTGCTTGTGGATGAGATCGACAAGGCCGATGACGAGTTCGAGGCTTTTCTGCTGGAGATCCTATCCGATTTTCAGGTTTCCATTCCCGAAATCGGCACCGTCCAGGCCGTCACGAAGCCGATCGTCTTTCTGACCAGCAACAACACGCGGGAGCTCAGCGAGGCGCTCAAGCGCCGCTGTCTGCATCTTTTCATTCCCTTTCCCGAACCCGCCCTGGAAAGAAATATCATCCGCATCCGCGTGCCCGGCATTTCGGAAAAGCTCGGCCGGCAACTGGTTGCCTTCATCCAGGCGGTGAGACAACTGGAGGTCCGGAAGGCGCCGTCCATCAGCGAAACCATCGACTGGGCGCGGGTCCTGCTGATCCTGCATGCCCAGGAGCTGAGTCCCGATCTGGTGCGGGATACCCTCAATATCTTCCTGAAATTCGAAGAGGATATCGCCGTGGTAACCGAACGCCTGCATCCGCTCACGGCCGGCGCCGTCAGGGCGGCGGGAGACTGACGATGGACCGGGTCCTGAGCGACTTTATCGTTTCTCTGCGGCACGCCGGCGTGCGGATTTCCGTTTCGGAAACCCTGGACGCCCTGCAATCCGTCCGGCTGGTCGGTTATAACGATCGGGAAACCCTGCGGGACGCGCTGCTTGCGGCGCTCCCCAAATCGGCGCCGGAAAAGGAGATTTTTGCCCGGTGCTTCGATCATTTCTTTTCCTTTGATTACTTTGCCGACGCCGATGGAACCGCAGGGCCTGATTCGGCGCCCGTCCGGACGGCAAAGGACTTTTCTCTCACCCAGGCGCTGCTTTCCGGAGACCAGGCGGCGCTCGTCATGGCCATGCGGGAGGCGGCCCGGGCGGCCAACCTCACGGATATCCAGTTCTTCACGCAGCAGAGCCTTTACACCCTGCGGATTCTGGACCGGATGGGCCTGCCCGCGCTGGATGCGCAGATCCAGGCCATGCAGGCCGACGGGTCGCCCGGCGCGGGGCAGCAGGCGGCCGCGCTGGAGAAGGCGAGAACCTTTCTGGTGGACAATGTCCGGCGGTATGTGGCACAGCAACTGACTCTCAACACCCCCACGGCGACAGAGAACCTGCTGACGTCCTATCTGCGCCATGCCAAACTTTCCATGCTGGAGCAGCAGCATTTCCAGGACATGCACATCATTATCCAGCGCATGGTCAAACGGTTGAACGACCTGCATTCGCGGCGGCGGAAGGCCTCCCGGCGGGGGCAACTGGACTTCAAAAAAACCCTGCGCAAGAACATCATCTACCAGGGCTTCCTGTTCGATCCGAAGTGGAAAAAACGAAAGATCGAACGGCCCGATCTCGTGGTCATCTGCGATATCAGCCGGTCGGTCATGCGGACGGTCCGGTTTCTGCTGCTGTTTCTCTACGGCCTGAACAAGGCCATCGTCCGGATCAGAACGTTTATCTTCTGTTCAAATCTGATTGAAATCACGTCGATATTCGATGAATACCCCGTCGAGGTGGCCGTTGAAAAGATCCGCCTGGGGGCGGACCTGCCCATTCTCATGGGCCGGACCGACTATGACCAGTCCTTCCGGGACTTCAAGGCGAACCATCTGGACAGCGTATCGCGGAAAACCACCGTGCTCATCCTGGGCGATGCGCGGAATAATTATGCAGAGGCGCAGACAGGCATTCTCAAGACGATCTACGAACGCAGCAAACGGCTGATCTGGCTGAATCCGGAGACGCCGTCCTTCTGGGGGACCGGGGATTCGGAAATGAAAAAATACGCCCCTTCTGCAGCGTGGTGAAAGAATGCAACACCCTTCACCATCTCGAAGGAGTCATCACGTCGCTGGTCCATCGCCACCATTGATGGGAAAAAGCCCTGGACGCTGAATTCGCTGCCTCCGGACGTCATGCTGCCGTACCGCCTATATTACGCCTGATCCCAGGAGCTGCGCGCCTTGCCCGGTTTGTATCACGCGCTTAACCGGACTCCTGATTGCGATTACGGTCCCCCATTGATCTGTTCGAAAAAAATCATTTGAAAACTTGACACGGTGGAATTCATGTTTATTATATGCCCGGATTAGTCAAGGGGAGAGCCATGATCATTATGAAGAATCTAAAATATAAGGTTGAAAGGAGAGGTTAAAGTATGAAAATCAGACCGTTACAGGACAGAGTCATCGTAAAGCGCGTAGAGGAAGAATCCAAGACCAAAGGCGGCATCATCATCCCGGACACGGCCAAGGAAAAACCCATGGAGGGTCTTGTCATCGCCGTCGGCAAGGGCAAAACGGCAGAAGACGGGAAACTCATTAAGCTGGACGTGAAGGCGGGCGACCGGATCCTATTCAGCAAATATGCCGGTACGGAAGTCAAGATCAACGGTGTCGAACATCTCATCATGAGAGAAGACGATATTCTGGGCATCATTGAAAAATAAATTATTACACATATCATAAGGAGGATTTAGTAGAATGGGAGCAAAAATACTTCTGTACGATGAAGATGCAAGAAAGGCAATTCTCAAGGGCGTAAATACCCTGGCGGATGCCGTTAAGGTTACCCTTGGTCCAAAAGGCAGGAACGTGATCCTGGATAAAACCTTTGGCGCCCCGACGGTGACAAAGGACGGCGTGACCGTAGCAAAGGAAATCGAACTGGAAGACAAGTTTGAAAACATGGGGGCCCAGATGGTCCGGGAAGTTGCCAGCAAGACCAGCGATGTCGCCGGCGACGGAACCACGACCGCGACGATTCTGGCCCAGGCCATTTACCGTGAAGGCGCCAAGACCGTGGCCGCCGGCAGCAACCCTATGGATGTGAAACGCGGCATCGAAAAGGCCGTGGCGGTCGTCGTCGCCGAGTTGAAAAAACTCAGCAAACCGACCAAGGACCAGAAGGAAATCGCACAGGTCGGCACCATTTCCGCCAACAACGATGAAGCCATCGGCGGGATTATCGCTGAGGCCATGGGAAAGGTCGGCAAGGAAGGCGTCATTACCGTGGAAGAGGCCAAGGGCCTGGAAACGGAACTGGATATTGTGGAAGGCATGCAGTTCGACCGCGGCTACCTCTCTCCCTATTTCGTGACCAACGCCGAAAAAATGGAAGTCAACATGGAGGACTGCTTTATTCTCATCAATGAGAAAAAAATCAGCAGCATGAAAGACCTCCTCCCCGTTCTCGAGCAGATCGCCAAGATGGGCAAACCCCTCCTGATCATTGCGGAAGACATCGAAGGCGAAGCGCTGGCGACCCTTGTGGTGAACAAGCTGCGCGGGACACTGCATGTGGCGGCAGTAAAAGCCCCCGGATTCGGCGATCGCAGAAAGGCCATGCTGGAGGATATCGCAATCCTCACGGGCGGCAAGATGATCTCTGAAGACATGGGCTATAAGCTGGAAAATACCCGCGTGGAAGATCTGGGCCGCGCCAAGCGGATCACCATTGACAAGGACAACACCACCATCATCGACGGCGCCGGCAAGCGCGCCGAACTCGAGGGACGCGTGAAACAGATCCGCGCCCAGGTCGAGGAGACCACCTCCGATTATGACCGCGAGAAACTCCAGGAAAGACTGGCGAAACTCGTCGGCGGCGTGGCCGTGATCAAAGTAGGCGCGGCAACGGAAACAGAGATGAAAGAAAAGAAAGCGCGGGTTGAAGACGCACTGAATGCGACGCGCGCGGCCGTGGAGGAAGGAATTATCCCCGGCGGCGGCGTGGCCTATCTCCGTTGCCTGCCTGCCCTCGAAAAGATGAAGCTCGAGGGGGACCAGCAGATCGGCGTAGCCATCGTCAAAAAGGCGCTCGAAGAGCCGATCAAGATGATCGCCGCCAATGCCGGTATGGAAGGCAGCATCGTTGTCGAGAAGGTTAAGGAAAAGAAGGGCGCTTTCGGCTTCAACGCCCGGACGGATCAGTATGAAGACATGATCGCGGCGGGCGTCATCGATCCCACCAAAGTGGCACGTTTCGCCCTGCAGAATGCCGCATCGGTCGCAGCCCTGATGCTGACAACCCAGTGCATGATCGCCGACAAGCCCGAAGAGAAGGGCGCGGGCGGCGGGATGCCCTCGATGCCTCCCGGAGGCGGCGGTTACCCCGGCATGATGTAAGAAAGATTGCATTCGCTGTAACACCTTTTAAATGAGCCCTCTGCCGATTCCGGCGGGGGGCTTTTTTCATAAATCTCCTTGACTTCAGGGATAATTTTATCGAGAATACGAGAACGATGCATAACCGATGAACAATGGTTCGCAAACGGCGAATCAAGGATTTTGAGCCATAGCGAAGCCATGTTTCACCGGTCTCGATACGTGATCTTTCCCGGCTGGCGGAAGCGGGAATATACCAATAAGGAGACATATCACATGACTGATCAGAAGGTGGCCATCGTTACGGGCGGCACCCGCGGCATCGGAAGGGCGATCGCCGTGGAACTGGCCCGCGCCGGATATTATCTCGTCGTCAATTACAGGGCAAACGACCAGGCGGCCCAAGAGACGCTGGCAATGATCCGCGCAGCAGGCAGCGACGGGGAGAAACTCATGTTTGACGTCCGCGAGGCGGCGGCGGTGGAAGCGGCCCTGCAGGAACTTTTTTCCCGCATCACAACCATCGACGTCCTGGTGAACAATGCGGGGATCACCGCAGACGGGCTTTTTATCATGATGCCCTCGGACGACTGGAACAGCGTCATCGATACAACACTGAAGGGTTTCTACAACATGACAAAACCGGTCCTGAAGAAAATGGTCCGCAGCAAGCGCGGATCCGTCGTTTCCATCTCATCGGTGGCCGGACTGGTGGCGAACCGGGGACAGGCGAATTACTCCGCAGCCAAAGCGGGGTTGCTCGCGGCGAGCCGCTCCATCGCGGCGGAAGTGGCCCGGCTGGGCGTCAGGATGAACGTGGTCGCGCCGGGGCTGATCGAGACAGAAATGATCAAAGACGCCCCCATCGAGCGGATCAAAGAGGTCATTCCCATGGCCAGAATCGGCAAGCCGGAGGAAGTGGCGCGGGTCGTCCGATTCCTCTGCTCCGACGACGCCTCCTATATCACCGGTCAGGTGATCGGCGTCAACGGCGGCATGTTCTGACGGTTTCGGATAATTGAATACGGCAACACTTCCCGTATTTTTGAAGATGAATGAATCCGGGAAGTGTCCCTGGTTTTTCCTTGTTTGTCGCCTGTTGACATCCGTTCCCCCATTTCTTATATTATCTCTGTAAAACGATCTTATTGAGAAGGAAAAAGGAACCCGTGGCTGTGCCGGACGATGACCGTCATGAAACGCAATTCGGAGAAAGTCCGGGGGTGGATTCCGAGCCCCTGCTCGAAGAGCCGCGTATGTTCCGGGTCATCCTGCACAACGACCATTACACGACCATGGATTTTGTCGTGGAGGTCCTCATGAAAGTGTTTCATAAAACCGCTGCGGAGGCCATTAAAATCATGCTGGATGTGCACCGGAAGGGCGCCGGCGTCTGCGGGATCTATGCGTATGACATTGCCGTCACGAAGGTGTCCCAGGTCCGCCACATGGCTAAAAAGCGAGAGTTTCCTCTTAAATGCAGCTATGAAGAGGCATGACACCGCTCACCCCGGCCCCGCCTCTCTTTAAAAGAGAGACAGAGAAGGGGAGATGCACGGTCGAAAGGTATAAGAATCATGAAAGTTAATGAAGAGCTCCATCATATTTTGCGGGCGGCCTTCACGGAGGCCAAAGTCCGGTCGCATGAATACCTGACGCCGGAGCATGTCCTTTTCGCGTCGCTATTCTTCGATGCACCGAAGGAGATCATTCGAAAGTGCGGCGGCGATATCGATCATCTCCGGGACAAGCTGGAAGACTTTTTTAAAAGCAAGCTCCCGCAGGTCTCTGACGACAACGCCCCGCTGCAGAGTGTCGGTTTCCAGAGCGTCATGGACCGGGCCGTCTGGCATACCTCTTCCGCACAGAAGCCGGAGCTCGACATCGGCGACGTCCTCATCTCCATTTTTGACGAGAAGGAATCGAATGCCGCGTTCTTTCTGCAAAATGAGGGTATCACCCGGCTGGACCTGCTGAATTACATTTCTCACGGCGTCTCCGTGATTCCCGAAGATCAGCCTGTCGAGGCGCCCGTCCGGAAAGAAGACAAAGAGGGCAAGGCCCGCCCGGAAAGCAAGGTCCTGGGCTCCTTCACCACGGAACTCGTGCAAAAGGCGATAAACGGCGAACTGGATCCGCTGATCGGCCGGGAGGACATTATCGAACGCACCGTTCAGATCCTGTGCCGCCGCTACAAGAATAATCCCGTGCACATCGGCGAAGCCGGCGTGGGCAAAACGGCCATTACCGAAGGGCTGGCCCAGCGGATCGCCCAAGGCGATGTGCCCAAGCCTCTGAAGAACGCGAAAATTTATTCCCTGGATATGGGAGCGCTGCTGGCGGGAACGCGATTCCGTGGCGACTTCGAGGAACGGCTGAAAAAAGTCATCGCCGAGCTTAAAAAGATCGACAGCGTCATCCTGTTCATTGACGAGATTCACACCATCGTCGGCGCCGGGGCCGTCTCCGGAGGATCTCTCGACGCCTCGAACATCCTGAAACCGGCGCTCACATCCGGCAGGATGCGCTGTATCGGCTCGACCACCTATGAGGAATACCGGAAGCATTTTGACAAGGACCGCGCCCTGTCCCGCCGTTTCCAGCCCATCGAAATCCCCGAGCCGACGGTTGAAGAGACCTATCAAATCCTCTGCGGTCTCAGGGATAAATATGAGCGTTTTCACGATGTTCGCTACACCGATGAAGCCCTGCACGCCACGGCGGAACTGTCGGCGAAGCACATCAACGACCGGCGCCTGCCGGACAAGGCCATCGACGTCCTTGACGAGGCGGGGGCCAGGACGCGGCTCTATCGCAGCGATGAAGACGGTACGCTTGCTATCACCCCGCTTGAAGTCGAAAAGATCGTGGCCAAAATTTGCCGGATTCCCGAGAAATCCGTTTCTTCTTCAGAAGCGGCGAGCCTGAAAAATCTGGATGTCTCCCTGAAGGTGCAGATTTTCGGACAGGATGAGGCGATTGACGCCGTTGTGCAGGCCATCCGCCGTTCCCGAGCCGGTTTCCAGAATCAGAGCAAACCCGTTGCTTCTCTGCTGTTTGCCGGCCCCACGGGCGTGGGCAAGACGGAACTGGCGCGCCAGTTGGCGATGGTCATGGGTGTTCAACTGCACCGCTTCGACATGTCGGAGTATCAGGAAAAGCATACCGTCTCTCGGCTCGTGGGCGCCCCGCCGGGTTATGTGGGCTTCGAGGAAGGCGGCCTCCTGACCGAGGCGATCCGCAAGACGCCCCATGCGGTGCTGCTGTTAGACGAGATCGAAAAGGCCCACGCAGACATCTTCAACACCCTGCTGCAGGTCATGGATTATGCAACCCTGACGGACAATAGCGGCCGAAAGGCGGATTTCCGCAATGTTATCATCATCATGACTTCCAATGCCGGCGCCCGGGAAATCGGCAAGACCCGGGTGGGATTCGGGGAGCGGCGCGTGACGGACAGCGCCGTTTCAGAGGCAGTGAAGCGCATCTTTGCGCCGGAGTTCCGCAACCGCCTCGACGGTGTGGTTCTGTTCAACGGACTCAGCAGGTCCGTGGTCGTGGACATCGTCAAAAAGCAGGTCCAGGAATTTCAGGATCAGCTTGCCGATAAAAAAGTTGTCTTGAATGTTCCTGAGGGGGTCTATGAATGGCTCGCAGATCAGGGCTACTCCGAGGAATTCGGCGCCCGGCAGATCGCCCGGCTCGTTCAGGACCGGATCAAGAATTTCTTCGTGGACGAGGTCCTCTTCGGCCGCCTGGTCGCCGGCGGCGTGGTCAACGCCGATATTGAAAACGACGGGATTGTGCTGACGGTGAAATAATGAGACCGGCTGAAAATTGGCTGCGCCGCTTGCGAACCATTTTTCAATCGATTTAATCACCTGCCTTTTTGTAATGATCAAACGCCCAGTCGATCAGCACGACGGATGTGTTGAAGTCCTTCTTTACCGCCCTTGCCATCGGCGGCGTGATGAAATCCCTGTTTTCGTCACAGAACCGGTCCTGAAGCTCTGTCAGCTCGCTTTCCGCCAGCATCGTCTCTTCCGGGTCATTGCTCATGAACCGTTTTTCAATATACAGCGCCCTGAGTTTGATGTCCTCCAGGGCATTGAGCCTTGTCTCGATTATGTCCATGATTTCCTCCCGCTCGTCTCTCCTACATTCCTGATCGGTTGTGTCAACAATTTTGAAGTTTGACGCCTCCGCAAAAAGTCCGGATGCTCAAGTTGCGTTGCATCCGGCGTACGTACATGTACGCTTCAGGGGACAGGTTTAAACCTGTCCCCTGGATTTGCGCGCCTTACTTGCGGAGCTTTTTACGCAGCCGTCGTTTTCGGCTCATTTTTTCGATTTTTTACGAGCTCATCATGTTTTCGCGATCATCGCGCGACGCGTCCCCTATGTTGCGACTAAAAATTTGATTTTTCTGAATTCTTTATGTAGAGTAGACTAAGCTTTTAAGTATCCCTGCCTTCTCCGATCGTCAGCGTCCGAGAGGGGCTCATTTTGGGGATGGGGCTTAAGAGAGCAGCGTCATTTGACGGTGGATTTATTATTTTCATCATATTGAAGGAGGTGCAGCCATGTTAAGAAAGCTTGCTTCATTTTTTACCTACGTCATGCGCCATTACCTGCCTGACGCCTACCTGTTCGCCATTCTGCTCACGTTTCTTTCTGCGGTTCTCGCCTTTATTTTCACCCCATCGGATGTCGTGAAAGTGATCACGACCTGGGGCGACGGCATCTATGGCATTATCGCATTTGCCATGCAGATGATCCTGGTCCTGGTTACCGGTTATGTGCTGGCCCTGACGCCGCCGATGAAAAAAGTTCTCGACTGGGTGGCGGGAATGGCGGACACGCCTGTCAAGGGAGCAATGATCGTCGCCTTTGTAGGAGGCGTTGGCTCCTGGATCAGCTGGGGTTTCGGTCTTATTTTCGCGGGCCTGCTGGCTCTCGAAGTGGCCCGCAGGACACGAAAAGCGGACTTCCCGATGCTCGTCGCAGCCGGCTATAGCGGGTTCGTCATTTGGCACATGGGATTCTCCGGTTCCATCCCCCTTCTGCTGGCGACGCCTAAAAATGCCCTGAATCTGGTTGAAAAGCTCACTGGCAAGGTTACCCCTGTCTCGGAGACTATCTTTGCCATGTGGAATTTTTTACCGGCCGTCATTCTTATTCTAACCATTCCCATATTATTTTACCTGATGCACCCCAAGGAGGAGGATTCAGTCACTATTTCTGCAGAGCGTCTGAAAGAAATGGAAGATCAAACAGTGAAGATCGAGTTGCCGGCACAACCCACATTGGCAGAAAGAATCAATCACAGCTATGTCGTCAACATGATCTTTGCGGCGATGGGTGTGTTCTACCTCTTTCTGCATTTCTCCAATAAGGGACTTGACCTGAATCTGAATATCGTCATCTTCATCTTCTTCATTGCCGGCATCATCCTCCACACCAAGCCCATCAACTATGTCAAGGCGGTGGATACTGCCATACGCTCCGCCGGCGGGATCGCCCTGCAGTTCCCTCTCTACGGCGGCATCATGGGAATAATGATCGGCACCGGCTTGGCCAAGGTTATTGCAGGCTGGTTTGTCGCCATGTCGTCCCCCCAAACCTTTTATCTGCTCCAGTTTTGGGGGGCTGGGGTGATCAATATGTTTGTTCCCTCCGGCGGCGGCCAGTGGGCTGTCCAGGGACCCATCACCATCGAGGCGGCCAAGATGATGAACATCGATACGGTCAAGTCGGCCATGATGGTGGCCTGGGGTGATCAGTGGACCAATATGATCCAGCCCTTCTGGGCCCTGCCCTTGCTGGGTCTGGCCGGCCTGTCCGCCAAGGATATCATGGGCTATACGACCATGACCCTCCTCTGGAGCGGTTTGGTGTTGAGCGTCTTTGCCCTCATAATAGGCTTTGGCGTGATGTAACTCCCGGATTTGCTCAAACGGGCCGCCTTCTGCTGAAGAAGGCGGCCTTCCATCATTACCCATTGCATGAACGACTTTCCATAATTCGGACATCGCTTTTGATGATGATTGCCGCTTACAAAATGAATCTGAATAAGGGTTCCTTGCTGTGTTGTGCAGGAGGAGAGGTAAGGAATATTCATGAGGCTCGATAAAGACCGTACGGCGCTGTTGATTATCGATATGCAGACCTATCAGGCCGCCAAAGGAGGAAATTTACCCCGGTTCTTCGGCCTCGTCTCCGGACCGGAGGCTGAAGCCGGCGCCGTCCGGAAGGGAAAAGAGATCATCCCGGTCATCCAAAAGCTGCTTTCCGCTTTTCGTGCCAGTGGGATGAGGGTCATTTACACGGCCTTCGGTTCCCTCGCGGAGGATGGCGCCGATTTCGTCCCCTACATCCGGCGCTGGAACGAACACTGTCGCGCCGGTCTGGGCTTTCCGGCGTTCGTTTCCATCCATGATCCGGGGTACGGCATCATCCGGCATCTGGCGCCCCGGCCCGAGGAACCCGTCATTAACAAGACAGCGCAGGGGGCCTTCAACAGCTCTGCCATCGATCATGTCCTGAAACAGATGGGTATCGATAGCCTGGTGGTCGTCGGCATGTACACCAATCATTGCATCATGGCGACCTGTATCGGCGCCGCAGATGCAGGTTATCGCGTGATTGTTCCCGAAGACGCCGTTGGCACATGGGATCCGGATCTGCATGAAAAAGCCCTGCAGTTCATGCGCAACTGGATCATCCGCACCGACAGTGCCGCCATTCTGGAAGTCATTCAGTCCCTGACAGCAGACTCAGATCCATCGGCATGACAACAAAAGTCTGACCATCCTGAGAATGCATCTTGACGAACGGGGAAAAAGTCGTTAAGACCGCGAAAAACAGAACGGCTATAGGGGGGGGTTGTGATCGAATTTCTTAAAATGAGCGGCAGCGGCAATGATTTCATCCTGATTGACAATCGGGACCAGTCCCTGCCGGTGGCCAATGTCACGGACTTTGTGAAGCGCGTCTGCGAGCGCAAGGTCTCCGTGGGCGCCGACGGCCTCATTCTGATCGAAAGGTCCGACCGGGTGGATTTCCGCTGGCGGTTTTTCAACGCAGACGGGTCGGAGGTGGATATGTGCGGCAACGGCGGCCGCTGCGCCGCCCGTTTTGCCTGCCTGAAGGGCATCGCCGGGACGACCATGTCTTTCGAGACCGGCGCCGGCATCATCGACGCGGCGGTCAAAGACGATACGGTCAAGCTGCGGCTGACCGATCCCCACTCGCTCAGGATCGATGAAGCGATCGACATTGACGGACAGCCTGTGTATGTCAGCAGCATCAATACCGGGGTTCCGCATGTCGTCCATTTCACGGGTGACCTCGACACATTCGATGTGTTCAATACGGGCCGTCAGATCCGCTATCACAGGCATTATCAGCCTGCCGGAACGAACGCCAATTTTGTGACCGTTACAGACCGCCATGCGCTTCGCATCAGGACCTATGAACGCGGCGTGGAAGATGAAACCCTGGCCTGCGGAACCGGTTCCGTTGCGGCGGCGCTGATCTCGTCCCGGAAGGGGGAGGTGGATTCCCCCGTGGCCGTGACGGTCAAAAGCGGAGAAATCCTCACGATTTATTTTGACAAGACCGAAAAGGGCTTCGAGAAAGTCTACCTGGAGGGCAAGGCTGCCGTGGTTTACGAGGGCCGGCTCTGGGAAGAAGCTTATCAATAAAAAAGGAGAACCATTGTGAAGACAGCCGACCGTTTGACGAAAATTCCGCCTTACCTGTTCATGGAATTGAGGAAAAAAATCGCCAAAGCCAAGGCCGACGGCATTGATGTGATCAGTCTCGCCATCGGCGATCCTGTGGAGGCGACACCCCACGGAATCATCGACGAACTGGCCCGCCGGGCCATGGACCCTGAAAATCACCGCTATCCCACCGACGAGGAAAAGGGCATGCAGCGGTTCCGGCAGGAGGTGGCGCTCTGGTACTCCATGCGCTACGGCGTCTCGCTGAATCCGGAAAACGAAGTTCTGGCCTTGATCGGCTCGAAGGAGGGCTGCCATCATTTTGTCCTGGCGTGCATCAACCCCGGTGACGTAGTCCTCATGACCGATCCCGGCTATCCCGCCTACCGGGCCAGCATCCTCATGGGCGGCGGAGAGCCCTACAACGTTCCCATCCGGGCCGAAAACGGTTATCTTCCTGTTTTCGAAGAGATTCCCGCCGATATTCTGAAACGGGCGCGGGGCCTGTTTCTCAACTACCCCAACAACCCGACGGGTGCCTGCGCCACCCGGAAGTTCTTCGACCGGCTTGTCGTCTTCGCCAAGAAGCACGACATCGCCGTCTGCTACGACAACCCCTACAGCGAAATCGTCTTCCCCGGCCAGGAGAGGCTCAGCTTCATGATGGCCGAGGGCGCCAAAGACGTAGGCGTGGAGTTGAATTCCCTGTCCAAACCCTTCAACATGACGGGCTGGCGGATCGGCATGGCCGTGGGAAATCCCGATCTGATCGCCGCCATCAGCAAGGTCAAGGAGAACACCGACTCAGGTATTTTCAACCCCATCCAGTACGCCGGCATCTACGCCCTGAAGCATGAAATCGGTGCGATTGACCACATGATCGGCATATACGCGAAAAGGCGGGCACAGGTCCTCAAGACACTGGAGAAGATCGGCATCCGTTTCGATCCCCCGAAGGGCACCTTTTATCTCTGGGTCCCGGTCCCGAAAGGCATGACATCCCTGGAATTCACCAATCGCCTGTTCGAAAAGACGGCCGTGGTGGTGGCAGCCGGAACGGCCTACGGCCAGTACGGCGAGGGCTATATCCGCATTTCCCTGACCGTCCCCGACGACCGGCTGGCCCTGGCCATGGAACGCATTGAAAAGGAATTTGCTTGAAAAAGTCGCTCTGTTGACCCCTCCGAATGAGCCCTATACTGCGAGTGAATATGCTGCCTTATGGCGGAAGACCTTGAATATATTCATACAATCAGAGACCTTTGAAAAATGGCTTCGCCGCAGCTCAAAATCTTTTTCGCTATAAATATGATAAGGCTTAGATTTGTATGAAATTAGTAAATTAGTCTAAATTCTGGAAAGTCGAAAAATCTTTGATTCGCCGCTTGCAAACCATTTTTAACCGGTTATGCACAGTTCTCAATCATCCTCCATCTGCCGATGATCGGCTGCTTTCTTTTTTTCTTGACTTCATCTTTATTTTAGGATTACGCTACGAGCCACTCTCATTAAAAGTCATCGCGTTCTAACGAACCAGTCCTCTTTAAATCAAGTTAACCCGTCGCACCATGAAAGGAGGAAAGAATCCAACATGGAACGATCAAGATGGAAAATCTCCCTGCTTGTCTTGATTCTGGCCATAGCGCCTTCCCTCGTCCTGGCGGCAGACTATGTCGGCTCCAGCAAGTGCGCCATGTGTCACAAGGAGGCCTACGACAAATGGAAAATCACCCTGCACAATAAATCGCAACAGGATCTGTCACCAACCAACGACCCGGTGGTCGTGGACTGGAAGGGGGTTCTGAAGCTCAAGGGCGGCAATATTCCGGAATACACGGTCAAGCTATCCAAGCGAAATGGAGAGTATTATGCAACTCTGGTGGATACCGAGACCCCTGCAAAAGAGGCGACCTACAGAGTCGTCCGGACATACGGGGGATGGGGATGGAAACAGCGCTACCAGGTGATGATTGGGAACATGCACTACATCCTCCCCATCCAGTGGAACCAGGCCACCTCCCGCTGGGTCGCCTACAACCCCCAGTGGTGGTACACTGAAAAAGGCGTCCTTAAAACGCCCTCAACGAGAAACTCCTTCGAACTGGATTGCGCGGGCTGTCACAACACCGGCATGGTCATCGCCAAGGGCGAAAGGGGCGTCGAGGTGAAATACTCTGAACTCAACACGGGCTGCGAGAAATGCCACGGCCCCGGTTCCGACCACATGACCAACCCGAAACCCGAAACCATTATCAACCCGAAAAAACTCTCCTATGAGAGAAATATCGAATCATGCGGCCAGTGCCACTCCCGCGGGGTCAGCAAACCGGCCGGAAGCTTCGGCTATCCCTGGAACGACCAGGACAACAAGCCCTATGTTGTGGGCGAACCTCTGGACGCCTATTACCAGTTTCGGCCCGGCGAATGGGGCGGGATGCAGGCCCACGCCAAGAACCACCATCAGCAGTGGCATGACCTCCTGCGCAGCAAACACGCTGCCGCGAAGGTGACCTGCATCGCCTGTCATGACGCGCACGGGGGACCGAACCGCTACCAACTCGTCAAGCCCGACAACAACAATGACCTGTGCCTATCCTGTCACGGAAAGCGTTTCTCGAGCCCCGAAGCTGTCCGAAAACATACGAAGCATGCCTACGCCCCTGAAACAACCGGAACCAGCCGCTGCTCCTCCTGTCACATGGTGAAAACGGCCGCCTCCGCCGAGGCGGGGGATGTCCACTCCCACGACTTCAAGATCATCAAGCCGGCAACGAGTCTGTCGGACTTCAGGAAAGATCCCAAGACCGTGGCGTCCAACTCCTGCAACGCCTGCCACAAGGACTGGGCAAAAAACGAAGAGGGCTACACGGCGGGCGTAAAGGCCTACGAGAAGCTGTTCAAAAAGAAACCCTGAAGCATTTCCGCAATCGTTCGACCCCCAGGGGCGCTCCGGCGCATGTCGTCCGGAGCGCCCCTTTTTGTTTTTCATTCTCCGGATCAATCATCTGCCGTACCGGCACTGCTTTCAAACCACCCGGAAACTCGCTTAAAAAGGTTCTGCCATATCTATTGCCCACTGTTCTGGATACGTGCGATCAGGGTTTCCAGGTAGCGCGATTTCAAATGCTGAAAGCGAGCGGTTGGGTGGTCTGTCAGGATCAATGATAACCGATTGAAACGTGCAGATTTTTGCGTGTGATTTTTTCTATGGGATGCGGTATTTAGAACTTCCTTAAGTCGAGCATCCAGCTTTTCTTTGCAAGGATGCATCATTTAAACAGTAATCTGCATTTGCTGAAGTACGCAATCTGCTCCCCATGAGCGGGATCAACCCCCAGCCCGCTACAACATGTTGTGATAAAATCTCCTTGACATACAAGACACCCCTCCATATCGTTTAATCGTTTGAAAGGCAGTTCTTATCAATTCAATCTTGAAGCCAGATGTGATAGATACGATCGGTCGTTAAGAACATGTCGGGTACCTGGCTGAAGACGTCTACGACAATAGAGAGACAATAGCGACCATCTTACAATCAGATGGATTCTTCGAGATAACATGACAAGGAGCCCCCTGCGCCGTGAGTGACATATTAAGCCTGCTGTCAGTGCAATACACGGCACTGTTCAGTATCATCAATCCCCTGGGCAGCGCCTTCGTGTTTTTCACCATCACCCGCGCGCTGCCACTGGCGGATCGCAAGCGCCTGGCCGGTCAGGTCGGCCTTTATGCCTGGGTAACTCTGATCGTGGCGCTGTTCGGCGGGCTCTATCTGCTGCGCTTCTTCGGAATTACGCTACCGGTTCTGCGCGTCGCGGGCGGCATTATTGTCGCGATCACCGCCTGGCAGGTGCTCACCACCTCGGAGGATCCGATGCAGAGCATGCTGCCGCACCTAGCCGAGGGCCGTGCGGCCGCGCACCTGGCCTTTTATCCACTCACCATGCCGCTCACCATCGGCCCCGGCTCGATCTCGGTGGCCATCACCCTGGCTGCCGACGCGCCTAGCCGCCTGCAGGAGCGCCTCACCGCCGCGGCCATCTCGGTGCTGGCAGTCACGCTGATCTCGGTCACCACCTTTTTCTGCTATCGCTACGCCGACCGCCTGACGCGGCTTCTCGGTGTCACCGGAACCAGCATCATCGTACGGGTATCGGGATTTCTGCTGTTCTGCATCGGCATCCAGATCTTCTGGCTCGGGGCACGCGAACTACTGCGCTCGATCATGCAATCCTGAAAGCGACAGGCGCGCGACGGTCACGACTCAGGGACACAGGAAATTTTGGTTCACGAGAACATTGCAGGAAAGTCCGTAACTGATATTGCCTCAGTCAGTCAGCGGCAAATCATGAAGCATTTATCTATAAGGCGAGAGATGAGATAATGTGGCTATGTCGTTAAATACGGGCCACATATTTTGCGGTCAATATTCCCTTGACATACAAACCCGAATGTTCGTATACATCCGCCGCAATATCTGATCAAACTAAAGAACGGAGGCATAAACATGGCAGAAGAAAAGGGGTTGAATAAACCGGTAAAATTGAATGCGGACTTGGCGGCATTCCTGGGTGCTAACTCACTTCCTCGTACTGAGATAACGAAAAAGTTGTGGGATTACATCAAGGCAAATAAACTACAAACCAAGACAATCAATGGCAAGCCAGAAAATGCTGGCAAGAATATTGTGGCTGATGCTAAGTTAATTAAAATATTTAACAACACAAAAACTACCAGCAAGACTGGCAAATTAACTGATTTTACAATGTTAAAAGAAGGTCAGACTATCGACATGATGCAAATGGCATCTGTTGTAAGTGCCAATATCGAAATAGACTAAACTAAAAATCTATACTTGATATTTCAAAATAGGCAGGTGTAACAACCCGCCTATTAAGGATCAAAAACCCTTTAACCTGGCGTGAGGGTAGTATGGATCGACCACTGAAATCCCGTCTCTCAAAAGAATGCGGGGTTTTGTGTTCTGTGCTGACAACTTCCTGAAAAATTGTTTTTCGATAAAGCTTTCCCATGCTGCACTTCAATCCGGAATAATCAATAATTGCTGAACTCTGATTCAAAATATGGTAGGAAGCGCAAGGTTGGCAAGAATAGAAATAAATCAAATACGACTCATGTATTACACTATTTTTAACACTCCAATCTTGACAAGAATTCTGCGGAAACTTTCAATCTGGACTTTAAGAATCTGCGGATGGCGTAGAGAAGGCCGGCTGCCCGGTATTCCTAAATACGTCATGATTGTTGCACCGCATACCTCAAACTGGGATATGTTTGTTGGAATGATGATTGCGTTGTCCTTTCTACTGAAGTTAAACTGGCTGGTGAAGCGATCCCTTTTCCGATGGCCCTTTGCAGGCTTTATCAAATGGCTGGGCGGCATCCCCATAGACCGCTCGAAATCCTCCAATGTCGTCGCACAATCCATACAGACCTTCAAAGAAAATAAGGAAATGGTGTTAGCCGTTGCTCCCGAGGGAACAAGGGAAAAGGCCAGTTACTGGAAAACAGGATTTTATCATATTGCTAAGGGCGCCGATGTTCCGATCGTCATGGGTTTTATCGATTATGCACGAAAAGGGGGAGGTATTGGTCCCACGCTAATACCGACAGGAGACATTGAATTCGATATGCAGAAGATCCGTTTTTTTTATGATAAAATTACTGGGAAAATTCCTGATAAATCGACCCCGGCAGTGATAGCACACCGGAGCTGACAATATCTCAATAAGGAAAAAGGGGGGGCAGTTTTTCGTTTACATATTGCCGTCATGTTGGCGGGCGTAGTTGAATGTTCTTAACGTTAATCTTCTTCTTTCCTCAATGGCAATAGCGAAAACACTAGGCAACAAGGCTGATGCTGAAAACTTACTGTTATCCACAAAACGTCGCCCTTGATGAAGATGCTTGATTTTAAACGGTATTGCTTTGCAGATGGTTACGGAGGTGAGACCCATATGAAAATATTGCTCAGAACTGTGTGCGGCATAATCTCTTTTTGCATCATTGCAGCTTGGCCGCTTGAAATTCGCGCCCAGGTGCCGCCCTCCGCTGACGACGTCTCAAACTATACGGCCATATTCGCTGCCAGTGCCCGTGGAGACGCCAAACTGATAAAGGCACTGGTCGCAAAAGGCGAAGGGGTGGATGTCAGGGATGCTTACGGACGCACGCCACTTCATGTTGCTGCCTATAGAGGGCACCATGAGGCGATGCGGGCACTGGTGCGTGCCGGAGCAAATCCAAATGCACTGGAAAATGACCGTTACGATATCGTCACCATTGCAGCGGTAACGAATGACATCCCGACCCTGAAAGCCGCCCTCGCGCTGGGTGCGAGTGCGAAAAATATTACCAGCCGTTATGATGGTACCGCTCTTATTGCGGCTGCGCACTTAGGTCACGCTGAGGTTGTAAAAATTCTCATTCATGCAGGGGCACCCCTTGATCATATAAATAATCTGGGTTGGACAGCAGTCATTGAGTCCATTATCCTTGGAGATGGAGGACCACGACATACTGAAACGCTCAGGGCCCTGGTCGAAGCAGGGGCAAATGTAAATCTTCCTGATAGACGAGGACAAACGCCTCTTTCCCTTGCGCGCTCAAGGGGATACAAGGCGATGGTATCAATCCTCGAAGGAACGCGATAATTGAGTGGAGGTCTCTTGGGGCAACCATAGGCAAGCAACGAGCTTCGTAAGGGGCGATGGAAACGGAATATGGCAGAGTACAGGGGGAGCGCGGATGATTGCCCAACAACTGGTTGCAGTGGACGGCGCTACGCGCCGCCGCTGACCCTTGGCGTTGGGCCAATATTCTCTTGACATGTAAGCCCCCCTTCCTTCATATTCAGCCCACATAAAAGTAAGTTCTGATCAATTAACCTACCGGGAGGTGAACGATGAAGACCATCGCTGCTGTTTTAGTCGTCCTTCTCTTCTCAGTGCCCGCTCTTGCAGGCGTGATGGAAGAGTACAAGGTGAGAAATGCGGGGGATCTCGTGTCGCTATGCAGCCGGGATCTGTCGGCCGAGGACTACGTGGCTGCGCAGAATTTCTGTCATGGTTTCGCCGTGGGTGCTTTCGCCTATTATCTCGGTGTTGCCGAGGCGGATCCCGACTTGAAGATCGTCTGCATCAAAGAACCCTACCCGGAGCGCAAAAAGGTGATCGCCGATTTCATGGCCTGGAGCAAGGCCAACCAGTCGTTCATGAAGGATGCGGCGGTGGACACGTTTTTCCGGTTCATGGCCGGGGCATTCCCGTGCAGATAATCAAGAAGTGAAAGGAGCACCATAGATGAAAACCATGAAAATCACCGTTCTTCTGATGGTAGCGATATTCCTTGTGGCCGGATGCGCGGGTCTGTCGGACACACAGCAGCGCACAGGCACAGGTGCTGCGGCCGGAGCCGCCACAGGCGCCGTGATAGGGTCATTTTACGGCAGTGCAGGGGCGGGAGCGGTAATCGGCGGGGCCGTCGGTGGAGCCGGAGGGTATGTCTACGACAAGCACATCAAGAGCAAAGATAAGGCTTACAAGGACGGCTACGAGGCGGGAAAACAGAGCCCGAAGAAGTAACGGGGGAGCGATGAACAGAAGCACCTTAGCACATGCGGGGGGCAAATCGTTCCCTTCTGAAGACGCCCCGGAATGGTCGCCGCCATGTGTTCGCATATGCCGAACAGGGGTTAGCAGAAAGCGCATTATTAAATTATTTGACGCTATCAGAGCCTTCCGTACAGTTGGTCATCATCACATCAATTGAAAATCGAAAACCCTCGACTTGTAGCGTCAATAACTGGCAAAATTCATTTTCCTTTTTCTTCCCCCATCCCCACGCCATGCCATCAGTCCCTCCAGGTACCGAGACTGCATCTGGCGGCTGGCCATTGCCTGTTTGAGGGGCGGCAGCTTCAGGATGACGCCTAAAATCGCCGCCATCGCGCGGTGGCTCATCAGCGCCTGGTTGTCGAAGATCAGATTCTGGAGTTTCCCCCGCTCGATCGCCATGACGACGGTGCGGTGGGTGGAATTGAGCGGCGTGATAATGCGCTGGGGCCGGGATAAAAGCGTCAGTGCTCCCTCCCGGCAAGCCCGAACGCACAGGCCGCAGCCGAGGCACGTTTCCTCATTCAGGCCGGCCTTCGCCCGTTTCGGCCGGTGCGGATCATTCGCCGCAACGAGGCTGATCGCCTCGACAGGACAGACCCGGACGCAGCGACCGCAGCCGTTGCACTGCGCCGCCTGGATCTCGGGCAGGAAATTCGTCGTGTGCACGGGGTGGAGCATACCGAAACGGCGGGCCGCGATCAGCGCCTCGCAACAACAGCCGCAGCAGTTGCAAATGAAATTAACCCCCTGCCGTACGTTTTCACCGAACTGGACAAGGTTGTTGTCATAGGCCTTCCGGAGCAGATCCAGCCCCTCGGCGCAATCGACAACACGGGCAAAGCCGTGCCGGATCAGCGAAGCGGCGGAATTGTTGAAGGTCATACAGATATCCGTCGGCGCGTCGCAGGCCCGGCCGACGTGCGCCATCTTGTGGCGGCAGTAGCAGATGCCGACCCCGCGGTGGGAGGCCGTGCGGATGACCTCGCTTGCTCTTTCGTAGTCGAGAACATGCAGGGCGTTCTCGGTGGTCAATGCCGGCTCGTGGACGAAGACGCGCCCAAGCTGCGTCTCGCCTTCGGTGAAGAGGGACTTGATGAAGTCCTCTTCCACGTTCATGTATTCGTAGAAAAGCTCGCTTAGAACTTTCTGGTTGATGTCATCCCGGAGCCGCATCAGGGAGAATTCGAAAAAACCCGCCATCGGCGGCGGCAGCACGTACTTCGTCCCCCCCTCCTCTTCCATGTCGAGCAGAAGCGCTTTGTCGGCCAGACGTTCCAATGTCTTCCGTGCCTCTGTCAGCGAAGTTTTCCAGATCGCGGCGGCCTTGTCCGCAGTGAAGGGTTTGATCGGCAGCAGAGAAACGAGGGCCGCTTCCCGCTCCGTAAAGAGGATGCCGAGGATTTTCTGGAGAAGTTCTGAAGGGGTTGCGCCCTGCGGAAAGCGATTCAACCGCTCCGTCAGCGCGGCATATCCCGATTTCAATGTGTGATGCGCCATTTTTTACCCCTTATAGTGCAGGGCCTTCTTACCGCCCGGTTGTCGCCGAACAGAGGCATGACGCCACATAATTCCTTTTCGCCCATTGCCGGCAAGACGCCCGTGTATCCGGGCGCTCCTTTCTAACCGATCCGGCACCGCGGCTGGTTGGCGCCCGGTTTGGTCATCACGATCTGCCAGGCCTGTATATCTCTGGCGCGGAAGGCCCCGGCGCAACAGAGAAGGTAGTATTCCCACATTCTCTTGAATGTCCGGTCAAATTTGTCGGCAAACCGGGGCCATGCCTTCTGGAAACGATCGTTCCAGGCCAGAAGGGTCTTTTCATAGTGGGGGGCCAGGTTATGGATGTCCTCAATCACAAAGAGATTCTCTACGGCCCTGCCGATCTGGGCGATAGTGGGCAGCATCCCGTTGGGGAAGATATAGCGGTTGATCCAGGACTCACAGTTGACCCGGGAAGTATTGCTGCCGATCGTGTGGAGCAGGAATATCCCTCTTTCCTTCAAACAGCGATAGGCGATGTTCATAAACGTCCGGTAGTTTTTCTGCCCGACATGTTCGAACATCCCGATGGATACGATCTTGTCGAAGATCCCCTGGATTTGCCGGTAATCCTCGCACAGGATTTTTACCGGCAGATTTTCACAGGACTCGCGGGCAAACCGTATCTGTTCCTCGGAAATATTGACGGCTGTTACGGTACACCCGTAATGTTCGGCGGCATAGCGGGCAAAACCACCCCAGCCGCAGCCGATATCCAGAACATGATCCTGGGGCTGCAGATCAATTTTCCGGCAGATGAGGTCGAGCTTTTTCTGCTGGGCTTGAGCCAGATCATCCGTTTCCTGAAAATAGGCGCAACTATACTGGTTTTGGGGGTCCAGAAAGGAAAGGAAGAGGTCGTTATCGAGATTGTAGTGCCTGCGGGCGATGATGTCCGCCCGGGACGGCGACTGGAGATTGAAGCTGCGGGCACAGAGGTAAAGCAAAAGCGTCCTGAGATTCCCTTTGATTTTCCCTTCGAGGTTTCCCTTCAGGAGCCGGCAGATGCACTCATCGATGCGGGCGCAATCCCACCAGCCTTCCATATAGGATTCCCCAAGCCCGAGGCTTTTATCCTTCAACACGCGGGTGTAAAAGCGCTCATCACGAACCTGGATGTCCCAGGGATCGGGGCCGTTGATCTTGACGCCGGTGTCGGCAAGCAACTGCTCGATGACTTTTCTGTTCGCGTCCATATTTCACCTCCCGATATGGATCGGTACAGATTCCTTGCAACCCTCCCCGTTAGGATAAATCGATAATCCGGAAACCTGGCCATTGTCCCAACACAGCATGAAAGGCAGGCCAACGTCGGCTACTTTTCTTTTTTCAAAAATGGCCGCGGATCAATCTTGTGGCATCTCCTTGTCGATGTTCGCTCCTATTTTTATGTATTTTCCATGTCTCTGTCAAGCCGTGATATCGATGCCGGGGCAACAGGTTTTCCTTGAGGTCGTGCTCCCGATCTGTTAAGCAAGGCCCCCGGGTTTGCGGCCGGGAGCCGCTTTACCCGCCACGGAAAGGATTATGGAGCAGAAAAACCACCCTCCGGCGTCTCTTGCCTGGCTCGTTTGGGGTCTCGGCGCTGCATTTTACTTCACGAGCTTTTACCACCGCGTCGCCCCGGCTGTCATGACTGATCCGCTGATGGCTGAATTCGGCATCGGAGCCAGGGAACTCGGTCAATTAAGCGCCTTTTACTTCTACAGTTACGTTTTCATGCAGATTCCCACCGGCATCCTGGCCGACCACTGGGGGCCCCGGAAACTTCTGACGGCTGGATCGCTCTTTGCCGCCTGCGGCACCTTCCTCTTCGCCTCTGCCACTTCCATTGCTGCGGCCGACCTGGGCCGGCTGTTGATCGGCGCGGCGGCGGGCGTTGTCTTCGTCGCCTTGCTGCGCCTTTCGACTCGCTGGTTTCCGCTTCGATTTTATGCCACAATCAGTGGAATTGTCCTGTTCGTCGGCGTGGCCGGCGCGACTTTCGCCGGTGTCCCCCTGCATTTTTGTGTCGAGAGCTTTGGCTGGCGTCCTGTCATGGTCGTGGTTGCGGTTCTGCATCTCGTGATCGGTACGGGTATCTGGTGGATCGTCCGGGACGACCCCGCCCAGAGAGGTTTTCAGAGCTATGCACCGACCGACCGGAACGCCATTTCGTCCGCGAAGGCCCTGTTGGACGGACTGATCCGCGTTCTGCGATATCGGAACACCTGGCTCCTTTCACTGCTCACAGGGGGCCTGGCAGGGCCAATCCTGGCTTTCGCAGGACTCTGGGGCGTTCCGTTCCTCGCCACGCACTACGGACTGTCCACCGCCGCCAGCGCCGCCATCGCCTCGACCATGCTGATCTGCTACGCCGTCGGCGGGATACTGCTGGGCTCTTTTTCGGACCGGATCGGCCTGCGCAAACCCTTTATGGTGTTCGGTTCGGTCATTTCCCTGCTTTGCTGGCTCCCGGTTCTCTTCATCTCGAATCTCCCCCTCTGGCTTCTGACGGCGCTCGTGGTCATGATCGGGCTCGCCGGAGGCGCCGTCATCGTCAGTTTCGCCTGCGTGAGGGAATCCGTCCCCGCTGCGCTGGCCGGAACGGTCAGCGGGGTGTGCAATATGGGTTCGATGGGCGGGGGAATGATTCTTCAGCCGATAGTCGGCTGGATGCTTGACCTCCACTGGCGCGGGACGCTTGTGGGCGGCGTTCGCATATACGACCTGGCCGCTTACCGGTCGGGATTCATTCTGATCGTGGCTTTCGCGGCGCTGGCGATTCTTGTGTCCCTCTTCACCGTCGAAACCCGATGCCTGCAGACAGCCGATACCGGAAAATCACGAAAATCCAGTGATTTCAGGCTAGAACGACCAGAATAGTGTTTTATAAAACAGGGGGCCCCGGCATTTTGACTGTTCCGGAAAATTAATGTAGGATTGTTGTGTTATGATTTTTTATTAAGCAAGCTGTGCCGACAAAGGAGATGTTATGCGTAAACCATTACAACAGGGAGAGATGGATGGCCTTTGTGGAATATATGCACTGGTCAATGCCATCGGTCGTCTTGCAGGACAAAGATTATCCGAGGAGGATGAAATTGATTTGTTCAAGGAACTGATCAGATCTATTTACAAACGGAATAATCGGAAGCGCAAGAAGAAACCCAAAACCCCTATTGAATTTATCTGGGATGGGGCAAGCACCCTGGAAATCTCATATATGCTGAAAAAAACGAGGAAATTTCTGGAAGAGAGGAACCTCAAACTCGATTGGAAGAAACCTTTACAGGGCAGAAACCGGCCAAATAACATCGATCAATACTGGAGGCGATTGCAGGAAGCATTCAAAGAGTATGGTGGACAGGGTCAGTGTGTGGCAATCATTGATTATAACTGGCAAATCAACAATAATGAAGAAGACGGGCACTGGACATGTGTAACAAACGTTACCGATAAAATCTTGTTTCTTCATGATTCGCTTATAAGAAGCGGCATCAAATTCAAGAAAATGTATAAATCGCGATGCACTATTGGGAATCCTACTTCCGGCAGACCGCACCGGCTGTTTGCCCACAATGTATCTCTGTTACGATTCAATGGCACCGACTTACCCTGAATCAAGAAATTGGCAAATTTAGAGGGAACCTCTTGCTTCAATCCGGCGGTAAAAATCAGGCGATGAGAAACACGAGGGCAGGTCCGTCAGTATAGCGGCAAAACGGATCCCTTGAAAAACAGCGCAAAGGCGCCGATTCCGGCCAGAAAGCACGCCCCGGCCAGATATCTGTTCATAGACCTGACATTGACGGCAAAGAGGAGCAGCAGGCAAAGCCCGAAGACCAGACAGAAAGGACAGAATGCATCATTCACCACTTGAAACCGGACCAGAATCACTTCCCCGCCCATAGCACCCGCGAGCATCATGGTCCGTAAATGATCAACGGGAGTCTTGTAGGATGATACCGCCGGGATATTCAGGATCAGAAGCACGGCCATGAAGAGAATGCCGATGATTTTCAGATCGATACCCAGAAAAGATCCTGAAATATTCGCGCAGATGGTGTCACAGATCTGATAGTAGATCATCACGCCCATGCCGACAACAGGCAAAATGATGTTCAGAATTCTTATCATCTTATTCTCGTTTATGTAAAATACCAAATTATCATCAAGGTGGCTGTCCTGGCTTATAAAAGCCGTTTCAGGGCAACGATGATGTCCGGCCCCCCGACGGATTGTTCTTTTTTACCGTCCCTGATGATGACACAGGTCGGTGTCGCGTTGATCTTGTCTTCCTTGATCAGGTCGTTGTACCGGTCGAAGACGGGTTTGGCCTCGAAGACCGTGTAACGAATCCCCTTGCTTTTGAAGAGTTCCCCGATTCGCTTTTCCGTCGTCATCTCCTTGTCCGCCGTCGCAGCGATGAGGACATTCCGGACGTGAAAAGCGTGGGTCGGATCGTTTTTCACCTTCAGGGCATAGAGGAAATACTTCGCATACAGGGGGGTCAGGCGATGATAAGGAACATCGATCAGCGTCATCGTAATGGCATTTCGTTTCAATAGTTCCTGCAGAATGGGCTCCACAAGTGGTTCCGTGGCCCGGCAGGGTGGGCAGAAATAGTTCGAATAAATGAGTACTTGAATTGGACCTGTGCCGTACGTCGGAAAGGGCATTTTCTGTTCTCCGGCGCAAAGGCCGGTCACCGGCAGGATCAGCAGCATCATGGTCACGTATAGAGTCAGGATCGATGCTTTTGTTCGCTTCATGTTCAGTCCTCCCTTGCGTGGTCTTTTATTCTTTTTGTCGTCGCCCGTCAAGTGCAACGACTTCGTCAGCCTTTCAGCTTGCTGTACAAGCCCTGGAGCTTTGTCCGGTAAATGTTCCGGATGTTTGTTTCTTCCTCTCCGATGGGTTTCACGGGGATCAGATCCATGATTTCGGCGGGTGACAATCCCGAGTCCGTCATGGTCTTGAGCGTTCCCCTCAACATCTTCGCCAAGGCTTCTTTTGCCTCTTTCGGGCTCATCCCGAAGGTCTTTCCCAGTTCCTCCAGTTCATAAAACTGAAACCAGAAATAGGTCGGCCCCATAGCGGTGATCACGGCATAGGCCTCCAGTTTTTCTTCCGCCACTTCCGGGCAATCGCCCAGGATATTGAACCATTTGCGCAGCTTTTTCTTCTCGTCCTTTGGCCATGCGGCGGAGAACGCCATCGGATTGAAACCTTTATTCACGACCGCCGGTGCATTGGGTAACATGCGGACGATGCGGGGAAAGCCGTCAAGCCCGCCGGAAATCTGTGAGATGGATACTTTCGGGGCCAGGGAGACGACCACCGCATCCCGCCGCAGCGTTGATTTCATTTCGCCAAGCATTCCCATGATCGCCGGGGGATGGAGGGCCAGGAAGACGACATCGGCGGCAGCGGGTTTCCTGGGATCTTCCCCTGCCGCTTCAATTTTCGGGAATCGCCGCTTGAGGTCATTCAGAACATCGGCACTGGCGTCGCTGACGATCACCCTGCCGGGCCATCTCCTTTTCCGGTCGAAACCACCCAGGATGATCCTGGCGACCCTTCCGCCTCCGATAAACCCGATGGATTTGAACATACGAATAAGCCTCCTTCCTGAATACATTAGTTCTGTGTTATTTTTTGCTCCTCACCAAGGGGCCGTTTCAGCGGTCAGGTGCCGCCGAAAATGGGGACGCCGCCGCGCAGGGACACGTCCCCCGCGAAACCGACCGTGACCTTGTCGCCTTCCACAATCACGGGCACCTGCCGCTTGCCGCCCGTCAGGGCGAGCATCTCTTTTAGTTTCTCGGGATCTTCATCCACGTTCACGTAAACAGCGCGATCCCCATAGGCTGCCCGAGCCTGGTTGCAGAACGGACAGGTGTCCGTTCCGTAAATGATGATTTTATCCGCCATAAATTCCTCCCGCAATGTCTTTTTCACCGGTCATGCAGCGCCGGACTAATGATTCTTCATTTTTTACATGTCCATCAGGTTTCCGCAGGGAAAAATTTCCTCTTGAAGTAAAGGGCCACATTGACCAGAATGATCAGGACCGGGACTTCAATCAGAGGCCCGATGACCGTGGCGAAAGCCTGCCCCGAGTCGATGCCGTAGATGGCAATGGCCACGGCAATGGCCAGCTCAAAATCGTTGCTCCCGGCAGTGAACGACACCGCCGTCGTCTGTGGGTAGTTTGCGCCGATCCATCTCACGAAAAAGAACGTCGCGAACCACATGAAGACAAAATACAGCGTCAGCGGTACGCCCACAATCAGAACGTCCAGCGGCGACTCGATGATCTTGCTTCCTTGGCTCGAGAACATCACCACAATCGTGAACAGAAGAGCAATGAGCGTGATCGGGCTGATCTTCGGCATGAACACCCTGTCGAACCACTCTTCCCCCTTGAGATGAATCAGGGAATAGCGCGTGATGAGGCCGGCAAGAAACGGGATGCCAAGGTAGATGAATACCGTCTTGGCCGATTCCGCCATGGAGACATTGATGTTCAGATCCCGGGCAAGACCCATCCACTCCAGGAACACGGTAATGAAAACAAAGATGTAAACGGCATAGAAGAGGACCTGGGCGATGGCGTTTAGGGCTACGAGCCCCACGGCCATCTCCCGATCGCCGCCGGCCAGCTCGTTCCAGACGATGACCATGGCGATACACCGGGCGAGCCCTACCAGAATAACGCCGATCATATATTCCGGATAATTGTGCAGAAAGACAACGGCCAGGACAAACATGACCACCGGACCGATCACCCAGTTTTGCGTGAGCGATACAGCCAATAGCTTTTTATGTTGAAACACCTTGCCCATCTTTTCATACTTCACGCGGGCCAGCGGTGGATACATCATGAGAATCAGCCCTGCGGCAATGGGGATGGAGGTCGTGCCCACCTGAAGACCGACAATGAACTCCGTCAGGCCGGGCAATACATAACCGATGGCAATGCCGAGGCCGATGGCCAGAAAGATCCACAACGTCAAATAACGATCCAGAAACGACAATTTCTTGATGACTCCTTCCGGCATGGCTTGTTCCTCCCTATTTTCCGATCCAGATTCTGACTTCCTCTTTTTTGGGAATCTTCCCCACGGACTTGACTTCCCCGTCGATGACCACGGCCGGCGTGCCGAAGACGCCGTAAGCGGCGATCTTCTTAAAATCCGTCACGTGCTCGATCTTGGCACCGACGCCGGCTTCGTCAACAGCCTCCTTGACGATTTTTTCCACCTGGTGGCATTTCGCGCATCCTGGTCCTAAAATCTTGATTTCCATAGGTTTACCCCTTTCTATTGAATGATGCCGCCGCTTGCAGCCATTCTTTTATCTTGTTGCGTTGCGGCGTCTGCCCCACGCAGACGACCCGGTCGTTGATGACCAGAGCGGGGACGCCCATGACGCCGTACTTTGCGATGTCCAGGGGAGCCGTCACATGCAGAAGCTCTGCCGGCAGCTTCATTTCGACCAGGACCTCCCGGACATCCATCTCCATGTGGCTGCACCGCGAACAGCCGGGGCCCAGCACGGCAATGCGCAACCCCGTCACGGGTTGTTCATTGACAGGCTGACCAAGATATTTCTTGAATTCCCGAACGAGTGCCTGGGCATAGATGCCCCTGGCTTGTTTGGGTATATAATTATTTTCCGAAAGACGCCGGATCATCTTCGCGCCGATTTCCTCGTCCGGGCTTGAAGAAAATTTGCCGGCCATCTCTTCCATGACCCGCTTCAAGCCAACAATACCGACAAGGTTGTCGCCGATCCTGATTTGCATCACGCTGTCTTCCGGCATCTTCGGCCCTCCTCAGCCCATCAGCCAGCCGTAGCCCATCCCGACGGCGGTGGAAAGAGTCACAACGATAATGCAGTAGGTCAGCGTTTTTTTGACACCCATGATTCCGGCCAGCGTGATCATGCTCGGCAATGAGAGAGCGGGTCCTGCGAGCAGCAACGCCAGGGCCGGTCCCTGCCCCATGCCGGAACCGATGAGTCCCTGGAGAATGGGGACTTCGGTCAGGGTGGCGAAATACATCAGGGCGCCGGAAACGGAAGCGAAAAGGTTCGCCCAGAGGGAATTCCCGCCGACCAAAGCAGCGATAAAGCGTTCGGGGATCAGCGCCTCATGGCCCGGCCTGCCCAGCAGAAATCCCGCCACGAGGACGCCTGCCAGAAGCAGGGGAAAGATCTGCATCATAAACCCCCAGGTGGCCTGAACCCAGTTGACGAGTTCTTCCTTCGTAAACCAGGTCTTCAGCATGATGGCCAGGGCGATCAGGAGACCGACGGTGACATACCACTTGATGCTGAAGATCACAGCCCAGAGGCCGCCTTCCCCCGGCGCCGGCTTCGCCCAGGCGGCAAAGACCAGGATCAGGACCATCGTGGCCATATAAAGGGCGTCCTGCCAGAGCGCCCGCGATTTGTCGTCTTCGTCGGGCATATAAATGGCGCCGGCTGTCCGGTTCGCATCATCCTTCCGGTAGATCCATGCCATCGCCAGGCCGGCAATCACCGAGAAGAATACAGCACCGACGGCGCGGGCGAGCCCCAGTTTCCAACCCAGGACCTTTGCTGTGAGAACAATGGCCAGGACATTGATGGCCGGACCGGAGTAGAGAAAGGCCGTGGCCGGGCCGATGCCAGCCCCGCGCATGTAAATGCCCGCAAACAGCGGCAGGACCGTGCAGGAACAGACGGCCAGGACCGTGCCCGATACGGATGCGACCGAATAGGAAAGTATCTTTTTTGCCTGGGCCCCGAAGTATTTCAGGACCGAAGCCTGAGAGACGAAAACGGCAATCGCACCGGCGATAAAAAACGCCGGGACCAGGCACGTCAAGACATGCTGGCGGGCGTATTCCTGAAGCATCATAAAGGCTTCGAAGCCCGATTGCCGGATCACGGGATGATCCCAGGGAACATAATAGGCGGCCAGAAACGCCGCCGCCAAAATGAGAAATTTAATCCACTCTTTCACCAATTCGCCTCCATTGCATTTACGTATGGCTATATAGATATTTACTTATTCCCGACTGCAGATGTCCTCGCGGCGAATCGAATCCAGGCTTTCGAGCAACAACCGGACCTCGGCGTCTTCGGACAGCCAGTGCTTGAGATGTCCCAGAAGGCTTGCCGCGTAGGGACTGCGGCCCCCGCCGGAGATCGTGTAGTTGACCCACAGACCGTCCTTCTCCCGACGGACTAGACCGGCTTCCTCCAGGATTTTCAAATGCTTGGAAACAGTCGGCTGGGCCAGACGCAGGGCGGTCTGCAACTCGCAGACGCACATCTCGCGCTCCTGCAGCATCTTCAGCAGCTTCACCCGGTTCGGATCCGACAATGCCTTCATGACTCGGATAAATTCATCCATGACACAACCCCTCTATATTCTTATTTATGAATATAATGGATATTGGAACCCTGTCAAGGGAAAAATCACAGGCAATTAATCACGAGCGCGCAAGAAGTGAACTTTCCCATCCCCTGGTGGGCGGGGATGAAGGGGAGGGCAGTGAAGCGAGAAAAAAGCTGATCGGCAGCTGGTTGCCTATTGCATGTTTATCGTTTGGCTTTCATGAATGCTTCAGCAGCGCGGCCGCTTCGGCCATTGCATCCGGCTCCCGGAGCTTTGCCAGCATCTCGGGGGATTCCTGGAAATTTTCCAGGGCGTTGAAGAACCGGTCCAGAACGTCGCCGCTATAGGTCGGGATCAGAAAAAGATGGGTATGGGGGATTCTGCGGCCCCGGGCATAGAGGAAAATAAAGTCCGGATTGAATTTATCCATCATGCGCCCGGCGACATCCTTGGCCAGTTTGAAGAGGCTGGCGCTTTCTTCATCCGTCAGTTCATGCCACCAGGGGACATGGCGTTTGGAAATGACCAGGCAATGGCCTTTCGTATAGGGATGAATATCCAGAATGCACAGAGACAGGTTGTCTTCCGCAATGATGTGGGCCGGCGCTTTTCCCGCTACGATATCACAAAACACACACGTCTTGTTCACAGCTTCCGTCATGATGATTACTCCCGGTTTTCATTTGGCTGAATCATACAGCGTTTCCATTTCAAGAACAACACCCTAATGCAGAAAATTGCCGTTGCAGGGGAAAAATGGCAGAATTTCGATTTAACATGTGGTATAAACACCAAGGGCAAATCAAGCTTGATAACCTGGTCGATGGCCGCCGGACCAGGGAGGCTTCTGCTCGACTTCTGCCGGAAAAGGATGCGATGGCGGCAAAGAAATGATTTGATCAATTAACCAGGAGAAAGAAATGGAACTGACCTCGGATGAAAAAGAGATGCTTTGCAGGATCGCAAACAATCCATACATTGGGGGCGCCTATAAGCGCGCAACATGGATTGACATCATCTGCCCCACCAAAGCGGACAAGGCGGTGTTGGAGACTCTCCGTCACAAGGGCCTGGCGGAAATCGGATTGGGAGGAACCGTGGCGGGGGATCCTTACGATGCCTGCTGGTTGACACCGAAAGGGAAAGAAGCGGTGGAGAGGGCGAGCAGTAGGGAGTAAGAATCATTCATCCTTGATCAGGCCATACAGCATACGGTCCATGGGGTCGATGAGGCGCTTGAAATGTCCTCCGTGACTCATTGCCGATCCGAAGAGCTCCTGCCTCAGGTGACTGATCTCCTCATCCGCGCACTCCACTGGGGAAAGAGAAGCGTTCATCATGTAAAATCGCTCCTTGATCAGAAGGTGCTTTGCCTTTTCACAAAAGGGGATGAGTTGCCCCCGGATCTCCCTTAGTTCCTCTTCCCAGCGCGATGGATCGATCGCTTCCGGAAGCGCCGGCCGGCGGTCGGGACTGGAATCGCCGTGGTTGTTGAGACGTCTTCTTATCTCCCCGATCATAGCTGCAAGCGTGGAGTATTCCAGGCCCCGGACGCCCCGTCGCCATTGGAGAAGCAGAGGATTCCGCCAATACCACAGGAAGTTTCTCGAACCTGTAGCGATCAGCTCGGCGATGGTCGCGTGAATTACTTCGACCGAGGCAAGAATGTTCTTCGGAACATCCGTGAAGGACCGTCCCGGCTCACAATTCACTCCCATCGAAAAATCAGAAGAACAGCATGAAATCAAATGGCTCCAGAGATTCCGCAGAACGGCGGCACCGTTCCGGTCTCCGGGCGTATCGAAATGCACCAGTGACAAGATCACTCTCCCTTGTCCGAACCGTCCTTCCAGGACCCCCGGCTGATCGCGCAAACGCAACGGGTCCAAAAAAATATCATAGCGCTGCTCCAGCTCGGACCAGCCGATGGTCCCTCCATCCACAATATTGATATCCGCACTGAAAGCGTCCGCTTGCGCCTCTCCGTACCTCGCAAGTACCTTGATGTTCGGATCCTCGACCTGAAACTGGGACGGCCACCAGACGAAGAATACGGGTGTATCGATCTCATGCCAGATCGCATGCTCAGCACAGGAGAGGCCGATAGGGCCGCTGAAACTGGGGACTCTTTCTCTCGGAGGCTTCCTTCTGATCGGCAGGAGACCGAGCCCGTTTTCTGTAGCCATTCCTGCCCCGCCGCAGATCCCCAAGTAATTGCCTCCACCCGCAACAAAACGCCGTATCTCCTCCATCCCCTGATCTCCAAGGGCGTTGATCTTGTTCGACGCCCAGCCGCCAGGGACAAAGATCATCCGGTAACGGCAAAGCGCCCCCCTCCGGACATCCTCCGACCGGAGAACGTCGAATGGCAGTCGCGCCTCTTTAAGGGCCCGCCAAGCCATCAACCCCCAGAGGAACGATTCGTCCCAGAGCAGGGCGCAGGATCTGTTCGGAAGTTTTTCTGCCTCGTAAGGAGTATGATCGATGTTCACGGCCTCCCTATCTCCTCTATCTCGGTATTCATGATACAGTGATATCCACGCGGTGATTTATACCTATTTTCGCTCTTTTATTCCAAGTAAATAATCACATAGCCTCAAAAGGAACCGGGTTGACTGTGTTGTGGAAAACACCCATCCTACAGGTAAAGTCATTCACTTTTTCTTGAGATCAGAAGCGAAACATCGTAAACTAGAGGTAAAGTATGACCAAATGTTTCGTATGGATCTATCCGTCGGTCATCGTGAGCTTTAAAGATTTTGATCCGCGGTGAAGCCATTTTTCAAAGGTCGTAGAAGTTATACAAAGGGTTCGCTACATAAAAGAGTAAGCGATCAAACTCGGCTTGCTCAGGGGAGACGGTCATGATGTCAGATGAGAAGGACGACGCGAAGGAAGAACTCCAGGGGTACAAGGCGAAAATCACCCCTTCGACAAAAGCGACGCTTACATGGAGCCGGGACTTGGTCTTCGTGGGGACGACGCCGCAGGGCTATGAGATCGATTTCGACGCCAACGCCCAATGGGGTTGCAAACCGACGGAGGCCCTGCTGATGTCGCTTGGCGGTTGCATGGCCATCGACATCGTATCAATTCTGAAGAAAATGCGGATGGATATCAGCCGTCTTCGGATCGACATCACGGGGGAACGGAATCCCGACCCGCCCCAGTACTTTAAGGCAGTAGAGATGATTTTCCACTTGGCCGGTTCAAACCTGCACTCCCGCCGGATCGAGCGCGCTATCGCCCTTTCCCGGGAGAAATACTGCTCTGTGTACAACTCCTTACGCCCGGATCTCAACCTGAAAGTTCTATATACCCTTGAGGAAACGGAATCCGCCTCCCCATAGCCTCCGGACTGAGCAATTCAAAAAGATTCACTGCTGTCGGACACCATAAAGAATACGGATAAAAAACAGGGAATTCTTGATTGCGCCGGACCTGTCGTCGGCTTGAAGGCTGACGGCAGGTCCGGCGCATTTTGCGGTCAAACGTTTATGCCGCTCAGAATTTCGGCACCGCGAAGAGGATGCCGCCGAAGATCAGGTAGGACAGGATGAGCGTCCAGACGATGTTGAAGGCCTGGGCCGTGAGAAACACAAAAGCCGGTTTCCCGCCGCCCATCTGGATGAGTTCCTTGAACCTGGTCTCAAGGCCGATGCAGAGGAATGCCAGCGTGAACCACCAACCCCGGAGCCCCGCCGTGACTCCTGTTACAGATTTTGCCTGGGCTTCCGTCATGAAGAAGGAGAAGACGAGGGAGGCGACGATGAACCCGAGGACGAACTTGGGAAAGCGCGTCCAGATATCCATGGGGCTCGGTTTCTCTCCCCCGGCTACCTGCCCCTTGAAGGCGAACCAGATGGCAAGGCCGAAGGCCGCCACTCCAATCAGGACATTCTGCGCCATCTTGACAACGACGGCCACGGCCATCGCCTCCGGACCGGCGATCGCACCTGCAGCCACAACGGCCCCCGTCGTGTCGATCGTCCCGCCAAGCCAGGCCCCGGCAACGGCCGGCGACATCCCCACCCACTTTGCAAAGAGAGGCTGGAGGATCAGCATGGGGATGGCGCACAGCAGAACCAGGGAGATGGTGTGGCTTACCTTCTTGGAGTCGCCCTGGACGGCGCCGCCGGCGGCGATGGCGGCCGAGACGCCGCAGATCGACACGGACGAGCCGAGGATGGCCGCAAATTCGTCGTCAAGCCCCACTTTGCGGGCAACCCACATGCAGAAGTAGAAGACGACCCCGATGACCAGAATGGACTGGACCATTCCATAAGCGCCCACCTTGGCGATAGTGCCGAAGAGGACTTCGGCGCCCAGGAGGACCAGGCCGATCTTGATGAAGTACTCCGTCTTGATGGCAGTCTTCAACCAATTGGGCACGCCGAAAAGATTGCTGATCAGCAGGCCGAAGATCAGGGCCCAGAAGACGACCTCCAGGCCGTAGTATTTGACGATGTCGTTTTCGGATACGAAATAGGCGAGCGCCGAGAGGAGGAAAACGATGGGAAACCCGGCCATGAACTTGCCTACGGGCAACCCCATGAGGGCCATGCCGATGACGCCGAGGATCGCGAACCCGATAAACAGGTAGAGCACCTTCATGAGGTTGTCAGCGGAGAAGACTTTCGTCACGGTTGCCCCTGTGTCACCCTTGATGTCCGAAGCCACCTTTGCGGCCTTCTTCTGGAAATCCTTGTCCTTGACCTCCTTGGCAGCCGTTTCCATCTTGCCGGCGGCTGCACCAATCGCCTTGCGGTCTTTGGCGTCGAGGGCCGTTTTCAGCGCTGCCGCCTGGTCCTTCAGGGCGGCTTCACCCTTCGTTTCTGCGTCCTTGGCTACGGAATCCACTTTTTTTGTATACCCTGCGATCATGCCCTGGAAGGATCCATCCCCGATCCATTTCCATCTGGGCAGCGACATTGTCGCCCCCGCCAGGAAAAAGATAAGGATAAAAAACCCGATCCAGACGGACATCCAGTCATCGCTTTTCCATAGAACGGACCAATTTATTCCTTTGCTATCTTCTCCCATGCATTTATACCTCCTTTTCAAAAATATTTTCAGCTCGTCGTGATCATGGCATACCGAAGACACTCAAAAAGCCTTCACGTAAGATCGTGTTGTTTCCGGACACCCGCACGCCCTCACCAAAAACGCCAAAGGGACAGCCGACATGCGGTGGCATATCATGTTTGGATATGGCTAACGGGGGAGTTTTGATCTTGAGGAAGGTCATGCACATGCCATCACCAAGGGGATAAAAAAATAATGAAAAAATAAGGGGCCTCTTCAAGATAAAACGATTATTATTCGTTTCTTTTAGGAATCCTGAAAATGTAGTTATATGAATAGCAGAGGAGTTGTTTGGATGCAAATTAAAAATCAATAAATTTTTTATAGCCGTGCAAACTGTTTCTGCCCGGTATGCGATGTTTAAACCTTAAAAAAACCGTTAGAGATTTTGACAAAGCTGAGCTAAAATGGGCCTGCTGCAGGAGAAAAATGAAATGATGACGCCTGAAGAGGAAACCTATGCCCTGACGAGGGCCTATGTTCCCGAGCATGTTGTGAGCCTGATGACTCTGATTTCAAAAGGGGATCCCTTTCTGATCGAGGAACATCTGGGTCTTGTAAAGGGCAACTGGCTGATCCTGGTGGGATATCCTCTCGACAAGAATTATTCACGGGAAAGATGCGGGAGGATTTTGAAACAGGCTGTCGAGACATTCCGGCCAGAGTGCCTCTCATTCATCGGACCTGAGATCCCCGCTTTTCTGTTGGAGTCTGGCCAAGAGAGACAAACTGATCAATATTATCAGCTTGACCTCTCGCAGACAAAGCTGAAGCCTTCTCTCCTGAGGGTGGCCCATCAAGCCTCTGAGGACTTAATCGTGGAAAGAGGACGCTCCATGACCAGGGAACACGAGGCGCTTATTTCAGAACTCCTGAAGCGGGAGCAACTACCGGCGAGAGTTCAAGAACTTTACCTCGCCATGCCCGATTACGTTGGCCGCTCATCGACCGCCTGGACCCTCAATGCTATTGATAAAACTGGAAAACTTTGCGCTTTCTATGTCGTCGAACTCGGGGCAAGGAATTTTTCAGCCTACCTCCTCGGTGCGCATTCAAAAAAGCATTATGTCCCCCATGCCTCTGATCTTCTTTTCCTCGAAATGATCAACCTGACCCGCGAACACGGGAAAAACACCATCAACCTGGGACTGGGAGTCCATGAGGGCATCCGGAGATTCAAGGAAAAATGGGGTGGAAAACCGTGCCTGAAATATGAATTCTGTAAGTGCCGATACGGGGCGACCAAGAAAGTCTCGCTGATCGAGGCGCTCATGGGCAAGCTTCATTATCCGTAAACCCCTGTGAGATGCGAATGAACTTATTCCCCTGGAAAGAAAAACGCTTGAGGACGGTTTGGAGGGTGGAAAAAAACGGCAAGGGGTCTTTCCTTGTGGGAACGGCCCATTTTTCGCCTTTCAGCTTCAGGAAAGCACTGGCCGGGCTGGTCCAAGGATCCGAAACCGTCCTCTTCGAAGGGCCTCTTGATCCGGCGAGCATGGCCGTCGTTACCCGATACGGCTGCCGGGGAGAGGGCACCCCCTCCGTTTACGATGCGCTTGCCCCTTCGGTCATCCGGGAGATCAACCGGCAGATGGCCGCACGACCGGGCCCGGCCACCACATCGGGTTCCTATCTGGATCTTCTCTATGCGAAGATGGATGGTTTTCTTGAAAAAAATGTACGGGGGGTCCGGCCCTGGATGGCTTTTTTCATCATCTGGTCCGCCTTTTTGAACTGGAAACATTCGATGGACGTGGAAGCCTTCCACATCGCCCGGAAGCTTGGGAGAAAAATCGAATACCTGGAGACGATTGAGGATCAGCTCGAAGCCCTGGACGGAATCCCTTTTGAAAGGATCGTAAACTATCTCAACGGATTTCATCATTGGAACGCCCATCGGGAATTGTTCAAAAGGGTTTTCCTCGAAGGGAATCTGCAGAACTACATGTCCATTACGGGAGAATTCCCGACCCGCTGCGAATCCATCATCGGGAAGCGTGATCCCCTCTTCTTCAAGGGAATCAGGGCTTCCTTCGAAAATAGGCAAACCACCGCCTTCGTCGGGATCGGCCATATCCCCGGGGTTCGGAAAATGTTTCTCGACGAGGGGTACCGGGTCACTCAGGAATAGCCATGATTACTGACGTACAGGAAGACCATGTCGAACGGCACGCGTACCTGCCGGAACACATTCCTGAGTACGTGACCGCCATTTCCCAGACAGAGGCGTTTCTCTTCGGAAACTTTATCGCCTATGCTAAAAAAGGACTTTTAATTTTCGTCGGATATCCCCTTGAGGAGACCTTTGAGGAGAAACGAATGGAAAGGGCTCTTGAAGACGCCATGAAACGCCTTCAACCGGACCGCATATCCCTGATGGCCCCTTCAATACCATCCTCCCTTGAAAACGGCGACCATCCACCCTCTGACCGTTACTATCGTCTGGACCTTTCGTCCGCTTCCGTTTCTCAAAAAACGAGGAACATGTTAACACGGGCAGGCCGTGAACTCTCCATCGAAAAAAGCAGATGTTATGATGAGGAACACGCAACGCTGGTCGAAGAATTCCTCAAGACCCGTTCCGTGGATGAAGCGACCCGGTTCATCTTTCGGAGAATCGACCAGTATCTCTTCGCATCGAAGACCGCATGGATCTTCGAGGCGAGAAACGGCGGGGGCGAACTCGTTGCCTTCGACGTGGCCGAATTCAAACCCAGGGATTATGCCTTTTATATGTTCAACTTCAATTCGGACACTCGCTATGTCCCCGGAGCTTCTGATCTTCTCCTTTCCGGTGTGATACGGCAGGCCATCGCAAGCGGAAAGAAATATATCAACCTGGGGCTGGGGATCAACCCGGGCGTCGCTTTTTTCAAAGAGAAGTGGGGAGGCGTTGCCTTTCTCCCCCATGCTTTCTGCCTATACCATCCAGCAAGAAAGGGGCTTCTGGAGATGCTTCTCCGGTGGTTGTAAAACGATGATTGAAAAGCTTTTTGGGAAACTTTTGCGGCCGGGGAAAAGAAGGTCTTTTTCCGCCTGGCAGATCGAACTGACGACCCGATGTCCGCTCCGCTGCAGGATGTGCGCTCGCGAAGAAGAGGCGCCGTGGCAAAACCAGGACATGGCCCTCGATGATTTCAAGCGAATCCTCCCCTACCTGACGGATGTGGAGAGCGTCGTTCTCGAAGGCTGGGGTGAATCCCTGCTTCACAAGGATCTTTCCCAATGCATCCGGCTGGTGAAGGAGGAGGGGCCTCAGGTGGGATTCGTCACAAGTGGTTTCGGATTAACACGGGATCGGGTGCATGAGATCCTCCAGGCGGGGGTCGACTTCGTGGGTTTCTCGGTCTCAGGGACCAGTCCCGAAACACACGATGCCATCCGGATCAACTCCCATCTCCCGGACCTTCTGGCCGCCATTCGTCTTTTCCATGTGGAAAAAGAACGCCTGGGGCTCATTCGACCCCATCTGCACATCATCTATCTGATGGTCAAGGACAATATCCGGGAGGTCCCCTCGGTTCCTTCCCTCGCCAAAGAAGCGGGAATCGCAGAGGTCGTTCTCACCAACCTCTGTCACACGATCAATCGCTGGCAGGAAACACAGGGGGTCTTTATCCGGGAGGATGCCGCAACCGAATACGAGGGTCTCATCAAACAGGCGGAAGTCAATGCACGAAAGTTGAACATTCGACTCAAGAGACCATCCCTGTCGGTCATCGACGTACCTGTGTGCGCAGAGAATCCGCTTGGCAACCTTTATATCTCAGCGGAGGGAGAGGTTTCACCCTGCGTTTATCTCTACCCGCCGCTTCCGTCGCCGTTCAAACGCATCTTCTGCGGCAAGGAATACCGGGTCGAGAAGGTCAGCTTCGGCAACATCTTTAGAAATCCTTTCCCGGCCATATGGCATTGCGGCGGTTACGACAATTTCAGGGGCCGCTTCCTCGAGAGGAAAAAGGCGTACCGGGAGCTATACTTTTCGCTCCTGGACAGTCCAAAACTGAAAAGCCCTCAGGGAATCGTCCTTTCAGAGCCTCCGGAGCCGTGTAAAACCTGCCACAAAATCCTGGGAATTTGATAAGGTTCCAAAAAGGTCGGATATAGAGATAGCCGCCAGGCCCTTTCGGATTTTCAGTGGTAAAAAAGTTGGGATTTGAAAGAGCATGGCGTCGATTTTTTTATTGCAACAAAACAGTTACTCCATTATACCTATCTATACGTTTTCAAGAATCATAAAAATTAAACACCTCTTGGCTGTTCTAATCTGTGTCTTGGCCAAAGTTTCCCTGGGCATTTTCCTGTCCACAGTCGTTCCTGAAAATGACTGGAGAGGGTTTATATAAACGCCCTTTAATCAAGCATTCATGATCTCATCAGAGAAGGAGAGGAGGAAAAGTGATGGCGGAATCAAAAACCCCCCTTCTGGATCAACTGGAAGGAGGAAAATGGCCGAGCTTCGTCAAGGATATGAAGCAGGCGGCAGAGAAAAAACCTATGGCGGCAGATCTTCTCCACCAATTGGAACTTTCCTACAAGGATAAGATCGGTCACTGGAAACACGGCGGGCATTGTCGGCGTCAAGGGCTACGGCTCCGGGGTGATCGGGCGATACTCGGACCGCCCCGATCTGTTCCCGAATGTTCAGGCCTTTCATACCATGCGGGTCAACCATCCCACGGGATGGTTCTACAAAACGGATGCGCTTCGCCGCCTCTGCGATGTCTGGGACAAGCACGGCAGCGGTCTGACAAACATGCACGGCTCCACGGGGGATATGATCCTCCTGGGGACGACGACGGATCACATCCAGCCCTGCTTCGACGATCTGACCGAGGCGGGATTCGACCTCGGCGGTTCGGGCTCCGCCCTCCGGACCCCAAGCGCCTGCGTGGGACCGGCACGCTGCGAATGGGCCTGCATCGACACTCTCGATATCTGCTACAACCTCACCATGCATCTTCCAGGACCAGATCCACCGTCCGATGTTCCCCTACAAATTCAAGATCAAGATCTTCGGCCTGCCCGAACGACTGCGTCGCCTCCATCGCCCGGTCGGATCTTTCCGTCATCGGCACCTGGAAGGGCAATATCCGATCGACCAGGAAGAAGTCGCAGGCCTATGCCGCATCGGGCCTCGATATCCAGAAGGAGGTCTGTCGACCTCTGCCCGACCAAGTGCATGGAATGGGACGGCAAGAAAGCTCAAGATCTACGATGAGGACTGCACCCGCTGCATGCACTGCATCAACCTGATGCCCAAGGCCCTGCGGCAGGGAGAGGAAAAAGGCGCCACCATCCTCATCGGCGGCAAGGCCCCGATCCTGCAGGGCGCCCTTCTCTCCTGGGTGATCGTACCCTTCATGAAGCTGGAGCCGCCCTATGAGGAACTGAAGGACCTGATCCTCCAAGATCCTGGACTGGTGGGATGAAAACGGCAAATCCCGGGAGAGGCTCGGCGAGCTGATCAAGCGGCTGGGGATGCGGACCTTCCTCCGGGCGCGTGGGATTGCCCGCGGTGCCGCAGATGGTCAAGACCCCGCGGACAAACCCCTATGTCTTCTTCTGGCCCGAAGATATCAAAAAGGAGGTGAAGTAACATGGCAAAGACCGACATCGGACCGCCTGACTATAAAACAATTCTTGCCCCCCGTCATTCAGAAGAATTACGGGAAGTGGAGGTATCACGAAATCCTCAAACCGGGCGTGCTGAAGCACACGGCGGAATCGGGAGAGGAGCTCTATACGGTCCGGGCCGGATCGCCGCGGCTGCATCAGCACCGATCACATCCGGGAGATCTGCGATATCGCCGATAAATACTGCGACGGCTACCTGCGGTTCACCAGCCGGCACAACATCGAATTTCTGCTGGCCGACAAGGAGAAGGTGGACCCCCTGCTCGCGGAACTGAAGAGCAAGCAGTACCCCGTGGGCGGCACCGGGCACTCGATGACTCAACATCGTCCACACCCAGGGCTGGGTGCACTGCCACACGCCGGCGACCGACGCCTCCGGCCCGGTGAAGGCCCTCATGGACGAGATCTACGGATATTTTGTCACGATGACCCTTCCCGCCCATGTGCGGATCGCTTTGGCCTGCTGCCTGAACATGTGCGGCGCCGTTCACTGCTCCGACATCGCCATCCTGGGCATCCACCGGACGGTCCCCAAGCCGGACAACACAACCGCGTTCCCAACGTCTGCGAAATCCCGACGCACCGTGGCCTCCTGCCCCACCGGGCGCCATCCGGCGGGGACCTGAAGAACAAGAGCGTCACGGTCAACGAAGAGAAGTGCATGTACTGCGGCAACTGCTACACGGTCTGCCCGGCCCTGCCCCTGGCCGATCCGGATAACGACGGCATCTCCATCTGGGTGGGCGGCAAGGTTTCCAACGCCCGCAGCGCGCCCATGTTCTCCAAACTGGCGATCCCCTTCCTGCCCAACAACCCGCCCCGCTGGCCGGAAACCGTGGATGCGGTGAAGAACATCGTCGAGACCTACGCCAAGCAATGCCCGGAAGCACGAGCGGGTCGGCGAATGGATCGAGCGGGTCGGCTGGGAGAGGTTCTTCCGCCTGACCGGGATCGAATTCACCGACAAGCACATCGATGATTTCGACATGGCCCCGGAGCACCTTCCGACTCATCGACGCAGTTCAAGTGGGGTTGATCATGAGCGAGGAAACGAAAGCCAAGTCCTGGAGTTCCAGGATAAATCCAAAGGGGACAAAAAGAAGTTCTACATCAAGGATTCGTCAAGTGGCTTCCCGGAGGAGGACCGCCACGCCGATCCAGGAGGCCGTGAAGGAACTCCTGGACGAGGAGATCCTGAATTACTGGTCCAGCGGCAGCACGACCTACCTCATGCTGGCGGAATATTTCCCGAAGGAATGAGGGAACTGTTCCGAAAGGGGTGGCCCATGAACTGACCCTGTCCCCGTCTGGTCATGGCCGCCCTGCGGGGCGGCGCGGGAAAACCACGCTTTCCGTGGCCTTGGCCGTGCGCTGCGGAAACGGGGGATCGAGGGTTGCTCCCTTCAAAAAGGGGCCGGATTATATCGACGCCGCCTGGCTCTCCCTGGCGGCCGGCCGCCCCTGCCACAACCTGGACACCTTTCTGATCGGCACAGAAGCAGGTTGATTCGCTCTTTCTCACGCCGCGCGCCGGAGGGATGCAATTTCGCTCATCGAGGGGAACCGGGGGCTGTACGACGGCATGGACGCCCGGGGAGAGCACAGCACGGCGGAGCTGGCCAAGCTGCTCCACGCCCCGGTGATTCTGATGCTCGATTGCGACAAGGTCACCCGGACCGCCGGCGGCCATGGTTCTGGGTTGCCAGAATCTCGACCCGGAGGTCGACCTCCGGGGCGTGATCCTGAACCGGGTGGCGGGAAATCGTCATGCGGCCATCGCCCGGCAGTCCGTCGACGAGATCTGCGGTCTCCCCGTTCTCGGCGTCGTGCCAAGGATGGGGGATGATCTCCCCTTTCCGGAGACGGCATCTCGGTCTGATTCCGCCCCAGGAACACGAGCTGGTCCGGGAGGCCCTGTTGAGAGCGGGCGGGATTGCCGAGGAATACCTGGATATGGAGGGGCTTATCCGGATCGCGCGTGCCGCCCCGCCCTGGAGTGGAAGCGGTTCCAGGGCGCCGCCCCGGCGAAGGCGGACGCATGGCGGACCGGTCCGGATCGGCGTGATCCGGGATACGGCCTTTCAGTTCTATTACCATGAGAACATCGAGGCGCTGGCCGGACAACGGCGCGCGAGATCGTGGAGATCAGCGCCCTGGGGGAGACAAACCTCCCCGACATCGATGCGCTGTACATCGGCGGAGGTTTCCCCGAGACGCAGGCCGACCGCCTCTCTGAAAACGAGGCTTCCGCCGGTCCCTGCGTGACGCCGCGGAAGCAGGGCCTGCCGATCTATGCCGAATGCGGGGGATTCATCTATCTGGGCGAATCCCTGACTGTCGGCGATGACGTGTTACCCGATGGTCGGCGTGCTGCCGCTTTACCTTCGGGATGGAAAAACGCCCCCAGGGACACGGTTACACGGTTCTGGAGGTGGACGAGGGAAAACCCCTTCTTTCCTGTCGGCACGCGGTTGAACGGCCATGAGTTCCATTACTGCCGGATCCTCTCATGGGGAGGGACGGAAGACCATCTGGCCTTCCGGGTCAGGCGGGGAACGGGCATGGACGGGAAAGCGTGACGGTATGACCCGGAAAAACATACTGGCCGGCTTCACCCATGTCCATGCCCTGGGAACGCCGCAATGGGCCTCAGCCCTGATCGGCGCGGCCAGGCGGTATCATGCCGAGAAAACAGGATCAACTGCCCAATTCCGTTCCCTCTCAAGGAGAAGTTCAAAAAATAATACATTGAAATAAAAAGGAGATTATAAGAGTATGCCCACAATCGAATTGGCAGGTAAAACGTACGAGGTGGATGAAGACGGATTCCTTCAGGAGCTGGACAAGTGGAGTGAGGAGTTCGCCCAGGCTTATGCCTACGCGGAGGACATCGAAGGAACATTGACGGAAGAGCACTGGAAGGTGATCAACTACCTGCGGAATTATTATCAGCAGTTCGGAATCGCCCCCATGGTCCGCAAGATTCTGCAAGGACAACGGAATCGATATGAAGAAGCTCTACGAACTCTTCCCCACGGGACCGGCCAAGGGGGCCTGCAAACTTGCCGGCCTCTCGAAACCGACGGGGTGCGTGTAAAATATCACGACCAGAAAAGAGGCATTCATGGGAACGCTGATCATCGTTCTGACGTATATCGCCTATGTGTTCATCGTTGCGGTGTACACTGTCAAAGTCGCGGCGTGGCTGAAAATGCCGCCGCATATCCGGTGGGATCTCTATCCTGTGATCCATGAGGAACACTACCGGTACGGCGGCTCCTACTACGAGCAGCAGGAATGGTGGACGAAACCGCGTCCCAGGAATACCTTGCGGAGCCTGCTGTACTCCCTGAAAGACAATTTCTACATGGGGGAGTACTTTGAGCGCAACCGCCTCTACTGGCTGTTTCTGCTGCCGTGGCATCTCGGATTCATCTTCATCATCACTTTCCACGTCCTGTGCTTCTTCGCGGCCGTCGCCATGGTCGGCGGGCTCGATATCGACGCCGCCTCACCCCACGTCGCGGGACAGATTTTTTATTACATTCTTCTGCTCACCGGAGGGATCGCCTTCGTGACGGGCACCTTCGGGAGCATCGGCATGCCGATCATCCGGCTTGCGGACCGGGGCTTGAGAACTTACGCCATGCCGATGAATTTTTTCAGCTACTTTTTCTTCCTCGTGGTCTACGGCAGCGGTCTTCTGGCCTGGCTCATCCTCGACCCGACCTTAGACGAATACCGGGCCTACTGGCTCGGGTTGATCACTCTGACGCCGCCGGCGCTCCACCCGATGACCGTTCTGCATATCGTCCTGTTCGATATCTTCCTTATCTATCTGCCCTTTACACGCTCCACGCACTACATCACGCGGATACTGGCCTACTTCTTCATCCGCTGGGACGACGAGCCGAATCTCCCCGGTAGCGACCTGGAGAGAAAGATCGGGGGCCTCCTGGGGCGGAAGGTCTCCTGGGAGGGGAAGCACATCCCGGCGGGAAAGAGTTGGGCCGAGGCGGCCACTGAATCGGGTTTAGTGGAAGCGAAAAAGGATAAATAATGAAAAATAAAATCAATATCGACGACTTCAGCCGTCCCGGCGGGCAGGTGGCCGAGATCGATCCCGCTGAGTTGATTCCCCTTCCGCCGCCCTACGACAGGATGGAAAAGCCGCCGATCCGGAAGCTGACGGATGAGCAGCGAAAGCGCATGGACGCCTCGCTCGACGGCGTCGTCGCCGTCGGTCTCACCCCCCCGGCGAGCATGGAAGAGGAAAAGGCCTTCATCGAAAAATTCCTGGCCGGGCTGGAGAAGCTCTTCTCGGATCAGGACAACTGGACCTTTCTCCAGCCGCTCGTTCACACCCTCGAGTACTGCGTCAAGTGCCAGATCTGTTCCGACGCCTGCCCGGCATACATCTCCAGCGGCCGACAGGAGATCTACCGCCCCACGATGCGGCCGGAGCTCCTGCGGAGGATCGTCAGCACCTACATCAAGAAGGAGCACCCCCTGCTCCGGAAATTCAAGGCCAGCAATATCGACATCAACTGGCAGACGCTCGCCCGCCTGGCGGAACTGGCCTACCGCTGCACACTCTGCC
>CAVPSX010000005.1:0-75438 GCA_963708515.1 uncultured delta proteobacterium | reverse complement strand
ATCGCGAACTTCACCTGGTGGGTCAACCGCAAGGACCGGTTCGGCAAAAACGTCTTCGAGGGCGGGTTCCTCGGCCTCGACAACATCGGCGTCTTCGATCGATCGGCTCCGTTGCCGACCGGGGGCTACCTGGAGCAGGCCGACGGCACGGCGTGGATGGCCCTCTTCACCCAGAACATGGCCGAGATCGCTCTGGAACTTGCCAGCTACGACCGCACTTACGAGGACATGGCCTTCAAGTTCGTGGAGCATTTTCTCTATATCGCTGCCGCCATGAATCGGCCCGGGCAGGATGGCATGTGGGACGAGGAGGACGGCTTCTACTACGACCTCCTGCGGCTCCCCGACGGCAGCGCCACGCGGCTCAAGGTGCGCTCCATGGTGGGGCTCCTGCCGTTGTGTGCCACGACGGTGATAGAAAAGTGGCAGCGAGATCGTAATCCACGGGTAACAGCAGCGCTTCAGACACGCTTGCGCCAGATGCCGGAGCTCCTGGATTCAGTTCACCCCTCGGGCCCGGGTCACGGAGGCGTGGCCGAACGCGGGGTCATTGCCCTGGTCAACCCGGAGCGGCTCCGCCGGATCCTCTCGAAGATGCTCGATGAGAACGAGTTCCTGAGTCCCTTTGGCATCCGCTCACTTTCCAAGTTTCACGAGCGGCACCCTTACGTCTTCCACACGGGCGGTCAGGGGTACCGCGTGGACTATCTGCCCGCAGAGTCGAACACCGGCATGTTCGGCGGCAACTCCAACTGGCGGGGCCCGATCTGGATGCCGTGAACGCCATCATCATCAGGGCACTTTTCAATATTACCTCTACTACGGTGACAACTTAAGATTGAGTGCCCGACCGGTTCAGGCAGGATGATGAACCTCTTTGAGGTGGCCAAGGAGATCGCGGACCGGCTTACCCGGATCTTCCTGCGTGATGAGCGCGGCCGCGGCCGGTGTATGGCGGCACCGAAAAATTCCATCCTGATCCCAACTGGCGCGACCACATCCTGTTTTACGAGTACTTCCATGGGGACAACGGTGCAGGCCTCGGTGCGAGCCACCAGACGGGCTGGACAGGAGTGGTCGCCAAGCTGATCCAGCTCTTCGGAATCCTTGATCCGAAAAAGTCGCTTGAGGTCGGCAAGGGTGCGGCATTCATTCGCGGAAAGTCCCAAAGTGAGGTGGAAAAATGAACCCATGGCCGAAACATCCTGTTATCTACGAAATCAATACGTGGGTCTGGCTGCAGGAATTGAGCGGGGAATACAAAAGCCCGGTAACTTTAGCCAACGTGCCAGGAGAGAAGTGGGACGGCATTGGCGATTTGAAGGTTGACGCCGTCTGGTTCATGGGTGTCTGGGAGCGAAGCCCTGCGGGCATTGCCATTGCGAACCGGAACGAGGGTCTCCTCGAGGACTTCCGGCGGGCCCTTCCTGACTTTCGCCCGGAGGACAACGTGGGATCTCCTTATTGTGTGCGGCAATACGTGGTTGACGAACACCTGGGAGGTCGCGAAGGCCTGGCTGTTGCCCGGAGAGAACTTGCCAAGCGGGGAATCAAGCTTATCCTCGATTTCGTGCCAAACCACGTGGCGCCGGACCACCCATGGGTATCCGATCATCCTGAATACTTCATTCAGGGAGATGCTGAGGATGGGAGGGAGCCCGCATCCTTTGTTGAGACGGGGGAAAGGTGTTTGCCTGCGGCCGGGACCCCTACTTTCCGGCATGGCCGGATGTGCTGCAGCTGAATGCCTTTCAGCCGGGACTCCGGCAGGCGGTGATCGAGACCCTGTCGGATATCGCCGGCCAGTGCGATGGTGTCCGCTGCGACATGGCCATGCTCCTGATCAACTACTATTTTCGAACGCACCTGGGGCAGCCGTGCGGGGCAACGGCCTGCAACAGAGTACTGGAGGACGTGATTCGGCCATCAAGGAACGCATCCGGATTTCCTTTTTATGGCCGAGGCCTACTGGGACCTCGAGTGGGAGCTGCAGCAGCAGGGATTCGACTACTGTTACGACAAGCGCCTGTACGACCGTCTGGAACACGACACCGCGGAGAGCGTGCGGCTCCACCTTTGCGCCGACCTCGCCTACCAGGAAAAACTGGTCCGCTTCATCGAAAACCACGATGAGCCCCGCGCCCATTCGGTCTTTTCTCCCCAGAAAGAGCGCGCCGCCGCCGTAACCATCGCTACCATTCCGGGCGCAAGACTATTCCATGAAGGGCAGTTCGAGGGCAGGAAGGTCAGGCTTCCTGTCTTCCTCGGCCGCCGCCCCGCCGAACCTGTCGACCCCGACCTCCGGGCTTTCTACCGCACACTTCTAAAGGCCGGTTCCTTAGAGGGGCTCGGAATGGTAACTGGCAGCTCTGCGAGCGAGCCGGCTGGCCGGATAATGCAAGTTGCCAGAACCTCGTTGCCTGGTGCTGGCGCAGCGAGGAGGAGCGCCTACTGATTGTCGTCAATCTCTCGGGTTCGGTCGCACAGGCGCTGGTGCGGCTGCCCTGGGATGAGCTGACGGGCAGGAATTGGCAGGTAACCGACCTCTTTACCGGAGAAATCTATGAACGCAGCGGAGACGAGATGTGCAACCCGGGATTGTACGTGGAGCTTCCCCCTTGGGGATTCCACATCCTGACCCAATGGCTGCCGACAGGGTGATTTCTATGGCATGTCGGGTGGAGGAGGGCAAAATATTTTTAAACTAATCTTTCTGTTGGGCATCACACGGAAATTTGTAATGCGGTTTCATCGGGATGTGATCGGGTGTTTAGGCGCCATGCCGGCCGTCCTTGCGCTTTTGTTCATGGCTGTGCCAGCACATGCCGGCGAGATCGAGCCGAGAGCCTATGTCAATACGCCGGTAGGTCTCAATTTCCTGATAGCAGGCTATGCGTTTTCGGAAGGCGGTTTGTCCACTCCAGTTCGTCACCAATCAAGGATGCCCATCTCAAGATGAATACCGGCATCCTGGCTTATGCGCGGACACTGGACGTGTGGGGAAAATCCGGGAAATTCGATGTCATCCTGCCCTATTCCGAACTGTCGGGAAACGCGATGGTTGGGGGTCAACCCCGGGAACGCAATGTTTCCGGGTTAAACGATCCGCGCTTCCGTTTCTCGGTCAATTTCTATGGTGCCCCGGCACTGTCACTGCAGGAATTTGCCGATTACCAGCAGGATTTGATCATCGGTGCAAGCGTTCAGACGTCGGCGCCCATTGGACAATATGACCAGGACAAACTGGTGAACCTTGGCAACAACCGCTGGTTCGTCAAGCCGGACATCGGAATCTCCAAGGCGTGGGGGGCGCTATCCTGGAGCTTTCCGCCGGGGTTTTTTTCTTCAGTAAAAATGACGACTACTTTGGCGGTAAGACGCTTGAACAGGACCCCGTCTGTTCCATGCAGGCGCATGTCACGTACAACATTGGCCATGGCGTGTGGGCTGCATTGAGCTGGACTTACGATTACGGCGGGCGCACGACCATAGACGGATTGCAGAGCGATGACTTACAGAATAATTCACGATGGGGCGCCACCATTGCGTTGCCCGTGAACCGAAACAACTCGATAAAGCTTTATGCCAGCACCGGCGTGCACACAAGAACGGGGACCGATTTCGACATGGTCGGGATTGTCTGGCAGTACCGCTGGGGCGCTGGGCTGTAATTCCGATTCCAGATCATATTGTCCATCAGGTGGCCGCCTTCATCTCTGGCTTATATACCACCGCCCGCCTATTCGGCCTTTTTCCAGGTCTTGTCCGGGTTGAAAACCTTCATGGACTTCGCCAGTTTTGCTGTTCTTGGTCCCAGGTCTTTCTCATACACGACGCCTTCGTGGTTCACGATGAATGTCTTCACACCGGAGACGGCGTATGTTGCCGGGTATGCCACGACTGCAAATCCGCCCACCATTTTTCCTTTCACCAGGTAACTGTAAGCTCCGCCCTTGGCATTTTTCCCCTGGGCGGTCAGGATCCGGAAGAAGTAGCCGTTGTAAGGTTTGGGTTTCTCTTCCGGCATGTAGCCCTCGCTCCTGGCCTGTGCAACAAGCGGCCCGAGGGGGCTCGGTTTCTCGCCCGGCTTGACCTCCCAGTACAGGCCATCCATCTTGCCCCCGGTACTGTGGAACTTCTGCGCATATTCCAGCAGGCCGTCGCCGTCACGGTCCAGGGTGGCATACTCCCGCTGCGCATCTGCGATCGCCAGGCATGTCTGGATCGTGCCCAGCTCATTCTCCCCGATACGACGATGGAGGATTTCTTCCCTGCCACGCTCCGTGTCGAAGCTCCACCGTTCACCGGTCTTCACAATCGGGATCGGGAACGGCCAGTCGGTATTCCCCGCGTGGAGAATGACTTTTCTGTCACCCATTGTCTCCAGGCGGCTCTTCTCGCCGCAGAGTCGAGCAAATTCCTCCCGCCGCTCCCGGTCGTCCACCGCATCGCCCGACGAGACCAGCGTCTCACTGCCGGGCCCGAAGATCACGACGAGTTCCTTTTCATTGTGGTCCCGAAGCGCCTTGATCAGGGCTTCCACGGCCGCTTCCGGGGTCTCGAAGGTCTTCTGTATCGGTTTTGCTGCCAGGGCGGTTCCCTGGAACATCACGGCAACAAGCAGGACAAGGGCATAGATCAGGAAAGGCCGGGCTGACAGATATCGCATTCGAAATAAAAACATGGATATTTCCTCCATCGATGAGTTATTTAATCAGGATTCGTCGGAGCGTTCTGCTTTCGAATCCTATCGGCGTCCTCCTCCGCGGCCTCCTCCGCCACCCCCGCGAGATGCACCACCCCCGGAAGGCCTGGCAGATGCGCCACTGCGGGAATTCGCAGATGACATGCTCTGGCTGCCTCTCGCGCAAATGTTCATTTGCGCGAGAGGCAGCCAGAGCATGTCATCTGCGAATTCCCGCAGTGGCGCATCTGCCAGGCCTTCCGGGGGTGGTGCATCTCGCGGGGGTGGCGGAGGAGGCCGCGGAGGAGGACGCCGATAGGATTCGAAAGCAGAACGCTCCGACGAATCCTGATTAAATAACTCATCGATGGAGGAAATATCCATGTTTTTATTTCGAATGCGATATCTGTCAGCCCGGCCTTTCCTGATCTATGCCCTTGTCCTGCTTGTTGCCGTGATGTTCCAGGGAACCGCCCTGGCAGCAAAACCGATACAGAAGACCTTCGAGACCCCGGAAGCGGCCGTGGAAGCCATGATCAAGGCGCTTCGGGACCACAATGAAAAGGAACTCGTCGTGATCTTCGGGCCCGGCAGTGAGACGCTGGTCTCGTCGGGCGATGCGGTGGACGACCGGGAGCGGCGGGAGGAATTTGCTCGACTCTGCGGCGAGAAGAGCCGCTTGGAGACAATGGGTGACAGAAAAGTCATTCTCCACGCGGGGAATACCGACTGGCCGTTCCCGATCCCGATTGTGAAGACCGGTGAACGGTGGAGCTTCGACACGGAGCGTGGCAGGGAAGAAATCCTCCATCGTCGTATCGGGGAGAATGAGCTGGGCACGATCCAGACATGCCTGGCGATCGCAGATGCGCAGCGGGAGTATGCCACCCTGGACCGTGACGGCGACGGCCGCTGGAATATGCGCAGAAGTTCCACAGTACCGGGGGCAAGATGGATGGCCTGTACTGGGAGGTCAAGCCGGGCGAGAAACCGAGCCCCCTCGGGCCGCTTGTTGCACAGGCCAGGAGCGAGGGCTACATGCCGGAAGAGAAACCCAAACCTTACAACGGCTACTTCTTCCGGATCCTGACCGCCCAGGGGAAAAATGCCAAGGGCGGAGCTTACAGTTACCTGGTGAAAGGAAAAATGGTGGGCGGATTTGCAGTCGTGGCATACCCGGCAACATACGCCGTCTCCGGTGTGAAGACATTCATCGTGAACCACGAAGGCGTCGTGTATGAGAAAGACCTGGGACCAAGAACAGCAAAACTGGCGAAGTCCATGAAGGTTTTCAACCCGGACAAGACCTGGAAAAAGGCCGAATAGGCGGGCGGTGGTATATAAGCCAGAGATGAAGGCGGCCACCTGATGGACAATATGATCTGGAATCGGAATTACAGCCCAGCGCCCCAGCGGTACTGCCAGACAATCCCGACCATGTCGAAATCGGTCCCCGTACTGGTGTGCACGCCGGTGCTGGCATAAAGCTTGATCGAGTTGTTCCGGTTCACGGGCAACGCAATGGTGGCGCCCTTCGCGAATTTTTCTGTAAGTCATCGCTCTGCACTCCGTCTATGGTCGTGCGCCCGCCGTAATCGTAAGTCCAGCTCAATGCAGCCCACACGCCATGGCCAATGTTGTACGTGACATGCGCCTGTATGGAACAGACGGGGTCCTGCTCAAGCGTCTTACCGCCGAAGTAGTCGTCATTTTTACTGAAGAAAAAAACCCCTGCGGAAAGCTCCAGTGATAAGCGCCCCCCACGCCTTGGAGATTCCGATGTCCGGCTTGACGAACCAGCGGTTGTTGCCGAGGTTCACCAGCTTTTCATTGTCATATTGTCCGATGGGCGCCGATATCTGAACGCTTGCACCGATGATTAAATCCTGCTGGTAATCGGCAAATTCCTGCAGTGACAGCGCCGGGGCGCCATAGAAATTGACCGAGAAACGGAAGCGCGGATCGTTTAACCCGGAAACATTACGTTCCCGGGGTTGACCCGCAACCATCGCGTTTCCCGACAGTTCGGAATAAGGCAGTATGACATCGAACTTCCCTGATTTTCCCCACACGTCCAGTGTCCGGGCATAAGCCAGGATGCCGGTATTCATCCTGAGTTGGGCATCCTTGATCGGCGATGAACCTGGAGTGGACAAACCGCCGTCCGAATAGACATAGCCCGCGAGCAGGAAATTGATACCGACCGGCGTATTGACATAGGCTCTCGGCTCGATCTCGCCGGCATGTGTTGGCACAGCCATGAACAAAAGCGCAAGGACGGCCGGCATGGCGCCTAAACACCCGATCACATCCCGATGAGACCGCATTACAAATTTCCGTGTGATGCCCAACAGAAAGATTAGTTTAAAAATATTTTGCCCTCCTCCACCCGACATGCCATAGAAATCACCCGATCGGCAGCCATTGGACCAGGATGTGGAATCCCCAAGGGGGAAGCTCCACGTACAATCCTGGATTAAACATCTCGTCCCCATTGCGTTCGTACATTTCTCCGGTAAAGAGATCCGTCATCTTCCATGTCCTGCCCGTCAGTTCGTCCCAGGGCAGCCGAACCCGGGCCTGGCGATCGAACCCGAGAGATTGACCACAACAGTACTCTCCTCCTCGCTTCGCCAGCTCCAGGCAACCAGGTTCAGGAAACTCTGCATTGTCCGGCCATCCGGCTCGCTCGCAGAGCTGCCACTCCCCGTTACGCAAGCCCCTCGACGGAAGCAACCTTTAGGAGCTTGCGGTAAAAGCCCGGAGGCCAGGATCGACCGGTTCGACGGGACGGCGGCCGAGGAAGACCGGAAGCCTGATCTTCCTGCCCTCGAACTGCCCTTCATGGAAGAGTCTTGCGCCGGGAATAGTGGCGATGGTTATGGCGGCGGCGCGCTCTTTCTCAGGAGAAAATGCCGAATGCGGCCCGAGGCTCATCGTGGTTCTCGATGAAGCGGACCAGCTTTTCCTGGTAGGCAAGGTCAGCGCAGAGGTGGAGCCGCACGCTCTCCGCCGTGTCGTGTTCCAGACGGTCGTAGAGGCGCTTGTCGTAACAGGAGTCGAATCCCTGCTGCTGGAGATCCCACTCGAGGTCCCAGTAAGCCTCGGCCATGAAGAGGAAGTCCGGATGCGATTTCTTGATGGCGCGAATCACGTCCACCCAGTACTCCGTTGCAGGCCGCTGCCCCGCTCGGCTGCCCCAGGTGCGTTCGAAAATGGTGTTCATGAGAAGCATGGCCATGTCGCAGCGCACACCATCGCTCTGGCCGGCGATATCCGAAAGGGTCTTGATCACCGCCTGCCGGAGCCCCGGCTGAAAAGCATTCAGCTGCAGCACGTCCGGCCATGCAGGAAAGTAGGGGTCTCGGCCGCAGGCAAACACCTTTCCCCCCGCCTCAATGAAGGAAGCCGGATCTCCCTCGCAATCCTCAGCGTTTCCCTGGATAAAGTATTCAGGATGAGCGGATACCCAGGGATGGTCCGGCGCCACATGGTTCGGAACGAAATCGAGGATGAGCTTGATCCCCCGCCTGGCAAGTTCTCGCCGGGCAATGGCCAGACCCTCGCGACCTCCCAGGTGTTCGTCAACCACGTATTGCCGCACACAATAAGGAGATCCCACGTTGTCTTCCAGGCGAAAGTCAGGAAGGGCCCGCCGGAAGTCCTCCAGAAGACCCTTGTTCCGATTCGCAATGGCAATGCCCGCAGGACTCCGCTCCCAGACCCCCATGAACCAGACCGCGTCAACCTTCAAATCGGCAATGGCGTCCCACTTCTCCCGGGGTACCTTGGCTAAAGTTACCGGGCTTTTGTATTCCTGGCTCAATTCCTGCAGCCAAACCCATGTATTGATTTCATAGATAACGGGATGTTGCGGCCATGGCTTCATTCCTCCACCCCACTTTCCGACTTTCCGCGAATGAATGCCGCACCCTTGCCGACCTCAAGCGACTTTTTCGGATCAAGGATTCCGAAGAGCTGGATCAGCTTGGCGACCACTCCTGTCCAGCCCGTCTGGTGGCTCGCACCGAGGCCTGCACCGTTGTCCCCATGGAAGTACTCGTAAAACAGGATGTGGTCCCGCCAGTTGGGATCATGATGGAACTTCTCCGCGCCGCCGTACACCGGCCGCTGGCCGCGCTCATCACGCAGGAAGATCCGGGTAAGCCGGTCCGCAATCTCCTTGGCCACCTCAAAGAGGTTCATCATCCTGCCTGAACCGGTCGGGCACTCAATCTTGAAGTTGTCACCGTAGTAGAGGTAATATTGCAAAAGTGCCCTGATGATAATGGCGTTCACGGGCATCCAGATCGGGCCCCGCCAGTTGGAGTTGCCGCCGAACATGCCGGTGTTCGACTCTGCGGGCAGATAGTCCACACGGTATTCCTGACCGCCCGTGTGGAAGACGTAAGGGTGCCGCTCGTGAAACTTGGAAAGTGAGCGGATGCCAAAGGGACTCAGGAACTCGTTCTCATCGAGCATCTTCGAGAGGATCCGGCGGAGCCGCTCCGGGTTGACCAGGGCAATGACCCCCCGTTCGGCCACGCCTAAGTGACCCGGGCCCGTGGGGTGGACTGAATCCAGGAGCTCCGGCATCTGGCGCAAGCGTGTCTGAAGCGCTGCCGTTACCCGTGGATCACGATCTCGCTGCCACTTTTCTATCACCGTCGTGGCACACAACGGCAGGAGCCCCACCATGGAGCGCACCTTGAGCCGCGTGGCGCTGCCGTCGGGGAGCCGCAGGAGGTCGTAGTAGAAGCCGTCCTCCTCGTCCCACATGCCATCCTGCCCGGGCCGATTCATGGCGGCAGCGATATAGAGAAAATGCTCCACGAACTTGAAGGCCATGTCCTCGTAAGTGCGGTCGTAGCTGGCAAGTTCCAGAGCGATCTCGGCCATGTTCTGGGTGAAGAGGGCCATCCACGCCGTGCCGTCGGCCTGCTCCAGGTAGCCCCCGGTCGGCAAGCGGAGCCGATCGATCGAAGACGCCGATGTTGTCGAGGCCGAGGAACCCGCCCTCGAAGACGTTTTTGCCGAACCGGTCCTTGCGGTTGACCCACCAGGTGAAGTTCAAAATAAGCTTGTTGAACGCCACCTTGAGGAAGTCGAGGTCCGTCTCGCCTCGCAGCGCCTGCTCGGTGCGGTGCAAAAACAGGGTCGCCCAGGCGTGCACCGGCGGATTCACGTCGCTGAAGTTCCACTCGTAGGCGGGAATCTGGCCGCTGGGATGAATGTACGCCCCGCGGAGCATCAGTTCCATTTGCTCCTTGGCAAAGTCCGGATCCACGATCGAGATCGGCAGTGTGTGGAAGGCAAGGTCCCAGGCCGCGTACCAGGGGTACTCCCACTTGTCGGGCATGGAGATGATGTCCTCGTTGACCATGTGGAACCACTCCCGGTTCCGGAACTCGCGGCTCCCCTGATGCAGCGGGTGAGCGCGGTGTTCCTCCAGCCACTGATCGGCATCGAGGTAATAATACTGCTTGCTCCAGAGCATGCCGGCGATGGCCTGGCGCATTACATTGGCTGCATCCGCGGAGGCCGAGGGAGGAGTCACGGACCGATAGAACCCGTCCGCCTCCCGCAGCCGGGCAGCCAGAGTCTCTTGAAAGCCCTGCCCGAAGAGGTGGGCATTGCCGGTGGTTTTCCTGCCCTGCCCGGCAGGGGCCTGGTCCGTGAGGCGCAGCCTTACCGTCGCTGACTGGCCGGGACCGATCTTCAGCCGGTAGTGCGCCGACACCTTCGTTCCCGTCTTTTCTGGATTCACCGCACTCTGTTTGCCATGCACCACGTAGTTATGGATGCCGTCCTTAAGGTACGGGCCTGCGTCCGGGTAGTCGAGGCCGAGTTGTGCATGGTTGGTTTCGTTTTCGGTAAAGAGCAGCGGTGCGTCGCCTTCGCAGTAAAGGTAGTATATACCCAATACCGGATGCGTTGCCTCAATCACCGTTGTACCCGCCGGCCCCTTGATTTGCTTGAGCATCGGCTTCTCGGCGGGCCTGGCCACCCACGACGCCCAGTCGTTCCGGAACCAGAGCGTCGGCAGTATATGCAGTTCGGCTGCCTCCGGCCCCCGGTTGGCGGCGGTGATCTGCACCAAGATGTCCTCCGGTCCTCCCTTGGCGTATTCCACATAGACGTCGAAGTAACGGTCCTCCGCAAAGACACCCGTGTCGAGAAGTTCGTACTCCATCTCATCGCGGGTGCGTCGCCGGTTCGTCTCGATGAGGTCGCCGTAAGGAAAGGCCGACTGGGGATACTTGTAGAGGTAATGCATATACGAGTGCGTCGGCGTGCTGTCGAGGTAGAAGTAGTACTCCTTTACGTCCTCGCCGTGGTTTCCCTCGCTGTTGGTCAGACCGAAGAGGCGCTCCTTGAGGATCGGGTCCTTGCTGTTCCACAACGCAAGGGCAAAGCAGAGCCGTTGCTTGTCGTCGGAAATTCCTCCCAACCCGTCTTCACCCCAACGATACGCCCGGGACCGGGCATGGTCATGGGTAAAGAAGTTCCAGGCATCACCGTTTTCGCTGTAGTCTTCCCGAACAGTGCCCCACTGGCGCTCACTCAGGTAAGGCCCCCACTTTTTCCAGGGGATCTTTTGCTTTCGCGCTTCATCGAGTCTTTTCTGCTCCATCTTCCGTCTCCTGTCAATGCGTTGACCCCATCATGCACCAATTGGATAAAATAGCCCTTCCTTTGCTTTTTATACCATTAAATGTTTTTTTTAAAAACGGAAGTTTAACGGTTGCCAATAAATAGTTTCGTTATCTCCAATTTCACCGCAAAATATCCTTTGACATACAAACTTCCCTCTCCTGATACGCCGCCCGTCAATAAATAAATTCTTGTCAATTCAATCTATTATAAAAGAACGACGTCAAAAAAGTCCAGTTTCCCCGCCAGGGCGTTTTCTACGCGTTCCCGGTGGACCACGCTGAAACGCAGGCAGACGCCACAATCGGAACTGAGCTGGCGCGGCACGGGGATCAGTTTGCAGGGGATATTTTCGGCTTTGATGATTTTCTCCGCTCGCAGGGCATGGCTGACGGATTCAAAGAGGACGACGCCAAATGGGTCTTCCGGGGTCATAGGCGCTGCCTGGTCCTTTCAGAAAGTCATCTTTTCACGAGCTGCCGCAGAGCTTCGGCGGCCAGATCGGCATGCGCTTCCGTATTAAAAAAACCGAAACTGAAGCGCACCGTTCCGTGGGGGAAAGTCCCGATGGTCCGATGGGCGGCCGGGGCGCAGTGAAGACCGGGGCGGCACATGATGCCCCAATGCTCATCCAGATATAAGGCTGCATCGGACGCAGTTATATCCCGGAGTTTGAACGAAATCACGGAAATCCGGTCCTGTGCCGACCGGGGGCCGTAAATGGTGACGTCTTCACCAAGCGCATGCAGTCGGTCCAGAAAGAGTCGGGTCAGGGCATCTTCCTTATCCCGAACCGCTTCGACGCCCTTCTCAAGAATGTACGCCGCACCTGCACTCAATCCGGCCAGGCCGACTGTATTGGGCGTGCCGCATTCATACTTGTCGGGCATGAAGTCGGGCTGTTCCTCGAATTCCGAACGGCTCCCCGTTCCACCCCGCATGAGAGGCGCTATTTTCTTATCGAGACCTTTCCGGATGTAGAGGCCGCCTGTGCCCTGGGGACCGTAAAGGGATTTGTGCCCCGTAAAGGCCAGCAGATCGACGGCCATCGCCGCCACGTCGATGGGCAGCGCCCCCGCTGTCTGGGCCGCATCAACGCACAGGACAGTGTCTACGCGCTCGCGAGTCAGAAGGCCGATTTCCTGAACCGGCATGATCGTTCCCGTCACATTCGAGGCGTGGGTCATCACGACGGCACGCGTATTCGTCCGGAAGGCTGCACGAATATCATCAGGGTCCAGTTCGCCGCGGTCAGAACAGGGAACGATCGACAGGTCAACCCCACGGGATGCGAGAAAACGCAGGGGCCGCATCACGGCGTTATGTTCCATGCCCGTTGTGATGACATGGTCCCCGGGCTTAAGCAGACCGACCAGTGCGATATTAAGGGCCTCCGTGGCATTTTTGGTGAAGACGATCTGGAGGGGATCGTCAATATTGAAAAGACGCGCCAGGACTTCCCTGGTTTCATGAACAATGCGGCCAGCCTCGATGGAAAGCCTGTGGCCTGAACGGCCGGGCGATCCGCCGATCTCGCGCTGGTAGCGCATCATGGCCTCCAGCGCCGCCTCCGGTTTGGGAAAGGACGTCGCGGCATTGTCCAGATAGACCACTTCCATAAATGAATCCTCTTTCTCTATTGTGCCCTGGTCGCCCGGATAATCGTATCCGAACCTTCCTGGCGGAATCGGTCTTCAAGCCCCGCCGGGCGGCCATGCGCAGGACATTTTCCCGGGAGACTTCATTATCCACAAGGATTTCCAGATCGGTGTTCCCCTCCTGAACGGCCCGATCCACGAGAACAACAGGCTGGGGGCATGAAAGCCCCCTGGCGTCGATACGTTTTGTCGTCATTATCATTCTCCTTCCAAGATTTCAAATTTGATAAGATAGGCTTATCCGCGGTCCCGCTGTGTCAAGCCGACAACCATACAGAAGACGAATCCCAGGATAACGGCCGCCGGTGCAAAAGCGGTGATGCCTTTCGGTGAACTGGCCAGGGCGAAATTATGGGCCACCGCGGCGCCGATGATCATGCCGAGAACAAAGATCCCCGCATCCATGTCGCCTTCTCCGGAGAGGAAAAGCTGCCTCCCCGGGCATCCCCCGGCGAGGACAAAAGCCAGACCCGACAGGGCCATGCCGAGAAAATTCCAGAGGTGATCCGTATGGGCGATGGGCTGACCCGCAAATCCCGCTTTAAACTGGCCGAGAATGAGGTTGATTCCAAAGGCGAAAATCAGCAGGGCAGCCACACCGCTGACAAGATGAAAATCCCGGATCAGCATGACGTCCCGGAAAGCGCCCATCGTGCAGAAGCGACTGCGCTGGGCCAGGGCGCCGATGATCAGACCCAGCCGCCAGGCTGATCCATATGGGAGCGTGCTGGGAACCCGGACCCTTCTGGCTGAAAAAGATGGGACCGCCCGGGCTGAAGGAGACCTGAAAGACCAGAAGCACAAAGAGCCCTGCCATAAGAGCCGGCAAAACCCAGCCGCTTAGAGGCTTTTGCGGATAGGAACGGCCAAGGCTGAAACCGTGCTTCAGAAACTGGATGCCGATAAAAATGCCTGTCGCGAGTCCCAGGAGTCCGAGAATCGCGTTCCCGTCACCGCCGGCCAGCCGCAGGAGGGCCCGCCAGGGGCATCCCAGAAATACCAGGGCGCCGATCATGGCAAAGACGCCCAGAAAGAAGCGGATAAGCGGCGCCGAACCGCCACGGGGCTTGTGTTCGCGGGCGATGAGGGCGGCGATGAAGGCGCCCAGGACAAAACCGATGATTTCCGGCCGTATATACTGCACCACATCCGCCCGGTGAAGACCGAGGGCGCCGGCGATATCGCGCTCCATACAGGCCACGCAGATGCCCATATTGGCGGGATTTCCCAGGTACTGCAGCACAGCCGCCCCGATGCCGATCAGGGCGCCGACAATGATAATGCCTGTGCGCGAAGAAAAAACATTTCTCATAAATGAAGACCTCCCTTGAAATATTTTTCGTGCTACTATCACAAAAAGGACCGGGAAATCCAATTCATATTATTCATAATTGCATAGTAGTTATTAATATATGGAATATCATAATTCCATATCAAATTACGGCCATTATTGTATTGACACGAAGAGCCGCTGTGATTAAGAAAAAACATTCTGTTCATTATCACGGATGAAGGAGCATAAAGGAGATGCCTGCCCTTGACGATCATATCGATGATCTTTTCGACACTTACTTCTATCACGTCACGACGCCGGAAATGTGGGAACAAATCAGAAGAGAAGGCCTGAAACCCGACAAGGACGGAATCATCCGCGCCCTTACGACCAATCGTCAGGACGTCGTCGATCATTATGCGGCACAGCATTATGGCCCGACGGACATTGTGGTCATTCGCTTCAACCCATGCAACCTGGGCATTTATCTTCGGACAGATGCCGATGCTTGTACATCGTCGGCCGACGACTATGTCATGGAGATCCGGACAACCGTCATCGGTCCGCTGCTGCTGGAAAAAGAGAGTGACAGAAAATAGGAGTTCTATGCCGACAACTATTGACGCCAGAGGGCTTGCCTGCCCGCAACCGGTTATTTTAGCGAAAAAGGCAATAGAAGCAAATGAAGAAGTGATCGTCCTCGTGGATAATCCCTTTGCCGTAGAAAACATCCGGCGAATGGCGGCAAAGACAGCCTGTTGCTTCTCCGTAACGGACAAAGGCGGCGAGATCAGGAAAATTACCCTCACAAGGACCGGGGCAACACCTCAGGCCCCGGCGGATGACGAGGCGCTGGCCGGTGAGCTGTCGTGCGCCGCTGCGCCCGTGAAGGATCGTAGGCCTTTTGTGGTCGTCCTGTCGGATAACCACATGGGACGGGGGGATGACGTCCTCGGGGACATTCTCATACGGGGCTTCATCCATACCCTGCTGCAATTGAACCCTTTGCCCGATATCATCATCTGTTACAACGCCGGAGTCAAGCTTGCCGCGAAGGATTCAGCGGTCCTCGACGATTTGCAGCAATTGGCGCAGACCGGCGTGGACATCCTGATCTGTGGGACCTGCGTAAACTATTTCGAACTTGGCGATTCGGTTGCAGTGGGTCATATTTCCAATATGTACGACATCGCCGAAACCATGGCCGGAGCCGGCCGTTTGTTGCGCCCCTGATGGAAGCGAAAAAAGCGGCGGAGTCGATAAATTCTTGATTATGAGAGATACATTAAACCTCTTTCCGGAAAGTGGACTGGGGTTTTCTTTTTTCAGTCGCCCCCACCTCCATGATGCGGACATAACGAAACGTGAGAACGCCGGAACCCTTTCATCTGAACCATTTCTTTCAAGCGCATTGAAAGATTCTTTAAAATATCAAACCGTAAAAGCCGTGAAGTGCCATATTCAATCTCCCCAGCCGATGTTATATTCAATGACAACTCAAGCACTTACGGTATTTCTTGTCGTGGTCTTCTGTTCTGGCACGCTTCCCGCATTAGTAGAAGTCAAACAAAACAAACAAAATCCCAAGGAGGGTACAGATCATGAAAAAGACAATCGGAACAATGATGGTAGCGGCGGCGGTGGTTCTTCTGACGGCAACTTTCAGCTTCGCGGAATACGCCCTGGCAGGCGCCGGCAACTTCCCCTATTTCCAGCTCGGTTGCCTGATCGTCGGCGGGCTGATCATCATTTCGCTCAAGAACAAATATGAGCGGATATACACCAGCGAGACCGTCGGCGCCTTCGCGCTCTACACGGTGTTGATCGCCCTGTTCACGAATCCCGTGATCGATGCGATCAAGAACATGGTGGGTTAAGCTTACGGATATCAGACAGGCCCATTTTCAGGAACGGAGGGACGGAACATGAACACGCAGACGACCCAGAGAAACACGCTTCGAGAGATGCAGCAGTACGGGCACATCCTGATGCTCTCCGCCTGGGGATTCGCCATCGTCTTTGCGTCGCTTCTGTTCCTGTACCTCGGGCATCTGCTGGACGAGTGGCTCGGGACGGCGCCCAACTTCATGTTCGGGTTGTTCTTCCTGGCGCTGGCTACCTCCATCGGAAGGTTGTATCAGGAGGCCTGGCTCAAAAGGAAAAAGGTATAAACAAAAAAGGGGGGAGATGACGAAGTCGTGTCCCCCTTTAGCATAGGATCTTTTCATGATCTGCCAAAAGCCCCCTGATCCGATCGTGTCGGACAGGGGGCTTTTGAGTTTTCATCCCTGAAGCCTTGCCAACCCACTTACTGAAATGTTACTTTTTCACCTCTTATGCAGCCTTTCAAACCGCAATAATTATAAATTGCAGAAAACCAATTTTAGCTTGTTACATACCCCGGGGTAATGTCACAGCCATTTCTTGTTGACGTACAATGCGAACTTTATTATTTTTCTCTTATATGATAATGGACTCTCACCAAATAAAAAACGTAGGGAATATACCTTGGATTTTGGGAAGATACTCAACATTTATTGGAACAGGAATAAAATAAAGGGTGGTTTATTCTGTATAGCTTTCTTCATAGTCGCCTTTAGTTTGGCAGGAATGGTTGAAGCTGAAGAGAGAATTGCCGTTGGCATTGTAGAAGACGTCATCATTCTGCCATGGCGGGTGAAGTTGCCGGCCCGCATTGACACAGGAGCAGCTCAAACGTCTCTTGATGCCAGGGATATGGTCATTAAGGGAGATATTGTCGATTTTAAGTTGCCGGAAAAGTACGGGGGTCTGCAATTAAGCTTACCGATCGTTGCTCGGAAAACCGTCCGGTCTGCCGAAGCGCGTGAACAGAGACCCGTGGTGATGATGGAGTTCTGCATCGGAAGCAAGCATATCCGTACTCGTGTCAATCTCAATGATCGATCCAAAGTCAAGTATCCACTCCTGGTGGGTCGTAATGCCCTCAAGAAAAATTTTATCGTTGACTGTATGAAAGAGAAGTGTGCCCCACCGATTTGTCCTGAGGTTCAAAATAAGTGAAACGTCCTGCTGTCCTGCTGGCGTTAGCCCTGCTTCTCCTGACAGCCTGTCTCCTTGCCTATCGTATTGTTTGGATGGGATATCCAATCTTCCCGACCGCCCCGGGCAAAACATGGCAGCTCCTGGTAGATGCCCACATTAAGGGCGGAAAAGGAGAAACCTCTCTAACGCTTGCGCTCCCGATTGAGCAGGCCGGGCGAATGCTCCTCGAAGAAAAAGTCACATCGGGAACCCTGAATTTCAACCTGGTCCAGAAAGGGCCAAATCGGATTGGCGCTTGGTCAGGATCAATAGGACCGGGAGAAGAAGAGATTAATTACCGGGCGATTATCCTTGTTCGCCCGGGGCGCTCCTTCAGAACTGACCCTCCAACCGGTGAAAAGGTCTCACCGGGGATAGAAAGGGAAGAACAGACCTTGGCCGAGCGTTTAGCAGGGAACTGGATGCAACTTGCTCCAGCGGCCCGAGTCAAGGCAGTTATCGCGGCTGTCAAGGGGAAGTGGATACAACCTTCTCCAAAAGATCAAGATGTTCAAGCGTGGCGCATTGTTCAGGAAAAATATGGCCGGGTGGCCGCAATTCAAACATTGTTAGAAGCTTCAGGCCTTCCGTCCCGCCCTGTACAGGGATTACGGCTTATTGAAGGGATTGAGGCCCGGCCTCTCATCTGGATCGAAGTATGGACCGGCAAAATATGGGAGAGCCTCTGGCCAGAGACAGGGGAGATTGAAAAAAATACGGCCACGCTTCTCCCATTGGCAACGGATGGTTTGCCTGTTGCACATGTGTCCGGTGGTGAGCTTCTGGAAATACGATGGATCACCAATAGAGAGATTGTCAGTCATTGGCGTTTGCATTTTGAGCGAACCCAACATTCTACCGGCTTTCTCGACAATTGGTCGCTCTTTCGCCTGCCCCCTGAATTCCAGCAGACTTTTCGTATTCTTCTGTTGATCCCTGTAGGAGCCCTCATCGTCGGATTCCTGAGAAATATGGTTGGTTTTCCCACCTTCGGAATTTTCATGCCCGTACTGATGGCTTTGGCCTTTCGTGGCACGGGATTGATTTACGGTTTGGGAATCTTTGCTGGAATATTATTTATTGGATACGCCGTACGCCTGTTTCTCGACAAATTCCGTCTCCTGCTGGTCCCCCGCATGTCTGTGATCCTGACCTTCGTGATTGCCTGTTTCACGATCCTTGCCCTGGTGGGGAACAAAATTGGACTGCGGCAATTAATGGCTGTCGGGTTACTTCCCTTTGTCATATTAACCATGGTCATCGAACGATTCTTCGTCCTCGTCGAGGAAGCAGGAGTGGCGGAAGGTTTCCGGACTGCTGCCGGAAGCGCTTTCAGTGTCTATCCTTGCCTATGGAATTATAAGCTGGGAGCCCATTCAGATCACCTTTTTTGTATTTCCCGAATTGCTGGCAGCCGTAGCCGCAGCGCAGATTCTTCTGGGACGTTATACCGGATATCGTCTATCGGAAATCTTCCGTTTTCGCGCGCTGAGAGGCTTACCGTGATTTGGCAAGCGTTCCGTGGATTGAAGAAAGCTGGAATCCTGGGCATAAACAGCCGGAATGCCGACTACATCATGCGGTGCAACCCCCGTTCATTTTTCCCTCGCGTCGATAATAAGATGCTGACCAAGAAATTGGCAGAGACCCATCATATTCCCACGCCCCCTCTATACTACCTGGTAGAAACGCATGGGGATATTACCGGGATTCAGGAGGCTCTCGGGGGGCATAATGAATTTGTGGTCAAACCGGCACGTGGTTCTGGAGGAAGTGGGATTCTTCTTATCAGGAATCGCACGGAGGGAGGATATGCTACGCAAAGCGGAGAGGTTATCTCCTTTGAGGATTTCTCCTATCATGTCTCTGAAATCCTCTCGGGGATTTTTTCCTTATCAGGGCTTGAGGACTTTGCTATTGTGGAAGCGCTGGTTCATCCGGATCCTATCTTTGCCGCCGTAACCTTTCTCGGTGTTCCGGACGTGAGGATTGTTGTCTATCGTGGCGTTCCGGTGATGTCCATGGTACGACTTCCTACCAAAGCATCCGACGGCAAGGCCAACCTTCATCGAGGGGCAATCGGTGCGGGCATCGAAATGGCCGATGGTATTACGACGTCTGCTGTCCATCTCTCCCAGGTCATCACCCACCATCCGGACACAGTGAACCCTGTCAGCGGAATTCAGGTCCCTTACTGGGAAAAGATGCTGTGGATGGCGGCTGAAACTTTCGAGATTACCGGCTTAGGGTATCTTGGCGTGGATCTGGTGATTGATAAAGACCGAGGGCCTCTGCTTCTGGAACTAAACGCCCGTCCGGGACTGGCCATTCAGTTGGCCAATGGTAAGGGCCTGCGAAAACGCCTTGACCAGGTTGATCGAGCGCCATCGGACGTTTTTACTACTGCTGAAACGCGGGTAAGGTGGGCCCTCAATAACTTTTCATAAGAAGACCGATTCCGCGGCGTGATCCCATCACCACAGCGAGACCTTTGAAAAATGGCTTCGCCGCGGCTCAAAATCTTTTTCGCATAAAATATTATAAGGCACGAATATGCTTGAAATCAATAAATTAGTCATGGGGAGGGGGCTTGACAAAGTCGTGTCCCCATCAACGAAAAATCTTTCATTCGCCGCTTGCGAACCATTTTCCGCCGGTTATGCAAAACTCTCACAGCATCAACTCGAAGGTCTGTTCCCGTACGGTCTTTCCCCAATGGGCATCCTCCTGCTCGATCTTGACGCGGAACCCCTCCTGCTCGTATAAATGCCGTGCTGCATCAAGCCCTGCGAATGTCGTCAGATAAATCCGCTTGAAACGCGTTTGTCTGCAAAAGTCCATCGCCGCGCGCATCAACCGCTTTCCGTATCCCCGGCTTTGATATTGCGGCGCAACGATCAGCCAGCGCAACCTCGCCCCGATCGTCGCGGCATCGCGCCCGCTGACGGCAATTGCACCAATAATAAGGTCATCCGCCACGGCCGCCCACAACCCATCCCGCATCACATCGAAGTGCTGCAGGAAATCGGCCAGCTCAACGGCCACCTTGGTCTCGAAAAAAAGGTCAAAGCCCCAGTGCTGATGGTAATACCCGGCGTGCAGCTCCGTTATCCGGCCAAGGAGACCCGGCATATATTCCGAAACACTGATAATCATTTCCGGGGCGCGATTTGATGGTATTTTTCGGGAATTTGCGGTTCCGCAAGCACGGCCAGATTGTGCACGGGATACCGGTAGGCGCCGCGACTGCGAGAGTACTTCAATCCATGTTGATCAAAATTTCGAGGCCTGACTATTTTTTCTTCGGCGCCTCCTTGGCAGCCGGTTTCGCCGGAGCACCCTTGGCGTCAATCTCTGTGGCCTTCATCTGGTACTGGATGGTCACCTTCTGGCCGACCTTGAGATCGCCTGTGACTTTCGTGGTCTTGTCCTTTGCGATTTCCCATTTGTCCTGGCCTTTTTGCACGACAATGACATCATCCTTCACTTCGAGCACAGGGCCTGTGACCTGGTAGCTTTTCGGCCCGGCGGCAAATGCAAAAGACACAGCAAGCAGCAACACACCGATAACTAAAATCATTTTCTTCATGTCATCCTCCTAAATGAATTTTTTGTTTAGGGTCGACTATAGTGGAAACACGGAAAAAAGTAAATGGCTGATTCAGCTTTTCACCTCTTTTTCCCCCCACCGAAGAGAGAGCCCAGTACGCCCCGGATAATCTGCCGTCCGACCTGGCTGCCGATCGCATGGGCCGCGCTTTTTGCGGCAGCCGCAAGGAAATCTCCGGCCTGCCCGCGCCCGGCGGCCGGACGCTGTTTTTCAGCGGCAACGGCCGCGGTTTCTTGTTCCTGCTTTGCCGTCTTTTCTTTCAGGATTTCATAGGCCGATTCCCGGTCAACGGTCTTTTCATAGTGTCCGAAGAGGACGGACGCTTTGATGATGCGGCCTCTTTCATCGGATGTCAGGGGCGTCAGGCGACTATGCGGCGGGCAGATATACGCCCGTTCCACCACCGTCGGCGCCCCCTTTTTGTCCAGTACCGAAATCAAGGCCTCTCCCACCTCCAGTTCCATGATGACGGCAGCTACATCCAGGCCCTTTTGGGCGCGGAACGTTTCTGCGGCGGCCTTGACGGTCTTCTGGTCCCTGGGCGTGAATGCCCTCAGTGCATGCTGTACGCGATTGCCCAACTGACCCAGAACGGTTTCCGGCAGATCAAGCGGATTCTGGGTGATGAAATACACACCCACACCCTTGGAACGAATCAGGCGGACGACCTGCTCGATCTTGTCCGCAAGTGCCCTGGGTGCATCGTCAAAGAGCAGGTGGGCTTCGTCGAAAAAGAAAACGAGCTTGGGTTTTTCCGGGTCGCCCGTTTCGGGAAGTTGCTCAAAGAGTTCGGCCAGCATCCAGAGCAGAAACGTCGCGTAGAGTTTCGGCGATTGCATCAACCGATCGGCTGCGAGAATGTTTATGAAGCCTTTTCCATTGACGTCGGTCTGAATGAGATCGTTGAGATTGAGGGCCGGCTCGCCGAAAAATGAACTTGCCCCCTGCTGTTCAAGATTCAGCAGGCCACGCTGAATGGCCCCGATGCTGGCGGCGGAGATATTGCCGTATTGTTTCTGGAGTTGCGGCGCCTGCTCGCCTACGAACTGGATCATCGACCGCAAATCTTTCAAATCCAACAGCAGAAGGCCATTATCATCGGCAACCTTGAAGACAAGCGTCAGGACGCCGGTTTGAATATCGTTAAGCGACAGGATGCGGCTCAAAAGCAACGGACCCAGTTCGGAAATCGTGGCGCGAACGGGGTGCCCCTGCTCGCCGAAGACGTCCCAGAACATGACCGGGAACCCCTGAAATTGAAAGTCCTCAAGGCCCAGCTCGCGAATTCGCTCACTGACCCGGGCATTTTCTCCCCCCGGAAAAGGAAGACCGGAGAGGTCCCCCTTGACGTCGGCCATGAAAACCGGAACGCCAATCGAGCTGAACTGCTCGGCCATGGTTCTCAGCGTCACTGTCTTGCCGGTGCCTGTGGCGCCGGCGATGAGGCCGTGTCGATTGGCCATTTTGGGGAGGATGGCAATTTCAGCCTTCGCTTTGGCAATGACCATGGGTACGGCTTCTTTGTTCATATTCCCCTCCTGGGCGGTTTTGACTGGAGAACCATACAGAAGAAAAAACAACTTTGTCAATAGTTACTTGACTTTTTACGGGTTCATCAATATTGGCGAACTCATGAGAAGTCGCCGATGGATTCGGCTATAGTACGAAAAGGTGTTGAGTTTACATCCAGGATTTTATTGACACACAAGGACATTCTTCGTATATTCCCGTGTCATAAAAAGCAATAATTAGATTAATCCGGGCGCGCTTTGACTGCCGGGAAGGAGCCGGAAATGGGTGAGAAAATGATCGCAATCGATACCCGGGCAATCCCCTGGGAGGAGGGTTATAACGAGAAACTGGGACGGATGCTTTATCGGAAGCATCTGGTGAGCGATCCCGACAGCGGCATGATGGTCCGTCTCGTCCGCTATCCCGCCGGTGTGATCAACGTGCGGCATACCCATCCGTGCGCGCACGGCATGTATGTGCTGGAGGGAACGCTCGTGACGCACGCGGGACATTACGGCCCCGGTAGTTTCGTCTGGTTTCCGGAGGGGATGGTGATGGAGCATGGCGCCACCGCCGAGTGCGATGTGACCGTCCTGTTCATCACCAACAAACCCTTCGAGATCCATTATCAGTGACGCCTTTTCCCGCATGGGCGGGTGTTGCGAAGCATACCGATCATGAAGCGCTGTAGGTTCTTCAAAACCGGCAAGGGCTTTGCCTTCTGCAATCGTGCTTGATATTTTTTATCCAATATTATGGGGCAGTCTCCTGTTCCAGCAATTTTCTGAGTGATGGCAAAATATAAATCTCACTGAGCTCGCACCGCTTCAGCGCATTCGTCAGAACATGAATCCGCTCCTGTGTTGTTGCTCTTTTACTGACAATCACAAAATCCTGTCCCCTAACACGGCAAAATCCTCCGACATAAAGGGATCCGTCTATCTTCAACGACTCATAGCGGATCGTCAATCCCAGCCTGAGGGCCAATTCTTCAAGCTGATTCAATGTCGTGACATCGTCCATGCCGTCATTTCTCTGTAGTCATTGTCGTCATCTGTATGAGCCGCGCGATGCCCGGAGCTTGCATCAAGTTTCTTCTCGCGCAATTTCTTTCATTGTCTGCCGGTAGCGACGGTTGAGCTCCTTATACGCATCAATGCCCATAGCCACATAGGCCTCCATCTCCGGCGACACATCCTTGACGACCCTGGCCGGATTCCCAGCAACGAGTTTTCTCGCCGGGATATGCATTCCCTGGGGCACGACCGCGCCCGCCGCAACAATGACGCCCTCCTCGCAGACCACTTTCTGCAGGAGGACGGCCCCCATGCCGATCACACAGCGCTCATGCAGGGTGACGTCATGGAGAACGGCATGATGCGCAACGATGACATGCCTGCCGATAACCACCTTATCGCCCGGGGTCACATGGATCGTCGCGTTATCCTGTATGCTTGACCCCTCGCCGATGATGATGGGCCCGAAATCAGCCCTGATAACGGCGCAGGGGGCAATGAGGCATTCATCGCCTATCGTCGCGTCACCGATGACAACGGCTTGCGGGTGGACAAACGCCCCGGGTGATATGCTTGGCCTCTTTCCTGCAAATTCATAAATCGGCACGATAACTCCATAAAAAACCATAAAAATAACTCAAACTGCGGCCGGCATTTCCCTTCAGGTGGTCACTCATGGGAACAGCCATGATGGCGGGTCGGATTGCCGCCCCTGACGATTTACCCTGCAATCACCCCTTTTTTAGTATCACCCGCCCCACTGTCCATGATGCCAGCGGTGAAAGGAGGTATACCATGGTGCTGCTTTTAAATCCGGCAACCGCAAGGATGATCCCGAAAAGAGAGAGGGAGGGTATGACCAGGTTCCGCCAGATTCCGAACCGGATCCGTATTTCAGGATAGTCGGGTGAGACGAGCAGGTACCCGCGGGTTGCATACACCCACTGGAGGAGGAAGACAAGGCCCAGAACAAGGAGGTTGATCTCGAAAACGGCCGTTGCCACAAGATCGTCAGAATAATCGCCGATGAAACTCGTGGAGAACGGGACGACCGTGACAAAAAAAAGTCCGATGATATTTAAAAAAAGGAAGGGCCTGTCAAGGGAACGGATGTGGGTGAACTGAACATGGTGGGACATCCAGAATGCCGAGAGCACAAAAAAAGCGATGATATAATGAAAGAAGTCCGGAACAAGGCTTAAGAGGGCTTCTGTTGAAGTTTGGGTGATGGTTGCCGAGCGCGGGAGTATGAGACTTGTCACAAGGAGGGTCATGGAAAAGGCAAATATCCCGTCCGTGAGTGCTTCCAGCCTGTTCTTGTCCAGTTTTATCCCCCGTTCCTCGATTGACTTGCGAATGGGATTATCCATGATGGTGTGGGATGCCACAGGTTATAAACCTCCCTCCTTGCACCTGAGGCCTCAGTAGAACCCATGGGTGAGGGGATCAACTAATACCGCACCGGGCTGAAGAACACCCAGGGCTTTGCCAGATCGATAAGACAATCCTCTTGCGCAGAGAAAGTATATGAGGGGGGATTTTGTGTGTCAAGAGGATTTTGGCAGCATGTTTCCTATTATTCATGGAAACAACTTGAAAAGGGGAGTATAAAGATTATAAACACATTTGCCGAAGCTATAAGGAGGTGAAATATGAAAAAAGTTGCCTGTGCGATTCTTATGCTCACAATGGCCATCTTTCTCATAAGCCCATTGTCCGGTGAAGCAGGAGGCGGCCATGGAGGTTATGGAGGATATAGAGGCCATGGAGGATATAGTGGTTGGTGGGTACCCTGGGCGGTATTAGGAGGGGCAGCAGTTCTGGCGCCTTATTATTATGCGCCCTATTACACACCTCCACCGGTGATCATCCGAGAACAGCTTCCGGTGTATATTCAACCAGCGCCGTCTGTAACGCCATCATCGACTGAAAGAATCTTTGTCTATCCCCGGCACGGCCAGAGCGAAGAGCTACAGGCAAAGGATCGTTACGAATGCCATAGTTGGGCTGTGAGTCAGACAGGCTACGACCCGACTCAACTCTCAACTGGTGATATGACGGAAACCCGACTCAATCAAATGCGTGCAGACTATCAACGGGCACAAGGCGCCTGCCTTGACGGTCGCGGGTATACCATGAAGTAGTCACCTTCCTTCCCTCTACCATGAATTAGTATACAATGATGTATAACTGTTTTTAGGTATTGTTCATGGGAAGGCAGGAGGACTCCTTTCTTCCTGGGTGATAGAGCCCTCATTTCAGTATGTTTCAAGCCTCTGTGAACCATAATAGGTTGGTTGGATCATTGAATCCTTGTCACGCTGGAGGATTGATCCGGAGGCGACGGCGCCTGCTATTCCCGTCTTTTGATGGGAGGTGATGCGATGTCAGGATTAAAAGGCAGCTTTAATGGTTTTGTCGGAATCGATGTTTCCAAGGATAAGTTTGATGCCTGTGGGACAACAGGGGATGAGACCAAGCTCTTTCAGTTTTCAGCGACCATGGATCGGAAGGGTTTTGAAAAACTGAAGGGACATCTTGCGGCGGTTTCCATCTCATCTGTTTTAATCGGAATGGAATCTACTGCATCCTATCATGTCAATCTCTTTTCTTAACTGGTTTCTGAGGGTTACAAGGTCCTTCTCATCAACCCTCTGCTGACTTCCAATTACGTGAAGATGCCGCTCAGGAAGACCAAGACGGACAAGAAGGATGCTGTTGTTATTGTCCAGTTTCTTCTTGCCAATGGGGATACCCTGATTCAACGGGCGACTCCGTCTTTGATTTCAGATCTTCGGGATCTTGCGGTTAAAATTCAATTGACACACAAAATCCTTCTTCATATACTCCCCCCGTAAAAAGCAATGTCCTATCAATTCAATGGACAATTCTATATTGTGACGCCACACAGAACTTAGGGGTAACTATGGACGCGTTGTTCCTTGCCCGAATTCAGTTTGCTATTACTATCGGCTTCCATTTTCTCTTCCCGATGATGACCTTGGGCACTGCAGGGGTCATTCTGATTTCGGAGACGCTGCATCTGGTCAAAAAAGATGATATCTATCTTAAAATCACGGATTTTTTCGCCCGACTGCTGGGACTGATTTTTGTTCTCGGTGCGGCAACCGGCATTGTGATGGAGTTTTCCTTCGGAACCAACTGGTCTCAATATTCGCGCACGGTGGGGGATATTTTCGGACCGATCCTGGCTGCCGAAGGCGTCATTGCTTTTTTTCTTGAGTCCGTTTTTATCGGCGTTCTGGTTTTTGGCAGAAAAAAAGTGTCGCCAAAAGTGTACTGGCTTGCCGCGTTTCTGGTATTTGTCGGCGGGCACCTTTCCGCCTTCTGGATTATTGTGGCCAACTCGTGGATGCAGACCCCTGCCGGATACGAAATCAATGCCGCCGGGAAAGTTTTTCTGACCAGTTTTCAAGCTGCTGTTTTTAATCCGTCCACGATCGTCCGGTTTATTCATACCGTTTTGGCCTCCTGGATCACCTGCGCGATCTTGGTTTCGGGCATTGCCGGTCACTATGTCCGCAAAGGTCTTCATGGCCAGACCGCCCGGACGATGCTGAAAATCGGCATTATACTTTTTGCAATCACGCCGCTTGTGCAGTTGGGAGCCGCCCATGCTCATGCAATCCAGGTCATCAACACGCAGCCGGTGAAGGCGGCGGCGATGGAAGGGCATTTTAAAACAAGCCGAGGCGTTCCATTGTATGTCATCGGATACGTAGATGAGGACAATGAAAAAACCTACGGCATTTATGTGCCCAAACTTTTAAGCTTTCTGTATAATTTCGATTTTAATTCTGAAATCAAGGGGTTGAATGATGCTCCGAAGGAAAATTGGCCGCCGGTAAATCTGGTGTTTCAGTCCTATCATATCATGGTGGGTCTGGGCATGATCTTCATTGCGCTGGGGCTTCTGGGCGCGTGGCTTTTGTGGACGGGAAAACTTTACACAGCTAAATGGTACCTGTTTTTGCTGCCCTTCCTGATTCCGCTACCGCATCTGGCTCATGAAACAGGCTGGATTACCGCAGAGGTTGGCAGGCAGCCCTGGATTATTCAAGGATTGATGAAAACCGCCAGCGCCGCGTCGGTGGTGGTGTCAGCAGGTGAAATTGCCTTTAGCTTAGCCATGTTTTCTCTGGTTTACCTGCTGCTGTTTGTCATGTTTGTTCAGCTCTTTGTCAAACTTGTCAGACAAGGACCCGCGGCATCGTGAAGGAAGACCAATCGTTATAAGGGATAGCGGAGATGGAAAATATCCAGAATTTTCAAATCCTATGGTTTTTGCTTATTTTCATCCTATTGCTTGGTTACGCACTTTTGGATGGATTCGACCTGGGTGTTGCAACTTTGCTGCCTTGTCTGGCTGTGACAAAGGAAGAGAAGGATACGCTCATCGCGTCCATCGGCCCGGTCTGGGACGGTAACGAAGTCTGGTTGATTACCGGAGGAGGCGCATTGTTTGCGGCGTTTCCTCATGCATATGCCACCGCGTTTTCCGGCTTTTATCTGGCGATGATGCTGGTTTTGCTCGCGCTTATTTTCCGCGCGGTATCGATGGAGTTTCGCGCTAACGACCCGGCGCGCGCCGGAATCTGGGAAAAAGCTCTGGTCGGCGGAAGCGCTTTGGCGGCTCTATTATTTGGTGTGGCTTTGGGCAATGTGATCTACGGCGTGCCGCTTGATGGTAAAATGGAGTATGCTGGAAGCTTTTTCACGCTGCTGCGTCCCGTGCCGTTGTTGTTCGGTATTACCGGACTGGCCGCCGTGCTGCTGCAGGGCGCGTCCTGGGCCGTCATGAAAACGGAAGGGAAATTGCAAGAGCGTTCATTCAAGGCCGTGCGGGTTTTAATGTGGATTAATTTCATCACGGCGGGAATTTATTTTGTTGTGCTGCTTGGTATATTTCCGCGTCTGTCGGGGAATGCTTTAATGTACGTGGCCGTTGTGTTTACGTTTGCGGGACTTATAGGATTATTCTTTTCACTGCGTAAAAAAAATGACGCCGCCCCGTTTTGGGAGTCGTCCTTTTCATTTATTGGCCTGTTCCTGGCAGCAGGCGCAGCTCAATTTCCCAACCTGATCACTGCCTCCAATGACCCGAACTTGAGTCTGACGATTTATAACAGCTCAACCGGGCTTTACACGCTGCAGGTTATGGCCGTCATCGCCATGATCGGCATGCCGATTGTCATCTGCTATACGATATTTGTTTACCGGCTGTTCAAAGGAAAGACCCGGGCCGATGATCATTATTAACATGTCTGGTAATATTTTCAAATAAATCACCATTCAATTTTCTTGTTTAATTGGATGTGCTGGCTGGCGCGGGGCATTCGGCCATGAAACTTTTTAACTTGTGACCGGCAGAGAAAGGGGGTCGTCCTTGTGAAGACGTATTTCAGCGCGATATCTTTTGTACTGGCAGCCTTGTTGGTCCTGCCGCCTTCTGCAAAAGTCACGATTGCAGCGGAAGAAGCTTATGAAACTCCGCGTCCGCTCAATGCTTCTAAGATACTGGATAAAAGCCTTCTCAAAGGCCAGTTTCACAGCATTGACGAGACCGTACAAAACGACGGCTACATGAACACCTATGCGATTGTATCCAAATTCGGCAGGTTCATGGTCATTTCCACAGCATCGCTTAAGAAGCGCATCGAGGAGATGAAGGCCAATGACGCGATGAGGAAGCTGCAGCAGTCAGACGCGTTCCAAGGCAGTCTGAAGAAGGCCGGATCAGAGACCTTAGCAGGCGTGAAGGCCATGGCGAGCGACCCTAAAAAAGCTATTGCAGGCACAGCCACCGGCATAGGGAAGACGTTCCGGATGGCAGGAGAGGCTGTCCGGTCAAAACCCGGGGCCGGCTAAGATTCAAGGCTGGCAGGCCTCACAGGATATTCGAACCGGAAAAGGGAATATGCCTACGAGTTCGGCGTTGACGTTTACTCTCCCAATCCGCTACTGTAGCAGGAGATCGACAAGATCACGGAAGCGGGCTTAGCCGGGAGCCTGAGCGCGACAGCCCTCAAGGCGATGATCCCCGGCGGCGTGGGTTTTGCGCTGTCGGTCACAGGCAGCCTACAGCTTCTCAACGACATGATCGCGAAAACCCCGCCCACGGAACTCCGGCGCCTGAACAGGGAAAAACTCGATAACATGGAAATGGACCCGACACTCACAGATCTCTCTATTGAGAAAAATGTTTTTACGCCCCGCGACCAGACCCTTTTTTTTGCCGCCCGGGAGGACATGAAGCACACGAAGAACAGGAACGAACTCCTGAAATTCGCCCTTCGCACGGAATCAGAAGACCTGGCGGCGTTCCGTACGCGCATGGCCATCATGTACGCCGTTTACAACCGAAGCGTGGCTCCGATAAAAAGCTTTATCTCGCTCGGCACATTCCCTGCGGGACGACGGAGAACACCCTGGTCTTCATCTCGCCCGTGGACCACCTTCTCTGGACAGAGGACGCGCATGCCATCGCAAAGGCGATCAGCGACAGGGCCGCGACACTCGTCGGCATAAAGAAGAAGGAGCTCTGGGTCGACGGCACTGTTACAGACAGGAGCCTCGAGGAGCTCTACAAGCTTGGATGGAGCGTCAAGAAGAATAGCGACGCTATCCTTGACTGGAAGGAAGAGGCAAAGAAAAAGAAAGCGCCGCCGAGATGAAATGACATGATAATATGGCCTGCACTGCTTCAACAGGCCGTGCAGGCTTTACTATGCGTAACAAACTGACATCTTCTACTCCTACTTCTTCTTTTCCTGCAAAACCTCGATGAAAGCGTCAATGCGCGTCTCGATCTGGCTTTCAGAAAACTTGCGTTCGTCCGTCATATCGGCTTCGATCATGAGCGACGGGATGCCCTTCTGCTGCTCGACGATGCGCTGAATATCGTACTGTCCCAGCGAATAGGGCTTGCAGCTCCGGTTGGAGTGCATGACGATGCCGTCCACATCGTACTTGTCCACCATCTCCATGACGGTTCGCGCCATCTCATCCACGCCGATATTCAGATAGATCCGCGTGTAGCACTCGGCCATGGTTTCGAGAAAATTATTTTCATCGACATACTTGAGCGAACCGCACCAGGCCGATGTGTAGGTGTCGGCCACCAGACAGGCGTCGTGGGCGGCGAATTTTTCGGAGAGCCACTTTGTCCGGTACCAGACGGGCAGGTTGTCCCAGAGCAGGCGGTATTTTTCATTGGGAACGGCCCCGATGCCGTCGGCGATGCGCTGTTTCATCTCCGCCAGCAGCAATTGATAGTAGTCCACGGCCTGCTGTGTCCCGCGCAGCGTCACGATCAGGGCCAGGTGGAAAAAGGCGTCGAAGGCGCTCATGGGGGCGGGCCTGTGCATGGTCGTGTCCAGCACCGTCCTGCCAGAGCCTCTGGCCGGTGACGGAGAGCTTCCCGACCTCCTGCATGCGGTCATAATCGAACGGCTTGCCGCAGTGTTGCTCCAGAAAGTGGATATATTCCCCGATCTGCCGGCGCACGTACTTCTGAATGTCCGCATTGTATTCGGTATGGCAGAAGGGCGTGTCCAGAATGAACAACGGCGCGTTGAAATAGCGGGCCTGGATTTCATACCATTTCAGGACGGTCCCGCAGATGTTGTTGCAGCACACGAGCATGTCGGGTTTCGGAAGACCGCCGATCGGCCCGCCGTTGACCGTGGCGCAGGCGATGTCCGCGCAGGCGTAGGAGCACAGATCGCTTGCATAGCCCATGGATTCGGCCTTCTCGTACAGCCCGACGCCCATGCGGCTGGCGCCGATCATGGCCCCGTGATTTTCGGGATAAACGGGAATGACATCCATCACGATCAGGGGCTCCACCGGCCCGCCGCTTGTGATCCAGGCGACCTTCTTGCCCGTCTGTCCGGCCGTTTTGGCGTCGATGTAATAGGTCGTCATGATATCCTTCATCTGCTTGACGGACTTGATCTTTCGCTTCTCTTTTTCGGGATCCGCTATTTTCATTTCTTCCGCCATTTTCATCTCCTTTGCAGCATCTCTAAAAAAGCCTCGAAGCGCGTTCTCAACTGCCCGTCCGGCGGCAGTTGATCTTCGACTTCGAGCAGCATGTTCGGGACCCCCTCCTTGTCCAGGGCGTTCTTCAGATAGGGATAGTCGAAGGCATGGGGATCGCAGAACTTCAAAAGCAGGATGATCACGCCCTGCGCGTCCCTTTCCCTGACCATTTTGACAAGATGATCGGCGCGGCTCGTCAGGCCGCTGTGCTTGGCCGGACAGACGATCCGTTCCAGGTAGCGCCCGGCAATGGCCTCGATGGGATCTTCCTTTGCAGCATAATCGCCGGCGAAGGTCCGTGTCCCCATGCAGAGATCGTCCCAGACGACGGCGCCGCCCGCCTCCTCGATCATCGGATAAACATCGGGAAAATCACAGATTCCGCCGGAGAGGACCACACGCTTGCGGCAGACAGCCGCTCCGGCGCTTTTCTTCTGCTCCACCAGCTCCTTGACCCCTTCGTCGAGCAACGTCAGCAGCTCCTGCCGATCCATGATCATGGCGGCCTTCATGATGCTGTACACATCGGAGCCGCTTATGGCATCGGGATTTTGCGACCGGATTTCATAGATCCGCCCCAACAGGCCGCGCAGTTTGCCGTAGAGATCCATCGACGCCCTTAACGCGTCGTCGGTGATTTTGACGTCCAGTTTCTGCTCCAGCTCAACCCTGAACGCCTTGAGCACTTTCACCATGTACTCTCTTGCGCTGTCCGTATTGAGCTTGACGGGCAGAACGACGTCGGTGTGAAAGCCGTAGGGGACATTGAGCCGCCAGATATCGGAGAGACGCTGGATGGAATCGCAGGTGTGGGGGAAGACGACGCCGTCCAGAAATTTCAACGCCCCCGAAAGGGCATCCTCCAAAGCACCGCGCACGAGCGAACAGCAGTAGGATTGCAGGTGCCTGTCGGCCAGATGAATGCCGGACTTGCGGCTGAAGATCCTTAGCGGCAGGGCGCCGGCGGCCCAGATGATCTCTTCGGGCGCATAGGAACAGAAATAGCCGACAATCTTCTTGTGGGTTCGTGTTTTGTAAGATTCCGCATACCCGTGCGGGTCGCGCGCCGCTTCCCTGATTTTGTTCATGTTTTTCATGCTCATCATTCTCCCGAATATTTGCCGGCCGCCTTCAGGCGAGCCTTTTCCTCCACTTCGAGGGCGTTGTAGGCTACCTTGCCGACCAGCGTCTTCGGCAGGGATCGCCTGAATTCAATCTCGCGCGGGCAGGACCACTTGATGAGATGCTCCCGGCTGTGCCGGATCAGCGCCTGCTCCATCTCCGGCCCTTCTTTGGCCGGATCTTTGAGAACCACGAAGGCCTTGACGCGCTCCACCTGGATTTCATCGGGAACGCCGATCACGCAGCATTCCAGCACCGCCTCGTGCTTATAGAAAACATCCTCGACCTGGGCGGGATAGACGTTCATGCCCGACGATTTGATCATGCGCTTGAGCCGGAGCTTGAAATAAACGAAACCGTCCTCATCCATCGTCGCCAGGTCGCCCGTGTGCAGCCACAGCCTGCCGTCCGGATGGGTCTTCAGGGTCTCTGCGGTCTCTTCGGGCATCTCCAGATAGCCCAGCATGACTGCCGGTCCGTGCAGGCAGATCTCGCCGATTTCGCCGGCCGGTACCTCTTCCGTGGTCCCCTGCCTGACGATCTTGGCCAGCATGTCGGGAAAAACAATGCCCACGCTCCCCTCGCGGTACTCCGTCATGGGCATGGCCATGATCGCCGTGACGGCCTCCGTCAGGCCGTATCCCTCACGCAGTTGCACGGAGCCGCCCTGGCGGCGGACGATCTGCTCGAACTTCTCCTTGACCGGGCGCGGAAGCTGATCAGCACCGCTGAATGCCCCCCTCAGACAGCTCAGATCGGCCTTCTGGAACAGCGGATTGCGGTTCAGAGCTTCAAAGAGAGTCGGTACGCCCACAACAAAGGTCGGTTTTTTGGTTTTAATGAGTTTGGCTACGATCTCCGGCGTGAACTGCGGCACCAGGATGCTCTTGCCGCCGCCCATGAAGACCGCATTGACGCACACGCCCAGGCCGAATCCATGAAAGATGGGCAAAATGGCAAGGATGGATCCATCGGCCCCCAGATCGCCCCAGGCAGCGACCTGCATGCCCTCGCTGATGAAATTCATGTTGGACAGCATGATCCCCTTGGGCGAGCCCGTGGTGCCACCGCTGTAGAGAATGACGGCCATCTCGTCGGTATCCATGCCCGCCTGCTGGGCTTCCGGATAGGTGCCCTGCATGATGTCATGCCACCAGCGCACAAGGGGATCCTGCGGCACGGGCGGAATTTTACGGCCCTTTGTCAGATAGAAGCCGATTCTCATGCCCAGGCCCAGGTAGTCGGGGATTCTTGCCAGAATCAGGGTTTGCAGATCGGTGCACGACTGAACCTCTTTGAACTTGCCGTAAAAGGCGTCAAGCGTGAGGGCAAAGCGGCTTTTGCTTTTGTTGAGATAAAACTCGATCTCTTTGGCCGGCGACAGCGGATGGATCATGCTCGAGACGGCGCCGAGCTTGTTGGATGCGTAAAAACAAATGATTCCCTGCGGGCAGGTGGGCATGGAAATCGTGATGCGGTCCCCGGCCTTCAGGCCCAAAGCGGCCAGGGCATCAGCGCATTGCCGGATCTGTTCGCCGAATTGCCGGTAGGTGCAGGTGGTTCCGAAAAAATCCCAGGCCACGGCATCGGGGCGACTTGCAACGGTTTTCATGAGCGCCTCGTACATCGTCACGCGCGGATATTCGATGGATTCCGGCACTCGTCCGTAAAACTTCGCCCAGGGTTTTGTCTCATACATTGGGAAGATCTCCTTCAGCCGATCAATCCCGGAAGCATCTGATTCTCCAGTTCAAGCCTCTGAGCCTCAAAATCGTTTTTTCGATTTTGGGTATTGAAATCGATCATTTCTCCAAAACGAAGCGTCACTTTTGCAAACGGTTTGGGCAGCATGAACCGGTCCCAGCTATTAAAAAACCAGGCTTTGTCGGCAGCGGCATATACGGGAACGATCATGGCGTCCGCCGTGTGCGCCAGTTGGATCACCCCGGCTTTGACCCGACCGGCGGGCCCCCTCGGCCCGTCCAGGATATGGGCGGCCAGGCGGAACCGCTTTAAATTATCGATCATGGCGCTCGAGGGCTTGCCGTCCATCCGTCGAGGATGAGCCCCGCACCACCTTCCAGCCGCTGCGTTCGGCAATCCCCGCGATGATTTCACCGTCTTTGCTCTTGCTGATCATGAGGCTGGGACCAAGCGCCTGATAGGTCTTGAAATGGCGGATCGCGGCAAAAAACTGCTGGTGCCAGGCACACAGCAGCACCGTTCCACCCCCGGCATGATAGTCCATCCACTCCTTCTCATTTTCAATGTGCAGTTGAAATGTCCAAGAATAGGCCCGGATAAAATAGTAAAGCAACGCCAGAGTTATGTCTGATGTGACGAGCCGATTTTTCAACGAATCAGGCTCCTTTCCTTCTTCGCCCGCTCTCATACAATCTTTTCACGCGTACGGCAACCCCTATCTGATCCTCCGGGAGTGGGACACGACTGTGTCATGTCTCCTTTGAAATACCTGCCCGATTCAGGGTTTCCGGTACTCCGCCTCAACCGTTATGGCAATGCCGCCTCGCACGGCGAATTCCGCGGTAATCTTGCACCACCGCGGCGCCAGCGCCGCCGTCAGATCATCGAGAATCCGGTTTGTGACGTGCTCGTGAAAGGACCCTACATCACGGTAGGACCACAGGTAGAGTTTCAGCGACTTGGACTCGACGATGCGCTTATCGGGGATATACTGAATTTTCAGCCAGGCAAAATCGGGCTGGCCCGTCATCGGGCAGACGCAGGTGAATTCCTCCGTCTCAAGCGTCACGACATAATCCCGCTGCAGGATGCCGGTTCGCAAAGGTTTCTATTTTCCTGGACGGTTTTGCGTCCGGACCGTCCCGCCCGAGCAGCGTCAATCCTGAAAAATCGGATTTCTTTTTCTTCGTTGGCATAAATTCGTTATTCCTTTCATGATATTATGAGACCTTTGAAAAATGGCTTCGCCACGGCTCAAAATCTTTTTCGCGACAAAGATGATAATGTTTAAATTATTTATGATATCAATTAAATAGTCTACTTTCTGGAAATGCGAAAAATCTTTCATTCGCCGCTTGCGAACCATTTTTCACCGGTTATGCGAGGCTTTCATCAGGTGATTGAAACAAAACCGGGTCATTTTCATGATGTCGTTCCGTCTCCCATATACCCGATCCGCCTGAAATATTCCTGCCGGCAGGCGTTTTCGATCGCCGCCAGCCGCTCAAAGGCCTCGTTGAAATCGTGCTTTCCGGCTGTGAACAGGCCGTGCCCGTAAACGATTACGCCACGATGATCCCGCATCGCCGGGGGGACTGTATGGCTCAATCCGAAAGGTCCGGCGCCCGCCTCGCCGGCCACAACGGGGATATCGCCGATGAATCTTTGGTGCGGACAGCGAATATGACAGGCATCACGGCCTTCACATTCGTCCTTTTCGCAGTCGAGGGACAGTATTACGGCAAACTTCGGATGTCCGTGCAGCACGGCGCGTTGCCCCGTTGTCAGAACGATGTCCCGGTGGGCGGGAAATTCCGTCGAGGCAGCCTGCGTCGGGGCGGAAGGATCGGCGAGGGAAATGGAAACGATGCGGTTATGCAGTTCATCGAGGGCGCCGCCTTTCGGGCTGATATACAGCACGGGATCGGCAAAATAAGAGATGTTGCCGAAATTGGAATCCACGAGACGGCAATCAACCAGCAGCAGGCCCGCCTGCTCCATCGCCGGAAGAATCTGGTCTTCGACGGGAAATGGCCCCTTCATGAGAGTTCCGGCTATGTCCGGCGGGGGATCGAGATATGTCATGACTTTTTCAAGGACCGTCCGGCGTCGTCGATCCATCACGTTGCAGCGTACATGATAGAGTGTATCGGAGAAGAATTTAACAAAGCAGGCAAAACAGACGGAGCTGTAGATGACGAAGGCCGACTCCGGGCTGGCCTTGCCGAAGGTGACAACGCCGCGGCCGGCGATGACAACGCTGCGCCGTCGCCTCAGTACCGCCGCGACAGCATGAGGTTCGAATTCCCGCAAAACAGGCAGGTCATGCAGGAATATCCGGGTTTCAAAATCACGGGGCTCGATGACACCGCCGGAAGTCTCCGCGAGATATTCAATGATCGTCCGGTACGGCTCCGCCGGCTCGGCAAATAGAATGGCCTGTTTATCAATAGCGGCCATGACGGCTTCCAGCCCCGTGCAGGCCTCGTCCTTCCGGCTCCAGGAGATTTCCGCTCCGCGCAAGCCGATCAGGGCGCCTCCCGGTTCCGTCAGACCGGCCCGGGCTATTTTCGTGACATATTTCTGCAGAATGTTTTGCATTATTTGTGTGGTTCGATGATGACCTTCATGGAATCGCCCCCTTCGGCCACGAGGCGGAATCCCAGACCCGCCTGCTCCAGCGGCAGCCGGTGGGTGATCATTCGCTCTACGGGAACGCGTCCCGAACGGATCAGTTCGATGGCCACTGTCGCGTCGAGCGGACTGTTCCCGTAGGAAGGCAGCAGCTTGATCTCGTTGCGCCAGAATTCATTGAGGGGCACGGGCAGGTCCACACCAGGCTCCGTTGTCGCGAAACACAGGATAGCGCCGCCACGATCCACCGATTGCAGGGCCTGCATGAAGGCGGACAGCGCGCCCGTGCAGACAATTACGAGATCGGCCAACCGCCCGTTATTGATTTCGCGCAAATGCATCGGGATGTCTTCGCGGGCATTAAAAGCCCAGTCCGCGCCGAACTGCCGGGCCATATCGAGACGGAACGGACTGATGTCCGTCGCCGCGATGCGCCCGGCTCCGAGGCTGCGCGCCAGAAGAAGGTGCAGCATTCCGGAAATGCCGCTACCGAGGATGAGGACCGTCTGCCCGGGTTGCACGTTGGCAACGCGCTGTCCGCGCACGACACAGGCCAGGGGTTCGACGAACACCCCTGCATCGTAAGAGACCTCGTCTGGCAGCACAAAGACGCCGCGATCGACATTGAGGCGCGGGACCCGAATATATTCGGCGAAACCGCCCGGATCGTAATTGGTCGTGTGCAGCGTCTCACAGGCGGTATGATAGCCCCTGAGGCAGTAATGGCAGGTGTTGCAGGGGATATGGTGGGAAACAAAAACACGGTCGCCGTGCTTGTACCGCACGACACCTTCGCCGACGGCGGCGATAACACCTGCGATCTCGTGGCCCAGCACAAGCGGCGCCTTTTTGATCCGGTACCACTCCATGACGTCGCTGCCGCAGATCCCGCTGGCCAAGACCTTCACGAGCATCTCGCCGGCGCCGATAGGCGGCACCGGCCGCTCTTCCACCCTGACATCGCTGTTGTTGTAATAAACGGCGGCGCGCATCGCTTTCAATTCCTGTGTCATGATGAATTCCTGGAATTAATCTCCCCGGAACGACGATCCGGGTCATTTTCCATACCACAATATTAATAACAGGAAAATATACGTAACAAATAATCCAATTACTGGTTTTTCAAGATCCTCCGACCGCCGGAGTCGCTGTCTCTGCAAAGCAGCAATTATGATGAATGAAATGTTTAAGGATTTGCGTTTGTAATGGTTGATCTCACGCCGGCTGTTGAGCCGCCGTTTTTGGGCGCGGCAACTGCAATTTATTGCATGTTGACGTGCCAAAAACCAAGCGATGCGCAGCCGCCAGCGGCGGGGTCGGCTCGAACGCCCTTGATAGGCGGAGCGCGAGCGACGCCAAAGTACTTCTAAATATTACCGCTTATACTCTCGCATTGTTATCGAAATCCGTCAATCACCGAGTAGGAGGACGTTACACTTCTAATTAAGACAGGAGAGACACCGGGATACTCGGATTTAGTTTTCCCCCGGAAATTACCAGCACTGCGGGGCCGTCTGGAATACGGCGGGCAGGTCACTTCCTTTTTCGAGTTTTTTGTTTTGCTCCTGCTGTTTTTTTCAGATCGGAGGAAGCCAAAAGTTCTGTTTGTGTTACCGTATTAATCTTATGAGTATCGCCGTCTTTGGTATGTATCGCTTCACTTTGTGCAAGCCTTTCAATTGCCCTTAGTTTTCTCAGCATCGCCTTTGCTTCTTCTGTCAGTTCACAGTGCCCGAAAATAGTCTGGGCAATCTCTACCGCATCTTTACGATCTTTTGGCGTTTGCAGCAGGATGGGAAGAGATCTTATTGCCTTTTCCGTATCTGTCTGCAAAATTCTCGATTGCCTTTTCGTGATCACTCTGAATTCGGGAATCGTTACCCCCTTCAGTCTGGGATGGACGCGTACAAGCTGCTGCATCAGAAGGAAGGATTTTCGGTCAAAGGTATGGTTTGCAGACACAATTGCCAGGAGCATCCGTATCAATCCCTCTACAAACCCGCCCTCTTCCATGGCATTTATCCAGTAGGCGTCGTCAAGGCGGTCACGCAGAGCAATGATTTCTTCGTCCTCCTTCTTTCGTTGTCCCTCCTCAGTCGTTATTACAGATTCTTCTTTCGGGAACAGCATATTGAGAAGATCCGATTCATATACAGACTTGAATATATATTCATATTTGAGATCACGCATATCCCTCGCATAGTCAAGCATGGTGACCACGTTTTCGGAAAAACATTTTTCCATGATCATATATGGATTATCCTCAGGGCATTTTCGGCGGTTTCGTGCAACCGTGGGAGCAAAGAGCTTGATCGGGAAGAAGAAAGGACTGAGATCAGAGCATGCGTACCGGCTGATCCTAAGAGGATGAATCTGTCGAATAGCTTCAGCAGATTGATCTGTCATGAAGAGACGCATCCACGGACTAATATAGGTTTTATAGAACATATTGTTCTTTTCTGAGAGCTGGCGGACAATTTCAAATGCCCTTTCGTCCTGTTGAGAAGGTTTCCCTTCATCAGGACCGGCATCCAGCGCCATGATGTCATCGAATGTCCGTTCCTCAAAATGGACATCGAAGCCGACGTGTTCTTCATCGCCATCCTCGATTATCATTTCATAGAGTCCCGAAGGCAGGTATTCGATCATATCGAAGCTTGAGATTATTTCGTTGTGTTCTTTCGTCGCGATCTTGCTTGACACAAATATTCCGAGATGGCCTATATCTTTATGGAGAATGTAAATAATTGCCTGCCTTCGCCTTTTTATTTCTTCGATGGAACCCCAGACTTTTATAATCCAGTTGAGAGCCTGGCGTGGCGGAGTAATGTTGTCCCCGCTCGAGGCAAATACAACCACAGGATCCACCAGGTCTTTTAAATTTAAGACTTTTCCCTCGATTTCAAGGGACCCCTGTTCCAGTTTGTTGCCGATGAATAGATTTTCAACAATATACTGTATTTCTTCCGTGGTCATCAGGCAGTAGCCGTTCCACCATCGTTCAAAATCAAGGTAACGCCTTTCTTCTGTGTCGATCTTTGAGTACACGTTATATTGCTTGGTCCAGAAGGTATTGGCGGGATTCAGCATTTCGAAGTTTAGGACAAGATTAGCGCCATCAAAGCAGCCGGCGCCCAGATCGGAGAAAAATGATGCGACCCACGCGCCTCCCGCAAGTCCTCCCAGATAGCGCATGGTGTCTTTACCTTCGACACCCGACCAGTATGAAAGGGGCGCGCCGTTAAAGACAAGCGGACCCGTCCCGCCCGGCATGTGGGCGCTCATCATCGCTACGGCCCAGCCTGCTTGGCAATTCCCGATAACAGAAGGCTTTCTTGAGTTAGGGTGCCGCCGGGCAACTTCCTCGATGAAACTGAGCTCGGCGTTCTTTACATCGGCAATGGTCTGTCCCGGTACGGGGTAGGGGTAAAAGAGAATGAAGTAGGCGGGATGTCCATTTTTCATCGCCATCCCGATTTCGGATTCTCTCTTGGAGCCACCGATGCCCGGTCCGTGACCCGCCCGGGGATCTACGACTACAATCGGTCTTTTATCGGGATCTATGACATATTCCTTGTCAGGGATGATTCTCACAAGGTCGTAATTCACGGGACGATTCAGGGTGAGGCCGCTCAGAACTTTTTCATACTCGAAAAATAATACGGTTGGCTGGCCGTCCTGCAGATGCCTCAGGTAAATGCTGCCACGTTTTCTCATTGTGTTCAGATAGAGGAAACTTCTCTGCCAGCTGTCTATGTAGTAATCTATGACCTCTCGCATCAGAACGGCGCCGGGAATGGATGTATCGAAGAGTTTCGAAACCGATGTATCAAGAGGAGGGATCGCCTGTTTTTCCATCGAGGCGATAGTTGCTCTGAGGTTATCTACCCACGCGTCATAGGTATCTTTGAAACTTGCAATCCAGGCAACCTTATGGTCGCTTGTCTGAGGATCCGGCATCATTTTAACAGTCATATTATTTTTCAAGCCCTCCAGACTGAGTCAGAAAAGTCACACCGACCTGACTCCTCTCATCAATATATACTACAGTTTTAGTGAGATTTCTGTAATTTATATTATTATGGATAAGAATAATAGTCTGACATCCAAGTGTCAGCAAAAAAATCAGCATAAATCCGCCCGCCCTTGATGACCATTTGCGGAGCGCGGCAGGTCTCGATTACGGTTAGAGGATTCTCTTTCAAGACGACCATATCCGCGAGTTTGCCTTTGTCTATCGTACCGATTTTGTCTTCCATCCGGAGGATTTTCGCATTGTTGATTGTCGCGCACCGCAGCGCTTCCTGATTCGAAAAGCCGATTCTTGTAAGCATTTCCATCTCCCGCCACAGCATCCCATGATAAACAAGGGGAATGCCGGCGTCGGTGCCACAGCCGATGACAATCCCGGCCTCTTTCATCCTGAGCAGATTCTGCGGGCCATGCAAAAGGATATTGAAATAGAGATCGGGCCTGGCCAGAAATTTGCCGTTTTTATAGAGGTTAGCGCATCCATATTTTTGATAATATTGAAGGGCCTCTACATTCTTCTCATGGATTGCCGGTTCAACATAATCGTCCGGTGAGGAATTGAGCATCTGCCGCCTGATGGACAATTCGTTATAAACGAAGCCATTCCGGTATAATTCAGGAACCCTGTCAAAGGCCTCTTCCGCGGCATGCATCTGCGCAATGACCATGGTGGGCACGATGGCGATGTTCTTGCCGGCCATCTCCGCAATTTCCCGGTCTGTCAACAGGGCGTCGGCAAGGGAATGTTCCATGGAGTTGATGCCGTACTGAAGCGCCCGGTCAAACCCGTATTTCGTATGGATGTGGCCGGCAACAGGGAGGTTGTTTTTCCGGGCAAATGTAAAAATAAACTCCAGTTGCTCCTCACTGTAAACAGGAATCTCGCCTTTTCCACACAGCAGCGACCGGTTATCCATGGTGAGCTTGATGAAAGACGCGCCGTTTTCGAGGCTCTCTTTCATCTTTCCTTCCAGCTCCGGGATGTCTTTAAACCAGAAACTGGGATTCCCCGCAAAGGCCGTGGCGATTCCGGAAAACATGCTGATGTCGGCAGGATCGATATCCGGATGCCCCCCGTGGACGTTCGTGAAGGCATTGCAATAGACCACTCTCGGACCCGTCAATTCCCCTTTTTCAATCATTTCCAAATGCTTATGCAGCAGTTTTGGCAGCGCGCCCATGTCACGGATGGTCGTCACGCCATGGGCAAGTTGCTGGACGTAATTTCTCCTGATCTGCCGCAGCATCGTGGAAACGCCGAATGGATTGAATTCTGCCTCGCTTGAGAGGGTAGAATGGCAATGTGCATCAATCAAACCCGGAATGAGATATTGATTTTTCATATCCACGACGAGGGATTCTTCCCGGGGCTCAGGCAGTCGGTCCGAGATGGATTCGATCATCCCGTAGCGGATCGTAATCGTCTGGTCGCTATGCACGTCGCCCTGAAGCACATTGATGACATTGCCGTGAATCAGCGTCAGGGCTTTACCGTCGCCCGTGGCGGAGGGTTTATCTTTGGGAAATGATGTGCAGCCTGTCATGGCAGGAAGTGAAAATAATATGGCGGACGCCGCGGCCAGTTGCAGCATATCTCTTCTGGTCATCCCCTGGAATTCATACACATGCATGGCTTATTTGCCGCCCCATTAAGTGTGTCGCCCTTGACAGATGCTTCCGGTCATTGCCAGAAGCACATCACCGACGGCCTGCTTGTGCTCCAGCATCACCAGGCGGGCAATGCGGCCGGGACCGAACAACAGTTCGCCTAACCCGCCGGCATCTGTTTCAAGCCGCACCGCCAGAACGCGCGGACCGAACCGATGGAGCATGGTTTCGACGTTCCGGTAAAAGCGTTCGGCGCCGTCATGGGTCAGGAGGAGCAGCCGGGAGACACGGACGCCGCGCGGCGCGCCTGCTTGCCGATCCGCCATCTGCAGACCTCGTTCCTCTGAAGCGAGCTTGCGTTCCGCACTCTCCAGGCCGCGTATGATCTGACCGGATGCGTGTGCTTTGCGCAGCGCCCCGGCCAGTTCGACGGTCAGCGTGACCGCCGGGATACTGAGTCTCGCTATCCCGCCACAATGGCCGGGTGTGAGCCATCAGACTGCAAAGGAGCTGCGGCGCCCGCGGATCGGACTCGACAAGCTTTGGCAGACGCAGCGCTTGTTGTGCAGGAATGTTTGCATCCAGCATCATGTTTTCTATCAAGAAATCAGGCGGGTTTCCCCATATTTTTTATTTTTCCTGTTTGACGCTGCTGAACAGGTCCCAGGCTTCCTTGACCGAATAATTCTCGTGGATGACGGCGCGCAGGGCCCGCATGATCGCCACAGGATGAGGGCTCTGCCAGACATTCCGGCCCAGATTGAGGCCGATAGCGCCGCTTTGCATGCCGTCATGAACAAATTCAATGACTTCCAGCTCCGTATCGCACCGGGGCCCCCCGGCCATGACGACGGGAACCGGACAACCGTAAACGACCTTGTCGAAATCCTTACACCAGTAGGTTTTGACCACACGGGCGCCCAGTTCCGCCGCGATCCGGCAGCACAGGGCCAGGTAGCGCGCATCGCGTTTTTCCAGTTCCTTGCCGACGGCCGTCACCGCCATGACGGGAATGCCGAAGTCCTCGCACCGATTGACCAGCTCGGACAGGTTGGTCAGGGATTCCTTCTCGTAATCGCTCCCCACGAATACGGACATGCCGACCGCCGTCGCGTTGAGGCGGATGATCTCCTCGATGGACGTGGTCAGGCTCTCGTTGGCGAGGTCTTTGCCGATAACGCTTGACCCGCCGGACACCCTGAGAATGATCGGTTTGCTCCCGGCCGGGTCCACGGCTGCGCGCAGGACGCCACGCGTGACAAAGAGGGCGTCGCAGTAGGGCAAAAGCGGCTTGATCGTCTCCGCCGGTTTTTCCAGACGGGACGTCGGCCCCTGAAAATAGCCGTGATCAATCGGCAGAAAAAAGCAATGTCCGTCCGGCTGGATGAGCTGTGACATCCGGTTATTCATTCCCCAATCCATTTTATGCCTCCTAAAAAAAAGATCTGTTCAATCAGGCAGCGCAGACCGGCAAAGCATGATCTGCCGCATCGCATCAGGTCTTCGGCGTGTTGCCGCTGTCGCCCGATGCGCCCTGCCCTTCTCCGGTTTGTTCCTGTTTCATCACGGTGAAATCCTTATCTGCCGACCGGCAGCCCGGCCTCATTCAGGTGGAGATACCGAACTTCGGCAGCAGCCAGGCCTGCAGAAAAATCCATACAGCAACAGCAATAACCAGAACCCAGATGGTATCCATACACACCTCTTTTTTCCTCTCTTATATCAGGGCTCGCCTCTATCCGCAATCATTTCATGAGCCCGGCCACGAAAAGCGCCGCGAAAAGCGATTGATAATTACCTGAAAATCACATATCTTCGCAACGAACATCCCACTTCATCCCCTTTTTGAAAGGGAATGACAAGATCACAAGGAGGCCCCGCTTATGATGAAGACATCCAGGCTCCGCTACGGCATTCTGATCCGTCTGGAAATCACCAACAAACCCGGCATGCTGGGCCGGGTCACCTCCGCCATCGGCAAGGCGGGCGGCGACATCGGCGCTATTGACATCGTTGGCTTCAGAGACGGCTGCATTATCCGGGACCTGACCGTCACGGCAGGCAACCAAGACATGGAACAACGCATCACCGCGAATATCGGAAAAATCAACGGCGTATCCGCATTATCAATGTGGCCGACCGCACGTTCATGGCCCATCAGGGCGGAAAAATCGAAATCCGCAGCAAACTCCCGCTGAAGACCCGCGCCGATCTGTCCATGGCCTACACCCCCGGCGTAGCCCGGGTTTCCACCGCCATCCACGAAAACCCGGAGCGCGTTTATGAGCTGACGATCAAAAAGAACACCATCGCCATCGTGACCGACGGCACCGCGGTTCTGGGCCTCGGCGATATCGGCCCCATGGCCGCGATGCCCGTCATGGAGGGAAAGGCCATGCTTTTCAAGGCATTCGGCGGCGTCGATGCCTTCCCCATCTGCCTGAACACCAAAGACCCCGAAGAAATCATCAAAACCGTCAAATGGATATCCCCGGGATTCGGCGGCATCAATCTGGAGGACATTTCCGCGCCGCGCTGTTTTGAAATCGAGGCCCGTCTGAAACAGGAGCTGGACATCCCTGTTTTCCACGATGATCAGCACGGAACGGCCGTGGTTATCCTTGCCGGGCTTATCAATGCTTTGAAAATCGTGAACAAGCCGATCGAGGAGATCGTCCTGGTCGTCAACGGCCTGGGGGCGGCAGGCGTCGCATCCATCCGCCTGCTTCTATCATCGGGCGTCCGGAACATCATCGGCTGCGACCGCAGCGGAGCGCTTTATCAGGGGCGCAAGGAGAATATGAATCCCGTAAAGGAAGAAATCGCGGCGCTGACCAATCCGCACAAAATCAAAGGCCTGCTCACGAAAGTCATAAAAGACGCGGACGTCTTTCTGGGTGTCTCCCAGCCCGACGCGCTGCATGGCCAGGGACATCCGTAAAATGGCAAAGGACGCCGTCGTCTTTGCGATGGCCAATCCCATCCCGGAGATCATGCCCGAAGAGGCGCAGAAATACGCCCGGGTGGTGGCCACGGGCCGGTCCGATTATCATAACCAGATCAACAACGTGCTCTGCTTTCCCGGGCTTTTCCGGGGCGTGCTGGACTGCCGCGCCCGGGAAATCAACCATGACATGCTGCTGGCCGCGGCGCACGCCATCGCTTCCTGCGTCAATCCCGATGAGCTGCGCGAAGATTACATCATCCCGAGCATCTTTGACCGGCAGGTTCGGGAAAAAGTGGCCAAAGCCGTCCATGAGGCAGCCGTTCAGACGGGTGTCGCCCGTCAGGAGCACGGGTTTTTCGCACTTTAAGACTTGCATTAATATGGGAAGCGCCCCCATATAAAAACATATTATTAACCAAGGAGGAAAGAATGAAAGCACTGGTTACTTACTTTTCGAAAACCGGCAATACGAAAAAAGTCGCACAGGCGATATACGAAGCGCTGCCTGTGGACAAAGAGATCAAGCCGATCCAGGATCTGGAGGGAGCGGCAGGCTACGATGTCGTTTTCTGCGGCTTCCCCGTTTATGCGCACAGTGTTCCGGAAAAGGCGCAGCCGTTTATCAAGGCGCTCGGGAAGGGCCAGAGGGTCGCTTTTTTCTCGACGCACGGCTCGCTCCGGGGCGGTCAACTGCCCCGGCAGGCTTTTGAAAATGCCCTCGGACTGGCAGCCAAGGCCAACGTTCTCGGGCATTTCGGCTGCCGCGGCAAGGTGAACCCCCGGATCATCGAAATGCTGATGCAGCAGCAGGAAAACAGGGCCTGGGCTGAAGAAGCCCAGAGCGCCGAAGCCCATCCCGATCAGGCGGACCTCGAGGACGCGAAAGCCTGGGCGCTGAGCGTGCTGACCAAGCTCTGATCCGGTTATGAATAGACTCAGCACGGAAACAAGCCCCTATCTTCTCCAGCACGCGACCAACGCGGTGGATTGGTACGCTTGGGGGGATGAAGCATTTGCCGCGGCCAGGGCGGGAAACAAGCCTGTCTTTCTGTCCATCGGCTATTCCACATGCCACTGGTGCCACGTTATGGCCCATGAGTGCTTCGAGAATCCTGCCATTGCCGCATTGATGAACAACACATTCGTCAATGTGAAGGTGGATCGTGAAGAACGGCCGGATATCGACGCCGTTTATATGACGGTCTGCCAGGCCATGACCGGAAACGGCGGCTGGCCTCTGACGATCATCATGACGCCGGATAAACAGCCTTTCTTTGCCGGAACCTACTTCCCGCCTGAAAGCAGGCACGGACTCATCGGGATGCGGGAGCTGGCCGACCGGATAGCCGATCTCTGGAAAAACAGGAGACCGGATTTGCTGAAGTCAGCCGGTCAAGTCACGGAACTGTTGAGAAATTACCGCCCTCCCGCAGCGGGACCGCTTTCAGAGATATCGCTGTTGAGCAGCGCGCTCGATGAGCTGACGGGTGCATACGATCCTGAATCCGGTGGCTTCGGCGGCGCCCCCAAATTTCCGACTCCGCAAAAGCTCATCTATCTGCTGCGGTGCTGGAAACGTTTTAACGATGAGCAGGCGCTTCGCATGGTGGAAAATACGCTGCAGGCCATGCGTCGCGGCGGGATTTTCGATCATGTCGGTTTCGGCTTCCACCGATACGCGACGGATGCGGCCTGGCTGTTGCCGCACTTCGAGAAAATGCTCTACGATCAGGCCATGATCGCCGTGGCCTGTCTGGAAACCTATCAAGCAACGGGAGGGCATGAGTACGCAAAGACCGCGAGCGAGATCTTCGCTTATGTCCTGCGAGACCTCAAATCGCCGCAGGGAGGTTTCTATTCGGCTCAGGACGCGGATTCCGAAGGTGAGGAGGGCCGATTCTATGTATGGACTAAAGAAGACATTGAGAAGGCCCTGACGCGTCCGGAAGCCGCGATCTGGAACAGGATCTATTCTGTCGACAGCGGCGGAAACTATTTCGATGAAGCCAAAAGGCAGAAGACCGGGGCCAATATCCTCCATCTGAAGATGCCGCTCGATGAATGGGCGATACAATTGACCATGGCCCCCCAGAGACTGGCCACCCTGCTGGAAACATGCCGGAACAAATTGTACGGAGTGCGTGAAAAAAGAATTCATCCGTTCCGCGACGATAAAATCCTTACAGACTGGAACGGCATGATGATCGCGAGCCTCGCATTCGGCGCCCGCGTCCTTAGCAATAGCCAGTATGAACTCGCCGCCCGCGATGCGGCTGACTTCATCCTGTCGGCCATGCGCGATGACCGCGGCAGCCTTCTGCACTGCCGGCGCAACCATGCCGCCGCCATTCCCGCGTTTCTGGATGACTATGCCTTTATGGTCTGGGGCCTCATCGAGCTTTACCAAACGGGCTTTGACGTGCGATACCTCGAAGCGGCGATCGAACTTAATGATCATCTGCTGAAACGCTTCTGGGACGACCGGGAGGGCGGATTTTTCTTGACCGCAAACGACCATGAAGAGCTCCTTTTCAGGAAAAAAAGCATTCATGACGGCGCCATTCCGTCCGGAAACTCAGTCAGCGCAATGAACCTGCTGCGCCTGGCGCGCATAACCGGCGACATGCAGCTTGAGCAGAAAGCGGAGCAAATCTGTGGAGCGTTTGCCGGGATCATCCAGCAAAGCCCTTCCGCCGTTGCCTTCCATCTGACCGCGCTCGACTATCTGATGGGCCCCTCTCATGAAATCGTCATCGCGGGTGAACAGGACAGCCCGGCCGTCCAGACGATCAACCGGACCCTCTCGGCGCGCTTTCTGCCCAATAAGATAGTCATGCTTGTTCCGGACGGCAAACAAGCCGCAGCCATAAGAAAGATTGCCCCGTTTACAGCATCATTCAAGGGTGAGAAAGGTGAAGCTCTCATCTATGTCTGTACCGGCAGAAGCTGCAAAAAACAGACAACCGACATTGAGGAGATGATCGGCCTGCTGACCGACGACTGACGCCTGACGGTTGGACTTTCACCTTTTTTTCAGCTTTTCAAAGGGCCTTAATAGTGACCAAGCCTTTATTCGACAACCTCTATCTCATCCCACTGGATCTGCCGAAAGAAGGCTTCCATCACTTTCTGTGCGCCTGGCTTTACAGGGACGATCATACCGTCATTCTCGTCGATCCCGGACCCCGTTCAACCCTGCCTGCACTCTTGCAGGCGTTGGAGGAAATGAAGATCCGGCGTATTGACCATATCCTGCTCACGCATATTCATCTGGACCATGCCGGTGGATTGGGGTTGCTGCTGGACCGCTATCCCGACACCAAGGCGATCTGCCACCCCCGGGGTGTTCCGCACCTGCTGAAACCGGAAAAGTTGTGGGACGTCTCTCTGGAGGTCCTCTACGAAACGGCAGTTATTTATGGCGAGCCTGCCCCTGTTTCCGAAAAGAATCTCGACGGCAGGCTTGATTTCCCGGCCGGCGGGATGGCCGTTAAAGTTTATGAAACACCCGGACATGCGCCCCATCATCTCTGCTACCGGATCGGCGACGTGCTTTTTGCAGGCGAGGCAGCCGGGATCTTTTACCCGATGGAAAAGGATCTTTATCTGCGCATCGCGGCGCCGCCCGGATTCGATCTGGATCATTACAGGAGGTCTCTCGGCATTCTCAAAAATATCGACGCCGCCGTGCTCTGTTACGGTCATTTCGGGCTGTCGTTTGAAATCCCGAAATTACTCGATCTGGCATCCGCCCAAACGGATCTCTGGGCAACCGTCATAGGCCAATTCAGCAGATTGGAAAGCCCTATGTTTGAAGAAAAAGTGTTTGAAGCGTTGCTGGCTCAAGACCCCGGACTGTCCTGTTTTCATCAATTGCCCGCCGATGTCAAAAAAAGGGAAACTTTTTTCCTGAACAACAGCTTCAGGGGAATCCGGCTCGCATTAAACAAGAAAGGAGATTTGTGATGACCCCCATAGAGATGCAGGAAAAGGCGCAGCGGATATTCCGTGAAGGTTTGCACTGAAGCCAGGCCATTCTTGCGGTCGGGCAGGAAAAGCTTGGGATGAAGAGTGATGATTTGATCAAGGCAATGGACTCATTCGGCGGCGGTCTGGGGGCCCATGGCGAGGTCTGCGGCGCCGTGATCGGTGGTTTGGCAGTGATCGGCTTGCTCCATGGTCGTTCTGAACCGGGACGTCAGACGGACATCAGGATGTGGAAGTATTGCCGGACGTTCATGAAAAGGTTCAAAAACGAAGTCACAGATGGAATAATTTTATGCCGCGATATAGTCGGCATCGACTGGACGGATACCAACCAGGCCAAGCGTTACCGGGGAAGCGATAAATTCGAGTATTGCCTGATGCTCACAGGGAAGACGGCAACGCTCATTGGTGAAATTATCGACAAATCCCGGGCCGAATAATACTGTCGGCATGAATCGAGGATGTAAAATCGCTTCAATCCAAAATGTCAAAGCGTTATGAGGAATGATGGTTTACCGAAACGTCATTGACATTCAAGCGCGGCCTCCCTATAGTGCATCTTCAAAAATAATCATCAAAGACAACAACAGGAAACTGAATGGACAGGGAAGAATTGACAGAACCGTTTCGTTACTTTCTCAAGGATTCCATCCGGAAGCGGGTTGACTTCTCTCAAGCGGACCAGAACCGGGGCATTGCGCCCCCGCCCATTGAAAAACCATTCGACAAGCAAGCCCGGCGCATCGATCTGATCACGCCCCATCGTTTTGAGAATATCGCCGCGTTGGATTTGATCTCAGCCATTCAAAACAGGCAGAGCCGCAGAACCTACCGTCAGGATCATCTGACGCTGGAAGAGCTGTCGTTTCTGCTTTGGGCGACACAGGGGGTGAAAGGAAAGCTGGATGAAGGCCATGCATTGAGGACTGTTCCATCCGCAGGATGCAGGCATGCCCTGGAAACGTACCTGTGCGTTTTCAATGTTAAGTGCGTGGATCCGGGCGTTTACCGTTATCTGCCGCTTGAACACCAGCTCCTCTTTGAATTCAGCGAAGATCACCTTGCGCAGAAACTTGTAAAGGCTGTCTTCGGGCAGCCCTATCCCGCTCAATCAGCCGTGACGTTTATCTGGACGGCCATTCCATACCGTATGGAGTGGCGCTATAGCCTGGCCGCGCACAAAGTCATCGCCATTGACGCCGGACATGTTTGCCAGAATCTTTACCTTGCCTGCGAAGCCATCCAGGCCGGAACCTGTGCCATCGCCGCCTATGATCAGGAGGCCATGGATCAATTACTGAGAATTGACGGCAAGGATGAATTTACCATTTATCTTGCATCGGTCGGGAAAATATAGCGAACCGACCGGAAAGGCTTCCGAAGGGGGATTAACAGGAGCCACCAAGTCCACATTATCGCTGCCAAACGACACATAAAGGAGGCGACCCATGACAGGAAACATCCCGGAACAATTTGAAGATGTCAGCGTGATCTGCAAAGCCAATGTCTATTTCGAAGGGTGCGTGGTCAGTCATACGGTGCTGTTCAAGGATGGCCGTAAAAAGACCATCGGCGTGATTCAACCCGGAAGTTACAACTTCAAAACCGATGATCCGGAAAAAATGGAGATTACAGCCGGAAGCTGCCGCGTGCGTCAGGCCGATGAAGGGCAATGGGAAATGTATCCGGCCGGCGCCTTCTTCATCGTTCCGGGCCGGTCGTCTTTTGACATAGCCGTGGACGAAGGCATGGTGCAATACATCTGTTCGTTCGAACCTCAATCGAACAAAGAATAATGCATCAAGGAGGAAATCGACATGCTGGAAATCAGGGATTCTGTTGCGGTGATTACCGGGGGAGGCGGGGGGATCGGTCTGGAGATCGCCCGGTACTGGGTGCAAAACGGCGGCAAGGCGGTCATCGCGGATGTGGCGCCCCAGTTCCTGGAAAATGCCGAAGCGCAGTTGAAAGCCATGGGCGGAGACGTTTTGTCCGTGGTCTGTAATGTGACCAGCGAGGAGGACTGCGGCAAACTGGCCGACGCGGCCATCGACAAGTTCGGCAAAATCAATCTGGTAGCGCCCTTCGCCGGAATCATCAAGGACGCGATGCTGGTGTCGACCGACAAGGCGACGGGAAAGGTCAACCGCAAGATGACGCTGGAGCAGTTCAAGGCGGTCATCGACATCAACCTGACGGGTGTGTTTCTGACCGTCCGGGAATGTGCGGAACGCATGATCAATCACGGCTGTCAGGGCCTGATCTGCCTGGTATCCTCCACGGGTTCGCTGGGCACCGCCGGCCAGATCAACTACTCCTCCTCGAAGGCGGCCATGTCCGTCATGCCCAAGGTCATCACGGCAGAGTTCTTGCGCCGCGGCATCGGGAACAGGATCCGCTGCGTGGCGGTCGCGCCGGGCTATGTCGGAACCGCCATGGTTAAGGGCATGGACCAGAAGGCCCTGGACAAGATTCTTTCGGATGTTCCGATCGGACGGCTCATCGAGCCTGCCGAGGTGGCGTCTCTCGTGGGCGAGCTCTACCGTAACGAAGCACTGGCGGGGGATGTCTATTTCATCCATGGCGGGCTTCGCCTGGGATCACGGGGATAAGGGGCTGGGGAAGCATCTCCCTACTCTCCCATGCCTGTGATTTTTCCATCGTCGTCGATATCAATCTGACCGGCTGCCGGTGTTTTTGACAGGCCCGGCATGCGCAGGATATCGCCCGTAATGGGAATCAGGAAGCCGGCCCCCGATGCGATCTTGATTTCACGGACGGTAACGATGAAATCTCTCGGCAGGCCCAACAGGGCCGGGTTGTCCGAGAGGGACTGCTGGGTTTTAGCAATGCAGATCGGGAGCTTGTCGAACCCGAACTTCTTGATCAGCTCCAGATTTCGCCTGGCTAGCGGCTGGTAGTCGATGGAAACCGCGCCGTAGATTTCGTTCGCAACAGTGAAAATCTTGTCTTCCACGGGCTGATCCCACCGGTAGAGCGTCCGGAATACGCCGGATGCTTGCGCGATAAGATTTACCGTCTTTTCCGCGAGTTCCAGCCCGCCTTCGCCGCCGAGACGGAAAATGTCCACAGGCGCGATATTCATACCCTTATCTTCCGCCGCCTCGATGACGGCCCGGATCTCTTCGTCCGTATCGGAGGGGAAACGGTTGAGCGCGATGACGCAGGGAACGTTGAATTTATCAATGTTTTCGTAATGTTTCCTGAGGTTGGCCATGCCGAGAACCGCCAGGCGCGCATTGGGCGTGTTGAGATCCTCGCGGGCCACGCCGGCGTGATACTTCAGCGCGCGAACCGTCGCCACGAGAACGACGATGCGGGGGTTCAGGTTTCCATAAGGCGCCACGATGTCAAAATACTTTTCCGCGCCCAGCTCAAAGCCGAACCCCGCCTCGGTCACGACAAAATCGGCCAGACGCAGCGCCAGGTCGGTGCCGATGATGCTGTTGGTTCCCTGGGCGATATTGGCAAAGGGCCCGCCGTGGATGACGGCCGGCACGCCTTCCGTGGTCTGTACAAGGTTCGGAAGCAGGGCATGTTTCAACAGGGCCGTAACGGCGCCCTCGACCTTCAGATCACCGGTCATGACGGGCCTGTCGTCATAGGTAAAGCCGACCAGGGTCTTTCGGATCTTGTCCTTCAGTTCCGCGTAAGAGCGTGAGAGGCAGAGGATCGCCATGATCTCGCTGGAAGGAACGATGTCGAAGCCCGTCTCGCGGGGCACACCGTTTGTGGAGCCTCCGAGGCCGATCACGATATCCCGCAGGGACCGGTCGTTGATGTCCAGCACGCGACGCCAGGCGACCTTGCGCGGATCGACGTTCAGGGGATTGCCGTGAAAGATGCTGTTGTCAATCAGGGCCGCGAGCAGATTGTGGGCGCTTTCAACAGCCGGGAAGTCATTCGTAAAATGGAGGTTGATGTCGTCAGCGGGCAGCGCACGGGAAAGACCGCCGCCCGTGGCGCCGCCCTTGATGCCGAAAACAGGCCCCAGGGACGGCTCGCGCAGCGCGACCATCGACGACTTTCCGAGTTTGGCAAGGGCCTGCGCAAGACCGATGGACACGGTGGACTTTCCCTCACCGGCAGGGGTCGGGGTCATCGCGGAGACAAGAATCAGGGAGCTGTTCGCCCTGCGTTCGAGGCGATGAATCACCTCAAGTCTGACCTTGGCCTTGTAACGCCCGTAATATTCCAGATCGCCTTCGGACAGGCCGACCGACGCCGCAATTTCCCGGATCGGCCGCATGCCTTTGTCTTTAAGTTGTTCCTTTGCTTTTCCCATGGCTATTTGCTGATCACCGCATCGAACCGGATATCGACGTTGTAGTCTTCACTGACGCGTGTCAGCGCATGCTTGAGGTCGATAATCTTGACGGACGGCGGCAGGGAAAAATAGCAGTTCATCTGAAAGACATTGGCGCCCGTTGTGGGATCATGGTCGACATTGGTTGAGATATCTTCTATGTTGATCTTCCGGTCATGCAGGACCTTGCAGATTTGATGGACAATTCCCGGACGGTCGATGCATACGGCGATGAGCTTGTAGAGAATCGACGGCAGGGCTTCCCGGTGCAGCGGCGCCCTGGTTTTCCGGATGTAGATGTCAAGACCGGTTTTCTCGCGCAGGATGCCCAGCTCATTGATCAGTTGCTCGATGTCATCCGTGTTCCCCGATGTCAGGATAACCATCCCGAATTCGTTTCCCAGCACACAGCCGCGCGAGCGTTCGATATTGATGCCGCGCGCCGCGAAAAATTCCGCAATTTCCCTGGCCAGACCGGGACGATCCGGCCCCATGGATGAAAAAACGACGTATGATCTCATAGGTCAGCTCCGTGTTTTTGTCTTCCTATTATCCTATCTTGCACCTGCCTGCAAGCCGCTTTCTACAGGGTTGATTACGCCCTCCTGCCTGAGACTGTCTATTTCGTCCCGGATGTACTTCAATTCGATTCAACTCACTTTTGCACGCACGATGCCCTGCCGGGTGAATGCCGAAAGAGCCCCCTCTCGCCCATTCAATCGGTGCGGCAGGCTCATCGGGAGAGGAGAACGAGCAGAAGAGACAAAAGAATCATGACGTGGGCGGCGATCACACCCCATTTATGGCGCTGGTAGAATTCGTTTGCCTTTTGAATACGCTCGAGCCCGCCGCACAATCGCCGGAAACGCTCAAGGCCCCGGTATTTGCTGTCATTGTCCGAGGCAAAATCTTTTTGAAACGCAAACATGGGATAAACGGCATAGAGGTGATCCGTCAGGGGCCGAAACAGGGTGTCGATGATAACCCCCTGCCAGGGTTGAGAAGCGATGGTTTCCGCGTAAGGCCTGTTTACGGCATATGCATGCGCGAGGCTCTGGTAGCTGACTTTTTGTATGAACGGATTAGTCGTTCTCCGGCTTGAGCGTATTAAGGCCCCTAAAAGCAGCACTTTCCAGTCCGGATGTTCCACCAGAAATTGCACGCATTGCCTGAAGCGCCTGGCGTCAAAGCGGTCAAAAACGACGTCGTCTTCAAAAACGATGATCCTCTCTGCGCCGGCGTCTAAGCCTTTACGCAGGCAGGTCATGTGAGATTCATACATCCCTTGTTCTACGTTGGAGGGATGACGCTTGACCATAACGAATTCAACTCTTCCGGTCAGCCCTACTTTGGAGAACGACGCCGCAGCCGCCTGCCGCCGGTCTTCACGTTCTTCCAGGGAGATGCAGTAGATGCGATCAAAAAAATCCCAGCCATTCATCTCTTTCTTCACAGCATCCTCGATCATGCGCCTTTTCTTTGCCGTTCCCCTATAATATGCGCATCGTGCCCTGTCAAGAACCGGCTGGAAATAGAATGCATGAAATAATCGACAGGAAAATCGCCGGCATGAAAAAACAAGATCGAACGACATGCCTTTCCGTTATTGGTTGCAGAAAAGCCGTTGCAGAAAAGGGAGGCCTCGTGTATTTAACCCATCGACTTCTTCCCTGGAATTCATTTGCCCGGCGATACCAGGTTCTCTCGTGTATATGTCATCGCTCGTGCAGGTGCATGGCGTCCGGATTTGGAACAACCGGCCCGTTTTAAAGGATAAGGTTTTATGATTCGAAGAAAAATTGCCGAATACCTTGCCGGACGGAAATATGTCATGGAGATACTTGAGAATCCGACGGAGCTTAGTGAATTCAAAGAGCCTCTGACGACACGGTTGATCACCGGATTGATTTTAATGGGGTTGAGTTATGTTATCGGCTGGCCGGCGGTGGCCGTTCTGAGCGTTCTGGCGGCCTGGCTCCAGGAACCGATGATCGCCGTCATCGGCTGCCCGACGACCTATGCTCTCTCCTATGTTGTCTTTATTGTCGGGGCGTGGCTGGCACGCGCACCCCACTACCTTGGGGTTTTGGTGAGATACGCCATGCAAATTTTCCTGAGAAAATTACTTTCCTGAAAGATTTTTCACGGAGGCATATACCCGCATGGATACTGAGCGATAAGCACGCCGCTTCAACGTCTGAAAGCGTGCAAATCCCCGGAAGATATTATAATGATTATTTCTCCCGGCAGTCCTGCTTTTAGCGGTCTGATATCGAGCAAGCGAAGGAGATCATTGATGTTGACTTTCTTTCAATGATTGTCATATATATAAAAATTATACGGGTAAAAGGATGGGCATGGATTCACTCATATTTGAACTGAAAAAGAAAATTATCGAAACCTTAAACCTCATTGACGTGGCGCCAGATGATATCGATGCCGAAGCACAGCTTATCGGAGGCGATCTGGGGCTGGATTCCATTGATGTCCTGGAGCTGGTCATGATGCTCGAAAAAGATTACGGTGTCGAGATTGACAGCAAGGAACTGGGCGTCAAAGTCTTTGCCTCCGTCTGCGCCCTGGCGGCGTATGTCTATGACCACAAGTCAACGAACAAAGCCGCCTGAGCGATAATCAGCGCCCCCATACCATGACGAAACAAAACCTCGCCCCCGGACGTGTCCTGATCATCGGTTCCGGCATCGGAGGTCTCGCCGCCGGCATTATTCTGTCAAAACTTCATTGCCGGGTCACGGTGGTGGAAAAAAACCCCCTGCCCGGAGGGTTGATGCGCAGCTATGCGCGGTCCGGCATCGAATGTCCCACCGGCGTCCATTATATGGGAGCCCTCGATGAGGGTCAGCCCCTGCGCCGTTTATGGGATTACCTTGGCGTCACCCCGCTGATCCCCCTTGAGCGCATGGGAATGGAAGGCATTATCGATCGCTATGTATACGACGACTTTGTCTTCGATCTTCCGTCCGGCATGGATGCCTTTGAGATAAGCCTCCATCAAGCCTTTCCTGAAGAACAAGTCCAAATCAAGGGGATCATGGCCGATCTCCGGGAGATATCCCGAACGCTGTCCTCCTTGGACATGGTCCTGTCTCCGACGACGGCGGCCTTGTCTTACTTAAACTTCGAGTCCATGGGGCAGCGCCTCCTGCGATTCGGTTGTTCCCAAAGACTCCGCAATGTCCTGGCTGTCCCGGCAACTTTGATCGGGGTGCCCCTCCAGGAATGCCCCGCCATTTATTATTACATGACCCTGGCCTCTTACCTGATGTCATCCTGGCGACTGGCCTGCAGCAGCACCCGGATGGCGGACGCCTTTTTAGCGAGCTTCAAATCCCTGGAAGGCGATGTCATCGCGGGAGACGGCGTGGAGAGTATCCGGGTGGAATCCGGACAGGTGCAGGGCGTTGTGTTGAAGTCCGGCCGCATTCTGGAGGCGTGGACCATCATCGCGGCCATCCATCCCAGGGTCGCGGCCGCCTTGGTGCCGGCCGGGGCGCTTCGGCCATCCTACGTTCAGCGGGTTGCACAGCTCATCGACACCAAAGGTCTTTTCGGCATCCATCTGGCCGTGAACGCCGATATGCACACTGCCTTGCCCTATAATATCTATCGTCTCTATCCGGAAGCAGATGGCTCCCTGACCCGGGGGGTTTTTCATCAATTGCGACCCAGCGGGCAGGCGGGGGTCAACCTCCTGTCCATTATCACCACGAGCAGCGTTGAAGGGTGGCGGCCATGGTCCGGTACGCGCTCCGGACGGCGCGGCAGCGACTATGGAGCGAAAAAGGAGAAAAAGGCCCGTCATTTCATCTCTGAGGCATCCAAGATCTTCGGTCCGCTTACGGACGGGAAGATACTGGACAGCTTTACACCCCTGACGATCCGGGATTGGGTGGCGAGCCCCGACGGGTCTCCTTACGGCATTCTTCGCTCAGCAGGACAACTGATGAAGGCGGCGTCTTTGAATCGGACATCCATCAACGGTCTGTACCTGGCAGGACAGAACAGGCTGTGCCCCGGCATCATGGGGACGGTCCTGGGATCGTTTCAGGCGGTCATGCAGATCATCGGTCACGAGCAATTTGCCCGTGACGTTGCCGGGGAATTCCAATGAAGATCCTTCTCGTCTCCACCAATACCGTGCAGCAGCCCTATCCGACCTACCCTCTCGGTCTGGATTATGTCGTGAACGCCATCTCACCGCCCCATCAGGTGAGCTGCATCGATATGAACGAGATGAAAGAAAGCGCGGGCATCGCTGCCGTTCTTGCCGATTTGCGCCCCGATGTGATCGGCATCTCCATCCGGAACATCGACAATACCGACGATACCCGCACGGAATCCTTTATCGGTGAAATCAGCGCCTTGATCGATACTATCCGCCGGCACTCACAGGGCGTGATCGTGTTGGGAGGAAGCGGCTTCACGATCCTGCCCGGAGAGTTCATGGCCAGGCTGGAGGCCGATTTCGGCATTATCGGCGAGGGGGAAAGGCTCCCCCTGCTTCTTCAGGCCCTGGAACGGCAGGAATCCGTTTCGGAACTCCCCGGCGTTATCGCCCGGAAAGGTCCGGCTGTCTACCCGGAGCCTCTGCCTGCATCCTTCGGGCGCGGCGGCATTCCCGATCATTCCTACCGGTCTTATTATCTGAAGAGGGGCGGCATGCTCAACCTGCAAACGAAAAGGGGATGCCCCTTCCATTGCATTTACTGCACCTACCCCCATATTGAGGGGAGGCGCCTGCGTTTTGCCGAACCGGCGGAAGTGGGGCGGACGGCCAGAATGCTTCAGGAGGCCGGCGCAAAGTATCTGTACATCACCGACTCAACGTTCAACAGCCATTATGAACATAGCCTGGACGTAGCTCTGGCTTTCAAGAAAGCGGGGCTTTCCATCCCCTGGGGCGGCTTTTTTACACCCACGGCCCCACCGCCGGACTACTATCGCATCCTCGCCGACGCCGGGTTGACGCATGTGGAGTTCGGCACGGAATCCCTTGCCGACCCCACGCTCAGGGCTTATGGCAAACCGTTCCTTGCAGAAGATGTCTTTACATCACACCGGCTGGCCGGTGACGCCGGCCTTCATGTCGCCCATTATCTCATGATCGGCGGTCCGGGTGAAAACCAGGAAACACTGGAGGAGACCCTGTTTCGGACCGAGAGATTGGACAAAACGGTTTTTTTCGTTTTTGCCGGGATAAGGATTTATCCCCACACGCCTCTCTATATTCTGGCCTTGCAGGAAAGGCAGATCAAAGACGGGAACGATCTCATGGAACCGACATTTTACTGGTCTGTGGCCCTCCATCGCGAGACCGTCCTGAAACGCATAAAAGACCACGCCGCAGATCGCGAAAACTGGGTGGTTGGTTCCGGCCCGCCCCGGATGTACCGGATGATGTCCAGGCTCTATGCCCGGGGACATACCGGGCCCCTGTGGGAGCTTCTGATCCGATGAACCGTCATGGCGCTGATACAGGACGTGCTTCCCCGGCCATGATCACCGGCCTGGCCGCCTTTATGCTCGCCCCGATCATGGCTTTCGTTAAAATCGAATGGGCAGCGGCGCCGTTTTCCGTTTTTCTGTTCCTTTGCCTGGCAGCGCCATTCTTTCCCCGCTGGGGTTTCTTTCTCCCCATCGTCAGCCGGGGAAATGCGGGCGGGCCGGCGGTCGCCGTCACCTTCGATGACGGTCCGGACCCGGTTACAACCGGTCCGCTGCTTCATTTGTTGAAGCGGCATGCCGTGCAGGCGGCTTTTTTTGTCACCGGCGTCAACGCTGAAAAAAATGGAGACCTCATTGGGGAGATTCTCGCACAGGGCCATGATATCGGAAATCATTCTTACCGACATGATCCCTTTCTGATGCTTCGCCCCTCTCAAACGCTGGCCCGGGAGATCGACGCCACACAAGCCGTATTGCATCGCTTTGGCATATCACCCGTCGCTTTTCGTCCTCCCGTGGGGATTACCAGCCCGAAACTGGCGGATATGTTGAAAGTTAAAGGGCTTTTCTGCCTGACATTTTCATGCCGGGCCAATGATTTCGGCAATAGACGTATCCATGGGTTGGCAGGAAAGATCCTGAAGAAGGTGAGACCCGATGATATTATTCTTCTGCATGATGTCCGGCCGCGGCCGGATACAGATGCCGACCGCTGGCTGCACGAAGTCGACAACATCCTTTCCGGTCTGAAACATAAAGGGTTGCAGGTCAGACCCCTGGCCGAACTCATCGGGAAACCCATTATGACCCGGGTTTCCATTGATTGCTAAGGATAATGAATACTTGCCTGTACATAAAAAATGTTGATCTGCGGTTTGATAAATGATAGGTAAGCAAATTTCGTCATGGGCAAATGTTGCGAAGTCGTAAAATAGTCGAAAAATGAGCTGCGGTGACAATGCAGGAACCATGGCATATCCTGTCCTATCCGGGAGCGTCTTCGGGAACAGGGGACAGGTTTAAGCCTGTCCCCTTGGCGGAGGCGCGCATGGATGTCGCCTCGTTGTGGTTCTCCGGCCACTTTCCAGGGGAACCGATCCTTCCGGGTATTGCCATATTGTCCATGGTGGCCGAAGCCTTCAGGCGACAGGGCTCCGAAAAAGGCGGACGGATTGCAATAAAAGGGATCCGTAAGGTTCGTTTCAGAAGACCCGTCAGGCCGGGTGAGACGTTAAGCATATCCGTGTCTTCCGCCATCGCTGATCATGGCCATGACTATCGGTTCGAGGTTTCCGTAAAAGGACATACGGTATGCACCGGCGTAATGGAACTGAAGACTTATTTCACAGGCAAGGAGAATGATGAACGTATGGAAAACATTGATCAAGAAGCCCTGCTCCTTCGCATTACCGAAATCATCATCTTCGAGCTGAAGCTCGAGGAGATTACGAAGGAGACGTTCAATCCCGATCTTGATCTGGTCGATGAGTTAGGCGTTGACAGCATGGATCTGGCGACGGTGGTTCTCGTTCTGCAGGATGAATATGGCATCACCATCGATGAAGACGATTATCCAAAACTCGGCAGTATTCGCAAGATTGCCGACTATATCCGGATGAAACTGGCCCAGGTCTGAAATGACCGAATGATTGAGCGCTCCATGGATCATACCAACGCATTATCGTTATCCCGAGAAGATAACATAAAGAAAAAATGGAAATTCTCCGAGCTATTGGCCGACCCGGCGGTGCGCGAGCGCTGGGAGAAGGTGCGGAAGTTTTTCTTTCTCCGGGAATCGACATACGATATGACGACCCGCTGCAACATCCGCTGCGACGGCTGTTATTATTATGAGGGGCACAAGCAGTTTGCCCCGGAAAACGACGACCCCGGGGCGTGGCAAAGGCTCATGCATGAGGAGAGAAAACGGGGCATCACCTATGCGGTGCTGGCCGGCGCCGAGCCGTCTCTGGTTCCGGACATCCTGAAAGTCTGCTATGGCGAAATACCCTTAGGGTGTATCGCCACGAACGGTTTGAAGCGCATACCCGAATCTGTCGGTTATCAGATTCATATTTCCGTCTGGGGGAACGATGAAACCAGTCTGCGGATAAGAAAGGCAAAAAATCTGCTTCTCAAACAGATCGGCAATTACCACGCTGATCCCCGGGCGGTCTTCGTTTATACGTTCACCCGCGACAATCTCGACGAAGCGGATGGGGTTGTGGAATCCATCGTTCGCGACGACGGGAGGATCACCTTCAACGTGTTTTCAGCGCCCCTGGGTTATGCCGGCCCCCTCCGGCATGATGAGGCGTCCCTGGACCGGACCCGCCAGGTCATGATGGACCTGATGGCGCGTTATCCCGGGAACGTCATTTTTTCTCACTACAGCGCGGTGGCCCACACCCATCGGCAGGGGCTCCATGCCCTCTATGGCTGCACCTATCCCCGTATGAACCGCTCCGAGGATATCGGCCTTGGACGGTCTTTCCGGCAGTACCGGGCCGATCTCTCCTGGGATAGGGAAGCGGCCTGCTGCGTCCCGGATACGGATTGTGACGATTGTCGCCATTACGCCTCGGGAAGCGCTGTCGTGACGGCCCGGCTCCATCGCCATGCGACGGATCCCGACACGTTCCGATCATGGCTCGACTATGTTGATACGTATCTGACTGTCTGGGTCAAAGGGTACAATAAAAGTGACAATCTCTGCCGCAAGTTGGTAAGCCCTCCCCGGCTATCCTCCTGAAAAGGTACGGGAAGATCGGTTTTCGATGTCTTTGCGGCAGTGAGCCTGTTTTATTGAAAAGAGAGAAGCGTGATGAAAACAGTCAGTTCCTTACTGGATGCGGCGTGGCATGAGCGTTACCGGAAAATCGCGGCCCTCAATATCCGCAGCTCCATCTATGATATAACCAACCGCTGCAATTTACGTTGCAAGGGCTGTTTTTTCTTTTCCTCCGGCGAACATGAGGCCGCCGCCGAGGAAACGGATATAGAGAAATGGCAGGCCTTCGTTCAAAAGGAAAAGGACAGGGGCGTGAACCTGGCCATCCTTATCGGCGGAGAACCGACGCTTTATCTGGACCGTGTCGAGGCGTTCTACCGCACGATGCCGACGTATTGTGCAACCAACGGGCAGATACGGGTCCCCCGGGACCGCTTTCCCGACATGATGGTTGGCATCTCCCTGTGGGGCGACGAAGAAGATGAAAAAGTGCTCCGGGGAAAAGACACCTTTGCCGTTTCCAGCCGGAATTATGCGGGAGACCCAGACGCCTATTACCTTTACACCATTACGCCGAAACAGGTGGGAAGGACAGAACGCATCATCAGGAAGATCGAAGATGTAGGCCTCAAGGTCCATCTCCAGCTCCTGACGAATGATGAACAGGTCGATGGATTTTTCTGGACAAAGGACAAGCTCAAAGACGTGCGCGCCGAAATGGATGACCTGCTGGAGCGTTATCCCCGGACGGTCATTTCCTGCAAGTACTATCATGAGATCATTACCACGGGGAAGATGCTGGGGCGTTCCTTCGGATGGAGCGAGTGCCCGTCCGTAACGGAGCAGATGGATGACCGGAATCCGCAACCCAAAAGGCTCATCCGCTTTGTCAGGTGGGCCTCGGATCTGCAAACCCGGCACCGGTGCTGCACCTCCGCCACGCGGGATTGCTCCACCTGCAAGGACGGCGCGGCCCATATGAGCTGGGTCATGGTCAACAAAAGGGACCACCTGGCCTCGGCCAGAGATCTTCAAAACTGGATCGAGGTCTATGAGATGTTCGCCAAACTCTACCGGTTCATCCCCTGGTAACGTTCATGGACAGACAACGACCGGTCATATTGGGCTATGACGCTGTCTCGCCCCTGGGTGTGGATATGGAAACACAATGGAAGCGGGCGGTCAGGGGCGACAGCGGCATCGGTCCCCTGACCCGCTTCCCCCTGCGGGATCATTTCCCTGTACGGATTGCCGGAGAGACGCCCCCGATAGACGCCAGGGCCTATCCCTTTCTCGCCACCCGTGATATGGCCCTGTGGACGTCGCCGATTTTCAAACATGCCCTGCTGGTGGTCCACCGGGCGCTGGATAAAAGCGGGATCGACATTACCCCGGACCTCGCGCCGAGAACGGCCATTACCTTCAGTTCAGCCGTCGGTGGCCAGGACGCGGTCATCCGGGCCGACCGGCTCTGGGTGGCGGAGGGGAAACTGCCCCATCCGTTCACCAATCCGAATTCCTGCATCAACATGGTGGGGGGCAAAGTCTCCATGATGACCGGGGCGACCGGCCCCATTACCGCCACCATTACGGCCTGCGCCACCGGGGTAACGTCCATGATCGTCGGCGCCATGTTCATTGAACTGGGCATGGCCGATGTCGTCATTTGCGGGGCCGTGGATTTCTCCCTGGTGGAAACCATACTTGGAGGTTTTGCGACCATGAACGGCGCCTACCGCCCTAAGGACGGGCGGGCGCAGGAACTGCCGCAGACGGCAAGCCGCCCTTTCTCGGTAAACCGACGGGGATTTGTCGTATCGGAAGGGGCAGGCGCCGTCGTCATAGCGAGCAAGGCCTTTGCCAGGGTCCACGGACTGACGCCCAGGCTTGAAATGGCCGGATGGGCCATGACCTCTGACGCCCATCACTTTGTCGCACCGCGCCTGGAAACCGTCACGCTGTGCATGGCGCAGAGCATCGCCCATGCGGGCCTGACGCCGCGAGAAATAGACGCCGTCAATGCCCACGGAACATCGACCAGGATCGGAGACAAGATCGAGGCCGAAGCCCTGGAGGCTGTTTTCGGGCGTTGCATCCCCCCCGTGTCGGCCAACAAGTCCCAACTGGGTCATGCCATGGGGGCGGCAAGCGCCATCGAGATCATCCTCGCCATGGAGGGCATGATGCATGAGACGCTCCTGCCGACCATCAATTATACGCCCGATCCGGATATCGTTCTGGATTGCGTGGCCGAAGGGGCCAGATCGCAGGCCCAGGAGTTTGTTTTAAAAAATGCTTTCGGATTCGGCGGGTGCAATGCCTGCATCGTGCTGCGCCGGATCGAATGATTCAATCGTGTGCAAGAGATCATAAAAAATGAAGGCTCCGAAGAATAGAAAGGTTTTTGTCATTGGGTACGGCGCGGCGACGCCGCTGGGGAAAACCTTTCCCCAAACCTGGGAGCGGGCCATCCGGGGCGAGGCTGGATTCCGCAAGGTAACCCGCTGCCATGTGGAATCCCTCTGCAACATCGTCGGCGAGATTCCAGACTGGAATCCCCTGGCCTTCGATTTTTCCAACGAAAAGGAGGTTTACAACTGGAACGCCTCTTTCGTGATTCTCACCATGGCCGTCGTGAAGGAAGCCCTGGAGAACGCGGGGCTTCAAATGGATCAGGATACCGGCCCGCGGACAGCCTGCCTGATCGGTTCCGCCATCAACGGAACGGATGCCTTCCGGACCGCTGCGGGGAACATGCGCGACGAGGAGCCCCTGAAGATCAGTCCGTATCTCTTGCCCAATCTCTGCGCCAACCTGCCCTCAGGCAAGGCGGGGATGCTCATGGGGTTTACCGGCCCCATCTTTTCGCCCCAGGGGGCCTGCGCTTCGGGAAATCACGCCGTCGGCATCGGCGCCCGGATGATCCGGGACGGCGACTGCGACTTTGTCTTGGCGGGAGGCGTGGATATGCCCATTATGCCGGAAATTATTCACGGTTTTGCAAACATGAACGCCACCATCAAGGTTAACGCGCGCGACCGGGCCTATTCGGACCCGGCCCAGGCCTCCCGGCCGTTCAGCAGGGATCGGCGGGGCTTTGTCTTTTCCGAGGGAGGCGGTGTGATTGTCCTGGCGGCCGACGAAGCCATCGCAAGATACGGCCTTCAGGCACGGGCGGAGGTCATGGGTGTGGGCTGGACCTCCGACGCCCATCATTTCACCCGGCCCAATCCGGCAACGATCATCCGGGCCATCCGGGAAACCATTGACGATGCGGGACTGACTCCCCGCGATGTCCAGTACATCAACGCCCACGGCACCTCAACACCCAAGGGAGACGCGACGGAAGTGGAGTGCCTTCGGGCCGTCTTCGGCGAGACGCTGCATCATATCCCCATCTCGTCGAATAAGTCGCAGATCGGCCATACACTGGGCGCCGCCGCCGCCATCGAGAATGCCCTGGCCATCGAGGGGATGCGCCGGGGGATCATGCTGCCCACCATCAACTACCTTCACGACCCGGCATTTGACGGCCTGGACTTTGTCCCCCATGAGGCCCGGAAGGTTCATCATGAAATCACCCTGGCGAACGCCTTCGGATTCGGGGGCACGAACTGCTGCATCCTGTTCAGGGGGGTAGCATGAAGCCGCGACCTTTCCGACCGGAAGCCCTGGGAAACGACGTGCGCTACATACGGGACATGGAGGACGGCCTTTGCTGGCACCGCTGTGCAAACAGGATCCTGTATGCCGATACGGATCGGTCGGCCGTCGTCTATCATGCCAATTATCTGCGATATTTTGAATACGGCCGCGCCTCCCTCATGCGGGACACGGCCTTTCCTTACAAGGAGATAGAGGCGAGTGGGTTTGTCTATCCCATTATCGACCTGGGAATTCAATTCTATGAGCCTCTCTATTATGATGATCCTATGTGGATCCATACCCGGCCCGCGGAACTGGAACGGGTGAAGATCCGCTTCGATTATGTAATCACCCATGCTGAATCAGGAGCTCTCGTCTGCAGGGGATTTACAAAGCACTGCGCCCTGAATGCGTCAGGGAAACCCACGGCTGTCGATCTCAAGACGGTCCGGCTTTGGAAGGCATTTCCCGTCTGAAGACGATGATTTGTACAGGAGACCTGAGATGACGCGAGCTGAGATTGAAGCAAGAATCCTTGAGTTTTTCCGGAAGGAGTTTGAGATCGAAAATCCCGGGATGGATGACGATCTCCGGAAAGTTCATGAGTTTGACAGTATCGACGCCATCGAATTGCTGCTGGAAATCGAAAACCTTCTCGATTCTGAACTCAGCCAGGAGGAAAAGAAGCGTGCCATGGACATCCGGACCCTCAATCATGTGATCGATTATATCCAGGCCCTGGCGATAGCAAGGCAAACAGCATAGGGCAAATCAGGCGTCAGTTGTCAAAAGGCCCCTGGGAGGCAACAGGAGTTTTTTATGGGAAGAAGAGTCGTCATTACTGCTTGTTCGGCCATCACGCCCATCGGCCGCTCCAGAGAAGAGATCCTCCATAACTTGAGCCATGGGGTCTCCGGGGTCAAGGTCCTCAAGGAGGACGATGTGTTGACCCGCTACATTCACTCCAAAGTCTTCGGGACGGTTGATTATCCCATTACCTACGATTTCAAGCGTCAGCATCGGAAGACCATGGGACCGGTAGCCTATTATGCCTGTCAGGTGGCGAAGGAGGTTCTCGAGGCCGCCGGCCTGGATGAGGCCTTTATCACTTCAGGGCGCCTGGGTGTCGCCTTCGGTTCGACGCACGGGAGCCCCACGGTGCAGCGGGGGATTTACAAGACCTTCTTCAGCGGCTCCCGGAACGGGTTTTCATCCATCGGGGCGGTGGATTATCTGAAATCCATGGTCCACACCACCGCCGTGAACATCACCAAGATGTTCGGCATCACCGGCCGCGTCATCTCCTCTTCCACAGCATGCACGACCAGCAGCCAATCCATCGGCTACGGCTATGAAATGGTCAAATACGGCATGCAGGATGCCATGATCTGCGGCGGGGCCGACGAATATGACACGACCACCGTGGCCGTCTTCGACAATCTCCTCGCCTGTTCCACCGCTTTTAACGAGACGCCCCATCTGACCCCGCGCCCCTTCGACGAAAAGCGGGACGGTCTCGTTGTGGGCGAAGGGGCCGGTGCGGTCCTCCTCGAGGAATACGAACGGGCCCGAAAACGCGGCGCGACCATTCTGGCGGAGGTCATCGGCTTTTCCTGCAACAACAACGGAGGAGATCTGATCCTGCCCAATATCAACGGCATCGCCGAGACCATGCGGCTCGCTCTGCAGGATGCCCGGATCCCTGCCGACGACGTGGATTTCATCAGCGCCCACGCGACGGGAACCAAGATGGGCGATGTCATCGAGGCTCAGGCCATCCATGCCGTTTACGGAAACCGTCCTGCGGTTGTCGGCCTCAAGAGCTATATGGGGCATACCATGGGATCGTGCGGGGCCATTGAAACCATCATTGCAGCCTATCTCATGGCCGAAGGCTATATCGTACCGACCCTGAATCTCGAAGAGGTGGATGAGCGGTGCGCCATGATCCGCCATGTCCAGGCCGTGAGAGACTATCCGATCGGGATTGCGGCCATCCAGAATTTTGCCTTCGGCGGCGTGAACACAAGCGTCATCATTAAAAAATGGAAGGACCATTAACGGCGTTCTCATGCTTCCTCTGTCAAGAACACGCATCATTGATGTCATTATCACGCTCGCCCTCTGGATCTGGTACATCATGGGCTACCTCGTGTTTTTTTCACCCTTTTACCTGTACGCCTATTATTTCTCAAAAAGCAAAGAAGGGGCGTTCCAGCGGTTGAACCATCGCCTCCATCGGTATTTTTTTTCCCTGGTGCGCATGCTGATTCCCGGTGTGCGATGGCACATAGCGGAAGAGGTCGCCTCTCTTCGCTCATCCATCATCATCGCCAACCACCGCTCCTTTCTCGATCCCATCCTGTTCGTGTCGCTCTACGACAAACAGAAGACCATCGTCAAAAAAGATTATTTCGGCTATCCTGTATTCGGTTGGATATTGAAGGTCTCCGGGTACATGCCATCAATCACGAACGGCGGATTTTCGGACGCCATGATGACCCAGATTAAAAGCATGGCGGATTATCTGGCAAGCGGCGGCAACCTCTTTATTTTCCCCGAGGGAACAAGAAGCCGTGACGGCCGCATCGGGCCATTCGACAAGGGGGCCTTCCGCATCGCCCGCCTCTGCCGGGCGCCTATCGTGGTCGTGTCCATCCGGAACACTCAGAAACTCTATCCCCCGGACGGCTGGTTATTCAATACGCGCGACGCCTGTACCATCGATGTGGAACTGGCCGGGCGACTCACGCCCGCCTATGACCGGGATAACCAGTCCACGGCCATGCTCATGGAAGAGGCCAGGGCGCTCCTGGAACGGAAGATGACGCCATGAAAAAATCTGTCCTTCCCGCGCCGCTGCCTCCCCCCGCGACACGGTCACTGGCAGAGGCGCATATCCGTCTCCCCCTGGCCATGCCCGTTCGACCCTACCTCAGAGATCATCATTTTTCCGGAAAAGTCGTATTGCCGGCAGCAGTCATCCTGCAACATCTGGCCGGTTCATTGCAGGCTTATCGACCGGGAACGCCGGTGCGTTGCATGCGCCGGGCCTCGTTCGACCATTTTTTGGTGATCGACAGGCAAACAGATGTCATCGACGCCTGGCATGAACTGGATGTCTATGAAAACGGCCGCATGACCTCACGATTGATGACCACCGGCGTGATGCCGGGCGCTGGGATCAAAAGATCAAAGGTCCATACCGTCGTCGATTTTGCCGAACCGGAAGATTCAGGCCCGGCGCTTCCCGTGGATCTGGCCGCCGCCCTGGACGGCATGGTCTTCGGAATCCCCGCCCAAGCCTTATACCGCGACCTCGTACCGTTTGGACCGGCCTTCCAAAACGTTACGGATACCGTCTTTCTTAATGAAAACGGCGCGCTGTGCCGCGTCTTTGCAGCGAAACACCCGGTATCTACGGAACCCCTGGGGTCCCCCTTCCCTTTGGACGGGGCCCTGCACGCTGCGTGCGCCTGGGGGCAGAGGTTTCATAACCGGGTGGCCTTCCCGGTGGGGTTTGAGGAGAGAAGGGTCGTTCATCCCACCGTTCCGGGAGAACTTTACCACGGCGCCATTCTTCCCTTGTCCGTCACGGAGGACTTCCTGCGCTTCGATATCTGGATTTTCAATGGCGAAGGAGACCTGTGCGAACAGCTTTGCGGCGTCACCATGAAGGATGTCTCCAAGGGCCGTCTCAAGCCCCCCGGCTGGGTACTGAACAAAGAGGCGACCCCTCTCGCCAATATTCGGGAGCACATCCGGGCTGCGACCATCATTGAGTTGAATGCCATGGCGCCTTTCGCAGCCCGGGCCCTTTCCCCACATGAACAGGAGCGCTTTGAACGTATGGGGAAGGCCAGACAGAAAAGCTATCTGGCGGGCCGCCTCGCCCTGAAACACCTGGCGCGGAAACTGGCACATGGGGACAGGGTGACGCCGGCCTCCGCCATCCATACGATCATGCCCGACGGAACGCATCCCTGCTGTCCCGTCCCCGGCAGCGACTCCCCCGCTTTCTGTTCCCTCTCCCATGATCGGCGCTATGCGATTGCCGTGGCGGATGACGAGGCCATCGGTGTGGATGTGGAACAGATATCCGCAAGGGTTCTGAAGGCCAAGCGCATCTATATGGGGAAGGAAGAACAGGCTTTAACGGCGGCATCGTCACTGGGCGACATCGAAGCATCCATGCGTGTCTGGTCCATCAAGGAGGGAATAGCCAAGATGATGAATTGGCCCCTTGCCGCCTCCTGGACGTCTGTACGGGTTCAGGCAATAGGCTGCTTCGAAAGCCGGCTAATCGTTGACGGGGTCCTGTATCGGGCCTTTCACGACACGGTTGATGACCATCTTTTTACGATGGTGAAGAAGGGAACGGAAGAATGAGGACAGCCTTCATGCTGGCCGCGGCCTATCTCGCGGGTTCCGTCAATTTTTCCATCCTACTGTTTCACTGGCTGGACAAAGGCGATCCGAGACAGCAACTCAGCGGCAATGCCGGCGTCACCAATGTCTATCGACAGGCCGGATGGCTCTGGGCCGCTTTCGTCCTCATTCTTGATCTGGGGCGTGCCCTCCTCGTAGCCTGGACGGCGCTTCAGGTCATGGAAGCGGAATGGGTAACGTGGGCGGGCCTGGCCCTCGTCTTCGGCAACCGCTTCCCCTGCTTTCATCAGTTTCGCGGCGGCAGAGGCGTGGCGGGCTACCTGGGGTTTACGATCCTCATTTCCCCCTTGGCCGCAGCCCTGTCCGCCCTCGTCTGGGTGGTGGTCTATGGCATCGTCCGTATCCCTTTCATCGCCTCTTTTTTCATGATCGCCGTTCTTGCAGGCGGAACCATTATCGCCTGCGATTACCGCGCCGCGGCAACATGCGGCGCCGTCGCCACGGCCCTGTTCATTTATTGCAATCACAGGCAAAATATCGTCGCACGCTTCAGAGAGAAGGTCTGAATAGATCTTGACAGAATATTTATTTGTGTTATGAAAACGAAAAACGTAATACGGTGAACTGACGATGTCCGAACTGGTTCGTTTCGGGGTTTCCCTGGAAAAATCCCTCCTAATGAGTTTCGATGCTCAGATCCGGGAAAGGCAGTACACAAACCGCTCAGAGGCCCTGCGGGACCTGATCCGCCGGGAGCTGGTCCAGAGGGAATGGCGGGAGGGCCGCGATGTGGCAGGCGCCATCACGCTGATCTACGATCACCACAGACGGGACGTCCTCTCCAGAGTGACCGACACCCAGCATGAGTTCCAGGGGGTGATCATCTCGACCCAGCACATCCACCTCGATCACCACAATTGCCTTGAGATCGTGGCCGCCAGGGGCAGGGCTGAAGAGGTGCAGAAGCTGGCCGACGCCTTGACCTCCATCAAGGGGGTCCGTCACGTGACCCTGAGCATGTCCAGCACGGGGCGGGAGATCGGGTAGACGTATTTTTTTATTCGCATGTGTTACGAATATTGAATTCATAATACCGGATGATTCATAAAGGAGAAACTGAACAGATGCGTCATATCATCAAGGGTTTGTTCGTGAGCATGCTGCTGCTGTTTCATGCGGTTGTCTGGGGCGCCCATCCGCTCATCACGGACGACACGGGCACACAGGGGAAAGGAAAGTTTCAAGTGGAGGTCAGCGGTCAGTACGACTCCGACAAGGAAACTGTCAGCGGTGTATCTGCAGAGGCAACAGGCGGTCAGATTGCAACGACTTTCTCCTATGGTTTCATTGAGAATGCAGATCTTGTTCTGAGCCTTCCCTATCAGTGGGGCAAGGTCAAGGCAGATGGGGTCACTGTCTATGATGAAAACGGCGTCTCGGACATGACCGTTGAGGTCAAGTGGCGATTCTTCGAGAAAGACGGGCTGAGTCTGGCGCTGAAACCCGGCGTGAGGATTCCGACGGGCAATGATGAAAAAGGCCTCGGCACCGGTAGAACCGGATATCATGCATTTTTCATTGGCTCAAAGGAAGCCGCACCCTGGTCATTCCATGTGAATGTCGGCTACATAGGGAACGAGAACAAGGCGGATGAAGAGAAAAACATATGGCATGCATCCTTCGCCGCAACGTACGAAGTCGTCAAGAACCTGAAGCTCGTGGGGAACATCGGCATCGAGCGGAATCGTGACAAGACAGCCGATAAGGACCCCGCCTTTCTCCTCGGCGGTGTCATCTACTCCGTGACCGAGCGTTTCGATGTCGACTTCGGCGTGAAATGCGGCTTGAATGCCGCCGAAGCCGATTGGTCGCTGATGGCGGGAATGGCGTTCAGATTTTAGCAGGCGACACATGAGTCATTCTTATCTTCAGGGACCTATGAAAAATAGCTTCGCCGCGGCTCAAAATCTTTTTCGTCAGAAAATATGTTTGAGCTCGATGAATTAGTCATGGGGACATGACGGAGTCGTGTCCCCATCAACGAAAAATCTTTGATTCGCCGCTTGCGAACCATTTTTCGCCGGTTCTGCAAAGCTATCATTCCATGAAGGAGTACCGCCATGCACATGGCAGATGCTTTACTTTCCCCCGCCATAGGGACGACGTTGTGGGCCGGAACGGCAGCGGTCAGCGGATATGCATCGATGAAACTGAGGGAACGGATCGATGACAGAATCATTCCCCTGATGGGCGTTCTGGGCGCCTTCATTTTCGCGGCACAGATGATCAATTTCACAATTCCCGGGACAGGTTCGAGCGGACACCTAGGCGGAGGGATGATTCTGGCCATCATCCTCGGTCCCCATGCGGCCTTTCTCGTTATGGCTTCGGTCCTGATTGTCCAGGCGCTCTTTTTCGCCGATGGCGGACTACTGGCCCTCGGCTGCAATATCTGGAACCTGGGGGTCTACCCCTGCTACCTCGTCTATCCCCTCATATACAAGCCGTTAGCGGGGAACAGTAGAAGCCCCGGTCGTATCCTTTTCGCGTCCGTCATGGGCGTTGTCGCTGCCCTGCAGCTCGGCGCTTTCTCCGTGGTCATGGAAACGCTCCTCTCCGGAAAAAGCGAATTGCCCTTCGGCGCCTTCATCCTTCTGATGCAACCCATCCACCTGGCCATCGGCGTTATCGAGGGTCTGGTGACCGCCGCCATCATCAACCATGTGCGCAACGCCAGACCCGAACTCCTCGAAAGTACCGCCGCCTCCCGCCCTCTTGAGATAGCGATTTCGCTGAGGAGGATCATGATAACGTTCGCGGTGCTGGCGGTCATCACCGGCGGAGGGCTCTCCTGGTTCGCTTCCGCCCATCCTGACGGTCTGGAGTGGTCCATCGAAAAGGTTTACGGAAAGGGTGAACTGCCGGAAGCGGAATACGGGATTGCTTCGGTGTTGAAGGGTATCCAGGAAACAACGGCGTTTCTCCCCGATTACAACTTGAAATCCGCCGGGAATAAGTCCAAAAAAGCGGAAGGGGCGCCTGCCTGGCCCAGTGCCGATGCGGGAACGTCCGCCGCCGGCATCATCGGTGCGGCAATCGTTCTTGGCTTGATTCTGCTCATCGGCATGGGGATCAGAACATTCCGGGGGAGAAATGTGTAAACATGACCTTTGACGCTCTGTATTACGATATGGGCCGGCTTGACCGGCTTTCCTACGGGGATACTTTCGTACACCGTCTGGACCCGCGGGTCAAAGTGATCGCAACGATCCTGTTTTTGTTCACCGTCATCTCCTTTCCCAAGTACGAGGTTGTCGCGTTGGCGCCTTTTTTCCTATTTCCGGTGCTGCTGATAACCCTCGGCGAAATCCCCGCCCTGTTCATTTTCAGGAAAGTGCTGCTCGTTTCACCCTTTGCCATTCTCATTGGCGTCTTCAACCCGCTGCTCGATGACGGGATCGTCGCCGTCATCTTCGGAGTCCCCCTGTCGGCCGGGCTTCTCTCTTTTCTTTCAATTCTCCTGAAGTTCACCCTAACGGTCAGCGCGGCGCTTCTGCTCATCGCGACAACATCGTTTCCCGGTGTCTGTCATGCGCTCAGACGACTGGGCCTCCCGGCGATCTTTGTCGCGCAACTTCTCTTTCTGTATCGTTATCTTTTTGTGCTCATGGAAGAGGCGATGCGGATCATTCGCGCAAGGGATATGCGGTCATTCGGTACGCACGGCACGGATATGAAGGTGTTCGCGCGCCTTGTCGGGATACTCCTGTTCCGGACGGTGGATCGCGCAGAAAGGATCTACTGCGCCATGCTTTCCCGCGGGTTCCGGGGAGACATCCCGAGCCTCAGGAAGTACCGTATTGCGGCAATCGACCTGGCGTACCTGGCGACGACGATCATTTTTCTCGCGGTTTTCCGTTCTTTCCGGGTCACCGAAGGAATCGGCCACATTGCACAGGAGCTGTTGCGATGAGTCATCATATGGTTGAGTTCAAAAACGTGTCCTTCCGCTATCCCGACGGAACGGAAGCGCTCAAGGGCATTCATTTCAGGATGACCCATGGGGAATCGGTCGGCGTCATCGGCGCCAACGGGGCGGGAAAATCCACGCTTCTCCAGCATATGAACGGCAGCCTGATGCCGACGTCAGGATCGGTGACCATCGGTGATCTCCTGCTTACGCGTAAGACAAGGCGTGAAATCCGGAGGAAGGTCGGTATCGTTTTTGAAAATCCGGATGACCAGCTTTTTATGCCGACGGTCTTTGACGACGTTGCATTCGGCCCCCTCAACCTCGGCATGGATGCAGCGCACGTGCGGGAGCGGGTCCATGGGGCTCTGAGCATGGTGTACAGCCTCGACCTGCGCGACAAACCGCCGCACCACCTTTCCGCCGGTCAGAAAAGGGCCGTCGCCATCGCCTCGGTCATGGCGATGGAACCCGACATTCTGGCGATGGACGAGCCTGCGGCAAGCCTTGACCCCAGGTCGAGGCGATTGCTGATCATGCTGCTCAAGACCTTCAGCCATTCCAAGATCATCGCCTCACACGACCTCGACCTGATCCTCGATGTTTGTAAACGCTCCATCGTGCTCAAAGACGGCAAAGTCGTGGCGGACGGCTGGTCGGCAGAGATCCTCACAAACAGAGAGCTGCTTGAGGGAAACAATCTGGAGCTTCCACTGTCCCTCCAGTCACGCTGAGTGAATGAACAGATGATCGCTGATACCGCACCCCATATTTTATGGTAAAAAATTCAATTGACACACAAGATAATTCTTCATATGTTCCCATCGTGAAAAAGCAATTCCTGATCAGTCTCTTTGCCCTTTCCATGCTGCTTGTCTCTTGCTTGAGTTGGGTCCTGGAAAAGCCCTCATTTGTCCTTCGTGAGATCATCTTGAGCCCCCGCTCTTTTACAGAGATGAATCTTCTCCTCGGTCTCGATGTACAAAATCCGAATCATTTTGACCTGACGCTCAAGTCTTTTGAATACACGATTTACCTTAACAATGAAGAGATCGGGAACGGGCGTTTAGAAAAGGAACTCCTGATTCCCTCGTCATCCATAATGCGGGTACAGGCACCTGTCGTTGCAAAGTTCAAAGACTGGGGCGGAAGCCTGAAGACCATTATTACCGGTGATGGCTTGCCTTATAAGATAGAGGGAAAGACTGTCATCAAAACGACCTTCGGATCCCTCAATTTCCCCATTTCAAAAGAAGGGCATATCAATTTGAAAAATTAACGCAACCCATAATCCTCACTTCTTACGACATCGCGATGTTAAAGATAAATTGTTGTTTTCAGA
>CAVPSX010000004.1:0-35376 GCA_963708515.1 uncultured delta proteobacterium | reverse complement strand
TGTTATGCACAAGGAAGAAATATTAGCTGTTTCCATTATGCCTAAGGAGTGTGACGATGTTGGGTGAGTCGGAAATCTCATCAGGCTATCTGTTAGGGGTTCTTTTCGGCTGCTTATCAATCTTGTTTTTTGACTTTTGTTTCTGTTTTTCGATGTTCTGTTTCTGCCCCTTTTCCTTATCCTTCTTTCCCCCCTTGTCTCCCATTACGTCTCTCCTTTTCCTGTTGTCCAAAACATCTTCGCGAGCGTGTTTTCTGTTGCAACCACAGCACGCCCATGATTATCCAATTGTAATTGCATACTTTCAAAATCAGTCAATTGAGCTTTCAGGAAGATATACGGTCGGTGTCTCCACACTTGCACACGATATTCAGTTTAGAATTGAATTGAGGCTTATTCTTTCAAATATAGACCGCCTTTTTCATGTCTCCTTGAGGTCCCTTCCGAAAACCCAGAAATAAATCGTCCCAGCGAGACCACAGGCTGCAGCGACTAGGAGGTTCACGGTCGGCGATATCTGCCAGAGAAACGCTCCACCTAAGGCCGCGGCGGAAACGATAACATCCCGTATGAGATAGTACAGACCGAACATCCCAGCCTTCTTGTCCTCCGGGGCAAGGTCCATGATCAGTGCCTTGCGCGTGGGCTCTCCGAATTCTTTCAGACCGCGGATGATGAAGGCAATGACCAGTATGGGGAAGGATCGGGAGAAGAGAAGAAACAAGGGAAAGATTGTGAAATTGAAGAAGGTGATCACGACGAAGGGTTTTTTCGTACTCCGGTCGGCAAGATAAGCCACGGGAATGTAAACCAGGACCGCCGTTGCCATCTCAATCGTGGTGAGGATGCCGAACTGGACGGCGCTGATGTCGTTCACCTTCATGCACCAGATGACGACAAAAGCATAAGGGATCTGCTCGGCAAAGCGGATCAAAATATCGGAAACGAGTAGTTTTTTGAGAGCCGGGCTCATGAAACGCCAGAGCTTCGAGGGCCGTTTCTCCGGGTTGCCCCCATGTGGTCATCCTCAATCACACCTGCTGGAGGATGAGGGACGCGAGCCCCAGGATCAGGGCAGCGACGAAGGCCAGGCGCACCCCTGTCGTCTCGCTGTAGAGGGCGATCATTACACCGCCGATGACGGGACCTAAAGCCATGGGAATCCTCCGAACAAGGGAATGGACAGAAACCCCCATTGTCCGTTTGTCTTCAGAAAGCGCCCGGGAGACGAGGCTCATCGTGGCGGGGAGCGAGATGGCTGTCCAGGAGAGAAAGAAGACGGAGCCGATGATGACCGCCTGCCAGTAGGGGAAAAAGATTACGATCAGATACCCGAACATGGCGATGAGATTGAAGACGAAGAGGGCTTTCTTGTAACCGAAGCGATCGCTCAGATAGCCGCCGGGGTATGAGTAAAGGGCAGACAGGAGGTTGTCCATGGCGTTCAGGAGGCCGACGGACAAGACGCCTCCGCCCAAGGCCAACAGGTAGATGGGCAGGAACCGCTCTGCCATCTTTTCGCCCAGTCCCACAAGGATGACCATGGCAAGAAGGGCGACGATGCTCTTTTTCAATCCGAAGAAATCAGCGAGTTTGCGCTGCCAGGTCATAACTATTGATAAAAACTCCTTTTTCGCGGTGGGAGCATATGAAGAAGGCTCTTGTGTGTCAAGAGGATTTTGGCCTCAACTTGTTAGGTGTGCTGTCGATGTTTGTCGGCGGACGTTAATCGTATTTATTACTGTTTGAAATGTTGGATACCCGTCAAAATTCCCGGATGCTACATTAGGAAGTCATGCACTTTTTTCTTGAGCGGAAAAGTATACGGTTCAGCCTTGCATGTTTGAACCTGAATTAATGATCTGGTCAGATGGTCGGACATTATCCTTCTTATTTGATAAGTTGGTTATCTTATCTGTGCTGTTTCTGTTTTGTTCAGGAAATATTCGCATGTTCGGAACAAATGCCGATCGGAACATCCTTCAAACCACCACAATCCTTTTGACAACATCCCTGAAGAACTCCTTCGACCAAACTTGCAGAGCATCGGGGTTCTTCACGAAAGGTTCCACTTCCTTCTTGACCTGATTTATGTCCAGTTTATCAATTGCGCTTGATGTCAGTAAGAAGAATTTTTCCTTGGTCAGGCGGTTCCCCTCCTTGACGTGTCTGCTCTGGATCATCCTCTGTTCGAGGTGGTCGAGATGTAATTGCGGATGGTGCGAGGCATACCAGACGAGGTCGTACCAATCACGGCCTTTAACCCAACTCTTCCATTGCCTGCAGAGAACGGCGTGCATCTTACCGGCAAATAGGTCAGAAAGGACAAAGGTTTTGACCGAAAATGGGATCGGCTGAAGGAGAAACTTGTTTTCCGTGTCAAATCCCATTGGCGGGTCAGTATCGACCTCGATTCTAATCTTCATGACCTGCCCGCGGGGGATCTGCCTGGCAATGTCTTCGGTTGTATCTATGACTAACAGGTGCTTCAGGGTGTCAGCTTTCAGAAAAACCGACTGCACCGTGCTTTCTGCATTCTTTTCTCTGATCGTCACACTTGCCTCGAACCCAAACGACCGGACCTCACGCTCTATGGCACTGATATATCGCGAAATATCGAAATCAGGCATTGGCTTGAGCAGCGAGAAATCGAGGTCTTCCGAATAACGGTCAATCCCGTAAATAATTCTGAGAGCTGTGCCCCCGTAAAAGGCAGCCTTTTCGAAAAACTTACTCCGCCAGAGGCCGAGCAGGGCAATCTCCTGCAGAATCTCCCGAAGGGCTCTCACGTAATCCTCGACACTTCTTTTCTCGTAACGGTCAAGCATGCGGGCAATCACTTCATTCATTGTTCTTCCTCCCACCCAGCTTATGAAGCAGATCGCTTAACAGCCGTATCTTCCGGGACCGGTAATGGTCGGCGATCAGAGAGAGCATGTCGATGTTTAGCTTTTCCAGTCTTTCAGGATCAATCCGCAAGTTGTCCAGCAGATATGCCCTCATGTCCGTCTGGGTTCGAACACCCGTTCCCCGGTCATCATGGATCTTGTCGGACAGAGCCTTTTCCGGGACTGCAATTAAGAAAGTGCGCCCCCTATCAAGTACCACTTGATCAATGCCGATCTGATAGGCATTCATGGAAATACCACGGTACATGAAAAGACCGACAGGGGTGGAAAAACGCCTACCCCGGCTGCAGGTTACCGAAGTCACCGCCTCAACACGTTCCGGAATCAGTCCATAGTAATGCAAGGCATAATCGAGGGATATGTAAGAAGGCCCGTAGATCATGTTTGCCAGAACCTCTCTGGAAAAGGGTCGTCGTCTATATCTTTCTCCAAAAACATAGATACCCTTTTTTATACGGATAATGACGCCCTGCCTCAGCAAATTTGTAATCTTATCACGTGGTCGGTCATATTCCCGAAGGCAGTTCAGAAGGGCTTGATAGTCAAACTCTTCACTTGTTATCTTGTTCCGTAGTTCTTCAAACATTTCCGCCGCCTTTGACTTTTTCGATCATCTTGTTTGAACTATTATAGCATAATTCAGCACAGTATGTCGACAATTATTCGACATACTGTGTTCATATTGTCAACTGGCATGGCAATCTTGTCATGGCTTTTGATATAAAATAGTGTCCCAACGTTGATATTTTTGGATGTTGCAACATCTTGTAACAAATTTATTTTTGGCGAAAAATGTCTTTTATCGATTTGAAAATTTGTTTTCCCAAATGCCATAGTCCTGCATCACGTTTGCAGGAGATGGATGCCGATGAATTCCGGGAAAACGATTTTCTCTCAGTTAATGGACTTTATCCCGCCCTACGAGTTCCGCCAGTGCGTCGCACGATACAACGGCAACTACAAGATCATACGCTTTTCCTGCTGGGACCAGTTTCTCTGCATGGCGTTTGCCCAACTGACCTACCGGGCAAGCCTGAGAGATATTCAAGCTTGCCTCCGGGGGACCCAACACAAACTCTATCACATGGGCATACGGGGGAAAGTCTCCCGAAATACCCTGGCCAATGCCAACCAAGTGCGGGACTGGCGAATCTACGCCGATTTCGCTCAGGTCCTGATCAACAAGGCAAGAAAACTTTATGTCGGAGAGACCTTCGGGATAGAACTGGATCATACCGTATATGCCCTGGATGCCACGATCATCGATCTGTGTTTGTCTCTTTTCCCCTGGGCCATCTTTCGAAAGAACAAGGGCGCAATCAAGCTTCACACCCTTCTGGATCTGAAAGGCAGTATCCCCACCGTGGTTATCGTAACCCACGGAAAGATCCACGAGGTCAACATCCTCGACCAGATTGTAATAGAACCCGGCGCCATCTATATTTTCGATCGCGGCTATCTCGACTTTGCCCGCCTGCACACAATCCACCATGCGGCAGGATTCTTTATCATCAGAGCCAAAAACAACTTCCAGTTTACCAGGCTTTATTCCCACTGCGTCGACAAACCAAGCGGGGTGCAATGCGATCAGACTGTCATCCCCACAAACTTCTACGCCAGGAAGGACTACCCATCGAAGCTCAGAAGAATCCGTTACTTCGATTCGGGAACCAATGCACGGCTGGTGTTTTTGACCAACAATTTCACCCTCCCGGCAAAGATCATTGCCGATCTTTACAAATGGCGCTGGCAGATGGAATTGTTCTTCAAATGGATCAAGCAAAATCTGCGAATCAAGACCTTTTACGGCACCTCGGAGAATGCCGTAAAAACCCAAATATGGATTGCTATATCTGTATACGTGCTGGTTGCAATTGTCAAAAAGAAACTGAAACTGGAGGTAAGCCTCTACACAATTCTACAGATTTTGAGCGTGACCCTTTTCGAGAAAATGCCCATATTACAAGTACTTTCAAAGAACCATTGCACAAACTTAACCCCTGTCCTCGACAACCAGTTGAATCTATTCGACTAACGTTGGGACAGTTGATTTATCTTTTTCGAGATACCATCTTATAGTTCAATCTATGTGATCAAAACAAAATCTGCCTATCCGGATCATATGGCTGATGATGGAGAAAATATGAAGGTAGAAGAGATATCAAAAATAATAAGTGAGCATTGTCCTGTAAATAGTGATGCTTTCCAAGATGTATGGCTTCATCTCCTTGAAACCGATCCGGACGACATGCATCAGTTACATCAATCTATAAGAAAGGCCAAGAATAAAAAAATAACAGAATACTTCCATAGGAAGAAGGAAATCAGCCAATTCGACGAACATGGTGAAAATATATTAGACAGGTATAAAGTGCCGATAGAATTCGAGCATAACAATGAATCAGACACAACTGTGGCGAGGGATTTTTATAAACAAATTGCGATTTATTTTTTAAAAGAATTTCTCCTGGAAAAGCAAAAGAATGGGGAACTTCGCAAGGAATTAGGTGACAAAAAACTTGAGAATTCTCATAAATGGCGAGAGCTACGCCAAGATCAGCTAAATAAAAAATATGAGATGTTTGTGGAGAAAAAAAAGAGGTGGGAGTTTCGTAAAGAGGTGATTGATAAAAAGTTGGAAATTTCCCGCAAATGGCAGGAGCTACGCAAGAAGCAGTCGAATAGGAAATATGAGATGTTTCAGAAGAAATATGAACTGCGCCAAAGAAGTTTAGATTTAGAAATGAATAAATCAAGGGAAAAACGACATAGAGCAAGATCATTCGTAAATACGTTATATAACCGTCTCGAAAAGATTGAAAAATCTCTTAAATTACAGCAGACCATTATTTTAGGTATAGTCGCCAAAGCTATGCCAGAAATAAGGAGATGATCGAATTTGCAATCATGATATAACGCGTCTCCTCAACATCAAATCATTCTGCGATCAAGGTTTCTGTATTGAATCGCCTCGGCCACGTGAGAAGGCCGGATCTGCTCCTCTTCTTCGAGATCGGCGATGGTCCGGGACACCTTCAGGATTCTCGAATAGGCCCGGGCGCTCATGCCCAGTTTGTCGATGGCCATTTCCAGAAGCCGCTGGGAGTCCTCGTCGATGATGCAATGCTGCCTGATCTGCTTGTCGGACATGCGCGCATTGCAGAACGTCTCCTGGGTTTGGAAACGATCCTTCTGCCGGTGCCGGGCGGCTTCGATCCGGCCCTTGATGGCAGCGGATGATTCGCCGCTGTGTTTTCCTTTGAGATCCCGATATCTGACGGACGGCACCTCAATGTGAATATCGATCCGGTCCAGCAGGGGCCCGGAAATCTTCGCCTGATACTGGCGGATCTGCTGGGGCGTGCACCGGCAGGCTTTATGCGAATCGCCAAAATGACCGCAAGGACAGGGATTCATGGCCGCCACGAGCATGAACCGGGATGGATAAGTCGCTGTCATGGCCGCGCGTGTGATCGTGACCCTTCCGTCCTCGAGGGGCTGCCGGAGCGCTTCGAGGACGTTTTTCCGAAACTCCGGTAGTTCATCGAGAAAAAGCACGCCGTGATGCGCGAGGCTGATCTCCCCGGGTCGCGGGATATGGCCGCCGCCGATCAGCCCGGCGTCCGAAACCGTATGGTGAGGCGAACGAAAGGGCCGCGAGGCAATCAGGCCACCCTTCCTGTTCAACATGCCGGCAACAGAAAATACTTTTGTTGTTTCAATTGCTTCCTCAAAAGAGAGGTCGGGCAGGATCGAGGACAGGCGCTGGGCCAGCATGGTTTTGCCACTGCCGGGCGGTCCGATCATGATCACATTATGACCGCCTCCGGCGGCGACTTCAAGAGCCCTTTTCGCTTGTTCCTGCCCATGGATTTCGCTGAAATCAAAGGGATACTGCAGGCTGCTGCGGAAGAGGTCCTCCGCGTCGACCCGCACCGGCTCGATCGTCCTCCGGCCGCTGAGAAATTCGACGACATCGGACAGGTTGTCCACAGGGATCACATTGAGTGTCTTGACCATTCCGGCTTCCATGGCATTGTCGCTCGGCACCAGAATGCCCCGCATGCCCATTTCGCGGGCCTGAAAGGCCGCGGAAAGGGCGCCGCAAATCCCCTTGACGGCGCCGTCCAGGGACAGCTCGCCGATCAGAAGATAGTCTCGGCACAGGTCCGGCTCGATCATCCCCTCCGCCGCCAGAATCCCGACGGCGATGGGAAGGTCGAAGCCGGTGCCCTCCTTTTTGATATCCGCCGGCGCCAGATTAACCGTCACATGGGTGGGGGGGAACCGGTAACCGGAATTCTTGATGGCCGCCTTGATCCGATCCTTGCTTTCGCGCACGACGACGTCCGGCAGTCCCACCGTTGAAAACTGGGGTAGTCCCGGAGAGATATCGATTTCGACCTCTACCGGATAGGAATCGATGCCGATGATCGTGCTGCTCGCCACTTTTACAATCATGTCTCGAAAATCCTCAGTTTTTTTAGTCTATTATAAAAGAAGTCTTTGGATCGCAAGATAAATTTTGAAAAACCCGTGTAAATATTTTTTACCGCCTTGACGGAGGGCATTCCATATGTTAAGGGCTATGCAGAATTTTCCTGGTTCTTTTTTTCATTCACGAAACAGCCGATCGCACACCCTTATGGCAAACAAGCTGTCCCACCTCGACGAAAAAGGCCATGCGCGCATGGTAGATGTGACGCGCAAAGCGGCGACGACGCGCACGGCTGTCGCCCGGGGAAAGGTGCTGATGCAGCCCGGTACGCTGACATTAATCGAGGCCGGCGCCATGCAGAAGGGCGACGTCCTGGGGGTGGCCAGGACTGCCGGCATCATGGCGGCCAAACGGGCCAGCGACCTGATTCCGCTGTGTCATCCCCTGATGTTGACAGACATTGACGTCCAGTTCTTTCCCAGCCGTTCGCAGGGTGAACTGACCATCGAGGCGACCGTCCGCACGGTGGGAAAAACCGGTGTGGAGATGGAGGCCATGACGGCCGTCGGCGTCGCGGCCCTGACCATCTATGACATGTGCAAAGCGGTGGACCGGAAGATGGTCTTGTCGGATATCAAACTGTTGAGCAAACGGGGCGGCAAGAGCGGCGTCTTTAAACGGGAAGAATGACAGTCAGAGAGCTTGCATGACTGGTGAAAAAAGGTTTGCAAGCGGCGAATAAAAGATTTTGAGCAGCAGCGAAGCCATTTTTCAAAGGTCTCAGTCCTCTCATGGATCAGCGTGTAAACCATGACTGCACAAATATTTAAAATCCGGCGGGATATCCTGATTCCCTTCGGGATCAGCGCCGGGCTGCTGTTGTGCCTGCTGGTCCTGGCCCTGCTGGGCAAGGGTTCTGCGCTGGAACGGATTGTTCTTGCCGTGATCACCTTGATCGCGATGGCTTTCTTCCTCATTGCCCGGGACCGCAGGATCACGCTAACAGATGAGGGAATCGTCATCCGAAAGTTTTTCAGGACCAAAGAGATCCGTCGGGACGAGATCAATCATGTGGGTTGTGTGATTCTGCGTAAAAGAATCTATCTGCTCCTGACCACGACCAGGGGATTTATGATTCTGTCGAACGCCTATGAGGATTTTGCCGCCCTCATCCGCGATATTGTCGCTCAGGTCGGCCCGGAGAAAGTGGAGGAGGAAGTCCGCGCCCTGTCAGATAAATCCGTTAGAAACCGGGCGGACGTGATATCCCTGTGGTTCGCTGTTGTGGTCATTTCCGGCCTGATCATTTTGAAATTGTCATCTATCTGACCATGTCACATCAAAAGGAAGCGGGAGGAGGAAAAACAATTATCCGTGACTAAAAAGCCTTTAAAACTGCCTTTAAAAGAAAAGGCCAAAAGCAAAACCGTCTCTTCTGTTGTAGAAGATGTCCTTGAAAAAAAACTCGAAGATATCTGCACACTGCAGTGTTCCGCCGGTGGGGAAAAAAGCAGGATCTATGAAGATGTGATTTATATGGTGGAAAGAATCCTGTTTAAAATCGCCTTGAAACGCTGCAATCATGTGAAATCCGCATCAGCCGCCTATCTGGGAATCAACCGGAATACCTTTCAGAAAAAGATGGCTAAACTGTGCCTGGATGAAGAAAATAACCGCTGACGCCTTCTATTCGAAAGCGCCAGCGTCATCGATCCGCGCCTGAGGTCCTGATCGACATCGCCATGGCAAATCCTTTCGACAGACCATAAAAGAGACAAAAAGTTTTCAAAAATGAATCCCATCGAAATGGTCAAAAAATACGGCATCCGGCTGTTGAAGATTTCAAGACGTTGGAATATTTATGCGGGCGTCGATCCTGAAAGGGTCACCGCCCCAGCCTTGATCCTGTTCCCCTGCCGGAGCAACACCCTGTGTTGCGGACTGGCAGGCATCCTGACCGTCAAGCAGGTTGAACGGCCGGAGTGCGACGATCCGGGCGAGCATATGGACGCACTGTTCGGAATCATCTGTCGCGCGGATATAAGCAAAATCCTCGACGGCGCCATTTCATCGGGGCGGTATCTGGATGGACCGGACACGCTTGCCGTCCTGGAACAGTGGATTTCGGTCTTAAAGTGGAATGAACCTTTCGAACGTCTTTTTTATGATCCCCTGGAAGCCTCACATTTGAAGGCTCTCGCAATAAAGATGAACGCTTTCCTTGCGGAAGAACAATTTTCCCTGGAAAGCCGGGCCGCTCATTTTTCAACAGGCGATCTGGAAATCATCAACAGCCGTCTGACCCGCATGAAGGATGTCTGCTGGGCCCTGGAGAGGGACATTCTGGATAATATCAGCGGGATTCTCAGGCTCGCCGGTTCCGAAAGGCCGGAAGAGCTGGCGCCGGAAGCCTTCAGAAAATACAGAAAAATAAACTTTCTGCTGAACAGTCTCGATCGCCTCGAAGTCCGGGGACGGGATTCGGCCGGAATCCAGATTTCCTTCACCCTGCTCACCTCTCGGGATTTTGCGGATGTTCTGGGACGGCTCAGGGAGAGGGGACTTTACGATGATTTCAAGCGAAGAGCGACCGCCGGCGACCTGGTCAACGGTTCCATTGAATGCTCAGAGGCTCCGCCCTTTTTGTCCTTCACCTATAAAACCGCCTCGATCATCGGCGAGCTGGGCCGGAATATCCGGGAATTGCGAAAGGCTATTGCGCAGGATGCCGTCTTTCGCGAATTTGCCATCAAAGGGGCCGCCTTCGAGACGACGCTGGCCCACACGCGCTGGGCGTCGGTCGGTTCCATCACCGAGGACAACTGCCATCCTATCAATAATCACACGCTCAATGAAGGCATCCGGCGCTATCCGGCCTACGGCGAAGGGAACGGGACGATCAGCGTGGTCCTCAACGGCGATATCGACAATTACCAGGTTCTGCGCCGGCAGTTCGAAGCCGGACGTGAGTTGTTCGTCCCGGAAGTAACCACGGACACGAAGATCATCCCCCTGCAGATCGAAAAATATCTTCGGGAGGGAAACGATCTGACGGAGTCCTTCCGGCGCGCCGTCGGCGACTTTGAAGGATCGCACGCCATCGCCATGACGAGCTCTCTGGAGCCGTCCCGGACCTTCCTCGCCCTGAAAGGCAGCGGCCAGACGATCTATGTGGGTCTGACGCCCGACCGGTATGTCTTCTCCTCGGAGCTCTACGGCCTCGTGGAAGAAACGTCCGCTTTCGTAAAGATGGACGGCGAAAAGCCATCTATTCCGGGCGATTCCGAGTCCGCCGGTCAGATCGTGATTCTGGATCAAAATTCCGGGGGGGGCCTTCCCGGCATCAAATCATTTTACTACAATGGATTGCCGCTGGCGTGGCGGACGGCGGATATCCAGCAGGCCGAGATGACGACGCGGGATATTGACCGCGGCGCCTACCCCCATTTCTTTCTCAAGGAAATCAGCGAATCCGCTCTTTCCGTGCACAAGACCATCCTTGGTAAATACCAGATTACAAATGGAAAAAACGGAACAAAACAGGTTCGTTTCAATCTTGGCCCGGATATCGTTCCGGAAAAAGTCCGTCTGGCCCTGGTGCGCGATGAGATTCGCCGCGTCGTGGTCATCGGCCACGGCACGGCGGCAGTGGCAGGCGCCGCCGTCGCGGACGCCCTGGAGCGCTATCTCCGGAGGGGGACAGATTTGAAATCTGTCCCCACAATCGAAGCGAAAATTGCCTCGGAACTGAGCGGTTTTCATCTGCAGGAGAGCCTGCAGGATACGCTGATCATTCCGATCACGCAATCCGGCACCACCACGGATACTAACCGCGCCGTGGCGATGGCTGCGGAACGCGGTGCAGCGATCATCGCCATTGTGAACCGGCGTCAGTCCGATATCACCGGCAAGTCAGACGGCGTTTTCTACACGAGCGACGGCCGGGATATCGAAATGTCCGTGGCCTCCACGAAGGCCTTCTATTCCCAGATCATTGCCGGGCATATTCTGTCCCTGTATCTTGCCCAGATGCTGAAAACGCTTCCTGATGAAGCGATCGCTGCGGAACTCGAGAACCTGGAGCAGGCGCCGGCGTTGATGCAACGGGTCCTGGAGCAGAAGGAAAAGATCCGCCGGTCCGTCCGGGATTGCGCCGGACAAAAAAAAGATTGGGCTGTCGTCGGCAGCGGGCCAAACAAGGTAGCCGCGGATGAAGTCCGGATCAAGCTCAGTGAACTCTGTTACAAGACCATTTCCTCCGACGTGGTGGAGAATAAAAAGCACATTGACCTGTCGGCGGAACCCCTGATCATTGTCTGCGCCGCCGGCGCCCCGGAAACGGTCACGGGCGACATCGTCAAGGATGTGGCCATCTTCAAGGCGCATAAAGCAGGCGTCATCGTCTTTGCCGATGAAGGCGAGGCGCGTTTCGACGCCACTGCCGATGCCGTGATCACCGTGCCGCGGGCGCAGCAGCCCCTGCCGGTCATTCTCAATACCGTGGCCGGCCACCTCTGGGGCTATTATGCGGCCTGCAGCATAGATGAGGAAGCCCTTTTCTTCCGGGAGTTCCGGGGCCGCCTGAACCGGACCGTCACCGATGCAGGAAGGCATCAGGCTCTATTTTACGAAAAGATCTCGGACAGGCAATTCCGCCAGATGATCAGAGATTTTTCAACTGCCCTGCACGAGCGGCTGGCCGGCGGCAGTTTTTCATTGTCCTGCGTCGGCACAATCTCCGAGCTCGTGCTGCTGTTGAAATATGCCGTCGGAAAGATCCCCATGGAAGACTTCTGGCAGGATTTCCGGGACGAAACCCTCTCTCCCATTGACCGTCTGGATACCTGCCTCGGTCACGCCATCGATGAGCTGTCGAGACCGATCGACACCATCCGTCACCAGGCCAAGACGGTGACGGTCGGAACAAGCCGCAAGGAACAACCTCTGGAGGGCATTGTTTTTGAACTCATGAAAGAATTAGGCGTCTCCCTCAGGCAGCTGACCGGGAAGAATATCCTGGCCATCAGAAGTGTCCAGCCGGCCATCTTGTCAATGGTGGGCTATACGCTGTATGCTATCAATAACCTCGACCAGGAGGGGAATCCCCAGGATGCTTCCACCATCACCATCAGGCAACGTGGAGGAATTGCACTGCAGATGAGATCGCGCGTGGAACAGTCCAACCTGCTCATGGGGGCGAAGAAAACCATTGTCAGCATAGGGCATGTTTATCTGGGCCGCGGCAAAACGGACGGGGCGCCGATTATGATCGTTCCGCTGCTTGGAGAAGGCATGGGGGTCAGAAACCTGCTGTTGATTCATATCCGCTACAATGAATCCCTGAACCCGCCGGGGAAAATTGACGCGCTGGGATACCGGTTCAATGACCTCCGCAATCTCATCAATGAATACAACCTTCCCTGGAACGACCGCTACCTGGAGTCCATTTCGCTGGAGACGCTCTTCAGCGAACCTGTCGATTTCATTGCCGGTCAGATCAAATCAAAACTTGAAATAAATGAGGCGTCCCCGGCAGTGCGTAAACAACCCTGCTCTCTATTTTTTACGAGAGCATTTCGGGAAATATGAATCATAATGATATTAATCCGTTGTACAATAGCGCGGCATTCCGGAAAATCTTATTGACCGATATGCGGATAGCTGCTAGATGCTATCAGTTTTTTTCATGCATTCCCGAACGATTTCCGCTCAGGAGCATAAAATGGAGCTGAAGCCGCGATCCGATGAAAAGATACGCCAAATGCTGCAAAAAGGCGTGGATATTCCCAACCCTTTGAGCCTTGATGTCGGCGATGAAGTCAAAATCGACCAGATCTCGGCAGAGGGCGTCAGGATCTATCCGGGGTGCAGAATCTATGGCGAGAAAACGGTGATCTCTGCCGGCTGCCGGCTCGGATACGAGGCGCCCGTGACGATCGAAAACTGCCGAATCGGGGCCAAAGTTGAACTCAAGGGAGGCTTCTTCAGTCAATCCATCTTTCTGGAGAATGCAAGCATGGGCCTGGGCGCTCACGTGCGTGAAGGCTGCATTGTCGAAGAAGAGGCCAACGGCGCCCACTGCGTCGGATTGAAGCAAACCATCCTTTTCCCCTTCGTGACGCTCGGAAGTTTGATCAACTTCTGCGACGGCCTCATAGCCGGTGGGACCAGCCGCCAGAATCACAGCGAAGTCGGAAGCTCCTACATTCACTTCAATTTCACACCCGATGCCGACAAAACGACGCCCTCGCTGATCGGCGATGTGCCGAGGGGCGTCATGCTGAACCAGCCCCCGATCTTTCTGGGCGGCCAGGGCGGCATCGTTGGTCCGGTGCGACTGGGATATGGTAATGTCGTGGCGGCGGGCTCGATTCTGAGAAGGGATTATCCCCAGGACAACCAGCTGATCTTCGCACCGGCGCCGGCCGGAAGCGTGAGGGACTTTGTGCCGGCGGCATACCCCAACATCAGGCGCGTCCTCGAGAACAACATTCTTTACCTGGCAAACATCAAAGCCCTCGAAGCCTGGTACAGGCAGGTGAGAAAAGCCTTTTTCGAGGCCACCGAATTCGGCCCGCTCCTGTATGCCGGCGTCATGGACCAGCTCGTACTGGCCAGGAAGGAACGCCTCAAAAGGCTCGGAGCCATGGCGCAGAAGGCCGTTGTCCCGGTCTCAACTGACCGGAAACCGGCATCGACCAGGACAGCGTTTTATGAACATCTGACGTCTATGGAAGGCGTGTTCAGCGGAAACGATCTCAACGATGAAACTGAGCGGTCCCGCGACGCGTTCCTGGAAGATTTTCAGGGGGCCGCCGGAAGCGGCAGGACCCATTACATCGAGACGATTAGACATCTCCCGCCGGAGGTCGCCGCAAAGGGTGTTGTATGGCTCAAAAGCCTGGTGGATGATTGCTGTGAAAGGGTCGCAACAGCCGCGCCGTCACTGAATTTATTCAAGAAATCAATCTGAGCGGGGACAGATTTCAAATCTGTCCCCGTCTAAAGGAGGCAATGGATGGGCAAGCTATTTGGAACCGACGGGATAAGAGGGGAAGCGAACCGCTATCCCATGAATGCGGAGATCGCCTTCGGCGTCGGGCAGGCCGTGGCGCATGTGTTTAAAAAGAACGGCCACCGCGCCCGTGTCATTATCGGAAAGGACACCCGGATTTCCGGATACATGCTGGAAAGCTCGCTCGAAGCCGGGATCACCTCCATGGGTGGACACCCCTACCTGGTCGGCGTGCTGCCAACCCCCGGCATCGCCTTTATCGCCCAGAGCATGCGCGCCGATGCCGGCATCGTGATATCCGCCTCCCACAACCCCTATCAGGACAACGGGCTCAAGATCTTCAGCGGCAACGGCTTCAAGCTGACCGATGAAGAGGAAGAGGCCATCGAAGACCTGATCCTTAATAACCGGCTCATCGACTTCCTGCCGACGGCAAAAGGCATGGGAAAGGCCTTCCGCATGGAAGACGTTCAGGGGAGATATATCGTCTTTCTGAAAAACACGTTCCCCCGCAATCTCTCCATGGAAGGGATGAAAATCGTGCTGGACACCGCCAACGGCGCCACCTACAGGGTCGCGCCCGAAGCCTTCGCGGAACTGGGCGCCGAGGTGGAAGTCATCCACAATACCCCGAACGGTCTCAACATCAACGACAAGTGCGGTTCACAGCACACCGCCGACCTGAAGAAAAGAGTGGTGGACAGCGGAGCGGCCGTCGGGCTGGCCTTTGACGGGGACGGCGACCGTCTCATCGCCGTAGATGAAAAGGGCAATGAGATCACGGGCGATCAGGTTCTCATCATTTGCGCGAACATGCTGAAAAAAGACGGTAAATTGAAGAACGACCTGCTCGTCACCACCGTGATGAGCAACCTGGGCCTGCGGATGGCCTGCAGGAAATACGGGTTCAGGCACCACGCCTCCAAGGTGGGCGATCGCTATGTCCTCGAAGACATGCTGAGCATGGGCGCCGTCATCGGCGGCGAGGAAGCGGGCCATATGATCTTCCTCGACCACCACACCACCGGCGACGGCATCATTGCCGCCATGCAGCTTATCGCTGCGATGGCGCGGGAAGGCAAACCTCTATCCGAGATGGCGGCCATGATGGACATTTTTCCGCAGAAACTCATCAATGTGGATGTCAAGCGCAAACCGGATATCACCACGATCCCGAGGCTGATGGAGGCGATCGGGCAGGCGGAGAGAGAACTTGGTGAAGAGGGACGCGTGCTGGTTCGTTATTCCGGCACCCAGAACATGTGCCGCGTGATGGTGGAAGGGCCGACCGCAGCGGCGACGGAAAAGTATTGCCGGCAGATCGCCGATGTTGTGATCGGCGAACTCGCCTGACGACGGAGACGGGAACGGGAACGGATACAGGGGACGGCTGCTGCCGATAGCGGCGTGTGCTGCAAAATAGTTATTACATCGGCAACAATTTATATCAAAGTCGTCATTCCCGCGGAAGCGGGAATCCAGAACTGGACTGGATGCCGGATCAAGCCCGGCATGACATTTTATATGTTTAATCGCCTGAGTAATAATCTGACAGGAGAGTCGACTATGGGGATTACAGTTTATGTGACGCGGGATTTTGAGCACATGAGTGAAGTCGCCGCAGGCATTATCATTAAAAAAATCAATGAGACGCACAAAGGGAAGAACAAGGCCGTTCTTGGGCTGGCCACGGGAAACTCGCCCACGGGCGTCTACAAGCACCTTGCACAGGCAGCCAATAAGGGGCAGTTTGATTCGGGCCGCATTTGCAGCTTCAACCTCGATGAGTATGTGGGTCTGCCCGGCGACAATGTGCAGCAGCGGGTTATCCATCCGGAGAGCTACGCCTATTTCATGATTCAGGAATTTTTCGGGCTGCTCAAGCGCAAGTTCACCGAATCGCGCCTGCCCTACGGCGCCCTGATCGACCAGAAAATATTGATCCGGGAACTCAAAAAAAACAGACAGGACTGGACATTCAAGGGGACGGATGCCGGCAAGGCCATTGCCATCAAGGCAAAACCGTCATCGGCCTATCTGGCCTGGATCAAAAGGGATATTCTGGACGGATATGCCCGTAAGATCAAGGCGGCGGGAGGTATTGATCTTCAAATCATCGGCGTGGGCGGACGCGGCCATGTGGCCTTCCATGAATCGGGCATTCCTTTCCAGGGCTCTTCGGTCATGCTCGTCAAGCTTGACGACGACACCATTGCCAACGCGGTCAAGGACGGCCATTTCCCCACCGTCGGCGATTCCCCGAACTATGCCGTATCCATGGGGGCCGAGCTCGTGTATCAGGCCAAAACGGTTCTGCTGCTGGCAAACGGCGAGCGAAAGGTCGAGTCCGTGACCCGTTCGCTACTGGACGATGCGACCCCGGAAATCCCCATCTCTTACGGTCAGCAATACGCGGCCAAGGGCGGCAATCTGATCTATGTGATCGACCGCATCGCAGCGAGGGGACTCCTGGCCAGCAAGGGGCAGCTTAAGAAAAAAGGCGTAACCCTGAAGGCCATGACCGAGTATTAAAATGAAAAAGACCAAATTCATCTTCATCACGGGCGGCGTGCTATCGTCGCTGGGCAAGGGGCTGGCGGCGGCGTCCATCTCCGCCTTGATGGAATCCCGGGGGCTCCGGGTGACCAATCAGAAACTGGACCCCTACATCAATGTCGATCCCGGTACCATGAGCCCCTTTCAGCACGGCGAGGTTTTTGTGACCGACGACGGGGCGGAGACCGATCTGGATCTGGGTCATTACGAGCGCTTTTGCTCCACCTGCATGGGTAAGGGCAACAACCTGACAACGGGTCAGGTCTATTTCTCTGTCATCTCAAAAGAACGACGCGGCGATTATCTCGGCAAAACCGTGCAGGTAATTCCACATATTACGAATGAAATCAAGGACTTTATAAAATCAACGGCCGCCGGCTATGATGTGGCCATCGTCGAGATCGGCGGCACCGTCGGCGATATCGAGAGCCTCCCCTTTCTGGAGGCCATCCGGCAATTCCGCAACGAAGTGGGCCGGGAAAACGCGATCTTCATCCACCTGACCTGGGTGCCCTTTATCAAGACCGCCGGCGAAGTGAAGACCAAGCCGACGCAGCACAGCGTCAAGGCGTTGCGCGAGATCGGCATTCAGCCGGATATCCTGCTGTGCCGGACGGAGAATTTTCTCTCGGATGACATCAAGGGCAAAATCTCACTGTTCTGCAACGTCGAGGTCGCGGCCGTCTTCACTGCCAAGGACGTGGGATGCATCTATGAAGTCCCGCTCGTTTTCAACCGGGAAGGTCTCGATCAGAAAATCGTGGATCTCCTGAATATCTGGACGGGCCGACCCCACCTCGAAGCCTGGCAGGATGTGGTGGAAAAAATGACGAACCCCGTCCACGAGGTATGCATCGCCATTGTGGGCAAGTATGTCAATCTGACGGATTCCTATAAAAGCCTCAACGAGGCGCTCATGCACGGCGGCATCGCCAACAACTGCCGTGTCAACCTGCGATTCGTCGATTCCGAGAAGATCGAGAAGGAAGGCCTCAAGCATCAGCTTGATGATGTGGGTGGGGTTCTCGTTCCCGGCGGGTTCGGCGACCGCGGGAGCGAGGGCATGATCACCGCGATCCGCTACGCCCGCGAAAAAGGCATTCCCTATTTCGGAATCTGCCTCGGGATGCAGATGGCCGTGGTGGAATACGCCCGTAACGTCTGCCGGATGGACAAGGCCAACAGCACCGAGTTCGACCCGCATACGCCCCATCCTGTCATCGACCTGCTGCCCGAACAGCGGCATCTGACGGAGAAAGGGGCGACGATGCGGCTGGGGGCCTATGCCTGCGTTCTGGACAGGGACTCCCATGCCTATACGGCTTACGGGCAGGAAGAGATCAGCGAACGGCACCGGCACCGCTACGAGTTGAACACAGATTTCAAAGCATCGCTGACCGGCAAGGGGTTGCGGATCACGGGCGCCTCACCGGACGGCCGCCTGGCGGAAATCGTGGAACTCGGGGATCATCCCTGGTTTCTGGGCTGCCAGTTTCATCCCGAATTCAAGTCCCGGCCGACGAAACCCCATCCCCTGTTCAGCCGTTTCATCGAGGCGTCGCTCAAACACCGGTTGGACGCCTGCTGCATAACCGCAACGTCCTGATTGCATGCGTGTGAACGCCCGAAGGTTTCTTGTTGCATCCTTTGGCCATTATTACATTGACTCTACGGACGGCTCTGTTTATATTTGTGCCCCCGGAACAAACAGTCTCTTATCAATTCAAACGGGGTGGCGACAGAGATGGACAGCCTGACATTCGGTCTTATCAGCACGATTCCCCTGATACTCCTTTTTGTCGGACTCACAGCCACGAGCATCAAGTCCCACTTTGTCACGCTGGCGGGTCTGATTGTCACAGCGCTCCTGGCCTGTATCTTCTGGAAGATGTCCTCCGCCCGGCTCGCCTCATCGGTGATCGAGGGCGGTCTCATCGCCCTGATCCCCATCATCTGGGTCATTCTTGCCGCCGTCTTCACTTATTTTACCGGTGTGGAATCGGGGGCCATGGAAACGGTCCGGGCCACGCTGATGACGCTCTCGCCGGATCGCAATGTTCAGGCCGTCATCATTGCCTACTGCTTCGGGGGGTTCCTGGAGGGCGTGGCGGGCTTCGGGACGGCTGTAGCGATTCCCACAGCGGTCCTCATCACGATGGGTTTTGCACCCATCACCTCCGCAGTGATTGCACTGGTGGCCAACTCGGTGCCGGTGGCCTTCGGTGCCCTGGGTATTCCCGTAATCGTGCTTGCCCAGATCACCGGGCTTGACCTCGTGACACTGACGCACTATGTGGCCTTGCAGCTTTTGCCCTTCAGCATCCTGGTTCCCGTGGCGATTGCCCTGATCAGCAACGGAGGGCCAACAGGCCTCGGCGCCTCGCTCCCCGAGGTTCTCGTCCTCGGAATCCTCTTCGGCGGCATCCAGACACTCACGGCCTTCTATCTCGGACCCGAACTCGTGGCCGTCATGGGTTCCCTGGGGTCGCTTGCGCTGTACATCCTCTACAGATACTTCACTGGAAAATGGGAAGCGGATGTCGATCAGAAAAAACTCATCCTGGCGCTGGCGTCCTATATTGTCCTGCTGGTCCTTGTCGTGATCACGCGCCTGTTACCGCTCGATTTTTTAAAACGCACACCTTTTGTCCTTGTCCTGCCTGTGGGTATAAGCGCCGTGAAGATCGACTGGCTCACCACGCCGGGCACACTGCTGTTTGTTTCGGCCATTGCCGGATCGCTCTTGCAGGGACTTTCGCCCAAGACGGTCGTTCGCGTTTTTTTCCAGTCGCTGGGCCGGATCAAGTGGAGCGCCTGGACCATCGTGAATATCGTGGCCCTGGCAAAGGTCATGGGCTATTCGGGGATGGTTGCCTCCACGGCAACCCTGCTTGCGGCGTTCTCCGGGAAGGCCTATCCCCTGCTTGCCCCGGGCCTTGGGGCCATCGGCACCTTCGTGACGGGAAGCGATACCGCCTCAAACATTCTTCTCGGTGAACTCCAGAGGGAAACAGCAAAGAAAATCGGCGCCGACGTTTCCTGGATCGTCGCCTCCAACACCTCGGGGGCGACGGCGGGGAAGATGATCTCGCCGCAGAGCATCTCCGTCGCAGCAGCCACGGTAGGCCTGCAATCGGAGGAGCGAGCGATCGTTCGCAGGACGTTCCTGTACTGCGCGTTCTATTCGGCTGTCATGGGGTTGTTCGTTTACGTCGTGAATCTTCTGCTGATCCGGTGACCCGATATAACGGTTGTTTACGGAGAGGTTATCGACAGGCCTGCGGGACATCCTCGAGGTCCATTTTCCATGTCAGACATTGAACCTAAAGGAGATAATGTCCCCGTCTTTGACGACATAATCCTTTCCTTCGAGACGGAGCCTGCCTGCTGCCTTGGCCCCGGCGAGCGTATTGCCGCAATCGACGAAGTCCTCATAACTCACCACTTCCGCCTTGATGAAACCCCGTTCAAAATCCTCATGAATGGCGGCGGCGGCCTGAGGGGCGCGTGAGCCTGAGGGAATGACCCATGCCTTCACTTCATCTTCGCCCACGGTAAAGTAGGAGATGCGGCCGAGCAGCGAAAAAGCCGTCCTGATGATTCGTTCAAATGCCGGCTCGTCAATGCCCAGGGAGGCCAGGAACTCCTCCTGTTCCGGCTGGGTCAACCGGGTCATTTCCGCCTCGATCCGGCAACTGATGCCGATCACCGGCGGCGGATAATCGGTCATCCCGTCAAAAGCATCGGCGACCGGCGGACTGTTTTCTCCAAGATTGATCACCACCAGTTCGGGGCGAATGGTCAAAAAAGAAAAGCTCTTAAGGGAAAATATCTCTTCCTGAGAGAGGCTTTGCGCCCTGAGAGGAATGCCCTGTTCCAATCCTTCTTTTACCTGCGACAGGAGCTGCAGATGCGTTTGATCCAGGGGTTTCAACGCTTTGTTCGGAATTCTGGCCATCCGGTCCAGGCGGTTTTCAACAATGAGCAGGTCGGACAGAATCAGGTCATCCTCCAGGGTGCGGTAGCGGCTGATCATCTCCTGAATATTCTGCGTCGAAAAGCCATCCACCACATGCACCAGACCGTCGGCGCCGTTAAGCGCCTGACGGATCGAATCCCCGGCGTTTTCACCCCGAATGCCGGCATCGATAAACGGCGCCCGGGCGGGCGAAATTTTCAGGGGCGCAAAGACCTCGACCAGATGATCAAAACGGCTGTCCGGCACGGTCGCCAGACCGCGATGATGCGGCTCGCCGCGACTGTCCCGTCCGCTGAGGCCGGTCATGATTTCGAAAAGCGTGCTTTTACCGCTCTGGGGCAGCCCCAGAATTCCCATTTCCATTTTTAATACCTCCCTGGCAAAAGGGGCGCTATATACCAGCATGGGAAAAAATAAACAAGGATAAAGGAATAAAATATTTATCATCCTATCGTATCTCGAGGTCGTAATTTTCAAAAGTGAACGAGGGCAGTGGGTTTGTGAGTGCGGAACAAAGGTAAGACGAAAAAAGGTTGCACGTATCTGAAAAATGGGTCACAGTGCCCCGGGAATTCTCAAAAGGGTAACGACAACATGTGCATTCGTCGCAGTTTATTGCTGATATGGTCGTTAGGATGTCTTCTAATTCCTGGAATTGCGATATGCGCGGAAAAGCCCCTCTGGGAATTAGGGGCGGGGCTCGGCTTTCTTCAGATGCCGGATTATCGAGGCTCTGATAAAATCCGGCCTTATTTTCTTCCTTATCCTTATCTTGTTTATCGCGGCGGCATCTTGAAAGTAGAAGAAAAGCGTATTTCCGGGCAGATCTTTGAAACGGATAGAGTGACATTGGATTTAAGTGGCTTCGGGGCTGTACCGGTAAAGAGTTCCGATAACGCGGCACGCGACGGCATGCCGGATTTGGATCCGACCTTTGAACTAGGTCTGGCCCTGAGAATAAGGATTATGGAAAACAAAGAACAAGGTTATAAATTAGGCATGGCTTTGCCTGTGCGTTCTTTTTTTTCTACCAATTTTTCTTCTGTCCGTGCAGAAGGGTGGGTGTTCACGCCACGGATCAATTTTGAAAAGAGAGATGTAATCCCTCAAACAGGTTTGAAATTAGGCGTCTCAGCAGGACCGATGTTTGCCGATAACGGCTATCATGCTTATTTCTATACGGTCCAACCGGTTTACGCGACTGCAAGTCGTCCTGCCTATTCCGCAGGCGGCGGCTATAGCGGTTCGACACTGACAATCGGTTTAAGCAAAGAATATGACCCATTTATTTTTAGTGCCTTTGTCAGCGCCGACTTTCTTCAGGGCGCAGTGTTTGCGGATAGCCCCCTTGTGAAGACCCATACCTCCATCATGAGCGGCTTCAGTGTTTCCTGGATCTTTCTTAAATCATCAAAGAATGTGAATATGGAAAAAGGAGAAAATTTATGAAAAGAACTCTTTTGATTTTGTCGGTAATTTTATCGTTCGGGTCTATCAGCGGGTGCGGTGAGATCAAGGACGCGGCAGACATAAAGTTTGACATTACTAAAAGTCACACATTTTATGTTCAAGGCAGTGCGACAACACTCTTTTATGACCTGAATCTTGAAGATGATGAGAATTACAAAAAGTATAAGGGCAAAATAAGAAGCATGGAAATAGATTCTATCAGGTACGCTATAACCTCAAATACAGGCAGTGGAGGAACGGCTGATTTTTACGCCGGCAGCTACGGCAGCGCATTTCCCGCCGCAACAAAAGTAGCCCAGACAATCAGTTTTGCCGCTTTCGAGACCCGCATAGAAACAAATGTAGAATGGATAAACAAGGCGTTTCTTGAAAGTCTTTTGAATGGCGGGAAATTAAGTCTCTGGGCAGTCGGAAGCGGTTCCGGCGTTAACATTATTCTGCCGATAACCATTAAAATAAAAGTTATAGCAAACCCGCTTGAATAGTAAGATGAAGCAGTCAGGCCCTTGCCGAACGATCAGAACTCGCGGCTGCGGATGAATCTGACGGCGTTTTTGAAAAGGGCCAGCCCCATCCCCTCTTCCGGAAGTTTTTCCCGTGTCCAGCGTGGGTGATTCGTGTAGTGAAGGTAGGCCTCGGGATGGGGCATCAGGCCGAAGATCCGTCCCGTTTCGTCGCAGATCCCGGCGATGGCGTCCACGGCGCCGTTTGGATTGTAAGGGTAATCCATCGTCGCCGTCCGGCAATGCTCATCACTGTATTGAACGACCACCTGCCGGCCTTCGTGGAGTCTTTTCAGGGTGCCCCGGTCTTTGGCGATGAACTTGCCTTCGCCGTGACGGACCGGCAGATAAAACGATTTGACGCCCCGGGTGAAAACACACGGAGAGGCGGCGTTGGTCCTCAGATACACCCAACGGTCTTCAAAACGCCCGGAATCGTTGAACGTCAACGTAGTGGTCTGCCGGAAGTAATCGCCGTCGAAGCCCGGAAGCGTTCCGAGTTTGACGAGAAGCTGGAACCCGTTGCAGACGCCCAGAATGAGCTTTCCGGCCCCGATGAAGCGGCGGAACTGGTCGTGCAGGGTTTCCTGTGCCGCCGTTTGGTCCGTCCGGATCGTGGCATGCAGGATCCGGTTGGCCCCGGCCTTGGCCGATCCGAGGTCGTCCCCGTCGAGAAAGCCGCCCGGCAGATTCAGAAAATGGTAATCGTCCAGTTTCTTCTCCCGGTAGAGCAATTGGCTGATGTGGACAATATCGACCTGGTCCGCGCCGGCCAGCCGGCAGGCATGGGCCATTTCCATTTCGCAGTTCGTGCCGTTTCCCGTGATCACGATGGCTTTGACTTTTCTCGGCATGTTCGTATTCCTTAAAAATTCAGCGGCTTTTGCCAGGCTGCCTTTAATTCATGAATGTTCTCTGCAACGATCCGGTTCCCCTTGAGTCCAGAGATTTCAAGCATCTCCTCCGCGTTCACGCGACCCACTTCGGCACAGACATTTCCCTTCAGCACACGCTGGAAGGCTGGCTTTGCCGAGGGGGAAACGGTCACGACAAACCGGCTCTGGGATTCTGAAAAAAGCAACTCGTCATTGCGCTGCAATCCCTCACAGGGAATTCTCGAGAGGTCCACCGTCAGGCCGAGCCCACCGGCAAAGGCCGTTTCCGCCAGGGCAACGCCCAGGCCTCCGTCGGAGCAGTCGTGACAGGAGGCGACAAGCCCGGCCTCGATGGCCCGGCTCAGGGCCGTGTAGAGTTTCTTTGCTTTGTTTGCGTTTACCCTCGGGACACTGTTGCCGAGATGGCCGTGCAGGGCATACCATTCGGACCCGCCGAGTTCCCGATAGGTTGTCCCCAGTACATAGACCAGATCGCCGGGTTGTTTGACGTCCATTGTGACGGCCTTGCGGACGTCTTTGATGAATCCGATCGTGGAGAACAGCAGCGTCGGTGGAATGGAAATCTTCGTGCCCCCGATCTGATAATCGTTTTTCATGCTGTCCTTGCCGGAGATGCAGGGGACCCCATAGGCGGTCGTATAGTCGTAGAGCGCCATGTTGGCGCGGACGAGCTGGGCCAGCTTGTACTGGCCGTCGGGCGTCTTTTCCGACTGGACCGGATCGCACCAGCAGAAATTATCCAGCCCGGCCATTCGTTCCAGCGAACCGCCCACGGCGATGGTGTTGCGCACCGCCTCGTCGATGGCGCAGGCCGCCATGTGGTAGGCGTCGATATCGCTGTAACGCGGACAGATCCCGTTTGCCGTCACGACCCCCTCAAAGGAATCCAGTAGCGGCCGGATGACGGCGGCGTCTGACGGGCCGTCATTGGCAGCGCCCACGAGGGGCTTGACGACGCTGCCTCCCTGGACCTCGTGGTCATATTGCCTGACGACGGATTCCTTGCTGCAGATGTTCAGTCGTGAAAGCATGGTCTTCATGGCGCTTCCCAGTTCGACTGGTTCGGGAAAGTCCGGTTCTTCGTGCCGGGGCGGCTGCCAGCGAGCATTCAGGCGCATATGGGGGAGTCCGTTGTGCAGGAAGGCCATATCCAGACAGGCGACGGTCTGCTCGCCATAGCGCACATGGAATTTTCCGGAATCCGTGAAACGTCCAAGAACGGTGGCCTCGACTTCCATTTTTCCTGCAAGCGCCAGGAATGCGTCGATTTGCTTCGGGGCGACCGCCAGCGTCATGCGCTCCTGCGCTTCCGACAGCAGGATCTCCCAGGGTTGCAGGCCCGCGTATTTGAGGGGGGCTTTTTGGAGATCGATCTCGCAGCCGCCTGAGAGTCGCGCCATTTCGCCCACCGATGACGAAAGTCCGCCGGCGCCGTTGTCGGTAATCGCCCGGTAGAGGTTCCGATCCCGCGCCATGAGCAGAAAATCGGTCATCTTCTTCTGCGTGATGGGATCACCGATCTGCACGGCCGTGACCGGAGAGTCTTCATGGAGCTCTTCCGAAGAGAACGTGGCGCCGTGAATCCCGTCCTTGCCGATGCGGCCGCCCGTCATGACGATCAGGTCGCCGGGAACGATTTCCTTGGTATGCGTCGGTTCGCCATGGAGACGGGCCGGCATGATCCCGGCGGTGCCGCAATAAACGAGGGGCTTGCCGAGATACCGCTCGTCGAAGACGATGCAGCCGTTGACCGTGGGAATGCCGCTCTTGTTGCCGCCGTGCTCAACCCCCTCGCGGACGCCCTCGTAGATGCGGCGCGGATGCAGGATGCGCTTGGGCAGCGGCTTGTCGTAATCCGGCGGCGCGAAACAGAAGACATCGGTATTGAAGATCAGCTTGGCGCCCTTCCCGGTGCCGAAGGGATCGCGATTGACGCCGACGATGCCCGTGAGCGCTCCGCCGTAAGGATCCAGCGCCGAGGGAGAATTGTGCGTTTCCACCTTGAAGACCAGGTTATAGTCGTCATTGAATTTGATAACCCCGGCGTTGTCGACGAATACGGACAGGCACCAGTCGTTCTTGCCCAGGTGTTCGCGGACCTTTTTCGTCGCCCCCCGGATATAGGTGTCGAAGAGCGAGTCGATCTGAAGGACTTGGCCCGCTTCATCCCGGTAAGTGATGAAACTGTTGAATATCTTGTGTTTGCAGTGTTCCGACCAGGTCTGGGCGAGGCATTCCAGCTCCACGTCCGTCATTTTCCGGCCAAGGCCGAATTTTTTCCTTTCTTCGACAACGACATCGTCTCTGAGATAATCGCGAAGGACCCTCATTTCGTCGAGATTAAGCGCCAGCACCCCCTCCCGGCTGATCTTCAGGAGTTTCCGGTCGTTGACGTTGAGGTCGATTTCCTTCACGGCCGGAGCGTCGATGCCGGCGACACGCGGGACATAAGCAGGCATCCCCGCCTGACGTTCCCATGTTTTGCCGTTGGCAATCTCGTAGTGTTCGATGAGATCGTTGGCAAGCAGACTGGAGGCGATTCGCTTCGCGTCCTGCGCCCCGAGCGGGCCGCTGATCAAATATTGACGCGATGTATAAACCCTCGGCGCATCGGCCGGCGATAGTCCCAGCAGCAGGGCCACGGCCTCGCACGCCGTCTTGCCCACGTTGTCGGTGACGCCGGGCCGGAACCCCACCTCGATCATCCAGTCGAAACTCTCGGCCAGCCCGCTGTCTACGGCAAACTGCTGGATAATGGGATCGGACAGCGGACCGGTGGCGACTTTTTTCAGGTTCTTCGTGGAAAGCAGGCCGTCGATGGTGTAGATGTCGATCGTCCTGACTTTGTCCACGGAGATATGCAGATTTTCGACGATCCGTCTTTTTATTTTTTCTCCGAGGGCGTCCCGGATGCCTTTTTTAAAGCCGATTTCAATTCGATGGGCCATGCGCTTTCCTTCTTGATTCAGTTTGGAAAAAGACGGCTTTTTTCTACCTTAGCTCCGGTGAATTTGCAATATGGAAAAGAATTATCAGCCGCAGCTTGTTAAATCAGAGAGCGGCGACCTGGCGGCCCTGGAAAAGTTCTTCCCGTACCCTTGCAATCTCTTCATCTTCCAGGTATTCTTCAAATCCCATCATCCTGTCGATAATCCCGCCCGGCGTAATTTCCACGATCCGGTTTGCCACAGTGGAGACAAATTGACGATCGTGGGAGTTGAAGAGCACCACCTCCGTGAAGGCGATGAGACCGTTGTTAAGGGCGGTAATCGCTTCGAGGTCCAGATGATTGGTGGGTTCATCCATGATGAGTGCGTTGGCGCCGGTAAGCATCATTTTGGACAGCATGCAACGGACCCGCTCGCCCCCGGAAAGGACACGCGTCTTTTTCAGCGCCTCTTCTCCGGAAAAAAGCATCCTGCCGAGAAATCCCCGGGCAAAGTTCTCTCCCTCGGCAGGGGGTGAATACTGGCATAGCCACTCGACCAGATTCAAGTCATTGTCAAAGTAGGCGTTGCTGTCTTTCGGAAAATAGGCGGGGGTTATCGTCACACCCCAGCGGAAGCTCCCGCTGTCCGGCATAAGCTCTCCGGCCAGGATCTGGAAAAGCGTCGTCTTGGCCTGGCTGTTGACACCGACAAAGGCGATATTATCACCCTTGCGGACGTTCAGATTGATGTCGGTCAAGACGGGTAGCCCGTCGATAGACTTGGAAAGCCCCTTTATCTCCAGGATGATATCGCCGCAGGGTCTTTCGGGCTTGAAGACGACATAGGGGTATTTCCTTGAAGATATGGGTATGTCTTCCAGGGTAAGCTTCTCCAGGAGCTTTTTCCGTGAGGTGGCCTGCTTCGCCTTGGAGGCGTTGGAACTGAAGCGCCGGATGAACTCCTTGAGTTCATCGGCCTTGTCGGTTGCCTTCCGGTTCTCCTCCTGCTTCTGCCTCAGGTGGAGCCGGCTGGCATGATACCAGAAGTCGTAGTTTCCCACATAGATCTTGATCTTGCCAAAGTCGATATCCGCAATATGCGTGCAAACCTGATTCAGAAAGTGTCGGTCATGAGAAACAACAATCACCGTGTTCTGGAAGCGGCCCAGAAATTCTTCCAGCCAGGCGATGGACTTCAGGTCAAGATGGTTGGTGGGCTCATCGAGGAGCAGTACATCCGGATTACCGAAAAGCGCCTGGGCCAGAAGCACCCGCACCTTGTTACCGCCCTCCAGTTCCTTCATCTTTCTGCTGCGCAGCTCTTCCGGTATCCCGAGGCCGTTTAAAAGCACGGCCGCCTCGGCTTCGGCTTCGTAGCCATTCATTTCGGCAAAATCAGATTCCAGCTCTGCGGAGCGAATCCCGTCTTCCTCCGAAAAATCCGCCTTGGCGTAGATTGCCTCCCGTGCGGCCATCACTTTATAAAGCGCGGCGTGCCCCCTGATGACGGTGTTGAAAACCGTCTCCTCATCGAATGCGAACTGGTCCTGCCGTAAGACCGCCAGCCTCTCTCTGCGGCCGATGGCGATTTCACCCGTGTCCGGCTCAACATCACCGGAGAGAATTTTGAGAAAGGTTGATTTCCCCGTGCCGTTGGCGCCGATGAGACCGTAGCAGTTTCCCGGGGTAAACTGGATGTTGACGTCCTTAAAGAGAATCCTCTTGCCGTAGGCGAGGGTTATGTTTGATGCACTTATCATGTTTTGATCCGGCTCCTTTTTTTAAAAAATAAAAACCACAGGAAGGGTCCCGTGGTTTCAGGTGGCGGGTCTCTATACTATAAATCCCGGCATAGCAACCTTTTTCTTGACGGAAATACCGGAGGCCGCCGGGGGCTGCCCACTCTTCCATTGACTGCTTCGTAAAAAGTCAGGAATTCCCTTACACCTGTGCAACTCCCGCCAGGGGAGGGGAAATTTACGATGTCGTCTCTATTGACTACTGCGACATCATGGGCCATAATGGCGCACACTCGACCTTAGGCAGACGAGAGGAAATCATAACATGGTGAAGAGCGAGCGCTTCAAAAAGCAATCCTGGAAACCCGGAAACGTGCTATGGCCCGTTCCGGTGGTTTTGGTAAGTTGCGGCGGGATGCAGGACTGGAAACCGAACCTGATCACAATTGCCTGGGCGGGAAGTGTGTGCAGTGATCCGCCCATGCTGTCGATCTCCGTCCGTCCCGAACGGCATTCTCATGCAATTATCCAGGCCACGCATGAGTTTGTGGTGAATGTCCCCTCCCCGCGGCAGGTGAAAGTGTTGGACTGGTGCGGGACGGTTTCCGGCCGTGATGTGGACAAGTTCGCCGAAACGGGGTTGACGCCGGCGAAGGCATTGAAAGTGCGGTGTCCGATCATTACGGAGTGTTTGCTCAACATCGAATGCCGGGTGCAGACATTCCTGAAACTGGGTTCGCACACGATGTTTGTGGCGGAAGTGGTTGCCGTGCAGGTTTCCTCCACACTGCTTGACACGAAGGGGCGACTCCGTGTGGAGAAAGGCGGTTTGCTCGCGTTTGCACACGGTCAATATTTCGAACTTGGCCGCCGCCTGGGCCATTTCGGCTTTTCCGTGCGGAAGCACCCTCGCCAAACCCGTCGCTGATCGCGGAGCATGAGGCATGGCTGAAGACAAAGAAGCGGAAGAAACCCAAAAGTAAAGGAACCCGGCGTTAACTGCGGGTACACGACAACATATTGTCTTCATGAAGTCCACAAATCGTTAACCTCAAAGATGATGTTGGATTTCGAGCCGGAATCATTGATGTTATTTCCTCGATAATCCTTGTTAATCATGATAGGAATAACCAACTCGGTGAGGATTAAGGATAACCGATTCAGAGATGGGGGAATTGGCTGATGCTGTTACCCCGCAAGTCATCCCGCAAGTCAGTCGGCTGTTGGAGGTTTAAATCGGTGATATGTCCCGTGCCGAGCTCATGAGCGCGCTCGCACTCAAAGACCGGATGCATTTCGCGAACGATTACCTTCGACCCGCGCTGGAGGAGGATCTGATCCAATACACCATTCCCGACAAGCCCAATAGCCGTCTCCAGCAGTCCCGACTTACAGAAAAAGGGCGTGCAGTTCTTGCCTCTTTGGAGAGGTTGATGCGCAGCGAATGATCATCAACAACCGATCCGACATCGCACCCGGTATGCGGGTGAGAGTGGTCCGGAAAGAGGATCAGCGAAGCGGCGCCCTTACGGAAGGGGTCGTCCGGGATCTGCTCACGAAATCGTCCCGCCACCCCCACGGCATCAAGGTGCGCCTGGAGGGCGGCATCGTCGGCCGGGTGAAAGAGATATTGGACGCCTGAAGGACGCCTTTGCCCGTAACCCCCGGGGCAAGCTCTACACGGAGGAGAACATCAAGGACCGTCTGGCCGTGCGAGACCTCCTGATAAAAGGAATAAACATCGGTTTCGGCGGTTGATTTGAAAATCAGTTTGTAATAGATTTTGGCTATTAAACGACAGGAAGGACGCCAAGGACGCTATGGATAAAAAAATTACCGTGGTTGGCGCTGGCAACGTCGGAGCGACAGCCGCGCAGCGGATCGCCGAAAAGGCCATGGCCGACGTGATATTGATCGACATCGTCGAAGGGACGCCCCAGGGTAAGGCCCTGGATCTGGCACAGGCGGCGCCCATTGAAAAGCACGATGTGCAATTGATCGGGACGAACAGCTACGAGCCTTCCGCGGGGTCCGACATCGTCATCATTACGGCCGGAATCCCACGCAAGCCCGGCATGAGCCGGGACGACTTGCTGGCAACCAATAAAAGGATCGTCAAAGACGTCACCGAGCAGGTTGCCCGGTTTTCCCCTGATGCCGTTCTGATCATCGTCAGCAATCCGCTGGACGCTATGTGTCATGTGGCTTTCGAGGCCAGCAGCTTTCCGAAAAACCGCGTCATCGGCATGGCGGGCGTCCTCGATGCCGCCCGTTTCGGGGCCTTCATTGCCATGGAGCTCAAAGTTTCCGTGGAGAATATCCATGCCTGCGTCCTGGGCGGACACGGCGATGCGATGGTCCCGCTGCCCCGCTACACCACGGTGGCCGGCATTCCGATCACAGAGCTGTTGCCGCCCGAGCTCATCGATGAACTGGTAGCGCGGACCCGGGACGGCGGGGCGGAAATCGTCAGCTTGCTGAAGACAGGCAGCGCCTATTATGCCCCGGCTTCGGCAGCCGTGGAAATGGCTGAGTCCATCCTGAAGGACCGGAAAAAAATCCTTCCGTGCGCCGCTTATCTCGAGGGAGAGTACGGGATTCAGGGTTTGTTTATCGGTGTTCCCGTCAAGTTAGGGGCAGGCGGCATCGAACAGATCATCGAGATCAAACTGACGCCGGAAGAACGGACAGCGCTTGGGAAATCGGCGGCGGCCGTCCGGGAACTGGTGGAGGCCATGCAAAAGATGGCGTGATAACAACGACGAGTGTCGTTAAAAATTAGCTTTTGCGGATGATTCAAAATAGAGAAAGGGAGGAAGTTATGGAAAAACTGTTTTATGAGGATTATGCGGTGGGCGAGAAATTGAGATCCCCCGGGCGGACCATTACGGAAACGGACATCGTGATGTTTGCCGCCTTTACAGGAGACTGGCATCCGCTGCATTCGAACGTGGAATTTGCCAAGAAGACCATCTTCGGCGAACGTATCGCTCACGGCATGCTGACGCTCTGTGTGGGCAGCGCCCTGATGTTCCGGCTCGGCATGTATGCGGCCCTGCCCAAATCGTTTATCGCCTTCTACGGCATGGATTCGGTGCGCTTCACAGGCGCCACGAAAATCGGCGATACGATCCGCTGCGAAGTGGAAATCGAGAGCATGGAGGCCAAGGACGACGAGCGCGGCGTTATCGCGGCCAAGAACTCCATCAAGAATCAAAAGGGCGAGGATCTGGTCGTTTACACGACGAAGATTCTCTGCGGCAGGAGACCGAAAATGTGATCGGGCGGCAAGTTCTATTTCATATATGTCCCCCGGCATAACGATGGTAAATGGCCGCGATGAATTTCAATGGCTGCAATCTTGGAAACAATAACCTCAGGAGGTCACACCATGTCAACATTACTGGAAATGTTAGGATGCCGTTATCCCATCATTCAGGGGCCCATTGCGGCCATGAACAGTCCCCGATTGACCGCTGCCGTCTGTAAGGCGGGTGCCTTCGGGATGATCGCACTGGGGTTCAGCAGCCCCGAGGAAACGAGGAAGCTCGTGGACGGGGTGCGGGAGCTTACGGACAAGCCCTTCGGAGCCAATATCATGATCATGAATCCCGCCAATCCAGAGATCCTGAAAATCCTGGCCGATGCGGGCGTGAAAGTCATTACCACTTCGGCCGGCTCTCCCGGAAAGATTTATCCTCTTATTCACGATCTGGGCATGAAGGGGTTACATGTTCTCCTGGCGCTTCCCCATGCAATCCGGGCGGCCGGTGAAGGCGCTGACGGACTCGTGGTTTCCGGATCGGAGTCGGGCGGCTTACGTTCCATGGGCTCCGAGTCCTCCACGATGGTCCTTGTGCCCTTAGTAGCCGATCATGTGAAGATTCCCATCGTGGCGGCGGGCGGTATCGCCGACCGGCGCGGTTACCGGGCGGCGCTGGCCCTGGGGGCGCAGGGCGTGCAGATCGGGACGCGCTTCATCGCCTCGGAGGAAGCACCCGCCCCGCAGGTGTGGAAAGAAGCGATTCTGGCCTGCGGAGACGGCGGCACAATGCTTGTGCCCTTAAAAAACATGAAAATGCGCGTCATTCCCAACAAGAAGCTCGTCGATCTGTCAGTCGATCCGTCTGTTGACCTTTCGCAGGAATACAATCTGATGAACGCCCCGAAGGGCTGGATGAGCGGCGATTTCGATCTCTTCCCGGCCGGCGCCGGCCAGGTGGCCGCGCTCATCAGGGAGATCAAGCCCGTCAAGGCCATCATTGACGAGATGGTCTCTTGAGACAATATGGCTGTAAGCTCCAGACGATCAAGGGGGTCTATGCGCACGGCGTCAATCTCGTCGACGGCCGGCGCGAACATGTCTTCGAGACGGCCTTATCCTTTACCTGACGAACCGGAAGATGAGATGCGGGCATTCGTGACGGTCGGCTGTTTCTATCGCAACAAGCACTTGTTCCTCATTGCCCCGCCTTGTTTTCTCTGAACCTTTCGCCAGGCCCTTCAGGGGCTTTTTATATTTGAAAGTGAACCTTCTCTGTGGTAGCGTCCCAAATTCGTGAGCAAATCTTTAAGGAGCGTCCTATGGATTATAAAGACAGCCTGAATCTTCCGAAAACCGATTTTCCCATGAAAGCCAATCTCGCAAGGAAAGAGCCTGAAATGCTCAAACTGTGGGAGGAAATCGACATCTATCGTAAAATCAGGGAGGTTTCAAAGGGCCGCGAGGTTTACATTCTGCACGATGGGCCCCCCTATGCCAACGGCAACATCCATCTGGGGACGGCGCTCAACAAGATTATCAAGGACATGGTGGTCAAATCCAAAAGCATGACGGGCTTTGACAGCGTTTATGTGCCCGGCTGGGACTGCCACGGCCTGCCCATTGAACACCAGGTTGACAAGGAACTGGGCGGGAAGAAAAATGAGCTGTCGCAGGCGGACAAGCGCCGTTTCTGCCGCAAATACGCGGAAAAATATGTGGATATTCAGCGGGAGCAGTTCAAGCGACTCGGCGTCTTCGGGGACTGGGGGCATCCCTATCTGACGATGACCTATGATTATGAAGCCATTACCGTGGCCGAGTTCGGAAAGCTCTTCGTCAACGGCAGCGTCTATAAGGGGAAAAAGCCCGTTTATTGGTGCGCCACCTGTAAAACGGCCCTGGCCGAGGCGGAAGTGGAATATGCGAATCACCATACGCCGTCAATTTATGTAAAATTCCCGATTATTTCGGACATTGCTGCCGTCCGTCCGAAGCTTGCAGGCAAAAAAGTCAACGTCATGATCTGGACGACGACGCCCTGGACGATTCCGGCCAACCTCGCCATCGCCTTCCACGAGGAGTTTATCTATGCGGCGGTCGAAGTGGAAGGGGAGGTGTTGATTCTCGCAAAAGACCTGATCGATTACTGTCTCGACGCCTTCGGCTATCGCGGTAAACCATACGAAATCGTGGACGAATTTCCTGGTGAAGTCATGGAGGGGCTCAAATGCCGCCATCCGTTGGTCGACCGCGAGAGTGTGCTGATTCTGGCGCCCTTTGTCACGCTGGAGGCCGGAACCGGCTGCGTCCACATCGCTCCGGGGCATGGCCAGGAGGACTATGAAATCGGCATGAAGTACGGCCTGGACAATTACGCCCCTGTTGACGAGGACGGCAAGTTCACTCCCGATGTTGAGGAGTTTGCGGGACAGTTCGTCTTTGATGCCAATGACGGGATCAACAAAAAACTCAAGCAACTCGGCGCATTGATGGGTCTGATGGACATGGAACATTCCTATCCCCACTGCTGGCGCTGCAAACAGCCGATTATCTTCCGCTCCACGGAGCAGTGGTTCATCTCCATGGAAAATAACGATCTGCGGAAAAACGCCTTGCGGGCGATCGAAGGGGTCCAGTGGATTCCCGCCTGGGGCAGAGACCGGATCTACGGGATGGTGGAAAACCGGCCGGACTGGTGTATTTCGCGCCAGCGCCTATGGGGCGTTCCGATTACCGTCTTTTATTGCGACCAGTGCGGCCGGGAATTGATGACCCAGCCTCTGCTGGATCATATTGTGGCGCTCGTCCGCGAGTACGGCGCCGACGTATGGTTTGAACGGGAAGCCAAAGACCTCATGCCGGCCGGTACGCATTGCCCCCATTGTCAGAACGACGCGTTCAAAAAGGAGACCAATATCCTGGATGTGTGGTTCGATTCGGGCGTCAGCCATGCCGCCGTCCTGGAAACCTGGCCCGATCACCGGTCGCCGTCGGACATGTATCTGGAGGGGAGCGATCAACACCGGGGCTGGTTTCACTCTTCGCTCCTGGAATCGGTGGGCACGCGCAACCGGGCGCCTTACAAGAGCGTCCTCACGCACGGGTTTGTCGTGGACGGCGAAGGCAAGAAGATGTCCAAATCGGTGGGCAATGTCATTGATTCACAGGAGATTATCGATCAGTACGGGGCCGAGATCTTGCGGCTCTGGGTGGCCGCCGAGGATTATACCATGGATATCCGGATTTCCGACGAGATCCTCAAACGGCTCGTGGAGGCCTATCGCCGCATCCGCAATACGAGCCGTTATATTCTGGGGAATCTCTATGATTTTGATTGCCAGAGGGATGCCGTGGCGCCCGAAGACATGGAAGAGATTGACCGCTGGGCCCTGCACCGGCTGCAGGAAATTATCAGGCGTGTCCGCGACGCCTATGACAGGTATCAGTTCCATGTCGTTTACTACACCCTTTATAATTTCTGTACTGTTGATCTGAGCGCCCTTTATCTAGATGTGCTCAAGGACCGTCTCTATACGGCCAAGGCAGCCTCAAAGGCCGGCGTTCGGCCAGACCGCCATGTACCTCATTCTGGAGGCCATGACCCGGCTGCTGGCGCCGATGCTGACCTTTACCGCGGAAGAGATCTGGGCAGCCATGCCGGCTTATGCCGGGAAAGC
>CAVPSX010000003.1:0-31195 GCA_963708515.1 uncultured delta proteobacterium | reverse complement strand
CCTTCCAGATTCCCCATGTCCGTAATCTGGTCGCCTTTAATCCCAATATCTGCGATAAGAGGCGGCCTCAATGTGCCGTCGTATACGGTTCCGCCTTTGATCAGGATGTCATAGGGCAGCTCATCAGAGGCGATGGCAGTCCGGCAATTACCCGTCGGCATCAGCAGGAACACACACGCCCACAGCCCGACGAGCAAAGCAAATACCTTTCGTGATACCCTGACGTTCTTTAGCATCCTAAATTCCTTTCTTTTCTGTCTTTACAGGGCTCAGGAAACAGCTCCCTGTCTATGTGTAGACAACAGCTTCGCGAGAAGCCACTCAAAACTGTATTTGCCGCCGCGTATCAGAGTTTCAATAAGGGGTAATACAGAATCAGCAAAAACACCGCCAGCGCAAAAGCCGTCGGAGTACTCACAAAATCCTGTAAATAATATGTTCCCGTTGCCGAATGCACGATTCGCAGCGGGATAAAAAACAGGACAAAATGAGAGATATAAATGGTAAGCGAGTATTCGCTATCTGACGGCAGTAGATCAGAAACATTCCCGGCTTTTTTGTGCTATCCGGATTTGCATCGTAAATGCGCCACAGAGAGATAAACAGGATCAGGACAACGCCAATCAGAAACATAATCATACTGAAAGAGTTGGGATAAAAAGACAGCGGCGTTATATAGTCATTCGCCGTGGAGAATTCTGATTTTAGCGAACCTGCATAGGCGGTGAAGAGTCCCATGAAAGTGAACATCATTCCGATAATGGAAATAAAGGGGGAATCGGCGGCCAAAAGGTTCTGCGTCATTCTTCTTCCGACGACAAATCCGCTCAGCGGAAAAATGATCCAGGGCAAAAGAGGAAATTGTCCGATGAGAAAAAAGCCGAGGACATTATCAAAGACGGTCTTTCCTCCTTGATAATCCTTCGCCGGATCAAAAATGAAATTTGGAATAATATCCGATATCCATCTTACGCTTTCAAATTTTCCTCCATAGTAAGGCGCGAGATCAATAAATGATCTAAGCCAGGGCGTCATAAAAAGAACTATCGAACAAACAAGAAGCAGGCCCCACGAGGGGGCTTTACGGCAAAGCAGCAAAATGATGGTCATGGCGCCGATGAAAGTCAGAATATCCCAGTCCCAAAGTTCTTCATAACCTTGAATGATGAGCAAAACAATAACCCGATCACGAAAATCGCCAGGCCGCGGATGACAACCCTGCTTGTATTTTTTTGTCCTGCTCAGTGTCCCGTTTTTTTGCGGATATGACCTGGCTCAGTCCGACCAGAAAGACAAACCATGATGCTCCAAAATCCCCGCCCAGCAGGTGATTTGAAAAAAAGTAGAGCATGGCATCTCTTCCTTCTCCGCTCGAAAGGAAAATAGGATAGTGACAGATGACCATTCCGATAAGCGCCAACGCTCTCAAGACATCGACAGAATCAACTCTTTGCATGGCCATGCTCCTTATATTTTACTGGGCCGGGATTGTAATCTGGGGTAACGACTCCTGCTTGCCGGTATCGGTAAGGGTGAATATCATCATGATAAGGGATATAGCCCGTTTGGATTCCAGATCCCGGTCATCAACCCAAAACCAGCGATTGCGATATGCGACGGACACGAATGCATCCTGCGGCTTGCTGTCCGAACACTTAATGCCAAACCTGACATGGTTATCTGTAATCCCTTTTGCTTCCCGGAGGCCGGGGCTTGCCCGTCCTTCCCTGATATCTTCCTCGGGTACTTCGACGCGTGCCGCCAGGAAGGACAGAAGATGCATCATGGGGAATGTCTGTATCACAATCTCCCGGTTGTCTTCAGGTACGATGCCGTACGCAAGCCTGTACTCTGCGGCCCCAGGGTCCAGCCCCAAAAGGTCGCAGAGTTCACTGACCTGCGAGGCGATCTCCGCCGTGGCGCCCTTTGACCAGAAAGAGATGTTGCTGCTCGCCTGGTTATCTTTGCCCTTGATGGTTTTTATATGGATAGCGCCGGATATCTGGAGGCTGCGGATGATGTCAACGACACGAATGAATTTCTGTTCCGCCGGGCGGAATCCTGAAATGGGCGCGGACCTGTTTCGCAGGCCGTTGATCGACACCACCCCCAGCCTGAAGAGCATGTCCGCCGGTATGCCGGACTGAACGGCAAACATCATGTTCTCGGGAGAGAAGGGGGTCAACAGGCTTTTGACGAAGGCGTTGCCGGTCAGCGGTACATAGGTGATGGTCGGCCGGTCGGTGTATCTGCCTGACAGGCCGGTCTCAATCGATGCCGAGGTATTAAAGCTGGAAAGGGTGGCAGCGCCTCCCGCGTTGATACCCGTTTCCAGACTGTAACCGGCGACGATCTGTCCCACATCCACAAAGAAGACAGGTTCAACGTAACGCATTTTAACAATGTTGAGGAGGATCTGGCGCTTCCAGGATTCGGTGAGCGTCGCGTTGTAGTCAAAACGATCGCGGGTAACCGTGCCGGGGCCGACCGATGCACAGCCGGATAGAACCATCATCATCAACCCGAAAAAAACAATGCCGCCGCGTGTTTTCATGATGCTTCCTCCTGACTGTTCATGCACCATCCTTTTGTGTTATCTCCGGAATACAAAAGTCGACCGTGACAAAAAAAACTCATGCCCACACCGGATCAACCGGTGAGGACAAGAGATCAATCAATGTGAATTCCAAAACAAGACTATTTGAAAACCTCGTCCAACCAGTCGAACAGAACCTGGCTTACCAAGCTGCGGTTCTCCATGACGCAGTGATTTGTCGCGCCTTCGACAGTCGGCGTGATGACCATTTTCTTCATGGGGTTGGGGAAATTGTCCATGCAGACCTTCTGTTGCCGTTTAACCTCCTCGCTCTTGTACTCACCCTCGCCGACGATGATCAGAGCCGGAACGGTAACTTTGGCCGGGTCAAAGGTAAACCCCTTATTGGCCTCTGCGAGCCCGGAAGGCTTGTCCATCGGCACGCCCCAGCGCCAGCAAATCGCCTTGACGATGTTGCCGTGAAAGGCTGTCCAGGAAGCGATTTCCTTTTTTGATGCCAGGACCACCGGCATTGTGGAGAAAGGGGGTAGGCATCAACGACGGCGGAATTCATGGCAATTGCCTTGATCCGGGGTCGTGCATGGCGGCCTGGGGCACAAAACCGCCGCCGCCGCTATATCCGTAAGAGGCCAAGTACCTGGGATCTACATCGGCGCGGCTGAGGGCATAGTCAACGGCAGCCTTCATGGGAACTTGCATGTCGGGCCGGAAGGGTTTCCCATACATGGGGAGGAGCCCCTGCCCCGGTAGATCGACGGTCATGAAGTTGTAGCCGCGGTCATAGGTCTGTGGAGCGATATAGAAGAAGAGATCCTCAGCAAAGGTCTCACCGCCGCCGATCATGATCAGGGTCTTCGCAGGTTTTGTTCCTGCGGCTGCCTTACGGAAATATCCCGGAAGCACTGTTCCTTCGAAGGGAATCTCAAAATATTCCAGCGGTGGATCAAAGAGCTCTCCTGCCTTTTTCAAGAGGCTTCGGCTCTTGAGCGCCCTTTCCTTCATGCGCGGATCGTCCGGCATTATTGAGAGGAGCGATATACGATAGTAGTAAGAGGCGCGCTGCAACTGATCGCGGGCGCTCACTTTGTGGCCGCCGGCAAGGGATTCCTCGCCACGGGCCTCGGCAAGGCGCGCCATTTTGAACCACTCCTCCTGCCAGCTTGCGGCGTCGCCGTCTTTTATCTTAGAGGCGACATAGAAGGCCTCGCCGATCTCGACACCATGGTTAACAGTGGAACCGAGAACGAGTGTGCCGAAGTTGAAATCCATATCGGTATCGTTAAAATGGTAGCGAACACCGGTATCGTGGGCGTCGAAGATTTTCTTTGTTTCAGTGCTTTGCGCCGGTTGTGCTTTCGTTGTTTTTTTCTTTTCCGCTGCATGGGAGACACCGGGTCCCCCACTTGTCAGGACAACAGACACCAGGAGCATGGCCGCAACTGCTAAACTTCTCTTTAACATTAGAACCTCCATTTCTTTCGAATCTGATACCTCTGTTTTTCTGCTTGCGCCTCAGGGCATGCGGTCCCGTACCAGACTGACAACCCTCTGGACACCACAGGGGAGCAGGGGGCCCTTCAAAGTCAGATACTTCCCAAAGTTGTCAATACTGGGACTGGAACAATAGTGTCGTGGCCTTGCCTATGCCATCCAGCGTCCTGAAGGTGATAATTGCGTTGCGGCTGGCATTGGTTGTATTCTCGTCCACCGTGATATTCAACCGCTTGTTGGCCCTCTCGACCCGGCACCACGACTGGTCGCAAAACGCCTTCCATTCGCGATCCACGCCGATGTCCATGGCCTTGGATTGACCGGCCTTGCTCACACTCAAATTATTATCGACCATCTTATTTATGAAGCAAAGTTTTTAAATCCACTTCCGTCCAGTCACTGTATGTCATGGCCTTGATCCAGATTTTCAGATCCGTCGGCGCCGCCACAAACTGATAAATGTTTTTATCCTGCGGCGTGGCGCCGCCTTTATCTATTGGAACATCCATTATAGCCATCATAATTGACGCATCAATTTTCCCCTTATATTTTTCCGCCAGGGTTTGAAGATTATCATACCTTTCTTTTGAATCCTTTATGCCGTCCCGATACTTTGAAGGCGGTGGCTTCCAGCCGGGACTGATAAAATGATTTGTGCCGATGAGAAGTCCATCTTGCCCCTGCCGTCTTTTGACATCAAATGTCGTCATTTCATAATTGGCAGCGCCGCCAGGGGAACCAACGTTGTAAATAAGCGGGTAATGCATGCGTGAAGTTACCAGCGCCGCATCCAAGGCTTCATAGGTCGAATGCTCAAACATTGCGCCTAAATCTTTTACCATGAAAGGGATTCGTTTGCCAAAATAGTGTTCGGTATCGCCGCTGGCAATGCCGTTATTATTTTCCATAACCAACCCGCGACTGTTAAAAGCCTGAATCGAGCCAATCTGTCCCGGGTATGTTATTACTGCCGTTGAATTGGAGGCATCTGCGGGGTTATAGGCAACGATGGTGATATACTTATTAAACGCTCGGTAGAAGTTGGGGAAATCAAAATTCCTGCCCATGACCAGCGCTCCGTCTTTGGAATACTTGTCCCAGACCGAAATCGCGGAGCAGTTTCCACTATGACCTGATGAAAGATGGGCAGAACACTTTAGGTAATAATCAAAAAATTCATTCAAGACGGCAATCTTACTCAAATTCAGACCGGAAGTTTCCGACATGCCTTCGGCCAATTCCTGAAAACGCCTGGGATAAAGCCGGAACAGTTGCTGTGAAAAATCGTCCAGGCTGATATCGGAACAAGCAATCCCGTTCTTTGCGTACTGACTGACGACCTCAGAGTACATTTCCTTCATTGGACCCGACAGGAGTCGTCCATATTGGCGACCCATCTGTCGGTATGTTCCCGAAATTTCCAGGACAGGAAATTTTCCTGCAGAATATAGTTTTCCACCTTCAAAAGTGGAAAGCAGGGGCATGCCCTTTTGTGAAGAGGGGCTTTCTTTTGCGATATCGGCTGCATAGATCAAAGTGAAGGGAAAACACACCACAACCAATGACAATACCGCAACATGCATCCAAGCAAATCTTTTCCTGCGTTTGTTTGTATGAAGAATTGCCTTCATCATGGCCTTCTCTCCTTTTCTTTTGCCCTGACGGGGCATGTCATCATTCTCAATGGGCATTCAAGTAACCGCTATGTGTTGATATTTCACTCACTCGGTAAAATGCTTGAAATTCGAGCCAAATGGCTCCCCCGCCCTTCTGCTGAGGGATCTGATGATTTTCCTTGCCGTATCCGCATCAGGGCAGGCGTTCCCAGACCAGACTGACGGTCCCCTCGACGCCGCCGAGAACCAGGGGGCCCTTCAGGGTAAGATATTTCCCGTCATATTCAAATTGGCGGCTCTGGTCTGTACCCACCCAGTCGGGGCGGAGGGCGGCCTCGATGCGGTGCACGATGGTCCTTTTATCGGGATTGACGGAATAGGTCCCGTAGTAGGCGGTATATCCGCCGAAAGCCGCCCGCACCTCGGCCTCGGACGTGACAAGGGGGTCATCCGACGTAAACCCCGGACGGTCGGGGTTCATGAGCTGCACGGCCATGCGCCCATCCGGTTCATAGATGAGCCTTCCCCGGGCATTCTTTCCGAAGGGGTAGGCAATCCGTCCGTTTGCGCCCTGGCTGTGGAAGGATACGAGTTTCCACGTACCAACCAGTTCGGGTCTGATTTCGCTGCTCATGCTGTAAACCCTCTCCTTTGCCGCAGCCGCCTTGCTTTCGCCCGGGCAATGGCTTATACCGGCGCAACCGCCGATAAACAGGACAACCATCGGGATCAACAGGCAAGTGGATTTTATCATGGCATTCAATTAACAAGCGCTTGCTTTCAGACTGGCATCGTATAAAACATATAAGGGGGGGGCGTCAACACTCTTCTTTACAATATGACTGTTCGCAAGACGCCCCCCCGTCGCTATTTACCTTGCCGGTTCTTTTTCGACGAATTCTGCTCTCGCGCATCTGCGAGATTTTTCCCGGTCCTTGTCGTTGAAGTACAGTGTGCGACTGTGCGGCACGAGCCCCCTTATCCTACCGGTAATCCAGCATTTTATCGAAGCCCCCCGTCCACGCTGGGCTGGTGAAGGGCAGACCACACATTTGTTTCCCCCCATCTCTGTCCACCGCCGGCTTTTTTGTGGCTTGTCCGAGCGCCAGGTGCAACACGGCGCCGATTACCGGAACGACCAACCCCAGGTAGAATGCATAGATATTTTATTTCATGGACGGTTTCTTCAGTCTCCTGAAATCCGTAACGCGGTTTGCGGCAAGCTGAATTTCCTGAAAAGGCCTCTTTTGCACGGGCGTTCGAGCGAACCATCACGCCGGCTTGAGAATTTGAACGGCCATACCCTTGACGATGTCCTTGACTGCCGCCCGATAGGTTTTCATGTGGGGGGCGATCAGATGCGCCTTCAGGGCCTCAAGGTCCGACCACTTCTCGACAATGACGACGGTATTTTCCCGGACCGGCGCCTGCATGGGGATGCCGGAGGAAATATCGACGGCGGGGCCATATTCGATACACCCCTTTTCGGCCCGCACAAATGGGACCACCCTTGCAAATTCTGTCAGAAAATCCGGCCTTTTTCCATTGGCCAGCTCAACCGTCGCTAACACATGGATCATGTTATGACTCCTTTCATGTCGGTTCATGGGCCTTGCGGCCATAAACCCTTTCGTAGGCCCTGCAGTAGGGGCACAGTTTCCCTTCAATCGCCCGCACAAACAGAAAAACGGGGCCTTTCTGCTTTTTGCGGGCATGACGGCATACGGGGCAGTTGACGCAAGCGGCGGCCATGGCCCGGTCCTTTTCAGTTATATTCTCTGTCATCATAACACCATTTTTACGGACGGTTCTTTCCGGAGCGTCTCATAGATAGCGTTCCGTCTTTGTTCGTTTTCGACCTGCACGGCAATATGGAGCGATACATATTTTCCGGTTGCGCTGCTCCGGGATGCCTTGACATCCCCGGCGCCGGCGGTCGCATCCGCGATGGCCGCGCGCATCCCGGCCTCATCCGATCCGATCATCGTGAAGTTCCAGAGGCACGGATAGTCGATGCTGACTTTCTGATTCTCATTCTTTATCGTCACAGAAGCCTCTCCTTGTAAAAACAGCGGTTGTCCTCAATCTCTTCCTGCACCAGGCCTTCCTCGATGAGTTCCACGAGGTGTACATAGGTTTCATTGAGGGCGAGGTACTGGTCGAATTCCGGCAGATCTTTGCCAAAGATATCAACGGATACCTCGCAGGCTGATTTTCGGCCTTTCCGGACGGACGCGAGCATTAGCCCCTTTCTTTCGTGATGATGGTCTTTGATTTCCGCAATTCTCTCCACGAAATTCGTAAAAGGACGGCCGTGGGCGGGATAAACGGTCTTCACGGGCAGGTCTTGCATCTCGGTCAGGGAAGACAGAAAGCGCTCCAGCGGCCGAAAATCGGTTTGAAAGAGATCCGGGCTCAGATTCGGGGTAATGTCCGGCAGGATGTGGTCTCCGGCCAGGAGAATCCCCTCCGACCGGAAGAAAAAGCAGACCTGCCCGATGCTGTGCCCCGGCGCGGCAAGCACTTCGAAGGAGCGGCCGCCCACGGTGTGGACCTCGCCCGGCCGCAGGGTATGATCCAGCGGAAACGCCCCGATCATTTTGCTGAAACTCCTGAAGATAGACCCCAGCAAGGCCAGAGCATTGTCACCCAGGCCATGACGCGCATAGAACGAACGCAATTCCGCAATCAGGCGATCCTGATCCTCGGCGATACGGATGAACGCGTGATCCGTACCGGACATCAGGATCGTTGCACCGGAAAGATCCTTGATACGTCCGGCCATCCCGCAGTGGTCTCCGTGTCGGTGGGTGATAAAGATCCGGTCGATTTCATGAATGGACCGGCCGATGCGCTTGAGTCCCGTTTCGAGGACGGCGAAGGTTTCCGGTGTATTGAGGCCGGTGTCGAAGAGGGTTGTACTTCCGTCGTGAACGAGAGCGAAAATATTAACATGCTTGAGCCGGAAGGGCATGGGCAGAGTGATCATGTAAAAATCGCCTGCGATTTCTTTAATCAAGGTCGCACTCCTTTTTGACCATAATCCGTTTCTGACCGGAGTTTCCTTCAAGCACTTTTTGCATTTAATTTCAAAACAAAAAATGGAATCCATAAATAGACAACACAAATCATTCCTTGATTTTGTTACGGGAATGATTAAACTATCGCCAAATTTCAAAAAGAGGATGAAACATGCCCATCTATGAATTTTATTGTCACAAGTGCAATACGGTCTATAATTTCTTTGCCCGATCCGCCAATACGGACAAGATTCCCTATTGTCCGCAATGCAAGCGCGTCAAGCTGAAGCGCCAGATGTCGATTTTTGCCAAGGTATCCCGGGGCAAGGATCAGGAGGGGCCCGCAGACGATATGCCCCCCATCGATGAGGCAAAGATGGAAAAGGCGATGGCCATGCTGGCCGGCGAGGCCGACAAGATCAGCGAGGACGATCCCCGCCAGGCGGCCAATCTCATGCGGAAGCTTTCGGAAGCCACCGGTTTGAACCTGGGGGCCGGAATGGAAGAGGCCCTGCGGCGCATGGAGCGGGGCGAAGACCCCGAACAGATCGAAGCCGAAATGGGGGACCTGCTGGAAGGCGAGGAACCTTTTACCTTTGAACAGAAAGGCAAAAAGGGCGTCAGGAAGCCGAGACCCCATGTCGATGAAACTCTCTACGATCTGTAAGACTATTGCAGGCTTCAGAGAGCGGATAAAAGCGCGGCGTGGGAGTCCGCGACCGTAAAGAACGAACAAGCATGAGAATCCGAATCGATAAAAGTCTCTGTAACGGCTGCGAAACCTGTGTCAATCACTGCCCCGATGTCTTCATGATGTGGGGCATGTACATGAAAGCGGTTTTCGAAGTTACCCATCCTGAAAAATATCAGCAGAGAGTCCGTGAAGCCGCCGACCTGTGTCCGAAACAGGCCATTTCCATTGACTGAACAGACGGATGGTCGTTTGGCTGCCTGGCGAGATTCTCCTAAATGCCAAGTAAATCCTCAGGCTTATCCACCAGGTAATCCGGCCGGGCCGCTGTTAGGCGTTCCCGGCTGTGCCAGCCCCAGGTTACGGCAACCGTCCTGATTCCCGCCATTTTTGCCTCCCGGATATCCCCGGTGGTGTCGCAGACATAATAAGTTTCATCTTTATTCGCCTGGAATGTCGATACGGCATGGTTGATTTTATCGACCTTGCTAAGCAGAAAATCGGAGCCCAGAATGGCCTTGAAGCAGCCGTCAAAGCCGAAGTGGGTGAGCTGGTTCCGGATGGTTTTTTCGCCGCCGGAAGAAATGATGGCCAGGAAATGACGGTGGTTCATGGCCGTGATAACCGGCAACATGCCCCTGACGGGATTCATCTCAGCATAATTGACCCTCGCAAGAATCGGTCCGGCCGCACGCAAGAAGGCGTCCAGGTCAACGCCTTCTTGAACAATCGCACTGTAGAAATTGTCATCAAACAAATCCAGAAAATCTTCCCGGGACTTGAGGATCGGCTGCCCGATCACGTCGAGACACTCCCGCACCGTTCCTTCGAAGACTTGCAGGGAATCCACCAGCACGCCGTCGCAATCAAAAAGGAAAAGGCTCTTGTCCATGACATCCTTTCTATAAACAACTCCCGGCGGTCACCCATATCCCGCCCTCACTTCTTCCTGAGCTGATTCCCGATGACCGACTGAATCTGACGGTGCTGCATATATCCCATAACCGCAAGCAGCGCCAGGGCGGTCAAAATCAGCAGCATGCCCCAGGCCTCCAGGACGGACGGCCGTTCGCCCAGCTCAATTGCCGCAGCTATCGTGCCGATCACCGGTGTGGCGAGCGTCCCCATGCTGGCCACGCCCGCTGACAGCTTGCTCAGTATGAAGAACCAGAGCACGAGTGCCAGGCCCTGACTGACGATGGAACTGTACAACAGACCGATGGTAAAATAGGGAGTCCACCGGACTGGTGTGTCTGAAACAAAAAGCGCGATCATGCCCAGCGGCAGGGCGCCCAGAAGCATCTGCCAGGCCGTCAGTGAAATCAGGTCAAAAGAACGTTTACGGGTCATGATCTTGGTCATAATGGCGCTGAGCGCCCAGGCCACACCCGCCAGGACGGCGAAAAGTTTGCTGATAAAGGTGCTTTGAAGATTCCAGGGCTCCAGAATGATCAGCAGTCCGGAAAAGGCCAGAATGACGGGGATCCACTGGGCGCCCCGGATATGTTCAGCAAGGATTGGCCATGCCAGTAGCAGGACCCAGAACGGCATGATATAAACGAGAATGGCCGTTTTGCCGACGCCGCCTGTTACCAGCGCCAGCGTAACCAGGCCGATGCAGGCCGTAGTGGAAACAAAGCCCAGCAGGGCGGTCATCCAGAAGGCTTCAGGACGCAGGGGCCGGCGCTTCCAGAGCAGCAGGGCAAAGAGACTGACGGCGCCGATGCCGGTCCGCAGGGCGGCGAAATCATAGGCGTCGGCGTATTGCAGGCATTCCTTCATGACCACCCAGTTGTAGCCCCAGATGCAGGACAGCGCCGCAATGGCCAGCACGGCCGACTGGCTGGTCTTGCTCATGTTCATGCCGGTCTGAAACCTCAGATGAATTGCAGGGCCATCATTCCTGGCCCATCGTTCTTTTGAACACCCATGGAGCTTGACCCCCTGTTGCGACAGTAACGTCAGGGGGTTTTCAGGGGACCCTTGCATATAATAATCATTGAAGTATTTTTTCAACACAGTGTATAATGGCGGGCAGACTATAGGGCAACACAGGCCGACCGTCAATCACTAAAAATGGGTGTCAACATGTCGGGGCTGCCTGCGTCCGAACGAACAAAGCCAGGGTAAAAAGAAGCTGTCACAAAGTAAAGAGGGAGATTGAAAATGGAAAGAGCAATCAATTTTTTCAACCTGTATTATGACATGATAATAGATTGGTATGACGCACTGACCTTTCTGGAGCAGATGGGCGTTCTGTTCGGCATTTTTGTCGGCGCCTTCGGGATCGTTGCACTGTTTATCATACGGAAATGAGGGAGGTCCTATGAGAGTCAGGGTATCGGCGGTATTCGAGCAGGGCAATGAAATCCTGTGCATGAAATATATCTATGGCGGAAAGGAGATCTTTGCCATTCCGGGCGGCGGTGTGGATAAGGACATCCCCCTGCATGAGGCCATCGTCAGCGAATGGAAGGGCGAACTGGGCGTCAGGCTGGAGGTTGGCGATGTCATCCTGTTGGGGGAAGCGCCGGGCACGAAACGGCATCCGCAGACGCTTCATGTTATTTTTACCGCAACGGCCGTGCAGGGCATTCCGAAAATCAGGCCCGACAACACGCATTCCCTTGATATTGTATGGCTTCCGATAGAAAAGCTGAAAGAATCACCCATGTATCCGGATGTCGGAAAGCAACTTTATGAGTATTTTTCAGATGCGCCGAAATCCATTGCATTCATCGAGAACTGCATGGAAAGGGGATATTGGTAAGACAGCCCGTTACGGGCGGTTTTTTGCACTCATGCAAAACCCGCAGCAGCGCCTCTGAAAATTCAAATGCGAAAATAAGGATCATCAAAGGGATGACAGCATGATTCGGATCGACAGCTTCCTGCACAGGACCGTCCTGAGCGAACTCATCCGGCGCTGGATGTGCCACGAGGTCTATCCCGCCGATGCGGATCTGGTCGCCCGCCTGATCAATTTCAATCACCTGTACGTTTCCCGTTATCTGCACCTGTTCACCGAAAGCCTATTTCAGGAGCTCTATCCGGCCGGATTCAGCCGGCGGCCGGCCCTGCGGAAGGGAGACCTCAAAGATGTCCTGGTCAACCGTCCCCCCTGCAGGAATGCCCGCATCGACGAGCTGATCCATAACTACCGCGCCCACCCGGAACGCTATTACTGCGACACCCCCTTTCACGGCATCCTGTTTTTTGCGCATCGGGAGGGGATAGAAGAGTGTATCGGTTCAAGCCGGATCAAGCGGGCACGACGCCTGGCGGAAAAGACAGCGCGCCGGATCATCGACCGCATGTTCGACAACATAAAAAAACACGCCGACGCCCTTGCAGAAGAACGCGCGCGGCGCCTGGGCGTTTCCCGCGACCAGCTCGTGACGCCGCTGGAGGAAATGCAGGATGAGTTTCTCAAGGCTGAGAGCCGTCTGCTGGAAGATCTGCGTCAGGGCCGGCCCTTCGCGGATGACGCGGGTATTGTGATCAGCGACGTGGCCGGAATCAAGATGATCCTTGAAGCGTCGCAGCAGGAGCAGCTCAAAGGCGTACTCAGCCGCCTTGACGACTGCCGCATTACGGAAGAAGAATCACACGACGGCCGCTATAACGCGACGAACCTGATCGTCTGTTATCGTCCCGACCGGGAGCGCATCCTCTCCCAGCCGGTAGGCGGCAGAATTCTGGCCCTTATGCAGGCCCGCGGCATGGACCCGAAACAAATCCAGCAGGCTTTTGCCGAGTTCGTGCGCACCGGTGAAGAGGCCGTTTCCCTGGAAATCATCGTTTCGAACTACGAGGAGACTCTGGAAAGCGAGATCGGCCGATGCATCCATGAAGACCGCATCATCAGGCAACGCCTGACCCAGCAGTACCGGGGACATTTGTCTAAAAACATTGAATATCTCATGGAATACCTCTTCGCCTTTCCGATGTCCGCGCAACGCGATCTGACCGAACTGCCCATCAAGCTCTGGAACCGCTACCTGCCGGATTACTTCGACGAGGTCCTGAAGAATCTCTTCAATATCCCGTCGAATGGCTTGCTGGATGAAGACCCATGCTGACCGTCGCCACCGGTTGGCAGACCGAAACGGTGGGGGAGGGGGCTTGACGCAGTCGTGTCCCCATATTGCATAGCCATGTCAAGGTATTTCAGAGTCGTGTTTTCATATTCCCCGCTTGTCTGATTGGGCTGAGCATGAAGCTACGCACGTCGTGACGCTTCTTTATATCCCTTTTCCTACACCCCCGGACGGTCACAAATTGAAAATTCGTTGTGAAAAATCTCATTTTGTGCAATCTAACCCACGATTCGGCGACATGGACGATATGACAGCACGAATGCAGTCTGTGTGTCTGCTATAAGATGGCGTAACAAAGCAAACATGAAATTGAGGAATGGGTAGTGCCGTTTTTTATTACTGAAGATCATGTGAAGCTGTACTATGAAGACCGGGGGAAGGGGAGGCCCGTCATCCTCATCCACGGGCTCACAGCCAACCGCCGCCATTTCAGGAAGCAGGTTCCCGTGCTGAGCCGGGAATACCGGGTAATCGCCTGCGACCTGCGAGGGCACGGCGACTCGGACCGGCCGAAAGACGGGCTCACGCTTCCGCGCCTGGCGAAGGATTTAAGCGAGTTGATCGCGTATCTGGACCTGAAGGATGTCACGCTCGTCGGCTGGTCCCTGGGGGGCCATGTCATCTTCGAGTACGTCAAGCAGTTCCAATGCCAAAATCTCCATAAAATCGCCACTATCGACATGGCGCCCAAGCTCATGAAAGCGGACGACTGGACTTACGGTTTGCGAGGCATCAGCGGAAATTTCGGCGATTTCACGCATCAGGATAATCTGCTGCTGATGTCGGTCATGAGTGACAACTGGGAACAGTACAGCGCCATGCTGATCCCCCGGCTGTTCAACCGGTCCCATGTCGAACCGGGGGTGAACATTTTTATCGATCCTTATTTTCCCTGGAAGGATGATCTGGCCTGGCTCTACGAGGAGGCCAGGCGCAATACGCCCCATGTAATCCTTTTCCTGTGGATTTCCATGATGATGCAGGATTACCGACCCCAACTTGGCGAGATCACCGTTCCGTTCCTGTTAGTCTGGGGAAGGGAGAGCAACTACTACGGAGAAGACAACTACACTTACATGAAGGCAGCCCTGGTCCGCTCGCCGGATGTGTCCGTGGTTCCCTTCGACGGTTGCGGCCACGCCCTTCACATTCAGGACCCGGAGGGCTTCAACCGGGCCCTTATGAGCTTTATCGGATGATGATGCGAAAACAAAATATCAGAAATATTGCGATTATCTCCCATGTCGATCACGGCAAGACCACCCTGGTTGACGCCATGCTCAAGCAGACCGGCACGTTCCGGGCGCATCAGGTCGTGGAAGACCGCGTGATGGATTCCATGGATCTGGAAAAAGAGCGTGGCATCACCATTATGGCGAAGAATACGGCCATCCGGTACCGGGATGTGAAAATCAATATCGTCGACACGCCCGGTCATGCCGATTTCGGCGGCGAAGTGGAACGAAGCCTGAACATGGTGGATGGGGCGATCCTGCTGGTGGATGCCAGCGAGGGCCCGCTCCCACAGACGCGCTTTGTCCTGAAGAAGGCCCTGGCCAACAAGCTTCCCATCATTCTGGTCATCAACAAGATTGACCGCGGCGACGCCCGCATCGACGAGGTGATCAACGAAGTTTACGATCTGTTTATCGATCTTGACGCCGGCGATGACCAGATCGAGTTTCCCGTCCTGTTCACCAACGCCAAAACAGGCATGGCCCATAAGAAACCCGGCGACGATTCCCGCGATCTGCGGCCCCTGTTTGAGACGATTCTGACCAGGATACCCGGGCCGGAATGCGACGATGGGGCGACTCCGCAGTTCCTGGCGACCAATCTTGATTATGATCCCTATGTAGGGCAGCTTGCCGTCGGCCGGCTCATGAACGGTATGCTGGAGATGAACCGGGGATACACCCTCTGCGGCGACGGGAAAGACACCCCGGGGATCCGCTTTTCCGCTTTGTACACCTTTCACGGGCTTCAGCGCATGCCGGTGGAGCGTGTCGAAGCCGGAGACATCGTGGCTTTTGCCGGCGTCGATGGGGTAGGCATCGGCGACACCGTCTCGGCCCTGGAGGGGCCTCTTGCCCTCCCGCGGATTCAGGTGGACGAGCCGACCGTTTCGATGATTTTTTATGTCAACAACGGCCCCTTTGCCGGCAGGGAGGGAAAATATCTGACCTCCCGCCACCTGCGGGACCGCCTGGAGAAGGAGACATTGAAGAACGTCGCCCTGCGGTTCAGGCCCCTAGAGCGGACGGATGCCTTTGAAATCTGCGGTCGCGGGGAATTGCAGATGGCGGTGCTCATCGAAACCATGCGCCGGGAAGGGTATGAGTGCATGGTCTCCCGTCCCCAGGCGATCACACGGGAGGAAAACGGCCGGGTGATGGAGCCCATGGAGAGCCTGTTTATTGATGTTCCCGAGACGTTTGTCGGTATCCTGACGGAAAAGTTGGCAACCCGGAAGGGACGCATGACCCACCTGATCAACCGGGGCAGCGGCCGGGTAAACCTGGAATTTATCATCCCTTCCCGCGGTCTGATCGGCTTCCGCAGTCATTTTATGACGGATACCAAGGGCGCCGGGGTCATGAATACCCTCTTCGCGGGCTATGAGCCCTGGGCGGGTCCCATTCCCCAGCGGAGCAGCGGCGCCCTGGTGTCGGACCGCATCGGCCGGGTAACAGCGTATGCAAGCCTGGCCATGGTGGATCGCGGGATTCTATTCATTGACGTTGGAACCGAGGTCTATGGCGGCATGATCATCGGAGAGCGGAACCGCACGGGCGACCTCAATGTCAACATTGTCAAGGAAAAGGCGCTGACGAATATCCGGAGTTCGACCGCCGAGGCGACGGTCTCCCTGCGGCCGCCGCGGTTGCTGTCCCTCGATCAGTCAATCGAGTTTATTGCGGAAGACGAGCTGGTGGAGATTACGCCGCAAAGCATCCGCCTGCGCAAGCGCGATCTGGCGGTTCACACGCGCACGGAAAGGCGTTAATTAACAAAATGTCGAATCATATAAAGTCGTTAGGAATATGCATCGGGGCCTCGACGCTCTCGATGGTAACTGTGAAAAGGGATCATCGGGGCGGCGTGTCTATCGAGGATGCGTTTTTGAAAGTTCATCACGGCAACCCTGAGCAACTATTCGAAAGCACGATTGCAACCCTGCCTCTGCATGAATATGCCAGTGTCGCTGTAACCGGAAGAAAGTTCAGGCATCTGGTCAACCTGACATCCATTCCCGAACCGAAGGCCGTCGAAGAAGCTTTTCTGCATATCAACGGCAAGGGGGCCCAGGTTCAGGCTATCGTCAGCGCCGGCGGCGAGACGTTCATGCTCTACCACCTTGGCCGGGATGGCCGGATATCTACTGTCCATGCGGGGAATAAATGCGCTTCCGGCACGGGCGAATTTTTCCTCCAGCAGATCAAGCGGATCGGAATCGGGCTGGAGGATGCCGTTCGTCTGGCGCGGTCGGAGGAACCCTACAAGGTATCGGGACGTTGCAGCGTTTTCTGCAAGAGTGACTGCACACATGCCACGAATAAAGGCGTTCCCAAGGAACGCGTGACAGCCGGACTCTGTCTTATGATGGCCGGGAAGATCCTGGAGCTCGTCAAGAAAGTATCAAGCAACCATATCATGGTCATCGGGGGCTGCGCCCTGAACACCGTGATGATCGATCACCTCAGGAAAGAAGTTCCTACGGTCACGATTCCCGATGAGGCCCCGTATTTCGAGGCGCTGGGATGCGCCCTGTGGGCATTGGATAACGATACGGCGCCGGTCCCCGATCTCCGGTTGCTGTTCAAGCCGGAGCGGGATACGTTTTTCCACCTGCCGCCGCTCAAAGATGCCCAGGCCATGGTGGATTTCAAGTCCGCCCCCAGGGGAAAAGCCAAGAACGGAGATCGCTGCATCCTGGGCCTCGATGTCGGCTCGACAACCACCAAAGCCGTTCTGGTCAGGGTTGACGACGATCTGATACTTGCCTCCGATTATCTGCGGACAAACGGGGATCCGGTCGGTGCGTCGAGGTCCTGCTACCGCAGCCTGTTGACACAGTTAGGCGAAATCGCCGATCGCGTATCCATCGTCGGGCTCGGCGTCACGGGTTCCGGGCGTCAGATCGCCGGCTTCCATGCCATGACGGACGGGGTCATCAATGAAATCATCGCCCATGCTACCGGCGCCGTCTATTTCGATAAGGACGTGGACACGATCTTCGAGATCGGCGGGCAGGACGCCAAATACACGCACATTACGAACGGCGTGCCGTCCGACTATGCCATGAACGAGGCCTGCAGCGCCGGAACGGGTTCCTTCCTCGAGGAAGCGGCCCTGGAAACCCTGAATATCGGCATGGAAGAGATCGCGCCCATCGCCTTGAAGGGGAGCAATCCCCCCAATTTCAACGACCAGTGCGCGGCCTTCATCAGCAGCGACATCAAGAACGCTTTCCACGAAGGAATATCCATGGAAGACATCGTGGCGGGGCTAGTCTATTCGATCTGCATGAACTACAGCAACCGCGTCAAGGGCAACCGGACGATGGGACAGAAGGTCTTTATGCAGGGCGGCGTCTGCTACAACCGGGCTGTGCCTCTGGCCATGGCGGCACTGACCGGAAAGCGCATCATCGTTCCACCCGACCCCGGGCTCATCGGCGCATTCGGCGTCGCGCTGGAAGTCAAAAACAGGCAGAGTCTGGGCTTGCTGCAGGAGGGGAGTTTTTTCCTCAAGGACTTGATGGAACGAGAAATAGAATATGGCGCGCCTTTCATCTGCGACGGCGGAAAGGAAAAATGCGACCGGCGCTGCGAGATTGCACGGCTCCGCATCAACGGCAAGACCTATCCTTTCGGCGGGGCCTGCAACCGCTGGTACAACCTGCGCGCCCAGATCAGGATCGATGCGGAAGCCTTGAATCACGTTGCCCACTACGAACGGATGATCTTTCCGATGACTTCGCCGGACGATAAGCCGCAGGCCAACAACGCGGTGACCATCGGGATCAACAAGTCATTTTTTACCAACACCTATTTCCCGCTCTACCGGACGTTCTTTGAAAAGCTCGGCTTCGAGGTTGTCCTGCCGGATATTGCGGAGCGGGAGGGAATCGATTTGAAGAGCGCCGAATTCTGCTATCCTGCGGAACTCGCTCACGGCTATCTCTCAAATCTGCTGAAGAAAAAACCAGACTACCTCTTCCTTCCCCAGATCACGGGGGATTATGTGGAAAATGGCGCTCCCGTGGGCGTTGCCTGCCCGCTTTCACAGGGCGAGCCGTACTATCTGGCGGCCGCCTACAAGAACAATGAAGCGTTCAAGCGTCTCAAGGCAGGCAGTCGTATCCTGAATCCCGTCATTGATTTTTCCGGCGGTTATGCTGTGGCCGGAAAAAGTCTGATGGACACGGCGCGCAAACTGGGCATAAAAAAACGCAATACCGTATCGGCTTATGAAAACGCCATCCAGGCGCAGGGGAAGATACACGAAGAATTAAGGGATATGTGGGCGCAGACCTTGCGGGAAGTGGAGTCCGATCCGGAGGCTTTCGCCGTCGTGATCGTCGGCCGTTCCTACAACGCTTTTGTCTCCGAGGCCCACAAGGGGATTCCGAACAAGTTGGCCTCCCGTGGCATCCGTGTGATTCCCCTCAATGCCCTGCCGCCGGTGGAAATGATCACCAAGGATAACATGTACTGGTCCGCCGGCCAGCGAATCTTGAGCGCCGCGGCACAGGTCAGAAAGCATCCGCAACTCTTCGGTTGCTATATTACGAATTTCTCCTGCGGGCCCGACTCCTTCCTCATCGGTTATTTCCGGGAGATGATGGGCAAAAAGCCGTCTTTGACACTGGAGCTTGACAACCACGTGGCCGATGCAGGCCTGGAGACGCGGATCGAGGCCTTTATCGATATCATCAAGCGTTACCGTGAGTTGGAAAAGGAAAAAAAGATCGATCATTCCCCGAAACCGTTCACATCCGCACGGATCCGGGTTACGAAGGGCCTGGGCGTTTACATCGATTCAACAGGCGAGGAGTTGTCCCTGTCCGACCCGAACATTCACGTTGTCATTCCGTCCATGGGCCGTTTCCTGTCGGCGGCGGCGGCGGCTTGCTTCCGCAACCTTGGAATCCGTTCATCCGCCCTTCCGCCGGCCGAAGACGAGGTTTTGAAGCTTGGCCGGGGCCACTCTTCATGCAAGGAATGTCTGCCCCTGATCATCACCACCGGCAGCTTTCTGAAATACGTTCACCAGCAACATGACGGGGACGAAAGGCTCATCTACTTCATGCCCACCGCTTCCGGTCCATGTCGCTACGGACAGTATTCCATTTTTCTGAGCGATCTGATCAATCGGCTGCAAATCCCGAATGCCGCCCTGCTTTCTCCCACGGCCGAAGACAGTTACAGCGGTTTCGGAGGCCAGCGCCTGTCTTTGACCCTGTGGAACGGCGCGATCGTCGCTTCGCTCTTTGAAGAAATCTACTCTACCCTCATCACCAATGCCGTCTCGCCCGCCGAGGCCATGACGGTGTTTGAAAAGGAATGGGAGGAGGCGCTGCATATTCTGCAAACGATGCAGGGACTCAAGGAAATAACCATGGCGCTCGAAGAAATCGCAAATCGGTTGGGCGCCATTGATGTCAAGCGGGATCTCGCCGATACGCCGGTTATTCTCCTGGCGGGAGAGATTTTCGTGCGTCATGACGGGATCTCAAGGCAGTACCTCGTGGAGGAACTCGCCCGGCGCGGATTTGCCTCCAAGGTTTCCGCGATTTTGGAATGGATCTACTATACGGACTGGTGCGTCAAGGAAGGCGTGGCGAAAGGCAAAGCAACCATTATGGACCGGGTTTCGCTATTTTTACGGAGCCGGTACATGAAACGGCATGAAAAACTCTTTCGCGAGGCCCTGTCGAAGTCGAAGCTATGCGGAGACAGGCTGGAAAACGTCGACCAGATCATGAAGCACACGCGCCATCTGATCAATCCCAGGCTTACAGGCGAGGCGATTTTGACCGTCGGGGCTGTCTTGCATGAAGTCGTTGATCATTGCTGCGGCGCCATCGCCATCGGACCCTTCGGTTGCATGCCCAACCGTCTGGCTGAATCCATTCTGGCCCGGGAGATGAACGTGGAAGGCAAGATGAACGCCGGAGGCAGGAGCCGAAAACTGTCGGAACTTTCAAAGAAGTTACAGGATCTGCCTTTCCTGGCCATTGAAAGCGACGGGAACCGCTTTCCCCAGATCATCACCGCCAAACTGGAAGCCTTCCTGCTGCAGGCGGAGCGGTTGCACGCCGAACTCCAGGGTGGGGAAAAGCGCTGAGCCATGCTTATCCTGTTTGACGCTTGAGCGTGCAAGCGCTATCCTGGAAACATGGATATCTTTGAAAAATGGCTTCACCGCCGCTCGCGAAGCCATTTTTCACCCGTTATGCAAAGCTCTAACATTAAAATCCGGATGAGGCGAACATATGCAGGGGAAAAACTGGTTACAGAGACTGACAAAATCGAAGGATGATAAGTGGGTCGGCGGGGTTTGCGGCGGTCTGGGCGAACACAGCCCGGTCCCCACCTGGTGCTGGCGGTTTTTATTTGCCTTTCTGTTTCTGTTCTACGGAATCGGGCTTGTTCTTTATGTACTTCTATGGATTTTCGTTCCCAGAGGCGCGGATACTCAGGAAGACATAGATCGGGGTGCGGGGTGATGAACAGGGAGAGCTTGCGTAACCTGCGATAAATGGTTCGCAAGCGACGAAGCCATTTTAATGGGTATCATGGAGGAATTGATTTTGGCGAAAGTCAGCTTCGGCAGCAAATGGGGAAAGGTTTCCGCCAACGTCAGCAATAGCGGCGCACCAACAGGGAAAACCACCGAAGATATCGTCAGGGGACTCAAGAAGGCATCGCAAAAACCGCCCGGCGAGGATTACCGGGAGAGGTCACTGGCCATTCACGGCTTTGTGTGCGCTTGTTGCAGCAGGGAATTTGATGCATTGAACCGTCAACTGCTCACGGTTCACCACAAGGACGGCAATCATCGGAATAATCCGCCCGACGGCAGCAACTGGGAAAATCTCTGCGTGTATTGCCATGAAGACATCCATAGCCGAGGCGTTCTGGGAGATTATTTAGAGGGGACGGCGCCGGCCAGGGAGACAACCCTCGTGTTCCGGGATGATTCGGATAAGGACGCTCCGGGGGCCGGCCTGGGTGTTCTCGGAGAAAAATTGAGAAAGGCCATGACGGAAAAGCAAGGAAAATAAGTGGTATTTATTTAACCGATATTTATTGACTCGTTATGTTACCTGTGCTATCAGGATCCAATTTTTTTACGATAGCACCGGATAACCCTTCAGGCTGATCTGTTTACCCGGCAAGAAAGCATCGACGACAACGGTCTTCAGACCGTGACAGTTAAAACTAAGAGAAGGAGGTAGCATTCAGTGGACGTTTTAGATCAGGGAATTGGCAAGATTTTTACAGATCCGGATGCGGACAGGGCCAGAGCTTTTTTCCGGCAGAAGAATCGCAAGCTGGAAAGCAAGGTCATGACCGTCAAGGAAGCGGTCGAAAAATTCGTCAAAGACGGCGATTATCTGACCTTGGGTGGATTCGGCGCCAACAGGATCCCAGCCGCCGTCGCGCATGAAATTGTCAGGCAGGGCAGGAAGAACATGGGGTTTGCAGGCCACACCTCGACCCACGATTTCCAGATCCTGTGTGCCGGGGAAGTGTTCAGCAAACTGGACGTCGCGTATATCGTCGGTCTCGAAGCGCGCGGTCTTTCGGCCAACGCCAGAAAGTACATGGAAAGCGGCAAGGTGGATGTCAGCGAGTGGACCAATTATTCGCTGTCGGTTCGTTTCAAGGCCGCCGCCGCGGGCGTTTCTTTTTATCCTTCCAGAAACATCATGGGGACGGATACGTTCAAGTTCAGCGGCGCCAAAATCATCCAGTGCCCCTTCACGGGGACCAAATACGCGGCAATGCCGGCGATTTTTCCGGATGTTTCCGCCATCCACGTTCACGAAGCCGACATTTACGGGAACTGCCGCGTCCGGGGCATCACCGTCTCCGATTTCGATGTGGCAAGGGCCTCCAAGCGGCTGATCATCACCTGCGAGCGGCTGATCCCCAATGATGAAATCCGGAGAGATCCGAGCTACACCGTGATTCCTTACTGGCTCGTTGATGCTGTCTGTGAAGTGCCCTATGGAAGCTATCCCGGAAACATGCTGGGAGAGTACTTCTCGGACGAAGGGCATCTGCGCGAATGGATGAAGGTCGAACAGGATCCCGATGAATTCAAAAAATTCCTGGAGAAAAACATTTACAGTTGCAAAGATCATTTTGAATACATCGAGAAGAACGGCGGCTTACGCAAACTGCAGATGCTCAGACAGAAGGAATGGATGTTTATCGGCGCGAGGTCTTAGAAAGGAGGAGACACATACAATGGCTGATTATAATACAATGGAATTGATGATTTGTACCGCTGCGAGAGAGCTGGAAGACGGCGCCTCCGTGGGGGTTGGGACCGGGGCGCCCTGCGCCGCGGCAATGCTTGCGCAAAAAACGGGTTCCCCCAATCTGGTGATTTTGTTTGAGGCCGGCGGCGCGGCGCCGCTCATTCCGGAAATGCCTATTTCCGTTGGGGATTCCCGGACAACCTGGAAGGCCGTCATGGCCAGCGGCATGTGCGAGATCATGGAAACCGCCTGCAGAGGGATGATCGATTATACCTTCCTGGGCGGCGCCCAGATTGACATGTTCGGCAATTTGAATTCGACGCGGATCGGCGCGGACCATCAGAAACCCAAGGTCCGCTTCCCCGGAAGCGGCGGTGCCAATGATTTTGCCTCGTTCTGCTGGCGCATGATGGTCATGACGCCTCAGGATCCCAAGCGCTTTGCCGAAAAGATCAACTATATCACAACGCCGGGCTGGCTTACGGGTGGCGATTCCCGCGCGAAATCGGGTCTGCCTGTCGGGGCGGGTCCCTATAAAATCATCACCAATATGGCCGTGATGGATTTTGAGGAAGGATCCAAACGCATGCGCATCATCGCCGTCAATCCGGGCTACTCTGAAAAGGATGTGCAGGACAACTGCGGGTTTGAACTGCTCAAGGCCAAGAAGATAGTGGAAAACAAGCCGCCGACGGCAGAAGAACTCCATATCCTGCGGGATGTGATTGATCCTTATCGCTATGTCATCGGCAGATAGGTAAGATTAATAAAAGCTGGTTAAAAAGGCCGGGGCGTTTTTGCTCCGGCTTTTTTTGTGGTTTTTGCGGGGAACTCTGAAATTCGGGATAACGTCGGCAGAGGAGACATTGAAGCCTGATATTTCCTTCCCTGTGATAAGCGAATTTCGTGTATTCTGATATTATGGATAAATAATGGATGTCAGGGAGAATTTCTTCAATGATAATGCTTGAATTTTCTTTGAATGTTCGGCGCTATCATCCTAAATTCAGGTGAAGCAAGTCTTTTCGTATATTAACTATACGGCCGCGCAGCGCGCGACCGTGCGGCGGGTTGCGCTTTCGCACTCGCCCGATTAGTCCGACCGCACGCTGATTCGCACGGCGTCAACCCATCGCTGAAGACGGTCGGCATTTTACCTGCACAGGAAGCTGCGCTTCCCGCAGGCGCATGCCGCCGCTTAGCTCCGCCGTTACGCCCAAAAAACACAAAATTATATTTTGATTCCCTTTTTGTTGGTATGATATAATGGAATACCAATAAAGGAGGCTTATTATGGGAAAAGCAAAAATAGCAATTACATTGGACGCCGAATTTATCGGTGAATTGGACAGGCTGGTCGAGGAAAATTATTTTCAAAATCGCAGCCAGGCAATCCGTGATGCTGTGCGCGAAAAACTTGCCCGAATGAAACGCAGTCGGTTATCTATGGAATGCGCGAAACTCGATCCGAAATTTGAAAAAGCTATGGCTGAAGAAGGATTAGTTGAGGATATGAGCCAATGGCCAGAATATTGAGAGGTGAAATTCGGTGGGCGGATTTGAATCCCGTGCGGGGTCATGAACAGGCGGGTTTGCGCCCCGTGCTCATTTTGAGCCACGACATTTTTAATGAACGATCAGGTACAGTCATAGCCGTAGCCATTACAAGCCAGCCGCAAAAAGCTGGATTCCCGTTGACCCTTGAACTGAAGTCTCCCAATTTACCCAAGAAATCATGGCTCAAAATCAGTCAAATCCGAACACTGTCTATTGAGAGGATTGGTAAAGTCATTGGTAAAGCATCTCTGGAAGAGTTGAATCAAACCATAGAAGGGTTGAATGAAATAATTGCGTAACAAGTTAATTCAGCCGACCGCAGAATCACGCGGCGGCTGTTTTTTTCGTTAGGCCCAAAAGATTAAAGCACGCGGGAGATAATAATGGCATCTGATAAGGATTTCGTTGATTTCATTGTGGACCAGATGGGAGATGCCGGGAGTATTTCTCAAAGAAAAATGTTTGGCGAGTATGCCGTTTATTGTGATGGAAAAGTCGTGGCGCTCATTTGCAATGATCAGCTTTTTGTAAAACCAACAGAAAAAGGCAGAATTTATATAGGAAATGTCGTGGAGGCCGCGCCATATCCAGGAGCCAAGGAACACTTCCTCATAGAAGACGCCTTCGAAGATCGTGAATGGATCAGCGGTCTGATTAAATTGACGGCTCAAGAACTTCCTGTTCCCAAACAAAAACGAAGGAAAGCGATGGGAGCAAGTAAATGAAATTCGGATATGCCATCGTTTATGTCGCTTCAGTCGCAGACACGTTGAAATTCTATAAAGAGGCCTTTGGGTTTGAAACTCGCTTTCTCCATGAATCCGGTCAATCCGGAGAATTGGAGACGGGAAACACTGCCCTGGCATTCGCTTCTCACGCCCTGATGGAAGTTTCAGTAGAATAAGAGACTAAATACAGATGAATAAGCCCCATGTTGTAATCCTGGGCGCCGGCGCCAGTCAGGCCGCTTTCCCGAATGGGGAATATCCAGCATTGGTCGGCAAACGCCTATCGGATAATCAGAGGTTGGTTGTCCCGATTGGACACCATCTTGTCCCCCACGGAGGTTCCGCAGAACGCGCAGGAATAATCGTATTTCTCGCCGTTGGTTAACACAAGCAGCAGCCGCTTGCGCACCGGAACCGCCTGCCGGCAGTTCGGGCAGAAGAGCTGTGTCGCGTCGAAATCCTTGTATTGCTGCCGTTTCATGTGTTGATGAATTCCAAAAAAGTTGAAAATTGAGCCGCAAGCGACGGCTGCGTAAAAAGCTCCTCAGAAATAGGGGTGCTCGACTGCGTCATGACCCCATATTCCCTTTATTCTCCATCCGGAATGAGGCGGGCGTTATCCAGCCAGACGGTGGCCTCGCTGTCACTGGGCGCCCGGTAATCGCCCCGCGGCGAGAGGGACCCCCCGGAGCCCACCTTCGGGCCGTTGGGGACGCAGGATCGCTTGAACTGACTCGTTTTGAAGAAACGCTCAAGATAGACATTCAGCCAGTTTTTGATTTGGCCGATGTTATATTCATTTCGCTTGTGCTCCGGGACGTCCGGCCAGAAACCGAGCGTTTTATCCCGCCAGCAACAGTAAGCCAGAAAAGCCACTTTCGTGGGCAGATAACCGTAGCGCGTGATGTAAAAATTATTGAAATCCTGAAGCTCAAAGGGGCCGACGAAGGATTCGGTCTTCTGCCGGGGTTGTTGGCCTTCCTGGCCCGGGATCAGTTCCGGGCTGATTTCCGTGTCCAGAATGTCCAGCAGGACCTCCGATATCTCCCTTGAGAAAATGACGGATTGCGCGACCCAGCGGATCACATGCTGAATCAGGGTCTTGGGGACGCTGGCGTTGACATTGTAGTGAGACATGTGGTCCCCCACGCCGTAAGTGCACCACCCGAGGGCCAGCTCGCTGAGATCGCCGGTGCCGACGACCAGCGCATTTCTCATGTTGGCCAGGCGGAAAAGATGCGAGGTCCGCTCGCCTGCCTGGATATTTTCGAAAGTAATATCATAGATATCCTTGCCGTTCGCGTAAGGATGGCCGATGTCTTTGAGCATCTGGAGGCAGCTCGGCCGGATATCGATCTCGTTGGCTTCCACCCCGAGCGCCCGCATGAGCCGCAGGGCGTTCTGATAGGTCTTGTCGGTGGTGGCAAAACCGGGCATGGTATAGGCCAGTACCTGGGATCTCGGACGATTCAGCAGATCCATGGTCCGCGCCGCGACCATCAGGGCTTGCGTGGAATCGAGTCCTCCAGAGATGCCCAGCACCACGTTGTCAGTGCCGGACACCTGGAGTCGCTTGGCCAGTCCCTGTACCTGGATGTTATAGACTTCGTAACACCGCTGATCGCGTTTGGCCGGGTCTGCGGGAATGTAGGGAAAGCGCGGATATTCGCGGTTAAGCAGCAGACGCTTTTCGATCGGTGTTACCGGGAAAGACACGCGGCGGAAATCCATGATTCGTTTTCTGTGCGTGCGGGCATTCTGGCCGAAACTCGTCATGCGCATGCGATCCTGGGTGAGGCGGTCCAGATCCACGTCGGCATAGATAACCTGCGGCGTCTGGGCGAACCGCGCCGACTCGGCCAGGACATTGCCGTTTTCGCAGATCATGGCGTGGCCGTCCCAGGCCAGGTCTGTCGTGGATTCTCCGGGGCCGGCCGCGGCGTACAGATAGGCCGCGATGCAACGGGCGGACTGATTTTCGGCCAGGCTGCGGCGATATTCGGATTTGCCGATCGTGATGTTGGAGGCCGAGAGGTTGCCGATCACGGTTGCCCCGGCCATGGCGGCAAAGCTCGAAGGCGGAACGGGGACCCAGACGTCCTCGCAGATTTCAACGAAAAACCGGAAGTTCTCAATATTCGATACCTCAAAAAAGAGGTCCGCACCGATGGGGATATGCTCCTGTCCGCAGAGCGTGATCGTTTCCGCAAGGAGCTCTTCGGCGGGTCTGAACTGGCGGCCTTCATAGTATTCCCGGTAATTGGGAAGATAGGACTTGACGGCCACACCCAGAATGCACCCCTGATACAGGACAACGCCGCAATTGAAAAGCGAGGCGTCCACCTGCAGCGGCGCGCCCACGACCAGGATCATATTCAGATCGCGGGTTTCTGCGATAATGCGTTGCAGTGCGTCCCGGACGCTGCCCAGCAGCGCATCCTGGTGAAAGAGATCCTCATTGGAATAGGCCGATACGCCCAGTTCCGGGAAGAGGGCGAAAATGGCGTCGCCCGCGGCGGCCTGCCGGGCCAGTCTGATCGTCTCTGCGGCGTTGAACGAGACATCCGCCACGCGCACCTCGGGGATGCAGAGCGCCACACGGATGAAACCCTGATTGTAGAGGTTAAAAAATTGTGTCTGGTTCATTCTTTCTCCACATAGGCGTAAGCGCTGTGATTGTGGATGCTTTCAAAGTTCTCCGCCTCCACGCTGTACCAGGTGAGGAACCTCATGACCTACTACATGGAGTATCAGTTCGCCTTCAAGAAGCACCCGAACATCGGCCCGACGAACGGCTCGCTCACGCCGCAGGATCTGCTCGGCCCTGGTCGACTATGCCAAGCCGCTGCACCTGGATGTCCTCGGCAATCAGCAGTCGTTCGGCCACTTCGGCCACATCCTGAGCCATCCGGAATACGAGGACTTGCGCGAGACCCCGGACGTGCTCACGCCGGTGCGTGAGCAGACCTACAAGTTCCTAGACGACCTGTACTCCGAGGTCTGCCCGCTGCTGACGTTCCCGTGGTTCAATGTCTGCTGCGATGAGACCTACGGGCTGGGCACCGGGCCCTCGAAGGAACTGGCGGCGAGCATCGGCGTCGGGGGCGTGTATGTCCGCCACATCCGACGCATTCATGACCTGCTCCGCGACCAGCACCCAAGCGCATGATGATGTGGGGCGACATCATCCTCCAGCACCCCGCCAACTCGCGGAGGTTCCCAAGGACACCATCATGCTCACCTGGGGTTATGACGCCCGCGCGAGCTTCGAAAGCCAGATCATCCCGTTCGCCAAGTCGGGCTACGAGTTCTTCGTCTGTCCCGGGCGTGAGCGACTGGAGCCGCATCCTGCCGGACTTCGGCGTGGCCGTGACCAACATCCACAATTTCGTCCGGGACGGCGTCAAGCACGGCGCCATGCGGCATGATTAACACGGACTGGGAGGACGATGGCGAAGCCCTCAAAGCCGTCAAGTGGCACGCCGACGCCTGGGCGGCGGAATGCGCCTGGAACGCCTCGGCCACGCCCCTCGAGGCGTTCAACCGCCGCGTCGGCGCGGTGCTCTTCGGCGAACGCGGCGACCACTTCGGCCAGGCCGTCGAGCTGCTGACTCAGACCCATCGCCTGCCCGGCTATGAAGGGCATGATGAACTCCCGGTTCTGGGAGCACGACTTTGTGCCGAAAGCCGGGCCGGCCGCGATCCAGGCCACGGCCACCAACCTGCTCGCCATTGTCCGGCCCGGCGCTGGCGCACCTGCAGATCTGCCGCGAGGAGGCTAAGTGCAACCAGCATGTGCTGGAGGTGTTCCTCTTCGGCGCCCGGCGCATGGAATTCATCGGCCAGCGCATGCTCGATGGCCTGGAAGCCGCGCAGCCCTATGAACAGGCGCGGCAGGTGTCCGGTGGGGAGTCGAGGCTGGGGCGGGTCGAACGGCTCATCTCCAAGAACCGCGATACCTACGAGCGCCTGGGCCGGGAATTCGCCGCTCTATGGCTCTCCGAGAGCAAGCCTTACGCCCTGGACTGGACCATGCGGCGCTACACCAATGCCGTCAACGAATGCGAAGCCCTGCTGGGGCAAGCTCGAGGCCGCCCGCCTCGCCGCAGCCACGGGCCAGCCCCTGCCGCCGGCCGACGAAATCGGCCTGGCCGCACCCAAACCGCTTTTCCGCCGGGTCACCCGCCGGCAGCCCGCGCAAGCACTGGCGCCGGAGCGCCCTGGGCCGACCCGACCGCCACGCATCGGCTGGGCCTGGTCGTCCGGGCAAGGCGGCCGACCGTTTCGACCTGCCGGTCGAGGTAGAGCTGACGTTGCCCCCGGACCTGGCCGGCAAGCCGGTGCGCGCCTTTCTCATCGGGACCAACGGGGCGCCGCGCGAGGTCCTGGCCCAGTTGGACCGGCTGGATTCACAGGGCAAAGCCCGGCTCATTCTGATGCTGCCCGGCCCCCTGCCCCGTGGGACTGAAGCCTCCGTCCACGTTTACTTGGGACTGAGTCAGCCGCCTGCTCCCTTGGCCACCGCAGTCAGCACGAACGATGGAACCAACGGCATGCGCTGGATCGAGAATGATCAAGTCCGCCTGTTGCTCGGGCCGGAAGGCGCCCATGTCTATCGCTGGGAGGTCAAGGCTGCGGGCAACCGCGATCTGACCATGCCGGGCGAATCGGACTGGCTGGCTTCGGCGACATCAACCCGCACCGCGCTTGTCCCTTCCAGCTAGTCTGCAGGGCGCGCGGCCCGGCAATGGTGGAATACGAGAGCAGCGACCCGTGCGGCCAGTCCAGGACTCTTAGGCTCTATGCCGGGTCCAGTTGGACCGAGGAACTGCTGGGTGAGCCGACCACCATCTACTGGGATTTCGACAACCCGAAGAACTTCGCCAGCGACGGGCCGACCCCGGCCAGTGGCTCTTTTCCGATGGTCAAACAGGCGCGGTGGGCCGCGAAGCCGACGGTGTGCCCGCGCAGGTAAAGGCCCCCAACGCCTTTTGGAGCATGAAGCACAACCCAGACCGGTTGGCCTTGGGGTTGGTGACTCCCGAAACCGCCACCCTGCACGTGATCGCCCCCGGCGCCGGCGCGGGCGGTGTGGGCATGGAAGGCTCACCGCCTGCACGTCATTTCGTGACCTTCGGAGGACTGCTCACCGCGCCCCCGGCAGAAACCATGACCCGCCTCCAGACCACATTGGATCTGAATCATCCGGTGGAAGTGCAAGCGCACTCCCTCCAATCCCGCTAGTCCGCCCCCGCCCCGGATTACCAGGCCAACAGGTGCTCATGCCTACCGAATACCCTTCGGATACCCTTCGGATACCCTTCGGATACCCTTCGGATGCCCTTCGGATGCCCTGCGGACAGGGTGTCTATCGGTGCTGAAGCGGTGCAAGCGAGGGTCTGAGGGGCTTCCAGGGACGGAAAATATCTAGCCGTCCGCCGCGCGTTCGGGGTAAGTTCCACGGGCAATGATGTCTTTCCCTGAGATCACGTCCGGAACCTGCTCCGTCATCGCCTTGCCCGCTGTTTTGCTGGCCATCACGTGCCTGGGGGCCGCGCTGGGCGCCGAGGCGCAGGGCGAGCCCAAGCCGCCGGCTTCGCCTCCGGACGCTTTGGCGCAGGCGAATGATCCCTACCTGTGGCTGGAGGACGTCACCAGCGAACGCGCGCTGACCTGGGTGCGCTCCCAGAATGCGATCAGCACCAAGGAGTTGGAGGCCTCGCCCGACTTTGAGCCGATCCGCAAGCGGCTGCTGGCGATCCTCGACTCGCGTGAGCGCATCCCCTATGTCAGCAAGCACGGCCCCTGGTGCTACAACTTCTGGCGCGATGAGAAGAATACGCGCGGGCTCTGGCGCCGGACCAGCCTGGAGGAATACAAGAAGCCGCAGCCCGCGTGGGAGACGGTGTTGGATGTCGATCAACTCGCCGCTGCGG
>CAVPSX010000002.1:0-177795 GCA_963708515.1 uncultured delta proteobacterium | reverse complement strand
ATATTAAGAAGTTAATGCTTAACTTCTTAATATCGAAAATGATTGTGAGCCGCAGCGAAGCCGTTTTTCTTCGGTATGTGTTTCCGGATCACATCGCCTCTACGGTAAAAAAAACATCGGGTTGCGCGCTTTGTTGTGATGGCGGATCTCAAAGTTCAAGCGGGATCCGCCCCCTTTTTCTTCACCTTTTCCCAAATAACCAATCATCTCGGTCTGCTTGACACGATTTTCGAGTTTGGCCACCCGCTGTCCCAGGGGGGTATAAACGGTGGCATACTGATCTTCATGCTTGATGATGATCGTCTCTCCATAATCCTTCATGGCGCCTGAAAAAATCACGGTTCCACTGGCGGCAGCGACCACCGGGATGCCTTCCCCGGCTGCAATGGTGATCCCGTTATGGTACATGCCATTCGGCTGGATGCCGAACCGCGAAACCACCCTGCCTTTCACGGGCCAGATAAACCGCTTCCGGTCAAACTGAAGGGTCTCGCCATCTGCCTTCGTCGGCGCGGTTACTACCGGAGATTCAGGTATGCCCTGGGATACCTCGGCGGCCGCAGCGGGTGGAGGATCTACCCGCTCATGCACCTGTTCAGGTTTTTGCACCACAAGGGAGGTATGTTCCGCATGCCGGGCAGGCGGTTCTTTCTCAGAGACGGGAGCAGTGACTTTGCCTCCTTCACGGGATGCTTCAGGAAAACGCTCCAGCACCTTTGACGGCTTGATGCGGATGGCCGACATACCGGGGGTTGCTTCCACTCGCGGCGTTATGGCCGGTACCCCGGAGGGTGTTTCCACTCGGGACGGCATGGTCGATACCACGATGGGTGATTCCGTTCTGGGCCGCATGGACGATACCCCGGGGGGTGCTTCGGTTCGGGGCCGCATGGCCGTCGCCTCGGAGGGTGTTTCCGCTCGGGACGGCATGGTCGCTTCCCGGACGGGCGGCTTCACCGGCGCCCGGACACCTTCCGGAGGCTGCTTGACCACGGGTTGACCTGCTTTTGGCACAACGTCGCCGGTCGCAGGACGCCTTTTATCCATCGAGGCGATGATGTCATCGATCGCCTGCCTGGCATCGGGAACAAAAATAACGCTGTCCGCTTCAATCCGGCTCGGGTCTTCGAATATTATTTGCTTCTGCCAGTTCCTGCACGTTCACATTGTATGCCCGTGCGATGAGGTAGAGGGTTTCTCCGCTTTTTACGTGGTGATAAATACCCTTGGCCTGATACGTCTTCATCGATTTGACAGATTTTCCCGAACAGGCAGGAAACAGGAAACCAATGATTAGAAAAAACGATCCCTATCCTGATCAAGCCTCTGGGGTGTGCGTTCAATTTTCCCAACCGTGCTCCCCGATAAGATCCACAAACCGGCATCCGCCTAAATCTTCCTTCATCACGTCATTGATGTTCTCACAAATAATGTGTCACCTTAAGGAGCGTCTGTGTCGAGCGGTCTCCTACAGGAATGACAAGCCTGCCGCCCACGCCAAGTTGTTCTAAGAGGATGGGTGGAACCTTGGGGCCGCCGGCTGTTACAAGGATAGCGTCAAAGGGCGCTTCTTCATTCCAGCCATATGTCCCGTCCCCAACCCTGATCGCCACATTAAAGGCATTCAGATAATCGAGTATCTTTCTGGCCCTGCCGGCCAATGATGCAATCCTGCTCGATCCTAACAACGTGGTCGGCAAGCTGCGACAGAATGGCCGTCTGATAACCGGAACCGGTTCCGATCTCGAGCGCTTTTTCTTTTCCCTTCAATTCGAGAGCTTCGGTCATTAAAGCCACGATATAGGGCTGCGAATTGTTTGCTTTTCACCAATTGGAGAGAGGATTATCATCATAGGCCCATCGATCATAGCCTGTTCGACAAACAGATGACGGGGAATCGTTTCCATCACCTTCAAGAGGTGTACATCTTTGACCCCTCGGGCGTGGATCTGCGTATCCACCATCCTCATGCGTTGTTTTGTATATCTGTCCATCAGTCATCCTGCAGATGTTTTTTTCGCGGCGGTACACGGTAGTGCTGGTCCACCCAATGATGCCGCCTCATTCCCATCGCTTCACGGGTGACGATCAGATAATAGAGCCTCATCAGGGCATATTCGCGAGCTCCGTTGAATCTGCTGATCTCCCAATTGATTTCAGCAACTATCTGACGACGTAATTGGCTCAGGCTGCGGGCATCGGTCAAATCCTGCGAGACGAGCCGTTCAATCTCCGCCAGCCGGTCCATCCTTTCCTCCAGGCTGTTTTCAATGCTGTGCAATTTTTCGAGAGCCCTGGAAACACTATCCCCTGCCCGACCCAAGACAGCCGCTCTTTCCCTGAAGAAACTCTTCCTGAAGGACATCTTCAGTACTCTTATTTTTGTTCAATGCCATAAATCAAGGAAAGGAGGCCTGCCGGCAGAGGTCATCCCGCAATGAACAGGACACAAATAATTTTACGTATATCATTTAAGAGCCCGAATATTCAAGTGAAAAGGCTTTCCTGTCGGCTCAGCCAAGTTTTCCTTTACAGTTTTTCGTCATTTCATTATACGGAAGGTTAGGAAAAGGAGCCCGGCTATGGATATCAAAATAAAAATAACGCCACTTTATCCCTCATTCAGGGTGATATTACCCTGCAGGAAACGGACGCTGTCGTCAATGCCGCCAATACGAGGCTGGCAGGGGGGCCGGCGTGGACGGCGCCATTCACGCAGCCGGAGGACCTTCCATCATGTCGGAATGCCGCAAGATCGGCGGCTGTCCGACCGGTCAGGCCGTGATCACCGCAGGCGGCAGCCTCAAGGCCCGATACGTCATCCATACGGTCGGTCCCGTCTACCAGGGCCGGCGGTAGCGGAGAAGCGGCCTGCTCTAAAAGCGCCTATCTGGAAAGCCTGAAACTGGCGTCCGCCAGAGGATTGAAAAGCCTGGCTTTCCCCGCGATCAGCACCGGCGTTTACGCTTATCCGCTCGAGGAGGCAGCCCGCATTGCCCTGAGGACCGCCATGGACTACCTCGGGGAACATGGCGATCTGATCTGGTCCGCTTCGTGCTGTTCAGCCGGAAAATGTACGATGTCTTCGCGGGGGAACTGAAAAAGCTGATTCAACAGCCATGACGGCCCCCTTACCGGGTATAAATCCGGTAGTCAACCACCGCCACGCCCTCTTCATAAACCAGAATCGGGTTCAGATCGATCTGGTCGATCTCCGGATGGTCCTTGACCAGTTTTGACAGGGCTTTCATGCTCCCGATCAGGGCCTTCTCGTCCTTCGGCTGCTGGCCGCGAACGCCGGAAAGCAGCGGATAACCCTTGATGCCTCTGATCATGCGCCGGAACTCATCAACCGTACCCGGCAGCAGGCAGAACTGCACATCCCTGTAAATTTCCGTGAAAATCCCGCCCAGGCCGAACATCAGGGCAGGCCCGTACTGGGGATCCCTGATGACGCCTAGTATGATCTCTAGCCCGCCCGGATCTGCCATGGGTGAAACCGTAACACCATCAATCCGCGCGCCCGGCGCCTTCCTCCGGACACTTTTCACGATATCTTCAAAGGCGCTTTTGACCTCCGACGCTTTGGCCAGATTGAGCCGGACCCCGCCGACATCGGTTTTGTGAGCCACATCCGGGGAGGCAATCTTGAGAACCACCGGTTTTTTATATTTCCTTGCCAGCACGACCGCATCCTTTGACGACGGCGCCGGCTTTGCGTCCACGGCGGAAACCCCGTATTTCTTCAGCAAGGCGGCGGCCTTCCGGGCCGGCATGAGGTTCAGAGCCGTTTCCGGTGCGGCCGCATGAGGGGTTTTTTTTGCAGGCCGGGCTTCATCGAAGCGGACAAGCTGGTAGAGGGCCCGAATCCCTCGCTCCGGCGTCGGATAGACGGGAATCCCTTTGCGATGCAGCAAAAGAGTTTCCTCACGCTCCACGTCGGCGCCTCCGCAGTAAACGATCAGTTCACCTTTTCCGGTGACAATGTCGGACGCGCCGTGAATGGGATCGCCGAAGATCACCACGCTGGTGTCATAGTCCGACTTGGCGGCGGCTATGACTTTGGCGTAAAGGCTGGGATCGGAAATGGCGTCACCCGTGAGATCAATGGGATTGCTGACCCCGCAGTGGGCCGGCAGAAAGGCCCGCAGCCGCTGCTGCAGAGCTTTCGACGGCGCCGGATTTTCGAATCCCAGTTTCTCCGCCTCGTCGATGGCCAGAATGGCCGCGCCGCCGGAACTGGAAATATTGAGCAGGCGCTTCCCGGAAGGCTTTTCCATATACGCCAGGGCCTTGGCAAAATCGTAGAGTTCTTCGAGGTTATCCGCCCGATGAACCTTGTACTTATCGAAGATCGCCCCGTAGACGGCGTCGTCGCCCGCCAGGGATTTCGTGTGGCTTTCCGCCGCGACGCGGCCGCGGGCCGTCCGCCCGGCCTTCAGGATCACGATGGGCTTCGTCGCCCGTTCAAGGGATTCCAGAAATAACGCAGGCCGCTTGACCCCTTCCATGTAAATGGCGATCACTTTTGTGTCCGGATCTTCATTGAAATACCGGATGCAGTCCGCCTCATCCACATCCGCGCGGTTGCCCAGACTGACAAACACGCTGAAACCGATCTGGTCTTGGCTGGCCCAGTCGATGAGCGCCGCTCCGACCGTGCCGCTCTGGGACACAAAGGCAATCCGGCCCCGGGCGGTAATCAGGGGCCAGGAGGCGCAGAGGTGGTGGTGCGGACTGTTGATCCCCTGACAATTGGGACCGACGACGCGCACACCGTAGCGGCCGGCGATGTCCGCCAGCTCTTTCTGAAGTATTTCTCCATCCGGCCCCGCTTCGGCAAAACCGCCGGTCACGACGACGGCCGCCTTGATCCCAATTATGCCGCATTCTTCGATGGCTCCCGAAACCATTCTTGAAGGAATGACGACAACGGCCAGATCGGGAGGCGCCGGAAGGGAGGCGATATCCTTGTAAACTCGCAACCCGAGAAGCTCATCCGCCTTGGGGTTGACGGGATAAATGGGCCCGCCGAACCCGGCATGGATCAGATTGTAGAGAATGTCATGGCCGAGTTTCCCGGGGCTGGCCGAAGCGCCGATCATGGCTACGCTGCGCGGTCTGAAGAGTGCATCCAGATTGCTGATCGATTTCATCTTTCCCTCCTTTATTATCCTTACTGAGCGCTTGCATCATAGGAGCCCCGTCGGTATTGGGGCAGCTATGGATTCATAGCATGGAAGGCCGTCATTTTCCATGCATAACTGCTGGTTCATCCGACTTTTACATGCTTGCTGGAAATGTATTTCTTGCTGATTTATTCTAATTTATTGTATTTACCGTGAGGGATAACCTCATCCGGATTATTTCAGCACGAGACATGAATTGCAAGGAAAGAGAGGCGTATCAATACCATGAAAAAAATACCTAAATTCAAAACTGAAGCCGAAGAGCGTGAATTTTGGGCAAACGCTGATTCTTCCGACTATATTGACTGGTCGAAGGCAAGTCGGGTTTTGCTACCCAACATCAAGCCTTCTCTCAGAACGATTTCTTTGCGTCTGCCGCAAATCATGCTTGAAGAGTTAACGCTCATTGCCAACAAGAGAGATGTTCCATATCAATCGCTCATCAAAATATTTTTATCTGAGCGTCTCTCGAAAGAATTAAATGCCTAATCTGATACATACTATATATTATTATATTACATTCTGGGGGGAGAGAGGAGACCATTGATTCATGCGTTTTTTACCCTCCAATGCATTATTCCACCGGCATCGTTTCAAAGATGATGAAGGAATCTCTGCGGGTGATTTATTCACAAAAATGAATCAAATATTAGACATGGAGGCTCACGGGGGACATGCAGATGACAATAACGGAATCGGTGGTTGAAATATTCCAGGGAAGGAGTGATCTCCTACATCCTGCCCGCACTTTCCGTTCAGTATCCCCATTTAACCGCCATATATCCTTTGACATACGAGATTTCCTTGTCTTATACTCTGGCCGGTGATCCGGTTCAGCTTGCCTACCAACCCGGCTCGGGGATGGGGCCGGCCATCCAGCGGAGGTGAAACATGAATCTGCTCTTCAAGGAAATTATTCACAACCCGATCTTGTGGTTACTGGTGTTCGTGCCGGCGGTGTTTGTCGTCGAACAGGTCAGGCCGGAAGCGCAGACCCTGCTTTTCGCGCTATCGGTCCTCGCTATTGTGCCACTCGCGGCATTGCTCAGCCACGCTACGGAGTCGGTGGCTGCGAAGACCGGCGATAACGTCGGCGGCCTGCTCAACGCTACGCTGGGCAACCTGACCGAGCTCGTGATTGCCCTGACCGCACTGAGCGCCGGGGAGTACATGCTGGTCAAGGCATCCATCGCCGGAGCGATTGTGACCAATACATTGTTCATGCTGGGAGCCTCGTTCCTGCTCGGCGGACTCAAACACCATGCGCAACAATTTAATAATGCCAGTGCACGGCTTCAAGCCGGTCTCTTGTTTTTGGCAACAATTGGGTTGTTTCTGCCGACGGTTGTCGGCCGCAGGGAGGCGGAATCAATCGCGGATGTTACGCAGAATCTCAGTCTGTGCCTGGCCGTCCTGCTGATCTTGATCTACGGTCTGGGACTTCTGTTTACACTCAAGACACACCGCGAGTTCTTCGGTTCGGCGGCAGTGCATGAGGAGGAAGATAAAGCGCCCTGGCCGCTCAATCTGGCGCTGGTAACCCTGGGCGGTATCACGGTTCTGGTCGCGCTGGTCAGTGAGGTGTTCGTCGCGTCCGTGCAGGAAGCCGCCCAGGCGATGGGGATGTCTGACGTCTTCGTCGGCTTCATCGTCGTGGCGCTCGTCGGCGGTGCCGCGGAGATGGCTGCGGCGTTTTCGGCTGCACGCAAGAACCGACTGGATCTCAGCGTGGGCATCGCCCTGGGAAGCGCGACGCAGATCGCCCTGTTCGTGGCCCCGGTGCTGGTTCTTGCCAGCTACGTGCTGGGGCCGTCGCCCATGACCCTGGAGTTCTGGCCCGGTGCAGTACTCATGATGCTGCTGGCGACCCTTACGGCGGCACTGGTTTCCAATGGTGGCCGTAGCGCCTGGTTTATCGGTGTGCTGGTCCTCGGGGTTTACCTGATGTTTGCCATCACGCTCTACTTGCTGCCGCCCAGCGGACCGTGAGCCGGATGTGTTGACGGAGATACGGGGAAGACGCATAAGAAACCGACGCAGGAACATGCATAAGTGCGTGGCTGGAACTTATGAAATAAAAGAGGGTCCTGGCGCAGAGCCCCTGGATCGGAATGGAAATGGACGTATTTATGAAACAATCAGGATCAATCAGAGTGGCTTTCGCCATGGTTTTTGCGGCTATCTTTTCCGGTGAGTTAGCCTATGCCGGTCGGATTGGGCTTTACGAGTTCGGCTCACCCGATATTGGGTTGGCGGGAGCCGGCAGAGCATCCCGAGCTCGGACGTCAAGAAGAATCGGCATAGGGGACGTGAAAACCACGGTGCACCCATGCTGAAGCGCCTATTTAATTTCTGGTACGAAGACCGCAGCCTGTCGGTTTTTTTAATCTGCCTCGTCTCCTACGTTTTGTCATCAACCCGTTGGCAAATCAGATCGGCATACTGAGAATGATAAGCAGCCTCATCATGGCACTGATTCTTGCAGGCGGGCTGTTTGCCATGACGGAGCGCAAGATTTTCCGGGTCTCCATTGCCTTCGTCGTCATCCTCTACTTAGCAGTTCATTGGCTGCGGGTTTCGACTGGGAGCACGATTTTCGTCCTGACCGAGGCAGTTCTCACGATCTTCTTCGCGACGTCCCTTCTTGCCATCGTTTTGTGGCACGTCTTCCGGCCAGGTCCCGTCACGGCTCACCGAGTCCGGGGAGCTGTCGCAGGCTATCTTCTACTATCGGTCATTTTTTCACTTATTTATACGCTGATCGAGTATCTGTCCCCCCGTTCATTCCAATTCGCGACACCATCGCAGGTAGCAAGCAATTTCATGGCGCAGGACTTCATTTACTTCAGCACCATCACGCTCACGACACTGGGATACGGGGATATTACACCTCTGAACCCGTTTGCACGAACCGCTGTGATGTTCGAGGCCTTCACCGGTCAGCTCTATCCGGCGATTCTTATTGCCCGTCTGGTTTCACTGTCCGTGGATTCCCGCGGGCAAGGGAAAGCTGATTGAATCACTCGATGTACACAGAAAAAGTCGGGCAAATAGGCGGAAACGAAAGGCGGAAAACCTCATGCATAAGCATCCGGGTCTGACTTTTGACCTCCAGCCGAAAGCCAGTCCAGTTTTAGGGATAGGATTGGGGTATAATGAGGGAAATTCCGAATAAGATTCATTAAAGATTCAATCGGTAATCTTCGTTTCTCATCAAACGGGCATGCTAAGGGCTTGTAGGTAGCGTCAATAACCGGCGCATTTCATTTTTTCATTGTTCGCTCCTGAGCATAACGGTCTGCAAGCTGCTACACAAACTCATCAGCCGGAAATCACGACTTCAATAAACTAATGAATGACCTGTCGGTAATATCAAGGATGCGTATAGGTGAAAGAAAGCTCCGGAACGATTCATACATTTCATTCTTTTATAAATCAAAAGTACGCATCACCGGATGAACCTGACTTCTTTGTGCTTGCGATGACAACGGATATTGACTATACATACGACCGAAAACCTATATGAACCTGCAGGGGGTGCGCGCCATGCGATTTCGCAAAGCGGGAAAAATCACGGATCATTTCTGGTATCTCGGCCGGGAGGAGTCCGGGGTCTATTGCCTGGAGGGCGCCGACGGCGCCATGCTCATCAACGGGGGACTCACCTTTATTCTCCCCGATGTGCTCAAGCAGATGCAATCATTCGGAATCGATGCGGGGAAAATAAAAAAGTTCCTGATCCTGCATTCCCACTTCGACCATACGGGAATCGTGCCCTATATCAAGCGGACCTGGCCCGACATTGATATTCTGGCGTCTGCGCCGGCCTGGAAAATCCTCGCCATGCCCAAGGCCATCGAGATCATGAACACCTATGGCCACATGAGTGCGCAGATGGCGGGCGCCGGAGACGCCCTCAAGGCCTATGACCTCGACTGGCGCGACGACATCAAGGGAACGGCCGTCGGCGAGGGGGATGTCGTCGATCTGGGCGGAATTACCTTGCAAATCTTCGATACTCCGGGCCACACCAACTGCTCCATCACAGCCTACGAACCGGCGATGAAAGCCCTGTTTCCGTCAGACTGTGGGGGCATTCCCTTTGCAGACGTTTGCTTTCCTTCCATGAACACCAATACGATCCAGTACCTGGAAAGCCTGGAAAAAATAAAACCGCTGCCTGTCAGCTATTACTGCGCAGACCACTACGGTTATATCACCGGAGACGAGGCGGGCGGGTTCATCGATCTGACCCTGACCGAAGGACGCCGGTGGAAGGCGGAATTAGAGAACTGCTATCTCAAAAACACCGGAGACCTTGACGCCGCCGCCAAGTCCATCACGGAAGATTTTTATCGGCTCAATCCCGGATATTTCATTGCCCCGGACATCCTGGAAGGGGTCTTCAAGCAGATGCTCAAATTCACGGGCAAGAATATGTAAAAGGAGAAGCAAAATGGGCATTGAAGCGTTTCGCAAGTTGAGTTACGGTCTTTATGTGGTCAGCTCCCTGAAAGACGGCCAGATCAATGGGCAAATCGCCAACGCCCTGTTTCAGGTGACTTCCAATCCACCGACCGTCGCCGTCAGCATTTGCAAGGACAACCTGACGCATAGCTACATCCAGGCCAGTCGGAAATTTTCCATCTCCATCCTGTCCCAGAACACCCCTATGACGTTCATCGGCCTCTTCGGTTTTCGCTCAGGTAAAAATGTGAACAAATTTGATGGGGTAAGTTACAAGTCGGGTGCAACGGGTGTACCCGTCGTGCTTCAGCATGCGATTGCCTATATCGAAGCGGAGGTGGCGGGTGAATTGGACTGCGGCACCCACACGATCTTTGCGGGCCACGTCGTCGACGGGCATGTCCTTAACGATGAACCGCCGTTGAGTTATGATTATTATAAGAATATCAAAAAGGGCAAGGCGCCCAAAAACGCGCCTACATACACGGAACAGGAGCTGAAACCAAGAATGAAAAAGTCGCCGAAGTATGTCTGCTCGATCTGCGGTTATATCTATGATCCCGAACAGGGCGATCCGGATGCGAACATCAAGCCCGGAACCCCCTTCGCAGATCTGCCGGAGGACTGGGTTTGCCCAATTTGCGGGGCCGACAAGACAAAATTCGACATGGAAAGCTGAGGAAATCAGGCTTTCCATGCTCGCCGCAGGCGCAGGGAATTGCCGACGACGGAAACGGAACTCATGGCCATGGCCGCGGCAGCAAATTCGGGATTCAGGAGAATGCCGCCGAAGGGGTAGAGAACGCCGGCGGCGATGGGGATCCCAATGATATTGTAGATAAAGGCCCAGAACAGGTTCTGCCGAATCACCTTCATCGTGGCGAAGGAAAGCCGGATGGCAGCGGCGACAGATCTCAGATCGTCGTTCATCAATGTGATGTCGCTGGCTTCGATAGCCACATCCGTACCCGCGCCGATGGCGATGCCGATGTCCGCCGATGCCAGGGCTGGGGCGTCGTTGATTCCGTCTCCCACCATGGCAACCATCTCTCCCTGCGACTGCAGTCGCTTTATCTCTGAAGATTTATCCCCCGGGAGGACCTCCGCCATGATCTGATCGATTCCCAATATCGCACCGACACTTCGGGCTGTCTGTGCATGGTCGCCCGACATCATGGCAACTTTCAATCCCATTTTCTTCAGTTCGGTGATGGCTTCTGTGGCCGTAGCCTTGGGAACATCATAAAGACTCAGAGCGCCTGTGGCTTTATTTTTTTCAGCGATAAAAACACAGGTTTTTCCTTCTGCCGACAGTCGCGTCGCGGCTTGATCCAGACCATTCATTTCAACGCCCGACGCCTCCATGAACCGGAGATTCCCCAGTAAATGCATCTGTCCGTTGACCATCGCCCTGGCGCCGAAACCTGAAACCGCTTCGAATTGCTCGACGGGAAGAGGCGTTATGTTTTCCTTTCTGGCCTTCTCTGCAATGGCCTGTGCCAGGGGGTGTTCGGACAGAACGTCGATGGAAAAAGCCGCTTGTAAAACCCTTTCCTGCGACACGCCCGGCGCCGTCATGATGTCCGTGACTTCCGGTTCCCCCTTGGTCAGGGTGCCCGTCTTGTCAAATACCACCATGGTGAGCCTGGAGGCGTTTTCCAGACTCTCTCCGCCCTTGATGAGGATGCCGTTTTCCGCTCCCAGTCCGGTGCCGACCATGACCGCCGTGGGTGTCGCCAGCCCCAGAGCGCAGGGACATGCAATGACCAGGACGGACACAAAGTTAAGGAGAGCACGGCTGAACGTGGGATCCGGAACAACATAATACCAGGCCACAAAGGTCAGGATCGCAATAACGAAAACCACCGGTACGAATACGGAAGCCACACGGTCCGCCAGCCGCTGAATCGGGGCTTTCGATCCCTGGGCCTCTTCCACCAGCCGGATAATCTGCGCCAGCGCCGTCTCGGCGCCGATTTTGGTTGCCCGGAAGGTGAAACTGCCGGTCGTGTTCATCGTTGCAGCAAAAACGTCCTGGCCGCTTTCCTTGACTGCGGGCATACTCTCACCAGTCAGCATGGATTCATCGACCGTGGATGAACCGGAAACCACGATCCCGTCCGTAGGTATCTTTTCGCCGGGCCGGACTCGGATCAGATCGCCTTTCCGGACCGATTCAATGGCGATGTCCACCTCCTGATCCCCACGGATGACGCGGGCCGTTTTGGGTTTCAGGCCCATCAGACGCTGAATGGCGAGACCGGTCTTGCCTTTGGCCTTGGCCTCCAGCATTCGGCCCAAAACGATCAGGGTGATGATGATGGCCGCACCGTCATAATAGACATGGGGCATCAAATCGGCGACCATGAAAAAATGAGGCCAGAATGTAGCCAGCGTGGAATACAGATAGGCGGCCAGCGCCCCCACCGCCACCAGGGTATTCATGTCCGTGGTTTTCTGCTTTGCCGCCTTGAAGGCGCCAATCAGAAACCGGCTGCCCACCCAGAAGACCACGGGCGTCGTCAGAATGAAGACGAGGATCAGCACAGACTGCCTGGGAACCCCCATGAGAAAGGGAAACCAGTGCTGCATGGAACCCAGGAATATGGGAACAGACAGGACGGCGCCTGCAATGAAACGCCTTTTAAGATCTTTATATTCTTTTTCCCGCTCCACCCTGATCGGATCTTCGGTGCCCGCATCGGCAATGCCCAGATACTCATAGCCCTGATCGACTACCGTCTGTTGCAACGCCGCCTCGCCTCCCCAGGCTTCATTGTGCATGATCGTCGCTTTCGCTGTGGCAAGATTAACGGCCACATCGGTCACGCCTTTCACATCCATCAACGCCGTTTCCACGCGCCGGACACAGGCGGCGCAGGTCATGCCGCCAACGGAGATCGTGGTTCGTCCCTCCGTATTTTTCTCAGCCAACATCAAATCCCGCCTTCCTGATTTTTTCTTTAAGCACAGACATATCCACTTGATTATTCTCATCAAACGTCGCCTCGCCCGTTTCCAGGCTGACCTTCACATGATCGACACCGTCAACGGCCTGCAATGCTGCCGTAACGGCCTTCACGCAGTGACTGCAGGACATTCCTTTCACTTTGATCGTTTTCATGGTCTCCCCCTTGTTCTCTCCTATCATTTTTTTCATAATCAGCATACGCGTCCTTGATAAAATAGTCACACCACCACCGGTTGTCACGTAAAATATGTCTTCTCTGAAACGGTGACCCAAAAAAACCTTGATTCAAAGACAAAATCTGGTTATAGTGAGCCAACTTTGTTCTTGGAGGGAGTTCAGTGATTATAAGATGTTGGGGGGCTCGCGGGTCCATTCCCGTTTCCGGAAAGCAATATCTGAAATATGGAGGAGACACCCCCTGCATCGAGATCAGGACGAAAAACAATGATGTCATTATCGTGGACGCCGGCTCGGGAATCCGGCGCCTGGGCCATCGGCTGATGGAGGAAAAGAGACGTGTCTTCACCATGTTGTTCACCCATGGCCACTGGGACCACATCATGGGATTTCCCTTTTTCAGGCCCATTTATTACAGGAATACACAGATCGCCATGTTCGGCTGTCCCTTCATACAGACTTCGGTGAAGTACATCATTTCCGTCATTATGGCGGCGCCCAATTTTCCGGTCAATTTCGAAGATGTCAAAGCAAACATTGCCTATCATGAAAGCTGCGGTTTGGAATATGTGCTGAATTCGATGACCGTTACCTCCATCCCCTTGAGCCATCCCAATCAGGGGGTCGGCTATAAATTCTGTGAAGACGGGAAGAGCTTTGTCTTTCTGACGGACAACGAACTGGGGCACAGACATCGTGGCGGCATGACTTTTAGTGATTATCGCAAATTTTCTGCCGGTGCCGATTTGCTGATCCACGATGCCGAATACGACGACAGCGAGTATAAGACGAAAAAGGCCTGGGGTCATTCAACCTACGGGGACGCCCTGCGGCTGTCGCAGGAAGCGGGTGTGAAACGGTTAGGCTTATATCACCACAATCAGGAACGATCGGATCGGCAGGTGGATGCCTTTGTCAGGGACTGCAAGAAAATCCTAAGGCAGAACGGCAGCGCCATGCAGTGCTTCGCCGTTCGTCAGGACATGGAAATTGAGTTATAAACAGATTAACCGGCGTACAGGGTGAGTCAACCCGCCCCATAATCGACAAATAACAAAAGGAGGATCCCATGCATATGAAAAAGTCGGGTAGAAATCGAGTTATTGTAACCGGATTGTTGTTTACGGCAGCGGTGTTTCTGATGCTCTGCCCGGAAGTGGTCATTGCCCACTCGCCTGGCGAAGTCAAGCTTGACTATGACATATCGACACAGACGCTGAAAGTATCCATTACGCACACCCGTTTCTCGGACAGCCACTATATCAATAAGGTGGAGATCAAAAAGAACGGCAATCTGGTGAACCTGCAGGAGTACAAGGACCAGACTGCCGAGACCGTTATCTATTCCTACAAGGTCACCGCCACCGCCGGCGACACCCTTGAAGTCAAGGCATACTGCAATAAATTCGGTTCCAAGACGGAAACACTGAAAGTCGGCCAACCCGGCAAATCCGCTCCGATATAATATGCCTTTTTTTTATCTTCACGCCGGCGCCATGGGCATGGGATTCCTGCTGATGGCGGCCGGCATCGGGATCGCCAGATTTCAGCGGCAGAATCGCTGGTGGCTGAAGGCCCATAAAACATGCAGCATGACGGGTTCGTTCGTCATGCTGCCGGGTCTGGTCGCGGCGTTTCTGATGGTCGATCAGGACGGCGGCGGACATATCAGGGTCCCCCATGCATGGGGCGGCCTGGCCATGATCTTTTTGGCCTATGTGACACCGGTGCTGGGTCAATTGCAGTTCAAAATCAGGGAAAAGGCAAAACAGCTGCGTGACAAACATCGTTTGTCCGGAAGGGTCACGCTCATCGTCGGCCTGGCAGCGATTCTGTCGGGATTAAGGACCGCTGGATTTATATAACAAAGGGGTTTCAATCATGGCAAAAGACAAGGGTGCAAAAAAAGAATCCAAGAAGGCTCCAAGCAAAACGCCAAAAGAAAAAAAGGCGGCGAAAAAGCTGAAAAAAAGCGCTCCGGCCTGAGTCATCCCGTAAGAGCTTCACATGAACGGATCATCGGTTTGGCGAAAATTCCTCATGTTCCGCAGCAAAACCATTTTTCTATGTCTTGCGTGATGATGAACGGGATGGTTTCAGCGACAAAAGACGGCGGCCTGTCAGATCCGGCCATAATCGTCTTCGATCCTTTCAATATCGTCTTCCCCGAAATATGCTCCGGTCTGGACCTCGATATAGATCAGCGGAGCCGGCCCTCTGTTGGCGATCCGATGGATTTCTCCTTCCGGAATATTGACCGAATCGCCGCTCTTCACGAGTAATTCTTTTTCTCCCAGCATCACCACCGCTTCGCCCCGGAGGACGAACCAGTGCTCGGCGCGGCGGCGATGACGCTGCAGACTTAGGCGTTGACCAGGATAGACGTAGATCCGTTTGACCTTGTGATCCGGTTCGTCCGCGAGAACCTCATAATAGCCCCAGGGACGGCGGTCCGTTTCATTGCTCATGGCCCGTTCCTCTCAGACGACACGGCGCCGCAGGTTGCATTCGTGCAAGACGGTCGCGGCGATTTCTTCCACAGACATGGTCGTGATGTTGATGAAGGGAATATCCTCATACTGAAAGAGCGTCTCCGCTAAGGCGACTTCCTGGCGGCATTGTTCGAACGAGGAGTAACGGCTGTCCGGGCGGCGGCGGCTGCGGATGTGATAGAGACGCTCCGGGCTGATGGTCAGCCCGAACAGCTTCCGCCGGAAAGGCGCCAGCGCCGCCGGCAGGTATCCGTCCCGATCGAATAAGTCTTCTTCCGTGAGAGGATAGTTGGCGGCGTAAATCCCGAACTGAAGCCCCATGTAGAGGCAGGTGGGTGTTTTCCCCGCCCGCGACACGCCAATCAGGATGATATCGGCCTTATCGTATTCCTTGGTGGATGCGCCGTCGTCATTGCTAATGGCGTAATTGACGGCATCGATCCGGAAGTTGTATGCAGTATCATTAACCAGGCCGTGATAGCGGCCGATCGTGTGCGAAGACGCTGTGCGGAGCTCCTCTTCGAGGCGGCCCATAAACGTATCAAACAAATCAAAAACCACCCCCTTGCCGGTCATGATCATCTGCCGGATATCGTCACTGATCAGACTGCTGAAGATGATGGGCTTGACACCGCTCTGCTGCTCCGCATTGTTGATCTGCATGACGGCGAACCGCGCCTTTTCCAGTGTATCCACGAATGGCAGTGTCACTTGATAGAATTGTAGCTGTTCAAACTGCGTCAGCAGGCTCTGGCCCAGCGTCTCCGCAGAAATTGCGGTCCGATCGGAAATAAAAAATATGGTGCGTCTGTTCTGCATGGACCTCTCTGTTTCAGCGTAACAAACTACAACAGTTCCAGAACGCAGGCCAATGACACCCCGCCGCCACCGCAAAGCGTCGCCAATCCCAGCGTCTTGCCCCGCTTCTTCAGGGCGTGCAGCAGCGTGACCATGATCCGGCATCCCGTGGCACCCACCGGATGACCGAGACCGCAGCCGGAGCCGTTGACGTTGGTAATCTCCCGGTTCAGCCCCAGTTCGCGTTCACAACCCAGATACTGCGCGGCAAAAGCCTCATTGACCTCGATGAGATCAAAGTCTTCGAGTTTCAAGCGGGATCTGGTCAGCAGGTCTTGTACCGCCGGAACGGGACTCAGTCCCATGATCGACGGATGACAGCCGCCGCGGCCAAATGCCTTGATGCGGGCCAGTGGTTTCAGGCCCAGCTCTTTGGCCTTCTCGGCCGACATAAGCAGCATGGCGCTGGCGCCGTCGTTGATGCCCGATGCATTACCCGCCGTAACCTTGCCGATTTTCGGCAAAAACGCGGCCGGTAGCTTGGCCAGGTCGTCCATGGTCATCCCGGGACGGAAATGTTCATCCCTCTCGAAGATCACGGGCGGCTTGCCCTTTTTCTGGGGCAGTTCAATGGGAACGATTTCCTCCCTGAAGTCGCCTTCTTTCGTGGCCCTCTCCACGTTGTTGTGGCTGCGCAGGGCGACTTCGTCGATCTCTTCACGGCTCAGGTTGTGTTTATAGGCAACGAGTTCCGCCGTGATGCCCATGATGTAAGGTTTGCCCCGGAACGCGTCAACGACCGGTCCGTCCTTGATCGGACCCCTTTCGAGGCCCGGCAGCATGTGGGAACCTGCATGGAGGCCGTGAATGAGATTGTCCACAAACACATTATCCTGGAGACGGCATCCCCAGCGCGCCGCCGGAACCGAATAGGCAATGCCGGACATGTGCTCCATGCCGCCTGCCAGGATGACGTCCGCCATCTCGCCCCGGATCAGGGCCACGCCCGATAAAACGGCTTCCATGCCGGAGATGCAGACCCGGTTGACCGTAACCGCAGGAACCGTATCTGGAATGCCCGCCATCAGCGCGGCGACACGGGCCGAGTTCAGGCCATCGACCGGTTCCATGCAGCAGCCGAAACGAACATCATCGATCACGGCCGGGTCAATGCCAGCCCGCTTAACGGCCTCTTTCATGACAATGCTGCCGAGAACGGGCGTGTTCAAGTCTTTCAGGGTGCCGCCATACCCTCCGATGGCGGTGCGACAGGCAGAAACGATAACGACGTCTTTCATTGCAAATCTCCTTTTATGATTTTTTATGATAAGTGAGCGAATTGATCGGTATCAGGCTAATATTATAAGATCCGCCTGATGTCAACCAGGATGATTGAACGGATCGTTCAACTCACTGCCGCACGGCAGGGTGCTCTTTATCAGTACGGAGGATCAGGGATCGAACAAGCGTAACGACAATGGTCACCGGTGATTGAAATCGCCATGGGTTGAAGGGAATGAGAGCAACAATCGCGGCGCCAGTCAAAGACATACCGAGTAAACCCTGTTCAAATTTCTCTGATAGAGAAAGACTTATGGATAGTATCGCTACCCGGATGAAGTACAAAGCAATGAAAGCATACATGCTTTCATTGCTTTCACAATAAAAAGCCCCCTGGATATGGCATGGCACTTGAAACTTTATTGCGGTTCGACTTAAAAACACGTCGTCATCATTGACTTTATTGCAAAAAAAGGGTAAGGAAACGCCCAATGCAAACGAAATCACCACGAGCGAGGTTGCACGATGAACGACATATTCAAGGCGATCCGGATCAGCGATCACATCTGGTGGGTCGGCGCCATCGACTGGAATATCCGGGACTTTCACGGCTACATGACCAAGCGGGGCAGCACGTACAACGCCTATCTGATTCTGGCGGACAAGGTGACGCTCATGGACACGGTGCGCGCTCCTTTCCGGGAAGAGATGATGGCGCGCATCGCCTCGGTCATCAACCCCGGCGACATTCAATATATCGTCTCGAACCACTCCGAAATGGACCATTCGGGCTGCCTGCCTGAGGTCATTGACACGGTCAGGCCGGAGAAGGTCTATACCTCCGTCATGGGCGCCAAAACGCTCCGGGAGATCTTTCATCGGGAGCTGCCGTTGATCCCTCTCAAAGACGGGGACAGCTTGAGTCTGGGCAACATGAAGCTGTCCTTCCTCGAAACCCGCATGCTGCACTGGCCCGACAGCATGTTCAGTTATCTGGCGGAGGAGCAGGCGCTCTTTTCACAGGATGCCTTCGGGATGCACCTGGCGTCTTCCCAGCGGTTCGACGACGAGATGGACCCCGCCATCCTGCACTACGAGGCGGCCACCTACTTTGCCAACATTCTGACGCCTTACACGGCCCTGATCACCAAACTGCTCGCACGGATAGCCGCAGCCGGGCTGAAATTCAAGGTCATCGCGCCGGATCACGGCCCCGTGTGGCGCAAGGATATTCATGGAATTTTGACCCGTTATGCCGGATGGGCGGCTCAAAAGCCGACGCGCAAGGCCGTGGTTGTCTACGGCACCATGTGGCACAGCACAGAAAAGATGGCATTGGCCATCACAGAGGGCCTCCTCGCCGGCGGCATCAACGTGAAACTGATGTCCATGGATGCCTGCCACCGTAGCGACGTCGCTTATGAACTTCTGGATGCGGGGGCGCTGCTCGCGGGGTCGTCCACGCTCAACAACAACATGCTGCCAGGCATGGCCGATATTCTGACCTATCTGACGGGGATCAAGCCGAAAAACCTGCTCGGCGCGGCATTCGGTTCCTACGGATGGAGCGGCGAGGCGCCCAGCCGGATTCAGGAGGCGCTCTCGGAAATGAAGGTCGAACTCGTCGGTGACCCCATTCAGACCCGTCACTGCCCGGACCAGGCCGTGCTTGCCCGGTGTTGCGATCTGGGACGGCTGATTTCGGAAAAATTAGAGGAACATCATTGATTCTGTCAATGAAATAAAAAAAGGAAAGGAAATTCATCATGCAGAAGTATGTCTGTGACGTCTGTGGTTACACCTATAACCCCTTGAAAGGCGATCCCGACAGCGATATACCGAAGGGAACGGCCTTTGAAGACCTTCCCGAGGACTGGCTTTGCCCGATCTGCGGTTCCGGCAAGGATGTGTTCAATCCGGAATGAAGAACAAACGGAAATCTCTGAAAGGAAAACGGTTTTATGGACACAAAGTCAGCGCTTCACCTGGCCTATACCGGTGAGGCCAAGGCGGCGCTCCGGTTGAAAGTCTACGCCGAAAAGGCGGAAACGGAAGGATATGTGCAGATGGCAAAACTCTTCCGGGTAATCGCCTTTTCCGAAGAAATTCACGGCAGCCGCGCCTTGAAACTTCTGCGGGAAGTCAAAAGCACGGAAGAGAATCTTGCCGCCAGTTTCGAAGCGGAAACGCATGTGGCGGACGTGGCTTATGATCAATTCATCAAGCAGGCGGAAGCGGAAGGCAACAAGGCCGCCGTCCTGCACTTCAGCCAGAGCCGGGACGTGGAGGAAATTCATGCCAAACTGTACAAGGAATCCATGAATCATTTCATGGAAGAGCGTGAGACCATCTATCACGTCTGCAAGATCTGCGGCTACGTCGCGGATGGCGTTCTGCCCGAAATGTGTCCCGTCTGCAGCGCAGGCAAGGAGCAGTTCGTCGACTTCGATTGATGCCACGCTGACATGCAGGCAGAGCTTCGCATAACCGGTGAAAAATGATTCGCAAGCGGTGAATAAAGATATTTCGCATTTCCAGAAATTAAACTAATTTTTGATTTCAAACATATTTCAGTATTATAATATTCCATGCGAAATTTTTTTTGAGCGACGACGAAGCCATTTTTCAAATGCCCCGCAGGGTGGGGCAGCGCCGGGTAGCGACTGCCCGGAGTTGGAGCAGCAGATTTCATGCCGGTTTACGAATATACAGCTTTTGATCAGGAAGGACGCAGGCGCAAAGGCATCGTCGAGGCGGGCAGCGTCGCCGTTGCGCGTCAAAAGCTTCGGGAAACACAGATTTTTCCGATCGGTATCACGGAATCCGCAACGGACGGCAAAGACGACCCGAAACACCAGCGGCCCGTGGACAGCGTTTTGAAGAAGGTGGGGCTGCGGGAAGTGTCCGTCATGACCAGGCAGTTGTCCACGCTGCTGGGCGCCGGCCTGCCGCTCGTTCCCTCCCCTCACGACGCTCGTTTCCCAGACCACGCATCCCGAAATGAAGAAAACGCTCGTCCAGATCAAAGAGGCAGTGAATGAAGGAAACAGCCTTACCATCAGCATGTCCCATTTCCCACGGATTTTTCCGCCTTTCTATATCAATATGGTCCGGGCCGGTGAGGCGTCAGGCACGTTGAATCTCGTGCTGGAGCGTTTGGCCGACTTCAACGAGCGGCAGCAGGAGCTCAAAACAAAAATCAGGGCCGCGCTGGCCTACCCGATCCTGATGTTTCTTATCGGCAGTCTCGTGCTTTTCTTCCTGATCACGTTTGTGGTCCCGAACATCACAAGCATCTTTCAGGAAATGAACCAGACGCTGCCGTTCATCACGGTTTTGCTCATTGTGGTGAGCGGTTTTTTCAAATCGTACTGGTGGATCATTGCGATTCTCTCTGCCGTTGCCATTTCGTCTGTACGCTACGCGTTCACGAAAACCTCACGGGGACAATACTTATGGGACAAGATCAGACTCACCGCACCGCTGTTTGGCGCCGTACACCAGAAAATGGCCGTGGCGCGTTTCAGCCGGACACTGGGGACATTGTTGCAAAGCGGCGTCCCGCTGCTGACCGCCATGGAGATCGTGCGCAACGTCGTCGATAACCGCCTGATTGCCGATGATCTGCAAACGGCGAGTCTGGCAGTCGAGGAAGGACAGGGCCTTTCGAAGTCGCTGGCCAAAAACGGCCTCTTTCCACCGATTGTTATCGAAATGATCTCCGTGGGCGAGCACAGCGGCAATCTGGAGCCTATGCTCTATCGAGTTGCAGATGCCTATGAGAAGGAGGTGGAAGCCGGCGTCATTATGATGACGTCGCTACTGGAACCTGCTATGATTCTTATCATGGGGCTCGTTGTGGGTTTCATTGTGGTATCGGTGTTGCTGCCGATTTTTGAGATGAACCAACTGGTACGTTAAGGACAACTCCGCTGTCAGGCCCTTCGCGGTATTTTGCATCATCCTGCGTCGCTTATGCGTATGCCGATGTATCGCGAATTTTTCGGAAAGGGGTCTTTCCCGCTTATTATTAATGCTCGAATATAACATGAGAAAACAGGAGATGTGACGGGTGGAAAAAATGAGAAGAAAAAGAGGTCAGCGCGGATTTACCCTGATTGAACTGATGGTGGTCATTGTCATCCTGGGCATTCTTGCCGGCCTGATTATCCCCCGGATCATGGGAAGGCCGGATGAAGCCAGGCGAGCTAAAGCCCGCATACAGATTGAAAACCTCGAAACCGCACTGAAGTTATACAGGCTGGACAACGGCCATTATCCTACCACAGAGCAGGGTCTCCAGGCCCTGGTGCAACAACCCTCGGTCGGCGTCGACACCAAAAACTGGCGCCAGGGAGGTTATCTCGAAAAGTCGAAGGTCCCCAAGGACCCCTGGGGCAAAGATTTTGTCTACATCAGCCCCGGCACACACGGAGATTATGATCTGAGTTCGCTCGGTGCGGACGGGGAACCCGGCGGAGAAGGCAAGGACAAGGATATCAACAGCTGGGACGCCGAATAGAAACCATGCGGAAGCAGGCCGGTTATACGTTTATCGAGTTGACCGTCGTAATGTTCCTGATCGGAATGATGCTTTTTCTGGCGGCGCCTCGGATCCGGAGCACGCTGCTCGATGACGGCCTCGAATCCGTTGTGCGACATCTGGTTGGCATCGCCAGGGAATTGCGAAATGAATCCGTCCGGGAGCAGTTGGATTATATTCTGCACATCGATCTGAACGGCGGCATGATCTGGACTTACGCCGCAGACATGACCCCCGAAAAGCGCGCGGAGCGGCAGAAGGGCGCCTTCAAGCTTCCCGTAAACGTTAAAATTACGGATGTCTCCCGAATCGGCCAGGAGAAACAAAAGGACGGCGAGGCCACGATTACCTTTTTCAGAAAGGGCTACGTACAACCGGCGGTCGTGCATCTGGCCCGAGGAGACCGCTTTTACACGATCGTATTCCAGCCTTTTCTGAACGCCGTCAAAACGTATGATCGATATCTCGATTTCCGGGACCATGAGCATATGCCGGCCCCGGCTGACGGAATGCGATGACCACGCCAAACCAGAAGCGCCGCAACGGCAGGACGAAGCGAATGTCCGAAAAGGGATTTACGCTCCTGGAGGTGATGATAGCGTTGGCCATTCTGGCCATCACACTCGTCACAGTCTTTCAATCTCAATCACAAAGCATCTCCATGGCCGGCAACGCCCGATTTCTGACAACCGCCTCTCTGCTTGCCCAAAGTAAAATGGCGGAAATGGAAGCGATCGGCATGAAAAACATAAAATCGGAGGCCGGCGATTTCGGGCGGGATTTCCCTGACTATACGTGGCGGATGACCGTCAAGGACATGGACATTGAAACCGTAAAAAAGATAGAATTCGTCGTGACAAACAACCGGATGAGGCTCCATAATACTTATATGCTGGAGTATTTCAGGTTTGTGCCGAAATAGAGGAAAGGATCTGCTTGAAGAAGGGGCGATGTCCGCGGCTCAAAATTCTTTTTCGCTGAAATGACAGGCAGATGTAATCATGAGACATTACAAACCGTACCGATCATCATCCTCCTATGACATCCCGCCGGGCCGCGGGAGGACGGTAGGCGGCTTTACACTGATTGAAATCCTGATCGCTATTCTTATCCTGGGCGTGGTGCTGTCCACCGTCTATACTGCATACACAGGAACGTTCCGGATGATCAGGATATCGGAAGACAACCGTGATATATACGGAATGGGCAGGACGGCCCTGCACCGGATGATTCAGGATTTCAACAATATGACCCCTTACGGAGGAAAATTTGAATTTTATGCAAAGAGGAAAGAGTCTGGAAATCAGACCTTTTCACGGCTTCTGTTTACCTCAACGGTAAACCTGGATTTGGGCGGGCAGACCGGTCCGGCCGGAATCAGCACGATTGAATATGTCGTGGAGACGGACAGGGATCAGGAGGGATTTGTCCTCCTGCGGGCGGAGACCGTTCGCCGGGAGAACGTGGCCGACGAACAAAAAAAGGTAAAGACCGCCGGCTTTCCCGTGTGCGACAGGCTTCATTCCCTGAACTACAAGTTCTACGACCTCGCTGGGAAAGAGCACGAGACATGGGATTCCCGTGCAAATTCAGAGGCGCAGACAGGCCGGACGCCTGTCATCATTGCCGTCGAGTTGAATCTCGTCAATCCGGACAACCGAGACCATCCTTTCAAATTCACGACAAAAATTTATTTACCGGTAAATCAGGTGGACCGTGAAAACATGCCCTCCGAATGAGCGCGGCATCGCGTTGATCCTTGTCATCCTGATCGTCAGCATCCTCGTGGCCGTCACACTGGAAATGAATCGGTCGTCCCGGGCGGAGGTCTATGATGCAACCAACCTGAGCGACAGCATTAAATTGCTTTATATGGCGAAATCCGGTTTCCACGCCGGCATCGGCCTGTTGCTGATGGATAAAAATAATTTCGACGCCCTATCCGAGGACTGGGCGGATGTCCGGCTCATCGCCGAAAAATCCAAAACCCTCTTTACAGACGGCTATTTCCATGTTCCCATCGAAGACGAATCCGGCAAGATACAGATCAACCGCCTGGTCAGCGGCAAAGCCTTCAACGAGGACGTCCGGGGGCTGATGTTTCGCCTGCTCAGCCAGCCTGAATTCGGACTGGAGGAACGGAAGATCGGCGAGATCCTCGATGCCGTCAAGGACTGGATCGACAAGGACGATGACATCACGGGATCAGGCGGGGCGGAGCGCGCCTATTATGGCTCCCTGGAATATCCCTATGCGCCTAAGAACGGCCTGTTGGATTGCATCGATGAGCTATTGATGATAAAGGGCATGACAAATAAATTATATTACGGTACAAAGGAAATGCTTGGCCTACGGCATTTTCTGACGGTTTACGGAGACGGGCGGATCAATATCAATACAGCGCCCCGGCTGGTGCTCCGGGCGCTGTCCGCAGATATCACCAAAGCGGCAGCGGAAGAGATGGACCAATACCGCCGGAACAGGGACAACGATCTGACCCATGCGTCATGGTACAAGAAAGTCTCCGGAATGTCCGATATCACGATTGATTCACGACTGATCACGACCAGCAGCAGCGTCTTCAGGATCGTCTCGACGGGCACCCTGCGTCAGATGTCGAGGACGGTCAGCGGCGTGGTCAAACGGGAGACGGACCGGAAAACGGCGAAGATTCTATCATGGAAATGGGAATAGCAAACAGGAGAAACAGGGCCGTTTTAACGGGGATACACAAGGCCCCCTTGGCGTATGATCGATAAAATCTTAGGACTCGACATTGGTGAAGATGCGATCAAGGCCGTGCTCGTCATGCGGAGTTTCAGGGGCGAGTACCGGGCCATTGATGCAGCGATCGTTCCCATTGAAGAGACCGGCGGCGTTTCCGGGGCCCTGCAGGAACTCTTTAAAAACCAGAATTTCAGAGGCTGCCCCTGCGTGACGGCTCTGTCCGTTCAGGACCTCTCTTTCCGCAACCTTGTCCTTCCTTTCCGAGATGAAAAAAAGATCCGTCAGGTTCTAACATTTGAAGTTGAACCGATGCTGCCCTTTGCCGTTGACAATGCGATTCTTGATTTTATCATAATCCATCAAGGCGCCCCCTCCGACCTTCTGGTGGCCATTGCACCGAAAACAATCGTGCAGCAACGGACCGCGCACCTTTCGGGATATGTGAAGCGGATCAGCCATATGAATATTGAGGGCGCTGCCGTCGCCGCTATTCTTCTCGCACAAAACCCGTCCGCCGGTTGCGTTCTGCTACTGGATATCGGCGCGGAGCACAGTGCCGGATTGCTGATCGAAGACGGCCACATCTGCCAGGTCCGACCCTTCGCCTTCGGAGGAAATCTGGTCACGCGGACGATCGCCCAAACACTGAAGATCGGTGCAGACGAAGCGGAGCAGAGAAAGCGGGAAAACCGGCCCGGCCCGGCGGAAGAAGCCATTGCTGCGCTCTGCGATAAATTCTTTATTGAGGTGGATCACACGATTGAATTCATGCGGTTGCAGGGACGCCTGCAGCATGACCCGGAACGAATCTATTTCACCGGGGGCGGCGCCCTCTATGCGCCTTTCCGGGATGCGCTGTCAAGGCATTTCCGGGCGCTCGTCGAGCCGGTGGATCTCCTTGCTGGCCATGCCGTCCCTGTCGATCCGGCTATCGGCAGCCGCTGGAACCCCCCGATCATGAACCAGGCTCTGGCCCTGGCCACTGCCGGACATAAAAGAGGGCTCGGCTTTAACATCAAAATACAGGATTCCAAAGTCAGGGTAGCCGTGGCCCAATACAAGGGCACGCTGCACCGGGCAGCTGCCGCTCTACTCTTGATTGTCATCCTGGCCGGGACGGATGCCTGTTTGGACTACTGGTACAACCGGCAGCGCCTGAACGCATTGAAGGCCGAGATCACAACCCTCTTTAAAACCTTAAGCCCGGAGGCGACGCGCATTGTCGATCCCGTTTCGCAATTAAAGGGCAAGATCATGGAAGCCCGCAAGGCCACCATAGGGATCGACGAAAACCGCCCGGGTGCAACGGTGTTGGCGTTGCTGAAAGATATTTCCAGTCTGGCCCCGCCTGAGACGGAGCTGACGTTGCATGCGTTTACCTTCGAAAGCGATACGGTTTTGCTCAAAGGCCAGGTGAAAAATTTCGATGCGGTGGATACCCTGAAAAACGAATTTATGAAATCAAAGTTTTTTCAGGCGGTGACGATTGGCGGCACAAGTCTTCTCAAGCAGGGGCACAAGGTGGATTTTGACCTGCGGATTACGCTGAAAAAATGAAAGAATTCTGGAATACATTAACCGCATCGCAAAAATATTACCTGACCGGCGGCGCCGCTTTCATCGTCATGGTTCTGGTCTTTCAGTTCGTGGTCTCTCCCCTGTGGGAGGCACGGAGAAGAACGATCAATGACGTCGCCGCGAGCGAAAAGGCCCTCGCACAGATGACAGTTCTCAGCCAGGAATACAGCATTCTGAAGATGCGCACCGAAGCCGTTCAGCGGGTGCTGTCAGTCCGCTCCGAAGGTTTTTCGCTCTTCTCTTATCTGGAAAAGAAGGCCGGAGACAATCAGTTGAAGCCCCATATCAAATATATGAATCCCCTGAAGGGCGTGACGGCCGGTTCCTTTGAAGAATCATCCGTGGAGATGAGACTGGATTCCATCACCATGAAGCAACTGACGGATTTTCTCCATGGGGTAGAATCCCCGAAGGATTTTATTAAAATCAGTAAAATCTCCATTAGCAAAATGAGGGAGAGTCAGGAATACCTGACGGCGACCCTGCAGGTGCTGACCTATCAACCTTCCAGGCCGGTGAGCCGCTGAAATGAAACGCAACATCAGACTGAAAATCACCCCATATACTTTCGGATATGCGGCCTTTGCCGTCGCCGCGCTGATCCTTTTCCTTTATCTGCGCTTCCCCGGCGATATCCTTATCCGTTATCTGGCCTCCTCTGCATCCGCCATGAACCCCGATCAGGTTCTGCATATCGCTTCCGCGAAGCCGGTCCTTCCGCCGGGCCTGACTTTCACCAATGTGACCCTTGAGTTCCGGAACCATCCCCGATCCGCGATCCGGGCGGATGCGATCACTGTCAGACCCGGTTATATAAGCCTCCTGAGCAGGCGCACAGCCGTCGCCTTTGCGGCCAACGCCTATGGCGGCTCGGTTAAGGGGCAAGCGGACACGAAGCATCTCCTGTCTTTTCAGGGCCCGATCGATTGGAAGCTGGCCGCCGACGGCCTCGATATGGAAAAAATCAGTTACCTGAAGGACAGGCTGGGCCGTCAGATCACAGGTCAATTCAAGGGAACCATGACCTTCAGCGGTCAGCTTCCGTCATTTTTCAACGGGGCGGGAAGCCTTGAATTTGTCCTCAGCAACGGCCGCTACCCGCTCCCGGAACCTTTCCTGGGATTTGACCGTCTGGACTTCAAAAGCGTGGAGGCCCTGGTCCACCTTAAAAACGGCATCCTGACCATCACTAAACTGAAGCTGACAAGCGATAAGGTGAACGGCGCCCTGTCCGGCGCAATCACTCTGGACAAAGCGGATATCAACAGGAGCGAAATCAATTTGAATTGTACATTCGAACTGCCTCCTGAAAATAAAAAAATTTCCATGGTATTGACGGGGACTCTCGGCAACCCGAGGATAAGATACATATAGCCGCGATCGTCAAAAATGGGCGATTTCGTAAATAACCTTTGCAAAAACAGGATTGCGATGAAATACATCCGGCAATGGCTGCCGAATCTGAATGCTCCGTACCTGCTGTCTCAGGCCGCCCCGTACCGTATCGGCGCAGTCCTGATTGTCATCACGATTCTGATGTACCAGTGCACGGGTATCTTTTACAAGGCGGCCAGTCTGAAAATGATTCAGGGGGCCACCGCATCGGCCCTGCCGCAAACGGCGACTGCTCTGTTTGCGGCTGCCGAACCGGTGGATTTGTATAAGGTCGTTCCGGACAGAAACCTATTCGGCACGACGGATAAAACACTCTACGAACAACAGACAGGCTCCAAAACGACGGCCGCCCGGTCCGATATCGCCCAAATCCTGGAAGTGCGGGGAACCGTTGCGGGCGGCGTAAAATACGGGTTTGCGGTCATCGAGAATAAGGCCGAGAAAAAACAGCGGCTCTATAAAGTCGGCGACAACCTGTCCGGCGCCAGGATCGTCCGCATTATGCGCAACGCCATCGCCTTGGATGTCAATGGCCAGGAACAGATTCTGAAAGTCCCTGAAACCAGCGAAAGATCGATCCTGCCGCCGGGGAGCCCCCCCGGCCCGTCGCCGATCGCCTCATCCGGCAAAACGATCACCCTTGACAGAAAGGACATCGACAGCAGTTTGAAAGACATGGGAACGATCCTCAGCCAGGCCGTGGTCCGCCCCTATTTTACCGGCGGCGTTCCAGACGGCTTCATGATTTCGAACATTAAAAGCGGGAGCATCTATCAGAGGATCGGCTTCGTGGACGGAGATGTGATTCAGGGGATCAATGAGCGGAAATTGACCACGGGTGACGATATGATGGAACTCTACAATTCATTCAAATCAGCTTCCAACCTGGCCCTGCAGGTCAAGCGGCAGGGACGCCAGGAAATTTTTAATTATACGTTCAGGTAGTTTATGTACGCAGCCTATTTTGGCCTGAAAGAAAATCCTTTCAACTTATCGCCCGATCCCCGATATTTTTATTTCAGCCATCAGCATCGGGAGGCTTTGAACCACCTCATTTACGGGATCACGGAAAAAAAAGGATTCATTGTCGTAACCGGGGGAATCGGCACGGGCAAGACGACCATCTGCCGAACGCTGCTGGCCAACCTTGAAGACACCGTCGAGAGCGCCCTGATTTTCAATTCTGCGATCACGGACATGGAGCTCCTGGAGGCGATCCATCAGGAACTTCATCTTTCCCTGAATGGCCATGAAAAAACGAAAAAACGTTATATTGACGCCCTGAATGCATTTCTTCTGAAATGTTTCGCGGCGGGCAGGAATGTGGTGCTCCTGATTGATGAGGCTCAGAACCTCTCCCGTGACGTGCTGGAGCAGTTGCGCCTGCTCTCCAACCTGGAAACGGATCGGGAGAAATTGATTCAGATCGTGCTGGTCGGTCAGCCGGAATTGCAGGACCTGCTGATGTCACCGGCGCTCAGGCAGCTTAACGAGCGCATCACCGTCCGTTATAACCTTGGCCCCCTGGACCGCAGGAGTGTGCCAAATTATATCCGGCACCGACTGGCGGTCGCCGGGGCGCCTGAAAAGGCGACGTTTTCGGCGCCGGCCTGCCGGTTGATCTACCGGTATTCAAAGGGTATTCCCAGGCGGATCAACGCGATTTGCGACCGGGCAATGCTTATTGCCTATGCGCGGGGACAGACAACCGTCAACTGGAAGACCGCCCGGAACGCCATTGCGGACATCGGAAAGCATTATTTGAGGATAGAAAGGGGTCAGCCTGTAACCAGCCTGCGGGCGGTTTTGCTTATCCTGATGGTGCTTGCGGCAGCTCTCGCCGGTTTTATCTACAGCGACCTGTTATTTGAATTTGTGAACAGCCTGCCCCCCCGGTAATGAGGGGCTTGCATGTGGAAAAATGTTGGAATAATTGATATAATGCTTAATTCACTTGACTAATTAACAGAATGAGTTATATCAACGACGCTCTGAAAAAAGCCCAGCAGGATAAGGATAACCGCTACAGCCATTACGGCGGGATCATCCCGCAATTGCCGGGGCGCCCGGCCCGTTCATGGAATAAATGGGCCGTCGCAGTTTTTTCGGCGGTGCTGGTGCTGGCGCTGGCGGCTGTGCTGATCTGGATGATCGTCAATTACAGTTTTGTTTTGCCCTTCGCCGGGAAGAAGGAGCCGCATCTCCAGGCAGGGGCCGGCGCCGGGCCGGCGCAAAAACCGGCGGTCGTGCAGACGACGCCGGGTGGGCCAACCCGTGCCACTGAGTCGCCGGCAGAAACCGCAATGCCTTTTCCGGACGCGCGGGCGCTTTATCGGGAAGCCCTGGCCGCACAACAGGACAGGAAAACAGCGGTTGCGGAATGGCTGTACCGCCGCGTTCTGGCGATCGACGCGCGGCATGTTGAAGCGATGAATAATCTGGGCGTGCTCTATCTGGCGCAGGGAAATCAGGATCAGGCTTTCGAAATGTTCAACCAGGCGATTTCCTTGAAAGCGGATTATGCCGATCCCTATTACAACCTGTCCTGCCTCTTCGCGCAGCGAAAAGATACGGCCAGGAGCCTGGAGCACCTGAAAACGGCCATCGCCCTCAACGGCGATGTCATCCATTGGGCAAAGAACGATCGAGACCTGAAGCATATTACAGATTCGGAATCATTCAGGAAATTGATAGAGAAAAAGAGAGAGTGATGCGGATCAATCCTCACAAAAGACCTTTTGTGTTTCTGCTTTCGTGCCTCTGGCTGCTGACGGTTTTTGCCCTTCCGCAGACGCTGCCGGCTGCACGCATCGCCGGCGACGACCGGACCGTGACCACCGCCCCGGAGCAAAAGGCGCAGCCCCCGGCTTCGACGGCCGCCCGAGCGCACAAGAAAGCGGTAAGCCGGGCAGATAAGGAAAAGCCGGTAAAGGCACCGGCGGAAGCGACGGAACGGACTGCTGCGACGCCCCAGTATCAACCGGCAACTGCGGCCAGGGATCAACGGTATGTGACGATTGATTTCGACGACGTCGATATCCGGGTTTTCATTAAATTTGTCAGCGAGCTGACGGGCAGGAACTTTGTCATCGACGACAAGGTGAAGGCCAAAGTGACCGTTATCTCCCCCCGGAAGATCGCGGTGGATGACGTCTACAAGGTCTTTGAATCGGTGCTGGAAGTCTACGGGTTCACCACGATCCAGTCCGGCGATGTGATCAAGATCATTCAGTCCCAGCAGGCCAGGGAAAAGAACCTGGAAACTCGTCTGCAGCATGAAAAGGCCGCCACGGGTGATAAGTACGTGACTCAGATCATCTCGCTCGACCATGCCAGTCCCGACGAGATGAAACGAGTCCTGGACCCCCTGATTTCCAAGACCAGCGTTATCCTTTCCTATCCGCCCACCGGGATGCTGGTGATTACCGACGTCCTGTCCAATATCAGACGGCTGCAAGACATCATCGAGGCCCTGGATGTGGAAGGCGTCGGCGAGCAGATTTCCTATATCCCCCTGAAATACTCATCGGCAACGGAAGCCACCAAGACCCTGAACATCATTTTCCAGCAGCGGAAGGGAACATTCGCCCCGATCAAGATCGTGGCCGATGAACGAACCAATGCGCTGGTCATCGCCGCCACGGAAAACGACACGATCCGCGTGCGGGAACTTGTGGACCTGATGGATAAGGAAATCCCCAAGGGCACGGGGTTGATCCGCGTTTACTACCTCCAGAACGCCAAGGCGGAAGATACGGCCAAAGTCCTGACCAGCCTCCAGCAGCAGACCAAGGCCCCGGACGGCAAACCCGTCACACTGTCGAAATCCGTGCAGATTGTCGCCGATAAAGCCACCAATTCACTGATTATCACGGCGGAAACGGCGGACTATCTGATCATCGAAGATGTCGTCAAGAAGCTCGATATTGAGAGGTCCATGGTCTACCTGGAAGCCCTCTTCATGGAAGTCAACACGTCAAAGAACTTCAAGTTGGGCGTGGAGTGGCAGGGCGCAAACCCTTTCAGCTATGACGGGAAGACAGGGGCCTATCTCGGCGGCGTCAGCGGAGACAAGGGAACCTACAGCATCGCCCAGGGTCTTCGTGCCGGGACAGGTCTGCCATCGGGACTGACGCTCGGCGTCATCGGCCAGATGATCAATGTGGCCGTCGGGGGCACCGTGATCTCCTTTCCCAATCTGGCGGCATTCATCCAGGCCTACCAGAACGATTCAGACATGCGGATCCTGGCCACACCGCAACTGCTGACGCTGGATAACGAAGAGGCCGAGCTCACCGTGGGTAAGAATGTCCCCTATGTCACCCGCCAGGACACCACCGTCGGATCGACGACCAATTACAGCAATTATGAATATAAGGACGTGGGCGTGACGCTGAAGGTGACGCCCCAGATTAATCGGGAGGGCTCTGTCCGCTTGAAGCTCGACCAGTCCGTGACTAAGCTTGTTTCGGCAACGGCGGAATCTCAAGGCACCAATGTTCTGGCTCCGACGACCCTGAAAAGAACCGCCAAAACGACGATCACCGTCAGAAGCGGCGACACGGTGGTCATCGGCGGCATGATCGAAGACGCTTCCGACATCGGCACATACCAGGTGCCTCTGTTGGGAGACATCCCCCTGCTGGGCTGGCTTTTCAAGACAAAATCGACTTTATCCGAAAGAAATAATCTCTTTATCTTCATCACGCCGCATATCATCCTGAAAATGGAGGACGCCAAAAACATCCACGGGGACAAGAAAGATTATATGGAGACGCTCCGGGAGGGCACGATAAAACCCGCAACGCCGAAAAAGAAGCAATGATGCGATGATACCGGTGAAAAATGGCTTCGCCGCTTGCGAACGATTTGTAACCGGTTATGCAAAGCTTTCGCAATAATGATGTCCTCCCAACTGCCCCTCTCTGCAAGGGAGCACAACCGCATGGATGTAAGGTTGACAGATGGCAGGCCAGCAGGCAGAAAACAACATGAAAGTCAGCGAAGCCCGGCCCCCGGAGGCGGCGCCCTCCCCTGCCCTGGCATCCCTTTGTCCCTATCTGATTCAGGCAGGTGTTTCCGAAGCGGAGCTCTCCGAGGCCGCCAGGGAATTCAGGGGCAACGGCGCCGGCCTCTTTGAGATGCTGACACAAAAAAAAGGGATTGCAGAAACGAGACTCCTGGAGGCCCTGAGCGCCCATTTCCATCTCCCCTTCCTGCCCGAGCTTCCCACGGATCACATGAATCCGGATTTCACGGCGCAGATTCCTATCCAGTACCTGAAGAAATACCGCATGGTCCCCCTGGAAACGCCGGAGGGGTGGCTCATCGCCGTGAACGATCCCTCGAATTTTCAGGCGTTGGACGACCTGCGCCGTCTCTTAGGCTGGCGGGATTTTCAGACCGTTCTTTCCTCTCAGGCAGCCATACAGGCGGCGATCAATCTGGCCTATGACATCAGCCGGAATACCGCCAAGGAATTCTTCGAGGAACTCAACGGCAGTGAATCGCCGGACAGCATCATCTCCGAAATTGAAGACACCGGCGACCTGCTGGATGAATCCAGCAACGCCCCGATCATTAAGCTCGTGAACCTGCTGGTCGCAGGCGCCATCAAGGACCGGGCCAGCGATATCCACATCGAACCCTATCAGAGCGCGCTGAAAATCCGCTATCGCATCGATGGCATCCTCTACGACATCCTGAGCCTGCCCCGCAGGATCCAGTCGCCCCTGATCTCACGCGTCAAGATCATGGCCAAGCTCAATATCGCCGAGAAACGGCTGCCCCAGGACGGCCGGATTGAAGTCAAGATCGCCGACCGCAGCGTGGATATCCGGGTTTCCGTTATTCCAACCGCCTTTGGAGAACGGGTGGTCTTGCGGTTGCTGGACAAATCAGGGGCTTTTCTGCTGTTGCCCGAACTGGGCATGGGCGAGAAAAGCGTGCGTCTGTTCAACAAGCTCATCAAATCGCCCTACGGGATCATTCTCGTGACCGGGCCGACGGGAAGCGGCAAGACGACGACCCTTTATGCGGCCCTCTCCACAATCAACCAGTCCGATATCAATATCATCACCATCGAGGACCCCATCGAGTACCAGATCGACGGGATCGGTCAGATCCAGGTCAATCCGAAGATCGATCTGACTTTCGCCGCCGGGCTGCGCTCCATTGTGCGCCAAGACCCGGACGTCATTCTCGTGGGTGAGATCCGCGATAGGGAAACTGCTGAAATCGCAATCCAGTCGTCACTGACCGGACACCTGGTCTTTTCCACGCTGCACACGAATGACGCGGCCAGCGCGGTGACCCGCCTGATTGATATGGGGATAGAGCCCTTTCTCGTCACCTCTTCGGTGATCGCCATTATTGCGCAGCGGCTTGTTCGCCTGCTCTGTCCCAAGTGCAAGGAGGCCTACGAGCCCGACGACGAATCGCTGGCCAATATGGGCATCGCCAAGGATATCCTCGCCCGGCATGTCCTGTATAGAAGAAAAGGCTGTCATGCCTGCATGAACACGGGTTACCGGGGCCGGACCGCCATTTTCGAGATTATGCTCATGGAGGATGAAATCAAGCGTCTGATTTTGAAAACCTCCGATTCAAACCAGATTAACGATCTGGCCATCCGGCGCGGCATGAAGAATCTACTTTACGACGGTGCGCAGAAGGTTCTGGCGGGAATCACGACGATCGAAGAGGTCTTCCGGGTCACCCGGATCCTGAAGCGGGAAACCGACCTTGAGGTTTAGGGGTTGCCCGGAAATGAGGAGATCATGATGACGGGACTGCTCTTGCGCTGGCTGATTCTGACGGCCGCAATCCTTGCCGCCGCCTATCTATTGAGCGGCGTCGAGGTCCGCGACTTTCTATCTGCTTTTATGGCGGCGGCCGTCCTGGGCATCCTGAACGCCGTTCTCAGACCGCTTTTGATCTTGTTGACGCTGCCGCTCAACATCCTTTCCCTGGGGCTCTTCACGTTTGTGATCAATGCGTTATTGCTCAAAATGGCCTCCGGCCTGATTCCCGGGTTCGAGGTCCACGGCTTCTGGACGGCCCTTGCCGGCGCCCTGATCATCACGCTTGTGAGCGGGCTGCTCAACGCCCTGATCGGCAAGGAACAGGGTCGCAGGGGGCCGGGTTCCCAAACGCAGAGCCATGGAGACAACGTCATTGACCTCAAGCGCAGGGGCGACGACCGATGGTCATAACCGGCGTGACGGAACTGACCCCGGCTATGCGGCAGTACCTCGATATCAAGAGCCGCTACCCCGATTGCATCCTGCTGTTCCGCATGGGCGACTTCTATGAGATGTTTTTCGAGGACGCCGTTGTCGCAGCAAAGGTGCTGGACATCACGCTGACTTCGAGAAACAAGGGCAAGGAAGACAGCATCCCCCTCTGCGGCTTTCCCTATCATGCCGTTTCCGCCTACCTGTCCAAGCTCATCGATGCGGGATTCAAAGCCGCAATCTGCGAACAGGTGGAAGACCCGAAGCTGGCCAAAGGGGTGGTCAAAAGGGAGGTCGTGCGCGTCGTCACGCCGGGCCTGGCCGTAGATACGGACAATCTCGATGCCAAGGAGAATAACTTCCTCGCATCGTTGTGTGTCCACGGAGACCATTTCGGACTCGCCTTTCTGGACATCTCGACCGGTGAATTCCGCACCACCGAATCGGCCCAGGCCGAATTCCTGCTTATGGAAATCAGCGGTCTTTCTTTCCGGGAAATCCTGATCGAGCAAAAAACGGCCGAAAGCCGCCTGCTGAAAGGCTATCTGAAGGAAAGAAAAGACTGCCGGGTCAACATCTTTGGCGCCGATTATTTTGACCTGCCGGCGGCCGCCGACCGCCTGAATCGCTATTTTGACGCCGCCGTGCTCGCGCAGGTCGGCCTGGAGCGTCATCCGGCCATGGCCTGTGCCGCCGGGGCGATCCTGCACTACATCGAAGAGACGCAGAAAGATCATCTGAGTCATATCAACCGGATCGAACGGTATCAGACGGACGAGTATCTCGTGCTGGACGACATTGCCAAGCGGAATCTTGAACTATTCAGCACAATTACGGATCACCGCAAGGAGGGCAGTCTCTTCCATGTCCTCGATCTGACCGTCACGGCCCCGGGCGGGCGGCGTCTGCGCTGGTGGCTGTCCTATCCGCTCGTGAACCCGGAGCGCATCCGTCAGCGGCTGGCTGCCGTTGCCGAGATCAAGGATCACCATCTGCTGCGCGAGAGCCTGCGTCATCAACTCAAAAGCGTCTATGACATGGAAAGACTGGGCGCCCGCATCGCTATGGGCCTGGCCAATGCGAGGGATCTCGTCGCCCTGAAGACGTCGCTGCAGACCCTGCCGGAGATCCGGATCATCGTTCGCGAGCTGACGGCCCCCCTGCTCCGATCGGTCGACGCCGCGCTCGATGAGATGCCGGATCTGCTTGAGCGCATCGAGAAAACCATTGCGGATGATCCGCCGGCCACGCTGCGGGAGGGCGGCATAATCCGGGAGGGCGCCGATCCGGAACTCGATCGCCTGCTGGCGGCGACACGCGACGGGAAAAAGTGGATCGCAGCCCTGGAGGACCGGGAGCGTAAGCGAACCGGGATTTCCTCGCTGAAGGTCGGCTTCAACCAGGTTTTTGGTTATTACATCGAAATCACGCGGGCCAACGCGGACTTGGCGCCGGCGGACTATGTCCGCAAGCAGACGCTCGTCAATGCCGAACGCTACATCAACCAGGAGCTCAAGGAATACGAGCATACGGTGCTCAACGCCCAGGAGCTGTCGCGCGAACGCGAGTATGAGATGTTTGTCACGCTCAGAACGGGTATTGCAAGAGAAATCAAGCGAATTCAGACGACAGCAGCCGCGCTCGCCGACCTTGACGCCCTGTCCACCCTGGCCGAGACGGCGGAACGCTACAACTACTGCTGCCCCGTCGTGGACGACGAAGACGTCATTGACATCGCCGACGGCCGGCATCCCGTCGTGGAAAGGATGAACCTCACGGACGGTTTCGTGCCGAACGACTGCCGGCTCGACCTGGAGCAAAACCGCCTGCTTATCATTACGGGTCCCAACATGGCCGGAAAATCCACCTACATCCGGCAGTGCGCCCTGATTGCACTCATGGCGCAGATGGGCAGTTTCGTCCCGGCGACGCGGGCGCGCATCGGCGTAACAGACCGGATTTTCACACGTATCGGCGCAGCAGACAGCCTTAGCCGGGGCCAGAGCACATTCATGGTGGAGATGAACGAGGTCGCCCACATCCTGAAGCACGCGACCCGGCGAAGCCTGATCATCCTAGACGAGGTCGGACGCGGCACAAGCACCTTCGACGGCGTCAGCATCGCCTGGGCCGTGGCGGAATATCTCCACGACACCGACCATCTGGGGTCGAGAACCCTCTTTGCGACCCACTATCACCAGCTCACGGAACTGGAGGCCGCCAAATCCGGCGTGAGGAATTTCAACATCGCCGTCAAGGAATGGGGCGACCGAATTATCTTCCTGCGCAAAATCATGGCGGGCGGTACGAACCGCAGCTATGGCATTCAGGTGGCACGCATCGCAGGTGTCCCCGAAGCGGTCATAGACAGGGCATCAGAAATTCTGAACAACCTGGAAAAGGGGGAGATGGACGAGGGAGGGCAACCCCGGATTGGCCGAAGCCGCAAGGCGGCCCCGAAAGATCGCCTGCAGTTGAGTCTGTTCATAGACGCCCGGGAGAAAATGATCCACGACATTCAAAATCTGGATATTCAGAAGATCACACCACTGGAAGCGCTCAATCTGATCAACGCCTGGAGGGAAACCATCGACGGGGAATGAAATAACGAGAGCTTTTTTCTACTTGATGCACACCCGCCGGACCTGCTTGAAGTCCGTGAACCCCTTGAGTGATTTGAAAATACCGTCCTGCAGCAGTGTCGTCATGCCCTGCGCGATGGCAACATTGCGCATTTCTTCCACCGTCGCATGTTTCTGAATCAGCCTCTTGATTTCGTCGGTACCGACCAATAGTTCATGAATGCCCATGCGCCCCCTGTACCCCGATTTATCGCAGGCATCACAGCCTTTGGGCCGATACAGAACCAGATCGTCCGTATAGGGGATATTGAGTTTTTCGAACTGTTCGCGGCCGTAGCTTTCGACCACTTCCTCGAATTCGTCGGGGCTCGGATGAAAGGCCTCCCTGCAGCTCTTGCAGAGCGTTCGCACAAGCCGCTGGGCCAGAATGCCCAGAAGTGCGTCGGCGAAATTCAGCGGGTCGATTCCCATATCCAGCAGACGCGTGATGGTTTCGGGCGCGCTGTTGGTGTGCAGTGTGCTGAAAACGAGGTGACCGGTCAGGGAGGCTTCCACACCCGTCTTGGCCGTTTCAAAATCTCGCATTTCACCTACCATGATGACGTCGGGGTCCGCCCGCAGGAAGGCCCGCATGGCGGCGGCGAAATCAAACCCGATCTTGGGCTGCACCTGCACCTGGCGCAGGCCGTACTGGGTTATCTCCACAGGGTCCTCCGCCGTCCAGATCTTGCGGTCCGGCTTGTTGATGTAGGCCAGGGCCGCATGCAGCGTCGTCGTCTTCCCCGAACCCGTGGGCCCCACGACGAGGATCATCCCGTAGGGTTTACTTAGGATGCTCAACATTTCCTTGTGGTTGCGCTCAGACAACCCCATGGCATCCAGCGGCATGGTCGTCCCCTTGGCCAGGATTCTCATGACCACATCTTCCACCCCCCCCTGGGTGGGGATCGTGGCAACGCGCAGTTCGATCTCATCGCCGTTGGGCCGCCTGAATTTAATCTTGCCGTCCTGAGGGATTCTTCTGACGGTAATGTCCAGATTGGACATGATCTTGATCCGGGAGATCATGGCCGCCCGGTAGCTGTAGGGAAGCGTCTGATAAAGGGCGCAGTCGCCGTCCACGCGGTATCGGACCTCGACATTCTTCTTGCCCACATTGGGTTCGATATGAATGTCCGATGAGCGTCGGTTGAAGGCGTCGTTGATGACTTTATTCACGAGCTGCATGATCACGCTGTCCGACTCCGTGACCACTTCCCCTCCTTCATCTTCCGTCTCCTCTTCTGCGTCCATTTTCCCCAGAAGGTCTTTAATGGTGGATTCGTCTTCCGGCGACTGGTAAAAATAATTGATATATTTGATGATGTCTTCCGGTAAGGCGACGTCATACCGGACCGCCTTGGTCCTCAGCAGACCTTCAATGGTATCCCGCTTCAGAATATTGTTCGGATCATCCACCAGAATACGGAGGATTCCCTCCTTTTTCTCCAGGGGAACCCACAATTCACGGGCAGAGGTATTCCTTCCTGAGATTTTTCAACAGATCGACCGGTATGGGCTGCTTGTCATTGAACTGCTCAAACTTGCAGCGGTAGAATTCTTCAAAACCCTTCCCCATATCCTCCTTGGATATCTTGTATTTCCTGCTCAGGAAGGATTCCATGGTCTCCTTCTGATCCCGGGACTCATCCCAGGCGCTGTCCAGTTCTTCTTCCTTGAGCAGTCCCCGGTTGATGAGATAATCGAACTTTGTTTTCCGCCTGCGGGCGAAGCGTTCATGGTTATAGAAGGCAACGCCCAGGACCTCGCAAATCTCCTTGAGAAAACCGGCCTCATCGTCTGAGAACCCGCCCGTCGCCTTCTTCTTGTTGAGGATTTGAACGACGCCCATGAGGGTCTTGTTATGGAAGATCGGCGCCGCCAGAATCTGGCGGGTCCGGAAACCCGTTTTTTTATCCCAGCTGGGATCAAAACTCAGGTCCGGATGGATCTTTTTCAGTTCGTTCGTCTCGTAGGCGTCGGCGATATTGATGCTGTTGCCCGTATTGGCCACATAACCGGCGATGCTCTTGTTGTTGGTGGCGACACGGATCTCCCGGATCTCGGAACCGACCAGAAACATCGAATAAATTTCGTTGCGAAGCTTGTCCACCACATAGATCGTGATGGCATGGGCGTCGAAGAGGGACAGTATCCCGTCTCTCAAGTCCACGAGGATCTGCTTGATGTTCTGAGCCGCATGGATCCGATTGGTGATGTCCTGGAGCCGTTTGCGAATGATGAGTTGCTCTTCCAGCCGACTGATATCAGGAGTTGCTAATGCAATATGTGCTGACATAGGTTGCCTTTCTCGCTCCTAAACTTCTGTGACAATTTTTGAAAAGTCAGCAATCCGATGAAACAAATCGGAAACTTCTTTCAACAGGGACAGCCTGTTTAATTTCACTTTTTCGTCCTTGGCCATGACCAGAACGGCGTCAAAAAACGCATCCACGGGCTTGCGCAGACGGGCCAGTTGGACCAGGGCCTGCGCATAATCCCCGCCGGCAATCTGCCTGATGGCGATTTCGCCGATGGCCCGACAGGCCCCGTGGAGGGTTTTTTCCGCTTCTCCTTCAAACAGGGCAGGGTCAACTGCGCCGCCCCGGAAATCTTTCAGGATATTGCCCACGCGCTTGAAGGCAATGGCCAGAGGTTGAAAATCATCGTGAGACTTGAAGGCCTCCATCGCTTCTATTTTCTGCACGGCGTCAACCAGACGCGCGGCGCCCGCAGTTAGAACGGCTCCCACCACATCATAGGGATGTCCCTGGGAAATCAGCAGATTCTCGAACCGGGCGCGAAAGAATTCCTGCACATCGGACCGAACCTCATCGGCCGGCCGCTTGAGCTTGCCGTCCAGGATGGCCAGGCTTTTATCAATCCAGTCCGTCAGCGTCAGCGGATACTTCTTGTGGAGGATAATATTGATAATGCCGAGGGCCTGGCGTCGCAGGGCGTAAGGATCCGCGGCGCCGGTCGGAATCAGGTTGACACCGAATAAACCCACGATCGTGTCGAGTTTGTCGGCGATGCTGACAATGGCCCCTTCATCGGTTTCCGGAAGGACGCCGCCCGCCGCTGTGGGCAGGTAGTGTTCGTAGACGGCTGCGGCCACCACGGGATCTTCACCGGCCAGCAGGGCGTATTCGCGCCCCATGACGCCCTGAAGCTCTGTAAACTCGCAGACCATCTGAGTATCCAGATCAGCCTTGGCCAGGACTGCCGTCCGGTCGACTGTTTCCTTCAGGCCGGGCCGGATTTGAGCGGCTATCGCCGCCGCCAGCTCCCGGAACCGCATGACCTTTTCATAGGATGTCCCCAGCAACGTGTGAAAAGTCACTTTTTTCAGGTCCTCCACGCGGCGGTCCAGGGGTATTTTCCGGTCTTCATCGAAAAAGAACGCCGCGTCGGCCAGCCGGGCGCGGATAACCTTTTCGTTTCCGCGGGCCACCACCGCAGGATCACGGGGCAGTGTATTGTTGACTGTAAGGAAGTGAGGAAGCAGCTTTCCCGTCTCATCGATCACCGGAAAGTATTTCTGATGCGACATCATGGTGGTGACCAGCACCTCCTTGGGGATGCTCAGGTATTCCCGATCGAAGCTTCCGCAGACCACGCTGGGGTATTCCGTCAGATAGGTCACCTCCTGCAACAGGGCGTCATGGCAGAGCACCTGGCCGGACACGGCGGCGGCCGCCCTGGCCGTATCCTCCCGGATGATCTTTTTTCTTTCCTGAGGATCGACGATCACGAAGTTTTCCCGCGTTACGGCCAGGTAATCCTTGAAGTCTTTGACAACAGAGAATTTCGGGCTCATGAAACGGTGGCCGAATGTCCGGTTCCCGCTTCGGATATTCTCGATCCGGAAATCAACCGTTTCTCCGCCGAACAGCGCGACGATCCAGTGGATCGGGCGGGCAAAACGCATTTCGAAATGGGACCAGCGCATGGATTTTTTAAAAGGGATGGCAGGGATGAAGCGGGCGAGCAGATCCGGCAAAAGCTTCTCCGTTACCTCTCCGGCGATTTCCTTCCGGACCAGGAGATATTCCCCCTTGTCGGTCGCCATGCGCCGGATATCCGAAAATGCGAGACCCTGACCTTTGGCAAACCCGAGGGCGGCTCGGGTGGGCTGCCCCTGCTCATCGAAAGCAACCCGCACAGCCGGCCCCAGTTTTTCCACAACCTGGTCGTCCTGTTTTTCGGCCACATCCGCTACGTACAGGCAAAGTCTTCTGGGCGCGGCCATCGTTTTGACCACGCCGTGCCTGATCCGCAAAGCCGCAAACTCCCTGCGGATCATCTCATCCATGTCTTTTTCAGCCGTTGGCAGGAAGGCGGCGGGAATTTCTTCCGTTCCGATCTCCAGTAACAGTTCCTTGCCCATTCAACACTCCAGATTCACGACATGAAACCTTTGAAAAATGGCCTTGCCGCGGCTCAAAATCTTTTTCGCTTCAAATATGATAATGCTAATGTATGTTTGAAATCAATAATATAGTCTCATGTCTGGAAAGTCGAAAAATCTTTGATTTGCCGCTTGCGAACCATTTTTCAGCGGTTATTAAGCTCTCGATATTCATGACGCCTTGATCAGCGGGTATCCCATCTGTTCCCTCTGTTTGAGGTATCCTTCCGCGCTCAACCGGGCCAGGTTTCGGACCCGGCCGATATAACTGGTTCGTTCGGCCACGCTGATGGCGCCGCGCGCATTGAGCATATTGAAGGTATGCGAGCACTTCAGACAGTGGTCGTAGGTGGGCAGTACGAGCCCCCTTTCAGCCGTCCGGATGCCTTCGGCTTCGTATATATCGAAGAGTTTCCGCAGCATGTCCACATCCGCCATTTCAAAGTTGTAGGTGGACCACTCCACCTCTCCCTGATGATGCACCTGGCCGTAAGTCACGCGGTCATTCCATTTCAGATCATAGACCGTGTCAATCCCCTGGATATACATGGCAATTCGTTCGATCCCGTAGGTCAGTTCCGCGCAAATCGGATTCAGGTCGATGCCGCCGACCTGCTGGAAATACGTGAACTGGGTAATTTCCATGCCGTCGAGCCAGACTTCCCAGCCCAGGCCCCAGGCCCCGACCGTGGGCGATTCCCAGTCATCTTCCACAAACCGGATATCGTGATCCAGGGGATTGATGCCGAAGCTTCTGAGTGAATCGAGGTAAAGCTCCTGGATATTCATGGGCGAGGGCTTCATGATTACCTGATACTGATAATAATGCTGGAGGCGGTTCGGATTCTCGCCGTACCGTCCATCCGTCGGCCGCCGCGACGGTTCCACATAGGCCACGTTCCAGGGCTCCGGTCCGAGCGCCCGCAGGAAGGTCGCCGGGTTGAAGGTTCCTGCGCCCACCTCCAGGTCGTACGGCTGCTGAATGACGCACCCCTGTCCGGACCAGTATTTTTCCAGGGCCATGATCAATTCCTGAAAAGTCACGCTTGCCTCCTGCGTTTGAAGCCGCATCGCTATTGATTTAATCTTGAGACCTTTGAAAAATGGATTCGCCGCGGCTCAAAATCTTTTTTGCTATAACATTGATAATGCTTAAATATGTTTGCAATCAATAAATCAATCTATGGAAAGTTGAAAAATCTTTGATTCGCTGCTTGCGAACCATTTTTCACCGGTTATGCAAGGCTCTCATCTTGCCCTCGGTGCTTCTAACATGAGCCAAAACAGGTGTCAATACGAAAAGCTTTTGAAAACAGCGATGGTGGTGTGTTGATCTACACAGGGAAATCGGGCAAATAGCGGAAGCGAGCGTCCCCTAATTTTCCTACAGGCCGATTTTGCGGATCTGATGGAAGACCTGCAGGGACGTCAGTTCCTTGCCAAGCAGGTGCCGGATAAAGTGCATCAGCATGTTCCTGCTTTCCTGGATGGAACGCTCCGACATGAGCAACCGGTTCATCTTTGCGAATTCAATATCCCGGCTCATGAGCAGGGTCTTCACGGTTCCGGGCGAGACGGGCAGGGAAGCCCCGGCGGGTTGGTGGCAGGCGCCGCAACGGATACCGCCGTCACGAACGTGGAACTGATAAACATCGGCGCCGTTCACGGGCGCCTGACAGGCCACACACCGGTCCAGCACAGGTTGATAGCCGGTACACTTGAGCAGGCGGATTTCAAAAAAACGCAGCAGGGCCTCGGTGCAATCGCCGCTGTCGATCTGCACTAGAAAATCATGCAGCGACTGAAACAGTTCCGCGCTCTTCTTGTCCTCCCACGTAAACTGATCCGTTAAGTCGATCAGATAGGAAGACATGAGCGTTTTCTCGAGGTCCTGACGGATATTTTCAAAATGACGGTGGACGCGGCTTTCTTCGATGAGCGCGAAACTGTCACGGCCCTTCCGGGAAAAGACGATCTGAGAACAACAGAAAAGTTCGAGGGCGTTGGCAAAGCGTTTGCGGCTGCGCCGGGCCCCTTTGGCGATCCCGCGCAGCTTTCCGTAGTCGCGGGTGTAGAAGGTGACAATCCGGTCTGATTCGCCGTAGTCAAGGGAGCGCAGGAGAATGGCTTCCGTTTTGTGGATCGTGCGCGTATTCATTCTTCCCGGTACTTGATTTCGCCGCACACAATGGTCATCCGGGCTTTCCCCTTCATGTCCCAGCCGTGAAAGGGCGTGTTGCGGCCCCGCGAACGGAAACGGGTTCGGTCCACCGTCCAGACAGCGGCCGGGTCGATAACGGTCACATCGGCTTCTGAGCCCGGTTTCAAGGTCCCCCCGGAAACTTTCAGAATCCGTGCGGGAGCTGTGCTCATCTTCATGATCAACTGGCCCAAGGTGAGAATGCCGTCCGCGACAAGCTTGAGACTCAAACCCAGCGCCGTTTCCAGGCCAACCATTCCGAAAGCGGCGTCATCGAATTCCACATCCTTGTCCGTCTCAGCATGAGGTGCATGATCGCTGGCGATGACATCAATCGTGCCGTCGCGCAGACCTTCCCTGATCGCAGCCACATCCTCTGCACCCCGCAGCGGGGGGTTCACCTTGGCATGGACGTCAAACTCACGGACCGCTTCATCGGTCAGCGTAAAATAATGCGGAGCGGTTTCGGCGGTCACGCGGATGCCTCTCGCCCTGGCCTCCCGGATCAGGCGGACGGTCCCGGCGGTGCTCACATGGGCGATATGAATGGCCGTCTCCGTAAACTCGGCAAGTAATATGTCCCGGGCCGCCATCACCTCCTCGGCCACACTCGGAATTCCCTGCAGACCCAGCTCCGTGGCCACGAATCCCTCATTTATGACCCCTCCCGCCGTTAAATGAAGGTCTTCACAGTGAGAAATCACGGTCCTGTCCAGAGAACAGGCATATTCCATCGCCCGGCGCATCAGCGCGGCGTTCATCACCGGCTTGCCGTCGTCTGAAAATGCCATGGCGCCGGCGTCCTTGAGATCCCAGAATTCGGCCAGCGCGGCGCCTTCGGACCTCCGGCTGATCGCGGCGACCGGATAGACATGACAGACATTGCATTCCCGGGCCTTGCGGATGATGAACTCGGTCACGGAACGGTTGTCGTTGACGGGATTCGTATTGGGCATGCAGGCCAAGGCGGTAAAGCCTCCCGCCGCCGCCGATTCGCATCCCGTTTGAATGGTCTCCTTGTACTCAAATCCCGGCTCACGCAGATGGGTGTGCATGTCGATCAAACCCGGAACGACGATTTTTCCCCGCAGATCAAGAACTTTAAGGGTCGAGGAGGCGTCGTCCCCGGTTTGGGTTTTCGATTTGTAGATATTCCTGTCCGTCCGTACAATTCTGCCGTTCTCAATCAGAATATCCATTTTCTCGTCAATCATCTGGGAGGGGTCAACAATCCGCCCCCCCCGCAGTAATAATCTCATGATTTGATGCTCCTGTCAGATATTATCATGACATTTAATAACCGCGACGGCTTCATAAAAAGTTCCCCCGACTTTCGCTGGGGCAGGCTCCGGCAAGGCGCATGGGGACACGACAGAGTCGTGTCCCCATCCAAATGAGGCGTACTTGGCGTACGCCGCAATGACGAGTGATGCGGCGCAACTTGAGCATCCGGTCTTTTTACGAAGTCGTCATGATTTGCCTCCGGATAATAAGTAAAGCAATGCCATCCGGACCGCCACGCCGTTGGTCACCTGTTCGAGAATCACGGAAGCCGGTCCGTCGGCGATCTCCGGGGCAATTTCGACCCCCCGGTTGATCGGCCCCGGATGCATGACCAGCACGTCGTCCTCGGCCAGCCGGATGTTGTTCCGGTTCAGGCAGAAATATTTTGCATATTCGCGCAAAGATGGGAAAATATTCTGATGCTCCCGCTCTGTCTGGATCCGCAGCATCATGATGATATCGGCGCCCCGGATAGCCTCTTCGATGCGGTGATGCACCGTCACCCCCATCTGTTCTATAAATCGTGGAAGCATCGTCGCCGGTCCCGCCACGGTCACCTGTGCCCCCATCCGGGTCAGGCCGTAAATGTTGGACCGGGCCACGCGGCTGTGGGTGATATCGCCGACAATGGCCACCTTCAGGCCGTCGATCCGCCCTTTTTTCGCTCTGATGGTCATCATGTCCAGCAGGGCCTGGGTGGGATGTTCATGGGCGCCGTCGCCGGCATTGATGACAGACGGCCTGATCCGCTTCGCCAACAGATGGGGCGACCCGGAGGCGCTGTGGCGGATCACAATGATGTCCGGATTCATGGCCTCCAGATTCCGGGCCATGTCGATGAGCGTCTCCCCTTTGACGGCGCTGCTGGTGGACGCGGAAATGTTGATCGTATCCGCACTGAGCCGCTTCCCGGCGATTTCAAAGGATGTCCGTGTCCGCGTGCTGGGTTCCATAAAAAGATTGATGATCATCTTGCCGCGCAGTGTTGGAACTTTCTTGATTTCCCGAGTGGACACCTCGATGAAGGATTCCGCCGTATCCAGAATCAGATTGATTTCATCAACCGAGAGGTCCTTCATCCCTAAAAGATCTTTTTTCATCAGCCTCATGACATCATCCTGTCAGGGGTTTTCTTCAATAATGACCTCATCCCGGCCGCTCTTCTCTTTCAGATTCACCGTCACCGCTTCCCAGAGGGAGGACGGCAGATTCTTGCCGACAAAATCGGCGCGGATCGGCAGCTCGCGGTGGCCCCGATCGATCAGCACGGCGAGTTGAATGAGCTTCGGACGGCCAAAGTCAATCAGGGCGTCCATGGCTGCCCGGATCGTCCGCCCCGTGAAAAGGACGTCGTCGATGAGGATAACCTTCCTGTCATCCAGCGAAAAGGGAATGTCCGTCTTTCCGAGCCTCGGTTTCTTATTGCTTGTCCGCAGGTCGTCCCGGTAGAGGGTAATATCGAGAACGCCCATGGGGACATCCGCCCCTTCAATGCGGCTGATCTTTTGCTGCAGCCTCTCGGCGAGAAAGACGCCGCCGGTTTGTATGCCCACCAGCACCATGTCCTCGACGCCCTTGTTCTTTTCGAGGAGTTCATAGGCGACCCGCGTCAGCGACCGGTCGATCCCGTCCGCATCCATAACCACTTTTCTTGCATTCATCTACCCGCACCGCCAAAAAAAAGCCCTCCCGTCATCGTGGGAAGGCTCGCCAAGTCAATTCCGCCTGAATTCCTCTGTTTCATGTTCCTTTCCTTTCATGATCTCTCCGGATCATGTTAAAAGGGCGCTTTTCTGCAATCAGTATCGTTTGCCCGCATACATCAAAACACCTCCTCGTGTCAAGCCAAATCGACGCCGTCAGGAAACGGAACTTAATATATCGTGACGCCTTCAAAAAAACTTGCAATCCTGCTGGATGATGTTATAGACCGCAAGACCGGAGGCATCGTCATGGCGACTGTCAGTGAACCTCAGGTTTTTTTGTTTTTAAGCCAGATCCTGGGGAAAAACATTACGGATTCAAGCGGTCGTCCTATCGGCAAAATCGTCGATTTGGCGGCCAATCTGGCCGAACCTTATCCACCGGTAACGGGAGTTCTTTGCAAAGCCCCGGCGGGCAAAACACTCTCGCTGCTTTCCTGGCGCCGGATTACAGCAGTGCAGGACGGCTTTCAAGTGCAAAGGCCTCTGCCGGATGATTTCTCCGAGCCCGCTCGCAGCGACGACGAACTGCTGCTGCGCGAAACCCTGCTGGACAAACAGATCGTGGACACCGACGGCGCCAAGGTCAGACGCGTGAACGACCTCCAGTTCCTGAAGGCGCGCAACGGCCTGCATTTGGTCCATGTGGACGTGGGCTTCCGGGGTCTGATGCGCCGGGTGGGGATGGAAAGGATCCTGGATATTTTCCTGCACGGCCTGTTCGACTATACCCTGCCGGACCAGTTTATTTCCTGGAAGTTTGTCCAGCCGCTGGCCCCCCCGGACCTGCTACGCCTGAAGATCACACAGAGCCGCCTGGCGCAACTCCATCCCGCCGATCTGGCGGATATCATAGAGGACCTGGACGTCTATCAGCGAACCGCCTTCTTTCAGTCGCTGGATGTCGAGACTGCCGCCGAGACCCTGGAGGAAACGGATCCGAAAATTCAGGTCAGCCTGATCGAAGACCTTGACGCCTCCGATGCCTCCGATATCATCGAAGAGATGTCGCTGAGCGAGGCTGCCGACCTCATTCAGGACCTTCCCAGGGATACGGCCGAAGACATCCTCAAGGAAATGGGACAGGAAAGCGCGGAGGAAATCAAGGAATTGCTGGCGCATCCGGAAGAAACGGCCGGCGGATTGATGACTACTGCCTTCCTGAGCCTGCCCCCATCCGCGACGGCGGGCGAGGCGATCCATGCCATCCGCGCCGGGGCCGAGGACATGGACCTGATCTATTACGTCTACGTGACGGATGCAGACGACCGGCTTGTCGGCGTCGTCAGCCTGCGGGACCTGCTGCCGGCCGAGCCTCGGAGGCAGCTTGTGGAGATTATGGATACCCGGGTGGTAACCGTCAGTCTTGACGAGGACAAGGACAAGATCGCCAGTCACTTTGTCAAATACGGGATGATGGCGATCCCGGTCGTCGATGAAGAAAACCGGATCAAGGGAGCGATCATCTTCAAGAATCTGTTGGATATCATCGCCCCCCGTCTGGGACAGTGAAAACACCTCTTTATTGATTAACGGAATGGACGAGGGCGACTCAAGTCGATGGCTGAACAACCGGAAAGCAAAACCCTGCGTGGCGCCTGGCGGCAATTCAGGCAGAGAGGTCCGTGGAAGTCGCTGGTGCTGTTTTTCGCCCTCATCGGGCCGGGGATCATCACTTCCAACGTGGATAACGACGCCGGCGGGATCACCACCTATTCTCTGGCCGGCGCCGAATTCGGCCTCTCCCTGCTGTGGATCCTTTTCCCCGTCACCATCGCCCTGATCATCATCCAGGAGATGTGCGCCCGCATGGGCGTGGTCTCCGGCAAGGGCCTCTCCGATCTGATCCGGGAACGGTTCGGCGCCAAAACCACTTTTTATCTCATGATCTTCCTTTTGCTGACCAACCTGGGGAATACAATTGCCAACTTCGCCGGGGTGGCGGCCAGCATGGAGATCTTCGGCCTGAGCAAATATGTCTCCGTTCCCATGGCCGCTTTTTTCGTCTGGTGGCTGGTTGTCAAGGGGAGTTACAAATCGGTGGAAAAGGTATTCCTGGTGGCCTGCCTTTTTTACCTGTCCTATATCATTTCCGGTTTCCTGGGCAAGCCGGACTGGCAGGTGGTCGGCGCGGCGCTCGTCAAGCCGACGATCCGTTTCGACCCGGCCTTCCTGACCATGTCTGTCGGCATCGTGGGAACCACCATCGCCCCCTGGATGCAGTTTTACCTGCAATCATCCGTGGTCGACAAGGGTCTGAAAGCGGAGGATTACAAGTACGCCCGGATGGACGTCATTGTCGGTTCCTTCATGGTCAATATCGTGGCCTTCTTCATTATCATGCTCTGCGCGATCACGCTCTTTCAAAACGGAATCCGGATCGAAACAGCCGGGGATGCAGCCCTGGCCCTGGCGCCGCTGGCAGGCGACTACTGTTCCTGGCTGTTTGCATTCGGTCTTTTGAATGCGTCCCTGTTCGCGGCGTCCATCCTGCCGCTTTCCACGGCCTACACCGTCTGCGAAGCCCTCGGCTGGGAATCGAGTCTGAACCGCAAGTTCGTGAAAGCGCCCCAGTTTTACGGCCTTTACACCCTGATGATTTTTCTGGGCGCAGGAATCATCCTCTTTCCGGACATGCCCCTGATCTCAATCATGTACTATTCGCAGGTCATCAACGGCATGCTGCTTCCCATCATCCTGATCTTCATGCTTCTGCTCATCAATGACCGGCGCATCATGGGCGATCACGTCAACGGCCGGTTCATGAACGCGATCACATGGCTCACGGTGGTCGTTCTGATCATGCTGTCGGGCGCGATGGTGGTTACGACTTTGTTCAGCTTATGAATGACGTTTTGGGCTCATTTTCCTACTTATTACGAGTTCGTCAATGAATCAGGTTGAAGATTCGGCCCCCGCGTACATTGCTGATCTCGCTGTTCCAGGACCAGTAGATGATCATCGCCTTTCCCAAAACATCCTTGACTTCGACGACCCCCCAGAACCGGCTGTCATAGCTCTGGTCCCGGTTGTCTCCCATGGTGAACAGGGCGCCTTGAGGAACCTTGAAAGGGCCGAAATTGTCACGCGGCTGGATGGCGCCCGGAATCACGAAATCGTCTGCATAAATGCCGTGGGTATCGTGATAGGGAAGGCCGTTCAGGAAGATTTTTTTATTCCTGATCTCAATGGTGTCTCCACCGACGCCGATCACGCGCTTGATAAAATCCTTGGAGCGGTCCTCCGGATAGATAAAGACCACCACGTCTCCCCGCTTCGGCTCGCTGACGGAAATCAGGGTTTTCCGGACAAAGGGGATCTTGACGCCATAGATAAATTTATTCACCAGCAGATGATCGCCGATCAGCAGCGTCGGCTTCATCGAACCGGAAGGAATCTTGAAGGCCTGAACCACAAAGGTTCTGATAAAAAAAGCGACCAGAATGGCAATGACGATCGCTTCTGCATATTCAATCCATGGGAATCTTGGATTTTGGATGTTTTGCACCATGCGACTCCAGATGACAAATTCCCTTTTATGAGTAAATATGGAACAACGTAAAAGCGGCCATCGTGATGGACAGCATGCCCTTTACGGCCACGCCGGCCATGCTTCCGAGCATCGCGCCGATGTCGGCACGGAAGGCCGGCTTCTGCTTCCGGCGCTTGAGCATCCCGGCGGCAAAGACCACCACGCCGCCCCCAAGAAAGATCCCGATCAGGGTTCCCAAACCCAGGAAAAGAGGGGTCAGGATGATGGCGCCCGCCAGGCTGCCGATCAGGGCAACACAGATCCCCAGACGTGAAGCGCGGAGGCGGACGGCGCCCGCCAGGCCCAGACCAAAATCAAGCAGCTCCGCCACGATGGCCATCACCACCAGAATCAGAATTACTTTCAATCCGATCTGGGCAAATCCGGTCGCCAGCGCATAAGCGATGACATCGAAAACGATGAGCACGGTGCCCGGCAATCCCAGGGCCGAAAGAAAAATTCCTGAAAAAAGAACCAGGATAAAAACCGTCAGTCCGGCTGTTTCGACGGGAGACAATTTATTTTTTCCTCTTGATTCTGGAGGGTCTGAGCTGTTCCCACGCCAGAACGATGGCGCTGGCCACGAAAATCGAGGAATAGGTCCCCACGACAACCCCCACCAGCAGGGCAAAGGAAAAGTCGTGGATCACCGCGCCGCCGAGGAAGAACAGGGCCAGCAGCACGAGAAAGACCGTGAAGGACATCAGGATCGTCCGGCTCAGCGTCTGGTTGATACTGTCGTTGATGACCTGCCCGAGGGGCTGTTTGATGTTCTTCCTGGCGTTTTCCCGGATCCTGTCAAAGACCACGATCGTATCGTTGATGGAATAACCGATGATGGTCAGCAGGGCCGCAACAATGGTCAGGTCAAATTCCTTGTTGAGCAGGGACATTGCACCGATGGTGATCACCGTATCATGCACCAGGGCCAGTATCCCACCCACGGCATAGCGGAATTCGAACCGCCAGGCGATGTAAACGAGCATGCCGATCCATGAAAAGAAAATGGCCAGAATGGCCTTTCGCGTCAGATCCTTGCCGACTTTTGGTCCCACCACTTCCACCCGGCGCACTTCAAATGTCCCCTGACCGAGGGCAGCCTTGAGGCTTTCGTCAATCATCGCAGAAAGTTCCTTGCCGCCGGCGGCGACTTCTCCGATCCGCACAACCACTTCATCTTTGCCATAGGGTTGAATGACGACGTTCTGCAGGCCGATCGGTTTGAAGGCGCTTCTGATTTGCTCGGTCGTTGTGGCTTTTTGAAATTTGAGCTGCACAAGCGTGCCGCCGGCAAAGTCGATGCCGTAATTGAGACCGCCGTGCCAGATGACCGACGCGATGCTAATGACAATCGCGGCAATGGAAATCCCGCAGGCGAGCTTCATTCTCCCCACAAAATCAAAATTTACTCCCGGTTTAATAAATTCCATTATTTTCTTCCCCGCAGTCGTTGTACGTTCGTCTTTTTACCCGTGCATCCGCCTCCAGGATGGCCGGCGCCATGCGGTCATGGCGTCAGACGCTGATCGACCGGATATTCCTTTTCCAGATAAAGAAGTCGAATACAATCCTGGTGACAAAAATAGCGGTAAACATGCTGACGATGATCCCGATGCTGAGCGTCACGGCGAATCCCTTTATCGGTCCGGTTCCGAATCCGAACAGAAACAGCGCCGCAATCAAAGTGGTTAAATTGGAGTCCAGAATCGTCACAAAGGCCTTGGCATATCCGGCATCGATAGCCGCCCGCGGCGTCTTGCCGAGGCGCAGCTCTTCGCGGATGCGCTCATAGATCAGCACGTTGGCATCGACCGCCATGCCGATGATGAGCCCAAGAGCGGCAATGCCGGGCAGCGTCAGGGTCGCCTTGAAGGCGGCCAGGGCGCCCAGAATGATGACGAGATTGAGGAAAAAGGCAAGATTGGCCACCATCCCCGACAGTTTGTAATAAATCATCATGAACAGCGCCACGAGCAGGCCGCCGATGAAGACCGACCGGATGCCCTGGTCGATGGAATCCTGTCCCAGCGATGGCCCGACGGTTCTCTCCTCAAGAATGTTGACCGGTGCGGGCAATGCGCCTGCCCGCAGGACGATCGCCAGATCCTTGGCCTCTTCCATTGCAAAAGACCCTGTGATCTGGGCGTCGCCGCCGGATATCCGTTCCTGGATCACAGGAGCGGAGTGCACCACCCCGTCCAGGACGATGGCCAGACGCTTTTTCACGTTTTCGCCGGTGATCCGGTCGAAATCCTTTGCCCCCTGGGCGTTGAATTTCAAGCCCACATAGGGCTCTCCGAAGCGGTCGCTGATCTTCACCTGGGCGTTTTCGAGCGATCCGCCCGTCATGAGGGTCTTGCTCTTCAACAGATACGGCACGCTCACCCGCCGCCCCGTTTGCCGGTCGAGAGTGGCGCCATAGGCGATCATGCTGCCATCCGGAACGATCCCTTTCAGAGCCCCGTCGATGCTATTTCCTTCATCAACCAGCTTGAATTCCAAAAGGGCCGTCTTGCCGATGAGATTTTTGGCCCGCACCGCATCCTTGATGCCCGGCAACTGGACAATGATGCGGTCCTCTCCCTGCGTGATGATTTCCGGTTCGGTGATCCCGAACTGGTCCACACGGTTGCGGATGGTTTCCACGCTCTGCTCTACCGCCAGTTTCTTGATGTCCGCAGCCCGCTTGTCCTTGATTTTCAGGGAAAGGGATTCCCGTCCCTCCGTCATTTGGGACGATGCGACATTGAGGTCAGGATAGTGGTCCTTGAGAACTTTTTCAAAAGCCGTACGCGACGCGCTGTCCGGAAGCTCCAGAACAATCATGTTTGTCTTCGTTCGCTCGAGATTTCTGAAACGAATTTTGTTATCCATAAGGGTTTCCCTCATGTCATTGGCGATCCGTTCCGTCGTCGTTTCCACGGCTTTTTCGGCATCGACCTCCAGAACGAGGTGCATGCCGCCCTGCAGATCGAGGCCTAGACGGATCTTGTCGGCAGGTAGATATTTTTTCCAGGCATCGGGAAGGTCGGATGTCAGCGAGGGGATCAGGAAAAAAAGCCCGGCAAAGCAGACGATCAATGCCAGCAAAGCCCTGAGATTGATACTCTTCAACATGGCTTACTCCTTTTTAGGCTACGGCTTCGGCGCCTTCTCGATCACGGCGCCGACAAAATTTCTGCCGACCTTGATTTTGACCTTCTCGGCGATTTCAATCGTAACGTCCGCTTCCGTCAGCGCGGTGATCTTTCCCTGAATCCCGCCGGCGGTCTGCACCCGATCCCCATGAGCCAGCTCCGCCAGCATCTTCTTAATTTCCTTCTGTTTTTTCTGCTGTGGCATGATCAGCATGAAATAGAAGATCGCGAAAATGACCAGCATCATGATGATGAAGCTGAAGTCCCCGCCGCCGGCGCCGCCGCCACCGCCAAGATTTCCCATTGCATGGGCGATATCTGCAAACATATCTTCCTCCTCTTTTATGACGCAAGCGTGTCGTTGCCGGCAATGCTTTGCGTGTTAAAAAAATCTTCCTGAAACGCCGTAAAACGTTCCGCCCGGATCGCTTCCCGGATCCGTTCCATCAACGCCAGATAATGGCGGACGTTGTGGATCGTATTTAAAACCATGGCCAGAATTTCGTTTGCCATAAACAGGTGACGCAGATAGGCCCGTGAATAATTTTTACAAGTATAACAATCACATAGGCTATCTATGGGCAACGGATCATCCCGATAACGGGCGTGCTTTATAACAACCTTTTCATGATTTGTAAACAATAAACCGTTGCGGGCCGATCGCGTCGGCATCACGCAGTCAAACATATCGATCCCATACCCCACACAGCGCACGATATCCCCGGGCGTCCCGACGCCCATCAGATAGCGCGGCCGGTGGCACGGAAGCAGCGGCGTCATCTCTGCAACGACCGCCATCATGCTGTCCTTTGGTTCACCAACGCTCACGCCGCCCAGGGCATATCCATCGAACCCCATTGCGGCCAGGGCCTCGATGGCGTTTTTTCTGAGATCGAGATGCATTCCCCCCTGCACGATCCCGAAAAGAGCCTGATCGGGGCTTTGCCGGGCAACCCGGCTCCGGCTGGCCCACTGGAGGGTCAATGCGAGCGAATCTTCCGCCTCCCGGTGTGTCGCCGGATAGGGCGTGCAATCATCCAGGCACATCATGATGTCCGAACCGAGGGCTTCCTGTATGGACACGGCCAGTTCGGGGCTCAGGAAATGCCTCGATCCGTCGATGTGGGATTGAAACAGGACCCCTTCCGGCGTGATTTTGCGCAAGGCGCCGAGGCTGAAGACCTGAAACCCGCCGCTGTCCGTCAGGATGGGCCCCTCCCAATGCATGAAACGGTGCAGGCCGCCCAGATCGCGAACAAGCTGATGCCCCGGCCGCAGATACAGATGATAGGTATTGCTGAGGATCATCCCGGCGCCCATCGCTTTGAGTGTTTCGGGCAGCAGGGCTTTGACGGAACCCTGGGTGCCGACAGGCATAAAAATCGGTGTGGGCACTTCCCCGTGCGCGGTTCCGATCCTTCCGATCCGCGCCCCGCTCCGGGCATCCTGCTTCAAAACCTCAAAACTGAAAGCCATGATCGATGATCCTGAAAAAAAGTTGCAATTTGGACGGCTTCGTAAAAAGCTCCGCAGGCGAGGCGCGCAAATCATGAGGAATGAGGCGTATCGTGACATACGCCGCAATGACGAATGATGCCGCGCAACAAAGCATCCGGGCTTTTTTACGAAGCCGTCATAGAATCAACATGCAATCCCCATAACTGTAAAAGCGATATCGGTCGGCAACGGCCAGGCTGTAGGCCTGCTGCATCAATTCCGTTCCTGCGAAAGCGCAGGCCAGCAGGAACAAAGACGACATGGGCAGATGAAAATTCGTCAGCAGCGCGTCCACGCGCTTGAAACGGTACCCGGGATGAATAAAGAGGCTGGTCCGGGACGATCCGGGATGAACACGGCCCGCCTCATCGGCCATCGTCTCGATCGCGCGCACGGCAGTGGTCCCCACGGCAATCACGCGTTCAGCGCGATTGATCGCCCAGGCGGAACTTTCGCTGATATGCAGATCCTCTGCCTCCATGACATGATCTTCGACCTGTTCGGCCTCGATGGGGCGAAACGTCCCGTAGCCCACATGCAGCGTCACCGGGGCCAGTTCAACGCCCCGTTCATCCAGTTGCACCATGACTTTTTCGGAAAAATGCAGACCCGCCGTCGGCGCGGCCACCGACCCGGGCCGCCTGGCATAGATGGTCTGATAGCGCTCCAGGTCGTCGAGCGATGCAACGCTGCCGGCGCGCCTTTTGATATAGGGCGGCAAGGGGGCCATGCCGTATCGTTCGAGATAATGGGAAAAGGGAATGGTCATCACAAACGAGAGCAGCCATTTTTTCGCCGACAGGCGTTCGGCGACGACGGCCTCGCACCCCTCGTCAAACCGGATGCGGGCGCCGACAGACACCCTTTTCGCCGGCTTGAGCAGAACCTCCCAGCTCTGGCACAGAGGCGTTTCCGTGCTCATTCTGGACAGCAGCAGAATTTCTATGGCCGCGCCCGTTTCCTTGCGCCCGAAAAGCCGAGCCGGAATGACCCTGGTATCATTGAGCACCAGTATATCGCCCCCCTTCAGACAGCCGGGAAAATCAGAGAACCGGGCATGGCTGATCGACGCTCGCCGCCGGTCAACCACCATCATGCGGGCGCCGTCGCGCTCGGCACAGGGCGTCTGGGCAATCAGGTCCGCCGGCAGGTGATAATTGAACGCCTCCAGGTCCATCTCAGCTCCTGCCCAGCCAGACCAGCAGCAATCCTGTCAGGATGGCGGCAAGACCCAGATATCGCAGCGTGGAATCAGGCAGTTCGGCGATTTTCAGCAGGTAGGTCTTGATCTTGCCCGGAAAGGTAAAATAAGGCATTCCTTCGACAATAAACACCATACCCAGCACACAGAGAAAAAAATCCATGTCAATCCTTAATTGCTTATTTTACATTCGTCCCACAGAGCGTCCATCTCCGCAAGCGAGGCCTGCCCAAGGGTCTTGCCGGCGGCCGCCAGCTTTTGCTCCATGCAGGCGAAACGCTCCTCGAACTTCCGGTTGGCCTGCCGCAGGGCCTCGTCGGCGTTGACCTTCACGAAGCGGCAGAGATTCACGAGGGTAAACAGCAGGTCTCCAAATTCCTCCCGGATTTTCTGCGACTCGCCATCGCGCATTGCCGCACGCAACTCGCGGAGCTCCTCCTCCACCTTGAGCATGACCGCATCCGTCCGGTCCCAGTCAAAACCGACCGTCGCCGCCGCTTCTGTCATTTTCTGCGCCCGGATCAACGCGGGAAGCGACCGCGGAATGCCGTCCAGGATTCCCCCGGAGCCATGCTTCATTTCAACATCCCGCTTGATCGCCTGCCAGTTGGCCTTGACCTGCGCCGCATCCCGGACAGTAATGTCGCCGAAGACATGCGGATGACGCCGGATCATTTTTTCGCCAATGGCCGCCATGACGTCGGACAGCGTAAATTCTCCCTTTTCCTCGGCCATGACCGTCAGAAACAGAATCTGAAACAGCAGATCCCCCAGTTCCTCCTTCAGGGCGGAAACCGATCCGCTGTCGATGGCGTCGATCACCTCGCAGGCTTCATCCATAAGGTATTTCGCCATGTCCGCCCGTGTCTGCTGACGATCCCAGGGACATCCGGCGGGCGAGCGCAGGGTCCGGATGATCTCCAGGAGTGCATGAAGGTTTTTTAGGACTTGCAAAGACGCCTCGGTCAAGGTATGATCCGCCCGATTTTTTGACCGGTTCGTAACACATTCGCAAGGTCATGACAACGATTTCCGTACCGGCATCGGTCATGAGGCCTTTTTTATTCTGTAAGACAGGTCCGCTCCCATGGATATGAAACGCGATTACTACGAGGATATTCAGTTGTTCAAGAGCCGTGTGATCCTTTTCTGGTCCGCGGCCTTCCTGCTGTTTCTTTTTACGCTGCCCCTTTATCTCCCCCAGTATCATTTCTACCTTCTTAATCTGATCCTGGTTCACGTCATTCTTGCCGTGGGTCTCAATATTCTGGTGGGTTATACGGGCCAGATCTCTCTGGGTCATGCCGGATTTTTCGCCATCGGGGCCTACGGAACGGCCCTTTTGATCCTCAAGTTACAGCTTCCGTTCCTGGTGGCTCTGCCCCTGGCCGGTTTCATCGCTGCTTTTTTCGGTTTCATTCTTGGCCTGCCGGCCTTGCGGCTGGAAGGCCCTTACCTGTCCATCGCCACACTCGGTTTTGGCCTGGCGGTCCTGCAGATTATCGGCCATCTGGATTTTTTCGGAGGCCGCACCGGAATTCAGGCGCCGCCGCTCGACCTTGGCATGCCGCAGGCGGGGCTCAGCCTGATTCTGAAAACGGACATTGCCAAGTATTATCTGATTCTGATCATCACGGTCCTGCTGACGGTGGCAGCGCGGAATATGATGAAAACGAGGGTCGGCCGCGCCTTTGTGGCGATCCGGGACAGCGATATTGCCGCCGAAGTCATCGGCGTCAATCTCACGACCTACAAGACCCTCTCCTTTGCAATCAGCGCTTTCTATGCCGGTATTGCCGGGGGGCTTTTCGGATTCGTTCTCGGTTTTTTCAATCCCGAACCCTTCAATCTGATTTTGTCTATCATCTTCCTCGTCATGATCGTCGTGGGGGGATTGGGCTCCATCGTGGGCGCGGTGATGGGCGCCGTGCTGATTACCTGGCTGCAGTTCAGCTTTCTAAAAAATGTAAAGGAAATGCCTTACATCGGTGATTTTCTCGTGGCGATCTCCAACCGCTGGCTGACCGTCGTGGGGCTGGAAAACTTCGCCAGCATCATCCTGGGGCTGATCATGATCGGGATTATCATTTTCGAACCGCTGGGCATGTACGGCGTCTGGCTGCGCATGAAAAAATACTGGCGGACCTGGCCGTTTTAAGGCGGAAAAGATATTTAAGCCGCGGCGAAGCCGTTTTTCAAGGGGCTCAAAAGGAAAAACATGTACGGACAACTGATTGTGGAAGGACTGGCCATCGGCGCCTGCTATGCCCTGTTCGGCATTGCCGTGGTCATCATTTACAAGACCTCGGAAGTCGTCAATTTTGCCCAGGGCGAGATGGCCATGCTGACAACCTTTGTGGCCTATCATATTCTCGCCTACTATCAATATCCCTTCTGGCTGGCTTTTATCATCACCATGATTTTTTCCGTACTCCTGGGAATGTTTATCGAATTTGCCTTCCTGCGTCCCGCCAAGCAGCCGAGTCTGCTGGGGCTGATCGTCATCACGCTGGGCGCGGAGATGCTGCTCATGGGTGTTGCGGGCTGGAAATGGGGGGCAGAGCAGAAGGAATTCGCCCTGCCCTTCTCGTTCCAGAGCACACACGAACCGATCAAGGGTGTGATTATCAATGACTGGGCCATCGCCGTCTTTATAACGGCCGCCTGCCTGATGGCCTTTCTTTATGTCTTTTTCAAATACACCAAACTCGGCGTGGCCATGCGGGCCACGCAGCAGAACCAGCATGCGGCTAAAATCATGGGCATTCGCGTCGAGCGGGTCTTTTTAATTGCCTGGGGCTTCAGTTCGTTCATCGGGGCCATCGCCGCGATGTTTTTTGCGGCCCGTTCCACGCTGGACCCGGCGTTCATGATGGAACCCTTTCTGCGGGCTTTTGCCGCCGCCGTGTTGGGCGGCCTCATGAGCATCCCCGGCGTGGTCATAGGCGGTGAAATCCTCGGGTTAATCGAAAATCTCTTTGGCTACTTCTGGCCGGAATGGAAACCTATCGTCGCTTTTCTGGTCATTATTATTGTCCTGTGCATCCGGCCCAGCGGGTTGTTTGCAAAGCATTATGTGAAAAAAGTATAAAACCGTATAACCATGAAAAATCGATGCAAAGGCGCCTGCGCGATCCTGCTCATTTTGCTTTCATTCGTTTCGGCCAGTGCGGTTTACGGGGCGGATGCAGCGCTATTGCCCGATGCTTCCGCCGAAGAGCGCGAAATTGATGCGGCAGCCCGGAGATGGCTGGACGCGGAGATGGCAAGAGAGCTGAAAACGGTTTATGACTGCCTCGCACCGTCTTCGCTCTACCGCACCACGCATGACTATGACGCGTATCTGGCGGAGGCCGGGGCGTCTCCGGTGCGCATCCGGGAATATCAGATTCTACGAATCACGAACATCCGGGTGAACGAGGACAAAAAGACGTACCCCCGGGTGGAAAAATTTGCCGAGGTCGAGGTGGATATGAAAATCTTTTACACAGATACGAATCAGGCGGCAGAGGTCAATTTCAATTTTACGTTTATTAAAGAAGGCGGCCGCTGGTACAAGGGCTGAAACAACAACAGAAGGAGGAAAGGCTTATGTTAAGGAAATTCTTGTGGGTTGCGGGAATCGTTATGATGTCCATTTTCGTTCTGACAGCGGTCGGCAACGCCGCGCCGGGTTTCGACGACAAAGAGATCAGGGTCGCCCAGTGGGGACCCCAGACGGGTCCGGCCGCCCCCTGGGGTTCCGTGGCAAGGGGGTCGAGCATCCTCTTCGATCTGGCCAACGAAGCGGGCGGCATTCACGGCCGGAAAATCAAGTACTTCTACCGGGATGATCAGTACAACCCGGCACAGACCAAGGCCGTGGTCAAGGAACTGGTGGAACGGCAGGGCATCTTCGCCTTCGTCGGGGGCGTTTCTGCCGCCGCGGGACTTGCCGTGAAGGACTACCTTGCCCAGAACAAGGTCATCTGGGTGGGCCCGGCCACCAGCATCAAGGAATACGTTTTCCCGGTCAATCCCTATCTTTTCAGCGTCTATCCGCTCTATGAGGATGAGGCCTCCATTCTGACCCAGTATATCGTTGAGACGCTCAAACTCAAAAAGATCGGGGTTTTCTACCAGAATGATGCCTATGGAAAGAGCGGCCTTGACGGCGTGAAACAGCGGATGGACAAATACAACATGAAACTCGTGGCCGAAATCCCCGTGGAGCCCGGGGCGAAGGATCTGGCCTCCGAGATGCTCAAATTCAAGAACTCCGGGGCCGAGGCGGTCATTCTGTGGGTCGCCCCGACGACGGCCGTCATTGCACTGAAGACCTCGGCCTCCATCGGCTTCAAACCCCAGTGGATCTCCTCGAACACGCTCTCCGATTACGCCCTCATGCACAAAATCAGCGGCGGGCTCTGGGAAGGCGTTATCACGGGGGCCTTTTCCGAGCCGCCCGACTCCGCGAACCCTCTGATGGCCAAATACCGCGAGGCCGCCAAGCGCATGGCGCCGGCGGAAAGGTGGGGTCTGTTCTATATGGCCGGGATCATGTTTGCGGAACCTTTCGTGGACGCGCTGAAACGCGTTGGACCGAACCTTTCGACGGACGCCTGCATGAAGGCCCTGAATGAGACGACGAACTTCCAGGGATTGGGACCGAAGATCACCTGGACGGCAGCACAACACCAGGGATCCGACTCGGTGATGATCTGGAAGTGCGGTCCCAACGGGGCCACCATCAAGCTGCAGGACTGGACGGCCAATGATCTGGCCACATGGAAGAAAAAATAGCGAACCGAAACCTTTTAAAGATGGTTCGCAAACGGCGGATCAAAGGAAACCAACAATAAATGGATTTGTTCAGCGTTGAAAATCTCAGCATCAGCTTCGGCGGCGTGAAAGCGGTCAGCAACGTGAGCTTCAGCGTGGGGTCGAACAGTATCTTTTCGATCATCGGCCCCAACGGCTCGGGAAAGACGACCATTTTCAACCTGATTTCCGGTATCTATAAGCCGGACAGCGGCCGCGTGCTTCTGAACGGTGCAAATATGGTGGGCAAAACCCCCGACCGGATCGCCCGGAAGGGGATTGCCCGCACATTTCAGAACATCGAGCTGTTTACAAACGCCACCGTCATGGACAACCTCATGCTGGGGCGTCATATCCACATGAAAGCAGGCGTCTTTACGGGCGCCCTGCTCTGGGGAAGAAGCTCGCCGGCCGCCCGCGAGGAGACCCAAAACCGCCAAATCGTGGAGGGGATCATCGACTTTCTGGATCTCCAGTCGGTGCGGGATCAGTTCGTCGCCAACCTGCCCTACGGCAAACGGAAACTGGTCGAACTCGGCCGGGCTCTGTCCCTGCAGCCGAAGATTCTGCTGCTCGATGAACCGTCGGCGGGGATGAACACTGAAGAGAAGGAAGATCTGAACCTCTGGATCAGAGATATCCGGGAGGATTATCAGGTGACCATTCTTTTGATCGAGCACGACATGAACATGATCATGGGCATCTCCGACCGGATTTTTGCCATCAACCACGGAGAGATGATCGTGGAGGGAACTCCGCAGGAAGTCCAGCGCCATCCGGAAGTGATCAGAGCGTATCTTGGTGAGGAGGAGCCTCGGCATGCTTGAAGTGCGGAACATAGAGACCTGGTATGACCGGATACGCGCCCTCCACGGTATTTCCTTCGATGTCCACCAGGGAAACATCGTGACGCTGCTGGGCTCCAACGGGGCCGGTAAATCGACAACCCTGAAGACCATTATGCGGCTGCTGTATGATCTCAAGGAACAGCAGCCCGAAAAGGGGACGATCACCTTTGAAGACCGGCGGATCGACCGGAAGGATACCGATGAAATTGTCAGACTGGGGATCAGTTATGTACCGGAAGGACGCGAGGTCTTTCATGAGCTGACCGTGATGGAAAATATCCGGATGGGCGCCTATACCCGGAAGGATACAAAGGCGATCAAAGAGGATGTGGAAAAAATGCTGAATCATTTTCCGATTCTCCGGGAACGGGAAAAACAGCAAGCCGGCTATCTCAGCGGCGGGGAGCAGCAGATGCTGGCCATCGCGCGGGCGCTCATGAGCCGCCCCAAGCTCCTCATGCTCGATGAGCCGTCCCTGGGCCTTTCTCCGCTTTTGACCCGGGAGATCTTCAATATTATTCGTGATATCAACACAAAAGAGGGTGTGACGATCCTGCTCGTGGAGCAGAATGTCAATATGGCGCTGCAGTACGCCCACTACGCCTATCTCATGGAAAACGGACGGATCGTCCGCGCCGACAAACCGGAGGTCCTGCGCGAGGACGAGGATGTCAGGGAATTCTATCTGGGTATCGCCCGGGAAGCCTCCGTTAAGGGATTCAAGCGTTACCGCAGAAAGGTGCGATTCCGATGACCGTTGACACGCTGCCGAAAGCCCTTGCCGAAATGGCCGGAAAACAGCCCGGGCGGGTCGCCCTGCGGCGCAAGGAACTGGGCGTCTGGCAGGACATTTCCTGGTCCGAGTATCTCAGGAAGGTTCGACAGGTTGCTCTGGGGCTCCACGACCTGGGCGTCAAGCGCGGCGACCATGTGGCCATTATCGGTGAAAACCGGCCGGAGTGGCTCTACAGCGCCCTGGGCGCCATGTCGATCGGGGCGACCTTCGTGGGCGTCTATACGACCAATCCGGCCACGGAATGCGAATACGTCGTCGGCCATTCGGAATCCGTCGTCTATATTTGCGAGGACGAGGAACAGTTCGACAAGGCCCTTGTCTTCCGTTCCCGCACCCCTAAACTCCGGAAAATGATCGTCTGGGACATGGAAGGCCTGCGGCATTTCCAGGACCCCATGCTCATGAGTTTCGACGATCTGCTGGCGCAGGGCGGGCGGCTCGACCGAGAAAATGCGAATCTTTTCAACGAACTGGTCGCACAGGGCCGGACGGAGGACATCGCCGGCATCATCTACACCTCCGGGACGACCGGTCCACCGAAGGGGGCGCTGTTGACCCACGAGGGCTATCTCTGGGTAGGCCGGCAGGCCACCGCTGTCACACGCGCCTCGCGGGACGACGAAACCATCTCTTTTCTGCCGCTGAATCATGTCTATGAACAGATCTTCGACCTCATGGTGCATATGACCGTTGGCCATATCGTGAATTTCACGGAAAATACCGATACGGTCATGACGGACATGCAGGAGGTCTCTCCCACTCTGTTCCATGCCGTGCCGCGCATCTGGGAAAAATACTACTCCGGCATCGTGCTCAAGATGGGCGACGCCACCTGGTTCAAAAGATCGGTGTATGGCCTCGCCCTGAAAATCGGGGCCGCATACAACGGCGCTAAACTGAAGGACGAATCCCCCTCCCTGCATTTGACGCTGGCCTATCGTCTGGCCTATTTCGCCGTTTTCCGGAAGCTCAAGGAGCGGCTCGGCTTCGACCGCGTTCATCTCGGTTTTTCCGGCGCCGCGCCCATATCGCACAATATCCTTAAATTTTTTCAGAGCATCGGGATTCCCATCCGGGAAGGGTACGGGATGACGGAAACTACGGGCATCACGCACATGTCCGAAGAGCACCGTTTCAAGCTCGGTACGGTCGGCAGGGCCCTGCCCGAGACCGAGGTCCGAATCGCCGAGGACGGCGAAATCCTCGTACGGCATCGCGGCATTTTCAAGGGCTATTACCGGGATGAAGAAAATACCCGCATCGCATTGCATGACGGCTGGATGCATACCGGCGACGTGGGCGAGGTTGATGCGGAGGGTTATCTGAAAATCACCGACCGAAAAAAGGATCTGATCATTACGGCGGGCGGCAAGAATATCGCCCCGCAGTATATCGAAAATCTTCTGAAATTTTCGCCTTACATCAATGACGCCGTGGTCATCGGCGACGGCCGCAAATACCTGACGGCCATGATCGTCATCGACGAGGAAAACGTTACAAAATACGCACAGGACAACAAGGTTCAGTTCACGACCTTTGCCAGTCTGACGCGATCGGAAGAAGTGCTCAAATTAATTCAGGAAGAAATCAATAAGGTCAACTCCCAGATGGCGCGTGTGGAAAATATCCGCAAGTTCAGGATCCTCGATAAGAAGCTCTACACCGAGGACGGCGAAGTCACGCCGACGATGAAGGTGAAACGCAAAGCCATCAATGAGCAGTACCGGGAGCTGATCGAGTCCATGTATCGAGACATTTGAAAAATGGTTTCGCCGCGGCTCAATATCTTTTTCGCTAACAAGATGATAAGGCTTTTCTCCTTTTGAAATCAATGAATCAGTCTAATTTCTGGAAACTCGAAAAATCTTTGATTCACCGCTTGCGAACCATTTTTCGCCGGTTAATGCAAAGCTCTCGTATCCGGAATGACAGCTTCATCAAAAATACTTGACAGCCTGCCCTCTTTCATATAGGAGATTGCCGTTTGAGGTTCAATCTTTCTCTTACGCGCCAGCGCCTGAAAAAGATCAACCCATCCCATCGGTCCGGCCATCTTATCGGATATCACTGAAATGGTTGGCGATCACATCATCGGATTCTGCCATTGCGGAAAGAACCAAGGATGGAAGCATCATGAAGCCGTCAACGAATAAATAAGTTTTCCATCGGACACTTATCAAAAAATCTTAGAGGAGGTTTACATGTCAGAAGAAGAAAAAAAACCAAGATTATCGAGAGCGGAACGGCTCGCAGCGGAACGAGAGAAAAGCCTTGCCCACTGGGAAGAGCAGGACGCGATCCTGTTCAAGCATCGCGAAGAGGCCTACGATATCGGCGGCGCCGATCAGGTGGGACGCCTGGCAAAACAGGGCAAGAAACCGATGCGCGATCTGATCAAGATGCTCATCGATCCCGGAACGGACTTCTATGAGCTCGGTCTCGATGCGGGCTACGACATCGGCAAGAAGCGGCTCTACGGCGGCGAAATCTATGATTCGGAAAAGCGCGGGCATATCCCCGGCGGCGGCATGGTCACCGGCGTGGGCACCGTCATGGGCAAGGACTGCATGATCTTCGCCAATGAGAACCGCTATGCCGCGGGCACCTATTTCCCCATCACCCTGAAAAAACACATGCGCGCCCAGGCCATCGCCGAACAGTGCGAACTGCCCTGCGTCTACATCGCCGACTCCGGCGGCATCAACCTCCCGCTGCAGGTCGGCTGCTTCGCCGACGACGGACACTTCGGCACGATGTTCTACAATATGTGCCGCATGTCCGCCAAGGGGATCCGGCAGTACACGCTGTCCACCGGCGGCAACACGGCGGGCGGCGCCTATATCGTTTATCTGGCCTCCGAGTCCATCATGATCGAAAAGATGGCCTACGCCTTCCTGGCCGGCCCCCCCATGGTCAAATCCGCCATCGGCGAAACCGTTTCCCCGGAAGATCTGGGCGGCGCCTATGTTCATACCCAGCATTCCGGCGGCTGCGATCACTTTGTCCGGACCCAGGAAGAAGGCATCGCCAAGCTGCGCGCCATGATGGAATTCGAACCGTCCAACAAGCTGTGCATCGAACGCCGGGAAACACGCGAGCCGAAGTTTGATTTTAAAGAGATGATGCGCTGCACCCCCGTGGACACCTATCAGTACATCAACATCAAGGATACGATCAAGTGCCTGGCCGACGACAGCTATTTCCATGAGTACAAAGCCTCTTACGGCCCCGGCCGCGGCGACTCCGTCATCGCCGGCAAGATGTGGATGAAGGGGATTCCCGTCGGTGTCATCGCCTCCAATGCGAGCGGCGTGATCTACATCGATGCGGCCCGCAAGGCCACGGAATGGATGATCCGCTGCGGCAATTCCAAGCTTCCCGTGCTCTTCCTGCAGGGGTCTCCCGGCTACATGGTGGGCAAGGCCGAAGAATGGGGCGGCATCGGCAAATACGGGTCCGACATGGTCCGCGCCTGCACCTGCCTCGATACCCCCAAGATCACCTACGTCATCGGCCCCGACCACGGCGCCGCCAACTACGGCATGTGCGGCCGGGCCTTTAAGCCCCGTTTCGCCTTCACCAACATGCGGGGCCGGACGACCGTCATGTCCGGAGAAACCGCGGGCTTCATTGTGGAGACGGTCCGCCGCAAGAACATCATCGACAAGGGCGGGGCCGTGAACGAGGATGACATGGCCAAGTTCCGCCAGATGATGCGGGACCGCTATGATTCTGAAGGCCATCCCTTCTATACCGGTTCGCTGATCTTCCATGACGGCGTCGTGGCATTCAGCGAGGCGCGCGACAAGATCGCACGCGGCTTCGAGATTGCGCTCCGCGTTCCCATCAAGGAGTCGTACTGGGGCGATCTGAAGGTCTGATCGAACAAAAGGAAAGGAAGGTAAAAGCAATGTCTGATATCCTGCTGCAGGAAAGAACGGAAGACGGCATCCTGGTTCTCACGCTGAACCGGCCCGATGCCATGAACTGTTTTAATTTTGATCTGCTGGCCGTCCTGGCCGATGTGATCCGGGAAGCCAATTTCGATATGGATCTGCGCTGCATCATCATCACGGGCGCCAAAGCCGGCGACGATCCCAAGAAGTGGTCCTTTTCCACAGGCGCCGATCTCAAGGAAAGAAGGACGCTCACCCCGGATCAGGTGCGCCGGTTTATCTTCACGATCCGGAATACCTTCACGGCCGTCGAACAGGTCCGCGTGCCTGTGATCGCAGCGATCAACGGCTTCGCCTTCGGCGGCGGGACGGAACTGTCCCTGGCCTGCGATATCCGCATCGCATCGTCCAACGTGATCATGGGCCTGACGGAAACGAGTCTGGCGATCATCCCCGGCGCCGGGGGCACCCAGAGGCTCCCGAGGATTGTCGGCGTCGCCAAGGCCAAGGAACTGATCTATACGGCCCGGCGCATAAACTCCCAGACGGCGCTCGATATCGGTCTGGTCAGCAAGGTCGTTGAACCGGACAAACTCATGGAAGCCGCCCTCGAACTGGCACGGGAAATCGCGAAGAACGGCCCGATCGGGGTGGCCCAGGCGAAGTTTGCCCTTAACTACGGGTCGGAGGCGAGTCTCGGCGTGGCATTGCCGCTCGAATCCAAAGCCTACGAAGTGACGATTCCGACGAAGGATCGTCTCGAAGCTTTGGCGGCCTTTGCCGAGAAACGGAAACCCGTTTTCAAGGGCGAGTAATTGAAGCGATAAAGTTTCCCCTCCCCTATTCCTGCCGCCGGAGGAGGGGAGATTCTTTATTAACAAATTCATGAAGGAGGTTAAGTTTTATGGCGACAGAGTACGATTATTGGAAAATTTTCCCGAGGATGCCGAAAAAGGTGGCGATCGGGGACATCACGATTCGTGATGGTTTTCAGCACGAGGAGCGTTTTGTTTCCACAAACGCGAAGATCTTCTACGGTCAGGAAATGATCCTGGCGGGTTGTCGCGAGTTGGAGGTGACCAATCTGGGCGCTCCCACCACGACCCCCCAGTTCGTGGATGCGGACGAAGTCATGAAGGCCATGCGCAGCGACGAATTCAAGAAGCGCTGCTCCCGGGCCGGCATCAACATCGACAAGGATGTTGTCCTGACCTGCGTAACCATCCGTGAAACCGCCGTGGATCGGGCCATCGAGATGAAAAAGAAAGGGTACGGCCCCGACCGCATCCTCATGATGGTCTCCACGGACCCCGAGCATCACTTTGCCAATTCCGGAAGCACCCTGACCCAGTACTGGAGCGAGGCGGAGCGCTGCATCAAGAAGTCCCGGGATGCCGGCCTCAAGATGGTCGGCACCGTCAGCACCATCTGGGGAAGCCCCATCAGCGGCGCCACGAAGCTCGAGGACGCCGTGGAGTTCACGAAGCGCTGGTTCCAGATCGGCGCCCATGACATCGAGCACGCCGATCACGACGGCTCGGCCAACGCGGCGGACGTGTACCGGTACTTCTCGATGATCCTCGATGCGATGCCGAACCCGGAAGCCCACCTGTGTCACCTGCACGAAACGAAGCGCATCGCCTCGTCGTCGATCCTGGCGGCGCTGCATGCGGGCATCTGCCGCTTCGAGGCCACGCTGGGCGGCCTGGGCGGACAGCCGGCCAACTTCCTCGATGACTGCCCCATCCGGGGTACCGGCGAGTATTATTACGATGATCCGCGCTTCGTGGGCCTGATCACCATGGAAGACCTGCTCGTGCAGATCGACGAACTCGGCATCGAGCACGGTTATGACGTGGACCGTGTCCTGTGGCTGGGCAGGAAGATGGAAAAGAGTATGGGCAAACGTCTTCGTTCGGAAGCCATTTACAATGGCCGCACGCAGAAGGCGGGTCACATGAAATTCGCCCGTCCGGGCCTGAAGAAGCTCGCCGAAAAGGATGGCGAGAAGCCCGGCCAGCGCATGCCGCCTGACTGGTCCGCGGCGGCGATTCTGCCCGATCCCTGGGGTCCCGCAGATCCGCTCTGGAAAAAATAAACCGGGCATTGCCCGTTTTTACAGGGGGAGCATAAAGCTCCCCCTGTAACCTTTCAATCCGTCCCGCCGTACCGGACAAGTCCGCACAGCGGGGCAATCAAATATGTAAGGAGGTATAAAATGGCAGTAGAAGTGGTAGCCCCCATGCCCGGAACCATTGCGGAGATTTTGGTCGAGGTCGGCGACGCCGTCAATGCCGATGATGAATTGATCATTCTGGAAGCCATGAAAATGGAAAACCCTATTCTGGCGCCGTCCGGTGGAAAGGTCGCCGAAATTAGAGTCGCCGAGAAAGACAAGGTCGATACGAACCAGGTACTGGTCGTCCTCGAGTAACAGCTCCCTTCACACTAAACAGGCATGCCGGGCCCTCAAACACGAGGGTCCGCCATGCCTGTTTTTTATGACGTCACAGCAAATCGGCTACTTAATCGGCCATTCGCCTCTTTCCTTCAGGACGTCCCGATAAACTTCGAGGGCCTCGTTGACCGCCGGCATGCCGGCGTACGTGGCGACCTGGAAGAAGATTTCGGTCAGTTTTTTCGGGTCGCAGCCCACGTTAAGCGCCGCATTGACGTGCAGCTTCAATTCCCCCGTGGCCCGCAGCGCGGCTAGCATCGCGCAGGCCGCCATCTGCCTTTCCGGCAGCGTCAACACCGTTCGCGAATAGAGATTCCCCGTGATAAACTTCGAGAACTCGTTGGCCAGGTCCTTGTCGAATTCGCGCCACATCAGATAGGGCGGATCCATTTTGACGCCCGCCCCGAATAGTTTCTTTGCCGTTTCCTGTGTCCTTTTTACCACATCATCGCTCATAAATTGCCCGTTCCTCCTTAAAATTAATAATTATTTCACGAGGAAAACATCCCTGTCTCTGTCCTGAAAATAGACGGCCTTATATTTCCCGCGGCCGGTTTTGGCGTAGAAATCTTCGCCGTTCTGCCGGCAGACGGCGCAACTCCGGCCCGGCACGATGACGGCATAAATCCGGCTTCCCGTATCCGCCATGGAATCGATCATGACCAGACCGCCGCAATCGCTGCAGATGCGCACCGTTTCCTCCTGCTGCTCGCTGATGCCGTCCGTATCGTAGTAGATGCTTTTCCGGCGACGTGCGTAGCCCGCGTCTCCGATAAGTTTTGCCTTCATGGCGTCGCGTTTCTGCCAGAGCTTGTAAATCTCCGCCGCATCCTTTTCGATCTTGCGCAGGATGTCGTCCGATTCCCGCAGGGTCAACGGGTCGTAATCGGGCTCCTTCACGTGGCTGTAGTCGATCCCGGCCATCGCCAGAATAATGCCCACGTTGACATAGGGAAGGGCCTTTTCGATGGAATAGCCGCCTTCGAGCACGGCAATGTCGGGCGCAAGCCGTTCATTGAGCGTGGCATACCCCTGGGCGCTGAAACGCATGTCCGTGATGGGATCGGTGTAATGGTTGTCCTGCCCGGCGGAATTGATGACGAGGTCCGGCTTGAATTCCTTCAGAATGGGTAAAATGACGTGATCCAGGACATACAGGAAGCCCCGATCGGAGGTCCGGGGTGGCAGGGGCACGTTGATCGTCATCCCCAGGGCATTGGGCCCGCCGAACTCGTCCTGAAACCCGGAACCCGGATAAAGCGTCCGTCCGTCCTGGTGGATCGAGATGAACAGCGTGTCCGGATCGTGCCAGAAGATGTCCTGCGTGCCGTCGCCGTGATGGCAATCCGTATCGACGACGGCGATCCGCTTGGGGCCGTAATGCCGGCGGATGTATTCAACCATGATGGCTTCGATGTTGACGTTGCAAAAGCCGCGGGCGCCGTGAACCACCCGCATGGCGTGGTGGCCGGGCGGCCGAACGAGCGCAAAGGCGTTGTCCACATCGCCTTTGAGGACCCTGTCGGCAGCCGTGATCGCCCCTCCCGCCGAGATGAGGTGGGATTCCGTGATGACGGACTTCGCGTCGGGAACGCAAATATGGATCCGGTTGATATCCTCGATGGTCGCTAGGCCCGGCCTGAACTCAACAATGTTGTCGAAATCAAGGAGGCCTTCTTCCCAGACCTGGTCCTGGGTGTAAAGAAGCCGCTCCTCCCGCTCAGGATGCGTGGGAGAAATGGCCCAGTCAAAAGCCGGAAAAAATATCAGTCCCGTTTTTTTCTGTTTTTTTGTCATAAACGCGCCCCCGCCTGGAAACCCGCAATCAATCCCGGCTTCACCTGGAGCTTGACCCGAATGTTTTTTCCGGTTGTGTAAAATTGATTGACCATGTTGAATTCCTGGCTTTCAATGACCTCAATCTCGATATCTTCTTCCCGGGCGCCCATGCGGATGGCCTTTTCGCGTAGTTTTTCACGGCCGATCCGAATCGCGTCCTCGCGGCTGAAACCGGGCGGTATCGCCGCCCGGTAGCCCTCTTCCGCAATGGAGAGGAATTTCTGTTCGGTGTCCGCCAGAACTGTGACTTCCGCCGTGGTCCGGGCCAGCGCCGCCCCGATGGCATTGGCCACTTCGGGGTGTTCGGGAATATGCGCCGTGCAGTTAAGCAGGTGTCCGAGGCGCGGTGCCATGGGAAGCGCCGGCCCCCCCACCACATGGAGGATTTTCGGCTGCAATTGCTTGCCTTCAAGCATTTCATGAATCGTATAGACGGGCTTATTATTGATCTCTGCAATCACCCGGCCGACCTGGTCGGCGATGATGCGGCACGCCTCCTCGTAAATCTGCTTCGCCGCCTGCTCCAGGCTACACTTCAACGCCGCTGCCAGCGGCGCCAGCGCCTTTTCCGCGGCATCCCGCTCGCCGATATCCGTCAAGCCCAGGACGATCATTGCGTCGGTCGGTGTGGGACAGGAGCCTCCGAAGGCCGCCGCCGGACCCTGGCGGTCCGGTCCGATGGACAGCCGCCCCTGATCAACACGGACACAACTGTCCCCGCCCAGGCCGATCGACTTGGTGCGCAGTCCCCGGATGAGCGTCTTATATCCTTCAATCGTCACGCCGAAGGCTTCGAAAAGCGGAACGCCCCCGGCAAAGATGGCAATATCCGTCGTCGTGCCCCCGATATCCAGGACAATGGCGTCCTCCCTGCGGCTGGACAGGCTCAGAACGCCCATGATGCTGGCGGCGGGGCCGGAGAGGATGTTCTGCACGGGAAATTCAAGCGATTGCCGGATATCGACGGCGCCGCCGTCGGCCTTCAGGATATAAATGGGTACGGAAATGCCCTGCCGGCGGACAAAGTCAAGAACATCCTCAACAAAGCGGCCGTACAGGCGGGCAACGGAGGCGTTCAGGTAGGTCGTGGCGATGCGCCGCGGAAAATTCAGGTGTCCCGACATCCGATGCCCCAGCGACAGATGGCCCGCGGCGCCCTGCAACCGGTCTCTGATCCGGATCTCCTGGACGGGGTTGCGCGTGGAAAATTTTCCCACGATGCCGACATGATCGATCCCCTCCGCCCGGAAATATTCGCCGGCCCGCCTGATTTCTTCGTCATCGACCGTCGCCGCTTCCAGCCCCCGGTGGTTGACATACCCGGCAACGAAACGGCAATCTCCCCCCACGGCGATCCGCGCAGGCTCGACCCCCGGGCCGCAGACCAGAACCATGCCCACACGGTCGGTTTTCTTCTGGACGATGGCGTTCGTGGAGATGGTCGTGCTGAGCACCACGCGGCTGAGCTTCCCGGGATCTTCATCGCTCAAGAGTTCCTGCGTGACTTTCAGGAGGGATTGCAGCAGGTTATCCGCGTCTGTGAGAACCTTGGCCTTTCTCGTGATCTTGAAATCCTCGATCAGAACCGCGTCCGTATGCGTCCCGCCCACGTCTATGCCCAGGATCATGACACCACCCCGCCTGCCGGAAATATTTTTTCGATACAGGCGCCTTATATCCTGATAAATATATCTTGACAAGGCAAAAAAAAAGCGTATTTTTACTGATCAAAAAGGGTGATGGAACGTTGCCCGTAGTTGTAAAAATTCTTGAAAGGAGGTGGCAAATCCATGAAGAAGGTCTTCGCTGTCATTTTATCCCTGCTTTTCGTCATGACATTTTCATTTGCAGTGGTTGGCTGCGAGAAAGCAGCAGAGAAGAAACCGGCTCCTGCGGCGCCCGCACCGGCTCCGGCTCCGGCGCCCGCACCGGCTCCGGGAGCAGCTCCCGCACCCGGCGCGCCCGCAGCGCCTGCAGCGCCTGCAGCACCCGCTCCTGCTCCTGCAGCGCCTGCAGCACCCGCACCGGCTAAAGCCCCTGCAAAGTAATAAAAAGCCAACAAGGGAAGAACGACAAACCGGGCATTTGAGCAGCATTCAAATGCCCGGTTTTGTTTTTAACGATTTAATTTTAACTTCTTACAATTCGGCGTTTGGGCTTTACTTTCTTTTGAAAATATGTAGAATGGGGCTGCAAGAATCGTTAAGATCGATCACAAAATAAATAAAGGAGGTGCGGCCATGTCTGATCGAGGCATTGATTTTCTGAAAGGTCTGTTCATCGGGGGATTGATCGGAGCCGCTTTGGGCATTCTCTATGCCCCCAAGAGCGGCAAGGAAACCAGGGAGGATATTGCAAGGAAAGCGGAGGAATTACGGGTCAAGGCCCGGGAGGAATATGAACTGGCGCTTGAGAAAAGCAAGAAGGTGTATGAGGCGGCGGTAAAAAGGCTCAAAGAAGCGGAGATCTCGGCCAGGGAGAAAGTAGAGGAAGTAGAAAGCAAGGTTGAAGAATTGACGGAACGCGGGAAAGAAACGCTTGTGGAAGGCAAGGGCCGCCTGAAGCGGGCCATTGACGCCGGCGTGGAAGCCTTCAAGGAAGAAAAAGAAAAGGCATCTGCATAATTTCCGAAGGAGGAGCGGGCATGTTTCTGGAAATTGCTGCCACGACCATAGCCGTCGCGATTCTGCTGTTTGCCCTGTTTGCAATCCCGTCGCTGCTGCAGATTCGCCGGACGGCGGAAGCCATGGCCGCGATGCTTAAGGCCTTAAACGAGAGCCTGCCCGGCATCCTCAAAAACCTCGAGCATATCACGGCCAATATCAATCAGACGACTTTGACGGTGAACCGCCAGGTCGAGGGACTGTCCGATTCGTTCCTGAAATTGCAGAAGACGCTGATCTTCCTGGCGGATCTGGGCCGGATTGTCCAGACGGGCATCCGGATTCCCTTTCTGAACACCCTGACTTCCCTGGCCGCCGTTGTAAAAGGGGTGCGCGTTTTTTTAAGCGTCCTCTCGGAAGAAAGCGAATTGCCAGGCAGTTCTCCAAAGAAATAACCGCGTTGCCGTCCTGATCCCTTCCCGGCGGGGGCAAGGGAATCGGGATGACCTCCCTGAATCTTCAGCGTTTGCGGAAAATCTGATAAGGACATATCTTAAAATTGAATATTAAGCAGGAAAGTGTTAGCCCTGCATCATCAAAATGAAACCTTAGGGTCTGAAACGGAATAACCGTTGCGTTACAGACCCTAAGGTTTGTAACAGAGGGAGGTGCCTATGCGGAAATGGATGACGGCCTTCGTGGTTTCGGCGGTTTGCCTGATAGCCTTATTGGGCCTTTGGAACGTGTACGCGAATTCACCGGCCGTTGCGCTGGACCGGCAAACCTATAAGAATCTCAAGCTGTTCAATGAAGTTCTGGATATGGTGCAAAAAAACTATGTGGAACCCATCGAACAGAAAACCCTGATCCAGGGCGCCATCAACGGCATGATGCGCTCGCTCGACCCGCACAGCGCCTATATGACTGCGGACATGTATAAGGAACTGGAGGTCGAGACACGAGGCAGCTTTGGCGGCATCGGGATTGAAATCACGATTCTCAAGGACATCCTGACCGTCGTGTCGCCGATTGAAGACACGCCCGCCTTCCTGGCCGGCGTCAAGGCAGGCGACCAGATCATCCGGATAGACGGCAAATCGACCAAGAACATCAGCATCATGGAGGCGGTCAGCAAGCTCCGGGGTCCGAAAGACACAAAGGTGACGCTGACGATCATGCGGGAAAACATGGCCAAGCCGGAGGACATCGTCATCACGCGCAGTATCATCAAGATCAGAAGCATCAAGGCCCGTATGCACGATGATCGGATTGGCTACATCCGGATCGCTTCGTTTCAGGAAAAAACCGTCAATGATCTCAAGAAGGCGCTCAAAGACCTCGACGGGCCCTCCCACTCCCTCAAGGGCCTCGTCTTAGACATGCGTAACAATCCGGGCGGCCTGTTGAATCAGGCCGTGGAAATTTCCGATTGCTTTCTCAAATCAGGCATCATTGTCTCGACAAAGGGGAAGACCAAGAATCTCGAAAATACCTTTTCCGCCAGAGACAGCGGCGATGAACCCGCCTGTCCGATTGTGATTCTCGTCAACGAGGGCACCGCCAGCGCCGCGGAGATCGTTTCCGGCGCGCTGCGGGACAACCGGCGGGCGCTTATTGTCGGCGCCAAGACCTTCGGCAAGGGGTCCGTGCAAACGGTGATCCCCCTTGAAGACGGGTCGGCGCTGAAATTGACCACCGCCAAATACTATACCCCCAGCGGGAGCTCCATTCAGGCCGAAGGTATCGCCCCGGACATTGTCATCAAGTACCAGCAGCCCGCCCGGGAAAAAGAAGGCGCAGAGGGTCGCATCCGGGAACGGGACCTCAGTGGCCATATCAAATCGCCTCTGGAAAACGGGCAGACACCGGAAGAAAAAGCCAACAAAGTCGCGGAAGACCCGGCGCTCGACAGTCAGCTCAAAGGCGCGATTGATATTCTCAAAAGCTGGGATATCTTCCAGAAGACCGTTGGAAGCTGACCGTATGCGCAACGTCCTTTGTCATAAACTGGCGTGCCTGGCGGTGATCGGCCTGCTGCAGGGCTGCCTGTTGTTTCAGCCGCCCGGCCCTGCGCAACCCCCGGACCGAAACATTTCGCAAAACGCGTCCATGCTGGCGGCCTATCATTATTCCCTCGGCGTGCTGAATCTGCTTAACGAAAACAGCGCGGAAGCCGCCAGCGAATATGAAAAGGCCCTGCAATTCGACCCCAAATCCCCGTTCCTGGCCGCCGAGCTGGCAATGCTGTACGGCGAAAAGGGATCTTTTGAGAAAGCGCTGGCGCTTCTGGACGATGTCCTGAAATCGCATCCCCGGGACGTGGAGGTGCACTTTCTGCGCGCCGGGTTATACGCCAATATCAAGGACTATCCCAATGCCGTCCGGGCTTATCAGGACGTCATCGCGCTGGATCCGAAACAAATGCCGGCGCATCTGTATCTCTGCATCGTGTACGCCGAACAAAAAGACTTTCAGAATGCCCTCGCTACGATCAGAAAGCTGCTGGCCATCGATCCCGATCATGTCATCGGCCGCTACTATCTGGCCAAGATCCTGATGGAACTCAAACAGGACGACGAGGCGGAAAAAGAACTCAAGAAAGTCCTTGACATCAAGTCCTCCTTTGAGTCCGCCATGACGGATCTGGGGGCTCTCTACGAAAAGCAGAAAAAATACACCCTGGCCATCGAGCTTTACGACCGTATCACGAAGACGTACCCGAGCCGCGTGAGGGTCAGGATCCGGATGGGGGACCTGCTGTTGCGCGAAAAACGGGATGCAGAGGCGGATCAGGTCTTCGACGAGATCCTGCGGAAGCATATGTCCGACAAGGAGATTGCGCTGACCGTCGGCCTGATCTACCTTGAACGGGAACGCCCCGGCCGGGCCGTTGACCTGTTCGTCAAACTGCATGCATCCTATCCGGACGATCAGAGGATCCGCTATTTGCTGGCTGCGGCCTACAGTGAAAACGCCCAGAACCCGCAGGCCCTCGAAATTTTTGCAAGGATCACGCCGGACTCGGATTTCTATGTCAATGCCCGGACCCATGCTGCGACGATTCTTAAAAAGGAGGGCAAGACGGACGAAGCGATGAAAACCATCCGGGAGGCCATTGCCGTCAAGACAGACGCGCCCGGATTGTATCTGTTCCTCTCTTCCCTTTACGATGAAAAAAAGGATTATGCTCACGCGGAAAAGACGCTGCGGGAGGGGCTGGACGTTTTGCCGAAAAGCACAGAGCTGCTTTACAGCCTCGGGGTGCTTTACGAAAAGACGGACCGTTTCGAAGACGGCATCAAGCTGATGCGGCAGATCCTTGCGATCAATCCCGGTCATGCCGACGCCCTGAATTTCATCGGCTACAGTTACGCAGACCGGAACATCCGTCTGGACGAAGCGGAGGAACTGATCAAAAAAGCCATACAGCTCAAGCCGGGCAACGCCTATATCATCGACAGCCTCGGCTGGGTCTATTTCCGGCAAAACAAGCTGGAAAGGGCCATTGAGCTGCTGAAGGAGGCGGCCGGTCTGCAGCCCGATGACGTCGCGATCAGCGAGCACCTCGGCGACGCGTATGCCCGGAACGGGCAATTCAAGGAAGCCCTCGAGGTCTATCGGAAAGCGCTGAAGCTGAACCCCGACAGCAAAACCCTCCCCGGGAAAATCGGCGATCTTTTGAAAAAATGACGGAAACGCAAAAAAATATCCCTGTCCTTTATCTGCTGCTGCTCGTTTTCTGCGGATGCGCGGCTGTGCCGAAAGCAGCGGCCCCCCTGAACGTTGCCTCGCCGGAAGCCGCCCTGGCGCAAATCGCCGCCCGTCTCCCGGCGGACGCCGTGCTGCTGGCACTGGCCGATGCCCGGGTGGCTACGCACACGAAGGAAGGGGCTTACCCGCTCAAACTGGCCGTGCTGCTGAAAAGACCCGCATCAATACGGGTGGAAGCCATCCCGCTGTTCGGTCCCCCCGCCTTTTTTCTTTCTGTCCGCGACGGGACACTCAAGGTCTTTCTAAACGAAACCGGCGCATTTTATATCGGTCGCGCCACCCCGGACAACGTGGGGCGCTATCTGCCGCTCAAAATGGGTCCCGAAGACCTGTTCGCCCTGCTGACGGGAACATGCTTTGCGTCGCCCGGGCCGGACACGCTGCTGCGGGGCTACCCGGAAGGCGACCATTACCGGATCGACGTCGTGGAGCCGCTGAAACGCCGGTCCCTGTGGGTGCGGATGACGGACGGATTTCTCGAGAGCCTCGAGGTTTACGCGGAGCAGCAACGCCTGTACCGGGTGCGCTTCGAAGAGCCGCTCTCTATGGAGGCCGCGATGTTTCCGCAAAAAATAACCTTTTCTTCCGATGGCGTTGACGGCGTTTCCGTGAGCATCCGGTACAGGGACATCCAGTTCCTGAAAGACGTCGATCCGGAGTTATTCGATCTCGAAGCGCCGCCGGGCGTCGAGCCCGTCCATCTCGATTAAAAGGAGCCCCTGTCCCCGTTGACCCATCGCGCCATTCAAGATCCGGCCCCCTTCTGCCTGCCCCTTGCCGACAGAGGCCGCTACATCGTCTTTTCGGACTGCCACCGCGGCAACGGTTCCGCGGGCGATGAATTTGCGCACAACTCCCTCATATACAAGTGCGCCCTGGAACACTATTTCGAGCAGGGCTTCACCTACATCGAACTGGGCGATGCCGAGGAACTCTGGGAAAACGAATCCTTCGACGCGATCTACATCACACATACCTCCATCTACGACCTGCTGCGCCGCTTCCATGATCCCGACCCGGCCAAAACGCGCTACATCAAGATCTGGGGAAACCACGATGCGGACTGGCGCAATAACCCGGCCCCCCTGCGCGCCATCTTTCCGGGCATCGAGGTTCACGAGACCGTCGTCCTGCAGGCAGCCTTCCCACCGGTCCTTCTGCTCCACGGGCACCAGGCCGATCCGTCCTGCCTGGGCGTCCGGGCGAAGATCAGCCGCTTCATCGTCCGCCATGTCTGGTCCGGCTTCCAGAGATTGGGGATACTCGACCCCACCCGTGCCGCCGAGAATCCCGGCCGCTGCAATGAAATCGACGAAACCCTCTACCATTGGGCAAAAGGGAGCAATAAAGGGGACATGAAGGATGCCATCCATTTTTCCTGCAGGGGAAACAGGGAAGCGTCCCGGGTTTTCCCGGATGGTCACTTGATCATCATTGCCGGCCATACCCACCGCCCCGTCTTCGCCAATCTCTCCCTGACCGAGCGCCGCCTCATGGAGACGGGCATCGGCAGCCGCGGCGTCCGCGGAAAGGCCAAGGCCGACCCGATCTATTTCAACACGGGCTCCTGCGTGCACCCCCGCTGCATCACGGGAATCGAGATCACGGCCGAAAAAAAACCGGATGACGAAGCGCCCCGCCTGAGATACACGCTTGTAAAATGGGGCTTCAGCGCCGATGCCGCCTGTGCGGAGACAAACACAGGCGCGGACGCGGAGGACGCCTGTTTTCCCCTCGCCATCCGCCGCACCGTCCTCGAAGAATGATGTGCCCGCGATGACTTACCGGGACCGGAATGATTGGCGAGAGTTTTGCGTAAACGCGGAGGCGTCCGTTCCGTACACAACAAGGGGCAGGCGGTCCGAAAACCGCCTGCCCCTCTTTTTTCCTGCAGATTTCCTTGAGGCTTCCGGCCTCTGCTTCTTTTCGCCTTATTTGATCTCCAGCAATTTCGACCGGGCCACCCCCGCCTGATTCGTATTGGGATAGTCCCGGATGACCTGCTGCAGGAACAGCCGGGCGCTGGTCTTGTCCCCCAGTTGCTGAAAGGAAAGACCCTGCTTGAGCAGGGCATAGGGAACCTTGTTCCCCTCCGGAAAGTTTGTCACCACCTTTTCGTATTCGAGGATGGCCTTTTCATATTGCTGCTCGTTGTAATAGCACTCCCCGATCCAGAACTGGGCATTGCCGGAATATTCCGTACGGGGATGCAGTTTCAAAAAGTTCTCAAACTCGGTCCGGGCCTTATCGTACTTTCCCTCCTTGAATGTTTCGTAGGCCGCCGCGTAGAGCGATTCTCTTTCGGGCTTCTCGTTCAGCGCATCCTTCTGCCGGCCGTTGGCGGCTCGATTGCCCTTCTCGGCGGCCTCCGCGGGTGCATCCTTTTTCCCGATGCCGAGAAAGTTCTCCATGAAGTTGATCTTGAAGGCGGCCTGGTTGAGCTTTTCCGCCATGTCTTCTTCCCTGCCCTGGGTAGTCTTGCGCAGGGCCTTAAAATCCTTCTGCAGTTCTTCCGTCCGGCCGGTGAGCTTCTGAATACGATCCTTCAGCCCTGTCATGTCGGCATTGTTTTCCGCCTGTGTCTTTCTCAGGGCTGCAATCGCTTCCTCGTTGTCATCCAGCGCCTTGCGCAGGGCCGCATTTTCCTGTTTCAGGGCTTCGATGTCATTGACCTGGGCAGAAACCTTCTGTCCGATCTCCTTCTCAACCCGTTTCAAATCATACCTGCTCGCGCAACCCGCCAAAAGCAGCAGGCAAAAGAGCAGGCATATTGATTTTAGGATGTTAGACATGGGTCTTCCGGGTCACGCCGCTATTTCTTCACCTTGATCGTAAAATTGGCCCTCCTGTTTTTGGCCCAGGCTTCCTCGTTGTGGCCGGGATCAAGCGGGCTTTCCTTCCCGTAACTGATCGTGGCAATGTCCGCCTGTTTGACGCCCAGGTCAATGAGATACTTCATGGCCGCCTCGGCGCGCCGCTGTCCGAGGGCCAGGTTGTATTCCACGGTCCCCCGCTCGTCGCAATGACCCGCGATCACCAACGCATAATTCTTGTTTTTCATCAGCCAGTCGGCTAGCTTCGTCAGGGTCGGTCTTGCCGCAGGCTCGATGGCTGACTTGTCGTAGGCAAAGCGGATATCTTCAAACTTGAATTTCTGCCGCTTCTGCCGCGGCGGCTGCGGCGGCGGCCGCTGCTGCTTCGGCGTCCCTTTTCAGGGCCTGTTCTCTTGCCTCGTCATCCGTGAGAGGCTTGGCCTCCGCAACGGCCGCTTTCTTTTCACCCACGCCTTCATCTTTAGAAACAACTTTCTTTGAACAACCCGTCATAAACAATACGAAAACACAAAGAACCAGCATTGCGATTCCGATAGCTGTGGCACTTCTTTTCATTTAAATAATCCTCCCCTCTTTCAGTTTTTTGAACCCCTCATGACACGTTTGCCTTCGCCTTGGCACGTCAACCAGTGGGCGCGAATCATCGATCGTTTTTCTGTTCGTATTGCCGGCATTCGCTACCCATCGACCCCGGAACAACCATTTTCCGGAAGTGCAACCATATACTGCGTCATTAGAACACAATCCGTCCGCGAACGTCAATATAAAAATCAATTTTTTTCACGGCTTCAGGCGCGGCGACCAGGCAGGGCTGATACAGCCGGAGGGATTTTCGTATAATACCCTGATATTTGTGCCGTTTGCATTCATGACGGCAATCTTGCCGGCCCCACGGCCCCTCTGGCTGAAAACCACATACCGGCCGTCCGGGGACCAGGACGGCGACTCGCTGTCGCCCGTCTCGGGACCGATCTGCATCAGGCTGCCTCCGTCCGCGCTGATGGTAAATATCCTGAAACGGCCGTTTTTCGAACCTTCATAGGCGATCCGGTTTCCATTGGGCGACCAGGCGGGAGATGTGTTGTAGCTGCCTTCAAAGGTCAATCGTCTCACCCGGGCGCCGTCGCTGTCCATCACAAAGATCTGCGGTGATCCGGAACGATTGGACACAAAGGCGATCCGGTTTCCATTGGGCGACCAGACAGGGGATACATCGATGGAAAATTCACGGGTCAGCCGTTGCAACTGACCGCCGGCGAGACCCAGTTGATAGATTTCCTCATTCCCGTCCTTGCTCAGGGTCAGCAGCAGCTTTTGTCCGTCGGGCGACCAGCCCCCCAAAAGATTGAGCCCCCTGAACTGGGACATCTTGCGGGTGCTGTAATCCTGGAGGCGGCGGAAATAGAGGTCCGGATTTCCGTCCTTGTAGGAGATGAAGCCGATGGTTCCGCCGTCCGGAGACCATCGGGGGGAAAGGGTGACCGAGCCATAGTTGGTCACTCTGGTCAGGCCGGACCCGTCGAAATTGATGGTATAAAGATCCGATGATCGGCCCTGTTTCACAACGAAGGCAATCTTCGTATCGAAGACGCTGCCGTCCCCGGTCAGGGTCTGGGTAATGTCGCGGGCCATCCTGCGCGCCAGTTCTTTTTGCTCTTCCGGCCGGCCGGCATATCGTTTTTCGAGAATCCGTTCGCCCCTGACCGTATCATAGAGGCGGAACTCCGCATGGAGGTTCGGCCCCTTCCGGCTGAATCCGCCTTTCACAAGGTACTCGGCGCCGATGACCGTCCAGTCGGGGAAACTGACCTTGCCTCCGCTATAGGGAAACCGCTTCGCGTCTTCCAGAAAGGCCCCCCGCGAAATCATGCGCATATAGCCGGTCATGTCCAGATAGCGGCTCAACGCATCGGAGAACCCCGTCGACAAGTCGTCCTTCGCCGCATCGGAACCCAAATCCTGAAAATCGACAACGGCGACGGGAAAACGCTGAAACGCCGGCGAATCGATATCGATATAGACTTTTTCCGCCGCCGGCGCCGCGGCGCCCCACAGCAGCAGAATCAGGATCGTCCACAGGGTTATTGCCGTGTGTCTCATGTGTCTCGCCTTTCCGGGAGTTTTTTTATTCAAAGATACTGGTGAAAAATGGTTCGCAAGCGGTGAATGAAAGATTTTTCGCATTTCCAGAAATTAGACTAATTCGTTGATTTCATAAATATTTAGGCAACATGATATTTCATGCGAAAAAGATTTTGAGCCGCAGCGAAGCCATTTTTCACCGGTTGTGTTCTCTCAAATTCCAATCCGCCGGATCAGCCCAACTCGTCGGAACGGAACCGGATGCCGATTTCGATGTCGTTGCCCCGGATCCATGCAGGCAGAGGCGGCAACGGGCTGGCCTTCTTAACGGCCCGGACGGCGGAATCGTCAAAGTACCGGTTGCCCGATTTTTTTTCAAAACCGATATCCACCACTGCACCGTTGCGCAGGATCCTTACATTGATGATGGTTTCCACATTGCCTTTGGGCAGGATTCCCTGCGGCATTGACCACTGTCCCCTGATCCTTGCCCAGATTTCTGCATAATAGGGGTCCATCCTCTGGCCGGTGTCGGTCTGGCCGGCCTGGCCGGCCTGCCCTTCCGCCTGCGCCGCCTGCTTGCCGGCCGCCGGCGGTGGTTTCGGCATCGACTGGACCCTGTCCTTGATGGCGGCCAGAGCTTTTTCAGCGCTTTCGGCCGGTTTTTTCTGGACCTCATCTCTCTTGAGCGGAACCGCAGCCTTCGTTTCCACCGGCTTCCTGAGGATAATCGGGGACGGCGACCGTTGCGGCTGCAGGATCTCCCGCGACAGCGAGGAAACGGCCGTCCCCTTCATCATCCGGTCGGAGGAACTGACCAGTTGAACGGTATGGACCGGTCCGAACGTCCATTTTGGCGCAGGCATGTTTGTTGAAAAAACAAAGAGAGACAGCAGGATGAGATGGATGAATGCCGAAAACCCGATCATGCGGCCGAAACGGTCGCCGCCATCAGGTCCGGCCCTGTGCCACCGGGAGGAGATCATCTTGCTTCCTCGGGCGGCTCGGTGATCATGCCCAGCTTGTCAACACCGGCTTTTCTGATCTCCGACATGACCTCGACGACAAATCCGTAAGGGACTGTCTTGTCCGCCCGCATGAAAATTTCCCTGTCGGTGCGGCTGGCAAAAATGTTCTCTAACTTTGTCCGGAGATCGCGCATCGGCATCTTGTTTTTGTTGATGAAGATCTCCCTGGCCGGCGTAATGGTCAGGACCAGCTTTTCTTCCGCCACATCGATGCTTTTTGCCTTCACACGCGGCAGATTCACATCAATGCCCATCTGCAGCATCGGCGCCGTGACCATGAAGATGATCAGCAGCACCAGGACGACATCCACCAGAGGCGTCACATTGATGTCGGCCATGGGCCTGCTCTCGGAATTATTACGACGGCGAAAGGTTTTCATGGCTCTCTATTTGATCACGTAGTAACGTTCGATGATATTGAGCAACTCCGAGGTAAAATTATCCATCTCCTGGGTCATGGTCTTGATCCGGCTTCAGATAGTAATTGTAGAAAATGACGGCGGGAATGGCTGCGGCCAGACCTGCGGCAGTCGCAATCAGCGCCTCGGAGATCCCCGGCGCCACGACGGCAAGGGTCGCCGATCCCCTGGCACCGATATCCTTGAAGGTGTTCATGATGCCCCAGACGGTGCCGAAGAGCCCGATAAAGGGGCTGGCGCTGCCCGTCGTGGCGAGAAAGGCCAGCGTGCCTTCCAGCTTCGTGCTTTCGGAATCGCGGGCGCGGTTCAGGGCCCGCTCCACGTTGTCGATCCGGCTCATTTCAAGGGAAAACCGCTCCGTCCCCTCCTGTTCCTTCCCGGCCGGCGACTCCTTGATGACCTTCGTGACCTTGACCAGTTCCGTGTACCCGGAACGGAAGATTTCGGCAAGGGGGGAATTGCCGTACTTTTTTGATTCCGGAAATATTTCAGAAAGTTTCGACCCTTTCATGTAAGCGTCCAGGAAGGCATCGTTTTCCTTTTGCACCTGGCGGAAAGCTCTTGTATTTCATCAGGATGATGGCCCAGGAAATCACGGAAAACAAAAGCAGCAGCAACAGGACAAACTGAACCATCAGCCCCGCATTGAGAATCATATTCAGCAGGCTGTTTTGAAACTGCCCCCCCAGGGCGCCAATGGCAACAAATGAAATCTCTTTCACTCTCAACCTCCTCGGATGCAGCGTAAACGGCGTTACCTATAATGGAAAATAATTCCCTTGTCAATCAGGATGAGAGACCTTTTAAAAATGGATTCGCCGCGGCTCAAAATCTTTTTCGCTTGAAATATGATTATGCTGAAATATGTTTGAAATCAATAAATGAGTTTGATCTCTGGAAAGTCGAAAAATCTTTGATTCGCCGGCTTGCGCACCATTTTTCTTCAGTTATTCAAAACTCGTCATAAATCTTGACAAGGCGGGTCTGTTAAGATAATAAAGCGCTCCCGGTCGGGAACAGAGATTTTTTTGAGCCGATGTAGCTCAGCCGGTAGAGCAACTGATTCGTAATCAGTAGGTCCGCGGTTCGAATCCGCGCATCGGCTCCAGTAAAATCAACTGCTTACGGACGAATACCGCAACCCCATTTTCTTTCTTTTATTATTCTCTCCCCACTCTCTCCCCACTTTTGGAAACTCCATGCTCCTTTCTTTTGAGAAATATTCTTTCTTGTCCAGGATAATAATCTTGATAGGAGATCCCCGGACCGAGTGCAGCCGAAGATTTTTCATCCTGCCAGGCACTGTGTCGATGTCGATCATACTGGCGCTGTCCACATCCGCGACAGCCAGGCTTGCGGTTCGCTTCCCCTGCCACGGCTTCTGCGTCTGCCCATTAATGGGCAGACGCTCTGACCTTCCCGCCGCCGATCCATTCCACCCTTTCTCCGTGAAAGGCCCGTGGAAGGGTTTTTCGGTCCAGGAGCGACGATTGGCCCGTGACCCTATCCCAGACATGCCTCATATATAGTTGCGTTGATTCTGGCTCGTCAAACGCTGTGTCAGCGACCTGTTTCTTCCAAGGGCGTGTTCAGCCGGGCGGCCCGCTCAGGCTGCCCGGTTCAATCTTCAGCATCATATTCGTCGCCGATGGTGCTTCCTGCCCGGCCAAGGGAAAAAGAATGCTTTCCCAGCCACCCCCGGTATGACCCGGAACTCAATAGAAGTGGGGTAGGGACCCCACTTGTGCACCCACACTGTAATCGGCCCCTTGGCAAAAAGGATGCTTCCAGGAGGCCCCCTGGTCGTCCAAAACAACTTTTCTTGCACAAATTCGATTCCCGGAAAATTTCAGAAAAATTTGGGAAATGTGCCCTTCCTTCTTTGGTGGCTTCTGTGTATAGCGGGTTGAAACGTGCAATTTGGGGAGAGTGTTTTTTCTGGTGATCGGGTGTGTGGGCTGCTTCCTGTACTCAATAAAAATGGCATCTCCTTCGATATGCAATCTTTTGAACGGTAATCCACAATGAAAACAGATGCAATTCCCTCTTGACTTTCCATTCGCATAAATGCATACATTACGTATCAATAATTCTCATTTGCACAATAAACTCATCAATCTAACCTTTGCGCTGCTGAAGCGGAGAGTTGAAATGAGGGAGTTGGGTTACCGAAAAGTGATCATGTGAAGCCCCTGAGAGAGTCTCGATACTCTCTTGCGGGCTTTTTGCTTTATCTTCTTGTAAATCTACGCCTGATATCCCGTTGACTTATATTTGAAACATGCGCATCTTCACCGAATTTTAGATTCCTAAATTTAATTTTCCCTCTCGCTCGGTCATTATTGTCTTGAAATTTGCACTATTGATTTTCTGGAGGACATCATGAAATCAATCAAATTGCTTCTTGCACTGGCGGCGGTGGTCGGAATCGGTTTTGCGATCAGCGTGTCCTGCAGCCATAATGGAACGGGATCTAACGTTTCCGTTGGCAGTCCGGATGTTATGATCCAGAATCTCCAGACGGAAGGCTGCACTGTGAAACAGGGAGGCGCGCAAAACTTCAACGTGATCTCCCGTTGCTGTTTCCCCGCTACAAATCCCAAAATATCTTCTTGCTTCGGATTCAACCCGGATGCTCCGTACGTGGCACCCTACTTGCCCGACGCGGACGGTCAGGAACAGCATAACGCAAGCGGGCTCTACGATCCAAGTATGACGGTCAGCTTGGCCTATCGCCTCGCCGAGAACGAGGCAGTTGTCCTCGTGGGTAAAACGCCTCCTTCCGTGACCTATTTCAGCTATGTACCCTATCTGTTTAACCGTTACTCTCGGGAGACGGAAAAATACGTTAGGATCTTCGCCACAATGACGGACACCATCAACCATCGGAACATCAAGACTGCCGGCACCCCTAATGGCAGCGGCGGCGATCCCTTCGACAAGGATACGATGGTCATCATCACAGCCGACAGGAATACGGATCGACTCGTCCGGCAGGCAGCAGTAAAGGCGGGATACTCCGAGTCGATCATAAATACCCTCGTTATCCCCTCGGAGATCGCCAGAATGGGACTGGAAGCGGGCAAAGACGAATTCGCGATTTTCAATCGCATGGCCCTGCCGCCTGAGGACGAGGCCTCAAAGAAACGGTTCAACGATTACCTGAGTGCGCCGGGAATCCGCGCTTTCCGTGTGACGCCCAATGAGGGAGGAATAGAAGCATTTGCGACCCCTGCCGTGACCGCCAGAGGCAGCGGCACCAACGAAAACAGCATGACGGAATCTTTAGAGTCGCTTCGACGGGCAATTCTGAGTCAATATGCGACCTACACCGCCAAGGAACACGACACTAAAATCTGGATTCCGGAGGGACGCGATTGCATCGCATCGAACATGGAGTGTATCGGCGAAAATCATGATACGGTGTACCTGCGCATGCCCGGTTCCACAACGGACTATCCCGTATCGGGACCGGAGCTCTTCAAGCTGTTGGAAAATGCCAACGACTTCGTGATCGTCTATGGAGTGAACCATGTGGCCACGGGGAAGGCCACTTACCATTCCGTCAGCGCCTACGGCAATGACCGGCTCAATGGGCTCGTAACCCTAACCCACCGGAGCTTTGCAGGCAGCGCCGCAAAATACCTACCGAATGACCCTAACGCGAACAAACTCTACGTGGTCAAGGTAGCCCGCCACTGCAGCGCAGGCGAAACGGATCCGTGCATGGAGATTCCCGCTGGCGGATGTCCCGTTGACGATCTGACGAACTACGGTTCGCCAACCGAAGCGGAGCTATTCCTGGTCATTCGCGCCTATGTGGATCCCATAACCAAAGTGGGGCCTTCCCCCGAAGAGATCCTCTTTGACAGGGCCATCCATATGACGGGGCGCTGAATCTTAAATTCCTCTGTCAAAAGCCAATGAGCCGGTTCATTGCCGCCAGACCGATGGGGTGGAAAAATCGATATTGTTCATAAATTTATTAATTTCCCTGAAATAACCTTGGAGAAAGGGGAATAATCATGAGTGTCGAAACTGTAAGAAAAGACCGTTTATTTTTCAAGTAGCATGTGCTGACTTGTAGGTAGAGACAGCGATTCCGGCATTTTGGCGCTCTTGAAAAATCTTAACACGTTTTTTATTGAAGCCTTCCTGAAAGAGATAATTCGGTTTTGTTGCTGGCAGGACCTGTTTTAAACGGTATTCATTGGTTGCTGTTTTTATTATCGATGGACATATTTCCCACAAATTACCAATTTGGCTTTGGGCCCTTATTCACGAGTATTGCCCAGTACCCAATGCTCAATCAGAATGATTTATAGTGTATTTCTTTCTCATTGTCATTCCCACCGGAGTAAAGTAGTATTGCAAAAAGGTGCGAAAAATACCAAGTAGGTATATTAATTGTTGCCGCCGCTTAGCTCCGCCGTTCGGTGAGGGACGATGATGAACACACAGGTCACATTCAGGTCAGACAAGTTCCCGCCATATGACGGCGAGCAGGAACAGATCAACCCGGGTCTGTGGGGCAAGCGTCTCGCCGAGTACTTTGTCGAGAAACTGAGAGGAACCGGAATCGAGACAGAGGAGATCATCCCCGAAGACTGGGGCTGGTACATCCCTATTAAGAATGAGGGATTTCGGTTGGCGATCTGTTGCGGGCACCAGAATGGCGATGACGACGAGTTTCTGTGCTTCACGGATCCGGATAAGCCGATCATCAAGAAGTTGTTCAAGAAGATCGACGCAACCGAACAACTCACCCGTCTTGTGGCGGCAATGGAGCGGATTCTCGCTTCCGATCCGGACATCAGAAATGTTGAATGGACGGACGGGGGCAAATGACACCGAACAACACCTTGGACCGTATTGCTGACCCGCGGCGGGTTCGCAAACGGTCAAGGTGAGCGTTAGGCAAACCTGGAGACAAGAAGCCGATGAAACTGCTCAGGAAAGCAATCCTTCTCTCTGCATCAATTGGAACTCTCGGGTTGGGCACCGGTGTTCTTGCGCAGACAAGCACCCAGAGCGCTGAGGCCTTTCTTCCGAAAGGACCTGTCACTGACGCCGTATATGTGCAAATCGACGATGATCCCGCGCTGGTCGACTATGGACGGCGGATCAGAGAGGCCCGGGAAAAGAACCCGGAATGGTTTCTCGAGTACGGCAGAAAGCACCAGAGACCGGGTTTCGCGCCGTTGCCGTATCATCCGAATTTTGGCGTGAGCAGGCAGGAGTACGAGCACTTCATCCAACCCAAGAATCACTTTCGTGAAATGAAACAAAAGCCGATCCAGATTCGCCGGAGCGTTCACAGGGGGTACCTGCAGTTTGATTTTCAGGGTGAGGATCTGCTGCTGACTCAGGTGGTGCTGAACCTGCAGGATGGCACCGCGAAGACGCCAACGGATGTGCTGCCCAAGGAAACCTTCGTGGACCTGGAGACCGCTTCGCTGCCACCGGACCGGCATCGCGGAGTGCTTTTTAGAACTCCCGATGCCAAAATCGCTGCGAGCAAGCGACGAGAGTCGTTACTGATCGGCGAACTGAAAGATAAGAAGTCCGGGATCATTCATTACGCCATCAATACGCCGGGAGAGGTGAAGAGGATCTATATCCAGTTTCCCAAATAGATCCGTGGATTCAGGATGGCTGCAGTTGGGGGTTGCCCAACAAACCGGATGCACCGAACCCCGCCACAGCGTCGTGGTTTCAGGTCGGGCAGCAGGTGTGCGGGGTCGGTGATCCGCGCCGTTGCCTGCGCGCTGATTCGCGCGGCGTCAACAAATCGCTGAAGACGGTCGGCATTTCGCATGCACTGGAAGCTGCGCTTCCCGCATGCTCATGCCGCCGCTTAGCTCCGCCGTTAGAACGGTGAGAAAATCTGTATGTCGCATCCCAATCTTGTCGAATGTATGGATTGCCTGAAGATTCGATCCCGGATGCGCGGCGGAATGCGTATCCTTCTCGCCGCACTCGGCCTATTTCCGCTACTCGCTCCATACGAGCTGCTAATCAAGATCGACTGGGAGCATTTCATGAATCCTTTCTTCGTCCTGGCCGCGTTCATTTCAGCGGGAGCGACGGCCCTCAGCGCGTTTCTCTTCTTCGCTGCGGTCGCCGGTTTGAGCTCGAAGATCGTCTTCGATAAACAAACTGAGACTTTCAGCTACTCCTATGAGGCGCCTGTCGTCAGGCGTACCAGACAGGTGCGACCATTGTCGGATGTCTGCAGTACTGAGGTCGGCGTTCGCGACTGGAGTGACAGTGCACCGACATACCATCTTAGTATCACCGTGAAAGACGGCACCGTCTTCGAGAGTGGTTCATCTTGGTCACGCGAAGAGATCGAGTGGATCCGGGGTCGTGTTGACCAATTCCTGGCAGCCGTCGATGAATAGAGGTTCTAACCAGCGGTTCCAGCGGACAGTCCTCGCGCTGCGCGCTCGGCCCGCCGCTGAACCGCACCGTTACTTACTCTCTTTCGATCCGTTATCCGCAGTTTTTCTGAATGACGGCAGGTACACAGTTGTAGGTAACAGAGATAACCAGCACATGTCTTTTTGGTTAAGCAGTACGGTTTGTAATCTGCTACACAAACACATCAGCCGCTCATTCTTGACTTCAATAAAATACGTTATGATCTCTTTATAAGATAATGGCATGGAAACGTATGATTGTTGCACCACCTGCAGCGGTGATAAATTGGATGTCTTGAAGTGATTTCCTGAAAACCTGAGTGCAATAGACTTCAATCGCCGGGGCCGCGCCGATGCTGCCGACTGGCTTGAGAAGGCATGGATTATCTTTGTCTGCGCCGATACAGCCCGAAGAATGGAGCGTGATTGGAGGTAAAACAGGGTGGATCGCATCTCAAGATGGCGGCCACCGCGGGATGGCGCTTGAAAACCCGGTCCAGAAACCGCCGGACTTGAGGCCGGCCCCACCCCGAGGGATGATCAAAGGTCCGGTAAAGCGACAAGTCCCCCTCATAAAAGTTGCCGGTCTTCAAGTTCTCCGTGTCCGGACCGAAGGCAGGCAGGTTGAAAATGGCCACATTCAGAAAATCGATCCATTCCTGATGCCGGATCACAAAATCGAGGGTTTGGAAGGCGTCTTCCTCCTTTTCCGGGGGGGTGCCGAAAAGCAGGTAGGCATATGTCGAAATTCCTGCCTGATGCAAGGTTTTAAGGGCGTCAGCCGCCATTTCCAGATCAATTCCTTTTCCCAGCTCATCAAGAACCCTCTGTGATCCCGATTCGATGCCGAGTTTCAGCATGGCGCAACCGGCGCTTTTGAGGGCCATGCAGAATTCAGGATCCGTCAGATCTTTCGATATCCGCGCAAATCCATACCAGGGAATGCCCGGTGGATTCAGGATCATCTGCCGCAACAGAGAGGGCCGGATGGCGTTGTCCAGTAGATGGATCAGCACAGGCCTGGTTGTCTTCCCCGGATCATGCAAACCATCCCATTGCGCCAGTTCGCTGATGACCTGGTCATCCGAAACCGGTCTGTAGACACTGGCTTCGGCCTTTTCCGGACAGAAGGCGCATCGCCGCCAGTAACAGCCTGAAGAGGCGCTGTAGGGAAGGACGAACCCCGGTGACAGATAATCCTGTAAAGGAAAGACGCCGTAATCCGGCGCAGCAGGCGTCCCATTGCAGGCGACGCCCAAAAACGCCAGCAGCGGCGCCTCGCCGGGGCCGGCAATCCATTCATCGACCAACCCCGCAAACCGATTCCGCCAGTCCGGCCGCTGCATCCAGGAGCTTACCAGTCCGCCTCCCAGAACGATTTTTGCGGCGGGAAAAATCTCCCTCATAAAGCCGATCATGGCAAAACAGCAGAGGGCTTGACTCAAATAATTCAAGGAAAATCCGATCCAGGTCGGGCTGCTCCTTCTCCGAGCAGAGCGGTGAGGCGTGGATTGAAATACGCGATGGAAGGGATTCTCCGCCGGTGTCTTCGCGGCCGCAGATCAGATCCGGGCTGCGGACCGGAGAACGGCGCCGGTCCTCATAGTCGGAGAGACTCAGGCGAAAAGCGTCAGCAGAGACGGACGTGGCCAGAACCCGGTTTATATCCAGCACCGCCCGTTTATAACGATCCACACTTTTATAGCCGTTGCGACTTCTCAAAAAGTGCAGGTTTGCTTGAAGATGGCGGCGGGCCCGCCTTGTCCAGGTGTCGTCAACGTCACCCGCGCCGCTTCCTGCCCCGGACGCCCTCCGGTCCAGCAAATAGAGCAAACCCTCCAGATTGGCGTCCACAACTGTACAGGCAATCTCGATGGCGCTTCAGCGCGCCGGCCAGTCTGGCCAGTCCGGCCGGCGGCTCGCTGGGTTTGACCAGCGGCGGATGAATGAGAAGCACAGATTGCATCATCGAGGCTCAAAATATACTCGGCAAATTGATCATAAGAAAGAATTTTCTGTCTTTCACCTTGACATGTCCTCTATTTTTTGAAAAATTACGAGGGAAAAATGAGAGGCAAGGCCGCATATGTCGCTGAATGATTGGAAAGTTAAATATCCAGGCAAATTTGAGCCGTTAAAAACGATATTTGGCCATATCCGCCGGGGCGACAGCATTTTTATCGGCTCCGCCTGCGCCGAACCCCAGCATCTGGTTCAAGAGATGATCCGTTATGTCAAATCAAATCCCAAGGCCTTTTTTGACGCGGAAGTTCTGCATGTGCGGAGCCTGGGGGTGGCGCCCTATGCCACGGAAAAATTCAAGCAGAATTTCCGCCACAACTCCTTCTTCATCGGAGACAGTACCCGTAGCGCCGTCAACAAGGGCCTGGCGGATTATACCCCGATTTTCCTGTCCCGGGTCCCGGATCTGTTTCAACGCGGCCTGGCGCGTGTGGACATCGCCCTGATTCAGACATCGCCGCCAGACAATCATGGCTATATGAGTCTCGGCATCAGCGTGGACATCGTGAAAGTGGCGGCGGAAAAGGCAAAGCTCGTCGTGGCGCAGGTCAATACTCACATGCCGCGCGTTCACGGCGATACGTTTATTCATGTCGATGAGGTGGACTATCTGGTCCCCTATGACGAGCTACTCCTGGAATACCAGCCGGAAGCGGATACGGATATCGCCCGGCAAATCGGCAAATATGTGTCCCGGCTGATTGAGGACGGCGACACGATCCAGGTCGGTTATGGTCGGATCCCCAACGCCGTCCTGTCTCACCTTTCCGATAAAAAACACCTGGGCGTCCACAGCGAACTGATTACCGACGGCATCATCGCGCTGATGCAAAAAGGGGTCATCGATAATTCCAGAAAAACCGTGAATCGTGGGAAAACGGTGGCCACCTTTTGCATGGGACACAAAGATACCTATGATTTTCTAAACGATAATCCCTCCATTGAGTTCAGAACGGTTGATTATACCAACGATCCTCTGGTTATCGCCAGTCAGCACAATATGGTTGCCATCAACAGCGCCTTGGAAATTGACCTGACAGGGCAGGCAACGGCGGAGTCCATCGGGACGATGTCCCACAGCGGCGTGGGGGGGCAGGCGGATTTCATGCGGGGGGCGGTTCTGGCCCAGGGAGGAAAGGCCATCCTGGCCCTGCAATCCACCGCTGCCTCCGATGTGGCTTCCCGAATCGTTCCGTCCCTGAAGCAGGGCGCCGGAACCACCCTGATCCGTGGAGATATCCGCTACGTGGTCACAGAATACGGGATCGCCTATCTGCACGGCAAGAATATGCGCGAACGGGCCATGGAATTGATCGGCATAGCCCATCCCAGATTCAGGAACTGGCTGATCGAAGAAGCCAAAAAGCTTGACCTGATTTACCGAGACCAGGCTTTCATGCCCGGCAAGAGCGGCGAGTATCCGGAACACCTGGAGGCCTGGCGGACCACCAGCGGCGGGGTAAGCCTTCTGTTCAGACCTATCAAAATGAGCGATGAGCCCTTACTGAAAGCCTTTGTTTACTCCCTTTCCGACCAGAGCATGTACCGCCGTTTCATGTCGGTGCGCAAAGACATGCCGCACGAACGTCTACAGAAGTTGGTCGTCATTGATTACAGCAAGGAAATGGCCATATTGGCTGTCACAGCCCAAGAGGGCAAGGAGCACATTCTGGGCGTCGGAAGATACTATATCGACGATGAGCTGCATACAGCTGAAGTGGCCTTTGCCGTGCGCGATGATTATCATCAGCGCGGCATCGGGATGGAACTTCTGTCCTATCTGACCTATCTGGCCAAGCGTGAGGGTCTGCTGGGTTTCACCGCCGAAGTCCTGGTGGAAAACAAGCCCATGCTGCATACGTTCGAGCAGGGCGGTTTTGACCTTGAAAAGAAGATCGTCGACGGAATCTATGAACTTAAGATGACTTTCAAGAAATAAAGAGATCGTGACGTGATTTTCAGAAAAAGAACAACAAGCATATCCCCACGTAAACTTGAATCCATCTCTCTCATACCCTGGGGCCTTGCCCTGGTCGTCAGTTCGCTTGTATTTCTCTACCTGGGTCACCGGATCGATCAAACCTACGATACAGAACCGTTCCTCATGATCGGCCTTTTCCTGCTGGCGGTCGCGGTCTGCATCGGGAAATTTTATCAGGTCGTCTGGCGCAAGTGGGCGGAGCAGGAATTGCGGGAGAGTGAGCAGCGCCTCTACAGCATCCTTCAGGGCTCTCCGATTGCGACCTTCGTCCTGGGAAAGGATCACCGCGTGATCTACTGGAACAGGGCTGCTGAAGTCCTCAGCAAGATAAGAGCCGAAGACGTGATCAAAACAGCCGACCATTGGAAGGCTTTTTACAACACGCAGAGGCCCTGCATGGCCGATCTGCTGGTGGATGGAGCCCTCGATGCCATTCCCCAATGGTATTCCGGCGCCTATACCAAATCCAGGCTCATCAAAGAGGCCTATGAGGGGATGGACTTCTTTCCGGTCCTGGGGGAAAAAGGAAAATGGCTGCGCTTTACGGCCGCCGTGATCCGGGATTCATCCGGTTATCTGATCGGCGCCGTGGAAACGCTGGAAGACATCACGGAGCAGAAACAAGCGGAAGAAGCATTGATCAAAATCAAGAAACTGGAATCCCTCGGCATTCTTGCAGACGGGATTGCCCATGATTTCGGCGGCCTCTTATCCGCCATCCTGCGCAACATCTTCCTGGCAAAAATTTCTGTCGCCGATGAAGATAAGGCCCTGGAACAGGGCCTGGAAATCGCTGAAAAAGCAAGCCTCCAGGCAAAGGAATTGACCAACCGGCTTATTACCTTTTCCAAAGGCGGAAATCCGATCCGGAAATCGACCCCGCTTGTTCCGCTCCTGCGGGAAACGGCAGCGATGACCATTCATGATGCGAACATCTCCTGCCAATTCGATCTGCCCGATGATCTCTGGAACGTTGACATGGACAAAAGTCAGATCAAGCAAGTCGTCTGGAACTTGCTGAACAATGCCCGGGAAGCGATGCCTGACGGAGGGGTGATCCATATCCGCGCCGAAAATATCGTGATCTCCGCAGGTGACAATCTGCCCCTGAAAGAAGGGAGCTATGTCAAATGGTCCGTGGTCGATCCTGGGATCGGCATTCCCGGGGAACATCTGGAAAAGCTTTTTGAGCCTTATTTTACCACGAAACAAAAAATCGGTTCCACCGGGATCGGCCTGGGCCTCGCCATGTGTTACTCTATCATTAAAAAGCATGACGGCTTCATCGCCATAAAATCGGAGCCCAGGATGGGAACGACCGTGGACGTCTATCTCCCCGCTGCTCGGATGATTGGTCATTCAGAAAACAATAACGCAGATGAGTCTACAGTCAGCAGAGAGAAGCTTCTGGTTTTGGATCATGATGCGGTCATGCGGGATGCGGCAGAAATCATGCTCCATTTCCTGGGCTATGACTGCGACTTTGCCCGCACCCCGGAAGAAGCCCTCCGGTATTACCGGATGGCATTGGAGGCAAACCAACCCTACACCGCCGTTATTCTGGATTCAACCGACCCGGAAGGTACAGAAAACATTCTGCACGCACTGCGGCAGATAAATCCACAGGTCAAAGCCATCATCGCCGGGAGAGACGAAAATCACCCCATTCTGAAGGACTTCCGGATGCACGGGTTCAGCGGCACCGTCATCCGGCCTTACACAATCGATGGCCTGAAGGCGGCCCTGAATCCTCATCCTTCATAAGCCCGCCGGAAGAACGGATCCGCTCCGCAAGGTTTTCAGAATTGGGTGGGGGTGTTTTGGCCCTATGCGATCTTCCAGGTTGTTCCCAGGGGAGAGTCTTCGATCGTGATCTTCTTTGCCTCCAGAATATCCCGGATTTCGTCGGCGGACTGCCAGTTTCTGGCCGACCGTGCCGCTTGCCTCGCAGCGATGAGGCTTTCAATTTCCGCCGTGTCAAGGCTTCTCTTGGCCGCTTCCCGTTTCCGGTCCTGTTCAAAATAGACATGGGGATCCGTGCCAAAGAGGCAAAGCACACGTCCAAGGTCGGTCAGGATATCCTGGGCCGTTTTAAGCAGCAAAACGGTCTCGGGTGAACGGCTGAAGGCCCTGTCGGCCATAAACCCGTTCATGAGACGAACGGCCTCAAACAAATGACCCAGCGCTCTGGCCGTATTGAAATCGTCATCCATGACCTCCACAAACTGAGCGGGCAGGGATGACAGAGTTTCATGCAGATCCCTGTGCTTCCCGGATAATGCAGATGGATCCGCGGCGGTGATCTCAGACAGCGAGGTCAGCAGGTCTTTGATCCGTTTGAGCATGCTGTAAAAACGGTCCATACCTATCCTCGCTTCGGCAAGAGCCTCCTCCGAAAAATCCACCGGATTCCGATAATGGCTCTGCAGCAGAAACAGCCTTATAACCTCGGGGTGGTAAGCCGCCAGCATGTCCCGGATCGTAAAAAAATTATCGAGCGATTTTGACATCTTCTCGCTGTTGATCCGGACGAATCCGTTGTGAACCCAGTACCGGGCAAGGGGTTTGCCTGTCGCTCCCTCGGATTGGGCGATCTCATTTTCGTGATGGGGAAAAATCAGGTCTTCTCCGCCGCCGTGGATGTCAAAAGTATCCCCCAGAAAGCGCTGGCTCATGACTGAGCATTCGATGTGCCACCCCGGGCGCCCGCGTCCCCATGGACTTTCCCACCAGGGCTCTCCTTCCTTGCTCGCTTTCCAGAGCGCAAAATCGATGGGCTTCCTTTTGTTATCATTCACGTCAACGCGGGCGCCGGCCATCATCTCGTCCAGATTCCGGCCCGACAGCTTTCCATAACCCGGGAAATTTCCCACGGCATAATAAACATCCCCGTCCACCTCATAGGCAAGCCCCTTCTCCGCGAGTTTCTCAATCAGGCCGATCATCTCCCGGATATACTCTGTCGCCCTGGGAGCAAACGAAGGACGGGCCACGCCGAGCCTGTCCATATCCTCATCATGCTCGCGGATATAGCGCTCGGAGATGTCCGCGATGCCGACCCCTGCTGCATTGCTTTTCTGGATAATCTTGTCATCCACATCGGTATAATTTTTCACAAAGATCACATCATAGCCCCGGTACCGCAGGTATCTTGTGATCGTGTCGAACACCACCGCGGAACGTGCATGACCGACATGACAGAGATCATAGACGGTAATGCCGCAGGCATAGATGCCGACTTTCCCCTCCCGGATCGGTTGAAATGCCTCTTTTCTCCGGGTAAGCGTGTTGTACAGCATAATTGCCATGAAGCTAATCTCCTTCTTTGCATTTATGAGAGCTTCGCATAACCGATGGAAAATGGTTCGCAAGCGGCGAAACCATTTTTCAATGGTCTCTGGAGTTGTGCAAAGATTGCATCATATCGTCGATCAAAAACGCCGGGTACATTGGCCGTTATGGAAAGCGGGAGATTCCGGTCAGTCCCGTCTCTTCACTACATCCACAAATCAAGTTCATATTCTGAATAGCCTGGCCGGCCGCCCCCTTGATCAAATTATCAATGGCCGACAGGACAATCACCCGTTTCGTTCTTTTATCTATGGTTACCCCGATGTCGCAACAGTTTGAGCCACATACCGAAGAAATATTCGGAAACGCGCCGGGCTTGCAGATTCTGATGAATGGTTCATCCTCATAATGCCGCCGATACAGATCCGTTAAATTGTCCGACGTCGTGTCCATCAGCAGGGACCCATAAATCGTACTCAGAATGCCCCGGTTGACAGGCAGCAGATGGGGGGTGAAAGAAATCCTGATCTCGCGCCCGGCCAGCGTGGTGAGTTCCTGCTCCATTTCGGGGATATGGCGATGCTGGCCGCCGACTTTATAGGCCTTGAATCCTTCGTTGACCTCGCAGAACAGGGAGGCAACCTGCGGTTCCCGTCCAGCGCCGCTGACGCCGGACTTGGCATCCACAATGATGGAAGCCGTGTCGATCCAGCCGGCCTTGAGCAGCGGGGCAAGCCCCAGGATCACGCTGGTGGGGTAGCATCCGGGATTGGCAACCAGGCTGGCTTTCCGGATCGTTTCGCGATAAAGCTCCGGAATGCCATAGACCGCATCCGCCAGCAACGCCGGCGCTGTATGCTTTTCATACCATTGCTCATAGCTGCCGGCGTCCCGCAGACGAAAATCGGCGCTCAGATCGATCACTTTTTTCCCGGATGCCAAAAACGCCGGCGCCACCGTCATGGAAACCCCGTGGGGAAGCGCTAAAAATACGACATCGGCCAGCCTCGCAACGTCATCGGGTGAAGCATTCATAAACGCGATATCCGTTAATCCCTGAAAAACAGGATAGACATCCGCAAGGGGAATACCGGCGTACCGCCGCGACGTGATGGCCGTTACTGTTACCGCCGGATGAAAGAGCAGATGCCTTAAAAGTTCCAGCCCCGTGTACCCGCTTGCCCCGTAAACGCCGACCTTGATCATCGCATCATCTCCTTGTCACGTCCTTCGCCGTGAACCTCAGTAGAAAAACGCAACCCTGAAAATCTGTAAAAAAAAGGGAGGCCGCAGCCTCCCTGATTCATGTTATCGTTTTGAAAACTGGAACCGTTTCCTCGCTCCTGGCTGGCCGTACTTCTTTCTTTCCTTAATCCGTGAATCCCTTGTGAGAAATCCTGCTTTTTTCAAGGTCGAACGCAATGCCAGGTCATATTCCACGAGAACCTTGGAGATACCGTGCTTGATGGCACCCGCCTGTCCGGCAACGCCGCCTCCGCACACATTGATGAAAAAATCGAATTTATCCTTTTTACCCGTCATCTCAATGGGTTGCTGGATCAGCATCTTCAGACTGTCCCGTGTAAAATAATCATCAAAATTCCTTTTATTGATGGTCAAAAGGCCGCTGCCTTCTTTCATATATACCCTTGCAATCGCGCACTTTCTCTTTCCCGTGGCATAAAAGCGTTTATCCGTCATCTTTATCTCCCCATCAGCAGGATACCCTGCTCCTGATATCTCTGTCTTTTTGGCTTCCGGTTATAATTCCAGTGTTTGCGGGCATTGCGCCGCGTGTCCATGATCACTTCCGGCGTAAATTTTGAGTTTCTTCAACATTGCCCGGCCCAGGGTATTCTTCGGAAGCATCCCTTTGACGGCGAGACGCACCGCCTCCGTCGGTTTTTCGAGAAGCATTTTCCCTGCAGCGACGTGCTTTATCCCCCCCGGATACCCGGAATGACGGTAATAGATCTTGTCCGTCAGCTTCTTGCCGGTTAACTGGACCTTGCCGGCGTTGACCACAATTATAAAATCACCCGTATCCACATAAGGCGTATAGACGGGTTTATCCTTACCGCGAAGCCGCTTTGCAATTTCACTGGCCAGCCTGCCCAGGACTTTGCCCTCGGCATCGATGACATGCCAGTTTCTGTCGACTGCTTCCTTCTTTGCCTGAAATGTTTTCATAGACCACCGACCCTCTAAATTAAGCTATGTAAGCTACGTAATTTTCGACACTTTGTCAAGGAAAACCTGCACGGAAAATCAAATATATGTCAAACTAACAGACTGGCGTGAAAATATCGGAATATTCACATGATTTCAAAATTTACTGAGTACCGATCGTTCCCAGGCCATACAGGTACAGGGTCAGCATATAGGTCCGGTCGTACTGATCGCCCTGCATGGATACACCGGCCTGATTAATGGTGGTGTTCAATTTCTCGCTATAACTGAATTCCACATTCCAGCATTGCTTACGATAGCTGACCGCCAGCTTCTTCTCGAAGTCTTTCTGGAGCAATTGGCTCCGTCGCTGATTGTAGGTTAGATTCAGGGTATTCGTTATCACGGCCTTCAGATAGAGATTGATCTCTTCGATGGAATTCTGTGTATAGCGATAGCCCAGAACGGCCGCATCACCCCGAGCATCGCTGAGTGTCAAGTCATAATTGGCCTGTGTCCAGTTGGTCGTTGTTATGCCGTATACGTTTCTGGCCGCGAAGGATAAATATTGAAAGGGTTTGAAATCGGCCTCAACGATGATATTACTGAATGGCTTGCGCTCGCCACCGGTCGCGGCGACATCCCTGTGCGATTCTATGATGTCAAAACTCTGGGCCAATTTCAGCCGGAAAAACTCCAGGTAATTCCTTTTGCCGTCCTTGCCCTTCCATCGGGCCATGAAGCTGTTGGTCAAGGCGTAGGTGATGGTCTGTTGTTCACCGACGGGTGCAATATAATCAGGCAGGCCCGTCTGATCCACTTTGGGAATATAGGTATAAGCCACCTCCGGGAAGATGCTGTGCCGGATTTTCTCCACCGTCTGACCGCTGACATTGAAAACCCGGCTCACTTCCGTATTCGCATACAATGAGGCGGCATACAAATTCCGGTTACCCTGCTTATTTGAAAGGTCCGGCTCCTGATCCTCCCTCCGCCACAGAACCTCCGATAAGGCCAATGCCGGTGTCATCATGCCATATCCGCCAAGGTTGATGGGGAGCGACAGGGTGGGTTTGAGTTCGTAGAAATGCCCCTTTTGTCCAACTTCCCGGTAGAAATAATCATAGGTTGATGTAAATTCAAAATTGACCGGCGATTTGAAGAGCGCACGCTTGACCCCTGTCAGGGTTATCTCCGGATATCTCTGCAGAGTGGCGTCATTGGAAACGGTGGCAAAATTGTCTGTAGAACTTGCTGAAACCGTCAAGTTGTATAAAGACCAGGTTTTCACCAGCCTCACGGTTGACTCCAGCGCTCCGAGGTTCTCATTCCCTACAAAGGGCACTTTCCGAAACCGTTGCTGCTCGGTTGTGGCGTAGTTGCTCAAATAATAGTTGTTAGAGGAGAAATCCTTGAAATACCAGCTGTCGGATACTTTCTGGATATCTGTCCGAAAATAAAAACCGGGATCAAACTGGGTCTGATGGTTCAGGTAAAGGGACCATCTCCGCTGATCCGACTGCCAGTCCCGGCTGATGCCGCCCGCTGTCTCTTTTACATGGCCGGTGTCATTCATATAATCGCCATAAAACGTGCCAAAGTTATCGGGGCTGGTAAAGTAGCGGAATTCGACACCCTGTTTGTATCCTCGCTTATCCATATAACGCTGATAGAACGTTGCATCCATCTCATCGGATATGGCCCAGAAAAACGGAACCTCCACGTCCAAGCCGAGTTTGCTGTCGGAATAGGCAAAATACGGGAGGAGCAAGCCGGATTGACGCTTGGTCTTGGCCGGAAAAATGAGATAGGGTAAATAGAGGACGGGAATATCCTTTGCCTTAAATTTTGCATGCGTCAGCGTGCCATATCCATCTATCGTGACATCGAGCTTGTCGGCGGCTAAATGCCAATCCGGAGACGGTCCGTCACAGGTTGTCGCTTTGGCGCCGCCGTCCACCACATAGCTGGACTCTCCGGTTTTGATAATCCGGTCTCCGGCCAGATAGAAATGATTCCTGGCCATGAACGCCCGACCCCTGTGGGCAACACCGGTCTTGTCCCTGATGTCAAAGTCGATCCGGTCCCCTTCCAGAGTGTCCTGATCACTCGTGAGCTTTGCGTTCCCCTCTGCCCGGACCTGGTCACGGCTTTTTTCCAGAAAGACATGATCTGCAGTTAAAACACCCTTGACATAGGTAATGACGACACGCCCCTCGGCGTGATAGGTATCCGTTTCATAATCATAGGAGATGCTGTCCGCTTCAATCGTTACCGGATCACCGGATGTGCCGCCTGAGGTCTGATTCCTCTGGCAGATGCCCGGCGACGCCTGCAGAGCAAGAAGCAACAGGATGATGATCGATTGCCCGATGCCCTTATACATTGCGCTCCATATCATTGAGTAACAAACCGTTTGGCGGCCCCCATCAGATAGAGAGATCCGGTCACGCAGATAAGATCTTCAGGAGCGGCAACGGCCAGCGCCCCGAGCAGCGCCTCCTCCGGCTTTTCGATGATCACGACACGGCGGTGAAACTGCCCGGCCACCGGCAGGAGTTTCGCCGGAGCCAGAGATCTCTCGCTTTCCGGCCGTGTCAGGATGAGGCTGTCCGCAAGTGCTGATAGCATTCTTAACATGTTCTTGCAATCCTTATCATCAAGAACGCCGAAGATGACGGTCAGGCGGCGATAGCGGAATTCCTCTCTCAGGACGGCGCAGAGACTGGAAATGCCTGCCGGATTATGGGCCCCGTCAATGAGCACCGTCGGGCGCTCCCGCAGGATTTCGAGGCGTCCCTCCCATCGTGTTTCCCTCAGCCCCTGGCGAACAGCCTCCTCCTGGACAAAAAAACCATGCTCCGCCAGGAGCGCCACCGCGCCTACTGCTAAAGCCGCATTGTCTATCTGATGCCTTCCCCGAAGCGGAGAGCAAAGATGATCATACCGTCTGTTCAGGCCCCGGAATGAAAATATCCCGTCATTGTGTTTCCTGATCTTGATTTCATGCCCCAGCCTGAAAAAACGGGCCTGTTTCTGCCGGCATGCCTCCTTAATCATTCCAACAATCCTTTTTTGCCTGGCGGCGGTGATGCAGCAACCGTTTTTTCTGATGATCCCGCTCTTTTCCCGGGCAATCTGATCAAGCGTCTTCCCCAGGAAATGGCCGTGATCCATAGAAATATTCGAAATCACCGAAATGACCGATTCAACAACGTTCGTCGCGTCCAGCCTTCCTCCCATCCCTACCTCAAGGACGGCGACATCCACCTGCTGTTTTTCGAAGAAAAGAAAGGCCGTAGCGGTAAGAAATTCAAAGTAGGTTAGGTCCTCTTGCAGCTGCCGGATGATCGCATCTGCGCACGCCCGCAGGTGTTCAGCGGTAATCATGCGTCCATCGATCCGTATCCGTTCCCGGACATCCTGCAGATGCGGGGAGGTGTAAAGACCGGTGCGGAAACCGCCTGCGGTGAGCATCGAAGCCGACATCGCCGCAATGGAACCTTTACCGTTGGTCCCGCCGATGACCATGCATGTATATTTTCTTTCAGGATGTTTTATCCTGACCAGAAGGCGGCGCAGGGGCGCAAGCCCCAATCGGATGGGCCGACCGCTTAAACTCTCCAGGTATGCCAGCGGATCCATCGATGCCAGGGCCCCATCCATTCTATTCTGACTGCTGATACTAAAAAAGCCATGGGACGGCTTAAACGCCATTCAACCCATGGCACGACTTTGATACAAAAACCCGATCAGGGAACGACCTTGAAAACCTCATCGCCCGGACGAACGCGATCGGCAACCTTGATCCCGATAAAATCGCCGGCAACGGCCTGGTCAACCTTCTGATTATTCACTTCCATTGAATCAATGGCCTGGGTCACATCCGTGGTATGACCGAAGATTTTAATCGTATCCCGGATACGCAACTCACCCTTCGTGATCTTGACTGCCGCGACAGACGGTTTAGCAAAAAACTTTACCACTTCGCCAATCTTTTCTTCCGCCATAATGACCTCCTTCCCGATGATTATCATTAGAAAGACAAGCTGAACCGAAAACCAACGCGGGCTGAAAGTATATCTTTTTATGAAAAAACACAAGAAGAAATGAAATGCGATCCATAAAAAAGGCAGGATATGGAAAAGTCCTGCCTCTACAATCGCCCTTTGTGGCGGCTTATCATTCCGCACTCCCTGATTCTCTCAAGGAGATCATGATGCGGCGGGGGCCTTCTTCTTGGGTTTCTTCTTTTGTACGGTATCAATAAATTCAATGCTGGACAAGGGTGCATTGTCACCCGTGCGATAACCCATTTTGATGATCCTTGTATATCCCCCTGCGCGCTGACGATAGCGCTCTGACAGTTCACTGAATAGCTTCCCCACCACTTCCGGATCTCTGACAAATGCCAGGGCCTGTCTCCGGGCATGGAGGTCGCCCCGTTTTCCCAAGGTGACCATTTTTTCAGCAACTTTTTTTAGCTCCCTGGCTTTGACATCCGTTGTCTTGACCTTTTCATATTTTAAAAAGGAAGTAACCATATTCCTCAGCATTGCTTTCCTGTGGCTGGATGTCCTGCCGAGCTTACTTCCCGCTTTCCCGTGACGCATTGATCATCTTCCTTTCCTGTTGGCGGTTATTCCTGTCAATCCCCTGCTGACATCGTCGGGTCTTCCTTTGCCTCATCCCTGTTCCAGGGCGGAAAATCCAGTTTCATGCCGAAACTCAAACCCATTTCCTGCAGAATATCCTTGATCTCATTCAAGGATTTCCTGCCGAAATTCTTTGTTTTCAGCATCTCCGCCTCCGTTTTTTGAACAAGTTCACCGATAAGATGAATCCCGGCGTTTTTCAGGCAATTGGCCGATCTGACAGACAGCTCGAGGTCATCCACATGCCGCAACAGATGGTCATTGACGCTATCTTCTTCTTTCAGGCCGGGCGGCCCTCCGTCCTCTTCCGCTTCGTTGAAATTAATAAAGATATCCAGTTGGTCCTTCAAAATTTTAGCCGCAAAAGCGAGGGCGTCTTCGGGCCAGACACTGCCGTCCGTCCAGATCTCCAGAACCAGCCTGTCATAGTCAGCGATCTGTCCGACGCGGGCATGGGTCACCGTATAATTGACTTTCTTTATGGGTGAAAAAACCGCATCGATATTAATCGTTCCTTCGGGCTGATCGTCGTCTCTTTCCTTCTTTGCCGGGACATAACCCTTGCCCATCTTGACAACCATCTGCGCCTTGAGGGGAGACTCCCCGGACAGAGTGGCAATATGATGTTCCGGATTCAGAACCTCCACCGTCGCATCGCAGATGAGGTTGCCTGCCGTTACAGGCCCCTCCTCAGATGTGTCCAGTTGAACGACGCGGGGACCATCCTGGTGGAGCTTCAAACGTACACCTTTCAAATTGAGAATGATGTCGGCCACGTCTTCCTTCACACCTGGAACCGTCGAAAATTCATGGACAACCCCATCGATCCGGACCGAAACGATCGATGCGCCCTGGATGGAAGACAGCAGAACCCTTCTGAGCGCATTTCCGAATGTAATGCCGAAACCTCTCTCCAGAGGCTGACAAATGAACTCTCCGTAAAAGCGCGTATGGGTCGCCTCATCAATCTCGATCCGCTTCGGCCTTATGATACTGCGCCAATTTCTTTGCATAATGATCAATCCCTACCCTTCGGTCCTGTTAAAGCTTTCCTAAATTATCGGCCTTTATTTCGAATAAAGTTCAACAACCAATTGTTCTTGAACCGGCATCGTCAATTCGTCCCGCACCGGGAAGATCTTGACCGTGCCTTTAAAGTTTTCCTTGTCCAATTCGAGCCACGGGGGCACACCTCGCCTTGCAACGGTTTCCAGAGCCTCCTGTATCCGCGCCACTTTTCTGCTGCCCTCCCGGACCTGGATGTCATCGCCTACTCTGACCAGAAAAGAGGGAATATTCACCGGTTTTCCACTTACCAGGAAGTGATTATGCCTGACAAGCTGCCGCGCCTCGTCTCTTGAGTTGGCAAATCCCATCCGAAACACCATATTGTCAAGCCGCCTCTCCAGGAACAACAGCAGGTTTGTCCCTGTGATTCCTTTTTGCCGGTCTGCTTTTTCAAAATAACCCCGGAACTGCTTTTCCAACAGACCATACATTCTTTTGAGCTTTTGCTTGGCCCTTAACTGAACACCGTAATCTGAATGCTTTTTCCGGATCTGCCCGTGTTCACCCGGGGCATAACTCCGCCGTTCAAAGGCACATTTTTCGCTGTAACAACGATCTCCCTTAAGAAACAGTTTCAGACCTTCTCTACGGCATAACCTACACGCGGATTCTCTATATCTTGCCAAAGACGCCTCCCTGATTTAACATTATCTTTTTATGGCCTTCTAACGTTTCTTTCCACACACTCCTGCCTCACACCCTTCGCCGTTTCGGAGGACGACAACCGTTATGGGGAATGGGGGTGACATCCCGAATCAGACTGACATTCAAGCCGGCCAGCTGAAGCGACCGCAGGGCAGATTCACGACCAGACCCAGGGCCTTTTACATATACCTGGACACTGCGCATCCCATGCTCTTTCGCTTTTTTAACCGCATCTTCCGCCGCCATCTGCGCGGCAAAGGGCGTGCTCTTTCGCGACCCTTTGAATCCCTGCATCCCGGCAGAGGCCCATGCAATCACGTTGCCGCTCATATCCGTGATGGTGACAATCGTGTTGTTGAACGTTGATTGAATATGGGCAACCCCCTCGGTAATATTCTTTTTTTCTTTTCGCTTCCCTGTTTTTCTGACAGCCTTGGCCATTGATCCTCCTGATCACTGCTATTTATTTCTTTTTCCCCGCGATGGACCGCCGGGGTCCTTTTCGCGTCCGGGCGTTGGTGCTGGTCCGCTGACCCCGCACGGGAAGCCCCTTGCGGTGCCGCAGCCCCCGATAGGTACCGATATCCATAAGCCGTTTCAAAGACATGGAGATATCACGACGCAAATCACCCTCAACCTTATGGTCCCTGTCGATGATATTTCTGATCGCGGTAATTTCTGCATCAGCAAGATGGTCTGTCTTTGTATCTGCACTGACGCCGGCCTTTTGAAGAATGTCTATAGACTTTGACCGCCCTATGCCGTAGATATAGGTGAGTGCAATCTCCATCCTTTTGCTTCTGGGTAAATCCACTCCTGCAATTCTTGCCACTTGCCATCCTCCTGATTTAGTAAACCGCTCTTATCCCTGTCGCTGTTTGTGTTTGGGATTCTCACAAATGATTCTCAATACGCCGCGGCGCTTGATAATTTTACACTTGTCACATATCTTTTTAACGGAAGACCGTACTTTCATGATGCCTGCTCCTCAAACCGATCGATCATCGCAACGGGGCTGGTGTTTGTCACCCGGCGTACCCGCTGAACCGTTCATTTCGTCCTGTAGACAATCCTGCCCCGGGTTAAGTCATAGGGCGACAACTCAACCGTCACCTTGTCTCCCGGCAGTATTTTAATGAAGTGCATGCGCATTTTCCCCGAAATATGGGCCAGAACACGATGTCCATTATCCAGTTCAACGCGAAACATGGCATTGGGCAGGGGCTCAACAACACGTCCTTCAACCTCTATGGGTTCTTCTTTCGCCATAAAATATTGCCGTTTTCAGTTCTCGACGCTTAGAATGACCGGACCTTCATCGGTTATGGCCACCGTATGCTCAAAATGCGCTGATAGCTGGCCATCCTCGGTAACAACCGTCCAGCCATCGGGAAGAATCCTGACCTTGTAAGTCCCCGCATTCACCATCGGTTCGATGGCCAGGACCATCCCGCTTCTTAATTCAACCCCCCTGCCGCGGACCCCATAATTTGGAATTTGAGGTTCTTCATGCAGGTCTTTCCCAATCCCATGACCGACAAAATCCCTGACGACGGAAAAACCAGCCGCTTCAACGCGCCCCTGCACGGCTGCGGCAATATCGCCCAGCCTGTTCCCTGCCCGGGCCTGCTGGATTCCTTCATAAAGGCTGCTTTCCGTGGCTTGCAGCAGCAACCGGGCTTCCTCGGTAATATCGCCGACGGGCACGGTCATGGCGGCATCCCCGTAATATCCCTGATAGCGGGCGCCGAAATCCAGACTGACAATATCTCCTGGTTTAAGAACCCGGCTAGACGGCATCCCATGCACGACTTCTGAGTTAACGGAGGTACACAGAGCAAAAGGATAGCCGCGATACCCTTTAAATGCCGGCGTGGCTCCTCTTTTTTTAGCCAGCTCCTCGGAATAGCGGTTGAGCTCCAGAGTCGTTATGCCGGGTCTGATTTTTTCTTTCAGCTCTCTGAGTATTTCCGAAACGATGATGTTACTCTTTCTTATTTTTTCGATTTCCTCAGGTCGCTTGAGGATAATCATCTTACAAAAACCTTCCCTCAGATGGCGCCACTCACCGCCGCCTGGCGGCAATCCGCCCTTTTTTCATAAACCCTTCATACTGCCTTGTCAGCAAATGCGTTTCGATCTGGCCCGCCGTATCGAGGGCAACCCCGACAACGATCAAAAGTGCCGTTCCCCCAAAATAAAAGGGTACGTTGAAATAACTGATCAGAATGCTGGGAAGGACACACACTGCCGAAACGTAAATCGCACCGCTGAAGGTCAACCGGGTCAGCACATCATCAATATAATCAGCCGTTTTTTTTCCTGGCCGAATTCCCGGCACATAGCCGCCATACTTTTTCATGTTGTCGGCCACATCCACGGGATTAAAGGTCACCGCCGTATAAAAGTAACAGAAAAAAACAATAAAGGCTACGTAGAGCAGCTCATACCCGACTCGTCCCGGCACCAGGGCGTCGGCGATGGACTTCATCCACGGATGGGGAATGAAATTCGCGATGGTTGCGGGAAACATGATAATGGAAGATGCAAAAATGGGCGGAATCACACCCGCCGTATTGACCTTCAAAGGCAGGTGGGTCGTTTGACCGCCGTACATTTTTCTTCCGACAATCCGCTTTGCATATTGAACCGGGATCCGCCGCTGACCACTTTCCACGAAGACGATGACGCCCACCACCGCAACCATCATGACACTGAGAATGATGATCGCGAAAATGCCCATCTCCCCTGAAGACATCAGGGTAAATGTATTGATAATCGCCTCCGGCCCCCGGCACACGATCCCGGCAAAAATGATCAGGGATATCCCGTTGCCGATTCCTTTCTCCGTGATCTGTTCACCGACCCACATGATAAAGGCCGTACCGGCCGTCAGGGTAATCACCGTCATCATTCTAAAGGCCCATCCAGGTTCGATGACGATCGACACCCCCGTCGGACCGGCCATGTTCTCCAGACCGATGGCAATGCCGAATCCCTGAATGACACTAAGAATAACCGTTCCATAGCGCGTGTACTGGGTGATTTTTCTTCTGCCGGCCTCGCCTTCTTTCGATAACTTTTCCAGGTAGGGAAAAGCAACGGTCAGCAGCTGGAGAATAATGGATGCGCTGATATAGGGCATGATCCCCAGTGCAAAGACGGATAAATTGCTTAAAGCGCCGCCGGCAAACATGTCAAAGAGCCCCAGCAGGGATCCCTTAGCCTGCTCAAAAAAAGCGGCAAGTGCTGCTGTGTCTATCCCCGGCGTCGTGACATGGGCGCCGATACGATAAACGATGAGCATCAGAAAGGTAAAAAGGATCCGCTTCTGCAGCTCAGGTATCTTGGAAATATTTTTTAAACCGCCTAACAAATTTAGTTGACCTCGATAATCGATCCGCCGGCGGCTTCAATTTTGGTTCTGGCCCCCTGGCTGACCATGTTCACCTTCACAGAAAGGGGATAATCAATGATCCCCTTGCCCAGTAATTTGATCCCGTCGTATTTTCTGTTCACAAGACCGGCCCGGATGAGACTCTCCGCGTCAATGACAGACCCGGCGGGGAAATTATGCAATTGCTCGATGTTAACGGCAACAATCGCTTTGCGGAAGATGTTGCGGAAGCCCCTTTTCGGCAGCCTTCTTGCCAGGGGCATTTGCCCCCCTTCAAAGCCCGGCCTCGTTCCTCCTCCGGAACGCGCATTCTGCCCTTTGGCGCCCTTGCAGGACGTCCCGCCATGTCCGGAGCCGTCCCCGCGGCCAACCCTTTTTCGCTTTTTCCGGGAACCTGCCGGCGGCTGCAACGAACTTAAATTCATATATCTTTCCCCTTTACTTCCTCCATGGCAACCAGATGACAGACCTTTTTGACCATACCCCTGATCTCAGGGGTATCATCCAGGAAAACAGATCGGTTCAGTCTGCCAAGCCCCATTCCCGCCAAAACCTTTCGCTGCGGCGCGGGGCGGCCGATAGAACTTTTAACCAGTGTTATTTTGAGCTTGTTTCGCACAAACCACCTCATTTATTCAGTGCTTTGAATTCCGTAGCGCGCATTCCCCTCAGCATCGCAATATCATTCGGATCCCGGAGACGGCGGAGGCCATCAATGGTTGCCTTGACCAGATTGTGCGGATTATGGGAGCCGAGACACTTGGTTAATATGTTGTGCACACCGGCAACCTCGAGTACTGCCCGGACAGCACCGCCCGCAATGAGACCCGTCCCTTCAGAGGCCGGCTTCAGCAGGACCTTGCCGGCCCCGTACTGACCGATGATTTCATAGGGAATGGTCCTGTTCAGAACAGCCACCTTGGTCATATTCTTTTTGGCCTGTTCCGTTCCCTTTCTGATTGCCTCCGGAACTTCATGGGCTTTACCAAGCCCGGCTCCCACGGCGCCGCTGCCGTCGCCGACAACCACGACGGCGCTGAATCTGAAACGCCGCCCTCCCTTGACCACTTTAGCGGTTCTGTTAATCGCGATTACCCTGTCAAGCAGATCAAATTCTTCCATTTTTTCTTTTCCAGCCATCATTTCCTTCGCACAGTGTGATAAAAAATGCCGTTTCTAAAATTTTAATCCCGCTTCTCTGGCCGCATCCGCAAGCGCCTTGACGCGCCCATGGTAAAGATAACGTCCCCGATCGAATACGACGCGTTCGATGCCGATCGCCTGTAATCGTTTCGAAACGAACTTGCCGACTTCCCTTGCCTGATCCACTTTTTTCATGCCGGACAGCTTTTCACGCAAATCTTTGCTCAGGGTCGAGGCTTCTGCGAGTGTTTTTTGCGAATCATCAGCAATGGCCTGCGCATAAATATGAGTTGCGCTTCTGAATAGACAAAGGCGCGGCTTTGTTTCTGTCCCGAACATCCTGGCTCTTACCCTCTTTGTCCGTTTCGCTCTGATCTTTTCAATTTTCTTCGATGCCAATGTTTTACCTCGTCCATACTCACGCCGCCCGACGGATCACATAGATGGTCCATAGGCATGATGTTTTTTATTAACTCCCTACAGACTTACCCACTTTCCGTCTGATCTTCTCACCGGCATACCGAATCCCTTTGCCCTTGTACGGCTCCGGTTTCTTCAATGCCCTGATTTCAGAGGCAACGCGCCCCACCAGTTGTTTATCGATGCCGGACACGACGATATTTACCAGCTTGTCGACCTTGACGGCAATTCCCGCTGGAATGGTATACGCCGACGGACTGGAATATCCGACCACAAGTTTGAGCTTGTCATTGCTGACTTCTGCACGGTAGCCGACGCCGGATATCTCCAGCTTTTTTTCAAATCCCGCGGTGACCCCCGTAACCATATTATCCACCAACGTCCGAGTGAGTCCATGGTATGAACTGGCCCTCCGGTCGTCGGACGTTTTTTTAACGATGACGGCATTACCCTCCAGCGCCACCTCGACGCCTTGCGGAACCTCCATCGACAGCATCCCTTTTGGCCCTTGTACGCTGATATTCGCCTGATTCTGAATAACCTTGACACCCGCAGGCAGCAAGATGGGCCTTTTACCTATCCTGGACATGAACGAATCTCCATTTGTCTTGCACATTCGGATCGTGCCACTTACCAGACATTGCAAAGAACCTCGCCACCGACATTCAATTGTCTGGCATCCTTGTCTGTGATGATGCCCCTGGAAGTGGATAGGATGGCAATTCCGTATCCATTCAATACTTTCGGTATCTTATCACTTTTCACATAGACGCGCCGCCCGGGGCTGCTGACCCTCTGGATATCGGTGATGACGGTACGTTTGGCATCCGCATATTTAAGATAGATCCGAAGCATCGCGAAACCGCCGTCCGGCTTTTTTGTATCATAACCGCTTATATAACCATTTTTTTTCAGTACTTCCGCGAGATGAACATTCATGCGCGACAATAAAACATCAACACTCTTGAAATGGACGCTATTCGCATTTCTGATCCTTGTGAGCATGTCTGCAATCGGATCGGTCATTCCCATAAAAGGCTCCTTGCAAATTATCTTACCAACTGGATTTTATGACGCCCGGTATCTCGCCCTTGAGAGATAGATTTCTTAGGCATATTCTACACATATCAAACTTCCGATAATAGGCCCGAGGCCGACCGCACAGCGGGCAGCGATTATAGTCCCGGACAGGGAATTTAGCCGATCTTTTTGCCTTCGCGATTAAAGATTTTTTTGCCAAACCAATGCCTCCAGACGCCAATCCTGTAATGTCCAAACATTAATTTCTAAAGGGCACGCCCATTAGCCTTAGCAGCTGCCTGGCTTCCTCATCCGTTTTTGCCGAGGTGGTGATCACGATATTCATCCCTTTTACTTTATCAATTTTGTCATAGTCGATTTCAGGAAAGATAATTTGCTCCTTCAGGCCCATGGCAAAATTGCCTCTTCCATCGAAAGATTTTGGAGAAATGCCCCTGAAATCCCTTACTCTGGGAAGATTCACATTGACCAGCCGATCAAAGAACTCATACATCCGTTCGCTTCTCAGGGTGACACAACACCCGATCGACATCCCCTGGCGAAGCTTGAACGTCGCGATGGATTTCCTGGCCTTTGTAATGACGGGCTTCTGTCCCGTGATCATCGCAAGCTCCTGGACGGCGCCATCAAGAATCTTGATATTTTGGATTGCCTCGCCCAGCCCCATACTCACAACAATTTTTTCAATCTTGGGCACTTCCATACGATTCTTATACTGAAAGGCCTCAATTAATGCGGGAACGACTACATTCTCGTAATATGTCTTTAATCTTGCCATTTTCTGACCTATGCATCCAAGATTTCACCGCATTTTTTGCAGATGCGGACTTTTTTCCCATCATCCAGGATCTTATAGCCAATCCGGACACCAACATTGCATTTATTGCACACAAACCTGACGTTCGATGCTTGCAAGGGCGCTTCTTTCTCAACAATGCCCCCTTTGCCGCGAGAGTCAGGCCGCTGATGTTTCTTGATCAGGTTCATTTTTTCAACCACAATCTTATTTTCTTTGCTGATCACCTTCAGGATCTTGCCTGTCTTCCCTGCTTCCTTGCCGGCAATCACCTTGACCGGATCACCTTTTTTCAATTTTAATTTCTGCATCTTCAGTCCTTTGTGCTATCCTGCGGCTGTCCTCATAAGGCCGGCCGCAGACCTCTATAAAACCTCCGGGGCCAAAGAGATGATTTTCATAAACTGTTTCGCTCTGAGCTCGCGGGCAACGGGTCCGAAGATACGCGTGCCAACCGGTTCCATCTGATTATTGATCAGCACCGCCGAGTTGTCATCGAATTTCAGAAAAGATCCATCCGGGCGGCGAGTTTCCTTGGCTGTCCGCACGATGACGGCCTTCATGACATCCCCTTTTTTGACTTTCGAATTCGGTATTGCTTCTTTCACGGATACCACGATGACATCCCCCACGCCGGCATACCTTCTTTTCGAACCACCCAGAACTTTTATACATGCAACCTTTTTTGCACCGGAATTATCCGCTACATTCAAAACAGTCTGCATCTGAATCATAAAAAACTCCGCCTATCTGACTGCCTGCTGTGCTGCTGCTATTTTGCCTTTTCGAGAATCTCACGCATCCGCCAGCGCTTATCACGGCTCAACGGGCGTGACTCAACGATTATAACTTTATCGCCAACACTACAACGATTGAGTTCATCATGGGCCTTGTATTTCTCATAACTTCTGATATATTTGCGAAAAACAGAATGCTTAACCAGCCTCTCCGCCCGGACGACAATGGTCTTGTCCATTTTATTGCTCATGACGATTCCCTTGATGGTCCTTTTATTACCCCGATTATCCATGGATTACGTACGAACCTCCTTTTCCCTCCGGACCGTTTTTATACGGGCAATATCTCTGCGAACACGATTCAATGCTGCAGACGAGTCCAGTTGACCCGTAGAATGACGCAGGCGCAGGCGAAACATCTCCTCCACTGCTTCCCGTTCTTTCTGTTTTAGTTCATCCACATTCAAATCTCTGATTTCCTTAATTTTCATCAGACATCTCCCTTGTCAGAAACTTTGTGGATATGGATAGCTTATGGGATGCCAACCGGAACGCCTCACGGGCTTCTTCCCTGGACACACCTTCCATCTCGTATAAAACAAACCCGGGCCGCACCACCGCCACCCATTCTTCCGGGGCGCCCTTTCCCTTTCCCATACGGGTTTCCGCCGGTTTTCGGGTAATGGATTTGTGGGGGAAAACCCTGATCCATATCTTGCCGCCGCGCTTGACATGGCGTGTCATGGCAATCCGCGCCGCTTCAATCTGTCGCGCCGTTACCCAGCCGCACTCTGTTGCCTGCAGACCAAATTCACCAAAGGTGACCTGACTGCCCCGGATCGCCTTCCCCCCCATGCGTCCTCGCTGCAACTTTCTATATTTAACTCGCTTCGGTGATAGCATAATTTGAGAGCCCCAGTATTTGTGCCAAATGTCCTTTGACAGAACGGTTGGCCTATTTCTCCTTTTCCTTTCTTACCGGCAGAACTTCTCCATGAAAGATCAGCACTTTTACGCCGATCAGTCCGTAAGCCGTGTGGGCTTCGGTGAAGCCGCAATCAATATCGGCCCTGAGCGTATGCAGGGGCACCCTTCCTTCACGGTACCACTCTGAGCGGGCAATTTCCGCCCCTCCCAGTCTGCCGGCGCAACCAACCCTGATCCCTTTCGCACCGAACTTGAGCGCCGATGTGACGCACTTTTTCATGGCCCGGCGAAAGGCGACACGTCTCTCCAATTGCAGGGCAATATTTTCTGCGACCAGCTGCGCATCAATTTCCGGCTTTCGCACTTCCAGAATATTAATGATGATCTCACTTTTAGTGACGTTCTCTTCAAGGTCCTTCTTGAGTTTATCAATTTCGGACCCTTTTTTGCCTATAATGATGCCCGGACGGGCCGTGTAGATATTCACCTTGGCCTTGTTTGCCGCCCGCTCAATATCGATGTGTGAAATACCGGCATGAAATAATTTCTTTTTGAGGTATTTTCTGATCTTGATATCCTCATGGAGCAGTTCTTTATAACGTTTATCTGCAAACCAGAGCGACTGCCAAGTCTTGATGCCGCCTAATCTTAACCCGATTGGGTTAACCTTCTGCCCCAAACTGACACCTCCTCATACGCTTACTGTTCATCCAGGATAATTGTAATATGGCTCATGCGCTTCTTAATCGCAGCGGCCCTTCCCTGTGCCCGGGCCCGCCATCGCTTCAAGGACGGCCCCTGATCCACGGAAATGCTTTTAATATAAAGAATCGTGTCATCGATATTCGGATTCTGCTTGGCATTGGCAACAGCGGACTTCAACACTTTGCCGATCACGCCCGCCGCATACTTCCGTGTAAAAATCAGGATTTTCTCTGCCTCCTGAGTTTTCTTTCCCCGGACCAAATCCGCTACAAGTTTCGCTTTCTGCGGAGACATCCTGATATACTTAGCAACCGCTCTCGCTTCCATATCCCCATAAACTCCAAATCATGATCTTAATGCCAAAAGATCATCTGCGTACTTTTGACTTTCGATCGCCGGCGTGACTGTAGAACGTTCGTGTGGGCGAAAATTCACCGAGCTTATGCCCCACCATGTTTTCCGTAACGAAAACCGGAACAAATTTCTTGCCGTTGTGGACGGCAAATGTTTGTCCGATCAATTCAGGAACCACCGTTGAGCGCCGTGACCAGGTTTTAATGACACTTTTGCTTCCTGAAGCCTCCGCTTTCCTGACTTTTTCAAGAAGCTTTTCCTCAATATATGCACCCTTCTTGACTGAACGCGCCACGTTATCCTCTTCTTTTCACAATGTATTTATCTGTGCTCTTATTGGTTCTTGTTTTATGACCTTTCGTCGGCACGCCCCAAGGCGTACAAGGGTGCCGTCCGCCGGAAGATTTACCTTCTCCGCCGCCCATCGGGTGATCGACCGGGTTCATGGCAACCCCGCGTACTTTTGGGCGCCTGCCATGCCATCTTGTTCTTCCGGCCTTGCCGATGCTGATATTCTCGTGATCGATATTCCCGACCTGACCAATTGTCGCCTTGCAGGCAAGCAGCACTTTTCTCACTTCCCCCGAGGGCAATCTGACCTGCGCATATCCCTCTTCCTTGGCCATCAACTGCCCATAGGTTCCGGCGCTCCTGATCATCTGTGCGCCGCGGCCGATCTTGAGCTCCAGGTTATGAATCAGAGAACCCAGTGGCATATTTTTCAGGGGAACGGCATTACCGGGCTTGATATCGACATTATTGCCGCTGATGACCACATCTCCGACACCAACCTTGTTCGGAGCAGTGATGTATCGCTTCTCGCCATCGTCGTACTGGATCAGGGCAATCCTGGATGTTCTGTTCGGGTCGTATTCAATGGATACGACTTTCCCCGGCACCTCGGCCTTATCGCGGCGGAAATCAATCAACCTGTATTTCTGCTTATGGCCGCCGCCGATATGCCGGCTGGTGATTCTGCCATGGCAGTTGCGTCCGCCCGATTTCTTCAGGGGCCGTAAAAGACTCTTTTCGGGATCGGACGTCGTGATTTCCTTAAAATCAGAACAGGTCTGAAACCGCCGTCCCGGTGATGTTGGCTTATATTTTCTGATCGCCATTCCTAGAATCCTTCTCTTCTATACACCTTCATATATTTCAATGCGACTGCCCGGCAAAAGTGTGACAATGGCCTTTTTCCATGAGCGCTTCCGGCCGACAATTTTTCCCATCCTCTTTTTCTTGCCCGTCACGTTCATCACCTGCACGTTTAGAACTTTGACTTTAAAAAGCTTTTCTACGGCACTGGCAATCTCGATCTTATTTGCCCTCGGATCCACTTCAAGCGTATACTTATTGGTTTCATCCTTCGCGATCGTGCTCTTCTCCGTAATGAGCGCTCTCTTTATGACATGATACAATTCCATTATGACATCAGTGCCCCCTCAATCATTTTTACAGAGGGCTCTAAAAAGACCACATGGTCGTGATCCAACAGATCATAGACATTGATCCCCTCTGCTCTAATCAATTTGACGCCCCGGATATTTCGGGACGATTTTTCCAGAACAGAATTCGACCGATCAAGAACAAACAAGGCTTTCCTTAAGCCGAAACGGTCAAACACCGCCTTGAATCTCTTTGTCTTTATCTCCTCCATAGGAAAATCCTTCAGGACAATGATCCGCTGTTCTTTCATTTTCATGCTCAAAGCGGAAACCAGCGCCAACTTTCGAACCTTTTTCGGAACTCTGATGCTGTAGTCCCTGGGACGCGGGCCAAAAACGGTGCCCCCGCCCCGCCAAAGCGGCGATCGGCTGGTTCCAGCCCGGGCACGGCCTGTCCCTTTTTGACGCCAAGGCTTTTTCCCGCCGCCCCGGATATCGCCTCTCTCCCTAGTCGAGGCCGTTCCCAGGCGCCGTGAACGCATCTGCATCCTGACTGTTTCATACAGTGCAGCCTCGTTTACCTCAGCGCTAAATACGGCATCGCTTACTTCGAGTTGCGATACTTTTTTGTTATCGATATCATATACATCCAAAACCGGCATAATCACTCCCGCCCTAACTACGAACCCTCTTCTTCGCCTTTTTAATCAGAACCATCCCCGTTTTGCCGCCTGGAATGGAGCCCTTGATCAGAATCAGATTCTGGTCAGATCTTACGGCCCAGACCACCATGTTCTGTATGGTCTTCCGCTCGCTCCCCATGTGACCGGGCATTTTTTTCCCCTTGAAGACCCTGGACGGATCCGCACTGGCGCCGATGGATCCGGGCGCCCGATGAAACATGGAACCATGGGTAGCCCGCCCCCCGCTGAATCCGTGCCTTTTGATGACACCGGCAAATCCCTTCCCTTTAGAGGTCCCGACCACATCCACATAATCACCGGCCTGGAAAAGATCCGCATTCAACTCCTGGCCAACAACGTAATCGTTTGCGGCGGCTTTAAATTCGCGTAAAAATCTGAAATTGCCCTTGTCGGCTTTCTTGAAGTGTCCCTGCAGGGGCATGGTGACATTCTTTCGTTTGATCCGTCCATATCCCAGCTGAATGGCCTCGTATCCATCCGTCTCACCGGTCTTTTTCTGAATCACGACAGAGGGCTCTGCCTCCACGACCGTCACGGCGACCACTTCGCCATCGTCAGAAAAAATCTGGGTCATGCCCAGCTTTCTACCTATGATACCCATTTCCATTGTCTTCACACCGTCTGCACCCAGACGCGCCTCGTAAAAAAAGACGGGAGATAAACCGCTGTTCATCTCCCCTATTCGGTCGACTTATAATTTTATCTCAACATCCACCCCGGCCGAAAGATCCAGCTTCATCAGCGCATCCACCGTTGACTGGGTCGGCTCAATGATGTCAATCAATCGCTTATGGGTTCTGATTTCAAACTGCTCTCTCGATTTCTTGTCCACGTGGGGAGATCGATTGACACAATACTTGTTGATTTCCGTGGGCAGCGGAACAGGACCGGCAACACGGGCGCCTGTTCGCTTGGCCGTCTCAACAATGTCCTCAACGGAGCGGTCGAGCAGTTTGTGGTCGTATGCTTTGAGCCGGATTCTAATTTTTTGTTCTTTCATGGTTGTTGTCGTCGTCACGTCCGTATTTTATGTTTATTCAATAATCTTGCTGACCACGCCTGAGCCAACGGTCCTTCCGCCTTCGCGAATAGCAAACCGGAGCTGATCTTCCATAGCGATCGGTGTGATAAGCTGTATCTCGAGATTGACATTATCGCCAGGCATGACCATCTCCACACCTTCGGGCAGGGTACAGACACCTGTCACGTCCGTTGTTCGGAAATAGAACTGGGGACGATAGCCTGCAAAAAACGGGGTATGACGACCGCCTTCCTCCTTGGTCAGGATGTAGACGACGGCATTAAACCTGGTATGCGGGGTAATGGATCCCGGCTTTGCCAAAACCTGCCCTCGCTCAACTTCTTCACGCTTGGTCCCTCTGAGCAGCACGCCAATATCGTCGCCTGCGCGTCCTTCATCAAGTGTTTTACGGAACATCTCGACGCCCGTGCAAACCGTCTTGAACGTCGGCCGGATACCGATGATCTCCACTTCTTCGCCCGTTTTGATGATCCCCCGATCGACTCTGCCCGTGACTACGGTGCCACGGCCTGCAATGGAAAAAACATCCCCGACAGGCATCAGAAACGGTTTGTCAAGAATACGAACCGGTTCCGGAATATAGTTATCGACCGCATCCATCAGCTTATAAATGGACTGCACATGCGGGTCATTATCGTCATCACTTTCCAACGCCTTCAATGCCGACCCACGGATGATCGGAATATCATCCCCCGGAAATTCATAGGCCGTTAGCAGCTCTCTTAACTCAAGCTCTACCAGATCCAGGAGTTCCGGATCATCAACCAGGTCGACCTTGTTCATATAGATAACGATGTAGGGCACCTGAACCTGTCGGGCAAGGAGGATATGCTCCCGTGTCTGGGGCATGGGACCGTCGGAGGCAGCGACCACCAGGATCGTACCATCCATGTGCGCCGCTCCAGAAATCATGTTTTTGATATAGTCCGCATGGCCGGGACAGTCAACATGGGCATAATGTCTTTTTACCGTCTGATACTCCACGTGGCAAATATTGATGGTCACGCCTCTTTCCTTTTCTTCGGGCGCATTGTCGATCGAATCAAAGGGCCTGAATTCGGCCAACCCCTTTCTGGCCAAGTGCTTCGTGATCGCGGCCGTCAATGTGGTTTTACCATGATCCACATGCCCAATGGTGCCAATATTGAGATGCGGCTTCGTCCTCTCAAATTTTTTCTTAGCCATCTCCTCGTACCTCCTTAAGCTTTGAATGGTTCATCTTCTGTCTATCTTCTTTCGCCCTTTTGTTTTTTTACAAACCTTTCTTCAATGGCGTTTGCGTTTCTTATCAAACCGGACAAACGGATCCCCCGGAGAACCATTAAAATCGATAGTGCGCAAAGGCCTTGTTCGCTTCCGCCATCTTATGGACGCTCTCTCTCTTCTTGATGGCGCCGCCCCGGTTGTTCGCAGCATCGAGAATTTCTCCTGCCAGCTTCTCCCTCATTGTTTTTTCGGTCCGCTCTTTCGCATGAAGAATCAACCAGCGAATCCCCAAAGCCAGTCTTCTTGAGGGCACGACTTCCGTAGGAACCTGGTAGGTGGAGCCGCCGACCCGACGTGATTTGACCTCGATGACGGGTTTGACATTGTTGATCGCCTTCTCAAAGACATCGACAGGCGATTCTTTCGTTCTTTTTTCAATAATCTCGAAAGATCCATAAAGCATGGATTCAGCAACGCTTTTTTTGCCACGTTTCAGCAAGCTGTTGATAAACTTGGCCACCAGTTTGTTATTAAACTTGGGATCCGGCAAGACTTCCCGTTTTGTAATTTCCCTTCTTCTCGGCATGCGACCTTCTCCCGTTAGCTCGGCTTCTTCGCCCCATATTTTGACCGACTCTGCTTCCTGTCCTGAACGCCAATAGCATCCAGCGTTCCCCTGACAATATGATAACGCACACCGGGAAGATCCTTAACTCTTCCGCCCCGAACCAGAACGACTGAATGTTCCTGCAGATTATGCCCCACTCCGGGGATATAGGATGTTACCTCATAACCACTGGTCAGACGAACCCTGGCGACCTTTCTCAGGGCGGAGTTCGGTTTCTTCGGCGTCGTCGTGTAGACTCTGACGCAAACCCCCCGCCGCTGCGGTGAGCCGGCCAGAGCCGGTGTGGCCGCCTTTTTCTGGATCTTGGCTCGACCTTTACGAACCAGCTGATTTATCGTCGGCATGCATCCTCCCTAAATGTTCCCTTAAACAAGCTTTACTGGTGTAGCAAAAGAGGAATTTTCTATCAATTCGCCGCCTGTGTGTCAAGTATTTTCTCATCATTATTTTCATCCATGACTAACTCTCCCGCATGAGGGCCTTGGTCATCGACTGTTTTAACGCCAAGTTTCCTGTATATTGGAAGACCCGTCCCCGCCGGGATCAGACGCCCCATGATCACATTTTCCTTGAGCCCCCGTAAATAATCCGTCTTGCCCGCCATCGAGGCCTCCGTAAGCACGCGCGTCGTCTCCTGAAAAGACGCCGCTGAAATAAAGCTCTGGGTGCTCAGAGAAGCCTTTGTAATACCCAACAGGATCGGTTTTGCGATTGCCGGCTGGCCGCCCCGGGCTATAATCCGCTCATTCTCCTCCTGAAATCGATACCGTTCCACCTGTTCATCGACGATAAAGGAAGAGTCGCCCGGATCCACCACTTTCACCCGACGCAGCATCTGACGAACAATGACCTCCATATGCTTGTCATTGATTTTGACGCCCTGCAACCGATACACTTCCTGGACTTCATCCACCAGATAGCGGGCCAGTTCTTTTTCACCCTTGATGGTCAGCAGGTCATGGGGGTTATTGACCCCATCCATCAGCGCTTCACCGGCAGAAATTCTATCGCCCTCCTGTACCCGGACATGCTTCCCCTTGGGAATCAGATATTCCTTCTCTCCACCGCTTTCCGCGCTGATGACGATCTTCCGTTTGCCTTTGGCGTCCTTGCCATAGGAAACAATACCGTCGATTTCACTGATCACGGCAAAATCTTTCGGTTTACGGGCTTCAAAAAGCTCCGCCACCCGGGGAAGCCCCCCGGTGATATCCTTGGTTTTTGTCGTCTCCCGCGGAATTTTTGCCAGGATGCTGCCGGCGCCGACCACGGCACCTTCAGAGACAACAATATTGGAGCCCACCGGCAGGAGATGACGAGCGACCGCGTTGCTGCCCGACATTTTTGCCGTTTTGCCCTTCTTGTCCTTGAGAGACACACGGGGACGCATATCGGTCCCGCGGAATTCCACAATAACTTTCCGCGAAAGACCGGTGACTTCATCGAGCTGCTCCTGCATGGTGCGGCCCTCAATGATATCGCCGAACTTCACCGTACCGTCAACTTCGGCCAGAATCGGAATCGAGAAGGGGTCCCATTCCGCCATCAGATCCCCCTTGCGGACAATGCTGCCGTCAACAACCTTCAAATGAGCGCCATAAGGAACGGTGTATTTGCCGCGGCTTCGCTGTTGCTCATCGAGAACATGCAATTCACCGTGGCGGTTCATGACCACAAGTTCTCCGACTTTGGACGAAGATGATGCATCGATCTTGCTTTTGACCGTATTGAGATTCACAAACCGGACCGTACCGTCATGCCGGGACTGAAGGGTTGAATGTTCTTCAAATTTTGCCGTTCCTCCAATATGAAAGGTTCTCATGGTCAACTGCGTCCCCGGTTCGCCGATGGATTGAGCGGCAATGATCCCGACAGCCTCGCCTATATTCACCAGGTGTCCATGGGACAGGTCCCGGCCATAGCAGCGGGCGCAGACCCCATGTCGGGATTTGCAGGTCAAAACGGAACGGATCTTCACCTTTTCAATGCCTACCCTATCGATCTGGTCTGCAAGCACCTCATCAATCTCCTGATTGGCCTGGACCATCACCTCGCCCGTAAAGGGATCCTTGATGTCTTCAAGGACAACCCGTCCGAGAACGCGCTCGCCGGCCGTTTCAATAATTTCTCCCCCTTCCATCAAGGCGAAAACATCGATGCCGTCAAGGGTCGCGCAATCATCCTCGTTGATGATGCAATCCTGGGCGACATCAACCAGCCGACGGGTCAGGTAACCGGAATTTGCTGTTTTCAACGCCGTATCGGCCAACCCTTTCCGCGCCCCGTGCGTTGAAATAAAATACTGCAGTACGGTCAATCCTTCTCTGAAGTTGGCCGTAATGGGGGTTTCAATGATCTCGCCGGACGGCTTGGCCATCAAACCTCTCATGCCGGCCAACTGCCTGATCTGCACGGCAGAGCCCCTCGCTCCGGAATCCGCCATCATAAAGATGGGGTTGAAGCTCTCCACCTTCCTTTTCGGGCCGTCCGCTTCAGACAGTTCTTCCATACTGATCCCGGCAAGCATTTCGGCGGCAATCTTCTCGGTTGCCTGGGACCAAATGTCGATCACCTTGTTATAACGCTCCCCATCCGTAATGAGTCCGTCCATGTACTGCTTCTGAATTTTCAGGACGTCCTTGTCAGCCCGGGCGACAATGTCCTTTTTGTTGGCGGGAATAACCATGTTGTGGATGGCAATGGATGCGCCGGACATCGTGGCATACTTGAATCCCAGGTCCTTGAGGCGGTCGGCCAGCAAAACCGTTGTCTTATCTCCGCAGGACCGGTAACAATGATCAATGAGATTGGACAGCTCCTTTTTATTCATCAATTTATTGATCAGATCGAAGGGGATCTGTTCCGGAATGATTTCATGCAAGATGACCCTTCCGACTGTGGTTTCCTTCATTTCACCCCGGATCCGGACCTTGATTCTTGCCTGGAGATCCACTATTCTGGCATCCAGGGCGCTGCGGACCTCGGTCGGGTCGGCAAAGACCATGCCCTCGCCCATAACCCCCGGTCTTAATCGGGTCAGGTAATAGATGCCGAGGACGATGTCCTGGCCGGGGATAATAATGGGCTTCCCGTTTGCGGGGGAAAGAATGTTGTTGGTTGACATCATCAAGACCCTGGCTTCGGTCTGGGCCTCAATGGACAACGGAATATGGACCGCCATCTGATCGCCATCAAAATCGGCGTTGAAGGCCGTACAAACAAGCGGATGGAGTTGAATCGCTTTACCCTCGATCAGGACGGGCTCGAAAGCCTGAATGCCCAATCGATGGAGCGTCGGAGCCCTGTTCAGCATGACGGGATATTCGCGAACCACCTCATCCAGGGCATCCCAGACTTCGGACGTTTCCTTCTCGACCATCTTTTTGGCGCTTTTCACCGTGTTGACATAGCCCTTGTCCTGGAGCCGATTATAAACAAAAGGTTTGAAAAGCTCCAAAGCCATTTTTTTCGGCAGCCCGCACTGATGCAGTCTCAGATCCGGACCGACCGTAATCACGGACCGGCCAGAGTAATCGACGCGTTTGCCGAGCAGGTTCTGCCTGAAGCGACCCTGCTTGCCCTTCAACATGTCCGATAGCGATCGAAGGGGGCGTTTATTGGAACCCGTAATGGCGCGCCCTCGCCTGCCATTGTCAAACAGGACGTCCACGGCTTCCTGAAGCATGCGCTTTTCGTTACGGATGATGATCTCTGGCGCATTGAGTTCCTGCAGACGCTTGAGACGGTTGTTCCGGTTGATCACGCGCCGGTAAAGATCATTCAGATCCGAGGTGGCGAAACGACCTCCATCCAGTGGGACCAAGGGTCTCAGGTCGGGAGGAATAACGGGGAGAATGGTCAGAATCATCCACTCGGGCTTGTTACTGGACTTTCGGAGCGCTTCAACTACCTTCAGCCTTTTGATCAGTTTCTTGCGTTTGGTATCCGAGAAGGCGATCTTCAACTCTTCCCGCAGCTCATCATCCAGCTTGGGCAGATCAATCTCCGCCATAATCGTCCGGATGGCTTCCGCCCCGATCCCGACTTTAAAGGCGTCGGCGCCGTATTGTTCCTTCAGGTCAATCAGCTCTTCCTCGAGGAGCAGTTGCTTTTTCCGCAAGGGCGTGTTCTTCGGGTCCAGAACAATCCACGACTCGAAATAAAGGACCTTTTCCAGTTCCTTGAGGGTCAAGTCCAGGATATTCCCGATGCGGCTGGGCAGGCTTTTGAGAAACCAGATATGGGCGACAGGTGTTGCAAGAACAATATGCCCCATTCGCTCCCGGCGCACCTTGGACTGGATGACTTCCACCCCGCATTTCTCACAAACAACACCGCGGTGCTTCATCCTTTTGTAACGGCCGCAAAGACATTCATAATCCTTGACGGGACCGAATATCTTTGCACAGAAAAGGCCATCCCGTTCCGGCTTGAAAGTCCTGTAATTGATGGTTTCAGGCTTTTTTACCTCTCCATGGGACCAGGAAAGAACCTTCTCCGGCGAAGCAATGGCCATCTTAATGGCATTGAACCGAATGGGATCTTTCGGTTTTTCAAAATAGCTGAAAACATCTTCCATGGATCATTATCTCCTTCGAAAAATTGAAAACGTTAATATGCGGAATTCCATAAAAACCGAATACCGCTCTTTCCATTTTGAATTTTCCTGATCATTCATCTTCAATGAGTTCAACGTCCAGACAAAGACTTTGCAGTTCCTTGACCAGGACGTTAAAACTCTCCGGCAGTCCGGGCTCCAGCGTATGTTCGCCCTTGACGATGGCTTCATAAATACGCGTCCGGCCCGCTACATCATCGGATTTTACCGTGAGAAACTCCTGGAGCGAATAGGCGGCTCCATAGGCCTCCATCGCCCAAACTTCCATTTCTCCTAAGCGCTGGCCCCCAAACTGTGCCTTTCCGCCCAGCGGCTGTTGGGTCACGAGGGAATAAGGTCCGATGGACCGAGCGTGAATCTTGTTATCAACCAGATGATGGAGCTTTAACATGTAAATAATTCCCACCGTCACCTGCTGATCAAAAGGCTCCCCGGTTCTTCCGTCAAACAGGATCGTTTGGCCCGTTTCTGGAAGATTCGCCAGCCCGAGCATGTCCTGAATTTCAGTTTCATCGGCCCCGTCGAAAACGGGGGTCGCCACCGACAGGCCCGCCTTCAAGCGTCTGATAAACCTTTTTATTTCTTCTTCCGTCGCCCCGTCAACGAAGTGATCCGCCTCCGGGGACGCATAAAGCTTCTTCAGTTCTTTTTTCAGTTGATCAGTGCTGTAATATTTTTCCAGCAGTGCATTTATCTTTTCGCCCAGCCCCTTGGCCGCCCAGCCAAGATGAGTCTCAAGAATCTGCCCGACATTCATGCGGGACGGAACCCCCAGTGGGTTCAAGATAATATCCACCGTCGTCCCGTCAATAAAATAGGGCATATCTTCATCGGGCAGAATGCGGGACAGAACACCTTTATTCCCGTGGCGACCGGCCATTTTATCGCCGACGGAAAGCTTCCGTTTGATGGCAACATAAACCTTCACAAGCTTGATCACGCCCGGCGGAAGCTCATCGCCGAATTTCAGCTTCTCCTGCTTCTCTTCAAAGAAGGCATTCACAAAATCAATTTTCCGGGATAAATTCTCCAGCAGGGATCTGATTTTTTCTTCAAGGGCTTCCTCCTGAAGACAACCAATGTCTTTCCAGAGGTGGAACGGAATCATCTCCAAGATGTCTTCGGTAATCAGATCGCCTTTCTTCAAAACGATTTTTTTCTTTTTTGGATCAACCAGCTTGGTGGCAGCGGTTTTCCCGACGAGCATCCCGGAAACCTTGTCTTTGACCGCTTCTGTGATGATTCGGATTTCATCGTCCCGATCCTTGCAAACCGATGCAAAAGCTTCCTCTTCGATAATTTGTGAGCGATGGTCTTTTTCGGCCCCCTTCCGTATAAAAATCTTGGCATCGATAACCGTCCCTTCAACGCCGGGGGGCACACGCAGAGAGGTATCCCGGACGTCACTGGCCTTTTCACCAAAAATGGCCCGCAAGAGCTTCTCTTCAGAGGACAACTGGGTCTCCCCTTTTGGGGTAATTTTCCCGACGAGGATATCGCCGGGTTTGACGGCAACCCCCATGCGGACGATCCCGCTCTCATCGAGATTCCGAAGGGCTTCTTCGCCCACATTAGGGATATCCCTGGTGATTTCTTCTTTCCCGAGCTTGGTGTCCCGGGCCATTGTTTCAAATTCCTCAATGTGAATGGATGTGTAAACATCCTCCTTGACGATCCTTTCGCTGACCAGGATGGAATCTTCGTAGTTGTATCCTCCCCATGACATGAAGGCCACCATGACATTCCGTCCCAGCGCCAACTCGCCATTGTCCGTGGCCGGCCCATCCGCGATGATGTCACCCCTATTGATCCGATCGCCCTTGTTCACAATCGGTTTTTGGTTAAAGCAGGTATCCTGGTTGGAACGTTGGTACTTGATGAGGTTGTAAATATCAACGCCGATATCAAGTCCGTCCTGTTCAGCGCCATCAGATTTAATAACAATACGAGATGCATCGACGCTTTCCACAACGCCAGATCGCTTGCTGACGACAACGGCTCCGGAGTCTCTGGCTACAATGGCTTCCATCCCCGTGCCTACAATGGGAACAGCTGGTTTCATCAGGGGTACAGCCTGACGCTGCATATTGGATCCCATCAGCGCCCGGTTGGCGTCATCATGCTCCAGAAATGGAATCAGGGTGGCCGCAACGCTGACCAACTGGTTGGGCGACACGTCCATCATGCTGATCTCTTCAGGCAATACCGTCAGAAAGTCGCCTCCCTTTCGGGCTGAAATGAGTTCACCGATAAACCGCCCATCCTGATCCAGCGGGCGATCGGCTTGGGCAATGATGTAGTTCTCTTCTTCGATGGCCGTCAAATAACGAACTTCATCCTGGACTTTTCCATCTCTTACCAATCGGTAAGGCGTTTCAATAAAACCAAACTCATTGACCCGTGCATAGGTGCTCAGGGACACAATTAATCCGATATTCGGTCCTTCCGGCGTTTCCACCGGACAGATCCGTCCGTAATGGGTGGGGTGGACGTCCCGGACCTCAAAACCCGCCCGTTCCCGGGTCAGGCCGCCCGGCCCCAGTGCTGAAAGGCGGCGTTTATGCGTAATTTCAGAAAGAGGGTTTGTCTGATCCATGAACTGGGATAGCTGGGAGGATCCGAAGAATTCGTTGACAACCGCAGAGACCGGTTTCGCATTGATCAGATCATGGGGCATCATGGTTTCGAGATCCTGAAGACTCATCTTTTCCTTGATGGCCCGTTCCATCCTGACTAGGCCGATCCGGTATTGATTTTCGATGAGCTCTCCCACAGAGCGCACGCGCCGGTTTCCCAGGTGATCAATATCGTCCACATTGCATTCCGCGACGCCATTCTTGAGATCAATAAGGTACTTGACCGCCGTCAGGACATCCTCATGTGTCAGAACGGTTACATCCGTCGGCACGTTCATCCGAAGCTTGTAGTTCATCTTCGCGCGGCCGACGTCGGATAGGTCATAAGTTTCCGATTCAAAGAAGAGGCTGCGGAAAAAGGCATTTGCCGTTTCCGGCGTCGGTGGATTACTGGGCCGGAGTCTTCGGTATATTTCAATAATTGCCTCTTCCTTCGTTTCGATCCGGTCCGTGAGCAGTGTATGCCGGATGGACGCGTCGGCCCGGTCCTCATCCATATGAATAACATACATCTGACCGATGCCACGCTTGCGTATTTTCTCAAGACCTTCAGAATTCAATTCTTCATTACTCTTCAACAACACTTCCCCCGTTTGGGGATCGAGACACGTCGGTCGCTAAGATTTTCCCAAGCATATCCATGTCGCTCACGGCGACACGCTTGATATTGATATCTGTCATTCGCTTCAATAGCGGTTTGGAAATTTTTTTTCCCTTCTTGACAATGACCTCGCCTGTCTTCGATACGATGATATCCTCCGGCGCTTTTCCCCCAATAACGGAATCGTTGAGCGCCATAAAGAACTTATTCCCCTCCAGCGTGATGGCCTCAACTTTGTAAAAGTAGTTCAGCAGTTTCTCCGTCGTATAGTCCATCGCCTTGAGCAGAATCGTGACGGGCATTTTTCGTCTTCGATCTATGCGGACATGGAGGATATCTTTCGAATCAAACTCGAGATCCAGCCAGGAACCCCTGATGGGAATGATACGAGCCGAGTAGATTAATTTGCTGCTGGCAAGGGTTTTTCCTTTGTCATGATCAAAAAAGATACCCGGCGACCGGTGTAGCTGGCTGACGATGACCCGTTCGGTCCCGTTGACAACGAACGTCCCGTTTTCGGTCATTAAAGGGACCTCGCCGAAGTATATCTCCTGCTCCTTGATATCGCGGATTTGACGCTGATCGGAGCCCGGCTCTGTCTCAAAAACCACGAGCCGGACGACAATCTTCAGGGGAGCGGCATAAGTCATCCCCTTCTGTAAACATTCCTTGATATCATAACGGACATCCCCGATCTTATAGCTTACGAATTCAAGCGAACACTTGCGGCTATAATCAGAAATCGGAAAGACGCTCTTGAACGCACCCTGCAAGCCAAAATTCCTGCGTTTTTCCGGATCTGTCTCCCTCTGTAGAAATTTCTCGTAAGACTTGGTCTGAATATCGATCAGATTGGGAATGTCTACAATCTTTCTTATCCGGCCAAAATTTTTTCTCAGCTCGCCCATAATATCCTTAATATTATAATGTCGTCTATCCGCCCGTCCCGGATTACCGGGATGCCCTTTTACCCAGGCTTCGATCTCTCGATGTCTGCTTGCAAAAGACCGGCTCACCGCGCTTAGACTTATTGAAACGGGACTACTTCACGTCGACTGTCCCACCAACCTCTTCAATTTTCTTCTTGATCTCTGCAACCTCGTCTTTTGAAATCGCCTCTTTTATCGGCTGGGGAATACCCTCCACGAGATCCTTGGCTTCTTTCAGCCCCAAACCGGTGATCGCCCGCACAACTTTGATCACCTGAATCTTCTGCTCGCCAAAGCCGGTGAGAATCACGTTAAATTCCGTTTTTTCCTCGGCCGCGGCCGCGGCATCGACGCCCGCCGGGGCGGCGGCTATGGCAACCGGCACTGCCGCCGACACGCCAAATTTCTCTTCCAGTTCCTTCACCAGTTCAGACAATTCAATGACCGTCATTCCTTCGATAAATTTTACCACGTCTTCTTTTGTAATCTGCTTTGACATATCTTTCGTTCCTTCCTGTATGCTTTATTTTATTTACACGGCTTCCTTTTTTGCTCGATAGGCATCGAGAACCTGGACAAAACTTCTGGGAACGGCGCTTAGAACGTTTACCAGCCCCGTCTGCACCCCGACGAATACGGACAGGAGTTTGCCAAGCAGAATCTCCCGGGACGGCAATGCGGCCAAGGCGCTGAGCTGATCCCGACTGATGACTTTACCTTTCAGCATGCCTGCCTTAATTTCGAGTTCGGCATTTTTTCTTGCAAAGTCAACCAGGACTTTGGCGGATTCCACTACGTCACTGCGGTTCAGCGCAATCGCGAGGGAACCCTTGAAATGATCCTGCATCAGACTCAGGTGGGTATCTTTTGAAGCGATTCTAAGAAGCGTGTTCTTCACGACCCTCAGTTCGGTATCTGCCTTGCGCAACGCAATCCGGAGGGCCGTTAATTTTTCTACATTCAACCCGCTGTAATGCGCCAAGACAGCCAGGTTGAAATCCCTTAACTTCTCGTGAAGCTCATTTGCAACTATCTCCTTCGTCTTCCGATCCAATCTCAAACCTCCCCTCTTTTATTTACGTCCTATTGCTTGAATGTCATCATTGTAAAAAAGAAAGTCAGAGAACAGGCCGGCCCACAGGACACGATGTTATGCTCATGGCTATACCCGAAGGAAACAAAGATGATCTCGGCAGGCCGATGCATATCGTTTAAACCGGCGTACCTGCTGTCTCAGACTCTTCAATCATTTGATATCCCGCTTTTCCCCCTAAACGTTTTTCACATCCAGGGGATCGATTCTAACACCGGGCCCCATGGTTGTGGAAACAGAAATGCTTCTCAAGTAGGTCCCCTTGCTGGAGGCCGGTTTCAACTTAATGATGGTTTCGATGAAGGCAAGCGTATTTTCCTGAAGCTTCTCGATCCCGAAGGAAACCTTTCCCAGAGGACTGTGGACGATGCCGGCCTTCTCAACGCGGAATTCCACTTTCCCCGCCTTAAGCTCCTGGACGGCTTTTCCCACATCAAAGGTCACCGTTCCGACTTTGGGGTTTGGCATCAACCCTCGCGGGCCCAGAATTTTACCCAACTTTCCGACGTTGCCCATCATGTCCGGTGTTGCGACAACCCTGTCAAAATCGAGCCATCCTCCCTTGATTTTCTCTATCATATCATCAGACCCGACAAAATCGGCTCCGGCGGCCAATGCTTCCTTCTCTTTTTCGCCTTTTGCAAAAACAAGGACCCGAACCGTTTTTCCCAGACCATGAGGCAGAACCACGCTGCCTCGAACCATCTGATCCGCATGCGCAGGGTTAACGCCTAGGCGGATTGCCCCGTCAACCGTCTCGTCAAATTTTGCTTTTGATGTCGTCACCACGAGATCAATGGCTTCTTTCAGGGGATAACGCCTCCCTGATTCCACTTTCCGCTTGGCTTCTAAAATTCTCTTACCTTTTTTAGACATAATTAAACCTCAAAATGAAGCGATCCTCTTTCAAGGCGCGACGTCCTCATGCGGAGGACACATTTATCATGCGCAACGGGATGACCCTTTCGGAACATTCCTGGAATTTCCTGATTCACGCCTATGCTGTTATTTCAATCCCCATGGATTTGGCCGTACCCTCAATAATCCGGATTGCACCGGCCATGTCCACGGCATTTAAATCCTGATATTTGAGTTCTGCGATTTCCCGAATCTGTTTTACGCTGACCGATCCGACCTTATCTTTCTTTGGATTTCCCGAACCTTTGGCAATCTTGGCAGCCTGCTTCAGCAAAACAGAGGCTGGAGGAGTCTTCGTCACAAAGGTAAAGGACCGATCTGCATAGACGGTAATCACGACAGGGATCACCGTCCCTTCCTGATTTTGTGTCATGGCATTGTAGGCCTTGCAGAATTCCATGATATTAACGCCATGCTGCCCCAGGGCCGGTCCAATGGGCGGCGAGGGCGTCGCTTTCCCGGCCTTGATTTGCAACTTTATATTCGCAATTACTTTCTTTGCCATAATGACCACCTATTCCCATGAATAACCTGGATCAAGACACAGGCTTATTGAATCCCCATACCTGGTGAGCGACCTCAATTCTGTACAATTTGAATGAAATCAAGCTCTACCGACGTGGAACGGCCGAATATACTGACAATCACTCTTAACTTGCCTTTTTCGGGCTTCACCTCATCAATCACACCATCAAAATTAGTGAAGGGGCCGTCGATAATCCGCACATGATCACCCTCTTCGAATTTGAATTTCGGCTTGGGCTTCAAAGTCCCCTCGTCAATCCTGGTTTTCAGATTTTCCACATCTCTGTCAGGAATTGGCGTTGGTTTGTCCTTGCCTCCAATAAAACCGGTCACTTTCGGAGTATCATTGACGATATGCCAGGTCTTATCGTTCATCTCCATGTGGACAAGGATGTATCCGGGGAAAAACTTGCGCTTGGAAGTCTTTTTTTCACCGGAAACCAGTTCCACAACATCTTCTTCAGGAATCAGGATATCCGAAAAAAAATCCTGCATATCCGCAGCGGCGACTCGTTCCTGGAGTGAAACCTTGACCTTGTTTTCAAAACCGGAATATGTATGAACGACATACCACTTGAAAGCCATACGCTTTAACCCAGAGCCAGCCTGATAATTTTGCTAAGTCCAAAATCAACAACGCCCAAAAAGACAGAAATAATAACCACGACAATGATCACGACGGACGTTGACGCCAACGTCTGTTTCGGCGTCGGCCATGCGACTTTCTTAAGCTCAATCTTCGCCTCGTTCAAAAACTGCTTGACCTTTTCAAAGATCAGTTTAATTTTGTCCATTAAAAAATCCTTATCCGGAACTGCAAAAGAAAAAATGGCAGGCCAGGAGGGACTCGAACCCCCAGCATCCGGATTTGGAGTCCGGCGCTCTATCCATTAGAGCTACTGGCCTGTTCCAAACGGTTTGTCCCTAATCAAGGGCGAACTATTTGGTCTCCCTGTGAACTTTGTGTCCCCGGCAGAATTTGCAGAATTTTTTTAGCTCCAAACGATTCTGCATGGTCCGTTTATTCTTTGTGGTCGTATAATTTCTCTGTTTGCACTCCGTGCAAGCCAAAGTAATAATATTGCGCATGATCACCTCTTAAAATGATGTGGAGCCCACGACCAGGATTGAACTGGTGACCTCATCCTTACCAAGGATGTGCTCTACCGACTGAGCTACGTGGGCTGATGATAGATCCCTCTCCTAAATCTATAATCTTTGGAGCGGGAAACGGGATTCGAACCCGCGACCCTCAGCTTGGAAGGCTGACGCTCTAGCCACTGAGCTACTCCCGCCTCAACAAACAGCCGATTGCCCCTTGCCGGCCACCCCGAACATGGGTTACATTTCTGATGAAAACTGGTGGAGGGGGGAGGATTTGAACCTCCGTAGGCTACGCCGGCAGATTTACAGTCTGCTCCCTTTGGCCACTCGGGAACCCCTCCAAAAGCCAAACAAATACCTGGAGCTGGCGATGGGACTCGAACCCGCAACCTGCTGATTACAAATCAGCTGCTCTACCTGTTGAGCTACGCCAGCCCGAGCAAGGCGCTAACCCCCAAATTTTACTACAAATAAAACGATATCACCCAAAAAAAAACACTCCCACACATGCTCGCATAGATTATGCGAATTGGTGACACTAGATTCTTAGAAGATGTTTGTCAAGATTTATTTTTTTATTTTGTCAAGCGCCACACCATTCCTTCAGGCGTATCGGAAACTTCAATGCCCATGGTCAAGAGCCTGTCCCGGATATCATCCGATGCTTTCCAGTGGCCGGCACGCCTCAGCGCTTCTCGTTCCTGCAACAGTTTCCAGACCTCCTCGCCGATAAGCTCTTCCTCAAAGCTCATCACCCCGAGGACATCATCCATTTTTTTCATCACCTCGAGCACGTTATCCCTCTCTTTTTGATTCAGCCGGGCCTGTGAGAGGGGAAGACTGATTTTCCCTACAAATTCAAAAAGAGACGCCAGGGCTGCTGAAACATTCAGATCATCATCCATGGCGTTTGTGAAGGACTGGTTGACATCATAAATGCATTGATCTGTGTCGGAAAAGCCTGTTCCGGCGCGATAACGGATCAGTCTTTGAATAAATCCGTTCAGCTTTCGTACGGTATTCTTTGCAGTGTCCAGCGCGCCGAAGGTAAAGTTCAGCAGTTTGCGATAGTGCGCGCTCAACAGAAAAAAACGGATCTCCGGACCGCGATATCCCTTCCGTCCCAAATCTTCTATCGTAATCACGTTATGGAGGGAGCGGGACATTTTCTTGCCGTCGATCATTAATAGTTCCGTATTCAGCCAGTAATTCGCCATCCTTTTGCCCGTCAGGGCCTTCCCGATGGCCATGACATTTTCACAGTGGGGGAAAACAATATCCGCTCCGCTGGCATGAATATCAAATGTCTCACCCAGATATTTCAGGGATATGGCAGCGCATTCCAGATGCCAGCTTGGCCGGACATTCCCCCAGCGGGTTTTAAAATAGATGCCCCGTTTTAATTCGTTCAGCGTCGATCTCTTCAGGAGGGTAAAATCCACAGGGCTGTCTTTTTCATAATCGTCCTGTTCGACGGTCCTGCCCTGCTTCACTTTGCCGAGATCGATGTGGGACAGACAGCCATAGTCTTTGAGCTTGGAGATATCAAAATAGACAGACCGTAATTTTTCATAGGCATAACCCCGTTCCATCAACCTTTCCACATAATTGAGCATCTCCTCAACATGCTCGCTGGCCTTCGGATAATCCTTGTCCTTCTTGATATTTAACTTATCGATATCTATAAGAAACGCTGTCATGCTCTGTTCGGTGAAGGCATGGAGATCCAGACCGGCGCGCTCAGCCCCTTTGATGGAACGGTCCGCGAGATCGACAATGTTCATGACATGCCGCACGTTATATCCCTTAAATTCAAGATAACGGCGGATCATATCGGAGATGACAAATCGACGGTAGCTGCCGATATGCGGCACCACATGCACCGTCGGCCCGCACGAGTGAAGGCGAACCTCCTCGGCATTGATGGGTTTAAAGAAGGTTTTTCCCCGTGTCAGGGTATTGAAGAGACGCAGGGTCGTTTGCGCCTTATCGGTGAAAAGATCTGTGCTGAGATATCGTTCACCGCTATCCGGGCAGATCACGACGATCAGACCTTCTTGCAGTTCCCTGGACTTCTGCAAGGCAACATGCATCGCCGCACCCGAGCTCATCCCGACCAGCACGCCCTCTTCCCGAGCCATTCGTCGGGCCATCTCGAAGGCATCTTCATCAAGGATATTTATTTTTTCATCCAGGCGGCTCCGATCGTAAATGCCGGGCTGGTATGATTCTTTCATATTTTTAAGGCCTTGAATTTTATGCTGCAGATAAGGTTCGACCCCGATGATCTTGATCTGCGAGTTCAGTTCTTTCAGACGCTTGGAAACCCCCATTGCCGTTCCTGTCGTCCCCAGGGCAGCCACGACCATCGTCACTCTGCCATCGGTTTGACCCCAGATTTCTTCAGCCGTTCCATGATAATGAGCAGCGACATTGTCCGCATTATTAAACTGGTCTGTGCCAAAATACTTGCCCGGATGCTCGCGCATCAGGTCATAGGCCATTTCAATTGCGCCGTCGGTCCCCTGAGCGGCCGGGGTGAAAATCAATTCAGCCCCCAGGGCTTTGAGTATTTTTTTCCGTTCTTCACTGGCGGCTTCAGACATAGTCAGACACAGCCGGTATCCTTTGGTCGCGGCGATAAGGGCCAAGCCAATGCCGGTATTCCCGCTGGTGGCTTCGAGGATGATCTTTTCCTTTGTGAGCTCACCCCGCCTCTCTGCCCCTTCAATCATAAAAAGCGCCACCCTGTCCTTGATGGAGCCGCCGGGGTTGAAACTCTCCATCTTTGCAAAAACTTTTACTTCAGGATTAGGATTTAACCTTGAAATCTCAATAAGGGGGGTATGGCCGATGGTATCCAGGATGTTGTGAGATAGCGTTTTCAATCGTTATTTCCCATCTTAAAAACACGCTTCCATCCAATAAGCACTGCGCAAAATGGATCGCCGCTCTCGGACGCTTACACAAATCCTTTGCAGCACGAAAAAATGTGCGGGATTCAGCTATCAAGTTTCATGATAGGAATTTTGAAGAACGGGACCCCTTTCTCGCGGAGCAGTTCTTCTTCCTGAGGGGTCGTGGTTCCCTTAATATTTCTCGCATCTTCTTCGCCGTCATGGATTTTCATCGCCACTTCACTGAATGTGCAACCCACATCATCAAAATTCTTTTCAAGAAACTCATTCAATCGCTGCAACGTTTTCGAAGGAGTCAGAGCGCTATCTTGCTTTTTCTCCGACGTCTTCAGATCGCGACCCAAAATAGCCAGCGTTGAGGGTACCATTTCCGCACCCGCCTCCCCGCAGACAGGACAGGTGATCAGGTCCCGGTCTTTCTGTTGTTCAAAAGCTGCCCTGTCTTTGAACCAGCCTTCAAATTCGTGATTTTTCTTACATTTAAGATCGTAAATGATCACTGGCGTTAGCGCCTCCGATTATTTCTTTATCTGGCCTTAAAAAATAAAGATGGACAATTGATCCCAAATTTTATATCCTAACGCATGTCGGGATGTGGCCCAGCCTGGTAGGGCACTGCGTTCGGGACGCAGGAGTCGCGCGTTCAAATCGCGCCATCCCGACCATTTTTTTATTTGGCTGAGGGTCAGCCGCCCACGACAGATGCCATCTTAAAGATGGGAAGATACATGGCGATAATCATGCCGCCCACAACGCCCCCGAGAAAAACCATCATGAACGGTTCCAGCAAAGCCGTCATCGCCTCCACGGCGGCATCGACTTCATCATCATAAAAATCTGCAATCTTTGCCAGCATGGTGTCCAGTGCCCCGGTCGCCTCGCCCACGGCAATCATCTGCACCACCATCGGCGGGAAGATGCCCGTCTCCAGCAGCGGTTCAGCAATGGTCTTCCCCTCACTGATGCTTTTTCTCACTTGCAACAAGGCGTTTTCAATAACCTTGTTGCCGGACGTTCTGCTGACAATGGTGAGGCCTTCCAGAATGGGAACGCCGCTGGACATCATGGTCGCCATGGTACGGGTAAACTTTGCCACGGCAACCTTCTTCAGCAGCGGACCAAATACGGGAGATTTCAAAATCATCTGGTCAATGATCAGGGTTCCTTTTTCGGTGCTTCTGAACCGGTTAAAGGCTATATAGGCGGCAACCAGAACCCCGACCGCGTAGTACCAATAGCTCTGAGCGGCGGCGCTGAGATCGACCAGAAACTGGGTTGGCCCAGGCAGTTGTCCGCCCATGCCTTCGAACATCTTCTGAAAGACTGGAATGACCTTCAGCAGCAGCAGGGCAACAACGCCCACTGAAATCACGAGAACACTGGCCGGATAGGTCAACGCACCCTTGACCTTGCTTTTGAGTTTCATGGCCTTTTCCATATAGCTGGAAAGGCGCTGAAGAATGACGTCAAGAATACCTCCGCTCTCACCCGCTGCCACCAGATTGACAAAAAGCTCGTCGAAAACTTTGGGGTACTTTTTAAGGGAGTCGAAGAGGGTGGCTCCCCCCTCGATATCTTCCTTGATGGACCTTATTATTTGGGCAAAGGTTTTGTTCTGTTCCTGTTGCGCCAGCAGATCCAGACACTGAATGAGCGGGAGTCCTGCATTAATCATGGTGGAGAAAATCCGGGCAAAAGATGACGATTTCCTTTTCCTTCACACCCGGTTTGAGAAACGGAAGATACTCCGACAAATCCTTGGGTTTCGTCTTGATTTTGATCGACTTGAATCCCTGTCGGCGCAATATGCCTCTCAGCGCCGCATCATTGGCGGCTTCCATTTCTCCCTTCTTGATTTCGCCTTTCCGGGTCTCGGCTTCCCATACAAATACTGGCATCATTCCACTCCTTCCATCTTGGCCCGTTTACGGACGATGTCATTGAGGATGATTCCTGCTGCAACGGCAACATTCAGGGAATCGACTTTTCCAAACATAGGAACGGAAACAAGAAAATCGCACTGCTTCCGAATCAGCGGTCTTATGCCACGGCCTTCGGAACCCATCACCAGACCGACATGCCCCTGGCAAGTCATGTCATGAATATCCTGGCCTGCATGGATGTCGGCGCCATAGATCCAGAACCCCTGCTTCTTCAAATCTTCCATTGCCCTGGAGAGGTTGGCGACACGGGCAGTCGGCGTCAACAAGGCCGCTCCTGCAGACGCCTTAATCACGGCTGCCGTCACGGCGGCGGACCGGTGTTCAGGAAGAATCACCCCGTTTGCGCCATGGCAGTGCGCTGTCCTGATCAGGGCTCCCAGGTTTTGAGGATCGGTAATCCCGTCAAGTAGGAGAACCAGATGGTATGAAAATCCAGGATGGCGATGCCTCACGATCTGGTCCATATCCGCGTATGCAAAGGACGGATAAAATCCGACAACGCCCTGATGCGAGCCGGAGCCAGTCAGCCTATCCATCTCTCTTTTTTCCTTGAACTCGACCGGAATGCCCTTTGCTTCAGCCAGATTCAGGACCGCCTGCAGCGATTGGTTCATTCTTCCGGTTGCAACGGAAAGGCTCAAAAGCCGGCACGGCTCCAACCTCAGCGCCTCTGAAAGCGGATTGATCCCGTAAATGATCTCCACGTCCTGACCCTGTTCAATTGTTCCTTTTTAGTGCTCCCGCATCCGGAGCCCTGTTGAAATCCTTGCAATCATCTGCTCCGCAGCAGAGATCGGATCGCCTGCCATGCGGATGGGACGACCGACAACGAGATAGTCCGCTCCGAGACGAATGGCCTCGTCAGCCGTCAGCGTCCTTTTCTGATCGTCATCACGATGATGCTCGGCGCTTCTGATGCCGGGCGTAATAATGAGAAAATCCCGGCCGCAGCCCTCCCGGATGGCAACAATATCCTGAGCCGAGGCCACAACACCTGTCACGCCGGCATCCTGTGCCATTTTTGACAGAGTCAAAGCAAGCGCATCCGCAGAGCAACGAAATCCCAGATTCCGGAGATCATCGTCATCCATGCTGGTCAGCACCGTTACAGCCAGAATGACAGGCATCGGCTTCTGCATCGCCTCCGCCGATCTCCGGACAGCCGCAACGGTCTCCTGCATCATTTTCTTCCCACCCAGGGCATGAATGTTGAACATGGAAACATTCAGCTTGACGGCACCTTCCGCAGCCCTGGCGACGGTATTGGGAATGTCATGAAACTTCAGGTCCAGAAATACCCTACCGTCCCGGAGAATGATCTGCCGGACAATCTCAGGCCCGTGAAGGGTGAACGACTCCTTTCCCACCTTAAACAACCCGACATGATTCCGCAGGCGGTCCACCCAGGAAAGCGTCTCCGTCAGGTCCGCTCCGATATCAAGGGCAAAAATCAGCCGCTCGACCGCTTGCTGTCTCAAAGCATCACTCGGAATATTCCTCATCGCCAACATATTCTGTCTCATCCCCGATCGGACGATAGGTGTCCCGGACCCCTACCAGGTATTCCGGGTGGGCGTGTGCGACCTTTCCTGCGGCAATTTCCCTGAGCGCAGCGACGACCTCACGGTTTTGCTTGATATCGGTCAGGGGCTGCACTCCTTTTAGAAGCTGTTTGGCGCGCCTTGCTGTCAACATCACGAGCGCAAAACGATTCGCTGAATGCCGCAAAGCATCTTCAACCGTAATCCTTGCCATATTGATTTCAAACCTCCATCAGATTACAAATATTTTCGGTTATTATCCCTGAAAGAACGAACAGCGTTTACCCCAAAAAATGTCTTATGTTTTCCGCCAACCTTTCCCGTCGGCATTTTTCGGCAATGTAGATGGACCTCAGGCAATCGACGGCATCCTGGAGATCCTCATTGATAATGGTATAATCATACCACACAATCTCTTTGATTTCATCCATGGCTTTGCCAAGCCGTATTTGCATCACTTCCGCGATCTCGCCCCGTCTGTTCAATCTGGATTTCAAAGCTTCCAGGGACGGGGGAAGGACAAAAACAAAGACGCCGCCCGGATAATTCCTTCTCAGGGCCTTTGCCCCCACAGGTTCGATGTCCAGGAGCAGGTCACAGCCGGAGCCAAGAAGATTCTGCATGCTTTCTTTGGCCGTTCCATAATAGTATCCATAATTTTCCGCCCATTCGGCAAAGGCCCCCTCTTTAATCTGCTCCTGAAAGGCTGCCTCAGAGATAAAATAATAATCCACACCATTTTTCTCACCCGGGCGCGGCGGTCTGGTCGTGGAGGAGACCGAAAACCGGATATCCGGGCAAAGCTTGAGGAATTCACGGCAAATGGATGTCTTTCCCGTCCCCGACGGCGCCGAAACCACCATGAACAGAGAAGACCTTGCAGAATGGGCTGATCCCGCGGCTCCCTGTTTTTCGGAGTCATTCAAGATTCTGCACCTGTTCCCTTATCTTTGCCAGTTCACTTTTTATTTCAATCACCTGCTTTGATATATCCGCGTCACTGCTTTTCGAACCGATTGTGTTGATTTCTCTATTCATCTCCTGGATCAGGAAATCGACTTTTCTGCCAATCGCATCTTCACTATTGAGCATTTCCTGAAACTGCCCAATGTGACTCCGAAAACGGACAATCTCCTCCGTAATATCGCTTTTTTCAGCAAACATAGCAACTTCCTGACTTAAACGGGCCTCATCGATCATCAAACCGCTGGTCATCTCCCGAACGCGGTCCGTCAGTCGTTTTTGATATTCCAAAACGACACGGGGTGTCTTTGCTTCAATCCCGTTTAACAGCAGTGCCATCAGATCGAGACGGGACGACAGGTCCCTTACAAGGATTTCTCCTTCCCGTCGCCTCATGTCCATCAAACCGGCCAGCGCTTCATCCAGAACCATTGCCAGTCTCTGCCAGAGTGCCGTTATGTCTTGAGACGGCTCCACAGGCAGGAATATATCTTTCTGGGCTGCAATCATGTCAATGCGGATATCATCCTTCAGACCCAGGGATTGCTTTAATTGCGTCAGCAGATTATAGTAGTTCTGGGCCAAGGGCAAATTTAACGCCAGGGGGTGGCTATTCTCCCCGCTGCTCTGAACATCCTTGCGGATGGTTGCATCGATTTTGCCGCGCAGCAGCGGTTCCGCGATCTTTTTTTTAATTTCCATTTCAAGCGCAGACAGCGAGGCCGGAATCCTCAGAGAGACTTCTAGAAAGCGATGGTTCAGGGACTTTATTTCGACAACCATTTTCTGACCGTCCAGGATTGCCTCGGCGCGGCCGTAACCCGTCATACTACGAACCATCTCAATCATCCCTCCGGTCAGTCCTTAGTGATATAATGTACTTATCTCTAATTTTATTCAATGCGGCCATTACCTCCTGCCCCGCATAATCGGGATAGGTCCATGGGAGGGCGCTAAACGCCCCGTCGGTATAAATCAGCGTCAGGTCGGCGTAAATGCCGTCTCTGAGATAGGGGCGATGCGTATATCCCTTCCCCGTCGCCAGAATCAAGTGCGCCAAAGAGAGATAGCCCGGATCGATATTGACCTTTCTGCGCCCGTCGCTGGAAAACTGCTCCTCAACGAGGTTGGTCAGCAGCTTGACATCAGGAAGAGATTCGGGCGGAATAAGTTTGTCAAAACTGACCATGCGCCGGGTCAAGAATCGTCCCATCTCTTTTTCATAATAGCTCGTATAGTCAAAGGGCATCTGTGCGCTGATGAAATCGGGCCTGCCGAAATGAGCCGATAGAATTTGCATCGCATCCAGAACAGCCATCCCCTGTGCAAAAATGACGCTCATCACGAGCTTGACTGCATCCGCCTGCTTGGGGCTGCTCATAGCACTCTTCTGAGTTCCGCCTGAGAGACCGTTGATGTACCAACCTTGCCGACGACAATTCCTGCGGCATAGTTGGCCAGAAAAGCGGCTTCCTTGAATGTTGCCCCGGAAGCCATACAGAGGGCAAAAACCCCGATCGCAGTGTCTCCCGCCCCGGTAACATCGAAAACTTCCCTCGCTTGGGTAGGGAATAAGGTGTGATGGATGCGGTCATTTCTTTCAAACAGGGACATTCCTTCTTCACCCCGCGTAACGAGGAGCGCCTGATAACGATAGCGGCTCAGCAGGGCCGTCCCCACATCGATCATGTTCTCGCGGCTCACCCGCTCCACACCGACAGCCCGGCCTGCCTCGTGATGATTGGGCGTAATAATATCAAACCCTTCATAAAGCGAAAAATCACTCTTCTTCGGATCGACGCAGACGATAATTTTTCTGTCTCGCACCAGATCCCGAATGCCGTCGAGCAAGGCCTTCGTGATCACGCCCTTGCCGTAATCGGAAATCACAATTGCGCCCAGCTCATCCCGCAAGGTGCTGATATAGGTGATCATCCGCTCGATGCTGTCAGGGGTCGCGGGTTTGCAGCTTTCACGGTCAAACCGCACCACTTGCTGGCTGTGAGCCACTATTCTTGTTTTCAGCGTAGTCGGTCGATCGGCTTCCAAGACAACACCCCGTGTGTCAATCCGCCGTTTGCGAAATTCACTGACCAGCTTTTTCCCTATCTTATCCGCACCAACGATGCCCGATACATACCCTCTGCCGCCGATGGCATGGATGCTATGCAAAACGTTGGCCGAACCGCCCAGCAGCAGCTGATCTGAATCAACCTCCACAACGGGCACAGGCGCCTCCGGAGAAATCCGCGAAACTTTCCCCCAGATAAAATGGTCGATCATCAGATCGCCCACAACCAGGACTTTTGCCCGCGAAAACCGGTCAATAATTTCAAGAGCTTTTTTCTGATTCAGGATCTTCTTCATGTCTTCCCACTCCGCCATGAGGTTGGCACCTTGCGCGGCTGAAGGTAAGTTTCAAGCTTTAATTTATAGCTTTATTCCTATTAGCATTTTTTTGTCAATGCTTTTCTATATCAAAGGACTATCTCTGAACAAGAAAACCGGCAGTCGCTTACAATCCTTATTGACTTCAATTACAGCATGAGTTAGAGAATTGCCGTCGAATTGGGGTATTCCATATCCTTTAGCAATTGAGGATGATTATGGTGCGTTCAATCATTATCTTGGTACTCGGTATAGCGGTTACCGGCTATATTTCGGCATGCTGCATTATCTTCGGCCTGATCTCGCCTGGCGAAAACAAGATACACCGTATCGCAAGGATCTGGGCAAAAATTCTGTTGTTGCTGTCGAGCACCCGTGTGGAGGTGATCGGATCGGAAAACGTACTGATCGGAAAACCGCAAATCTTCATGTCCAATCACCAGAGCGATTTTGATATTTTCGTCATTCTCGGTTTCGTTCCAGGGCAATTCCGATGGATTGCCAAAAAAGAACTCTTTAAAATCCCAATCTTTGGCAGCGCCATGAGAAACGCCGGCTATATCGAAATTGACCGGCAGAACCATGAAAAAGCCATGAAAAGCCTGGATATCGCAGCACAAAAAATCAGAGAGGGAAAATCCGTCATGACCTTTCCCGAGGGGACGCGAAGCAAGGACGGCCTCATCAAGCCCTTCAAACAGGGCATGTTTCACCTGGCTATCAAAGCCGGGGTTCCGATCGTTCCCGTCACGATTATCGGCGCGGGTGCGATTATGCCCAAGCGTTCTTTGCGGATCAATCCGGGCAAAGTCACCGTCGTTATCGACAAGCCCATCGACGTGACCGGTTATACGGTGGAAAACCGTGCACAGTTGATAGAACGGGTGCGGAACGGGATCGTGAACAATTACAGCAGGGGTTCACAATTTGAAACGGTGAGGCGATCACCGGCGGCAAAAGACCCCACGGTTCATCGGGTAATATAGCCTGCTATCCAGACGATAAGGGACATGACACTCACACCATCAGGTTTCAGAAGGTCAAGAGAAATCGCCGGGGTCATCAACCTTGCCATTGCCATATTTCTACTGCTTGCCCTGTCCTCTTATCATCCTTCGGATCCTTCTTTTACCCATTTTGTTGCAGGAACCGCCAAAACCCATAACCTGATCGGGTCATTCGGATCCTATGGCGCTGACTCCCTATTACGATTATTTGGCATCGGCGCCCTTTGGTTTCCGGTCTTCTTTGCCGTGATTGCTTTCAAATACTTCCTTGACGCAAACTTCCGCCTCGGCGTTACGGGTATCAACGCCTTTTTGGGGCTGCTGATGGCAACATCCGGCCTCGCCGCCGTGGCGCTGGCGGAGATACCGATTTATGGCATCAAGCTACGCCCCGGCGGACTTCTGGGGCATCTCCTGGACAGACTTTTGGGTTCCTTCCTCAGCCATATCGGCGCCTACATCGTCCTGATCGTTGTTCTGATCATTGCTTTGATGATCCTGATCGATTTATCCATCGTATCTTTCATCACCCAGTTAAAAAGACACATGCTCGCCCTGTGGCTCAGTGGCACCGGACTGTTGACGAGGATGGTAAAAAAATTGCGGGAAAGAAAAATAATCCCCTCTGTGACAAGGAAGAAATCAACCGAACCGGTCATCGACGAACCGCCGGTCAAAACGGAGCCCGTCCGTCCTGTGGAGGCGTCACAGACGCACTTCGATTTTGTCCGGGTCAGCAGCGGCAAATTCAACCTGCCGCCTCTGACCCTTCTCGACCAGATCCCCCGAAAGGACACAAGGATGAAACGCGACAGTCTCATCGCCACGGCCCGGATGCTGGAAGCAAAGCTGGCGGATTTCAGCGTAGAGGGGAAGGTTGTGGAAGTCAAACCGGGACCCGTGATCACCATGTACGAACTTGAACCGGCGCCAGGTGTAAAAATAAATAAAATTACAAATTTATCCGATGATCTGGCACTTGCCTTGCGGGCGCCGAGCATCCGGATCATTGCCCCAATCCCGGGAAAGGCGGCCGTGGGCATTGAAATACCCAACAACACCCGTGAGCCGGTGCAACTGCTGGACGTTCTTGATCATGAAGCCTTTGTTCAAACATCGCTGAAGCTTCCCATCGCCCTGGGCGTGGACATCGTCGGCAGCCCGGTCATTACCGATCTTATTCGGATGCCCCACCTGCTGATCGCCGGCACCACCGGCTCTGGCAAGAGCGTCTGCCTCAATGCCATGATCTGCAGCATTCTGTTCAAGGCGCCGCCCGACGACGTCAAATTTCTCATGATCGATCCGAAGAGACTGGAGCTCTCCGCCTATGAACGCATTCCCCATCTTCTCCATCCCGTGGTGGTGAACCCCAAGAAGGCATCCCTCGTGCTCCGATGGGCTGTAGAAGAAATGGAACGCCGGTACGAAGTCATCAGTGAACTGGGGGTCAAAGGGATTGAATCCTATAACCGCCTCATCGAAAAGACCCGCGGCAGCAAGGGAAAAATCACGCCTTCGAAAAGGGATAAGGATGACGATCACGATGATGGCAGCGAGGTATCCAAAGTCGCTTCTCCCCGGCTTCCTGCAGATATCGCCAATCGTCAGAAACTGCCCTACATTGTCATTGTAATCGATGAACTGGCCGATCTGATGATGGTGGCCCAGCGGAACGTGGAAGAATCCCTGGCCCGTCTCGCACAGATGGCCAGGGCGGCCGGAATCCACTTGATTCTGGCCACCCAGCGTCCCTCCGTGGATGTCATTACGGGGGTGATTAAGGCCAATTTTCCCACCCGCATTTCGTTCCAGGTCTCGTCCAAGGTGGATTCCAGGACCATCATTGACCAGCACGGCGCCGAGAAGCTGCTGGGGTCCGGGGACATGCTCTTTATTCCCCCCGGCGCTTCCAAACTCGTGCGGATCCACGGGGCTTATGTCTCCGACAAGGAGATAGACCGCATCGTCGCCTTTATCTGCAATCAAGGCACACCGGCCTACGATCAGTCCATCGCCGAATATCAACACGAATCTCCGGACGGAGAAAAAACGGAATCCGATTATGATGAAAAATACGACGAAGCCGTGGAGCTGGTCGCAGATCTGGGGCAGGCCTCCATCTCACTGGTGCAGCGCTATATGAAAATAGGCTATAACCGGGCGGCACGCATGATCGAACGCATGGAAGCGGAGGGAATTGTGGGACCCTCCGACGGCGTGAAACCCCGGAAAGTTCTGGCCAGAAAACACCCCAAGTGAAAAACCGTACGCTGCACATCGTCAGTCTCGGCTGCCCGAAAAATCAGGTGGATGCCGAGGTGATAGCCGCCATTCTGGCCGGTCATGGTTTCCAGATCACCCCGGAGCCGCAAGCCGCCGAGGTGATCCTGATCAACACGTGCGCCTTTATCCTCCCGGCCAGGGAAGAGGCCATCGACGAAATCCTTCAGATGGCCCGGTATAAAAAAACCGGCGCCCTGAAGCATCTGGTCGTAACAGGCTGCCTTCCCCAGCGTTACGGCAGAGCCCTGGAAAAGGAAATTCCCGAAGCGGACCTTTTCCTTGGCACATCTGAAGTACCTAATATCATTCAGCATCTCCAGGCGATGGGGACAGATTTCAAATCTGTCCCCATTCAACAAATTCGGCGTTCCCGCTCCGTTGTAAACAAACCTGATTTTCTTATGAATGCGGACCACCTCCGCCTGTTGCCCCCCTTCACCGCAACAGCCTATCTGAAAATCGCCGACGGATGCTCCAATCGCTGTGCTTACTGCATTATTCCGGTCATTCGCGGAAAAGCTCGCAGCCGGCATCCCGATGATATTATTCGGGAAGCGGCAGGACTGGGCGAAAAAGGCGTCAAGGAGATTATCCTGATTGCCCAGGACACCACGGCTTACGGACGGGACCTGAAAATCAAACAGGGGCTCCCCCTGCTGTTGCAGAGACTTGCGGTAATAAAACAAATCAAATGGATCCGGCTGCTCTATACCCATCCCGCTCATCTCACGGAAGACATCCTGTCCGCGATGGCGGAAGAAGAAAAGATCTGCCGGTATATCGATATCCCCATCCAGCACATCGACGACACCATTTTGAAGGCCATGAACCGCCGCACCGGCAGCAAGGAGATTTACGCCGCAATTAAGAAAGCACGGACGCTCATGCCGGATGTCGCCCTGAGAACCTCCCTCATGACCGGTTTTCCCGGAGAAACGAACGCCCGCTTCCATCACCTTGTGGATATTATCCGGGATATCCGCTTTGATCATCTCGGGGTTTTCACCTATTCACAGGAAGAAGGAACGCCAGCCGCCGGCTTGTCATCCCGTATTTCGGAACGAGAAAAACGAAGGCGCAGAGATCTGCTGATGGAGGAACAGGCCGTCATCTCCTTTCAAATCAACCGGTCCCTTATCGGTTCGCGGCAGGAGTGCATCATTGAAGGGAAGAGTGACCGGCAGGATTATCCCTTCTACGGCCGTTGCCGCCGTCAGACGCCGGAGATCGACGGCATGACCTACCTCAAGGGAAAAAATCTGACCATTGGTGAAATTCTGACCTGCACCATCACCGATGCCACAGAATATGACCTTTTCGGGGAAATTATGTGACGACTGTACTTCACGCAGGCGTCATTCATAAATGATCTCATCCACCGCATGGGCTTGTTCGGCGTCGGCCTCAAAATCGCGGGCAAGCCCTTTGGCCTTGGCCTTCAAAAATTCCCGGTACCACTCATGTGCCACGATCATGGACATGACTTCGCTCGTGCCTGTCCAGATGGTGGCCAGGCGGATATCCCGGAAAATGCGCTCAACGGGCAAGACATTCGTGTAGCCGATCCCACCGAGCACCTGCATCGCATTGTGCACGACTTTCTGGCAGGACTCGGTGATGAATTTCTTGGATTCGGAAACCATACGGCGCACCCGGTTCATATCTACGCCGGCGTCCACGGCCCGGGCGGTTGCATATCCCAAAGCACGGGCTGCGTCCAGCAGCATCACTGCCTCGGCCACTTGAAAACTCACGCCCTGAAACTGGGCAATCACCTGGCCGAAGGCCTTGCGCCGGGAGGTATAGCTGGTGGCGATTTCCAGCGCCGGACGGGCGGCGCCGATGGTCATGAGGGCCGTTCCCAGCCGTTCCGGAATCATCATGGTGTTGAAAACGTCATAGGCCCCGTTGACCCGGCCCAGCACGTTCGCCCGCGGAACCTTGACGTCCTTGAAGACGAGCCGGGCTGTCCCGCCGCCCCGGCATCCCATAAGCCCATAGAGGTACTTTGTTTCCACTCCGGGCCCCCGGTCAACGATAAAAGCCGTAATGGATTCCTGCGGACGGGCATCCGGCGTGAAATTGGTCCTGGCATAAAGCAGAAAATAATCCGCCCCTTCGCCGCCCACGATAAACCGTTTCTGTCCGTTGATCAGAAAATAATCCCCCCGATCCTCGGCCTTCGTCGTGGCGCCAAAAAAGTCCGATCCGCCGCGTGGTTCCGTCAGGCACTCTGCGGCGAAGAGATCCCCCTTCAAAAGCGGCTTCACATACTTTTCCTTCTGCGCATCCGTCCCGTGCTGAATGATGGCATCACAGACCAGCTCGGCCCCGACGCCGAAAACACAGGCCATTTCATACCCCAGCGTGCCCACCTCCTCCATGACCACCCCGGTGGTCACCCAGTCCATGCCGCGGCCGCCCCATGCTTTCGGATACCGGCAGCCCAACAGGTTGCGCCGGCCGGCTTCCCGGAGAAATTCCTTGGGAAATTTGATTTTATCCGCGTCCATATCGAGGATCATCTGCTTCGGCACCCACCTGACCAGACCCCGCACCTCGTCCCGGATTTTAAGTTGTTCCTTTGTCAGCATGTAATCAAACATATTCATCTCCTTTACCGTTCATTAGAAAGCATCCAAGGACTTTCAGGCCGGCGCTTTCCCCCCGGACGACATTTTTTCCATCACTTCCCTGACGCCTGAAATCCTGGCGTAGACGGCGCCCAGCGCCGCCATGAAAGCCCCGTGAACCTGCGCAGCGGGAATCGTTTGTTCACCAAAGGTGAGCGCCCGGGTCGCACAGGCGTCGTGCAGAACGGTGCACGCAAAGCCATGATCGAAGGCGGCGCGCACAGTGGCATCCACACACATGTGGGTCATCATGCCGCCGATCGTCAGATGCCCGACCTGTTCCTTTTTCAGATGGTCCAGCAGGATGGTTTCCCGGAAACTGTTGGGGTAGTATTTCTGAATGACAGCCTCGCCGGGCAGCGGCCGGACGGTTTCGTGAAAAAGGACACCTTCCGTATCGGGCAGAAAGAAGGTCGCCCCGGGCCGGATGGATATATGCTGGATGTGCACGACTAAAAGATTGCCCTCCCTGAAACGCTTGAGCATGTCTCCGGCGCGGTATCCTGCCTCCGTGCTCCCATCGAGTTCCATAGCCCCCTTTGGAAAATAATCATTCTGAATGTCAATCAGCAGCAGGGCTTTTTTCATGATTCTTCCTCACTTTCATGACATTTTCATTCCCTCTGGCCATCGGCTGTAGGGATATTTCATGAGATTCATGTTCCAGTATTTCGGATCGTAAGAGACTTCCCGGCCCACCCAGTCGGGAAGTTCAATGGACTGATGCTCCTGTTCCAGTTCTACTTCGGCAATCACCAATCCCTTATTTTCTCCTGTAAATTCATCAATTTCCCAATTTATCCCCTTAAAATCAAGCGTATATCTGATTTTTTCAATGAACGGCCGCAGGCAGATCTGCTCAAGCAGATCCTGCGCATCGGCGACCGGCATCGGATATTCATATTCCGGGCAGGAAAGGCCCATTTTCCGACCTTTGATGGTCAGATAGGCCTTTTCCCCCAACAGACGCACACGGACGACAAGATCATCGCAGGCAGCCAGGTATCCCTGACGGCAGAAGATCCCCTGTGCGCCCTTTCGCCAGGCATCGCTACATACCAAAAACTTCCTCTCGATTTCCACTCCTGTCATAGTGCCTCGATGAACGACCAGAGGGCCTCCTTTCCTTCGCCTGTCCTGGCTGAAAAGAGAACGGGTTTGGGTGCGGTCTGTAAATTTACCCCTTCCATCAGCATCTGTTCAATCTGCCGGGCGCGTTGCTGCACCTTGCTTTTCGACAGCTTGTCTATTTTCGTCAGCACCGGCAGAGTCGGAATAAGGTAATGATTGAACCACTGCAGGAGTTCCATGTCATGCCCAGCCGGATCTCGCCGAATATCCATGATCAGGATGACAAGACGCAGATTGGGCCTTTCTTTCAGGTAGGTTTCAACCATGGGACCCCAGTTTCGCCGGACCGACTCGGGTACTCTTGCAAACCCGTATCCGGGAAGATCGACAAAACTGTAGCGGCGATTGATGAGGAAAAAATTGATGAGCTGCGTTCGGCCGGGCGTGTTGCTGGTCTTGGCGAGATTCTTCCGGCCGACGAGTGCATTGATGAGCGAAGACTTGCCTACATTGGAGCGGCCTACAAAGGCCACTTCGGGAAAGACGCCTTCGGGATAGTGCAGGGGGGTGGTCGCGCTTTTGATAAATTCCGCAGACAGGATTTTCATCGGACACGACCGTCAGCATTCACTGCTGATATTCTTTGGCCATCGGAGCATATGAAAGAGTAAGTGTCCTTGTTTATTCCCTTTCGAAAACAATCCCGTACTTTTCGAGTTTCCGTTCCAGTGTTGGCCTTGATATCCCAAGAATTTCGCATACTTCTCCCTTATTCAAGTTGCTGTTCTTTTTTAGAACTTTCCGGATGTACATCTCTTCCACCTCATCAAGGGTCGGGAGTTTTCCGGATGCCTCCGTCTCGTCCGCTGTCTCCTCCCGATTTTTTTTGTTCGGTTGTTCATCGATCAGCTCAGGAAAATCACCCCGCACCAGAATCTGCCCCTTGGCGACCACCAATGCACGGACCAGGAGATTTTCCAGTTCACGGATATTCCCGGGCCAGTTGTACGTCATGAAGACGTTCATCATTTCGCTGGATACCCCGATGACCCGTTTATGAAGATCCTTGTTGATTTTGGCCAGCAGATAATCCACGAGGGGGCCAATATCCTCCCGACGCTCGCGCAGGGGTGGAATCCGGATGGAAACGATATTCAGACGATAATAGAGGTCATCCCGGAACTTGTTTTCCTTGATCATATCTTTCAGGTCCTTATTGGTCGCTGCGATAATCCGCGCATTGACCCGGACCCGGTCCTTGCCGCCCACCCGCTCGAATTCCATTTCCTGCAGGACTCTGAGAAGCTTGGCCTGGAGGTTCAGGGACATCTCGCTGATTTCATCGAGGAAGACCGTACCGTAACGGGCAAGCTCAAACTTGCCCTGCTTGCGGCCGATGGCGCCCGTAAAGGAACCCTTCTCGTGGCCGAACAATTCCGACTCCAGCAGGGTTTCCACAATGGCCGAGCAGTTAACGGCAATGTAGGGTTCATGCGGCGCCGTATTGTGATGAATGACCTTGGCAATCAGTTCCTTGCCGGTTCCGCTCTCGCCCTCGATCAGTACGGTCGTCCGGCTCTGGGAGACAACACCGATCGTCTTGAATATCTCGCTCATCTCGCGGCCGGAGCCGATAATGTCGCCCACCTTGAACTGCCTGGACGGCTCCATCAGCAGGCCGTCGATCTTTTTTTCCATCTCGTAGGTTTTGACGGCCTTTTTAATCGCTATATCCAGTTCATCCACGTTGATGGGTTTGTGGATATAGTCAAAAGCGCCCTCCTTCATGGCCCTGATGGTTGAATCCATGTCATGGTGAGCGGTGATCATGATGACTTTGACGTTTTCGCTTTCTTCGCGCAAATCCTCCAGGACCGTAAAGCCGTCGATGTCCGGCAGGCGGATATCCAGAATGACCACATCGGGCGAGTGTTTGACAAACTTGTTCAAGCCCTCGGTGCCGGTATGGGCCGTCACCACGTCGTAGCCTTCCTCCGTCAGGTACAGTTCAAGGGTTTCAGAAATCGAAACATCATCATCGATCACGAGAATCTTCGGCATGCCGTTATCCTTCCTGATGGATCGGGAATGTCACCATCACCCGGGTTCCTTCTGCTTTTTTGCTGCTGACTTCAATGCTTCCCATGTGAAGATCAATGATTTTCTTGACCTGCGTCATCCCCAGGCCGGTTCCATATTTCTTTTTGGTAAAGAAGGGATTAAAAACGTGGGGCAGATCCGCCGCATCAATCCCGCAGCCGTTATCTTCAACGGTGATCTGAAGCTGTGTCGGATCATTTCCTGTCTGCCGGGCCGCGGTGCGCAGGACACCGCCCATCTCCATGGCATCCACGGCGTTCCGGTAGATATTCAGGAAGGCTTGCTCCAGCATGGCTGAATCCACGTGCAGCAGCGGAAGCGCATCTTCAAAATCGGTCTGAACGTGGATGTTTTTGTCCGTCAAGAGCCTCTCGACCAGAGCCAGGGCATTGTCAATGATTTTTCGAATATCGGAGGGTTCCCTTTTCGGGACCGCGGGCTTCGCGTAGATGAGCACGTCATTGACGAGTTCTTCCAGGTGTTCCACTTCCCGCTGGGCGATCCGGAAGCGCTTCAGATCATTTCCCTCGGGCTGCATGCGCTTTTCCAGGATCTGGAGGCTCATCTTGATGGAAGATAGCGGATTGCGCACTTCATGGGCGATCCCGGCCGATAACTGGCCGATAGCCGCCAGTTTCTCACTTTCATAGAATTTTTTTTCAAGATTTTTAAACTCCGTGACGTCCCTCTGGACAAGTACGTAACGATCGGTCCCCTCGACCGGGCAAGGCGTGATCAACAGATTCCGCCTGGATCCGTCTTTTTCCGTGGCTTCTATCTCAAAGGGCTGATAAATTCCTTTTTTAACATTCTCCCAAACGGTCAACGCCAGGTCCCGATATTCGGGCGCTACGAATTCTGCAAAAGATCTCCCTTTGATTTCTCTGAAGATCGCCCCCCTTTCCGTTTTGAGACTGCCGCTGACATAGTTGATAATGCCGTCGCCGCTGACATCAAACAGGGTATCGGGCGAGCTATCCACAATCGACCGCAGGTAATTATAGACCGCTTCAATTTCCTGCCTGAGCCTGACATTCTCCGAGAGCTCGTTTTGAATGGTTTCGGCGTACTCTTTCAGATTCGCGGCCATTTCTTTTTCAAGACTCACGTCCTGCAGCGTTTCTATGGCCGCAATGATCTCCCCTTTCTCATCACGGATCGGCGCCGCCAGAAAATAGAGATGCCGGCTCCGTCCACCGAGCTTCTGATAAAAATCCCTCGCCTCGTACGCGCCTTCGACGACCATCGATTTCTGCACCCGCTTCTTGCCGTAATATTTTTCCAGTCCCTCGATATCGTTGTCCACGATCAGATCGGCAATCACCGGGCGTTTTTCCGGATAAAAGGGCAAGTACTGCTTATCCGTACCGATCATTTCTGAGGCCTGATACCCCACGAGTTCAGCGCAGGCCTTGTTCCAAGACATGATTCTATGATCTCTGCCGATGACAAATGTGGGGATCGGCGATCCCTCAATGATCCCCTCGATCGTTTTAATCAGCCGGATGTTTTTATCCAGTTCGCTCTTGAGGGTTTTCGTGTATCCCATCAAATCGTTTTCGAGTTCCGTCTGCCGTGTGACATCCTGGAGTGTCTCAATGGCGGCAATGATCTCTCTTTTTTTATCGTAAATCGGCGCCGCCAGGAAATAAAGGTGCCGCCTGACCCCGCTGCGATTTTCGAAGAAATCGCTGGCCTCCCAGGCTCCTTCGATCACTGCGGATTTCTGCGCCCGTTTCTTGCCGTACAACTTTTCCAGGCTCTCGATATCGTTGTCAACGATCAGATCGGCAATCACCGGACGTTTTTCCGGATAAAAGGGCGCGTATTGCCGGTCCGTTCCGATCATCTCTGCAGCTTCATAGCCCATGAGATCGGCGCAAGCCTTGTTCCAGAACATGATTTTATGATCCCTGCCGATGACAAAGGTGGGAATCGGCGATCCTTCAATGATTCCTTCGATGGTTCTCTTTTCACGAAAAAGCTTGTCCTGCCAGTTTTCACTCTCCCGCAGGCGCCGCCATGCCCTGTTGATGCGCAACTGCCGCCAACCGGCGTACGCAAACGACAGGCTGGCAATGACAACCGCCAATACCAGTGCATCACGTTCAGCAATATTCTTATCGTGGAAAGGACTGACGATCAGAACAACCGCGAGAATCAGGATCACGATCGATAATATAACCAACCAGATGGAAACCCTCATGCACAACGCCTTTTCTGGTCTTTATGCGCTTTGTTTCAAGCCCCCCCGGTTCGCTTGCCTGAAGGGCGATGTGTCCTGTTGAAAATGGGGAATTTGCCCTGGCGGGGGATCCGCTACTCCCGAAGCCCACCTTTGCGCTTTTTCATCTGATAATTCAGGATGGCATACAATACATAGACGGAAAAGGCTGCCGCCAGCGAAATAAGCAGGGTTGTTAAGCCGCTTTCAATGCCGATGACACGCTGACAGATCAGCCATACCACAAGATAGGTGACCGCCGTTAATATTTCCTGCATTCCTTAATCCCTTCTTCTCAAAAGACGTTATCCCGCAAGTCCTGTATTTGATTACCCGATGCAAAGTGCAAACAGATCTTATCGACCCTGCAAGAAAATTTCAATATAAAATATTTTATGGGCCTCGGATCATAGGCCCTTATTATACTTTTCGTTCAATTTATCCCGTCTGTTGAATAGGATGTTAAACGATATCCGCTTCCATCGAGAACAATATATTCTGCCTGTAAAGAAAATAAGCAAGCAACTATCCGATGTTGGCGAGAGGGCAGGCCAGAGTGAGACATATGGCACATGTGTTGCAGTTCCTTCGCGCAAATCATGAGAAATTCCTCTTTTCCGGGCGCGATTTTTATGTTACGGAAAGAGGCGAAAAACTTAATCAAGCAGGAAAGGAGAAAGAAAGATGTTAGGGAAATTTGGTAAAATGTTGTTGACGCTTCTTGTCGCAGCGGGAGCTCTGCTGGTGTCGTCACCCCTTGTTTACGCGGCAGAGGCCCTTCCGGGAGCCGGTGAATCCTACACAAAGGTTCTTTTTGCCGTGGGCGCGATGCTTGCGGCCGGCTTTGCTATTGGTGTCGGGGCTGTAGGAGCCGGTTTGGGAATCGGAACAGCGGCGAGCGGCGCCTGTGCGGCCGTTGGCAGAAACCCCGGGGTTCAGGGAAAGATCATGACGGTCATGCTGGTGGGCATGGCCATGGCGGAATCCGTTGCCATCTATGCGCTCGTTGTCTCGCTGATCCTCCTGTATGCAAACCCCTACATGCGTTATTTTTTGGGTTAATTCGAATCAAACATTAACTTCAAAATAACAACAGTTAGGGGGAATAGCGAATGTCAGAAACTAAAAAAGGTAAGCAGTTATTCACTGTAGCGAGAGTCTTCTTCCTGCTTATCGTAATCCCCTTATCACTGATGGCTATTCTGATCGCCAACGGCATTTTTAAATTAGGGGTTACAGTAAAAGAACGAGCAGTGACTGCTCTTGACCAGAAATCTCAGGAAGAAATCAAGGTACGCGCCATGAATACGGCGGAAGAGATTGCCAATTTCCTGACGGAACGCAAGAAGGATATCCTGATTTCCACGATAATTCCAGCCTCTGAACCCGTATTCAAGAAGTTTGTCAATGAAAACAGGAAAAGCATCTGGGTGAAGGAGAAGGATATCATCCGCCAGGTTTCAGCGCCGCTTTACATCGAGATGTCTCTCATTGATAAAAACGGCAATGAGCGGATCAAGGTCTCCAACGGGGAGATCGTCCCCGGTTCAAAATTGGCCAATATCGGTAACCCGGCAAACACAACGTACAAAAATGAAGACTATTTTGCCAGAGCAAAGAAACTGAACAAAGGCGAAGTTTATGTCTCCCCGGTCACCGGCTGGTATGTGAACCGGCTGGAGTTCGAAAAAGGGAAGCGGTTTGAAGGCATTGTCCGATTCGCAACCCCCCTGTTCGGACAAGAGGGATTTGCCGGGGTCATCAGTCTGGCCCTGGACTTCCGTCATCTTGCCGGTTATACGGACCATATTATCCCCACGCAGGCAGCGCCTGTTTTTGAAGCGGACGGTGCTACGGGGAATTATGCCTACATGGTCGACCACCAGGGATATGTCATTTCCCATCCCGGTGACTACCATATCAGGGGGCTTTATAAAAATGGGACGCCGGTCGCCGCGCTCACGCAGACAAATTCGGCAGAGCTGACAAAAAAAGGCGAAGAGGTCCTGAACCTGAATCTCCTTTCCTTCATGGATCCGAACCTGCCGGAAGTGGCCAAGGATGCGGCTACTGGAAAATCAGGCATCAAGATGTACAAGTTTGCGGGACATACAAAATTCGTCGCCTACGCGCCCATCCGGTTTTTTACAAGAGATATACCTGAGCCAGGAGGATTCGGATGGATCGGTATGGGCGTTGATGTGGATAAATTCAACGAGCTGGCCGTCAAGACGTCACAAAATATCGATAAGGAAGCAAAAGCATGGACAACGACGATCATTCTGATCCTGACGATCTCCGTTATTATCCTGTTCCTCATCCTGGCCCTCCTGGCCCGTGGAATCACGCGCTCCATCGAAGCGGAAATTCCTGAGGGCTCCGAAGGGGAAAGCCATTTTAACGACGAGGAAGAGGACGAAGATAAATAAATCTTTAAAAGGCCGGAAGGCAATTCTTCCGGCCTTTTTTCAATCGCGTGATGATCCCATTGACGACCCCGGCTGCCCCAACCCAGAGCCTTTGTGTCACGGACAATCCTGATTACCTTCACAGACGCCCCTTTATAAATCTTTCCGTTTGACTTGCATAGACCGATTTGATAAGAAAACGACGCTATTCCAAATCACATTGCCCATCAAAACATATCATGCAGGAGGAGACATTCATGAAAGACGATAAAATGGTCCTATGGTTCGATGAGCTTGAGCTGGCCGACATTCCACAGGTGGGCGGGAAGAATGCCTCTCTCGGTGAAATGAGAAGGGAATTGATTTCCAAGGGGGTCCATATTCCCGATGGTTATGCCGTTACGGCTAATGCTTACCGCTACCTCCTGAAATCATCGGGCATCGCCGAACAGATGAGACAGATTCTTTCGGATCTGGACACCCACGACATGGAGAACCTCAAGAGCAGGGGCCGTCAGGTTCGATCGCTCATCTATCATTCGCCTTTTCCAAAGGACCTGGAAGATGAAATCATCGCGGCGTACGGAAAGCTCTGCGAAGAATACGGACCTGATACAGACGTAGCCGTGCGCAGTTCCGCCACGGCAGAAGACCTGCCCGATGCGAGCTTCGCCGGACAGCAGGAAACCTATCTCAATGTGACAGGGAAAGAGGCCCTCCTCGAAGCCTGCAAGAAATGTTTTGCCTCCCTGTTTACGGACAGGGCCATATCCTACCGCGTTGACAAAGGATTTGATCATCTGTCCATCGCCCTGTCCATCGGCGTGCAGAAAATGGTCCGCTCTGATCTGGGAACATCCGGGGTCATTTTTTCGATCGACACGGAATCCGGCTTCAAAGAAGCCATTCTGATCACCGGATCTTACGGACTGGGCGAAACCGTCGTTCAGGGATCCGTCAATCCCGACGAGTTTTTCGTCTTTAAACCCACGCTGAAGACCGGACATCGACCGATCGTTCAAAAAAAGCTGGGTGCCAAGGAAATTAAAATGATCTATGCGACGGGAGTCGGCGGCGAAGCCACCGAAACCGTTCCGGTTCCCCAGGAGGACCGCGAGCGTTTTTGTCTGACGGATGATGAAATTCTCCAGCTCGCCCGCTGGACCACGATCATTGAGGATCATTATTCCACTGAAGCCGGTTATTTTAAACCCATGGACATCGAATGGGGGAAAGACGGCAGGACCGGAGATCTCTTCATCCTGCAGGCCAGACCGGAAACGGTTCAGTCGCAGAAGGACGTCAATGTCCTTGAAACTTATGTTCTCCTTGAATCCAGGGAACCCTTGGTCACCGGGACCAGCGTGGGTGCAAGAATCGGGGCCGGACCTGTCCAGGTGATAAAGTCCGTGGAAGAGATCAAATACTTCAAAAAAGGGGAGGTTCTCGTCACTGACATGACCGATCCCGACTGGGAGCCGATCATGAAGATCGCCTCGGCCATCGTCACTAACAAGGGGGGGCGGACCTGTCATGCAGCCATTGTCAGCCGGGAACTGGGCGTTCCCTGCATTGTAGGGACGGGGAACGGAACAAAGGCCTTGCAGGGGGTGACGCATGCCACGGTATCCTGTGCAGAGGGAGAAGTCGGCAAAGTCTATGATGGCCTTCTGAAATTTGAAGTTCAGCGGATCAACGCCAAGAATATGGCCCGTCCCAAGACCAAAATCATGATGAACTTGGGAAATCCCGAAAACGCCTTCACACTGGCCGCGATTCCCAACGACGGGGTGGGACTCGCCCGTCTCGAATTTATCATCAACCAGTACATCAGCATCCATCCCATGGCGCTGATCCAGTTCGATAAGGTCACAGACCAGGGGGTCCGCGACAAGATAGAAACAATGACCAAGGGCTACAGTGACCGCCGGGATTTCTTTGTGGACAAGCTCGCCCAGGGGGTTGCGAAAATCGGCGCCGCCTTCTGGCCGAATGATGTCATCGTCCGCATGAGCGACTTCAAAAGTAACGAGTACGCCAATCTGATCGGCGGGTCCTTCTTTGAACCCCATGAAGAAAACCCGATGATCGGTTTCCGCGGGGCCTCCCGTTACTACGACGTTAAATACCGCGCCGCTTTCGCCCTGGAATGTGAGGCCATGAAAAAAGTCAGGAACGAAATGGGCCTGACCAATGTGAAGCTCATGATCCCCTTCTGCCGGACCGTGGAGGAAGGGGAAAAAGTCATCAAGGTCATGGCGGACCAAGGGCTTGTACAGGGTGAAAATGGTCTTGAAATCTACATGATGGTTGAGATCCCGAGCAATGTCATCCTGATTGAAGATTTCGGCAAGATCTTCGATGGCTTTTCAATCGGCTCCAATGATCTGACGCAGTTGACGCTCGGTCTGGACCGGGATTCAGCGGAAGTGGCCCATATCTTCGATGAGCGAAATAAAGCGGTGATGGATCTGATCCGGACCGCCATCACCAAATCCAATAACATGGGCAAGAAAATGGGCATTTGCGGGCAGGCGCCCAGCGATTATCCTGAATTCGCCCGGTTCCTCGTTGAATGTGGAATAGACAGCATGTCCCTGAATTCGGATACGGTCATCAAAACCACGGTGGAAATTCTGGAAACGGAGAAGGAGCTCAACATATCCTGAATGGATTTGAGTGGGTCATCACAAAAAAACAGCGTTCACCGCATGCACAACCGCGATGAACGCTGTTTTTATTAGGTGTCGAACCAGATCGTAAGCCGAGTTCTGTTCCGCTTGTCGGTCACCCGGAAAGCGGCGATGATCATTCATCTGGGACAGCAGTTGCCTGCGGCCTCTAGCGACACAACCCGAGAACGTCGGGCGGGCCACCCTTGAATGTTCTCCTATTCGGTCTTGCTCCGGATGGGGTTTGCCGTGCCTTCCCTGTCACCAGGGAAGCGGTGAGCTCTTACCTCGCCTTTTCACCCTTACCCGCACATGGCGGGCGGTATATTTTCTGTGGCACTTTCCTTAGGGTCTCCCCCAGTCGCCGTTAGCGACCATCCTGCCCTGCGGAGCTCGGACTTTCCTCCCGTCCGGATACAATCCGGACCAGCGATCATCTGATCTGCTCCAACACTTTTATTGGATCACATTATAAAGCATAAAACGAAAAAGAGCCATCTGTATTGTTTTCAGGCTATGCGTCTTTTATATTCTGATCCTCCCAGTAAATGATCCGGTTGCAATGGGGGCAATATTCGATATCGACATCCTTCTGCAATTCAATATACAATTGCGGCGGAATATTCATGTGGCAGCCCGTGCAAATCTCCTTCCAAGCCGCAACCACCGCCAGGCCATGACTTCTGCTTCTGATTGTTGCATATTTTTTCAGCAGACCCGGAGCGATCTGCTCCTTCAGCAGCACATGCTTTTCGAGATAAGAAGCGATTTCCGCATCCATGTCTGCCAACTCCTTCTCGATTCTTTGCTTTTTCGATTCGTAATCACGCCGGCGTTCATCGAGCTCTTTTTCTTTAACCATGACCTGTTTCTTGATCTGGTCAAGTTTATCCATGATGATGAGAATCTCGTCTTCCATCGTGCTGTTTTTCGATTCAGTGACCTCAATTTCCTTAAGCATCGCCTGATATTCTTTGTTCGTCTTAACCTCGGACAGGCGCTCTTTCGTTTTTTTCAGGGTTTCAAGTCCCCGTTTGAGTTTTTCTTCTCTCTCCTTATGAGCTTTGTCTAATTCATCCCTGGCTTTTTGGTCCTTTTCGAAATCAGCGCAAAAAACCTGAAATGTTTCATCCAGATTTGCCAGTTCCCCGGGCAGCATCTTTTTTCGATTATTAATTCTGGCGATTTCTGTGTCGATTTTCTGTAAAGCCGTAATGAATTTCAGTTGTGCTCCCAAGGACAATCCCCCTTCATTGAAATATAAAAAATGCACCCTTCGGCAGGTGCATTTTTTAAGAGGAAGGTTGAGCTTCCAGAATTTGCTTTCCCTTTGCTTGCATGCATTCCATAAATCACCGTAAGCGCCATCCTTTATCTTCCCAATTTATAAAACTCCCCCCGGAAGTGATGGTGGGCCCACCTGGGTTCGAACCAGGGACCGACCGGTTATGAGCCGGTGGCTCTACCAATTGAGCTATGGGCCCGCACAAGACTAAAACATATAATCTACTTCCTTTTGGTATTGCTACACCGAGCGTCGTTTCTTGTCAACATCCTAATTTGACGATTCCTGAAAAGACCGCCAGCCGATGAGAAACGGTGATACAAAATAATCTTACTTCAACAACATTTTGGAGACTTTTCTCCGCGAAGGATTCCTCAGTTTTCGCACCGCGTTCGCCTCGACGTTGCGCAGATGGTCCTTCAACATCTCCAATGCTTCCTGCTTTTTTTCCGGAACATAATCGGTCCTTTCACTGATGCCGAAGCGCATTCGCAGAACTTTTTCCTCTCTGGGCGTCAAGGTGGACAAAATTTTCCGCGTCTGCTCTGCCAGATCCATGCTGATCGTTGCTTCCGAGGGGGATATGATCTTCTTGTCTTCGATAAAATCGCCCAGGTGGCTGTCCTCCTCTTCCCCGATCGGCGTCTCCAGGGAAATGGGCTCCTTGGCTATTTTTAGTACTTTCCGGACCTTCTCCAGGGGATATTCCATTTTGTTGGCAATTTCCTCCGGGGTGGGCTCTCTCCCAAGCTCCTGAACCAGATAGCGGGAGGTTCGGATCAGTTTATTGATGGTCTCGATCATGTGAACGGGAATACGGATGGTTCTGGCCTGATCGGCGATAGCCCTGGTTATGGCCTGCCTGATCCACCAAGTGGCATAGGTGGAAAATTTATAACCCCGCTGATACTCGAATTTATCGACCGCCTTCATCAAGCCGATGTTTCCTTCCTGGATGAGGTCAAGAAACTGCAGGCCCCGGTTCGTATATTTTTTCGCAATGCTGACGACCAGACGCAGATTGGCCTCGACCAGCTTTCTTTTGGCAATCTCCGCCTTGGCCTCGCCGCATTCGATGGAATCGACCATCTTCTTCACGGCTATCGCCGACAGCCCGATCTCCTGAGAAATTTTCTTGATCTTCCGGTTGGCTTCCCTGACCGTCGCTTCACAGGCCCTCAATGTTTCGCTGCTGATGTTCAATTTACGCGTCACGCGTTTCTCATCGGCCGCCGACTTCTTCATGGTCATCCATGCCTTTTCCATCTGCGCGAGCGAAAGGCCTGTTTTGTCGTTACAGGCCTGAATCTCCTTCTCCAGCTGCTCGATCTCCGCAGGATAGCCCTTCAGAAGGGAAACGATTCTGTCAATCTGCTTTTTGCTGAATTTGACTTTTCGGCACAGCCGGATGATGCGCTTCGTATTTTCATCCAATTCGCCGCGAAGGACTTCCTTCTGAAAATTGTTGAGGCCCTTTATCTTCAGTTTCCGTCTCAGGATGTCATTCTTCCTGTCCAGAATTGTCACCTTGTCGATCAGACTCAGCACCCGTTCCCGATGGAGATCCTCTTCGACATATCCATCCTCGTCTTCAAGATTGTCCACGACATTCTTGACACGCAAATTGTCATTTCTCAAGCGGACGCCGATATCTACCACATCCTTGATACAGACATTGACCCCGAACACCGCATCCATGCTTTCTTTCAGACCTTCCTCGATCTTCTTGGCAATTTCAACCTCCCCTTCCCGGCTCAGCAGAGAAACGAGGCCCATTTCACGGAGGTACATTTTGACCGGGTCCCCGGTCTTTCCGACAAGCGGCGCGAGACCCATGATTTCCTCTTCCTTGCTGCCCGCCATCTCATCCGCCGGCTTTTTAACAATGAGTTTTTCGCCTTTGTCCGTATCGATGATGTCGATATTCTTCTCGCCGAAAAGCATGATGATGTCGTCGATCTGATCGGAAGAAATAATATCCGACGGCAATAGGTCATTCACATCGTCATAGGTGAGAAAACCTTTTTCCTCACCCAAGGATATCAGCTTCTTAAATTCATCTGTCGGTATCTCTTTCGCCATATCATTGCCTCCCGGTACGAATTTTTTATTACATCGCCAAACGGACTTAAATCCCCAGCATTCTTTCTTCTTTCAAAAGGCGTTCCTTTTCCACCAAAAGCTGGCTGCACAGATCCGCATCGCCTGTTTCCTGCGCCTTGACAATATCCATTTTCAACGTTTTATGTTTTTCCTTGTACCAGCGCCGCCTGATCTGCCGCGTGGCATCTGCGATCAGTCGATCCAGTATCTTTTCTTCCTCAACCGGTCGCGCCTCCATGAGCTTCTTCATGAGGCCCTCCCGGATCGGCCCCGGGTGCAGACGGCTAACTCTTTCGACCGCATCCCAGGATTGTAATCCGTCGACAGCCCCCTGTAATGTCTCCCCGAAATTCTTCAGATCCCTGTTCGTAAAGTAATCCAGAATGCCTGCTTGCCTCGCGGGAACGATTTTTTCCGGATGGATCAGCAAAAGATGGATCAAGTCCATCTCCAGCTTTTCAATTGCAGCCGTATAGACTCCCCGGATCGTGCCGTCGTCTATTACAGCGGGCCTGACACGGGAAATTTCTTTTTTCAGCAGATCCTGATCGATGCCCAGCTTTTCCGAGACCCGCTTGATGAAGAGATTCCTGTCAACGACGTTCTCAATATGCTTGATAAACGCAACAGCCCTGCGGAGCGAATCCCGATCTTTTTCAAACCCCCCCTGATCTCCCAGGACATGGTCGATATAGTAATCCACCATGGAGGGGGCGCCATTAATCAATTCCAGCAGGCGGTCCCCGCCATAAGCCCGAATGTAATCGTCGGGATCAAGGCCCTCAGGCAGCACAAGGGCGCGGGTGTTCAGATTGCCTGCCAGGAAAAGCTCCAGACTTCTTGTCAGGGCTTTTCGGCCTGCTTCATCGGGATCGAAGAGGGCCACGACATGGGTCGTATAACGGCCGATGAGATCAATCTGCTCCTTCGTCAGGGCAGTCCCCAAAGTGGCCACGACATGGGTGATCCCTGCATTCCAGAGTGAAATCAGGTCAAAATACCCTTCCACGACAATGACGCAACCCTGTCTGCGAATGGCCTCCTTTGCCCGGTTGAGCGCATACAGATTCCGCCCCTTGACATACACGTCCGATTCGGGGGAGTTAAGATATTTAGGCTCGCCGGCGCCGATGATCCTTCCCCCGAACGCAATAACGCGGCCACTGACGTCTTCAACGGGGAACATCAGCCGGCCCCGGAAACGATCATAGAGGTGGCCATCCTTTCCGGAAACGAGAAGTCCCGCCTTTTCGGCGATTTCCAGAGATGCCTTTTCCTTCTCAAAAAAGTCCCGCAGGTGATGCCAACCGTTTAAGGCAAAACCGAGACGAAAGGCCCTGACGGTCTCTTCGTGGAACCCCCGCTTCCGGAGATAAGCGAGCGCTTCTTTCCCGGACGGTGAAACCAGGTTTCGGGCATAATGACCGGTCGCCATCTCGTTGATTCGGATCAGCTGCTCCCGGTCACTGACCTCCTGTCTCTCCTTTTGTGAAATCCGCTCCGAAATAACGACCCCGGTCTTTTTCGCCAGGTGCCGGATGGCCTCCGGATAGGTCATCTGACTGATTTTCATCAAGAAAGTAAAAACGCCTCCCCCTTCGCCACAGCCGAAACAGTAAAACATCTGACGGTCGGGTGTAACGGTAAACGAGGGCGTTTTTTCCTTATGAAAAGGGCAAAGGCCGACAAAATTCCGACCCGCCTTTTTCAATGTCACATATTCTGAAACCAGATCGACGATGCTGGCGCGGTTTTTAATTTCCTCAACTTGGATGTCCGGTATATAACCCTTCAATCGCGCCCTCCCCGTTTGGATCGGCTCGATAAGTCTGCAACCATCTGCGCTATGAAGCTTTTCAGTCTAAGCAGACAGGACCTCCTTGACCTTTTCACCCACGAGCTTCCCATCGGCTTTGCCGGTCAGTTTCGGCATCAGAACCTTCATGACCCTTCCCATGTCCTTGATACTCAAGGCGCCTGTTTCATCAATGGCCTTCCGGATCTCATCGAGGACATCTTTTTCCGACAACTGCTGAGGCATGAAGGCCTGGATAATTTTGAGTTCCGCCTCTTCCTTTTCAACAAGATCCGCCCGCCCACCCCTGGCAAACTGTTCGATTGAATCTTTACGCTGTTTCACCATGCCGGACAGTATCTGCAGAAATTCCGAATCATTCACTTCCCGTTTCAGATCTATTTCCCGATTGTGCAGGGCTGTCTTGATCAGGCGCAGGGCGGATAGGGTGATTTTATCCTTTGCCTTGGCCGCAACGGACATATCCTGATCAATTTTTATTTTAAATGTCATGGTATCTCCTCAGTTAGTCTTGACCTATGATAGGTTGCCTTGGCTATTTGTCAACAGATCTCCCGAAAAAATCAGTTCAATTCGTCCCTGAGCCTTTCACCGCCGAGGACATGGAGGTGAAGATGAAAGATGACCTGCCCCCCCTCCTCTTTACAGTTGATAACCGTCCGGAAGCCCGTCTGATCCATTTTCTTGATGATTGCAACCTCCTGGACCGCGCGCATGAGCGCGCCGCAGTCACTCATCCCTTCAGCGGTCAGATCCATCAGCGTCGGAATATGCGTCTTCGGAATCACGATGACATGCACAGGCGCCATGGGATGAATATCATCAAAAGCCAGAACCTGATCTGTTTCATAGACCTTGGAACTTGGGATTTGACCGCTCACAATCCTGCAAAAAACACAGCCATCCATAATAGGACCCCCCTGAAAAATGTCCCTTACTTCTTGGTCCTGTCGATCGCCGCCTCAAGTCTCAGCCCTCCCGTATAGAGGGCTTTGCCGACAATGACCCCCATGACCCCTGCGGTTTCGAGCTTCAGCACCTGTTCAATGTCTCTCATGCCCGCCACGCCTCCGGAGGCAATAATGGGAATATTAACCGCTTCCGCGAGGATGCGGGTCGCCTCGATATTGACGCCGGACTCCATGCCGTCCCGCTGGATATCCGTGTAAACGATAGCCGCCGGTTCATGATTTTCATAGCGCCTGGCAATATCTGCGGCGGTCTCGGACGTCTTTTCCGTCCAGCCCTGAACAGCAACCCGGCCATCCCGTGCATCAATCCCGATAATGATGCGCCCGCTGAATTGCCGGCAGGCGTCCTTAACAAACGTTTCGTTCCTGAGCGCAGCCGTTCCGAGGATGACCCACTGTACGCCTTGCCGGATGTAATATTCAACCGTATTCATATCCCGGATACCGCCGCCCAGCTCAACCGGTATGGGTATTGCCTTGATTATCTCCACAATCACCGCCCTGTTCCGGGGCGATCCTGCCAGGGATCCATCCAGATCGACGACATGAATCCGCTGAGCCCCCTGTGTCCGCCATCGCTCGGCAATTTCCACGGGATCTTCCGAATAAACGGTGACCCGCCGGAAATCGCCCTGTGCCAGCCTTACGCACTTGCCGTCCTTCAAGTCAATCGCCGGTATAACAATCACGACGCGCTCCAAAAGAAAAAATCGGAATCCCCCCATCATGAAATTCCGAAGATAAAACTTCCAATGCTGCGATAACCGGATGGAACTATTTAGACTGGGCAGGAAAGTTTTTCATGACTTGGTCCATTCCTTCTTCGGACAATTCCCTTACCGTGATCCACCGTCCGCCGCCCTTCAGAAAGGCGGAAGCCTGAAGAACATCTTCCATCAGGGACGTTTGTGTTTTTTCAAAATGGCCTTTCCAGACCAGAGCGCTGTCGCTGACCCTGAAAAGGTAGATTTCAAAAGCCACCGACGCGGGCTTTGCGGCAGCATAAGGCGTGCCTTGACGCTCGCTAAAACGGTAGATGTAGCCGAAGACGATCCCGTCCGCATCGAGGTCGTCACCCACCTTCTTCATAAGGGCCAGTGGCGTGACTTTATCGAAGGCCCCGATGTAGCGTTCATATACCCCTGCCACCCGGTCCGGAGGGATGATATCCATGTTATAACTGGTCTTGAGCCACTCGATAAAGATCTGTTCCACAATTGCTTCCGGACGATCGGGGGGGCCATCCACCCTTGTAAAAAACCGGCAACGGCTGCAATCGACTGCATTAATATCCAGTTGATCCGGTGTTGTCTGCTGAAAGGGCGTTATGGCGACGCGTTGAAAGATCAGCTTGCCGTCCTGTTGCAGCGTTGTGGCCACACCCTCCCCTTTGTAACATCCCATGATTCCCGGAATGATCACCGATAACCCTATCAGAATTATTATTTTTTGCACATTTGCCATGTTCCCGCAATCCCTGGAAAAAGAATATCTCGGGCTTATTTTCAACTTCACGATTGTCATAGGCTCCCTTTGGTTGACAGAACACCCTCGATTCGGACCTGTAGGGTCACGGCTTTATTGAGCGCCCGGGCAAAGGCCTTGAACATGGCTTCGACGATGTGATGGTTATTACTACCATAATGCACGTTGATATGCAAGGTCACACCGCTATGATCTGAAAAAGATTTAAAAAACTCCTTCATCAGGGCCGGGTCAAAGGCGCCGATTTTCGCTTCTCCGACAGCCGCATAGTAAATCAGATAGGGACGACCGGAGATGTCGATTGCCACAGAGCAGAGGGTCTCATCCATGGGCACCAGTGCCGAACCGTAACGGGCAATGCCCTCTTTCCCGCCCAGCGCCTGCTTGACGGCAGCCCCTAAACAAATCCCCAGATCTTCCACAAGATGATGGTCATCAACGGACGTATCCCCCTGGCTCTGCACGCACAGATCGAAAAAACCCGTGTTTTGCAAAAAGATGGAACATGTGATCCAGAAACGGAACGGAGGTCACTGATATCCGCTTTGCCGGACCCATCCAGATTGATTTCGATGGAGACCTCTGTTTCAGTTGTTTTTCTTTGAATTTTCGAGATTCTGCTCATGGGATTCGTCCTTTTCAAATGACTTTGTTCAGCGGATATTCAATAATCCCTTCCGCCCCTGCCTCCCGCAGCAGGGGAATCAAATCTCTGACAATGCCGGCGCTGACAATCGTTTCTACGGCAAACCACTCTTCCGAATATAAATTGGATATGGTGGGCGCCTTCAAGGACGGCAGTAAAAGAACAACCCGTCCAAGGTTTTCCTTGGACACATTCAGTTTCAAACCCACCTTTCCCAGCGCCTGGAGTGCCCCATTCAGAAGCGTCTGGATCTGCTCGATTTTTTGTCTCTTCCAGGGATCCTCCCAGGCAGACGGGTTGGCGATGAGTTGTGTATTTGTCTGCATCAGTTCATGAACGATTCTGAGTTTATTGGCTCTGATCGTGGAACCAGTTTCCGTAACTTCCACGATCGCGTCCACCAGGCCCTCCACCACTTTCGCCTCTGTCGCCCCCCAGGAAAACTCCACTTGCACGTCAATATTCCGTTCCTGGAAATAGCGTTTGGTAAAACGAACCAGTTCCGTGGAAATACGCTTGCCCTGCATATCTTCAAGGGACGCAATCGGCGAATCTTCACGGACAACGAGCACCCATCTCGCCTTTCTTGTTGAGGTCTTGGAATAGATGAGGTCCTGCACGGTCACGACTGTTGAGTCATTTTCGACGATCCAGTCTCTTCCCGTCAAACCCAGATCCAGGGTTCCATCTTGCACATATCTCGACATCTCCTGGGCGCGGACCAGGCTGCAGGCAATCTCCTCGTCATCAATATCCGGAAAATAACTCCGGCTGTCATAGGTGATGCGCCATCCGGCTCTCTTAAAAAGCTCAACGGTGTTGTCCTCCAGGCTGCCTTTGGGAATCCCCAGCTTCAGCTTATTCATTTTTTATAGACATCCTCCGGATTAAAAATTCTCACACCCGTATTTTCAACTACTCCGTTGACCAGCTTTCGGTAAAAACAGGACCGGTATCCGGTATGACAGGCGGCCCCCCCCAGCTGGCGGACCTTAAGCAAAATCGTATCATCGTCGCAGTCCATCCGCACTTCCCGAACAAGCTGAAAATGGCCGGATGTTTCCCCCTTCAACCACAGGGCGTTGCGGGACCGGCTCCAGAACGTCGCCTTGCCGGTCTCCAGTGTCTTCAACCAAGCCTCGCGGTTCATATAAGCCAGCATCAACACCTCGCCCGTTTCATCGTCCTGGACGATCGCCGGGAGAATCCCACCCCCCTTGTTAAAATCGGGATCAAACATCAGCCTTTATCCTCACTGACCGCTTATTTCGGGCTGTGTATGCTAATTTAAGAATCCATATTTATCAAGTATTATTTCTTATTAAGCCTTTCGCAGTATTATGGCCGAGCTGTCCCTGTTGAATACATTCACCTTGCCCCTCTGTTGCAATTATGATAAATGGTGCCTGCATCAACGGGACGGCGGGCTGGCTCCTTCCTTTCAAGGTTTTTTTGAAGAAGAACAGACAAATTCATGGCTTCGGCCTAAGTGTGTAACGGGGTAACTGTTGCGCTACAGGCCCTAACATCGGATCTCGGAGGAAAACCATGTCATTGCTTATAGCGGGCGCCATATCGGCAGTATTGGGTCTGATCGGCCTGATTGCCTGGTGGAAAGATTTTCTGATCCTCCTGAAGGGGGCCATGCCGCTGGCCATGCTTCTGGGCGGTATCCTGGCTATTTACGTGGGCTTTGACGACATCCAGGACAAGATGCGCGAAGAGCAGCGGCTGCAGAACGCAAAACTGGATCAGGCCAGAGAGGAAATGGAGATCGTGAGGGCCAAAGCCGAACAATACAAGGAAGAGCTTGAACGACTGAAAGAGCATGTCAAAACAAATGAGAGCGATTGAAGTATCAAATTTAACTTGACAGTTAAAAAAAAATAAATTACTTAACATCAACAGTGGAACACAGGATCGCGAATAAAATGAGCGTAAACAAACAGAAAGTCCGGACACCCTGTCCCGGCATCCATCATCCCTCCTATATGTATTGATGCCTGCTGCCCATGTCTCCATGGGTAAGCAGGCCTTCCTGATTTTATCTTTTTCTCCAAAGTTTTAATTATACTATGCAGCAGGGCGTGACCATGTTTTACATCATCGACGATCTTTATTACTTTTTTTCATCCAAATACGCCTATTGTCGCCTGTCTGTTCGCCGGCAGGGAAGCAGACAGGCAATCGCATGGATCCATTATAGAGCCCATGAACAACAATGACATCAAGGAGACCAAAATGAAAAAGAATATATTTATGTGGATTGCCATTCTCGTGGCAACCGGATGCGTCATCGCCGGTTCGTCGAAAGTTTTGGAAGCATCAACCACCACCCTGACCTACAGCGTATTTTTCCCGCCGACCCATGGGCAGAGCAAAGCTGCCGCCGACTGGGCCAAGGAGATCGAAAAGCGGACCGACGGCCGGGTCAAGATCAACGTGTTTTCAGGCGGGACGCTCACCCCGGCGGATCAGACCTATGACGGCGTCGTCAAGGGAATCTCCGATCTCGGCATGTCCGTTTTTGCCTATACCCGGGGACGCTTCCCCGTCATGGAAGCGCTGGACCTTCCGATGGGTTATCCCAACGGGCGTACAGCAACCCGTGTTGCAAACGATTTATACAAGAAATACAAGCCCAAAGAACTTGACGGCGTCAAGGTTCTGTATATTCATGCCCACGGACCGGGACTTCTGCATACCCTCAAACCTGTGAATTCCTTGGGAGATTTGAAGGGCATGAAGATTCGCTCCACCGGTCTGAGTGCAAAAATCGTCGAAACACTGGGTGGCGTTCCCGTGGCGATGCCGCAGGGGGGAACCTATGAGGCCCTGCAAAGAGGGGTCGTGGATGGAACCTTCACCCCGATCGAAACGCTGAAAGGGTGGAAACAGGCCGAAGTTGTCAAATTCACGACGGATTCGTCCGGTATCGGCTATACAACGGCCATGTTCGTGGTCATGAACCTCAAAAAATGGAATGCCTTGCCGAAAGATATCCAGGGGATTTTTGAAGCGGTCAGCGGTCAGTGGATTGATGTTCACGGACAAACGTGGGATACATTGGATTTGGAAGGCCGCCAGTACACACTGAGCCTCGGAAATAAAATCATCCCCTTAAGCAAGGAGGAAAATGCCCGCTGGAAAAAAGCGGTCGACCCGATTATCCAGGACTACATCAAGACAACGGACGCCAAGGGCCTGCCCGGAAAGGACGCCGTCAGGGAAGTCGAAAGTTTAATTAAGAAGTATGGGAAATTGCACAAATAGAGAGATTGCATAACCGGTGAAAAATGGTTCGCAAGCGGTGAATCAAAGATTTTGAGCCGCGGCGAAGCCATTTTTCAAAGGTCTCAAATAGAAGGTTCTGCTGAAGGGATTAACGAGTATGGTTCGACTGGAACGGGCCGTCACGGTGACGAGCCGCTGGTTCAATTATGCCGCCTGCCTGGCCGTCGTCGTTATGATGTTGCTGTCCTGCGCCGATGTGGCCCTGCGGCTCTTCGGCGCCCCCATCCCCGGCACCTATGAAATGGTGGGTTTCCTGGGTACTGTCATCATCTCTTTCGCCCTGGCTTACACCTCCATTCAGCGGGGACACGTGGCGGTCGAACTGATTTTTGACAAACTGCCTCCACGGGCACAATGCTTCGTTGAAGCGGCCGGCAATCTGACCGGCGCCGCCCTCTTCGGCCTCATGGCCTGGCAGAGCCTCGCTTACGGTACGGACCTGCGCCATAGCGGGGAAGTGTCTTTGACGCTCCAGATGCCCATTTATCCCTTTGTCTATGGCATAGCCCTCGGTTCCGGTATGCTGGCGCTGGTTCTGCTCATCGATTTCATCAGATCCTTGAGAAGGGGACTGGAAGCATGACGCCAACCATGATGGGTTTAACAAGCTTTTTTGTTCTCGTCTTGCTCATGTTCCTGAAAATCCCGGTGGGGTTTGTCATGGCCATCGTGGGGTTTGCAGGTTTCGGACTCCTGGTCTCCTGGGACGCCTCCCTGAACCTGATCGCCCGCGATTTTTTCTCCATGTTCAGCTCCTACAATCTGACCGTCATCCCGCTCTTCGTTTTCATGGGACAGGTGGCCCACCACTCCGGGATAAGCGGCCGGCTCTTCAACACCGCCCACAAGTTTCTGGGACACTTCCCCGGCGGCCTGGCCATCGCCACCATCGGGGCCTGCGCCGGTTTCTCCGCCATTTGCGGCTCCACGACCGCCACGGCGGCCACCATGGCCTCGGTCGCGCTGCCGCAGATGAAGAAATATAATTACGACCCCGCACTGGCCACGGGTGTCGTCGCGGCCGGGGGCGGTCTGGGCATTTTGATTCCGCCCAGCACGATTTTTATCATCTACGGCATCATGACCGAGCAGTCCGTCGGCAAACTCTTTATGGCCGGCATCCTGCCCGGCATCCTCCTGACCCTGCTTTTTATTTTGACGATTGTCATCTGGACGCACCTGCGTCCGGATATCTGCGAAAAAGCGCCGAAAGCCACCTGGAAAGAAAAAATTGCATCCCTTACGGGGGTCATCGAAACCTTTATCCTGTTCGTCATGGTCATGGGAGGGCTGTTTGTCGGGTTTTTTACCCCGACAGAGGCGGCAGCCATCGGCGCTTTCGGAACGCTCCTCATTGCGCTGATCGGCCGTAATCTTTCGTGGCGGAGCATGATCAGGGCATTGGACGAAACGACAAGGATTTCCTGCATGATCATGGTGATCGTCGCCGGCGCCACTGTTTTCGGACATTTTCTGGCCGTTACGGGAATTCCAGCCAACGCGGGCACCTGGGTGGCAGGGCTTGCCCTGCCTCCCCCTGTGATCATCGGGTTGATTATTCTGATCTATCTGGTTCTGGGCTGTCTGATGGATTCGCTGGCCATGATCATGCTCACCATTCCCATCTTTTTCCCGGTCGTGACTACCCTCGGATATGACCCCATCTGGTTCGGCGTCATTGTCGTTCTGGTCACGGGAATGGGCGTCATCACGCCGCCCGTGGGCATCAATGTCTATGTCGTCGCCGGCGTGGCGCGCGACGTCCCTCTCCATGTCATTTTCAAAGGCGCGACTCACCTGCTCATGGCCCTGCTGATTACGGCGATCCTGCTGATCCTCTTTCCTCAGATTGCGACGTTCCTGCCCAGCTTGATGAAATAGGACCCCCTGGAAAAAAGACGGGAAATGAGGCGTACGAAGCTGTAAAATACTGTTTTAACGTCCTGCCCTATGGCCATTACGTTTAAGTTGTGATGGCAGAGCGATAAGGAGTATATATGGATTTCTTTTTCAATCCGAAAACGATCGCCGTGGTGGGTGCGACGCCCAACCCTTTCAAGGGGGGCTGCTCCATCGTGAAGAACCTGATCGCCGGTTATCAGGGAAGAATCTATCCCATCAACCCCCGTTATGACACGATCGAAGGTCTGCCCGCCTTCCCGTCCGTCAGCGCTGTTGACGGACCGGTCGATCTGGCCATTGCTTTCGTGCCGGCGCAGGCGACGCCGGACGTCATTGAAGACTGCATCCGCAAGGGCGTCTCCGGCGTCATCATCGAATCCGGCGGCTTTGCCGAGACAGGTCCCGATGGACGCCGTCTGCAGGAGCGGATTCTCGACAGGGCAAGGGCGTCCGGAATCCGTTTGTGGGGACCGAACTGCATGGGCCTCGTGGATGCAGTCCACAGCCGCGTCTTCTCCTTCATGGATCCCAGGACCCTCGAGGCGGGCTTGGTTCCGGGCAATGTTTCCCTGGTCGTGCAGAGCGGCATGCTCTCCGCCGGTTTCCTGGTCGATATCATGACGCATGGCATCATGGGGATCAGCAAGGTCTGCTCGGTGGGAAATAAAGTGGACGTCGATGAATGTGATCTTTTGCCCTGGCTGCTGGACGATCCCGACACCGCCGTCATCGGACTCTATCTGGAGACGATCGTGCACGGCCGGCGCTTCGCGGATATTTGCCGCGGCAGCGCCAAACCGATTGTGGTCCTCAAGGGCGGGAAAAGCCTCAAAGGCGCCCAGGCGGCCATGAGCCACACTGCGAGCCTTGCCGGCAACCGGCGCATTATCTCCGGATCCCTCGCGCAAGTCGGGGTGATCGAAGCCCATGATTTCAAACAGATGATGGACCTCTGCCGGTCTCTGGCCATGGTTATCCCGAGAGCCGCTGACACAAGAGCTGGCGTTGCCATTCTTACTTTCAGCGGCGGTGCAGGCATTGTTTCTTCAGACTTTCTCGAAGAGATGGGACTCGCTGTGGCCGATTTTGCCGACGACACGAAAAAAAGCCTTCAGGCAGTCTTTCCCGAATGGATGCCCGTGGCCAACCCCGTGGATCTGTGGCCGGCCATGGAAAAAAACGCCGAGACCGGGGTCGATATTTACGGCGAAGCCATGAAGGCCGTACTGGCCGACCCGGCGGTGGATGCCGTACTGCTGCATGTCTTCGTCGGAAACTTCCGGATCAGGATCAATCTACCGGATCTGGCCCGGCAGTCCCGGGCTGCCGGAAAACCTGTCTTCATCTGGCTTCTGGGCAGGCGGGATGAGGCCTATGCGTTTCAGATGGCGGCCCGCGAACACGGGATTCCGGTCTTCCAGGAACTTTACCGCGCCGTGGAATGCCTCCGGACGGTCATGAATCGGAAAGAACCTCTCCCAACAGTCATCACTGCAGAAGAAACCGGAAAACCATCATCGTTACCCCCTGACATAAAGCGTGTCCTGGATAATGCGTCAGGACCGCTGAATGAATTCATGTCCAAGCAGATTCTGAAGACTTGCGATATCCCCACGGTGGACGAGGCCATTGCCGCCGATGTCGATGAATGCCGGCAGGCAGCGGCGAGGATCGGCTATCCCGTCGTCATGAAGGGGTTGCAGGAAGGCGTCGTCCATAAAACAGAGCTGGGGCTGGTCTATCTCGATATCCGCAACAAATCGACGGCAACGAGAACCTTCAAAACACTCACAAGGAAGATGGGCGGCCGTGGCAGGGTGCTTATCCAGAAGCACGTGAGGGGCGATGTCGAGCTGATCCTGGGGTTGTTGCGCGACCCCCAGTTCGGTCCCTGTGTCATGATCGGTCTGGGCGGAATCATGGCTGAGGTTACCCAGGACGCGGTCTTCGCCATGGCCCCGCTGAGTCTCCAGGAGGCGCTGGATCTCATCGACCGTATCCGGGGCAGAAAGCTGCTGGACGGGTTTCGCGGCAGCCCGCCGGTGAATCGGGATGAACTTGCCCGGATCATCACAGCCCTCGGAAACGTCGGCCTCGCCCATCCACGAATTCAGGAAATCGACGTTAACCCGCTGATTGTCGGTGCAGCGGGGGCTGTCGCGGTGGATGCCACGATTATCCTCAGGTAGCGGGTCAATTTATTTTCTGGATGTCCTTTTCCTTGCCCACCACGACGAGAACCTCGCCGTCCTTGATCACGAAATCGGCCGGGGGAACCATGTGTACCCGGTCGGATACGACATCCCGGATCGCGATGACTTCGATATGATATTTCCCGCGCAACTGGAGCTCCGCAATCGTCTTTCCCAGAAAGCTGTTCGGCGGCGCCAGTTCGGAAATCATGTAGTCGTCTGACAGGGGCAGATAATCCAGCACATTGGGTGAAATCAGGCTTTTGGCCACCTTGCGGGCCATTTCCTTTTCCGGAATGATGACCTCCGTCGCCCCGACCTTCTCCAGAATCAGCTTGTGTTCCTCATTGGGCGCCTTGACAATGATGTTCCTGACATTCAGTTGTTTCAAGTGGAGCGTGATCAGGGTGCTGGCGGCCAGATCCTCGCCGAAGGAGATGATCGCCACATCATCCTGCTGAACCCCGATCATCTCCATGACCTCCTTGTCGATTCCGTCTGCGACTATGGCTTTGGTGGAACAATCCTTAACCTTCTGGACGGCGTCCTTGTTTTTATCAATAGCGATAACCTCGAAGCCGCCCTCGTAAAGCGCACTGACGAGATTGATACCGAATATCCCCAAACCGATGATGATGACCCGTTTCATTTTTGACTCCTTTTTTTATCAACCCACCATGACCTGCTCTTCAGCGTAGGTAAGTCCCCGCTTCGGCGCACTCCAGGCAAAAGCCAGCGTCAGGGGACCGATGCGCCCGGCAAACATCATAAGGATAACAGTGAGTTTCTGCATATCATTGAGGTTTGCCGTAATGCCCATGGACAGGCCCACGGTTCCAAATGCCGATATGGTTTCAAAAAGGTATTCGACCAGGAAATGACGGCTCTGGAGCGGCGCCTCGGCATGGCTGCCAAAAAATAACAGAATCGATGTGATCAGGCACACGGAAAAGGCAGATGCGAAAACGATGGCAATGGTCCTGCCGAGGATTTCCTTCGGGATGGTCCGGTTGAACAGGTTGACTTCGTCCTGACCCTTGATCCGATTCCAGATCATGACCATGAGGAGTGCGAAACTGGTCGTCTTGATGCCGCCTCCAGTTGAACCCGGCGATGCCCCGATAAACATCAGAACCATCAGAACCAGAATCGTGGCATTGGTGAGCCGGCTCACATCCACCGTATTGAAACCGGCCGTCCGGGCCGTGACGGACTGGAAGAAGGAAGACAGCAGCGATGCTTCGACGGTCGCATCCCGGAGCATGGCATTCATTTCGAACAGGTAGAAAGCGGCGGCGCCGACGATGACCAGAGACGCCGTCATGATGAGGACAATCCTGGCATGGAGGGAGATTTTCTTGATCCTGCCCCGCAGCAGGGCCAGAATCTCATACTGGACGATGAAGCCGATCCCCCCGAGCAGGATGAGTGTCATGATAATCAGGTTGACGGCCCAGTCACCCCGGTAGCGCATGAAGCTGTCGGTAAAGAGGGAGTAACCGCAGTTGTTGAAGGCGGAGACGGCGTGGTAGATGCCCTGGTAAAAGGCGTGCGCCCAGGGGAAATCCTGGGAGAACCGGATAAAGAGCAGCAGCGTCCCCAGGCCTTCGATGAAAAACGTAAACAGAAGGACCCACTTCATGATGGCCAGAAAGTCCCGCCGCGGTGTATGCAGGAATGTTGATTGCACGATTTCCCGTTCTTTGAAGGAAACGCCGCGGCCCATTATCCCGAAGAACACGACGGAAAAGGTGACAATGCCCAGACCGCCGATCTGAAACAGAAAAAGGCTGATGAGCTGGCCGGTCAAAGAGAGATCCTTGCCGATGTCGATTGTGGCGAGACCGGTGACGCACACCGCCGAGGCCGACGTGAACAGGGCATCCACAAAAGTGAGTTGTCCCCGGCCGGCGGAAAAGGGCAGCCATAGCAGGAACGCCCCGGCCAGAATCACCACGGCAAAACTGAAAATGAAAATCCGCGCAGGTGAGAGCAGTCTGTCTATAAGGCTTCGGAGACGTACCGGAATATTCATAGCTATGATCCCTTGGAGTCTGCCTGCTTTTCGCTGCCGCGTCTCGTGAGCTCGATAAACAGGATGACTGCGCCCACGGAAATGGCCGAGTCGGCCACATTGAAGGCCGGCCAGTGATAGGAGCCGATGTAAACATCCAGAAAATCAATCACTTCCCCTAAGCGGACCCGGTCGATCAGATTGCCGACGGCGCCCGCAAGAATCAGCGCGAGAGCAAACGTCAGAAACGGCTCCTCGGCCCTGCTTTTCCAGATATAATGCACGACCAGAATGATCGCCAGGACCGTAACGGCCACGAAAAAGATGGAACGGAACAGCGGCGAGGCATCGGCCAGAAAGCCGAAAGCCGCCCCGGGATTGCGGACATAGGTGATGTTGAAAAATCCCTGAATGACAGGAATGGATTCATGCAGCCGCATTGACGAATCGACATAAAACTTGGTGATCTGATCCAGAAGGAGTATCAGGCCGGTCGTCACACCAAGCAGGAGGTACTTTTTATTCAAGATTTTTTAGGCACCTTTCACATATCGTCGGATGTTCCGGATTCATCCCGACATTCTCATTGTAGATCCAGCAGCGGTTGCACTTCCGGCCACTAGCTTTGGAGACGCCGACGGTCAGACCCTCAAACTCGGCGCTCTGCCAGGCTTCCTGAATCTGATCTTTCTGTACAAGCCTGACCTGTGAAACGATCAGCAGAGCCCGGAGATACTCGATGTGCGTTTCCAGAAGAGGCCGGAGTTTTTCCGGCGGACAGACGGCGACGGCGGCATCCAGGGGATGTCCCACCACCTTGTTTTTTCTCGCGATTTCAATCGCCTTGGAAATTTCTCCCTTGACGGCAATGAGGGTCTTCCAGCGTTCTGACAAATCAGGATTCAGGAAAGCTTCATTGACCTCCGGGAATCGGGTCAGATGGACGCTCGCCGCCCGC
>CAVPSX010000001.1:0-101309 GCA_963708515.1 uncultured delta proteobacterium | reverse complement strand
TCCCGCCCAGAGTTGTATGTTCAAACGGCCCTGGCCAGCGTCAGAACGGCCACTTCCGCGGCCCCGTGCTTCATAAGCGCCCCGGCGCATTCCTTGACGGTGCTTCCCGTCGTATAGACATCATCAACCAGGATTATCCTCTGTCCCTCTACCTTTTTCCCGTCTTTCACGGCAAAGGCGCCCCGGACATTCGCCGTCCGCAGCTCTTTACCCAGGCTCACCTGCGGTTCCGTGAACACGCGGCGCTTGAGGGTCAGAAAATCCAGGGGGATGGAAAACCGCCTTGATATCTGCCGCGCCAGGATGACGGCCTGGTTGAATCCTCGCTCCCGCAAGCGTTTCGGATGCAGTGGAACAGGGACGATCAGCGAATAATCGGCGATAGAAAAACCCGGATAAACATAATCGGCCATCATTTTTCCGAGGACTTCGCCGGTCGTGATTTTGCCTTTGTATTTGAAGACATGGATGACGTCATGCAGGACGGATTCATATCGGGCGACAGACCGGGCCATGGCATAGGGCGGCCGGGCAACCAGACAATCCCCGCACAGGTGATCGGCGCCGGCCCCTGCTATTGGAATGCCGCAACAGGCGCAAAGGGGCGGGGCGACAAACCGGAGACCGGAAAAACAGGCTCCGCAGAACGATGCATCCGGCGGCCCGGTGAGTAGAATGCCACAGGCCATGCAACGCGGCGGAAAAATGAGATCACCCAGACCCAGTATAAAGCGCTTCAAGACTACATTCCCGGATTGAGTGACGCCAGTTCCGACTGGTTCACATCCACATCCATCCTGGGAACATCGGGCCAGAGCTGTTCGAGGTTGTAAAATTCGCGGACCGGTTCATAAAAGATGTGAACGATCACGTCGGCATAATCCAGCAACACCCATTTGCCGATTTTCTCCCCCTCGATCCCCAGGGGAAGGATGCCTGCTTTTTTCATATCTTCCCGGATGGCATCGGCAAGCGCCTGAACCTGCCGGTCGGACCCCCCGCTGCATATCACGAAATAATCCGAAAATGAACAGACCTCCTTTACCTTCAAGAGCGTCAGATCCCTGGCCTTTTTCTGCAGCAGGGCATTGACGCACAACAGCACCCGCTCACGGGTTTCTATGTCATCCTGAATCAATCACACCTCCTGATCATGATGGGCAACGCTTCAATCTTGTCCGATACGCACTGCTTATCATTGGCGCCTTCGGTTCATTTTGAGATTTTTTTACAAGTTCGTTGTTATTAACTTGTTGTTTTCAGTAACAGAATGATTCAACGTTGTCAATGAAATTCCATTGTATCCGGCTTAAGCGCTTTCGCATCAATGGCGCCCAAATCAAATACTGCCGGTCTCATTTGCCGGTTGTTAAAAAGCGACCCCTGTGGTACACAAAACGCCACTCGAGACGGGTGTGGTCATCATGCAGGATATCCTGAAAAAAATACAGATCCATATGCCCTTTCACATGCTCCGGGACCGGTATTGCCGATGGTCCTCAAGGAGCGTATCAATCCGGAAATCAGCTTCAACCATGAAACACTCGACCGGTTTCGCCCTGACGATTACCGGAAAGTCGCCGATACGCTGCTCGCTGCCGGGCTGACGACGACGATCCACGCCCCCTTTATGGATCTGCGGCCCGGCGCGCTGGATCCGAAAATCCGCCGGGCGACCGCGGACCGCCTCGGCAGGTCTTTGATCTGGCGCCCGCTTTCCGCCCGTTCGATCGTCTGTCATCCCTCCTTTGACGAACGTTACTACGTCTCCACGGAGGATCAGTGGCTCGAAAACAGCATCGCGACCTGGCGGCCTTTCCTGAAGCTCGCCGAGGAAATGGATCCCCTCATCGCCCTGGAAAATGTCTATGAAACGAATCCCTTTCTTCTGAAGGAACTGCTTTCTTCCCTGCGTTCCCCTCATCTCTGTTTCTGCTTTGACACCGGCCATTTCAACGTCTTCGCCAAAGCGCCCCTCGAAGACTGGATCAGCCAGTTGGGTTCCGTGACCGGCCAGCTTCATCTGCATGACAATCACGGGATCACCGACGAGCATCTGCCGCCGGGAGAGCGCACTCCCCTTTGGCGACCTCCTGGAAAACTGAAGAACTTCGGCGACGGCCGATCATCACGCTTGAAGCCCACTCGGAAGAAGATCTGCGGCGAAGTCTGAAAAATATTCAAACCATGAAACTGCTGACAAGAGGTGAGGCGCCCCGGAAATGCTGCGATACATCGCTAAAAGACTGATCTTTATGGCGCCGATGCTGGTCGGAATCACGATCATCTGCTTTGCGGTCATGCATCTGGCCCCGGGATCTCCCACCGATCTTCAGACCCAGATGAATCCGCGGGCATCCGCCGAGGCGCAGGAACGTCTTCGGGCCATGTACGACCTGGACAACCGCTTTATCACGAGTACTGGATCTGGGTAAAAAAACTGGCGGTTCTGGATCTCGGCCAGTCCTTTTCCACGGATCACCGGCCCGTGGCGGACAAGATCCTGGAGCGGCTGCCGATCACGATCCTGCTGAATGTCCTCTCGCTGATCCTGATTCTGGCGATCGCCATTCCGATCGGCGTCCTGTCGGCCGTCCACCAGAATTCGCTTTTCGATAAATTAACGAGCGTCCTTGTCTTCATCGGCTTCGCCATGCCCACGTTCTGGCTGGCGCTGCTGCTCATGATTCTCTTCGGCGTGCAACTCGGATGGCTGCCCGTATCCGGCATCCGGTCGTTAAATTACGAGTACCTGCCTGCCGGGGCGGCATTCTGGGATCTGATCAAACAATCTGATTCTGCCGGTCTTGCTCTCGGCCTTCGGCGGGCTCGCCGGCCTCTCCCGGTACATGCGTGCAAACATGTTGGAGGTCATCCGGCAGGACTATATCATGACGGCCCGGGCGAAGGGTCTGAGCGAACGGATCGGTGATCTACAAGCACGCCCTGAGTATCGTCGCTGCCGGATCACGATCCTGGGGCTTTCGATCCCGGGGCTCATCGGCGGCAGCGTGATTTTCGAAACCATCTTCGCCATTCCCGGCATGGGGCAGCTCTTTTACATGTCCGTCATGGCGCGCGACTACCCGGTCGTGATGGGCATCCTGTTTATCGGCGCCGTGCTGACGCTGCTGGGTAACCTGATCACCGACGCCTCCTATGCCGTCGCCGATCCGCGCATCAGGGTGTCGTAACCATGGAATCCGATTTCTGGGAAAGATTTCTGAAAAACAAGATGTCCGTGGCGGAAGCCTGGTGGTGCTGCTGCTGTTTGCCGTCTCGCTGCTCGCGCCCTGGATTGCGCCCTATGACCCCAGCACGATTGACCTCACTCAGGTACTGGCAGCGCCTTCGTCCGCCCACCCTTTCGGAACCGATCAACTGGGACGGGATGTGCTCTCGCGCATGATCTGGGCCGCCCGTATTTCCCTGAAGGTCGGTTTTGTCGCCACGGGCATCGCCATTCTCCTCGGCGCTATTCTCGGCGCCGTTTCAGGCTACTACGGCCGGTGGGTGGACGCCGTCATCATGCGCTTCGTGGATGTGATGCTCTGCTTTCCCACGTTCTTTTTGATCCTTGCCGTCATTGCCATTCTGGAGCCGTCCATCTGGAATATCATGATCATCATCGGGCTCACGGGCTGGATGGGCATCACGCGCCTGGTCCGCGCCGATTTCATTTCACTCAAGGAAAGGGATTTTGTCCTGGCGGCGCGCGTGATCGGCGCCAGTGATCTGCGGATCATTTTCATCCACATCCTGCCCAATGCCATGGCATCCATCCTCGTCGCCGCGACCCTGGGCGTTGCCGGCGCCATCCTGACAGAGTCGGCCTTGAGCTTTCTGGGCATCGGGGTTCAACCCCCCACGCCGAGCTGGGGCAACATCCTCACCGCCGGCAAGGACAACATCGACATCGCCTGGTGGCTGTCCCTTTATCCCGGTCTGGCGATTTTGATTACGGTCCTGGGCTACAACCTGCTGGGAGAAGGCATCCGGGATCCACTGGACCCGAGGCTGCGATAAACAGGATGATCTTTTGTTCCGTATTCATTAATCAAACTTCCGTCATTGAATCAGGCCGGCATGTTTCAATAATTTTGAGAGATATCTTTGCCCATGATGTCACTGAATTAAATGCAAAATGCGAGAGATGAAGTGGTCGGGCCAAACTATTGAATGCGGGCTGAAATGTGCACATGCTGACAGACAACTTTTCTTGACTACTGAGGTTATTTATGACTTCCTGTAGCAGGTATTTCTGCCTCATACGCATTTCTTGAACATTACGATCCGTAATTATGCCTTAAGGTACCAAAGAGGAATTGTGTTTGCCCTGTCCTACCGCTTCGTGATAAATAGAGCTTATTTCATCCTCTTAAAGGGTTCCCAATAGCTCTGGATGCAAAGTTATGTGCATGTGAAAGGAGGGTTAATGTTGAATCGCTCCGCAAAGATCTTAGAGATTATGGTAATCGCCTTCATCGTCGCCCTTTGTGGCGGGTTGTTCCGGGAATAACGATATCCCAACGAACGCCGAAAAGGCTCCCAGACCTCCGTCGATACAAACTGGATGCAGTACAAACCGACCCATGCCCTTCCGGAGGGCGGGGTGGCTGTCCATGTCGAAAGTCCTTCCGGAAGCCACTTTGCCTCCTCCGGTATGCCTGCGGGCGTCAATCAGAGATACCCGTTTCCGTGCTGGCAGCAACACCAAGACTTTTCACGGCTGCCGCCATCATGCTCCTCGACCAGCTGGGAACGTCTCAACATCGATGATTTCATAACTTCAAATATCCCCGGTTAAGGGAATCCCCGACGCCATACCGCGCTACACGCTGCATACAATCTCCCCAACAAGGCGAGCATCACGATCAGCAAACCTCTCTCTCCCATACCGCCGAGAGGATTTCGACATTTCGAAGACCAGGAAGTCCCCTCGACCTGCACCTGCCCGGTACGCCGGGCAGAGCTACATCTCCAGTGTTTGTGCGACTGACCCTAACCACCAAGTTTCTGCTCGGCCGAAGAGCTCATCGGCGTCATCGCCGCCTGCCAGATATCCTACTTTGCCCCAAGCCAGCGGACGTTACCATTACTCCAATGCTGGGTATTCGATGCTCAGTACGATCATTGAGCGGGTCTCGGGCATGTCCTATGACCAATCTCGTTATGAACAATTTAATAACACCGAATGGGCTCTCATCTGACGTACATGATCCCGACGCTCGGGACGAGGACCAGGTGATCCGCGCCCCCTTCACCCCGGGCTACGTTTATGATCGGAGTGCGATGACGGATGCCACACTGGCCAACCAGTCGCCCAGTGTGGGCTCGGGCAACATCATCTCGACGCCGGCCGACCTTGCGAGGTGGGTGAGCCGCCTGGTATGAGGGCGGAGGCCAGGGCTTGAATGCCGCTTTCCGTGGCGGTGATGAAGACTGCAACCCCGCAGAGCGGCAGTAATAAGTACGGGCTGGGAATCTTTTACGTGGACAGGCTCGGATATGGCCATAACGGTGCAGTGTCCGGCTACCTGTCCCAGATGCTGTTCTATCTCCTACTTCTATGTCACGACCATTGTCTACTTCAATGTGTGGGATGTGCCTCACCTCAACCTGATCAGTTCGCCTTGAAATGTTAAACATCGCCGAGGATGCGAAGGTGGCCCTGGGATATTGAATCGATGTTCGTAAGAGTGGGAGCTCGATATAGGTAATAATAATCACCGGCCATCAGAAAAGCTGTAGTTGTTGGCAGTGCGGTACGGGGAAGAAATGAGCAGCCCAAAAAAGTTATTGCAATTGCCAGATTTCGAAATGGTATTCAGTGATGATAAAAAATATTGACTTGATATTACCCCCCCCCCGCAATTTATCCTGGAAGCACAATAGACTCTACAATTGTCACGTGACGCGTTATCATAAACACATGATAAAGACCTTTTCTGATAAACATACAAAGGATCTTTTTGAAACGGGGAAATCGAGAAGGTTTAAACCGGATCTTCTAGAAGAGCTATACGCAGACTCGAATACAGAGACCTGGCAACGTGCATTGAAGATTTCAAATACTACCGGAGCAACCGCCTTCACTATTTGAAGGACGACAGAAGCGAGAACACGCAGATCGATCAACGACCAATGGCGCATATGCTTCCGATTCGTTGACGGCGATGCATATGATGTCGAACAACCCATTACCATTAATGAGGCTTACTATGAGTTTAAGCAAATAGAATAAATCGCAAGATGCGACCAACCCACCCGGGGGAAATGCTTCGCGAGGATTTTATGCCTGATTATGGGTTAACTGTGTCCGGATCTTGCGGGAGCGCTCGGGACATCACGTCAGACAATGAATGAATCTCGTTGCGAGAACACAGGTCACTGACAACCTCTAATGGCATTGCGTCTAAGCAGGTTATTTGGAAACTCCCCGGTTTTGGCTAAACGCACAAGAGCTGTTGACCTGTGGGATGCTCAGAACAGTCACCGTGATGGAATAAAAGCATCCAGCCGCTCAAGCAACATCGGATACTGCGGTGAATTGACTATTTGAAAATATGAGACAACTTTTCTTTATTGATTTCTTCCTCTCATCAGTAAACGCCAACCTTGAATAACTCAGGTTTTCAATTCGTTTATCAATTAGTCAATCCATCGTTAAGAGGGCCGTGCTGCAAAAGGTCTGCCCGAAAACGCTTAAAATGCCCACCTGACGGGCCAGTCCGCCCAAAAAAAGCCCATCGCGCCAAAAACCACCATCATGATACCCAGCCCAACGCATCACCGTCCCCGTCTTTCGATCAATCGTATTTCTTGCCACGCAAAAATCCCTCCTCTATCTCCAGCCGTCAAAAACAATATCTTGTAATGGTAACAGCGGGGGTGGCCGTAACACTACAACACCAACACCGAAACCGATTCCAACTGCGACACCTAGAAACAATCAGACGGAAGATGGACTGGCACGTTTTCAGGAACAGGAGGATGCGGAGGTTCAGATAACGGCAACTTGGGTCATGACTTGCTCAAGATGTTCCTGTCTCGGTTCTTCCCCGTCTCATAGTTGTGCCCGCAACTTGCACTATTTCAGATAAATCGGCACAATCTCGTGTTGTGAATGCTTTTGGCTGCACAGGCAATCCATGCCAACTAAATGCACCAGGGACTATCAGTGGCAATAGCATTAACGGTTGACGGCGGTGGTAGCTGTGGTAGCGCGGCTACCGGAAATTGGACGGGTGCCAAGCAATAATTGTTATTAGCTGGTGCGCGTAGGGCTCCATTTTGAAGTCTTTGTCAGGGTCTATAATCAGCGGTTTGGATGTTAGTCGATGCTACCCTATCTTCAGTAAGTCATCAACCGGTATCTTGATTGCGGCTATCTGCACAACGGCTTTTATACGCTATAAAATCAACGACATTGGTTTTGAGATGGTGCACGATTTTTTTATTGTGACGGCGTATTTATTAGAACAGGTCATGGCCTAGTCGTATACTCGGCGATGGGGATGAACTTTTGGGCCTTTATGAGAACGGATATGTAACGTTGATAGGGGGTTATCAATGGAAGGGACTATGATGTTGGGAATTTATTGGAGGACTCTGGCGATGTTTTCGGGGAACCGAAAAAAATCGCCCTGCTGATGGAGTCGGACAATGACTTCCTTCCCTGCTGAACAGGCATATGGTGATGTCGTCCGGCTCTTCGACGGACGCTACTCCTCCTACTCCCGGTCCGGTCCTGGATGATGCATCTGGCGCATCGCATGCATGTGTCGCTGGCGCTGGGGAGGCTGATCTATGGCGCTTCGTGGAAGGTGTGCGCTTCACCCAGAGGAGTTGAATTTCTCGCTATCATCAGCGCTCTCATGCACGATACGGGTTATATTCAAAAGATGGACGACTTCCAGGATGTACTGGAGGAAAACCGTGACTCATATCAGCCGCAGCATTGAATTTGTGGAAAAGCACTTCAGGGATGATCAAGGAAAAATGCCGTTCTTCCGGGCAATCCCCCAACTGTACGGGTCTGTATACGAAGGTCGGCGAAATCGTTTTCCCGACGCGTGCCATCGAACTTCTGGGGAAGATGCTGGGTTCGGCCGACCTTCGGGCAGATGTCGGACCGGTATTATCTCGAAAAGCTGCCTGAACTTTATGATGAATTCGTCGAGGCGGGTATCAAGAACTTTGCCAACCAACTGGACCTCTTGAAAAAACATTTGGATTCTACGATATGAAAACAGAGACTTTCCTGTGAACTGGGGATCTCTATGAATATGCCCGGGCTCATTTCCGCCATCGCTGGGATATAGACGAGAATCTCTACATTACGGCGATCGAGAGAAATCCTGGCTACCTGGGAAGCTGTTCTCACGCATCATAAGGAGGACTATAAACATTATCTGAAACTGGGACTGTTCCAAGGAAAAAGCAGGTTATGGAATAGGTTATTCTTTTGCGATTTGCTGCCCCTTCCGGATAATCTTGTCTGTAGCGGCGCCATTAACCCGACGAGGGGACGGCGGCTTCGGGTCATAAGGCAGAGCATCTTAGCTGTAGGTTTCTGCTCGCCTGGCTTCATGTAGAATGAATCATGATTACAGTCCATCAGAGCTTGAAGATCAAATCCTCATATTTGTGGATTATTACAACCACGATCGGTATGACGAGGCATTGAAGAATGTTACTCCAGCGGATACGTATCATGGACGTGACCTTGAAGTCCTGGAACGACGTTGAGCAGATTAACAGAAAACGATGCTTTTACGAAGGAAGCAGAAGCGTACTTTCAGCCTTGCTGAAAAGGCAGGAAAGGTTTATATGAGCCCTGAAACTCTCTCTTAGTTTTTGTTGAAATCTGTCCAAAACCATTTGAAGACGTACACACTTCATATTCTTTCCTTTGATAATCTTTCATAAAAATATTCATTCATCCATTGAAACAATGCAGACAGTTTGATAACGTACCGGCAATTTTCTGGGTGGATTTGCCGGACGGATCTGCTGAAGGTCAGGCGAAACGACAATTATAAAGGTGGAACGGAATGATGGATATGGGGGTCGTTCAAATGGCGGGGAATGAGGCTTCCCGATGTGGGATGTGAAGTACTCTTTCCGGCTGGGTGGATGCGCTGCGGGATCATGGAGACGTGCTGTTCATCCATTCTACGGGAATAAGCGGCATCGTTCCAGGCGCTGTTCAGACCGGGATGGATCATCCCACATCCTATGCCCTGGCGGGGTCGCTGAAAAGCGAATACTGTGTCGCCGTCAGGGGGAAGTCCTCAGAGGATGCCGGGAACGGAAAGCCGATCTTGGAAAACGGGGATGATTGAGGTCGGCGCGGGAGATATGCATCCTCAGCCAGTCCGAGATCTTGCCGTTCCAGGTTCGCTATGGTCGCGGGTATCACGAAAAGCACCGGAAGTTATGGAGGATTTGAATTCCAGTACCGTTACCTTGACCTCCGGCGGCCTTCCATGCAGGCCAATCTGATCAAGAGGCACAAGATCACAGGTGTGTCCGTGGTTCCTCGATGAACGCTGTTTTATCGAGGTGGAGACCCCGATTCTGACGAAAAGCACCCCTGAAGGAGCGAGAGACTACTGGTGCCGAGCCCGGTTCATCCCCGGAATCATTACGCTCTTGCCCCAGTCTCCCCAGATTTTCAAACAGCTTTTGATGGTCAGCGGTCTGGAACTATTTTCAAATTGCCCGGTGTTTCCGGGATGAGGATTTGCGCCCAACCGCCAGCCTGAATTTACCCAGCTCGATCTGGAGGCCTCCTTTATTGACGAGGAATTTCTCTATGAGCTTATCGAGGAACTGACGGTCAGGATGTTTGCCCTCGGCGGAATAGTCTTCCCGGCCTTTCCCCCGGATCTACCGGAAGCAATCGACACAACGGGTATCGGGCTTGTCTGATCTCCGTTGTGTCGATTGCTTCCCGGTATGTCATACGGGGGAAAGGCCTGGGAAGGGTTATCCCGCCGTGGGCAAACATCCTGACCGCCAATTCCTCGATAAGTTCATAGAGAAATTCCTCGTCAATGAAGGACGCCTCCAGATCAAGCTGGGTAAATTCAGGCTGGCGGTTGGGCCGCAAGTCCTCATCCCGGAAACAGCGGGCGATTTGGAAATACTTTTCCAGGCCGCTCACCATGAGAAGCTGCTTGAACATCTGCGGAGACTGGGGCAAGGCATAATAGTTCCGGGGATGAACCCGGCTCGGCACCAGGTAATCTCTCGCTCCCTCAGGAGTGCTTTTTGTCAGGATTGGGGTCTCAACCTCAATAAAACCGCGTTCATTGAGAAAATCACGGACGCTCCTGTTGATCTTGTGCCTCTTGATCAGATTGGCCTGCATGGAGGGCCGCCGGAGATCGAGGTAGCGGTACTGGAGACGCAAATCCTCGGTAACAATCCCGGTGCTTTTCGTGATTCCCGCCACCATAGCCTTTTCAGAGACCTGGAAGGGCAAGGTATCGGACTGGCTTAAGATTGTCATATCTCTACAACGACCTCAATCATCCCCGTTTCGAGGTAAGGGTTTTCCGTTCCCGGCATCCTCTTGACGACATCCCCCGTGACGGCGACACAGTATTCACTCTTCAGAGAGCCCGCCAGCGCATACGCGTCGGGGGATGACCCATCCGGTCTGAAGAGCGCCTGAACAATACCGCTTCTATCCCTTAAGTGAATGAACAGCACATCTCCGTGATCCCGCAGCGCATCCACCCATCCGGCAAGATGTACTTCGCGTCCCACGTCGGGAAGACCGAGTTGACCGCAATTTGAACGTCCCTTATCTATCATTCCATTCCACCTTTATAATTGTCGTTTCGCCTGACCTTCAGCAGATCCGTAGGCAAATCCACCCAGAAAATTGCCGGTACGTTATCAAACTGTCTGCATTGTTTCAATGGATGAATGAATATTTTTATGAAAGAATTATCAAAGGAAAGAATATGAAGTGTGTACGTCTTCAAATGGTTTTGGACAGATTCGATCAAAAACTAAGAGAGAGATTCAGGGCTCATATAAACCTTTCCTGCCTTTTCAGCAAGGCTGAAAGTACGCTTCTGCTTCCTTCGTAAAAGCATCGTTTTCTGTTTAATCTGCCAACGTCGTTCCAGGACTTCAAGGTCACGTCCATGATACATATCCGCTGGAGTAACATTCTTCAATGCCTCGTGATACCGATCGTGGTTGTAATAATCCACAAATATGAGGATTTGATCTTCAAGCTCTGATGGACTGTAATCATGATTCATTCTACATGAAGCCAGGCGAGGACAGGGGACGGCACCAGCAGAGATGCTATTCCCTTATCCCCCGAAGCCGCCATACCCTCGTCGGGTTAATGGCGCCGCTACAGACAAGATTATCCGGAAGGGGCAGCAAATCGCAAAAGAATAACCTATTCGATAACCTGCTTTTTCCTTGGAACAGTCCGTTTCAGATAATGTTTATAGTCCTCCTTATGATGCGTGAGAACGGCTTCCAGGTAGCCCATATTTCTCTCGATCGCCGTAATGTAGAGATTCTCGTCTATATCCCAGCGATGGCGGAAATGAGCCCGGGCATATTCATAGACATCCCCCAGTTCACAGGAAAGCCTCTGTTTCGTCATATCGTAGAATCCAAATGTTTTTTCAAGAAGGTCCAGTTGGTTGGCAAAGTTCCTGATACCCGCCTCGACGAATTCATCATAAAGTTCAGGCAGCTTTTCGAGATAATACCGGTCCGACATCTGCCCGAGAAGGTCGGCCGAACCCAGCATCTTCCCCAGAAGTTCGATGGCGCGCGTCGGGAAAACGATTTCGCCGACCTTCGTATACAGACCCGTACAGTTGAGGATGTCCCGGAAGAACGGCATTTTTCCTTTGAATTCCGGATCATCCCTGAAGTGCTTTTCCACAAATTCAATGCTGCGGCTGATATGAGTCACGGTATATTTTGCTCCGGTACCATCCTGATCGTCCATCTTTTGAATATAACCCGTATCGTGCATGAGAGCGCTGATGATAGCGAGATTCAACTCCTCTCGGGTGAAGCGCACACCTTCCACGAAAGCGCCATGAATCAGCCTCACCAGCGCCAGCGACACATGCATGGAATGCGCCAGATCGTGGTAGGAGGTATTGGACCCGCGGTAGCCGGAGTAGCTCCCGTCGAAGAGCCGGACGACATCGCCGTATGCCTGTTCGCAGGGAAGGAAGTCATTGTCCGACTCCATCAGCAGGGCGATTTTTTTCAGTTCCCCGAAAACATCGCCAGAGTCCTCCATGTAAACGAGGTTTGCCAACTGATTCATAGTCCCTTCCATTGATAACCCCCTATCGACGTTACATATCCGTTCTCATAAAGGCCGAAGTTCATCCCCATCGCCGTCCGCGACTAGGCCATGACCTGTTCTATAAATACGCCGTCACAATAAAAAAATCGTGCACCATCTCAACCAATGTCGTTGATTTTATAGCGTATAAAAGCCGTTGTGCAGATAGCCGCAATCAAGATACCGGTAAATGACTTACTGAAGATAGGGACGGTAGAACTCGTACTGACGTCCAAACCGCTGATTATAGACCCTGACAAAGACTTCAAAATGGACCTACGCGCACCAGTAATAACAATTATTGCTTGGCACCCGTCCAATTTCCGGTAGCCGCACTACCACAGCTACCACCGCCATACGAACCGTTAATGCTATTGCCACTGATAGTCCCTGGTGCATTTAGTTGGCATGGATTGCCTGTGCAGCCAAAAGCATTCACAACACAAGATATACCGTTGTCTGAAATAGTGCAAGTTGCGGGGAACGACTATAACTGGTCCAGGAACCAAGACAGGAACATCTTGAGCAAGTCATGACCCAAGTGCCGTTATCTGAACCTCCACATACTGTTCCTGAAAACGTGCCGGTCCATCTTCCGTCTGAATTGCTGCAAGGTGTCGCAGTTGGAGTCGGTTTCGGTGTTGGTGTTGTAGTGTCCCCGCCACCCCCGCTGCTATCATTGACAAGATATTGCTTTTGACGGCTCGGAATATAGAGGAGGTATTTTTGCCTGTCAAGAAATACTATTCATCGAAAGACGGGGGACGGTGATGCGGTTGGGCGGGGTATGTGGATTGGCGGCGGTCCTTCTGGCGCCATCGGCTCTCTTTCTGGACGGCTTGCCCGTCAGGTAGTCATTTTTAAGCGCTTTTCGGGCAGACCTTTCCGGCACGCCTCTTTTTACGATGTATTCACTTATTGATAAACGGATTGAAATCCTGCATTTTCTTCAAGGTTGGCGTTTTACTGATGACAGGAAGGCTTCAATAAAGAAAAGTTGCCTCATAATATTTCAAATAGCCAAATCACCGCAGTATCCTATGCTGCTTTCAGCGGCTGGATGCGTTTTATTTCATCACGGTGACTGTTCTGAGCATCCCACAGGTCAACAGCTCTTTGTGCGTTTAGCCAAAATTCCGGGGAGTTTCCAAATAACCTGCTTAGACGCAATGCCATTAAGGGTGTCAGTGACCTGTGTTCTCGCAACAATTCATTCATTGTCTGACGTGATGTCCCAAGCGCTCCGGCAAGTCCGGACACAGTTAACCCATAATCGGGCATAAAATCCTCGCGAAGCATTTCCCCCGGGTGGGTTGGTCGCATCTTGCGATTTATTCTATTTGCTGAACTCATAGTAAGCCTCATTAATGGTAATCGGTTATTTCGACATCATATGCATCGCCGTCAACGAATCGGAAGCATATGCGCCATTGGTCGTTGATCGATATTGCATGTTGTCCGCTTCTGTCGTCCTTCAAATAGTGAAGGCGGTTACTCGGTGGTGTTTTAAGATCTTCAATGCACGTTGCCAGGTCAATATATTCGAGTCTGCGTATAGCTCTTCTGAGAAGATCCGGTTTAAACCTTCTCGATTTCCCCGTTTCAAAAAGATCCTTTGTATGTTTATCAGAAAAGGTCTTTATCATGTGTTTATGATAACGCGTCACGTGACAATTGTCAAGTTCTATTGTGCTTCCAGGATAAATTGCGATTGAAAAGGAATATCAAGTCAATATTTTTTATCATCACTGAATACCATTTCGAAATCTGGCAATTGCAATAACCTTTTTGGCTGCTCATTTCTTCCCCGTACCGCACTGCCAGCAACTACACTTTCTGATGGCCGGTGATTATTATTACCTATATCGAGCTCCCACTCTTACGACATCGTCAATATCCCAGGGCCGCCTTCGCATCCTGGGCGATCTTAACGTTCAAGGCGAACTGATCAGGGTTGAGGTGAGGCACATCCCACACATTGAAGTAGACAATGGTCGTGACATCGGAGTTGGGATCGAACAGCATCTGGGACAGGTAGCCGGACACTGCACCGTTATGGCCATATCCGAGCCTGTCCACGTAAAAGATTCCCAGCCCGTACTTATTACTGCCGCTCTGCGGGGTTGCAGTCTTCATCACCGCCACGGAAGCGGCATTCAGTCCGGCCTCCGCCCTTATGAGGCGGCTCACCCACCTCGCAAGGTCGGCCGGCGTCGAGATGATGTTGCCCGAGCCCACACTGGGCGACTGGTTGGCCAGTGTGGCATCCGTCATCGCACTCCCATCATAAACGTAGCCCGGGGTGAAGGGGGCGCGGATCACCTGGTCCGTCCCGAGCATAGGGATCATAGTCGATGAGAGCCCATTCGGTGTTATTAAATTGTTCATAACGAATTGGTCATAGGACATGCCCGAGACCCGCTCAATGATCGTACTGAGTATCCAATACCCAGCATTGGAGTAATGGTAACCTCCGCTTGGGGCAAAGTAGGATATCTGGCAGGCGGCGATGACGCCGATGAGCTCTTCGGCCGAGAACTGGTGGTTAGGGTCAGTCGCACAAACACTGGAGATGTAGCTCTGCCCAGCATACGGGCAGGTGCAGGTCGAGGGGACTTCCTGGTTCGAAATGTCGAAAACTCCGGCGGTATGGGAGAGAAGTTGCTGATCGTGATGCTCGCCTTGTTGGGGATATTGTATGCAGCGGTAGCGGTACGTAGGGGATTCCCTTAACCGGGATATTTGAAGTTATGAAATCATCGATGTTCAGACTTCCCAGCTGGTTGAGGAGCATGATGGCGGCAGCCGTGAAAGTCTTGGTGTTGCTGCCAGCACGGAAACGGGTATTCTGATTGACGCCCGCAGGCATACCGGAGGAGGCAAAGTAGCTTCCGGAAGGACTTTCGACATAGACAGCCACCCCGCCCTCCGGAAGGGCATGGGTCTGTTTGTACTGCATCCAGTTTGTATCGACGGAGGTCTGGAGCCTTTCGGCGTTCGTTGGGATATCGTTATTCCCGGAACAACCCGCCACAAAGGCGACGATGAAGGCGATTACCATAATCTCTAAGATCTTTGCGGAGCAATTCAACATTAACCCTCCTTTCACATGCACATAACTTTGCATCCAGAGCTATTGGGAACCCTTTAAGAGGATGAAATAAGCTCTATTTATCACGAAGCGGTAGGACAGGGCAAACACAATTCCTCTTTGGTACCTTAAGGCATAATTACGGATCGTAATGTTCAAGAAATGCGTATGAGGCAGAAATACCTGCTACAGGAAGTCATAAATAACCTCAGTAGTCAGAAAAATTGTCTGTCAGCATGTGCACATTTCAGCCCGCATTCAATAGTTTGGCCCGACCACTTCATCTCTCGCATTTGTATTTAATCAGTGACATCATGGGCAAAGATATCTCTAAAAAATATTGAAATGCGCCTGCCTGATTCAATCCCGGAAGTTTGACTAATGACCACGGCACAAAAGGTAATCCTTTTTAACGTAGCCTCGGATCCAGCGAATCCCGGATGCCCTCTCCCAGCAGGTTATAACCGAGGACTGTGATCAGAATCGCCAGGCCGGGATAAAAGGACAGCCACCAGGCGATGTCGATGTTGTCCTTGCCGGCGGTGAGGATATTGCCCCAGCTTGGTGTGGGCGGCTGAACCCCGATGCCCAGAAAACTCAAGGCCGACTCTGTCAGGATGGCGCCGGCAACGCCCAGGGTCGCGGCGACGAGGATGGATGCCATGGCATTGGGCAGGATGTGGATGAAAATGATCCTCAGATCACTGGCGCCGATCACGCGCGCCGCCAGGACAAAATCCCTTTCCTTGAGTGAAATGAAATCGGCGCGGACCAGGCGTGTGATGCCCATCCAGCCCGTGAGCCCGATGATGATCATGATATTCCAGATGGACGGCTCCAGAATGGCAATGACGGCAAGTATCAAAAAGAACGTGGGAAAGCAGAGCATCACATCCACGAAGCGCATGATGACGGCGTCCACCCACCGGCCGTAGTAGCCTGAAACGGCGCCGAGAATAGCGCCGAGGAGAATGGCGATGCCCGTGGCGACAAAGCCGACCTTCAGCGAAATGCGCGCGCCCCAGATCATGCGCGAGAGCACGTCCCGGCCCAGTTGATCGGTTCCGAAGAGGTGGACATACGAAGGCGCCGCCAGGACCTGCGTGAGATCGATCTGGTTGGGGTCGCAGGGCGCGATCCAGGGCGCAAGCAGCGAGACGGCAAACAATAATAACACCACAAGGCTGCCCGCCACGGCCATCTTGTTTTTCAGAAATCGTCTCCAGAAGTCGGATTCCATAGTTACGACACCCTGATGCGCGGATCGGCGACGGCATAGGACACGTCGGCGATCAGGTTTCCCAGCAGCGTCAGTACGGCGCCGATGAATAGGATGCCCATGACGACCGGGTAGTCCCGCGCCATGACGGACATGTAAAAGAGCTGCCCCATGCCGGGGATCGCGAAGATGGTTTCAAAAATAACGCTGCCGCCGATGAGACCCGGAATCGACAGCCCCAGGATCGTGATCACGGGCAGCAAAGCGTTCCTCAGGGCGTGCTTGTAGATGACCGCGCGCTCGCTGAGACCCTTGGCCCGGGCCGTCATGATGTAATCCTGCCGGATTACTTCCAGCATGTTGGATCGCATATACCGGGACAGGCCGGCCAGCCCGCCGAAGGCCGAAAGTATGACCGGCAAGATCAAGTGTTTGATTAGATCCCAGGACGCTACCCCGGCAGGCAGATACTCGTAATTGAGCGATCGGATACCGGAAATGGGCAGCCATCCGAGCTGCACGCCGAAGAGAATCATGAGCAGCAGCGCGAGCCAGAACGTAGGCACGGCAAAGCCGATGAAGACAAAGATGCTCGTCAATTTATCGAAAAGCGAGTTCTGGTGAACGGCCGATAGAACGCCGATGGGAATGGCAATAACCAGAATCAGGATCAGCGACAGGCAATTCAGCAGAATCGTGACGGGCAGTCGTTCGAGGACCTTGTCCGCCACGGGCCGGTGATCCGTGGAAAAGGATTGCCCGAGATCCAGAACCGCCAGCTTTTTCACCCAGATCCAGTACTGGTGATAGAGCGGTTTGTCCAAATTGTACATGGCCCGCAGACGCGCCTGCGCCTCGGCGGACGCTCTCGGATTCATCTGGGTCTGAAGATCAGTGGGGGAGCCGGGGGCAAGATGCATGACCGCAAAACAGATGATCGTGATCCCGACCAGCATCGGCGCCATGAAGATCAATCTTTTTGCGATGTATTGCAGCATCCCGGGTGCGCCTCACATTTCCGCCAGCAGTTTCATGGCTTTAATGTTCTCCAGGCTTTGCCGGAGATGCTGCTCCGAATGGGCCTCCAGCGTGATGATCGGCTTACGCCCTATAGCCCTGAGTTTCTGCAGAAGGTCGCCAAACGGGAAGTTTCCCTCTCCCGGCGGCAGATGCTCGTCGGTGGTTCCGTGGTTGTCATGCAGGTGAAGCTGGCCGGTCAGGGGCCCCAACTGGTTGATCCAGTCTTCGAGGGGCGCTTTGGCGAAAGCATTGAAGTGGCCCGTATCGAAACAGAAACAAATATGCGGAGAACGCAGGGAACAGAGCAGTTCTTGGAGAAGGTGGGGATCCGTTTCGTAAACATTTTCCATGGCGATGAGCGTATCCATCTCCTCGGCAAGCGCCAGGAAAGGCTGCCAGGTATCAATGCTGTGTTCGAGCCATTGGTCATCCATGGAGACGTAATAACGTTCATCAAAAGAGGGGTGGCAGACGATCGAACGGGGCCGGAAATCGGGCGCCAGGTCGAAAACCTGCCGCAGGCGGTCCGTCGTCGCCTGGCGGATTTTCGGATCGAGCGCACCGGGCCTCAGGTCCATAAAGGGGGCATGAATCGTCGTCGTCAACCCGGCATCGAGCAGCCGGGCGGCGACTTTCCGGTAATCGTCCGGGCGAAACCGGTCGAGGGTTTCATGGCTGAAGCCGATTTCCGGATTGATGCGCTCCTTGAGAACCATCGGCAGATACCTGTCCCGAAGCATGGGAAAGGGTATGTGGATTTGTAATTTTTTTAAAATATCCTGCATGTTGACCGCACCATTGGGAAGTGGCGTCTTGTCTATCACAGGGGTTGCTTTTTAACAACCGGCAAATGAGACCGGCAGTATTTGATTTGGGCGCCATTGATGCGAAAGCGCTTAAGCCGGATACAATGGAATTTCATTGACAACGTTGAATCATTCTGTTACTGAAAACAACAAGTTAATAACAACGAACTTGTAAAAAAATCTCAAAATGAACCGAAGGCGCCAATGATAAGCAGTGCGTATCGGACAAGATTGAAGCGTTGCCCATCATGATCAGGAGGTGTGATTGATTCAGGATGACATGGAAACCCGTGAGCGGGTGCTGTTGTGCGTCAATGCCCTGCTGCAGAAAAAGGCCAGGGATCTGACGCTCTTGAAGGTAAAGGAGGTCTGTTCATTTTCGGATTATTTCGTGATATGCAGCGGGGGGTCCGACCGGCAGGTTCAGGCGCTTGCCGATGCCATCCGGGAAGATATGAAAAAAGCAGGCATCATTCCCCTGGGGATCGAGGGGGAGAAAATCGGCAAATGGGTATTGCTGGATTATGCCGACGTGATCGTTCACATCTTTTATGAACCGGTCCGCGAATTTTACAACCTCGAACAGCTCTGGCCCGATGTTCCCAGGATGGATGTGGATGTGAACCAGTCGGAACTGGCGTCACTCAATCCGGGAATGTAGTCTTGAAGCGCTTTATACTGGGTCTGGGTGATCTCATTTTTCCGCCGCGTTGCATGGCCTGTGGCATTCTACTCACCGGGCCGCCGGATGCATCGTTCTGCGGAGCCTGTTTTTCCGGTCTCCGGTTTGTCGCCCCGCCCCTTTGCGCCTGTTGCGGCATTCCAATAGCAGGGGCCGGCGCCGATCACCTGTGCGGGGATTGTCTGGTTGCCCGGCCGCCCTATGCCATGGCCCGGTCTGTCGCCCGATATGAATCCGTCCTGCATGACGTCATCCATGTCTTCAAATACAAAGGCAAAATCACGACCGGCGAAGTCCTCGGAAAAATGATGGCCGATTATGTTTATCCGGGTTTTTCTATCGCCGATTATTCGCTGATCGTCCCTGTTCCACTGCATCCGAAACGCTTGCGGGAGCGAGGATTCAACCAGGCCGTCATCCTGGCGCGGCAGATATCAAGGCGGTTTTCCATCCCCCTGGATTTTCTGACCCTCAAGCGCCGCGTGTTCACGGAACCGCAGGTGAGCCTGGGTAAAGAGCTGCGGACGGCGAATGTCCGGGGCGCCTTTGCCGTGAAAGACGGGAAAAAGGTAGAGGGACAGAGGATAATCCTGGTTGATGATGTCTATACGACGGGAAGCACCGTCAAGGAATGCGCCGGGGCGCTTATGAAGCACGGGGCCGCGGAAGTGGCCGTTCTGACGCTGGCCAGGGCCGTTTGAACGTACAACTCTGGGCGGGACGGCATGATTTTTCCTGCTCCTGAAAAGGGCGCCAGGGAGAATTTTCAGATCAAGGGGGAGTCGATGGGAAAAATTCTATCCAGCAAAGCGTTGAAAAAAGAAATTGGCCGGCTCAGGATCGAAGGCAAGAAGATTGCCTTTACCAACGGTTGTTTTGATATCCTGCACGTGGGGCATGTGCGGTATCTGCGCGAGGCCGCAAAAACGGGCGATGTTTTGGTTCTGGCCCTCAACAGCGATGCCTCCGTCCGGGCCATCAAGGGCGACAAGCGGCCGCTGGTTCCCGAAGGCGAGCGGGCCGACGTGGCGGCGTCGCTTCGAATCTGTCGATTATGTCACCATATTCGATGAGTTGACACCTCTCGAACTGATCGAATATCTGCAGCCGGACGTCATTGTCAAGGGCGGCGACTGGGCGGAAGAAAACGTCGTCGGCAGGGACGCCGTCAGAAAGTGGGGCGGCTCCGTGGTGATTGTTCCTGAAATCGCCGGGCGCCTCGACGACAAATATTGTTGAAAAAATCATAAGCGTTTACGGCGATATCTGATCCGGATGCATTTATTGACGAACTCGCAATAAGTCGAAAAGTTCGCTGAATACGACGGCTGCGTAAGAAGCTCCGCAGGCAAGGCGCGCAAATCATGAGAAATGAGGCGTCCTTGGTCCTACGCCGCAACGACGAAGGATGAAGCGCAACGCAGCATCCGGACTTTTTACCGAAGATGTCATTTTTTTCTTTACAAAGATATTGATATTGTGTATGAGGGTTTCCCCTTTAAACAGGGCAAACAAAATTTACGTCCGTTGAGGTTTGTATTTTGGCCATGAAACCCGAAAAACTGGAGCTGTTCAGAGTCATGCTGACCCAGAAGATCGCAGAACTGTCTGGGGGATGCGGGCAAGACCGTCTCTGAAATGACCGTCAGCAAAGAGAACTTTCCCGATCCCAATGACCGGGCATCGCTCGAAGCAGACCGCAATTTTGAACTTCGCATCCGCGATCGGGAACGAAAGCTCATTGCAAAGATGCAGGAGGCGATCCGGCGGATCGACGACGGCGCGTTCGGGATTTGTGACGATTGCGGCGGCCCCATCTCGGAAAAGAGGCTCATGGCCCGTCCTGTGACGACACAGTGCATCGACTGTAAAACCAAACAGGAAAAGATCGAGAAGCTCCAGGGCGATTAGCCTTTTTGTTCTTTTTCGCACACAGCCCGGCGCCTCCGGGCTACCGTACCCTTTTCCTGCAAATATCCGTTGACAATTTCCATCCGCCTCCCTTTAATAAACAAGGAATCCAGCTTTCCCGAAGGAAATAGTCCGATCATGTTCATCCGCGTGGCCGTCAATATTCCTGCTCACAGAACTTTTTCCTACGCTGTTCCCGAACATCTTTGGAAGGACATTGCCGTCGGCAAACGTGTTTTTGTGCCCTTCGGCGGCAAAAAGATCACCGGCTACGTGCTTGAAACCACGTCGGTTGCTGAAATAGGTCAAATTAAAGAGATCATGGATGTTCTCGATACAGAACCCCTGTTTGATGAAAATGATCTGAACTTTTTTAGATGGGCCGCCGATTATTATCTTTATCCTCTGGGAAGGGCGCTGACTGAAATTCTGCCCGGGGGGATTAACGTCCGGAGTCAACGATGGGTTTCCCTGGCAACCGCGGGCGTTGCGGATGCAGGGGGCGATTTGTCGAGAAACCAGCGGCAAATTCTCGATCTGCTGCATGCCTTTCCGGCGGGTCTGGCCGAAGAACGTCTGAAAAAGGGACTGGACCGGAAGAAAACCGCCGGAGATATCGGTGTGCTCGAAGCGAAGGGTCTTGTGACAGCGGTTGAGGGTATCCGGAAGCCTGTTGTGGCCCCTAAAATAGAACGAATGGTGTCTCTGGACCCGGAGTGTGTGCCCGACATCCGGTTAACGCAGCGCCAGCGGCGTGTTGTCGACTTTCTCGTGCAGGCCGGCCCGGTGTCTGACGCCGTAATCGGAAAGATATTTGATGACACGCCCTCCATCCTCAGAAGCCTTGAAAAAAAAGGGCTTTTGTCCATGCATGCACAGGATGCCTGGCGCCGCCCCGGTGAGAACACCCTCATTGGTGTTCAGGGCCGAAAAGTTCGGCTCAATCAAGACCAGCAGACGGCCCTGCGGGAAATCAAGGGCGGCATGGCCGGCGGGCGTTATGCCCCTTACCTGCTGCACGGTGTTACGGGCAGCGGCAAGACAGAGGTTTATCTCCAGGCTATCGCGGAGGTCCTGAAGGAGCGCGGCGGAGTGATTTGCCTGGCGCCTGAAATCGCCCTGACGCCGCAGTTGTTCAGCCGGTTTATGGAACGCTTTCCGGATCAGGAGATGGCACTTTTACACAGCGGCATATCGGCCGGCGTCCGATACGATCAGTGGAGACGGATCTGTAAAGGTGCAATCCGGATTGTCATCGGCGCCCGTTCCGCTGTCTTTGCTCCGGTGCGAAACCTCAGGCTGATCATCGTAGATGAGGAACACGATGCCTCCTACAAACAGGACGACCGGATGCGCTATAACGCGCGTGATCTGGCAATAGTCAGGGCAAGACAGCAGGCGGCAGCGGTTATTCTCGGCACCGCCACACCGTCCGTGCAGAGTTATTTCAACAGCAGGCAGAAAAAATACCGTTATTTGCATCTCCCGCAGCGGGTTGAAGACAGGCCCCTGCCGGCAGTGGAAATCGTGGATATGAAAATCCAAAAGGATGAAAAGGGCAGGCCCATGATTCTATCCCGATCCCTGATGCAGGCCCTCGCGGAGACGCTGAATGCGCAAAGACAATCCCTTCTTTTCCTGAACCGGCGCGGCTTCAATACCTTCCTGTTTTGCCCGGACTGCGGCCACGTCTTTCACTGCCTGAACTGTTCCGTATCCCTGAACCATCACGCGGCGGAAGGCAAACTCAGATGCCATTACTGCGATCTGGCCGTGCCTGTTCCGAGGCAGTGCCCGGCATGCCGCGGTTCTCGTATTCACAGCTATGGAGTGGGGACCGAAAAACTGGAAGCCGATGTGAAAAAGGCCTTTCCACAGGCCCGAGTGGCAAGAATGGACAGCGACACCACGGTGGCCAGCGGGGCGCATGGGCGTATCCTGAAGGCTCTTGAACGATCTGAAATTGATGTTCTGGTAGGCACCCAGATGATCACCAAGGGGCATGACTTTCCAAATGTGACGCTGGTCGGGGTTGTGTCTGCCGATACAGCCATGAATATGCCCGATTTCCGGGCGGCGGAGAAAACCTTTCAAATCCTGACTCAGGTCGCCGGCCGCGGCGGCCGCGGCGATTTTCCGGGAAAGGTCGTCATCCAGACCTTCAATCCCGGCCACTATGCCATCCAACGGGTAAAAACTCATGATGTTGAGGGTTTCTATCAGGATGAGATGCATATCCGACAGCCACTGTCCTGGCCGCCCATGTCCCGGATAATCAATCTGCAAATGTCGTCGCTCAACAGAGAAAAGGGCAGGGAAGGCGCCATGAGTATTGCGGCGTTTGCCAGATTACGAAGTCAGGAAACATCAGCGGCTGCCCGGATCGATGTCCTCGGGCCGGCCGAGGCGCCCATCGCCAGAATCAAGGGGCGGCACCGATGGCAACTGCTTTTAATGGGAAAGGACAGTCGGGCCCTTCACACTCTGGTCAAAGACATCCTCGCCGGTACGAAACAAAAAGGTCTGGAAATCAAGGTAGATGTCGATCCTATGAACTTCATGTAATGGCCGATTTGTGTTTAGTTGTCTAAAACATTTCGAATCTTCCGGGACAGGCCTTCCATATTGAAGGGCTTCTGCAGGAATGCATTCACGCCCTGATCCATGATCGTTTTGGCCTCGCCGTTGATACTGTAGCCGCTCGATAGAATGGCCCTGAGGCCGGGGTTGATCGATTTAAGCGCCTGGTAGGTTTCCCCGCCTCCCATGTCCGGCATGATCATGTCCAGGATCACAAGATCGATTTTGTCGCAATTCGCCTTGTAAGTCTCAATGGCCTGCCCGCCGCTTCCCGCCGCCAGGACCTGATAGCCCAAACCCTTAAGCATCTCCACCACGACCTCAAGGATGTCCGGTTCATCGTCAACAATCAGAACGGTCCCACGTCCCGTAATTTTTTTCCGGGAAGGCTCCGTTTCAGCGATCCCCTCCATGTTCGAGGCGGGCAGATAGATGTTGAAGGTTGTTCCGTATCCCTTTTCGCTAAGCACTTTGATGAGCCCGGCATGCCCCTTGACAATGCCATAGGCGGAAGCCAGTCCGAGGCCTGTTCCCATTCCCATTTCTTTGGTCGTAAAGAAAGGATCAAATATCCGTGCTTTTGTCGTCTCGTCCATTCCGTTGCCCGTGTCCGTTACGGAGATATTGACATATCTTCCCGGGACGGCGGAAAAAGGCTTCGTATCGCTCTCATCGAGGCTGACATTGCGGGTTTCCAGGTAAATTTCACCGCCGCCCGGCATGGCCTGCCAGGCATTCACGAAAAGGTTCAAAAGAACCTGCTCGATCTGTCCGCGGTCGCAATCAACACTCCAGAGAGATGGGTCATATTTTTCGTGGATGCGGATTTCCTTTTTAGTTCTCCCGAACAGGGAGACTGTTTTGTGGAGAAGATCATTCAGGTTGGTCGGTTTGTTTTCATAGCGGCCGGCGCGGGCGACGCCCAGTAACTGACGAGTCAGATCGGCGCCGCTTTGCACCTGCGTTTCAATGGCCTTTAATTTCTCATAATGGGGGTGGCGCTCATCGATATTCAGCAGCATCAATGAGGTGTATCCGAGGATGCCCATCAGCAGATTGTTGAAATCATGGGCGATGCCGCCGGCCAACACCCCGACGGCTTCGAGTTTCCGGGCCTGGTCGAGTTGCTTTTCGAGACGGACTTCATTGGAAATATCACGATGGACGGCTACATAGTTGATGATCTCGCCCGATCTGTTCCGGACGGGTGAAACGGTCACCTCCGCATCAAAGAGCACCCCGTCTTTTTTCCTGTTGATGGCTCGCCCCGACCAGACATCTCCCCGTGCCAGCGTTTCCCGGATGTCTCTGTAAAATGCCCGGTCGTGCCGGCCGCTTTTGAGCAGGCGCGTATGCCAGCCGACGATCTCGCCCTTGCTGTAGCCGATCATGCGCTCGAATGCCGGATTGGCGTACTGGATGATCCAGTCTGTGCCGGTCAGGTAGATCCCTTCGGCACACTGTTCAATCGCGGTGACCAGGCGCATTTGTACTTCCTCCGACTGAATACGTTTGGTGACGTCGGTCGCGATATGGATGATTTTTTCCACCCGGCCCTGCTGGTCCAGGACGGGCGTGCAGGAAACGAGAAAAGCGCCCCCCAGGGCTTCCATTTCCGTTTCAACTGTTTCGGTCAGTCCCGACGCAAGCAATTTTTCCATCGGACAGCCCTCCGGAGGGGAGACAGTATCCCCTCCGTGAAAGATCTCATAGCATTTCCTGCCGATGATTTCTGCCCGGGAGAGGCCGGCGGCGCAAAAAACTGCCTTGTTGGCATCAATGATTCCATGCCGGGGATCAAGAATAACCGTGGGATGGTTGATGGCCTGAAAAATGTCCTCCCAATCCCTGCGGTTCTGAATCATTAAGACCTCCGCTTATCTGCGCTTGCTTCTCGATCGCAGCACAAGCCTATGAAAACGGCGTCTGTGTGTCAAGGGAATTTTCACGAAAATGCGGACAGTTTTCGGACTTTTTACGAGTCTTTTTTCGCTGTCTTGGGAACCATTTTTCTGATAGGAAATGATTTGTCAGGAATAAGTCTGCAAATGGTCAAACGTATCAGGAAAAAATATCCCCCCGTGCACGAGATGACCCCGTCCGAGCAAGTCGGTCTGGTCCGGGAGGTCTTTGCCACGATTCCCCGGCGCTACGATTTCCTGAACCGGTTTTTCAGTCTTCGGCGCGATGTGGCCTGGCGCCGGTTTGCGGTCCGGAAGATGCGCTTTTTCAAAACGATGAGACTTCTGGATGTGGCGACCGGCACGGCGGATCTGGCCGTGGAGACGGCGCGCAGATATCCCCCGGTCCGGGTCGCCGGTCTGGATTTGGTTCCGGAAATGATGGCCGTGGGCATTGAGAAAATCCGGCGCAATAGAATGGCGGATCGTATCAGCCTGATCCATGGCGACGCCCTTTCTCTGCCGTTTGACGATAATATCTTCGATGTGGCCGCCATCGCTTTCGGCATCCGGAATATCCCGGACCGGCGGCGGGCGCTGCAGGAGATGAAGCGCGTGGTTGTCCCGGGGGGGCAGGTGATGGCGTTGGAGATGAACTTTCCGCGCCATCCGTTGTTCCGCTGGTTTTACGATCTGTATCTCAACCGCATGCTGCCACGCATGGCGCGCCTGTTATCACGAAACCCGGCCGCTTATCGTTATTTGGGCGATTCAATCAAGGAATTCCCTTCACCGGATCAGTTCGCGCGCCTCATGATAGAGGCGGGCCTTGTGGGAATAGAAAAATATGCCTTGACCCTGGGGATTACCTATCTTTATATCGGGGTCAAACCGGAGACAAAATCATGAAACCGAAGATCCTTTTTATGGGCACGCCGGGATTTGCCGTGCCGTCCCTGAAGATTCTGCTGGAGCAGGACCAGGCGGTCATCGGTGTGGTCACGCAGCCGGACCGGCAGAAGGGGAGGGGAAAGCAGCCGGCGCCGCCGCCGCTCAAGGTCTTTGCCGAGACGCAGCGGCTTCCCATTTTACAGCCGGAGCGTGTCCGATCGCCTGAATTCCTTGATTTATTCAAACAACTTGCGCCGGATCTGGTCGTGGTTGTCGCTTTCGGCCAGATCCTGCCGAAGCAGATGCTGGAACGGCCGCGCCTGGGCTGCATCAACGTCCATCCGTCGCTGCTGCCCCGGTACCGGGGTGCGGCGCCGCTGAACTGGGCCATCATCCGGGGAGAGACCATGGCCGGCGTCACGATCATGCAGATGGACGAAGGCATGGATTCCGGTGATATTCTGCTGCAGGAAGAAACGGCGATCGATGATCGGGAAACCGTCGGCGAACTTCATGACCGGCTGGCCGTCAGGGGGGCGCAGTTGCTCATGGAAACCATAAGAATGCTTGAAGCGGGTGTGGTCAGGCGCATTCCCCAGGATCCTGCGGCCGCCACGTTTGCGCCCAGGCTCAGGAAGGAAGATGGGCTTATTCACTGGGAGGCGGATGTCCGGGCCATCGTCCGGCTGATCCGGGGTCTGTCGCCGTCGCCCGGCGCTTACACGTTTTTCGACGGGAAAATCTTGAGAATTTTTCAGGCCGTTGCAATGGTTACAAACACGCAGGCGCTTCCCGGCGTCGTTTCAATCTCTGAAAGTGAACTGTTGGTGAGTACCGCAAACGGTGTGGTCTCGCTGCTGGATGTGCAATTAGAGGGCAGGAAAAGAATGCCCGTCCATGAGTTTCTGAGGGGTTGCCGCCTTAAGCCCGGCGACAGGCTGGGATGAAATAAGACCGATGAAAAAAGGCTTCACCGCGGCTCAAAATCTTTGATTCGCCGCTTACGAACCTTTTTTCACCGGTTATGCAAAACGCTCGAAATGATAATGAAGAAAGGAGTTCCCTATGACACGCAGGCGCTTTGTTGATTTGAGCATCACGATCGAAGCGGGGCTTCCGAGCGATCCCCCGATGATGATCCCACGAGTCGATTACATCGATCATGCCATGGGCACCGCCTCCATGCTGGAATTCTTTCCCGGCCTGAAACAGGAACAGTTGCCCGGCGGCGTCGGTTGGGCAGTCGAGTTTCTTTCGCTGGCGACCCACAGCGGCACACATCTGGATGCTCCTTATCACTATCATCCCACGATGGACCAGGGGAACCCGGCAACGACCATCGACGAAGTCCCGCTCGAATGGTGCTTCGGCGACGGCGTCCTGCTCGACTTTCGCCATAAAGGGGACGGCGAACGCATTACCGTCGAAGATGTGTGTAAGGAACTCGAACGGATCCGTTATGAAATAAAACCCCTCGATATCGTTCTCGTTCAGACGGGCGCCGATCAGTTCTGGGGCAAGCCGGAGTACCTTATCAGGGGCGCCGGCATGGACCGGGAAAGTACGCTTTTTCTGACGGAAAAGGGGGTCCGCGTGGTGGGAATCGACGCCTGGAGCTGGGATCGGCCGCTCCCTTACCTGGCCAGGGAATTCCAGGAAAAGGGAGACCCCAAGGTCATCTGGGAGGCGCATTTTGCGGGCATCGAAATCGGTTACTGCCACATGGAAAAAATGGCCAATCTCGCCGCCATCGGCCGGCCGCATGGATTCACGATCTGCTGTTTTCCGGTGAAGATCAAACGCGCCTCCGCCGGATGGACAAGGCCGGTGGCCATTATTCACTTATGAAGGAATCCGCCCGCAGCCTGGCCGTCCACATTCTGAACCGGATCGATCAGGCCGGCCTCTTTGCCGAACCCCTGCTGGACCAGGCTCTCTCCAGCGGCGCCCTGACGGATGCGCACGACCGGCGACTGCTGACGGAGATCGTCTACGGAACCCTGCGCATGCGGGGCCGGATCGACTGGGTCATTGCGCGCTTCTACAAAGGGGATCCGGAGACCATGGACGGGGGTGTCCGGAACATCCTGCGCACGGCGCTTTACCAGTTTTTCTTTACCGACCGGATTCCCGCTTTCGCCATTGTCGATGAGGCGGTCAAGCTTGTAAAGACGGTGCACCCCACGGCATCCGGTCTGATCAACGCCATTCTGAGAAATGTCATCCGGAGAGAAAAAGAAATTTTCTGGCCGCAGATCGAACAAGACCCTGCCGTCCACATCTCGGTCTGCCATTCCCATCCGCTCTGGCTTGTCAAACAGTGGATTGTGTTGTTCGGCCTCCAGGAAACGCTGGATATCTGCAGCGCCAATAACGAAATCCCGCCGCTGAGCGTCCGTGTGAATCGTCTCAGGGGAACCCGCGAGGAAGTGATGTTGCGTCTTCAGGAAAGCGGTTTTAACGTCACGGAAACGCAATTTTCCCCCGACGGGCTCGTGTTGACTTATCCGGCAACCTCCGTCCGGGATACTTTCAGCTATAAAGAGGGACAGATACAGGTTCAGGACGAGGCCTCCCAGTTGGCGGCACGCCTGCTGGATCCCAGGCCGGGGAAAAAATCTTCGATGCCTGCGCCGGCGCAGGGGTAAAGGCCTCGCACCTTGCTGAAATCATGAAAAATCAGGGTACCGTCACGGCCGTCGACATCAGCAGGCAGAAAATAAAGGCGCTGCGGGAAAACGCCGACAGGCTGGGGATCGTCATTGTGGAGCCGCTCGTGAGGGATCTCCGAGAAGATCCCGGCGAGGCCTTCCGGGGCGACTTTGACGGGATTCTGCTGGATGTGCCCTGCTCGGGCCTGGGGACGCTGCGGCGGAACCCGGAGATCAAGTGGCGCATCACTGCGCAGGATCTCCGGCGTCATGCAGATTTGCAGAAAAGGCTGCTTGGCGTTGCCGCCGGATGCCTGCGGCAGGGTGGGCGTCTCGTTTACTGTACCTGCTCCGTGATGCCCGAAGAGAATGAAAACGTGATTTCAGATTTTCTTTCCCGCAACAGAGATTTCCGCTGTATCCCCCCGCCCGCCCTGATCCCTCCGTCAATGGTCACAGATCAAGGTTTTTTCAGGACGCGCCCCGACCGCCACGGCACAGACGGATTTTTCGGAGCTGTCCTCCAGCGCATCACGTTGTAGAGGCCCATGAAAAATGGCGTCGCCGCAGCTCAAAATCTTTTTGCCGTTGGGGACAGATTTCAAATCTGTCCCCAAACGAAGAATCTTTCATTCGCCGCTTGAGAACCATTTTTCATGGGTCATGCAACAATGCTTCGTAATCATTGTCTATGTAGCAAAAACATCGGGGTTGACCACATTCGACGGCTTCTGCCCGCTCAGTCCGGCGATCAGATTCTGCGCCGCCATGGCTGCCATGCGCGTGCGTGTTTCCAGCGTTGCACTGCCCACGTGGGGCAGCAGGACCACATTATCGAGCAGGGTCAGTCCCTTTGTGAGGGCGGGTTCGTGCTCGTACACGTCCAGCGCCGCGCCGGCGATTTGACCCGCCTGCAGGGCCGTCAGCAGGGCCTGTTCATCCACCACTGGTCCCCGGGCAGTGTTGATCAGATAGGCCGAGGGTTTCATAAGGCCGATCTCCCTGCTGCCGATCAGGTGTCTGGTTTCTGCCATAAGCGGAACATGCAGCGAGACAAAGTCGGATTTCCGCAAGAGCGCTTCCATCGATTCGTATCCGGCCCCCAGTCTGTCTTCCTCGGCGGATTCGATGCGGGAGCGGTTGTGGTACATCACCGGCATGTCAAAGCCCCGGGCGCGCTGCGCGACGGCTTTTCCGATTCGTCCCATGCCGATGATGCCGAGCGTCTTGCCGGACACCTCCCGGCCCAAAAAAAGAAAAGGCGCCCAGAACCGGAATTCGCCGGCCCGCACGCGCCTGTCGCCTTCCACAACCCGCCGGGCGACGGCCAGCAGCAGCGTGAAGGCCAGATCGGCGGTGGCTTCCGTCAACACGCCCGGCGTATTGGAGACGGGGATTCCGCGAGTGGTCGCCGCCCGGATGTCGATATTATTGTATCCAACGCCCATGTTCGCGATCATCTTCAGGCGGGGGGCGTGACTCAGGAGTTCTTCATCGATGCTGTCCGTGACCATGCACAACAGCCCTTCCTTATCGCCGACGGCGTCGAGCAGGCGCCGCCGTTCCATGGGACGGTCTTCCTTCTGGGATTCCACCTTGAACCGCTCGGCAAGGATGGACAGGACCACATCGGGCAGCCGCCCTGTTACAAGAATTTTCCGGGTCATTTTTTCAAAACCTTTCATGAACTTGCTTTTTTATACGGCTGATATATAAGGGGAAGGCGTCTGTATGTCAAGAATAAGCGAGCCGTCACGCTTGACGAAATACAGGATGCGAGATATAAGCCGCCCTGAGCGAGACAAGGGATGCGGGAAAGCCGAAATAAAATGAATTGATGAGTTTGCAAAAAGTCGAAAATGAGCCAAACTCGACGGCTGCGCAAAAAGCTCCGCAGGCGAGGCGCGCAAATCATGAGGACTGAGGCGTATATGGACATACGCCGCAATGACGAATGATGCGGCGCAACGAAGCATCCGGACTTTTTATGCAGTCGTCATGAATTCGGGAGGCAGTGAATGCGGATCATCATCATAGGCGCCGGGGAAGTCGGTTATTCTATCGCCAAACAGCTCTCTGAAGAAAATCAGGATGTGGTGTTGATTGATAAGGATCCGAAGAAAATCAAGCGGATCGGCGAAAATATCGACGTTCAGACCATCTGGGGTTCCGGAACCAGCCCGCGGATGCTTCGGGACGCGGGCGTCGAGGAGGCCGAGATGCTCGTGGCGGCCACGGACAGCGATGAGGCGAACCTGATTGCCTGCCTGCTGGCGAGACATCTCAACCGTCACATGATCAAGATTGCAAGGGTCAAGAACCGGGAGTATCTGGCTGAAAAAGACCTGTTCCGCAAGGAACTCCTGGGGATAGATCTGATCATCAACACCCGCGCGATGATGGTCGATACGATCCTGGGGCTCATGGCGGTTCCGGGCGCCTCCGAGGTCATCGATTTCGTGGGGGGGAAGGTCAAGCTGATCAGCTTCCTGATCACCGGTGAATCTCCTTTTGCGGGCCGACAGTTGAGTTCTCTCAAGGGACAGGAGGGCAGCATACTCGTGGGGGCCATTGTCCGGGGACAAAAAATCCTGATTCCGAGCGGCCGCGATACCATCCAGCCCCACGATCTCGTTTATTTCATTGTCCGGGATTCCGATGTGAACGTAACGCTCGAACACCTGAAGGTCAGGGTAAAACCCATAAAAAACGTCATCATCATCGGCGCCGGTGAAACCGGCACGGCGCTGGCTGCCGCACTGGATGAGAAGCGCCTGCATGTGAAGGTGATCGATGAGGACTCGCAGCGATGCAAGCAACTGGCGACGACGCTCAAGCGCGTCATTGCCATCAAGGGGGACGGTACGGACCGGGACCTCCTGCGGGAAGAGAACGTCGGGGATGCGGATCTGCTGATCGCCTTGACGGGGGATGAAGAAAGCAATATTCTGATTTCCCTGCTGGCAAAGGGTATGGGGACCAAAAAGACCATTACCCGGGTCAGTAAACTCAGCTATATCCCCGTCGTGTCCGATATCGGTCTGGATACCGTGATCAATCCCAGGATGGCCGCCGTGCGGGCCATTCTTCAGTACATCCGCCAGGGCAAGATCATCTCCGTGGCGCCCCTTCGGGATGAACATGCGGAAGCCCTCGAAGCCGAAGCCCTGGAGACGTCGGATATCGTCAATTCACCCCTGAAAGACGTGAAATTCCCCGAGGGGGCCATTCTGGCGGCGATTGTCCGGGGGGAAGACATCATCATCCCCAGGGGAGATACGGTAATCCTTCCCCATGACCGGCTGATTATTATCGCACTCCAGCAGGTGATCCCCGATCTCGAAAAACTGCTGACGGTGAAACTGGAGTACTTTGCATGAATGTCCGTCTCATCGTCCACCTGGTGGCGATTCTGGTTTTCTTCCTCGGCCTTTCCATGCTGGCTCCCCTCGGCATTTCAATCTATGACGGCGACGGCAGCGTTTATCCCATTCTCTCTGCTATGCTGATCACCTGCGCCTTGGGCAGTGCGGGATATTTCTGGACCAGAGGACAGCAGGACCACCACCTGAGCCACCGGGACCACCACCTGAGCCACCGGGACGGGGTCATGATCGTCACCTTCGGCTGGATCGTGGCAGGTCTGGTGGCGACACTCCCTTATCTGCTGTCCGGAGCCATTCCGGATTTTTCCGACGCCTACTTTGAATCCATTTCCGGCTTCACGACTACAGGATCCAGCATCCTGACGGACGTCGAACGCCTTTCCCGGAGCATCCTGCTCTGGCGGAGCCAGACCCAATGGTTGGGCGGCATGGGGATTATCGTCCTGTCCATCGCCGTGCTTCCCTTTCTGGGCGTGGGAGGCATGCAGCTCTACAAGGCGGAAACACCCAGCCCCGTGGTGGACAAGCTGACCCCCCGGATTTCCGACACCGCGAAGGCGCTCTGGAAGATTTACATTTTCCTGACCCTGCTGCAGATCATCCTGCTGCTTTTGGGCGGCATGTCCCTCTTCGACGCCGTCAATCATACCTTCGCCACCATGCCGACGGGCGGTTTTTCAACAAAAAACGCCAGCATCGCCCATTATCAGAGCGCTTACATCGATTATGTCGTCATCCTCTTCATGCTGATCGCCGGCATGAATTTCGCCCTTCATTACAAGCTCATGAAAGGCCGGGTCGGGACATTTTTTTCAGATCCGGAACTGCGCGCCTACCTGTTGATCGCCGGCGCCTTTACCCTGATGGTGGCCTGGGACATCTACGGATCGCTTTACAGCAGCTTTGTCGATGCCTTCCGCTATGCCTCTTTTCAGGTCGTTTCGCTTATCACCACCACGGGCTTTGTGACGGCCGATTACGAGAAATGGCCCGCCTTTTCCCAGTTGATCCTGCTGCTGTGCATGTTTGTCGGCAGCATGGCCGGATCCACCGGCGGCGGCATCAAGATCGTGCGTCTCGTCCTGATGGTCCGGCACAGCTACCTGGAGCTGTTCCGGATTATTCACCCCCATGTCGTGACGGTGGTGAAGGCGGGTGACATCCCCGTGCCGCAGACGATCATGCGCAGTATCTGGGGGTTTTTTTTCCTCTATGTGGGGATCTATGTGGCGGCCACGCTGCTGATGTCTTTCATCGGCCTGGATGTCATTTCCGCTATTTCGTCCGTGGCCACCTGCCTCGGGAACGTCGGCCCCGGTCTGGGAACCGTGGGACCCATGGATAATTTTTCCGGTGTGCCGTTGGTCGGCAAATGGGTGTTGATCGTCTGCATGCTGCTCGGACGGCTGGAGATATACACCCTTCTCGTCCTGCTGGTGCCGGGCTTCTGGCGGAAATGAAAGGGCGGAGTGAGAGCTCGCAAAAAGTCCATTTTCCCCTCCCCTGGCGGGAGGGGATGAAGGGGAGGAGGAATTTCGTGACTATTTGCGAAGCCGCCATCTTTAAGGGAAGGAGTGTCAACCGTGGAAAAAGAAGAAGTGGGCATGTCACCCGAAATGATCCGGAAAATTGATGCCGTTTTGGAGAAAATCAAAGACCCGGAAAGCGGCCTTCCCGTCGCGCAGCTCGGCCTTATCCGGCGGGTTCGCTACAGTGAGAAAGACAGGCGGCTCTACATCTTCACCGATGCTTACCGCCATCTTCCCCACTGCGTCACCTGTGCCGCCATCGCCAAGACGATCATTGCCACAATCATCCGGGACGTAACGGCCGAGTTTAATAAGGAATTCCCCGATCTGACCGTGGAGTTTGTCTGATTCAGAAGAACCGTCCAAATCTAAGGGCGGCGTACATGGGATCATTATCGGCCCGCAGACCGCTGACCATGACGAGGTGCGATTTTTCTTCCTTGACGATCTTCTCGAAAAACTTCTTCTGCTCCTTATCTTTGGCTATTTTGGCCAATTCCGTGTAGAGCAGGATGGCGTTCTTTTCCGCCGCCATGGCAATGGCCGCCGCCTGGGCGACTGTTTCCACTTTTTCCAGGCGCTTGTCGATCGTCTCACCCCTGGGGAACAGCCCTTCCTGAACGATCGCTTCCAGATAGGCGTCGATCTCCGGACTTTTCAGGCACTGATCTACGCCCTTGCCTTCCGCCCTTATCTTGAAATCCATGAAGATCCGCATGTGGATCGCTTCCTCTTTGGCCAGCGAGACAAACAGTTTTTTGAGGTCCCCGTTACCGGAGAATTTCTTGGCTGCCTTCATGTAAAAGTCCATGCCATCCTTTTCCGCCTTGACGGCGAAATCAAACACGCCTAAATCCTGTTTTTTAGCCATAGCCTGACCTCCTCCTCAGTTCTGATTGTTGACTATTCCACCTTCCTTATCGCTGCCGGTTCCGGGCCATGATCGCAAAAGCTGCCTTGAATCATGTCCCCGGAATGCTCCTAATAAACAGACTTCCGACCCTCGGTGAGACCTTTGTCCGTCTCCGGCTTCCCTTTGCACTCGGGGGGCATGGGGATCTCGTCACCGGCGTCGCAGGGCAGGTTACTCATGCTCTTGGCGACGCAGCGTCCCGTCTTGTAGCCGATCTCATAGCAGTCCGGCTGTTTCGCCGCACCGGGGGCACCGGGCGCCGTCGCAGCCGGTCCGGTTGCCTGGGGCGCGGGGGCTTCCTGTTTGGGGGCCGGTCCCGGCGGCGGTTGTTTACTCGATTCACCGCAGCCGGCGCAGAGCGTTGTCATGGTTAAACATAGTGTCAATAAATAGACTAAATTACGAAACTTTTTCATTTTCCCTTTTCTTCCTGTTTCAACAGCGACGGCAGCCACTGGTAGATGGGGGACAGGCATGTTGCCACATTCCCCTTTTTCGGAATCATAAAGATGAAGCTCTTCTGCTGCTCCGGAACGACGGCGATATGGCGGACCGTTCCGGGATCGGCCTGCCGGTTGACGATTTGCCGGAGCTTCTGCCGGATCGTCTCATTTGCGAAATACAAAATGAAGTCACAGGGCCCCCATTTGACGTCTTCCTTTTGCAGGCGCTCGGCGTTGGTGATTTTCGGTCCCCGGAAGCCAGCGTAACCTTTTTCAATAAGATGCCCCTCGGCAATGGGCGCCCGGCGGAAATGGATGGTGATGAAGAGGCGGTCGTATTTGCGGATCAGCTTGGAGACGGGCATCCACAACCAGGAATGGCGGGGTAGAAAAGTAATGGTGGCATCCACCTGGGAGATGGGGTCCTTCTTGGATGGGGTGAGGGTGGCGTGATAGCCGATGAGTCCGCCGATGTTGGTAAAGGTCTGATCCACAGGCCGGACGACGCTGACCAGGTCTTCAAAGGCGGATTTGAACAGGCGGTGATTGACCTTTTTCCCCCAGAAATAACCGTAGCCAAGTATAGCGGAGAAGGCGACAAAGAGATAAAATAGGGGTTCGGTCGCCAGGTGCTCGTTCGGGAAAAAATTAAAATTCAAGATCGGACCTCAAGTCTTCTGAAATATTGTATAAACTGGCCCCTTTAAGGGCGATGTCCTGATTCAGGGCGACATACCGGGACGGGCCTTTGTGTCCGGACGCCTGCTGCAGGGCTCCGGCCACCTGGTCAGCGATGGTGCGGTTCTCCTCGGTAACCTTGTTCTGGACCAGGAGCCGCAGGGGGAGCTTCAGGTCTCCAAGGCCCTCGATGAGGCGTTCCGACTCCCGCAGGGACAGCAGGTCCGGGTTGAAGACGAGAACAATCCCGCAGGTTGCTCCCTGCAGGACGGCGGTGAGCTTGCCGTAGTTTTCCTGAAGAACCAGCAGACGGTTCAAAATATCGTCGTCCTTTTCGTCGTAGCTCAGGCGAAGCTCCCGTTTTTCTTCCCCGGTCTTCAGGGGGCGGCGGATCTTCTGGATCGTGTAGCGCTTCTCCAGAATCTGCCGGCGAATGGCGGTGAGGCGTTCGATCCACGTCACCGTCACCTGGGGGAGGGCCAGAAACCGCAGTGTCAGGCCCGTCGGCGGCGTATCGAAGAGGAGGTAGTCGAAATCCGTCTCCTCCCGGATCGCCCTTTCAATGCTGGTCAGGAGGGCGTATTCCTCGATCCCCGGAGAGTATTTGAGGACGGAGAAATAGTGATCGAGGTTCAGGGCCTTCAGGTAACTATAGGTATCTGAAAGAACATTTGTTTCCTTTTCAAGGTAGGCCCGGGCCATCTGCCGGAGGTCCACCTCCTGGAGATAGAGATTCTCGCTGAAACGCTTGCGCTTGTTCTTCAGGGTGACGTTGAAGATGTCGCCCAGGTTGTGGGCCGGATCGAGGGAAACGATCAGGACCCGGCGCTGCTGTGCAAGCTGCCAGGCCGCCGCCGCCGCGATGGTGGACTTTCCCACCCCGCCCTTGCCGGTGAAGAAAAGGATCCGCATCAATCAATTCCGAGCGTGCCCATGATCTCGGCAAGCATGTCATGGGCGTCTTCGGCCCGCTGGTGCAGAATTCTCATTTCCCGTTCCATGAAGGGCAGAAGTTCGACGGACAGAAAGGTCGGCGGGGCGGGCAGGCCGATAAAAGAGCCCATCAGCAGGAGGGCAAAGATGTTTTCCAGTTCCTGCACCTCCAGGCAGGTCAGGGAAACGAGGCTCTCCCGCTGGGCCGTGCCCATATCCGTAAGCATCTGCCGGCAATAGCCGAGAAACGAAGAGGCCATTTCCACCTGAACCCCATCCTGATATAGGGGGACAGATTTGAAATCTGTCCCCCTATATTCTATTCCAAATTTACTCTTTTTTACGCGATTTCACGAAATCGACAATGAAGATGACATTCATGATGAGCATGATCCCCATGATGACCTGGACCGTCCAGCCCTGCCCGGGCGCCTTGGCGATGTTGGCCGGCATGACCACGATCATGAACCAGATGATGGCCGATGTCACCGTGATCCAGAGGAACCAGGCGGGAATGACCGCCATGATGGCGAACTTGGACTTGAGCTTCTTGGCCACATAGGCGGCCCCCGTCATCAGGGCGATCGAGGCGATGAGCTGGTTGGCGGCCCCGAAAGACGGCCAGACGATGGTGAACTGCTTGCTCCATGCCAGATAGATGCCGATGAGGGCCGGAATCAGCGAGGCGATCCAGCGGTTCGTCAGGATGTTGTAGAGGCCCGAAGCCTTGTTCTTCACCGGGGCCAGCATCTCCACAACGCAGTAGCGGGCGATCCGGTTGGTCGTGTCGAGGGTCGTCAGGGCGAAGGCGGAGATCCACAGCCCGGCGATGACCTTGACGATCTTCGTGGGGATGAAGGAAAGGAAGCTTGCCGCGACCATATCCGCGTAGGTCTGAATGACCAGGTTGGCCTGGGAGAGCCTCAGGGCCTCCGAGGTCTTGGTGAACATGGCCCCCCAGTTGTCGAGGGTGAGGGCAAAGGGGGCAACAACCGCGGTAGCTGCGGCGGCCACGCCTCCCGCTCCGGCGACGGCCCCCGCAGCAGCTTTGGCGGCGGCAGCGGCAGCGGCGGCGTCATGGGCGTTCTTCAGGGCCGTGAAGCCGAAACCGGCGATGCCGCAGATGACGATCGTGGAGAGGAACCCTTCCGTGAACATGGCCCCGTAGCCGATGAAGAGGCCGTCAGACTCCTTGGCGATCTGCTTGGAGGACGTCCCGGAGGCGACCAGGGAATGGAAGCCCGAGAGGGACCCGCAGGCGACGATCAGAGGAATGGCGGGCCAGAAGGGCGTCGGCTTCCCGCCGATCAGGACCGGTGCGAAATCGGACATCATGGGGATCTCCACGCCCCTGAAGGTGAAGAAGGCGGCGGCGAATCCCACGAATATCCCGAAGTAGAGGAGCCAGGAATTGAGATAGTCCCGGGGCTGCAGCAGGATATTGACGGGGATGGCGGCGGCGATGATGATGTAGAAGAAGAGGACGACCAGCCAGACCTCAAAGCTCGCCTGCACGGGAAATATCGTACCCGCCCAGATGGCGGCGGCCATCATGGCGACCCCGATGATCGTAGCGATCGGGAGGTTCATTTTGACAACATAGATAAGATACCCGAGGATCATGGCCACGAAGGTCACGTAGATGGAGGCCGCGGCGATTTCCGGCGTTTTGGCGAACATCCCGGAGATAACCGTGCCGAAGGCCGCGACGACCAAAACGAGGAGGAAGAAGACGATCCAGTAAAAGGCCGTTCCCGTCCGTTTGGAAATCAGGTCGGAGGCGACGAACTGGATGGACTTGCCGTCATAGCGCATCGAGGCCATCAGGGCGATGTAGTCGTGGATGGCGCCGATGAAGATGTTTCCCAGCCAGACCCAGAGGAGGGCGGGAAGCCATCCCCAGCACATGGCCAGGGCGGGGCCGATGATGGGGCCGGCCCCGGCGATGGAGGAAAAATGATGGCCGAATAGGACCATCCGGTGGGCGGGCACGTAATCGATGCCGTCATACAGACGTTTCGACGGCGCCTCGATATCATCCGAGGCCCGGACGACGTCCCGTTCGATCTTTTTCCCGTACGTAAAGTACAGGCCCATGTAAAGGATGAAGCCGATGATACAGATGATGGTTGTGGTCATGAACAGCCTCCTTTCAAAAAAGATTGATTAAATGAACCATGAATTCCTGTTGCTAAAAAACCCGGAAATTCTTATTTCTGATCAGGCCAGAACGATATCGTCCAGAGAGCGTTTGGGAACATAATGCCTGCCTTCGCCATCCCGCCAGTATCTCACATCTCCGTCCGTCTTCACCGTTTCGAGGACGACGGTTTCGACAGGCTTCCCCAGCGCGATCACCAGGAGCATCTCGTATCTATCCGGAATATTAAGCTTTTCACGAAGTTTGGGCCGCTGGATGGATGCGATCATGCAGCCCCCGAGCCCTTTTTCCACGGCACCCAGCAGAATGCTCTGCGCGGCGATGCCATTGTCGAAATCGAAGGACGGGCTGATCTCTTTGTCGCCCAGCATGAGGATATAGGCGGAGGGTCTTTCACCCTCGGCGGGACCGGGCCAGTCTTTCAAATAGCCGGCCCAGGCCAGGTGTTCAAAAATGAGTGCGTTTTTTAGGGGATCGCAGGAAAGGATATACTTGAGAGGCTGTTTATTGCCGGCCGATCCGCTGAGCCTGGCCAGTTCAACCAGCTCCCGCAGGGCGTCCATGCCGACGGCGAAGCCCTGATCAAACCTACGGTAAGTTCTGTTTTTGACGACAAGATCTTTGATCATGCCGAACTCCCGATTAAGACCTTTAAAGGGCTTTTCCTGATAAACCGACTGCCCCGCCGGCCCGCTTTACACAAGGCCTGCCGCAACGATCCGGACCGCCCCGCATATTAGGTCTTTTCAAAAGCAAATGTCAATGATTTTTCTCGCTTCCAGAAATGGTATTGACATTCCCCGTTGACTTTTCTATATACCGCGTGCCCGAAAGGGCAATCCGGTCCAAATAAGCAGAATCCAACGAGAGGTGTTATTCATGTTAAGCAAAGAAGCCGCCAAATTGAAAGAAATGATCGACAAAGCCATCGAGGACCATGAACTGACAACCACGGAATACGAAAAGATTCTTATGCTCGCCAATGCGGATATGAAAATCGACCCCCAGGAGCGACAGCTTCTGGCCCAGCTGCAGGAGCTTCTAACCAGCGGCGCCGTGAAACGCGTGCCGGGTTAGAAAACGATTACGGCCATGCATGGCATTCTCGGCGAAATCGGCATTTCGATTCTGGCGGCCACGGTGCTTGGGTTTGTCTTCCAGCTTTTCCGTCAGCCCGTCATCCTGGGTTATCTGGTCGCAGGCGCCCTGATCGGTCCCGGGATCGGCTTCAAGCTGGTCTCCGCGCCCGCAAACATCGCCGTCATTTCGGAAATCGGATTGATCCTGCTGCTGTTCATTATCGGCCTGGAACTCAATCCCAAAAAACTTCTCTCTTCGGGGCGGCAGTTGTTCTACGCCGGGGTGGGTCAGTTTATCCTGTGCGTTCTCATGGGGCTGGGGTTCTTCCTGTTATTGGGCTACGATCTCAGCAAGGGCCGGATCGATGCCCTGTATCTGGCGCTGTTCTGCGCGTTGAGCAGTACGGCCATTGTGGTCAAGCTTCTTTACGACAAGTTTGAGCTCGACACCCTTCCCGGGCCGCATGACGCTCGGCATCCTCATCTTTCAGGATCTCTGGGCGATTCTGATCCTGGCCCTGCAACCCCATTTTACGAATCCTCAGATCTTTCTCGTCGTCATGGCCTTGGGCAAGAGCGTGGCGCTTTTGGCCATCGGTTTTGTGCTCAGTAAATATCTGCTCCGCTGGATTTTCGAGAATATCTCGAAAACGCCGGAAATGGTGGTGGCCATGTCCATTGCCTGGTGCGCTTTCATGGCGGGAACGGGGGCTTGGATCGGTCTTTCCATGGAAATGGGGGCGTTGATCGCCGGGGTGGCCATCTCAACGTTTCCCTACAGCGTCTATGTAACGGCTAAAGTGTTGCCCCTTCGCGATTTCTTTCTGACTCTCTTTTTTCTGTCCATCGGCATGAAGATTCCTGTTCCGGACCCCATGCTGCTGATCATGGCGGCAGTCATCGTATTATTCGTGATTGTCTCCCGTTTCCTGACGATTTATCCGCTCCTCTCCCTTGCCGGAAGCGGACGGCGCACGAGCTTCATCGCGAGTCTCAATCTGTCGCAGATCAGCGAATTCTCGCTCGTGGTGGCGGCCCTCGGGGTGGGTTTCGGCCATATTGAGCAGCGCATGCTGTCTCTGATCATTTACGCCATGGCCATCACCTCAGTGCTGTCGTCCTATTTCATCAAGGGTAATCACGCAGCCTATCTGGTTTTCGAGCGCCTTCTCGCAATGATCGGCTTTACGTCACAAACCAAAGAGGCGGCGGATGAACTGAAGAACCATTATCCCGTGGTGCTCCTCGGGTTTCACCGGGGGGCCCGGTCTTTTATCGACCGGCTGGATGAAATGGCTCCCGATGTTTTGAAGAAGATCCTGGTGATCGATTTCAACCTCGAAGTTCTGATAGAGTTAAATGACAGGAATGTTAAGGGAATGTTCGGCGATATCAGCAGTATGGATACACTGGAACACGCCCACGTCGCTCATGCGGAAGTCATCCTTTCGACCATTCCCGATATGCTGCTCAAGGGAACAAACAACCAGTCAATGGTAACAACCTGTCGCGCCATAGCGCCGAACGCTGTTATCGTTGCCACGGCCGATTCGGTTGATCAGGTTGAAATTTTGAAAACGAGCGGGGCCAATGAAGTGCTCCTGCCCTATGCTCTGATCGGCGATCATCTTGCACAATTCGTCGTGGATGCCTGTCGCAGCAGGGAGTCCTGAAGGCGCTTCAGAAGACGGCGAGTATCACCGGCACGGCGACCACTTCGGCGCCGCATTCATGCCGTCGCTGACCCTGTTTTTCCTTGACATCCCCCTCTCCCTTGGGCATCATGTCGTTAACTTCCGATATAAGAAGCCCGTCTGTCACCCAAGATTGTTCTTAGCCTCATACGAACCTGTTCCGGTGGAGGTGAGAAAATGCCACAGAACGAGCAAATCCCTTCCGCTGCCGGGGAATTCAAAATCGGCGGCAAGGTCAAAGATCTCCGTGAAAGAAACTTCCATACCCTCCATGATCTGGCTGCGAAGACCGGTATTTCCAAATCCGTGCTGGCAGAGATCGAGTCCGACGAAATCATGCCGCCCGTGGCCACACTGCTGAAGCTGGCCCGGGCGCTCAACGTCGGCATGGCCTATTTCTTCAAGGATGAGGCGCCTGCCGAACAGGTTTCCGTCACGCGGGCCGGGGAACGCATCAGCGTCAAGCGGCGCCCGCATCACCGGGAGGGAGAGGTCGATTATGTTTACGAATCCCTCGAGGCCAGGATGCCCGGCAAGCACATGGAGCCGCTTCTGGTCGAATTCGTGCCGATGGAAACGGCAGAGATGGTGTTCACAAGCCACGAGGGCGAGGAATTCATTTTCCTTCTGGACGGAAAACTGGAGTTCAGGACGAATGACCGCGTGGAGTCGCTCTCGGCCGGCGACGCCCTTTATTTTGACTCCGCCCTGAACCACAGTTTCCGCTCGCTGACGGAGGCCCCGGCGCGTGCCGTGGTGGTTGTCTGGAACAAGATCTGAAAAAGGTAAAGAAATGATTGAGATCCGTTTTCACGGCCGCGGAGGCCAGGGAACGGTGGTCGCCACCATTCTGCTGGCCAAAGCCTTTTTCGAGGCCGGCTGGCAGGTTCAGAGCTTCCCCTTTTTCGGCGTGGAGCGGCGCGGTGCGCCCGTCGAAGCCTATGTTCGCCTGGACCGGGGAAAAATCCTTTTGCGGACGAACGTCACCACGCCGGACCACATAGCCGTTCAGGATCAGACCCTCCTGCACAGCATCAATGTCACACGAGGGCTCAGGCCCGGCGGCTGGATTCTGATCAACAGCCCCTTGCCGCCTGCCGATTTGACGCCCTATGCCGGTTTTCAAATGGCCCACGTGGACGCCAACCGGATCGCGCTCGATCACCGGCTGGGGACGCGCACCCATCCCATCGTCAATACGGCCATGATCGGGGCTTTTGCGCGGATGCTGGAAATGCCGCCCCTGGAAGCCATTGCTGCTGCAATCAGGGAAGATCTCGCAGCCGAGGCTCAAAGCAACATCGAAGCGGCCGGCGACGCTTACAGGCAGGTCTGCCTGCCGGGAAGGATCGCGTAACAGGATATTTACAAGATGATGATGAGCGCCGTTCCAGGGTGTCTTGAGGCAGGGAAGCGTATAGAATCGCCAGGGAATCAATCATGAACGAATTGGCAAATCCCAATCCCTTATTCATGCCGCGCACCTATCTGAGCACGGAGGGCAACAAGACCGGATCGTGGCGTTTCGCGCGCCCGCGGTACGACGAGAAAACCTCGCCCTGCAGCGCTACCTGTCCTGCCGGAGAAGATATCGCCCGGATCGAGATGCTCGCGACGCAGGGGCTCTTCAAGGAAGCCTGGGAGACGATTCTTCTGGAGAATCCTTTTCCCTCTGTCTGCGGCCGTGTCTGCTTCCATCCCTGCGAAGACCTCTGCAACCGGCGGGAATTCGATGCCGCCGTGGCCATTCACAGCCTCGAGCGGTTTCTTGCGGATACGGCCATCCGCTATGGCATCAAGCCGGATCTCGAAAATAAATCGCCCCGGAAACAGAAGATCGCCATTGTCGGCGCCGGTCCGGCAGGGCTGTCCGCCGCATGGTTTCTGGCCCTGCTTGGTTATTCCTGCCGCGTCTTTGAGACAGCCATGGAAGCCGGCGGGATCCTGCGCTGGGGCATCCCCGCTTACCGTTTGCCCCTTGCCGCACTCCGGCATGACATTCAGCAGATCGAGGCGCAGGGTGTATCCATCGTTACGGGGACACCGGTAACCGCGAAGATGATGGAAGCGTTGAAGAAAGATTTCGACGCCGTGTTCATGGCCTGCGGTCACGGCCGGGGGATGGAGATGGGAGTGCCAGGAGAGAATCTCGAAGGCGTCGGCGAGGGCCTGGATTTCCTGCGGCAGATCCGGGACGGTCAAGCACCGGCCTGCGTGGGTGTGTCGGTGGTCATCGGCGGCGGCAACACCGCCGTGGATGTGGCACGCAGCATCGTGCGCCTGGGGGGCAAAGCCCTGCTGCTCTACCGTCGCCGGCGACGCGATATGCCCGCCTTCGATCCGGAAGTGGAAATGGCGCTTGAGGAGGGCGTGGCGCTGCAGGAGCTCGTGGCGCCTGTGGCAGTTGCTCAGGATGGGGAAAAAATCCTGCTGACGCTGCAGGAGATGATGATTGCAGGAGAGGAAAACAGCCGGGGGCGCATTGTTCCCGACCATGGGAAAATACGCCAGATGCGGGTGGACCGGCTTTTCAAGGCCATCGGCGCCCAGGCTCTTGAGGCCTGGCACGAGCCCGACGCCGCTGATCGGGACATTCTCAGGCTTACCCACACGGTTCTGGACCGAAGGGCGCCGGGCGCCGTTTTGGTCTTTGGCGGCGATCTGACCAACGCGACAAAAAGTGTGATCCACGCCGTCGCATCGGGCAAGCAGGCCGCCATTGCGCTGGACATCCTTTTTCAGGAGGGGATCGAGGCCATTATCCCGAGGGTGGAGGCCTGCCGGGTGGGCGACGGTCAGTCCCTTTCCATGGAGGTCTATCTGGGCGGGGAGCGCCGGCTCAGAAACCCCCATGTGGTCCGTTACGGGGAAATCAACACCGATCATTTTCAGTTTATCCCACGCGTGACTCAGCCCCGGCTGCTCAAGGAAGAGCGGACCCGCTCTTTCGAGGAAATCGACCTGAAGATTTCCGCCCACCTGGCCATGAAAGAGGCGGAGCGCTGCTTCAACTGCGGTATCTGCAATCAGTGCGACAACTGCTACATCTACTGCCCGGACTCGTCGGTGATCCTTGAGAGGGATCCCCAGAGACGGCATATCGATTACGACTATTGCAAGGGATGCGGCCTGTGCGCGGTGGAATGCCCCCGCAATGCCATGTCCCTCGGGGAGGAGGCGTCATGAAACGGGTTCTGGAAGGCAGCCATGCCGTCGCAGAAGCGGTGAGGCTGGCGAAGGTTCAGGTGATTTCCGCCTACCCCATCACGCCGCAGACCCATATTGTGGAGATCCTTTCGGAATACTGCACGAAGGGGCTCATGAAAGCCCGGTTCCTGCGCGTGGAAAGCGAACATTCCTGCATGGCCGCACTCATCGGGGCTCAGACCGCGGGGGTGAGAACCTTCACCGCGACCTCCGGTCAGGGGTTGGCCCTGATGCATGAGCTGCTGCACTGGGCGTCCGGCGCCCGACTGCCCATCGTCATGGCCGAAGTCAACCGGGCCCTCGCACCGGGATGGAACATATGGGTCGATCAGACCGATAGCCTGGCCCAGCGCGACACGGGCTGGATCCAGATGTACTGCGAGGACGGCCAGGAGGTTCTGGACTCGACCCTCCAGGCCTTTTATCTGGCCGAGGCGGTGAATCTGCCCGTCATGATTGTGCTGGACGCCTTTTATCTCTCCCATACCTATGAACCCGTGGATGTGCCCGCCCAGGAGGAGGTTGACCGTTTTCTGCCCCCCTACGTTCCGAAGTTTCAGCTGGACACGGCGCACCCCTGCGGGTTCGGCCCGCTCGTGGCCCCCGGCGATTATATGGAAATGCGTTATCACATGGCCCTGGCCATGGACGACGCCCTGATCCGTTTCGGCGAGATCGAGGATGCCTTTGCTGCGCAGTTCAACCGCCGGTACGGTCCCGTGGAGGCCATTGCGTGCGAGGATGCCGAAATCATCTTCGTGACATCGGGAACCGTGACGAGCACCTGCCGCCTCGCCCTGCGGGATTTGAGGGCGAAGGGAGAAAAAGCGGGCATTCTGAAGCTCAAGCTGCTGAGGCCCTTTCCCGGTGAGCGGATCCGGGAAGAACTAAAGGCGGCGAAAAAGGTGGCCGTTATCGACCGGAATTTTTCATTCGGGGCCGGCGGCATCTTTGCCCAGGAGATCCGGGCCGCACTGTGCAACATGCCCGACCATCCGCCCGTATTCAGCTACATCGCCGGAATCGGCGGCCGGGACGTGACGCCGGAGATGCTGACCGAGATCTACCGGCAGACGAAAAAAAGCGACGTGCCGCAGAAGGAAAGCGTCTGGATGGGGTTGCATGAGGTGAACAATGCAGAATGATGTCATGGATCGGGAATTTGTCCATTCGGGGCATGTGGGCTGTCCGGGCTGCGGCGCGACGATCGCCATGCGCTTTGTGCTCAAGGCCCTCGGAGAAAAGACCATGATGGTGCTGCCGGCCTGCTGCTGGTCGGTGATTGCGGGGCCTTATCCGCAGTCGGCGCTGAAGATTCCCGTGATCCACGCGGCCTTTGAAACGGGCGGCGCGACGGCCACCGGGGTGCGGGCCGCCCTGGACATGTTGGGCGATACGGAAACCACGGTGCTCACCTGGGCCGGAGACGGCGGGACTTTTGACATCGGCTTCCAGGCCTTGAGCGGCGCCGTGGAGCGCAACGAAAATTTTCTCTATGTCTGTTACGACAATGAAGCCTATATGAACACCGGCATCCAGCGCAGCTCTTCCACCCCTTACGGCGCCTGGACGACGACCACCACCGGCCGTGACTGGAAAAAGCTGCGCAAGAAAAACATCGTGGAAGTCCTCGTGGCGCACCGGATTCCCTATGTCGCCACGGCCAGCATTGCCTATCCCGAGGACCTGCTGCGCAAGGCGCAGAAAGCAAAAAACATCAAAGGGTCGAGATTCCTGCACATTTACGCAAGCTGTCCCACGGGCTGGCGCATTCCCTCCGAAATGTCCGTCAAGATCGCCCGCATGGCCGTGCAGACCAACATCTTCCCGCTTTACGAGGTGGAAGACGGCCTGCGCTACACGATCAACTACAAGCCCAGGGAATACCTCGTGCGGGAGTATTTCAGACTCCAGGGCCGCTTCAAACACCTCACGGACCAGGACCTCGACCAGATCCAGCAGATGGTCAACGAAGACTGGGAGCTGCTGCTGCGCAAGGCCGGCGAAAGGCCCTGAAAAATATGACAGGATTCGAATACTGAGGAAACCATGAAATCATCCATTGAGACCATTTCCATCATCGGGGCCGGCGCGCTGGGGGCGGTTTATGCCGCCATGCTTTATGACATGAATCCCCGCTGTGTCGCCTTTGTGGCCGGGGAGGAACGTGCTGAGCGGCTCCGCCGGGAAGGCGTGGTCGTCAACGGCAAGACTTATCATATTTCCGTCCTCGACCCGGAAGACCTTGCCGCTACGGCGGATCTCGTTATGGTCGCCGTCAAGTACCAGCATCTTGACGACGCCATCCGGGATATGAAAAACCGGGTCGGTGCCGAAACCCTGATCCTTTCCGTCATGAACGGCATCGAGAGCGAGGAGCGCATCGGCGCCGTCTATGGCATGGAAAGGGTCCTGTACGCCGTGTCCCTCGGAATTGATGCACTGCGGGACGAGAACCGCGTCATTTATACCACCCAGGGCAAGCTGTTTATCGGAGAGGCGGCCAATCCCGTCCTGACGGAAAGGGTCAAGCGCGTTCAGGCGTTTTTTCAGAAGGCCGGCATTGTCTATGAAACGCCGCCGGACATGCTGCGCATCCTGTGGTGGAAATTCATGATCAACGTGGGGATCAACCAGGCCTCGGCCGTGCTGCGGGCCCCTTATGGCCGTTTTCAGACCGAGCGGGAGCCCCGAGAGCTGATGGAAGCGGCCATGTGCGAGGTCGTCCGGCTTGCCGGGCAGGCCGGTGTCGATCTGTCGGAAGCGGATATCGGGCGCTTCGACCCCGTTCTCTCCCGGCTGAATCCACAGGGGATGACCTCCATGCTGCAGGATGTGGAAGCCGGCCGGAAAACCGAGGTGGAAATGTTTGCGGGTCGCGTGATCGAACTGGGCCGGCGTTACGACATTCCCACGCCGGTGAATCAGAGACTGTTCGATCAGATCCGGAAGATCGAGTTGACATGCGATAAGGGGACAGATTTATAATTTTATGGGGACAGATTTAAATCTGTCCCCATATCGAGGAGGAGAATATGAAAAATTTGCTCGATGGCATCGAAGACGTATTGCTGCTGGGTCCAGGTCCGTCCTGCGTCCCGCAGGAGGTCTATAACGCCCTGAGCCGCAAGACCCTCGGGCATATGGACCCCTATTTTATGACGATCATGGACGGAATCAAGGAGATGCTCAAACAGGTCCTGAACACGCAAAACGCCATGACGGTGCCGATGTCCGGGACCGGATCGGCCGGCATGGAGGCCTGTTTCGTGAATCTCATCGAACCGGGCGACAAGGCGCTGATCCTCATCAACGGCGTTTTCGGCATGCGCATGAGCGATGTCGCGGACAGGCTGGGCGCCGCCGTGGATACCCTTGAATTCGCCTGGGGAACGCCCGTCATCCCGGAGGCGGTGGAAAAGAAAATCCGCGGGAACGCCTACCGCATCGTCGCGGTGGTGCATGCGGAAACGTCGACGGGGGTCATGAACCCGGTGGCCGAAATCGGAAAATTGCTCAAGGGCAGCGACGTCCTCTACCTCGTGGATGCGGTAACGAGCCTCGGCGGGATCGACGTGCGCATGGACGACTGGGGCATCGACGCGCTGTACAGCGGGACACAGAAATGCCTCTCCTGCCCGCCGGGACTCGCGCCTTTGTCCTTTTCCGAAAGGGCGGTTGCCAAACTCAACGGCCGTAAAACCAAAGTTCCCAACTGGTATCTGGACCTGTCGCTGATCGCGAATTACTGGGGCGCCAAGCGTGTCTATCACCATACGGCGCCTGTGAACATGCTCTACGGGCTCTACCAGGCCCTCGCGCTGCTGCTCGAAGAGGGGCTCGAAAAGGCCTTTCAGCGGCATCGGAAGAACCATCTGGCGCTGGTCGGCGGCCTCAGGGAACTCGGCATGGAGATGCTTGTGGAGGAACCCTTTCGGCTGCCCATGCTCAACACGGTGCTGATCCCGGCGGGCGTCGATGAGCTGTCCATCCGGAAACGGTTGCGCAGCGAGTTCAGGATCGAAATCGGCGCCGGGCTGGGACCCCTGGCGGGCAAGATCTGGCGGATCGGCCTGATGGGCCACTCGTCCAGGGAAGAAAGCGTCTTTCGGCTGCTTGCAGCCCTGAAAAAACTCTTTGAATAATGGTGGCCTAGCGGGAACAGAATGGCATAATGGGGACAGAATTCAATTCTGTCCCCATTATGTGAGGAATGTATGGGGGGGCGTTCAATGAAATCCGTTTCGAAAAAACGACAGGCCTGTGTGCGGGAATTTTTTCCGGCGGGCGTTCCCAGGTTGTGGTGCCCGTTGCTGACGCATTACCGGGACGACGGCGCCATCGATTTTGACCGGATGTCCGCCCATTTCCATCACATCGTCCCCTGTGTGAAGGGATTTCTGATTCCCGGTTCAACGGGCGACGGCTGGGAGCTGGACGAGCAGGAAACCATGCAGGTCGCTGAATTTGCATTGCAGCAGGCCCGAAAGCAGGAAATATATCTGCTCCTGGGCGCCCTGAAACGGGATACCGACAGCATGCAGCGGACGATTTCCGGCATGCTGAGGCTGATCGATCCAAAAGGCCTGACCGATGGAAATGATAGGGTGCGAATCCTCAAAGACACGCGGGTTTGCGGTTTTACCGTTTGCCCGGCGGCGGGAAAGACACTGACACAGGCGGACCTGGAAGCCGGACTGTCCGTGATTCTCGATCAGGGGCTGCCCACCGCCCTGTATCAGCTCCCCCAGGTGACGGAAAACGAAGTGTCGGCGGAAACCTTTGGCAGGCTTGTCGAGACCTATTCAAACCTGATTTTCTTCAAGGATTCGAGCGGTCAGGACCGCATCGCGACGTCCGCGGTGGACAAGGGGGGCGTATTTCTGGTGCGGGGCGCCGAGGGCGATTACGTCGGATGGCTGCGCGAGGCCGGCGGGCCTTATACGGGGTTTCTGCTGAGCACGGCTAACTGCTTTGCCCGGGAGCTTTCAACCCTCATCGGCAATCTGGAGAAGGGCGATCGGAAAACAGCCGGGGAGATTTCTGAAAGGCTGACTGCGGCCATCACGGAGGTCTTTGCGCTCGTGCAGCCCTTGCCCTGCGGCAATGCATTTACCAACGCCAACAAGGCCATCGATCATTTCTTTGCCTTCGGTCCCCGGGCGGACACAAAAGAGGGGCCGATGCTGCACGCGAAGGTCCGCATCCCCGACGATGTCATTGCGGCGACAGGCTCCATTCTCACGCGCCGGCAGCTGATGCCTGCCAGAGGATACCTCGATTAATCATCCGATCGCGATGACGAATCGAAATCATGTGAAAAAGAGAGCATATGAAAAAAACCGTTAGCTTTTATCATAACCTGCCCATCCGTTACAAACTTCTGTTGGTTTACAGTTCCATCCTTGTCGGAGCCGCCTTACTGACAGGGATGTTCATTTATTCTCAAGTTCTCAATACAATCGAAACCAATATCGAAAGTGAACTCACCAATACAACAGCCACGATCCAGAATATGGTCCAGACTTCAGCAAACACGTCCATAAAAAATTATCTGAGGGCGGTGGCGGAAAAAAACAAGGAAATTGTTGAAAATATATATGAAAAGTACAAAACTGGCATGATGACGGAAAGCGAAGCCAAGGCGAAAGCCCAGGAAATTCTGTTCAGCCAGAGGATCGGTAAAACCGGCTACATTTACTGCGTTAACGGTAAGGGAATCGCCATCGTACACCCGAACCCGGGCGTTACAGGGAAGAAATATTTACACCATCAGTTTGTCAAAGAACAGATAAAGCGCAAGGAAGGGTACCTGGAATACGAGTGGGAGAATCCTGGAGAGAACCGGAAAAGGCAGAAAGCCCTGTATATGACCTATTTTGAACCGTGGGACTGGATCATATCGGTTTCTTCGTATCGGGATGAATTCAAAAACCTGGTGAATGTTTCCGATTTCCGTGACAGCATACTGGCATTGAGGTTCGGGAAGACCGGGTATTCGTATGTTCTTGACAGCAAGGGGAATGTTATTGTCCATCCGGCGCTTCAGGGTAATGTGTACGATGTAACAGATGCGAAGGGATGGACATTTGTCCGCGACATTGTTGCAAAAAAGCAAGGAAAGATCTTCTATTCATGGAAAAATCCTGACGAGGAAACCTATCGTGAAAAATTCGTCATTTTTAGTTATATTCCAGAATATGACTGGATCGTGGCATCGACCAGTTACCTGGACGAGGTCTATGCCCCCCTTAAAACGGCCAGAAATGTCGTTATCACGACAATCTTGATAATACTGCTGCTGGGCCTGCCCCTCTCATTCTGGTTCAGTGATTCAATCATCCGCCCCCTGCAGTCACTGATGCAGCGTTTTTCTCAAGGGGCTTCCGGTGATTTATCGGTTCGTATGCCGGTAACATTTGCCGACGAGATCGGCCAGTTGACGGGTTACTTCAATAACTTTATGGAAAAACTGGAGATATCCCGTGATAGCTTGAAGGCTGAGATTGACGAAAGGAAACAGACCGAAGAGGCATTGCGTGAAAGCGAGAAAAAATACCGCACCATCCTCGAACGAATCAAAGAAGGCTATTTTGAGGTTGACCTGAATGGAAATTTCACTTTTTTCAATGACTCCATGCTGAAAATTCTTGGGTTTTCGGAAGATGAAATGGATCGGATGAATATACGGGATTTTACAGACAAGAAAAACCTTAAGAGAATTTTGAAGACCTTTCGTCAGATAAGAGAAAGTGGGGATGCGAGCGAGACCGCCGTATGGGAACTCATAAAAAAAGACAATTCACGGAGTTTTGCAGAAATCTCTGTATCTCTGATCGTCGATAAAGAAGCACAGCCCATCGGATTTCGTGGCGTATTAAGAGATGTGACCGAGCAAAAAAATTCGGAGAAGGAATCAAAACGCCTTGAACAGGAGATCCTGAATATCAGCGAAAAAGAACGTCAGAGAATCGGCCGGGATCTTCACGATGATCTGTGCCCGCAGCTCATCGGCATTGAAGTGTTGAGCAAGGTTCTGAAGAAGAGGCTGGAGAGAAAGGGGGTCGCGGAAGCGGATGACGCGGCCAAAATAGGCGCATTTATTAAAGATTCCATAAACAAAACCAGACGGCTTTCAAGAGGGTTGTACCCTGTCAACCTGACGGATCGCGGGCTTGATTCATCCCTGGCGGAACTGGCCCTTTACATAAAAGATGTCTTTGGTGTTGAATGTCACTTCCGGTCCGATATTCAAAGCCCTTTTCAAAATAACGCCACGGCGGCAAACCATATTTACTATATTGTCCACGAGGCCGTGCATAATGCCGTTAAGCATTCGGAATCAAAGAACATATTCATCACTCTGTCCGCGGACAACGGAAGTGTGTTGATGCAAATCAGGGACGACGGGCAGGGTATCCCGGAATCGGTACATTTCCGGGGGATGGGATTGCGGCTCATGACCTACCGCGCCAAAAAAATAGGAGGAGTTCTCGACATAAGAAAAGGTGTCGGAGGCGGCACCGTTGTAACCCTTCAAATGGAAATGAAAGAGGAGGAATATGTCTCCTGAAAAAGAAAAGGCCAGAATACTGATCGTTGAAGACCACCCCATTTTCCGGATGGGAATGAGCGATCTTATCAACCAGGAAAACGATATGATGGTCTGCGGTGATGCCGACGATGTTACGGGAGGAAGGAAAGCGATAGAACAATTGCAACCGGATATGGTGATTGTGGATCTCTCCCTGAAAGACAGCAACGGAATGGATCTGGTCAAGGAAATCAGCAGACGCTTCAATAAACTGCCGGTGCTGGTGCTGTCGATGCATGACGAATCGCTGCATGCAGAGCGATGCCTTCTGGCCGGCGCCAGAGGCTATGTCATGAAACAGGAAGCATCGGAATTCGTTGTAAAGGCGATCCGTCATATTCTCGCCGGCAATATTTATATCAGCCAGAAGATCATGGGAAATATCCTGGATAAATTTCAAAGCCGGCCCGAATCGATTCATAAAACTCCGATACAGAGCCTCACCGATCGCGAGATGGAAGTTTTTCGACTGATCGGAAAGGGTCATTCTTCAAGTAAAATCGCACATCAATTGAACATCAGCGTGAAAACCGTCGGGACCTACCGTGAGCGAATAAAAGAAAAGCTCGGATTACAGCATGGCGGTGATCTGTCAAGATATGCCGTACTTTGGGTGGAAACCGATATATTCGCAATTCCCTCTCAAAACATGTAGGTGCTTCACTTACAACATTTTGGTCTTTCCGCTTACACCACAATCATTGCTGCACTGATTGTACCTGCCCTTGTTTAACCGCTAAACTGCCCAGAATTCTACCCAGAATATCAACCGTAGATCATTATTAGAGAAAGAGCCTTAAATATTAAATGCATGTCATGTTGTGCAAAATTTGGTCATGCAATAAAAAGAAAGGAGGGATGATTTTTCCGACGCTTGCTAAAGGAATGATGTTACGAAAAGCATTCATAAATTTAATTAAGGAGGGACAAAGAGATGGCGATTAGAAGAGAAGACGGGGCGATGCAGCCCGGGATCAGGTGGTGGAAATTTACCACCCGGATACCGGGCGTCCATATTAATTTTTCATTAGCGGAGATTATTCAGGGCGGTTTGATCACTGTGGCAACAGGCGGTGTCGTGGCGGGGCTGTGCATGCAGCTGTTTCAGATTCCCTTTGAAGTGGCCTGGTCGGTGGTTATTATCCAGCTGGTCTGGGTATATGTCGTGCCGGTCCTGGTTTTGGGAGAACCCTACGCACCGGGCTGGATAACGCCTGCGTTGCCGATCGTCATGGCATTCATTGCAAAGTCCGGGGTGGGGGTGCCGGCGATCCAGATGATGACGGCCGTCACCATCTGTCTGTGCGTTATTTTACTGTTTTTTGCAGTCACAGGCCTGGGCTCCCGCTTTTTTTCATGGGTGCCGGTAGAGCTGAAGGCTGCGATCATCTTCGGCGGCGCCGTCGCCGCCTTCACCTCGGAGTTCGGGCGCCTGGCGAAAATGCCCTATACGCTGCCCCTCGTCTGGGCATCGGTTCTGATCCTGATGTTCTCCGTATGGTACACCAAAGCAAGGGCCCATAATAAATTCATGAACTGGTTTGCGTCCATTGCCCTGCTGGTCGGTTTTGCCGTGGCGGCAGTTGCCGGCCCCGCCTTCGGGGAGTTTTCCTTCGATATCAAGATGGGGTGGCAAGTCCCCCAGATCGGGGCCTTTTTTACGGCGTTGTCTCCATTCTCCATCGGATGGCCGAGCTGGAACATGTATGTGGCAGCCTTTCCCATGGCGTTCATGGTTTATATCTTTGTCTTCGGCGACATCATTCTGGCCAATGCCGTGCTGGAATCGGCCGGCGCCATTCGCAAGGATGAAAAGATAGAAATCGACGTCACGAAAAGTCATGCCGTCCTGTTTATCCGGAATATCGGGCACCTGCTGACGGGCGGGCCGTTTATTCCGCTGCACGGTCCCATCTGGACAGGGGTTCATGTTTTCCTGGCCGAAAGATACAAAACAGGGAGACAGAACATGGAATCGTTTTTCACGGGAACCTTTAACTGGTACTGGCTGGCGCTTATTCTGTGTTTCTTGACTCCCGTGGTCTCTTTCATGAAGCCGCTGCTGCCCGTGGCCTTGTCCATCACGCTGCTATTGACCGGATATGCCTGCGCCTATATCGCCATCTCCATGGTCAAGACGCCCGCCAGCATGGGCTACATGGTTTTTGTCGGCATGATCATTGCCAAGTTCGGACCGGCCTGGGGACTGGCCGTGGGCATCGGGATGTACCTGCTGATGCTCATCGAGCATGTGCCCGGAATCAGTGCACCCAAAGCCGCCCCGAATGACAAAAAATAGTGTGGATCAACGACCTAATTAGGATACTTCTGCATCAGGGCCGGAGGGCAGGGGGACAGATTTGAAATCTGTCCCCTTTAGCCTCCGGTCCTGATGTGCCTTTTTCCAATATTCGGATCGGAAAACTCAAGAGAGGGGGGGAAACGTGTATGACTGAAGTATTCAAGGATTATGTAAAAAACAAGTTTAAAAAGCCCGCTCCACTCAAAGGATTACGAGTCCTTGAGGTGTGTACGCTATTGTTCGGGCCAGCGGGGCCGTCATTTCTGGCCGAGATGGGGGCAGAGGTTATCAAGATCGAATTGCCGCCCCTGGGCGACGTGACCCGCTCCCTGAATCCCTTTGGATGGTTCTATAAGGAGCAATCGCCGATGTTCATGCATATCAATCCCAACAAGTATTATATGGCGCTTGATCTGCATCATGAGCCTGGCCAGCAGATTTTCAGGGAACTATGTGCCAAAGCCGATATTGTCGAGTTCAACCTCAGGCCGGGCGTCACGAAGCGATGGAACATCGGCTATGAGCAGGTCAGGGAGGTCAATCCCGGCATCATCTACATCGAAAAGAATGGTTTCGGCCAGTGGGGAAGATACGCCGAGGAGAGTCGGCCGTCCAATGACGGCGCCGCCCAGGCCATGGCGGGATATGCCTGGGTGTCGAGTTTTCCCAATCGCCCCCCGCTCAAGCAGTCCATATGGATCGCTGATTACTATGGCGGCCTGATGGGGGAAGTGGCCGTACTCGCCGCGCTGCATCACCGGAAAAAGACAGGCAAGGGCCAATATATCGAAATGTCTCAGAGTGAAAATATCATGAGGACCATGGGGTGGATCTGGCCCTACCATGCAACTGACCGGTAAAAGCGCCCAACCATCGGGGAACAGGGATCAGTGCATCTGTCCGGCAGACACTTTTCTCTGCAAGGACGACCAGTTTGCAGCCATCGCGGCGCCGGCTCCGGATGAATTCAAGGGGCTCTGCAAGGCCATGGGCAAGGCCGAACTGGCGGCAGATCCAAGATTCAAGGATCACGCGATCCGCCTCAAGGATGAAAATGCATTGGCAATTTTGAAAATAATTGCCGGCTGGGCCAGAACAAATACAGCCGATGAGGTTGAGGCACTGGGAATAAAGCACGGCTTTGCCGCAACCCGTCTGCACAACGCAAAGGACATGAACGGAAACCTCCACAGGCGGGAACGTGGTTTTGTCAAGGAGATCGATGATCCTTTGTATGGAAAATATGTGGAACATGAATTTCCTGTCATGATGTCCGGGACGCCGCCGAAGATCAAATGGACCGTCAGGCCCGTGGGTTTTGATAATGAATATGTCCTGCAGAAGATCCTGGGCAAGAGCATGGCCGAGATTGACGAACTCCATAAAAAAGGCGTTGTCGGTAAATGGAAGGACATGCAGGGACGACGCCCTCCCCCGGATTGGGATGGCGCATGTGGCGCAATCATGAGGAGGTGATGAAAAATGACCGAACATATAAGACCAAAATGGGCAGACTGGGCGGATAAAATCAGATCGCTGGATGATCCTGTCATGGCACACGAAAAACCTGAAGCCCTGGATGATCTGGTTGTGCTGGATATGAGCTCCAGGAGTATGGCAGGCTGTTACTGCTCTTCCATGCTGGCGGAACTGGGTGCGGAAACGATCAGAATTGAGCCTCCGGGAGGCGATCTTGTCAGGACCTACTCACCCAACGGTATGATGCACCAGGGCACGGGACTGGCTTATTTGGCGGAAGGCCGGAATAAATACCATATAACGCTTGATTTGACGACAGGGGAAGGACGGGACATTTTTAAATCGCTGGTCGCCCAGGCGGATGTTCTGATTGAAACTTATCCCAAGGGGCAGATGGATGACTGGGGTGTCGGATATGATGAGCTCAGCAGGATCAATCCGAGGCTTATATTTACGTCTATCTCGGCTTTTGGCCGGTTTGGTCCTGAAAGCGACAGAAGGCAGTATGATTATGACAATGTGTCTCAGGCTCGCTCCGGCATTCAATATGCGACCGGGGAGGTATTGCCGGAGGGAAAGACGGTTGAGGAGATGCCCTGGGCGGTTCCGACAAAGGCCGGCCCCTGGATCACGTGGGCCGTTTCCGGCACTTTTGCGGCGGTGGGGATCCTGGGCGCCTTGCATTACCGGGAGCTGACGGGGGAAGGGCAGGCCATCGACGTGGCCACGCCGGAGGCTTATGAACGCCTGAATGATTATGTGCTCCACTGGTATGCCGATCAGGGTCACATATCTGAGCGCTTCGGCAACCTTGATACGTGTCTGTGGCTGTACGGTTTCTTCCCGACGAAAGACGGCGGCGTCTTTCTGGGAGGCCTGCGCCTGGAGATGTGGAAGGCCTTCGTTGATATACTGGGCAAATACGACGAATGGGGTGCCGCCGAGTGGACGACCCTGGCGCCCTTCATGAAGAAAGACTGGCAGCTCAAGTATCAGGCCATGATCAACCCCCTGACCTTGCAATACACCAGCGAAGAGCTGACAAAAAAGGCGGTTGAGTATGCGAAAAGCGGTCGACTTGCGCCCATCACGCCGGTTGTGGCGGAGATCGTTTCCCCTGATACGACCATGAAGGATGGGGTTTGGGTGGAGCGCGGCATATTTACACCGGTTCAGGATCCGGTTTACGGAGACGTCATTGTGGCGCAGTCCCAGTGGAAAGCGACGGAGACGCCGCCGAGAACCAAATGGGTATGCAGGCCGGTTGGTTATGATAACGGTTACGTTTATCTGAAATGCCTTGGATATGGCCCGGTGAAACTGGGTGAACTGAAGGGAAAAGGGGTTATTTAAGCGGTAAGAATACCGATCTGCGATTTCTATCAGGATCGTCCTAACATGGGGCGGCCCCATTACCACCGCGACGCCAAGATCCTCGAGCTGTATGAAGGAACGAAGGAAGCGGAGATCATGACCATCGGCCGGACCTTGCAGGCGTAAGGAATAAAGGGGGATTATGATGCAGTATGAAGCGATTGCTTTTGAGGTGAGAGACCATGTGGCGTATATAACGCTAAACAGACCCGATGCGGCCAACGGATTCAATATACCGATGGGGAAAGATCTCATGCACGCGGCAATTCAATGCGATGAGAATTCCGATATTCGTGCTGTTCTCTTGACAGGTGCGGGAAAAATGTTCAGTGCGGGAGGTGATCTGAAATATTTTACCGAATTTGGGGATGGTCTTGGAAGCGCGCTGAAAGAAATGACTGTCTACTGCCATGCTGCGGCATCTCGCTTTATGCGGATGAATGCACCGCTGGTTACGGCAGTTAATGGAGCAGCGGCGGGAATGGGAATGAGTTTTGCCATTTGCGGTGATCTGGTAATCGCCTCAGAGTCGGCAATATTCATGGCGGCTTACACCGCGGCGGGGCTTTCTCCTGATGGAGGGATGACCTATTTGTTGCCCCGAATGATTGGTCTTGCACGGACAAAAGAGATATTGCTGATGAATCGAAGACTGAGCGCCCAGGAAGCATTGGAATGGGGTCTTGTCAATAAGGTTGTTCCAGATGGTGAACTCACGAAAGAAGCAGAAGCGCTTGCCAGGAGGCTTGCGAATGGTCCAACGCTTTCATTTGGTTCGGTCAAGAGGCTGCTTAATGAGGCTTTTTCAGAAACACTGGAAAGTCAGATGGAACATGAATCCCGGGGCATCGTTGATATGACGAAGACGAAGGATGCAAAAGAAGGCATCGCCGCATTCATTGAAAGGCGCCGTCCAAATTTCACGGGTTTATGACACTCATTTAAAGTCTGATCAGATGCATACAGCAGGTGTGTATAGGGTTGCCAGAACTCCCTCCGCCATTACTCCCGGCAACCTGACACACACCTGCAAAATTAAAAAACGTCCAAGTATATTTATGTCGCATAAATGGACTTGATTGATTGCCGGAGCAAAAATAAGCCAAAGTCCGGATTTGTCAGTGCAAATGATTTAAACCTGCACTATCTCGAATGGAGAAGCCACAATACATTGATCATTATGGCTTGTTCATTGACAAGTTTCGGCAGGATTCCGACAAGAAGGACAAGAGCTTGTCTTTTTTCGAGATGGAAGGTCCTTCATGATTTTCAATCTACTTTCCGTATCCATACCTCTCCATGCGGCTATCTCTTCTAAAGTTCGGAGGCAGCCAACGCAGATGCCTCCTTCTGTTCTGCATATTCCCACACAGGGAGATGTTTTCGCAGGAACTCTCACATGCCCCCTCCCGGCGCCCTATACCGCTTCGATGGTGGAGGGCGGCTTGGGGGTGATGTTATAGGTCACGCTGACGACCCCGGGAATTGCGTCCACGATCTGCCTTGCGATTTTTTCCAGCGTTTCGTAAGGCAGGCGGGTCGGCCGGGCGACGCGCGCATCCAAGCTTTCCCAGCAGCGGATTTCAATCTGGTTTCCGAAGACCCGCTTGCCGTCCTTCATGCCCGTTACGCGATCGTCATGTAGAATCGCCAGATACTGAAAGGCGCCCGAACCGCCGAGCGCTTTTTCGGTGATGGCCGTCGCCTTTCGGACGATCCTGATCTTCTCGGGTGTCACGTCGCCGATGACGCGCGCAGAAAGTGCGGGACCGGGGAAGGGGATTCTCATAAATACGGCCTCCGGCAACCCGAGGGCCTGCCCCACTTTTCTGACGCCGTCCTTGCGCAGTTCAATGAGCGGTTCCAGAATCTTGTATCCGAACGCCTTGACGGGATCGATGCCCAGCTGTTCAAAGACATTGTGCTGACGCTTGATGCCGGCCACGGTTTCGTCCACGTCGGTTAGGATCGTGCCCTGCAGCAGATGCTTGGCGCCGCTGTCGAGGACCAGCTTCCGGAACACGTCCCGGTAGAAGGTCTGCGTGATGGCTTCGCGTTTCTCTTCCGGATCGGTGATGCCTTTGAGGGCGGCAAAGAACGCCTTTTGCGCGGGGATGATAACCACCGGAATGCCGATTTCGCGAAAAAGGGCGACGACGCGCTGTGGTTCGCCCTGCCGCATGAGGCCGTTATCAATGAAATAGGTGACTAAACGCTCTCCGATGGCCTTGAATCCAAGGGCCGTGACGACGGACGAGTCCACGCCGCCCGAAAGGGCGTTGATGGCCAGGCCTTTTCCGACCTTGCTGCGCAATTCCCTGACTTTTTCCTTAATAAATAAAGCCGTGTCCAGATCTTTGACTCTGATTTCCTTCATTTTCACCATCCCCTGCTTCTCCCTTCTGCAATGAAGATTTGAGACCTTGGAAAAAGGATTCGCCGCTTCCGAACCATTTATCTGCGGTTATGCAAAGCTCTTGAATTATTGATTCTTCAGTTGTTCCTTGAGTTTCTGCCGGTTTTTGACCGCCTCGGACGTCCGTGTGCCGCCAATTTTCATCGTGATGACGGCGCCTCCGACCTTTCGCATTTCCGGGCCAATATAATCAAATGAGTGTGAGATGTAAATATAATTGTTCGCCCCGTGGGACGATCATGCTTCCCCAAAAAAAACTTGGGAGTGGGGGAATTGCAGGTCCAGAAGCGCTTTGATTGCTTTCCGGTCGGCGACGGGTTCCACGGCGCTGACGGCCAGACCATCGGGTCCGGTATGATGCTTCCAGGCCGTGATATAGCCGGGAACATGAATAAACCGGCATCCGCCAGCTCCGCAGCACGAACGGTCGATAACGGCAACGCCCACCACATAAAGCAGCGTCCTGTCCCGGTAATCCATGCGGCCCTCTTCGGTAATCGTGTAATGGCCGCCGATAGACTGGACTTCCGTTCCGGGCGGCTGGTGGATGTGTTCAGTCATACGAAGCCGTCCTACTTGCCGATGCAGAAGGTTGAGAAGATGCGGTCCAGGACATCCTCAGACGTTGTCACGCCCACAATTTCCCCGAGACTGTCCAGGGCTTCCCGCAGGTCAAAGGCGATAAATTCAAAGGACATGGCGCCGTCCAGGCTCGCCTGGGCCTGCTGCAGGTGGCCGATTGTTTTTTCCAGGGCTGTTTTGTGGCGGATCTGCGTGATCACGATTGCAGCAGAGTGCTCCGCCTGTTCGCCCGTCAGTCGCCGGTAAATATGCTCCTTCAGAAGCGGGATGCCGAAACCCGTTTTTGCCGAGATCCGCAGCGGTTCCGCATCGGGCAGCCGTGCCTGCAATTCCCGGTCGTTCAGGAGATGTTCCAGATCCGACTTGTTGATGACAGGGATGATATTGAGAGATTTTGTTTTTTCCAGAATGTCATGGTCTTCCCCGGTCAAGGCGGCGTTGCCGTCAAATACCAGAATGACCAGATCCGCTGCGGATAACCGTTCCCAGACCCGCTCCATTCCCTCTTCTTCAATGATGTTGTCGGGATTTCTGAGCCCGGCGGTGTCGGTCAGCCTGACTGCGATGCCGTGGATATCGATGGACTCTTCAATGAAGTCGCGCGTGGTGCCTGGAATCGCCGTCACGATGGCCCTGTTTTCCCCGAGCAACCGGTTGAGAAGGCTTGATTTACCGACGTTCGGGCGGCCGATGATCACGGCGCTGGCGCCTTTCCGGATCAACGCGCCCTCCTGGCAGGTGGACAGCAGCTCCTTGATCTCGTCGGAAACATCCCGGATCTTTGCCGCCGCGCCGTCGAGCGGAGCGTGCCCGCCGTCTTCTTCGGAAAAGTCGATGGCGACCTCCAGCGTTGCCAGGATTGCAATGAGGGTCTGGCGGAAGGCTTCAATCCGGCGGCTCAGGGCGCCCTGCAACTGGGCGTGGGCGATGTCCAGGCTTCGGGAGGTTCCGGCCGTCATCAGGCCCATGAGTGCCTCGGCTTGCGTCAGGTCGATGCGGTTGTTCAGAAAGGCCCGCCGCGTGAATTCGCCCGGTGAGGCCGGCCTTGCGCCGGCCCGGATGACTTCGGTCAGCACGGCTTCCAGAATCAGCGGACTGCCGTGACCCTGGATCTCCAGCAGGTCCTCGCCGGTGTAGGAGCGGGGTCCCCGCATGAGCGTGATCAGCGCTTCATCGAGGATGGCGCCCGTGGAAGGCGAAATGATCTGGCCGTGGTAAAGCTGATGGGACTTCAGCGGAAGGGCGCCCTTCGGGGATCGATGGAGGAGGCGGGCGATTGCCTCCGAGAGCGGGCCGCTGACCCGGATAATCCCGATGCCGCCGACGCCGGGAGGGGTGGCAATGGCGGCGATGGTGTCGTCCAAAGGCATTTTTTTAATTCTTTTTCGCCGGAATGATTACGATCTTCCGGTATTCACCCTCGCCCCGGCTTTTGGTGGTCAGCGACGCGTCGTTCTGCAGCGCCACGTGAATGATGCGGCGGTCATGGGGATTCATGTGACTGACCGTGACGGCCTTTTTCGTTTTCTTGACCTTTTCGCCCAGCTTTTCCGCCAAGGTGACCAGGGATTCTTCGCGTCTTTTGCGATAGGCTTCGGTGTCGATGATGATTATCTTTCGTCCGTCTCTGGAGCGGTTTGCGGCCTTATTGACAATGTATTGGATCGCATCGAGGTTCTGTCCTCGCCGTCCGATGATCAGGCCGCCGCCGTCACCCTTGATGTTCAACAGAATTGATTCTTCCGTTTCCTCGACGCTGACCGGCGCCGCAATGCCCATGCGAACCAAAATTCCTTCCAGCACCGCTTTGGCCCTTTCGCCGACTTTGTCGTCTGATACCGGCGGTTTGTCAAATGCAGCCGCGGCGATGCCCGTTTCCGGTGTTTTTTCTGTTTCCGGGTGCAACGCTGTCAGCGGCATGTTCAGGGTCGCATCGATGGATAGCAGGCCGGCCTTGATTTTAGCCCTTCTGCCGCCCATGAGCCCCAGGAAACCGGTCGCTCCCTCCGAAATGATCTCGATGTTCAGTTTCTCCCGCGACACGCCGAAGTCGCGACAGGCTTTTTCAATGGCTTCATCTATGGATTTACCTTCAATTTCGAGAGTTTCCATCTTGACCTCTCCTTAAATCACTTTTTCTTCATGATGTAGTATTGCTGGCCGATGCTCAGAATGTTGTTGAACAGCCAGTAGATGACCAGTCCCGAGGGAAAATCCAGAAAGAGAAATGTGAACACCACCGGCATGATGAGCATGATTTTCTGCTGCATGGGATCGCCGGCCGGCGGACTCATTTTCTGCTGGATGAACATGGTGGCCCCCATGATTATAGGTAATGGACCCAGGGCAAAGCCTCCGATTATAGGAATCAATGATGGTATGTGTCCGAAGAGCGTATCAGGTGCTGACAGATCTTGTATCCATAAGAATAATGGAGCATGGCGGAGTTCGATGGCGTACATCAGGGTATTGTAGAGACCGAAAAAGACGGGGATCTGAACCACCATGGGAAGACATCCCCCCAGAGGATTCACCTTGTGGGCCTTGTACAGGGCCATAGTCTCCTGACCGATTTTCTGCTTGTCGCCCTGGTACTTTTCACGAAGGGCCGTCATCTGGGGTTGCAGTTTCTGCATTTCTTTCATGGATTTGTAGCTCTTGTTTCCCAGGGGCCAGAAGGCGATTTTTATCAGGATCGTCAGGATGATGATCGTGATGCCGTAATTATTTACGAAGTTATTGATATATTTGAGGATAACAAGCATCGGCATGGCCAGCCACTTCATCCAGGAGCCGAAATCGATCGCATTTTCCAGGCCGACGCCCAGGGACTTGAGGATGCTGTGATCCTTCGGACCGAGGAAAAGCGTGTAACTGAACGACCCGGCCTGCCCGGTGGGGATCAGATGCTTCGGGCCCTTCAGGCTCGTGGAAACCATATACCGGCTGTCCTGAGACACAACAAGGCTGGTCAGCGAGGGATTCTGGGGGATCATCGCGGCGATGAAGTACTTGGTTTCGAATCCGCCCCAGGACACGTCCGGCCCGAAGATTTTTTCCTTGGTGATTTTCTTGACATCTTCGCGTTCGACGCTTTTTGCGACAAGGATCACGGGGCCTTCGTGGGTGTAGCTGTCTGTCTTGGTCTTGGGATCCACATACTCGTGCCAGCTCAACAGGGCGTTCTGGTTGATGGGGGCGCCGGAAAGATTGTAAACCCGGACCTCCAGGTCAAGGTTATACCCGGATGGATTAAACGTATAAATCTTTTCCACTTTTATCTGATCGGGATAGGTCTGGGAAAGCGTCAAACGGTTCCGCTCCGGCGTCTTGATCAGGTCCAGGGCCGTGGCCTCCGCTTCATACATCCCATCGGCAGGGATGATGATGTCGGATTCAGAAAAGGTCAGGCCGAGCGGCCCGGGCATGTCCGGTTTGATCCGGATCAGTTCGACCAATTCCGCATCTTTGGCCAGTGTTTTGCGGTAGTCTTTTAATTTGAACGATTTAAGCGTCCCGCCTTTCGTCGTGAAAACGGCCTTATAGAGCTTTGTATCAACGGCGATCTCTTTTTCCGGGATGGCTACCCGCACAGCGGCCGGTTTGGCTTTGGCCGGGGCCGATGCTTTCTCTCCCGGTGCGGGCGCTATGGCCTGCCTGGCAGCCGGCGCCGCAGGAGTTTCCTTGATTGTCGTATCCGGCTGCTTGGGCGGCGGCGGTGGTGCAAAATATGTCTGGTAGATAAAAACCACCAGAACCGACAGAACAATGGCAATAAGGGCCTTTTTGTCCATTTAGACCTCCAGAGTTATTGATTTAATTCATCTCACAGGGTCATACCCGCCGGGATGCAGGGGGTGGCAGCGGAGCAGGCGCATGCCTGCCATGAGCAGCCCCCGGAAGGGACCGTGGCGCCTGATGGCCATGATCGCATAGTCGGAGCAGGTCGGGAAAAAACGGCAGCATGGATTGAAAAAAGGGGATAAACCGATCTGGTAAAGCCTGATCAGACCGACCAGGCCTTTTTCCAGAATATTAATGCATAGGCCTTTAATCATGAGCAATGTTTTGCAGAAGACCTTGCAGTTCCAGGCGTAGATCCCGATGACTCAAAACAGGCATGCCCCCCCTGGCCCCCTTGGCCCATCTGGCCATGATGACAATATCCCGCGCGGGGGGGAACTGCTCCTTATGCAACCTGAAAAACTCTCGCAATAACCTTTTGAGTCTGTTTCTTTTAACGGCGTTCCCAACCTTTTTGCCGACCGTGATGCCTAACCGCCTCTTTCCTGATGGATTCCTGTGCGCAATGACGGTGAAATGATTTGAATGGCCGCGCACCCCGTGCTGATAGACGGTCAGATAATCCCTTTTTTTCCGAATCCGCTCATCTTTGCCGAATGTCTGTCTTTGCATGCGTCATGAAACAAAAGCAAAAGGCCGGCGGACAGGACCCTGTCTTCCGGACCCCCTGCCTTGTTTTTTAAACAGTGAGCCTTTTTCGCCCTCTGGCCCGCCGGCGGCTCAGGACGCGCCTGCCGCCCTTGGTGGCCATGCGCACAAGAAAGCCGTGGGTTCTCTTCCTCTTCGTGTTGCTGAATGCGGTCAGGTTCTTTTTCATCTATCCATCCCCGGTGCAATTTAATAAGCTGCCCTGTAAACCATAGTCGCATCGTTTTGTCAAGGTTAAATTAGTCAGGCCTGGCGGCCCGATACCTCTCCCGGCGCGTGCGGATCGGTCTGTTTTTTCTGTTGCAGGGATCGGAAGATTCGGGTTAGTCTCATTCCATGAATCTATTTCAAATGGTTACGGAATTTGAGCCCAAAGGCGATCAGCCCCGGGCCATTGAACAGATCATCGCGGGCCTGGAACGGGGGGACCGCCATCAGGTTCTGTTAGGAGTGACCGGTTCCGGCAAGACCTTCACGATCGCCAACGTGATTCAGGCTGTCCAGCGGCCCACGCTCGTCATGGCCCATAATAAGACCCTGGCGGCCCAGCTTTACGGTGAATTCAAGACCCTTTTTCCCGAGAACGCCGTGGAATATTTTGTGAGCTACTACGACTATTACCAGCCGGAGGCCTATATCCCGAGTACGGACACCTATATCGAAAAGGACTCGGCCATCAACGAGGACATCGACAAGCTGCGCCATTCCGCGACACACTCGCTGCTGGAGCGGCCGGATGTCATCATTGTGGCCAGCGTTTCCTGCATCTACGGTCTCGGTTCGCCCGAAGCCTATCAGGGCATGCTGTTGGTGCTCCGGCAGGGCATGGACGCTCCGCGCGACGAAGTGCTGCGAAGACTCGTCGAGATTCAGTACGAGCGCAACGACATCGATTTTCACCGCGGAACGTTCCGGGTCCGCGGGGATGTCGTGGAAATCTTTCCGCCCTATGAGGAGGAACGCGCCATCCGCGTGGAATTCTTCGGCGACCAGGTTGAGTCGATTACGGTGGTGGACCCCTTACGGGGCAGGAAACTCCAGACCCTGCCGAAGGTTGCCGTTTATCCCGGCAGTCATTATGTCACCACCCGGGATAATCTCAAGCGGGCCATTGCCGATATCCAGGCCGAACTGGGAGAGCGGCTCGGCGAGCTGCGGGGGCAGAACAAACTGCTTGAGGCGCAGCGGCTCGAGCAGCGGACGCGCTTCGATATTGAAATGATGGAGGAGATGGGTTACTGCCAGGGCATCGAAAACTATTCCCGTCACCTGACGGGACGCAGGCCCGGGGAGCCGCCGCCGACACTGCTGGAATATCTGCCGCAGAACGCCCTGATCGTCCTCGATGAAAGCCATGCGATGATCCCCCAGCTCGTCGGGATGTACCGGGGAGACCGGTCCCGCAAGGAGACGCTCGTGAATTATGGTTTCCGGATGCCGTCGGCGCTGGACAACCGTCCGCTGCGCTTCGATGAATTCGAGCGGTTTGATCAACCCCGGCTCTATATCTCCGCCACGCCGGCCCGGTATGAGCTGGACAAGGCCGGAGGGCGCGCGGTGGAGCAGATCATCCGGCCCACGGGCCTCATGGATCCCGAGATTGTCGTGAAGCCGGCCCAGGGCCAGGTGGATGATCTCCTCGCGGAAATCCGCAACCGTGCGGAAAAAAGTGAGCGCGTGCTCGTGACGACATTGACGAAGCGCATGGCGGAAAACCTGACGGCCTATTATGAAGAACTCGGCGTGAAAGTGCGTTATCTGCATTCCGACGTGCATACGCTGGATCGGGTCGGCATCATCCGGGATTTGCGGCTCGGCGTGTTCGACGTGCTCGTGGGCATTAACCTCTTGCGCGAAGGCCTTGATATTCCCGAAGTGTCTCTCGTCGCTATCCTGGATGCCGACAAGGAGGGATTCCTGCGGTCCGAACGCTCCCTGATCCAGACCAGCGGACGCGCGGCGCGGCATATCGCCGGACAGGTCATCATGTACGCCGATACGATCACGAGGTCGATACGGGCCTGCCTCGACGAGACCGGCCGCCGACGGGCGATTCAGCAGCGGTATAACCGGGAAAACGGGATCACCCCCGAGTCGATCAAAAAGGCCATTCACAATATTCTGGGCTCGGTTTACGAAGCCGATTATGTGAGTATTCCCATGATCGCCGAGGGAAAAATGGCATATGCCTCGGAAGTGGACCTGTCGGCGCAGATCGGACGGCTTAAACAGGAGATGAAAGCGGCCGCCCAGGCGCTGGATTTTGAAAAAGCCGCAACGCTGCGGGACCAGATCAAGGAGCTGACGGCGCTGATGCTGGAATTCGGGGGTGATGGGTAGGATGAACCAGGGGCTGGAACAGAGTATTCAAAATGCCGCGCGCGCGCCGGGGGTTTACCTCATGAAGGACGGCGACGGCAGGGTCTTGTATGTGGGCAAGGCAAAAAACCTGCGTGACCGCGTGCGCGCCTACTTCGGCGGGACGGAAGGACGCGCCATGATTCCGTTTCTCGTCTCCCGGGTTCAGGCCGTCGCCTTTATCGTCACGGCGACGGAAAAGGAGGCCCTGATCCTGGAGAACACGCTGATCAAGGAGCACCGGCCGCGCTACAATGTGAATTTCCGCGACGACAAGACCTATTATCATCTCCGGATCGATCTGGAGCGACCCTTTCCGCGATTTGAACTGGTCCGCCGTCCGCGCAAGGACGGGGCGGCTTGTTTCGGCCCCTATCCTTCCAGCGCCGCCGCCCGCGAGACCCTGCGGTTTCTCCACTCGCTCTTTCCATTGCGCACCTGCCGGGACCGGGAGCTGAAAGCCCGCCGCAGACCCTGCCTGGAGCATCAGATCCGTCGCTGCCTGGCCCCCTGCGCAGGCGGTGTGGAGGCAGCGGCCTATCGGGAACTGGTGCGCGACGCCGTTGCCTTTCTGGAGGGACGCGAGAACGCCCTGCTGGCCGACCTGCAGGCGCGCATGGCGCAGGCGGCGGAAACTTTGCAGTTCGAGGCGGCGGCGGCCCTGAGGGACCGGGCGGCCGCCATTGCCGCGACGCTGGAGAAACAGCGCATGGTTTCGCTGAGCGGCGGAAACCAGGATATTTTCGGCATTCACCGTGAAGGCGACCTGACGCAGGTCTGCGCCCTTTTTGTCCGGCAGGGGAAGATTTTGGGCCAGAAGGATTTTGCACTGCTGAAACTCGGCGGCGAGACGACAACGCTGCTGTCCTCCCTGATCAAACAGTACTATAACAGCGCGGCAGATCTGCCGGATGCGATTATCATTCCTGAATTGCCGGAGGATCAGGCGGTCATTGCCGAGTGGCTCTCAGACAAAAAGGGGAAGAAGGTGAGCATCGGGGTCGCCCGGCGTGGTCAGGGCAGAGATCTGCTGAAGATGGCCCGCCTCAACGCCGAAAATGTGTTCAAAACGTCCAGCCTGGCAGCTGATGGGACCGAAGGAGCCCTGCGCCTGCTGAGGGAGAAACTCATGCTGAAACGTTTGCCCGAGCGCATCGAATGCTTCGACATCTCCAACATCGGGGGCCTTTGGGCCGTAGGCGCTATGGTAACCTTTCTGGCGGGAGCGGCCTGGAAACCCGGATACCGGCGCTTCCGCATCAGAACGGTGGCCGGCGCCGACGATTACGGCATGCTCTACGAGGTGCTGCGCCGGCGCTACCGCAATAAAGAGAGCCTGCCCGATCTGATCGTGGTGGACGGGGGGAAAGGGCAGCTCAACGTCGCCCTGTCTGTCCTGAAGGATATGGGAATCGAGGATGTGGCGGCGATCGGGCTGGCCAAGGAACGGGATGACGCCCGGGCCTTTGATCGCGTCTATCTGCCCCGCCGCAAAGATCCCGTGCCGCTGTACCGGTGGCCGGCCGCCCAGCTCCTGCTCCAGCGCATCCGGGATGAAGTCCACCGCTTTGCCGTTTCCTATCACCGGAAAGTGAAGGAAAAGGAGGACTTTCAGTCCGTCCTGGAACAGATTCCCGGCATCGGCCGGGCCAGGAAGAAGGCCCTGCTGACCTTTTTCGGCGATCTGCGCCGGATTGAGCGGGCCTCACCGGAAGAACTGCAGGGAGTTCCCGGTTTCGGCCGGGCACAGGCGCAAAAGATCCACGCCTTCTTCAAGTCCGGGGAACATTGAAAAAGGGAGACCGCTGAAAAATGGCTTCGCCGCGTCTCAAAATCTTTGATTCGCCGCTTGCGAACCATTTTTCAGTGGTTATGCGAAGATCTCAAAGGATTAATCATTGGACTTTCTTACTATATTTATAATTGCCGTCGGCCTGGGCATGGACGCCCTTTCCGTGGCCGTCGGGATCGGCGCCGCAGCCCGGACGCTCACGTCCGGCGCCGTTTTGCGCCTGGCCGGCAGTTTTGGGCTCTTTCAGTTTGCCATGCCCATTGCCGGATGGCTGGCCGGCCGGACGGTAGCCGGTCACATCAGCCGTTATGATCACTGGGTGGCTTTTCTGCTTTTGGTTCTCGTGGGCGGGAAGATGATTTGGGACTCCTTTCATCATGAGAAGGAGCCCACCCGGGCCGGAGATCCGACACGCGGCATGACGCTGCTGGTTTTATCCGTGGCGACCAGCATCGACGCGCTTGCGGTCGGACTGAGCTTTGCATTTTTGAAAGCGCCCATTGTCCAAGCCGGCGTCATCATCGGCGTCGTCTGTTTCCTCATGACCGCGGCAGGCATGGTTTTCGGCCGCAAACTCGGGGAACTTTTCGGCAAGAAGGCGGAATTGGCCGGCGGACTCGTGCTGCTCGGCATCGGGATAAAAATTCTCTGGGAGCATCTGACATGACCGAAACTTTTTTCTATCAGCGGTTCCATTCAACTTATGGAGAAATCGGCCTTGTCTGGACCTTGGACAGGCAGACGGCCTCTCCCGCGGTGATGCGCGTATTGCTTCCGACGGGGCAGGGCGCCATCGAAGCGCGCATACGGGAAGCCTTCCCGGGCGCCGCCCATCGCGCCCATGCCGCCGTCGGCCGGATCATCGACCGGATCGAGCGGTATCTGATGGGCGATGCAGTTGTCTTTTCCCTGGATGATCTCTATCTTGGCGCCTGCGGGGCCTTTCAGCAGCGGGTCCTCCGCCTTGAATTTCAAATACCCCGGGGCAAGGTCAGCACCTATGGCGCTCTGGCGGGCAGGCTGGGCCACCCGCGGGCGGCCAGAGCAGTCGGTACGGCGCTCGCCCGCAACCCCTTCCCCATTATCATTCCCTGTCACCGGGCCATCCGGGCTGACAGGACATTGGGCGGATACGGCGGCGGCCTGAAGATGAAAAGGGCGCTCCTGGAGATGGAAGGGGTGCAGTTCGATTCTCATGGAAGGATCAGGAAGGACTGTATTATTTAACGTGGTCGTCGTTATTTCTCCACGGCCATATTGTCGCGGTGGATGACTTCGTCGTAGTCCTTGTAACCCAGCACCTGCTCGATTTTTGAGGATTTCAGGCCCATGATTTTGTGGATTTCCTGCGATCCGTAATTGACCAGGCCCTTGGCCAGCGTCACGCCGTTCTGATCGACGCAGGTGACCGGGTCGCCGAGGTCGAAGTTGCCTTCCACGCCGATGATTCCCGAAGGCAGCAGGCTTTTTCCGTGCTCGCAGATGGCCGCTCTGGCCCCCTCGTCGAGGGTCAGCTTTCCGCGCGAGCGCAGCGTAAAGGCGATCCAGCACTTGCGGCTGGTCAGGTGTTCGCTCATGGGCAAAAAGAGGGTTCCCTTGTCTTTTCCGGCGATGACCGCATGGAGAATCCCCTTTTCCTTGCCCGGGGCAATGATGTACGGAATGCCGAAGGCCGTGACTTTCCGTGCGGCGATGACCTTGCTTTTCATACCGCCCATGCCCACAGAAGTCGTGTCGGCGGTCGCCGCCGTCTCGATTTCTCCCGTGATTTCCCGAACCAGGGAGATCACCTTGGCTTTTTTGGACAGCGCGGGGTTTTTGTCGTAGAGGCCTTCCGTGCTTGTCAGGTTGATCAGCAGATGCGCCTCGGTGATATTGGCGATCATGGCGGCCAGATGGTCGTTGTCGCCGAATTTGATTTCATCCACGGCGACAGAGTCATTTTCATTGATGACGGCGATGACGCCCCATTCTGTCAGGGTCGAGAGCGTGTTGCGGATGTTGAGGAACCGCTTGCGGTCGGTGAGGTCGCTCATGGTCAGCAGGATCTGGGCCACGTAGATGCCGTGCTTCCCGAAGGCGTTGGAATAAACCCGCATGAGCCGGCTCTGGCCGATGGCCGCGGCAGCCTGCTTCTGGGGCATGCTTTTAAGGGGGCCCGAAATGCCCATGCGGTGCTTGCCCGAGGCGATGGCCCCGGACGTCACGACAACAATCTGGTAGCCTTGTTTGGTCAGTTCGGCAATTTCATCGACTAACTGTTCGATGATCTGCAGGTCCAGGCCGTCTGTGCCGGTCAGGACGGCGCTGCCGATCTTGATGATGACTTTTTTTACATCCTGCAGGGTACATTTTCTGATGTTTGTCATAATGCCTTTATAACCTATTGGGTCCGTTTACTATGCACGGTCATTTTTAATATCAGGTGCTTCGCTGTCGTTCAGAATGACAGGATGCGTGTTTTCGAGTTTTCCCCCTGAAGTTCTCAGTGTTCGGGCGATCCGGCCGATGGCCTCGCTGATGCCTTCACCCGTGACCGCGGAAAACGCCAGGATTTCTATGCCTTTTCCACGAAAGTTGTCAATCTCTTTTTTGATTCTCTCGCGCGTCAGGGGCAGGTCGAGCTTGTTGATTCCCACGATCTGCGGTTTTTGGGCCAGTTCCGGGCTGAACTGAGACAGCTCCCGGTTGATGGCCTCGAAATCCGTCCACGGATCAGAATCATTTGTGATATCAAGTATATGCAGAAGAAGTGTCGTCCGTTCCACATGCCGCAGAAAGCGGATCCCCATGCCCCGTCCTTCGGAGGCGCCCGGGATCAGGCCCGGGATGTCGGCAATGACAAAGTTCGCATCGACGTCCAGACGCACGACCCCCAGGTTCGGAGTCAGTGTCGTGAAGGGATAATCGTCGATTTTGGGTCGGGCGGCGGAGACTCTGGCGATAAAGGTTGATTTTCCCACGTTGGGCATGCCGATGATGCCCACATCGGCCAGCAGTTTGAGTTCGAGCAGCAGCGTGCGCGCCTCGCCGGGCATGCCGTCCTGGGCAAAACGCGGCGCCCGGTTTCTCGCCGTGGCGAAACGGGCGTTTCCCCGGCCGCCGATGCCGCCTTTCCCGGCGATGAAAGACTGACCGTCCGCCGTCAGATCGGCCAGCACCTCACCCGTGTCGGCGTCTTTGACCAGTGTGCCGATCGGGACGACCACCACAATATCATCGGCGCTTCGTCCGGTCCGGTTGCTCCCCTCGCCAGCCCCGCCCCGCTCTGCGGTCTGATGCTGGCGGTATTTCAGGTCCAGCAGGGTCCGATGGCTGTTGACGGCCCGGATGACCACATCGCCCCCCTTGCCGCCGTCTCCGCCGTTCGGTCCGCCCCGGGGGACAAACTTTTCGCGCCGGAAACTCACGCAGCCCCTGCCGCCGTCGCCGGCCTTCACATAAATCTTCGCTTCGTCGATAAATTTCATGGGGATTCAAAACACAAAAGGCACTTCTTGGGAAAAGTGCCTTTTGTGTACAGTTTTTATCGAGGCACACGCAGATGCCCGGCGCCGCTTAAACCTTGCGGACATCGGCAGCCGCCTGTCCCTTTGCGTCCTGTTTGACGGAAAACTCAACCTGATCGCCTTCCTTCAGGCTGCGAAATCCTTCACTGACGATTGATGAATGGTGAACAAAAATATCCTTTCCCGACTCACGGGAAATGAATCCAAAACCCTTCTTGTCGTTGAACCACTTCACAATTCCTTTTTCACGCTCTTCCATGCGAACCGACATCCTCCTTTATGTATGCAAATCAGGCCTGCCCCGCGTAAACACTGACCTTTTTTCTTGTTTTATCCAGCCGCTCAAAGGTGACAAAACCGTCGATTCTGGCGTAAAGCGTGTAATCCCTGCCCAAACCGACGTTATTGCCGGGATGGATCCGGGTTCCCACCTGGCGGACGATGATGCCGCCGGCATTGATCTGCTGGCCGCCGAAAACCTTGACGCCCCGCCGCTGCGCATTGCTGTCCCGCCCGTTACGAGTACTCCCCTGTCCCTTTTTGTGTGCCATACTGCCCTCCGCTTACACCGTTATTTCCTTGATTTTCATGTTCGTCAAGAGCTGGCGATGCCCGGTTTTTTTCTTGGAACCCTTGCGGCGCTTCATCTTGAAGATGTTGATTTTCGGTCCTTTTTGCTGTTCCAGGATTTCGCCGACCACCCTGGCCCCTGAGACGATGGGCGCGCCGATCCGGACATCCGCCTCATCGACGACCATCAAAACCTGATCGAAAACAACCTGTTCGCCGCGATTGCCGGCGATCTTCTCAACGGCCAGCACCTCTCCGGGCGAGACCCGGTGCTGCTTTCCGCCTGCCTTTATGACTGCGTACATGATTCATGTCCTCATTGAAAAATTTTGAACGGCTCTTATACCGGAAGTTAAAAGCGTTTGTCAATATAATTTATGAGAGTTTTGCATAACCCATGAAAAATGGTTCGCAAGCGGCGAATCATCGAAAAAAGGTTTCCTGCTTGACGATGCGCACGCCCCGCACCGTGTCCTCGTCGAAGCCGCAGACCCGGGTCAGGATGTCCGCCGGCCGGACCAGGCCCGCCGGCTTGCAGGCGGCGCGAAGTTCGATCCGGCGCTGCTCCGGATCGAGCCGCAGGCACTCAACCAGCGGGCGGATATCCTTCACGACGGTTTTTTCCTTAACTTTGCGCGTGATCGTGAACGTCGCGGAGCCGAGAAATTGATCCAGTTTCGCTGCAATGGCCGCATCCATGTCCGGCCCGACGGTTGCCGGCAGGCAGAGGTGATATTGAAAGCCCCGGATTTCCTCGGAAAGGGACGGACGGTATGGCGGAATCTCGCGGAGGCTTTTGACCGCCATGCCTTCCGGCAAAAAGGCGTTCATTTTCCCGATGGGCATTGCGTCAGAAAGGCTGTTTCTGACCTGAATATCGGCATATTCCCCGTGGCTTTCCATTCCCACAGCCGTCGCGAAGGCAAAGGAGATCTTCGGCAGGGGATGAAATCCCTGGGAATAAACAAAAACCAGGCCACTCTGATGAACGGCGCGGATCAGCGCTGCCGACAACTCCAGGTGGGAGAGGAACCGCGAGGGGCCGAGCTTGGTGAATTCGATCCGCAGGCGTTTTTCCAGGGCCTGTTTCTGAACACGGTTCCCGGCGTCGAGCGGCCCGCGGGGAAGCGTCAGACCGTCTGCCTGAATGGTTCTCAACCCGCCGGAGGCGGCACTGCCCGGAGACGCACTGCCGGTTGCAGCAACCCCATTCGCAGGAAGCGGCGGGCTCTCCGCCGCGCTGATCATTTTGACGCTGCGATGGTCGCAGACGCCGCAGAGTTGGCATGGCTCCAGGCGGCAATCCGCCGTCAAGGCGCCCTGCATCGACTTGTGCCATTCCCGGACCAGAAAGTCCCGGCTGAGCCCGCAGTCGACCCGGTCCCAGGGAAAGGGTTCCGTGAGGCCCCTTTCCCGGAGTTCCGCTTCCGGCCGGATCGCCAGATCGTTCATGGCCTGCTCCCACAGATCGAAGCGGAAAAGATCGGACCAGCCATCAAAGCGGCAGCCGGAGGCAAAAGCCCGTTCGATCAGCAGACCCATCGTTTCGTCGCCGCGCGCGAGGAGGCCCTCCAGCAGGCTCATGCGGGCGTCCTGCCACTTGACATGGAGACCCGGGCCGCGAAGGCGCCGCTTGAGATAGTCCTGTTTTTCGCGGGTCTCCGCGAGGCCGATCTGTCCGGCCCACTGGAAGGGCGTATGGGGTTTCGGTACGAACGTCGAAAGGCTCACGGTCACCTGGCCGCGCTGCTTTGCCTCCCGGAGGACCTGATGGGCCAGATCCGCGATGCCCTCCATGTCCGCCTGCGTTTCTGAAGGAAGCCCCAGCATGAAATAGAGCTTGACCGATTTCCAGCCGGCGGCGAAGACCTGTTGGGTCGTTGCCAGCAGGTCCGCCTCCGTGTTGCCCTTGTTGATCGCGTCCCGCAGCCGCTGCGTGCCGGCCTCGGGGGCCAGCGTGAAGCTCGTCTTGCGGACCCGTTTGATTTCTTCCATGAGCGACCGGGTCAGGGTTTCCACGCGCAGGGAGGGCAAGGCCAGCGCCACGCGCCGCCCGTGGTAGCGGTCCATCAGCGCGGCAAGCAAAGGCTCGATGCGGCTGTAATCTCCGGTGCTCAAAGACAGCAGCGACAGCTCGTGATGACCCGTCGAACAGAGCATTTCCTCGGCCATCTGCTCGATGCCGGCCTGATCCCGTTCGCGCACGGGCCGCCAGACCATGCCCGCCTGGCAGAAACGGCAGCCCCGCGTGCAGCCCCGTGCGATCTCGAGGGTGGCCCGGTTGTGGATCGTCTGCATGAGCGGGACGACAGGCCAGAGCGGGAAAGGCCACGCATTGATATCGGGAATCACGCGTTTTTTTATCCGCTCCGCCCCGGTGTGGACGGCCGGGCAGTAAACGCCGGCGATGCCCGCCAGGCGCTGCAGCGTTTCCTGACGCCTGCGCCCCTTGCGCTTGTCGTCCAGAGCGGCCAGGGCGATCTCCGAGATCGCCTCCTCTCCCTCGCCGATGACGAAGGCGTCGATAAACCGGGCCATCGGGGCGGGATGAAAGGCGCAGGGGCCGCCGGCGATGACGAGCGGGTGGCCGTCGCTGCGGTCTGCCGCCCGCAGGGGGATGCCCCCCATCTCGAGCATGTTGAGCACATTCGTATAGCTGAGTTCATATTGAAGCGAAAAACCGACAATGTCGAAGCAGTTCAGCGGCGTATGCGATTCCAGCGACGCCAGCGCAAGGCCGTGGCGCCGCATCTGCCGTTCCATGTCCGGCCAGGGGGCGTAGCACCGCTCGGCCAGGATGCGGGGGTCTTGATTGAGGATGGCGTAGAGAATCTGGAGGCCCAGATGCGACATGCCCACTTCGTAGGTATCCGGAAAGGCCAGGGCGACGCTCAATTCACAGATCCGGCGGTCCTTTTTGACGGCATTGACTTCCCCGCCGGTGTAGCGGCTGGGCTTCTCCACGGCAAGCAGGATGTCTTCCCAGTTCATTCGGACTCCGTCGGGTTGTCCTGCCGGTGTCGGTACTTATAAGGGTTCTGCAGGATTTCCCGGTATTTGGATGCGGCAAGGCGGGTGCGGAATTTGGGGCTCGCCAGGTAGGGCAGCGAAGCCTGCTTGAACGTATCCAGCAGCCCCCGGAACACGCTGTCCTTATTCTCGCTCGTCACAAAGCTCCGTTCCAGGCGGTGTTCGTAAACAATCTCTTCTCCGAAAACGGCGCGCGTCTGCTCGAACTGGGACGTCTCGGCAAAATCATCCGGACTGAGCGTCACCGGGATTCTGATGACCAGTTCCACCCTGACGGTGTCCGCTGCGATCTGCCGGGACAGATCATGGACCTCGGCCGTCAGGCCGTTGGGCATCGGTATTTGCTCATAGAGCTTCATCATGGGCTGACCTTTATCATCTTTGAACTTGACCTGCAACCTTGATCCGCAATATAAGCTTACGAGTCATGCGTTGAATGGGGACAGAATTGAATTCTGTCCCCATTTAACGTGTTACATTTCCCTCCCCAGGCGGGAAGGGATGAAGGGGGGTGGTATGAACGACACATTCGTCCATCTGTGCCAGCCCGATGCCGGCAAGTCCTGCGGGGCCTGCTGCGGCCTGTACAACTACGCCGACAGCACGCGCGCGTCGCTCGTGGGCCGTCTGCGCACGCGTACGGCCCGATTCCATGCAGGCGTCCGCGGCATCGAGGATCTGCAGGCCTTTTCAGAGCAGAGCCGGCAGGCGGAAGACCAGGCAAAGCGCTATGAAGTGATCTACTGCTGCGAGTATATCGGCTTCCTTGACCCGGAAGAAAAACGCGTGGGCTGCCTGCTGCATCCGCTTCAGCATGACGGCGCCGATCTGCGGGGCGTCTCCTTCTACGGCCGCGAACTGTGCGACGGGCATTTCTGTCCCAGCTATCATTATATCTCACACCGGGAGAAGCTGGCGCTGCTGCATATCTTCGACGACTGGTACCGCTACGGTCTCTGCCTGACGGACATCGACCTCGTCAAGGCCTATTTTTGCCTGATCAGCGACGGGGTCGGCGAGGCACCCGCGCCGGAGCGTTTTCTCAACGGCCCGCTGCGGGAGGCCGCGCGACGGTTCTTTGACTTCAAGCTGACCTGGCCGTACCGGTCGCCCGCCGTCAACCGGCTCGGAAAATACTATTTTGACGGCTCCCAGTATATGATCAGGCAGATTGACTATGAAAAGCTGGGCTGCGAGCCGTCACGGTTCGACCGGATATTTCTGAGTCTGTCCTCGGAGTTCACGGACAGGGAAGAGCTCATTGCGGCGGAGCGTCTGATTCAGTCGGCGATCGGCGAATTCATCGACAACTGGGGTTAATCGGGGGAATGCGCATTCGCTCCCGAAACGTTCGGCCCATAATCGCCCGTCTTGCCGCAAACACCCCTCTTGGAGCGCAAATTAACATTTGACACGCGAAGCGCCCCTGCCTTATACTCCAGCCGAAAACAATCAGATTATTGTTACCCACAGAAAGGAGAAAGCGCCATGAAACAGACAATTACGGTTATCATCATTGCTTTATTTTTGATGTCAGGGGTGGGCGCCTTGGCATATGACAAAGATACGGCAAAAAAGTTTGAAGGTATGTTTTCACAGATGACGCCGGAGCTGATTGCCAAGAGGCCGTGTGAGATTGATTCCAAGCAGTTATTTGAGATGCTCAGGAAAAAAGAGGACTTTGTGGTTCTTGATATAAGAACTCCGCAGGAGATGGCCATTATCGGGATTACCTTGAAAAATACCTTGAAAATTCCCATGAATGAACTTTTCAAGGAAGAAAATTTGAACAAGCTTCCCAAGGACAAAAAAATTATCGTTATCTGCCATACCGGCACCAGGGCGGTAGCGGTGACAACTGCTTTGATGGTTACAGGATTTACAAATGCCTTGACTTTCAAAGGCGGCACGATTGAATTGGCGGCGGCATCGGGCAGAAGCATTATCGGCACTCTTTGGTAGTTCCGGAAAAGCGCCTCCATGCTCATTGGACCGGCGGACGGACTGCAGCAGCCGCCCGCCGGGATCCTTGATTATGCATGATTAATCAAACGCCATGCCGGTTTTCCAGACTTCCCAGACCCTGCCGACCAGATCCGGTCCCCGTTTCAATGTGAGTTTGCCCGGTTTCCATCCCGAAGGGGTGGCCTCGGTCCCCTTGCTGTCCCGGACATGCTGGAAGGCCTGATTCTGCCGGAAGGTTTCACGCGCATTGCGCCCCGCCGCCGGCGCCTGTCGTCAATTTTGCTTGACAGGCCACAACCTCTCCGTTACATGGTCAAATCACGAGCCTTGCATCACCGGTGAAAAATGGTTCGCAAGCGGCGAAAAGATCCTCGGCCGCGGGCGCTGTTCATTTTTCAAAGGCCTCAAATCGCATACAGGAGGGCGACCTCAGGGGATCCATGAACCGGGAAGTGCTTATTTCGAAAGAAGAGATCAGCCGGCGCATCCGGGAGCTGGCCGATGAGATATCCCGCGACTACGCCGGGCGTGAACTCATTGTCGTGGGGGTCCTCAAGGGCGCCTTCATCTTCATGGCCGACCTGATCCGGGCCCTGAATGTTCCCTGCAAGGTCGATTTTACCCAACTGGCCAGTTACGGCAGCGGGACCGTCAGTTCCGGGGACGTGGTCATCAGCAAAGATATCGGCATTGCCATCGCAGACCGGGATGTGCTGATCGTGGAGGATATCGTGGACACGGGCCTGACGCTGTCTTTTCTCGTGGAGGCCATGAAGGCAAGGGAACCCCGATCGCTCAGGGTCTGCGTCCTTCTGGACAAGAAGATGCGTCGCAAGGTCCCTTTTACGGCGGATTACACGGGATTCGACATCGAGGACCGTTTCGTGATCGGCTACGGCCTGGATTTTAATGAGCAGGGCAGGGGTCTGCCCGACATCTGCATTTACAAAGAATAGAGGAGAGAGAGCATGATCATCCAGTGCAGCCGGTGTTCTGCCAAGTTCCGCTTCGACGATGCGCTCATGCGCGAAGACGGCGTATGGGTCCGCTGCGGCCGCTGTCAGTACGAATTTTTCCAGGGTCATCCTTTGGCATCGCCGGTCGGCCCGCAGGCCGGGGCGCCTCCTGCCGAACGGAGCCGCACCGGCCGCGAGGCGGTTAGGGCCGATGCGCAGCTGGAGAAAAGCGTCGATGCGGAGCCGGTCATCAAGGACGACATTGAGGATACAAAAGACGCTGCGGCGTCAAAGAAGAGACCTTCGCGCGGCAGGCTGAGGATATTGGCCTATGTGCTGGCGTTGCTGATTATTCTGGCGGGCGCCGGGTTTCTGGTTTTCCCGGACCTTGCAGAGCAGACGATCAGCGAATGGTCGTCCTATCTGCCGTGGATCGAAAAGGCACCGCCGCCGCAACCGCCCATCGGTGAAGGTATCCGCATCGAAGCGGTCAATCATCGCTTTGTCGCCAGCATGCTCGCGGGCAATCTGCGCGTCGTGGAAGGCATGGCCGTCAATGAAACCGGCCAGTCCTTAAGCCGGCTGCAGATCAAGGTCACGCTCGTGGACGCGCAGAACAACCGGCTCGGGGAAAAGCGGGCCTACGCGGGTCATGTGCTGTCCGACGCCGAATTGACCGCCCTGAACGAGGAAGAAATAAACCGCAGGCTGGCCGCCCCCGGGGGAAGCACGGCGTCCAACGACCGGATCATGGCCGGCGGCCGGATTCCCTTCATGATCGTCTGGGCCGCTGAACCGTCCGGCGCCGCGAAAACCGTCGTGGCCGTGGCCTCCGTTGAACGCCTGCCGCGGTAGGTCTGCCTGTTTATCCGCCTTGCAGAGCGAGCCATGTTACACCGGTTGCGCAACCCTCTCAGGCGGCGCTATGCGCTTTTTAGCGCCTCCTGAATGTTCAGGCGGGTGATCGCCCCTTCCCTGATGCAGACAGGGGGATCCGCGGTGATGTCGAGCCCTTTCCTCCGGGCGTGGCGCCGCCGTCGATGACGAGATCGACGCGAACGCCCAGACTGTCCAGCACCTCCGCTGCGGTGCTGCACTCGGGCGCCCCGGAAAGATTGGCGCTCGTTGCGGTGATGGGTTTGCCCAGGAGCATGGCAAGGCCGGCTGCGATGGGGTGGCTGGAAATCCGGATGCCGATTTTGCCGATCCCGGCGGTCAGGCACGGCCTGATCCGGTCTGACGCCGCAAACAGCAGCGTCAGCGGGCCCGGCCAGAAGGCCCGCATGAGCCTGTGCGCGGCGACCGGAATCTCTGCGACCAGCGCGCCGATCCCGTCTTCGTCACCCGCAATCAGGGCGATCGGGTTCGTGAACGCCCGGCCCTTGATCCGGAAAATTTTCCCGATGGCGTCGTCGTTCATGGCATCCACAGCGAGCCCGTAAAAGGTTCCGTCGGGAAGGCGGCGACGCCGCCCACCTGTAAAACCCAAACGGCCCGGCGGATCAGTGCATCTTGAGGATTGGTGGGATTGATTTCAAGTATCTTGCGGCATTCAGCTAGATGGCAATACGGGACATTTCTTGAGGTTGTGCCACCGTTGCCACCGTGAATGAGAGGTTCAGCGGCAGCCCATCTTGTTGTTTGTTGTGTAATGCAAGCGCGTTTTTAATCCGCCCGAGGGCGTTTTCAGCGATGCCGCTGTCCGACTGGGGCAGGAGCGCAGCAAACTTGTCTCCACTGACTCTGGCGACCACATCCTCGGTGCGGAAGGCTTTCAAAACCTTGGCTGTGCACCGCAACAGTTCATTCCCCGCGGCGATGCCGTCACGGTCGTTGACGGATCTCAAGTCTTCCACGGTTATGGTTACAATTGAAATCGGGAATTGCCTGCCGCCTCTGAGCCGGGACAACTCCTCATCAAAATAGGCCCGGTTATAGAGGCCGGTCAGCACATCGTGGAAGCTCAGGTACCAGAGTTTATCTTCCGTTTCCCTGAAATCGCTGATGTCAATGGCCAGGCAGATGACACCGATGGTTTCTCCCTTTTCATTCCGGTAGGGGACCCGGTCATTTTCAATCCAGCGTCTCCCGCGCACAGAGGGGAAGATTTCGATAAATCCGCGCCGGGAATGGCCTGAACTCATAACCAGATTGCTGGCTTCAGAGAAGTGAGAAAGCTGATCTGGGGGCAGATTGGGGAAAAGTTCGATCAGCGTTTTCCCAATGATCTGCTCCATCGGAAATCCGAGGGATTTGCAGAACGCCTTATTGGCCCGAATAAAACGGTGATCCTTGTCCGTATAAAAAATACTGGTGGGGATGGAGTTCAAAACAATCTGCAGATCGCTGCGGTTTCGCTGAAGCTCCTCATCGATACGTTTGCGTACGGTAATGTTCCGGAGCATCCCATGAATGGCGACCCCCCATTTATAGGGAACGAACAGAACGAAAGTCTCGCACTCAATTTTTACATCATCTTTGGTCTGGCCGGTAAACTCGTATTGCTGAACCATGAATTCGCCGCGGGACCCCTGCCGGAATTTCTCCCTGATAAAACGCCTGCTTTCCGGCGCAACCAGGGTCATCGGATCAAATGAGGAATTGCAAATCTCTTCCTGTGTTACGCCAAACAAATCAGCAAACTTCTCATTGACGAATTCGTATTTTCTGTCGAAAATGACATAAATGGCCTCATTCATGTGCTCAACCTGCGGGAAGTATCCGCCTATTCTTTCACCAAACTTCCGCTGGGGATACCCGGAGTCTAATCCCGATTCCTCAAGCTCTAAAATACGGTCCTGCAGCGCGTTCAACTCGTCAACAAGCTGTTTCTTCGTCTTGCTTTTTGGCTTCATGGCTTAACGCTCCATAGTTTAAGTGTTTGAATATTGCCGGAAAAGAGCAAGTAACATAAAAGTATTGTCATTGTTTGTCAACATATTTTTAATTTTAACGGGGTTTAATGGGGGACATCATACCATTTTCCGGTTGATATTATTGCGTCATCGTCATAGATTCAACGCATGGCACGAACCTCCCGCATGGCTATTCCCCATGATCTTCTTAAAAGCATCTGTCTTGCCATTCTTTTGATTACGCTCACGGCCGGTCTGTGGCCTTTCAACTTTTTTCCCAAAAACAAGGTGACATGGCTGCCCGACAGGGATGGCGTCCATTTTTATGGCCAGGGGATGATCATGGGCTCCGATCTCAACCGGGAAGGGCAGAAGTCGCTCTTTGACAACAGATCCATCACGCTGGCGTTCCGGCTTCGCCCGGTGCTGGAGACGAGCAACGCCCCGAGCATCCTGACCCTTTACGATGGAAAAACACCGGATATCCTTGCGGTCAGACAGTGGCGGTCCCATATGGTTATTTGGAGCAGAACGGATGAAACGGCTGCCCGGAAGCGGGGCAAGCCTTACCAGGAAATGGGATTTCGCGGCGCCCTGCTGAAAGACCAGGATGTCCTTATCACCGTGACATCGGGCGCGGAAGGATCGGCGATTCTATTTAAACGGCCAACCGGGGAAAACCTATCCCCGTCACCGCCTGCTTGCCGCAGAGCCATCCAGGGAAATCCGCGCTGATCCTCGGCAATTCGCCCACCGGGGAAAGCTACTGGACCGGAGACATTGCGGGCCTCGCCATCTACGATCGGACCCTTACGCCGGATGAAGTTTTCCGGGATTACCAGTCATGGCTGCAGAATGATTCCTCCGCGATCAAACAAGAGCCGGGGCTCATCGGCCTCTATCCCTTCTATGAGAGAAATGGAGGAATGATCCACAATGTGGTCAATCCGGACGAGACATTGACCATTCCGGAAACCTTCAAACCCGTCCGGAGAAAATTACTCGTGCCACCCTGGCCGGACTTCCAGTGGAATTGGTCTTTCGTTCAGGATATGACGGTCAATCTTCTCGGCTTCATCCCTGCGGGATTTTTCTTTGCCGCTTTGTTGCTCAGGGCCACCCGACAGAAGCGTCTGACTGTTTATGTGATCACCGCGATTCTCGGCGCCGGGCTCAGCCTGTTTATCGAGTTGACGCAGGCCTGGCTCCCCACGAGAGATTCCTCGCTGACCGATATGGTCTGCAATGCTGCAGGAACGATTCTCGGCATCGCGATTTATCACGTCCTGCAGTTCCGGCGGGAGTTCCGGGGGCCGGGGGGGAGTTCCGGGGACAGTATAATTAATTATTGTCGTTATTCCGGGAGTATAATACCGATTCCCTAAAAATGATATTATGCTCCCGGTTTTTCCAATATATACAGAAATTACTTTCCTGCGGTCTTTCTGAAGGTGATCAAGAAATTCTTTTCATCTGATGCGGCATCGAAGGTTTTCAGCCATTCCTCTATGTAGAGGGTATCCAAGGAAGGATTTTTCATGATCACCGCCTCACATCCTCGATATCTCTAGGCCGACCGGCAAATATCTTATGGATGATCAGATCTTCAACCGCGGCGAAACAGACGTCCTGATCCAGAATTCTTACTTTTTTCGCCCTTTGGATCGCTTGGGATTCGTAGGGTGTGAAAGAAAAGATGAAATCAACCCGAATGCCCGTTGCCTCGTCCAGTGTGGGCAAGACCATGGTTTGATGGACAAACGCCGCCATGTCTTCCGGGAGGGGTGTGAGGGAAAGATGCTGCGTCAAGGCGAGAATGGCGTCGAGGCGATCGATATTGACGCCGAGGGTGATGTCGATGTCGCGGGTGAGGCGGGGTTCGCCGTACAGCAGGACGGCTTGTCCCCCGATGATCATGTAAGGAATGCCGGCTCTTTCGAGAGAAGCGCCTATCCGGGCAAGGGTTTTGTCAAACATGTATTGAGAATCCGGGCCATCCGAATATCGACCTCGATGCCCGCCAGCGGATCAACGGGGGGAAACACCCCGAGTGTGACGCCTTCTTGCCACATGGCGGTAAAGAGTTTCTGTGACTGCTCATAGGGGAGGCGCCCCTGGCCGCTGATGAAATCGCATTCAAATTTTCTAAGCATTTCCCTGTTCTTGACCATAGAGGAAGTTTACCAGAATTTGCCCGGGATGTCACGAGAAATCAGGAGTTCCGGGACCGGAATTCCCCCGGTATGACGACCCTCGCTATCCGTGCCATGAGAGAAACGCTGCCGACATCTCTTAGAATGTCAAGAATTAAGTATCCTATCCTGGAATTACTAGTGGAAATATTCTTCCACGGCACAATCGAAATGTTTTCGTTGGTCAACGCTTTATCTCCGCCATAAATAAGCCAGGCCGGCAAGTCCTTCTGCCCGGCCAGCTTGCCCCAAAGCTTAAGTGAGGAAAAGAAGTCTGGAACGATTGTCTGTCCGGATTTAATTTCAATTGCATTGAGTTTCTCTCCGGCTTCCAGTATCAGATCAATTTCCAGACCTTTACTATCTCTCCAATAAAAAAGATTTGATGGCAGCCCCTGGTTGAAGCGACTTTTTAAAAATTCGGTCACTACAAAAGTCTCAAATATCGCTCCACGCTGTGCATGAAATCGAATCTGTTCCGGTGTGTGAATTCCCATTAGCCAGGCCGCCAAACCGACATCGAGGAAATATAATTTGGGCGCCTTGATCAATCGTTTATTGAAGTTTCTATGATGTGGGCGGAGCAAATAGATAAGGTAGCTTGCCTCCATGACGGATATCCACGATGCCGCGGTATTATGCGTAATGCCGCAATCGGAGGCTAATGATGATAAGTTCAGAATTTGACCGGTGCGAGCGGCACACATCTTGACGAAGCGTTGAAATACTGAGAGGTTGCGGACGTTTATCAATTGTCGTGCATCCCGTTCGACATAAGTTGCAACGTACCCGGAAAACCAGTCACTGGGAAGGATTTTGCGGTCGTAAAGTGGGGGATACAGTCCCCGTACAAGTAGCTCTTCGAGAGACTCCGGAAGCTGACCGGCAGATGAAAGTTCACTTGCAGCAAAAGGGAGAAGATGGATCAGCCCAACACGACCTGCCAGGGATTGAGTAATCCCTGACAGAAGCCCAAATTGCTGAGAGCCTGTTAACACAAACATACCGGGTATGATTTGTTCATCTACCTTTGTCTGAAGATAAGAGAACAGTTGCGGCGCGCGCTGAGCTTCATCCAGTATCGCACCGTTGGGAAAACCAGCCAGGAGACCGCGTGGATCGCTTTCTGCCGTCGATCTCACATCCGGATCTTCAAGCGACAGATATGGCTTTTGGGGGAATGTCAGTTTTGCCAGAGTGGTCTTGCCGGATTGACGTGGCCCGGTAATGGCAACGATGGGGAAGCCCTTTGCCATGCGAAGAAGGGCTTTTTGTGCTGTTCTCGGTATCATGGCTGCATATTATACATAATTGCACATATTGTCAATACAATTTACAGAATGTACACAGGAATCGAAGTTCCGGGCGGAGTTCCGGGGACAGTATACTTGATTATTTGGGTTTATTGCCGAACTTTCGAAGATAGCGGGTAAAAATAATGTGTGGCAGTCCGGGAAGATAGAGGAAAGACCCGGAGCAACCTGGAAAGGGGGCTTGACCTGATTTTGCCAGAAAGCGGATTTGTGTCCCTGGAATTCACAAGGATTACTGAAAATAATAGTACTATGTCCCCGGTTTGTAAGAATTAAGGATACTGTCCCCGGCATTCACCCGGAATTCGCGGAATTCAACAAGAACTTCCACAAAGGAACAACATGAACGGCGATGTTATTTACGGCGGTTGTGAGTTCTACGCTCTTTGTAATCAACAGGATATTTTTAACATTTGGAAATCGATTCAGAAAAAGCCTGACGCCGTCAAATCGTCTGTCATTCCAGTCAAATGTGGTCATGTATTTGACCTCGATCGGCACGGGATCAGCCACTGAACCGATGACAAAATCGACCTCTCTGTCGCTTTCCGCGATAATAGCCGCAGGAAATGTTATTCCTTTGCAATTCCATGAAAACCGAGTTTTCCGCCCGGCTTCCTTCATCGCCGTAGCCCGTCAGCAGCGTTTTGACGCCGTTATCCCAAAGGTAAATCTTTTTCTGTGAATAAACCTTTTCGGAATAGGACGTGGTCCACTTTTCCACAGGCTTCACCAGAAAGGCCATTTCAAGATAACCGATATATTCCTTGACCGTATCGACAGACAGGCCGAGGACTTTAGACAGTTTATTGAAACTGGTCCGCGACCCTGTGGAAGCGCCGATCAGCCTCAATAAGTCTTTCAGGATATAAGATTTCTTGATGGGATGAAGCCGGGCCAGGTCACGGGCAAGAATATCCTCCAAAAGATTGGCCATATACTCCTGAGAAGGATTCAAAACCTGCTCCGGATATCCTCCGATGCTCAGATAATCATCCGCCATCTGTTCATATTTATAATCCTCCGAGAGGGACGGCGGCTCTCCCCTGAAGCGGATAAACTCCTGAAAACTTAACGGAAATACAGTACTGACGATCTGCCTGCCTGTCAGTTTTCCCGCCTGTCTCGCAATCAGCGACGACGTGGAACCGGTACAGAATATCTTGAGCGACTCCAGGTCATAGAGGGTTTTGAGTTCCGCCTCCCATTGAGGGCTTTCCTGAACTTCATCGAGGAACAGATACAATTTTCTGTCACGATCATGCATAAACCGCTTCCGCATGTTCCTGACGTGTTCTGATAGGGGGATACCGGACAAAATCGGGTGATCCAGGGCAAGGTAGAAGATGTCCTTCTCAGAAACGGCTGTTTGCAGAAGGGTTTTGATAAACTGTTTCAAAAGGGTGGTCTTGCCGGTCCGTCTGCTGCCGATAAAGACTTCGATCTGTTTTCGTGTGAGGTAAGTCGGAATCTTTTCGAGATAGGCATCACGACTTATGCCGGTCTCAATTTCCTTCCCTTCCCACCAGGGATTCAAGGTATAATAAATAGCGTCCATGTGAATATCTTTACATCAAATCGAAGCTTTCGTCAAATAGTTTCGATTGTAGTCGAAACTATTCCATTTAGTCATTCCTGCGAAAGCGGAAATCCAGTAAGGGACGGAGTCCCTATTCAAGGAGTCACTTCCAGAGCGGGCGATCTCGATGACGCCATGATCCATCTTCTCCCGTCTGTGTGGAGGTTCCGAGGAAAGAAACGGGACAGAAATGAAGAATGGTATTATGTCCCCGGTTTGTAAGAATTAAGTATACTGTCCCCGGAATTCCCATTAATAGCGCTTGACAATACTACCGCTTCATGTTAGCAGTTCATCCATGATCAAGACTTTTCGCCGCAAGGATACGGAAAAGATCTTCCAGGGCACATTTGCAGCCGGATTGCCGAAGGACATACATCGGGTGGCCCTTCGCAAACTGACCCAGATCCACGGCGCGGCAACTCTGGAATTTCTTCGCATACCTCCGGGAAACCGGCTGGAAAAGCTTCTCGGCGAGAGAGAAGGCCAATGGAGTGTCAGGATCAATGATCAATGGCGGATATGCTTCGACTGGCAGGACGGCCATGCGTATAATGTCGAAATTGTTGATTACCATTAAAGGAGAAAAACCATGAAAAGAGATCTGCCCCCGGTATATCCCGGCGAAATTCTGCTGGAGGATTTTTTGAAACCCATGAAGATTACCCAGTACCGGCTTGCCAAGTCCATCGGCGTACCGCAAAGGCGCATCGGAGAAATCATCGCGGGGAAAAGAGCGATTACAGCGGATACGGCCCTGCGGTTGGCCCGTTTTTTCGGCACGGACGCTCAAAGTTGGATGAATCTGCAAACCCATTACGACCTCGTTGTTGCGGAAGAATCCCTTTCCAGCCGGTTAGATCGAGAGGTTATAGCATACGCCGAATATCATGCCGCCTGAGAAAATCGCTGCCCGGAAATTTGGAGATATGACCCGAATTAATCAGAATTCAGGATCGTGTCCCCAAATTTCACTCATCCTTTGTCATTCCCGCCAGGCGGGAATCCACTCTTTTAGAGACTCTGTTAAAGTGCGTTTCATAAGGCGATAAATATACAATATTATCTTTTATGCAATGACTTTGTTACGCATTATGTAACTTTATGCAAGCACTTTTGTGCGGGAATGGAGTCAGGAATCCTCATAAAAAGAAAGTTCGGTATCCCTGTTGACAAAAATCATGATCATCACCTCCCCGACTCAAGATTACACGTGAGTAACTTACTCGTGAGTAACCAGCTTGTCAAGAAAAACCTAAAAAAACTAAACTTTCGATGTGGTCAGGAAGACGAAACATTGCCGATATCTTCACAAAATATCAAGAATTAAGTACTGTCCCTGGAATTCCCACCCAAAGGCCACCATGATCTTTGCCGTCTGGACGGTATGGGAGCCGGAACCGGCATCGAGAAAGTATTGCGGTTTGGGGGGGGTCAGATCAGGCGTGTGCCGGTTTCCAAAATCTCCCGCACAAAGGGATCTTCAAAAACAAAATCTTCCGGTCGAAAAGGAATGGTCTCAATGTCACAACTCACTCCGAGCGTTATCTTCCGTATCTTGGCGCGATCGGCACGACGGGAACCTTCAAAGGCATCCGATACGATTGCCAAATCAATATCACTCCATTCCGTGAAGCCACCGGTAGCATAACTCCCGAAAAGAATTGCCTGACTTACAGGGATCCGGTTTTCCTCGAGCCTTTCGAGATACAGGGCAATTATGCCTTTGATGTGATCCGGGATCTCAACCATTGGTAAAATTCCTTAATCTTATTGAAATATTCCGCTGTATATTCTCTTGTACAATGAACGTAAAACGCTTTCTTGTAATCCGGATACCTGATTTCAAGATTGAAATCATTCACTTCATCGAGAAATATCTTTTGGTCATCCGTAAGTTCCAGTGATGATTTCTCGGCCAACTTGACCAGATTGTGCGTCTTTGGCGGTATTGTTTCACTTTGCTTCTGGACCAAAATAGCTTTCAGCGTTTTCTCCAAAACGAGGTGACCCAGAAAAAGGCACCAGTCATATTTCCCTGCTGCGAACAGGCTTTCAGCCGCATCAAGATCGTGAGCGGCGCCCTCCAGCCAAAATTGAATATGTTCTTCGGATTTCATTTTCTAAAGATGGTAGCCCTTCGTATATTCGATATAATCGCCCCCACCATCATATCCGCATCCCTTCCTTACGGGCGTTCAATATGAGAGGAGTCTTGCTGGATATTCACTTGCCCGCAATATAACAAACAATCTGCTGAAAATCCATAAGGGAAAAATAGGGGAGGTGGCACTGCCGCGTGCTTCGCCTTTTCCAGCGCCTCGTTATACGCCTTCAGAATCCCTTCTTTGGCAAAGAGGGGTAGATTTTAAAACAATAGGGGCTATGTCCCTAATTAAATTAAAAGACATCTCCGGCAAAGAGGGCCTTTATGAAGTCGGCAAATGGCAATACGGTGATGTTATCGAACTGGTAGCTTCGCGAACCGCAATAGACGCCGAACATGTGTTCTACAGTCACTCCGCGTTGTCGGCAAGGGATCGCATCGGCTTTTCCCAGGCGCGATCCCATCGCTCGGCCCGTTTCACTTCGACGGCGATCACGCGGGGGGGCTATCCGGGTCGTGCAGGGTCAGCTGGTGCACGCAGCTGTTCCAGCTCTCGAAGTAGTGGCACGTGCAATGCCACACACCGGCGTCGAGGGTCACGTGATGGGTGTCGTTGTCACCCCGGAACGTGACGCCGAGACGATCGAACGTCAGCCGGTCGCGCTCACGGGCGTAACGGTTCGCCTTCTCGATCTTGCCGATGAGAGAGCTGTGCATCGCCGAGGTCCCTCCATGGCCGATGGGCCCTTCCGAGGCCGCTCCGCCGCCTGCACGTCGGTCGGGAGGGGCGCTCGTCCTGACAACTCTACTACCCGGCGCCAGAGGAGCGACGAGTCATGGCGCCGGTCGGGACGCGCGCCCGGTGCCGGCCGGACGTGGCACGGGGTGCAGGCCGGGACGCGGCTCATGACACGGCGGCCCCCGCGTCAGCCGGACGCCGACCACGCCACCTTCAACCGCGAACCAGCGCCTCGCCGGCCGCGAGGCAGGCGTCGGCCACGGCAGCCGACGTCGCCTCCGTGTACACCCGCACCAGCGGCTCCGTGCCGCTGAAGCGGACGAGGAGCCACGAGCCGTCGCCGATGAAGAACTTGAACCCGTCGTTCGTCGAGAGCGCAACGGTGCGCGTGACCGGCTGCCCGGCGAGCTCCGTCGGCGCCTTCTCCACGAGCTCGACCGCGAGTCGCTCCTTCATCGCGGGATACGTCGCCCGGTCCACGTGGACATCCACGCGCTGGTAGTACGAGGGGCCGGCGATCTCGTGCAGGTGGGCGATCGCCCGGGAGACCGGCGCCCGGCCGGCAGCCCGCTCGCGCAGGAAGAGGTCCAGCAGGAGCAGGTCGGCGTAGATCCCATCGCGCTCGGGGAGGTGCATCCCGAAGCCGTACCCGCCCGACTCCTCGCCGCCGTACATCGCCCCCGTCTCGATCATCTTCGGGCCGACGTACTTGAAGCCGACCGGCGTCTCGTGGACGGCGATCCCGTAGTGGGCCCCGAGGCGCTCCGCCATGGATGTCTCGTTCACGCTCTTCACGACCGGATCGCGCATCCCGCGATGCTCGGCCAGGTAGTACATCAGCAGCCCGTACACCTGGAGCTGGTGGACGAAGACGCCGCGCTCGTCGATGGCGCCCGCGCGGTCGGCGTCCCCGTCGAGGAGCAGCCCGAGGTCGAAGCCGCCGCCGGCCACGAGGCGCAGGGCCTCGTCCACGTGCGGGCGGATCGGCTCCGGGTTGACGCCGCCGAAGTACGGGTTGCGCTCGGTGTGGATCTCCACGACCTGGATGCGCCCTCCCGCGAGGAGGCGACTGATCCAGCCGGCCCCGGACCCCCACAACGGCTCCACGAGGATCCGCATCTCGGCGGCCTTCAGCGCGTCGAGATCGAGGCTGCGGCGGACGAAGCGCTCGTACCCGACGAACGGGTCGAAGCGCTCGACCAGCCCCGCCTCCTCGGCGTCCGCCAGCGGGCGGCGCGGGATCGCCCGCCGGCCGTTCTCCGCGATGACCGCCTCGAGGGCCGCCAGGATGTCCGGCCCGGCCGCCGCGCCCGACGGCGGCCTTCACCTTGAAGCCGTTGTCGGTCCACGGGTTGTGGCTCGCCGTGATGACCACGCCGGCCGCCGCGCCGCGCTCCACCACCTCGTAGCTCGCCATCTGGGTCGGGACGGCGTGCGCGGCGAAGGCAACCGGAATGTCGTAGGCCAGCAGCACCTCGGCGGCGGCCGCGGCGAAGTCCTCCGAAGCGAAGCGCCGGTCGTAGGCGACGACGACGCCCCTGGCCTGCTCGCCGCGATCGGCGACGTAGCGCGCGACGCCCTCGGCGCAGCGCCGGACGCTCTCGAACGTGAAATCCTCCGCGACCCGGGCCCGCCAGCCGTCGGTGCCGAAGACGATGGTCGCGGGGCCGGGAACGATGCCGGCATTGGGCGAGGTCACGAGTCTTCCTCCCTGGCTCGGGCGAGCTCCTCGGCGATCCCGCGGACCTCCTGGGAGTGGTCGGCGGCGCAGACGAGCAGCGCATCGGGCGTGTCGACGACGATGATGTCACGCAGGCCCAGGGTCACCACGAGCCGCTCCCCGGCCAGCACCAGCGTGCCCTCCGACCCGACGTCCCGACGCGGCCCCGACCCGACGGCGCCGGCCGGCTCACCGTCCGCGACGGCACGCGCCACGAGGGCGTCACGCAGGGCGGCCCAGCTGCCGAGGTCGCTCCAGCCGACGTCGGCCCGGAGCATCGCCACGCGGCCCGCGACCGAGGCCGGCTCCATCACCGCGTAGTCGATCGAGGTCGCCCGCACGGTGGCGTATGCCTCCTCGAGCGCGCCCGGCCCGCCGGCGATCCCCGCACGCACCGCGGCCAGGATGTCGGGCGCCGACGCCTCGAGGGCGGCGAGGATCGTGTCGCGCCGCCAGAGGAAGATCCCCGCGTTCCATGCCACGGGATCCGGACCCGCGAGGAGCGCCGCCGCGGCGTCGGACGCCGGCTTCTCGACGAAGCGGCGCACGGCGTGGGCGCCCGGCTCGGACGGGCGCCGCCTGCCACGATGTACCCGTACCCGGTCTCCGGACCGGAGGGCGCGATCCCCAGCGTGACGAGCGGGCGATCTGCCGCGCCGGCCACGGCCGCCCCCCGCGCCAGCAGGGCGCGGAACCCGTCCTCGTCCAGGACCTGGTGATCGGCCGGCAGGACGGCCATCACGTCGTCGTCCGCGCGACCCAGCGCCACGGCGGCCAGGGCGATGGCCGCCGCCGTGTTCCGGCCGGTGGGCTCGGCCAGCACGTTGCCCGGCGGAAGCTCCGGGAGCAGATCGCGGACCAGGTCGGCGTGGCGGCGGTCGACCACGACGACGACGTCGCCCGGCGCGTCCAGCAGGGGCCGCACGCGGTCGAACGTGGCGCGCAGCAGGGTCCGCTCGCCGACGAGCGGCAGGAAGGGCTTCGGCCGTTCGGGGCGCGAGAGGGGCCAGAGCCGCGTGCCGCCGCCGCCGGCGAGGATCACGGCGTACATGCCGCTGATTCTACGGGCCGCGGGTGTCGCGATGTCCGGCACCCCGGCGGGCCGAGGCATCCCCCGGCCGAGGGCATCCGTCCGCCCAGGGCATCCGCGGACCCGCGGCAGCCCCGTTCAGGGCCGCGAGAACGTCGTCGTCCGCTCCGGGCGCACCAGCACGTAGTCGTTGTGCCACGGCTGGCGATCCTTGTCTTCGTAGTAGCGGCTGTACTGGTTGACGAAGGAGTCGACCAGCATGTACCTCACCGGCCACGGGTCGCGGGGCGACCCGAGCGGACCGACGACGTAGAAGCCGAGAATCTGGCGGCTTGCGACGTCGCCGGGAACCTGGCGGGCGCTGTACCCCACGACCGACCAGGCGTGCCCTCCGTGCCACACCGTGATGCCGACCGGGTAGCCGGTCTCGTTGATCGAGTCGACGATGGCATTCAGGGCCGCCGACCGCGTGGGATACGAGCGGTCCCGGTACACGACGGGGAGCGTGTCCGGCAGGCGCCAGTTGAGCGCGCCGGCCCAGCCGCGGATGTCGTTGCCGGGCCCGTTGTAGCGGTAGCGGTTGAAGCGGTACGTCACCGACGCGATGAGCTTCTGCGTCGCGTAGCTCGTGTCGCGCGTACCGAGAACCAGGTTGGCCATCGTCTGAACCGACGCCGGAACGCACCAGTAGTTCGTGTACTGCTTCACCACCGCGCCCGACCGGTACAGGTAGCGTGTGACGGTCACCGGCGATGGTGCCGGCACGGGCACGGCCGCCGCCGGCGCATCCGGGTCGGGCGTCGGGACGGGGACGACCGTGAGCTCGGGGGTCGGTGTCGGAGCCACGCTCGGCGCGGACGTCGGGGCAACCGTCGGCGTCGGCTCCGGGGCGGGTGTCGACTCCAGGCTGGGTGCCGGCGTGGCCGTGGCGGCGGGTTCCTCGGCGAGGACGCCACCCGGCACGAGGAGCGCGGCAACGAGGGCCGCCACGAGGGCGCGCGATACCCTCCGGGACGCGCGCGACCGTCCGACAGCGTCGATCGCTCGTCGAGCGTCGACAGGTGCGGGCGTTGTCCCGGCGCCGGCCGCGTCCGTCACGGGCACTCGTTTCCCCCGTCTGGCGCGGGCACGTCGCGTGCCCGGACAGGGAGGATGGACCCCTTGGCCTCAGATGTGAAGTGATCGATGGTCCGGGCGGCTCGATGGCCCCAGGGTACGCCCCCGGCTCAGCCTTCGACCGGCTCGGGGACCCGGAGGCCGCAGGCGTCCGCCAGCAGCACGGCCTTGTCCGTGCGCTCCCACGGGAGGTCGAGATCGGGGCGCCCAAAGTGCCCGTAGGCGGCGGTCTGGCGGTAGATCGGCGTCCGCAGGTCCAGCGCCTCGATGATGTGGGCCGGCCGAAGGTCGAAGAGCTTCGTGATCGCGGCGAGGATCTGCTCGTCCCCGACGTGCCCCGTCCCGAACGTCTCGATGGACAGCGAGATCGGCGTGGCGATCCCGATGCCGTACGCCACCTCGAGCTCGAAACGATCGGCGAGGCCTGCGGCGACGACGTTCTTGGCGACCCAGCGGGCAGCGTACGCAGCCGACCGGTCGACCTTCGTCGGGTCCTTGCCGGAGAAGGCGCCGCCGCCGTGGCGCGCCATGCCGCCGTAGGTGTCCACGATGATCTTGCGGCCGGTCAGCCCGGCATCGCCCATCGGCCCGCCGATGACGAAGCGCCCGGTCGGGTTGACGTGCATGACCGGGTCGGTCGGGCGCAGGTGCGCGGGGATCACGGGCAGGATCACGGCCTCCACGAGCTCGTCCCGCATCGCGTCCGGTGCGTCCGGATCGTGCTGGGCGGCGAGCACCACGGTGGTGACCTGCGCGGGGACGCCGTTGCGGTACTCCACGGTCACCTGCGTCTTCCCGTCGGGACGCAGGTAGGGCAGCTGGCCCGACTTCCGGGCCTCGGCGAGACGGCGCGCCAGCCGATGGGCGAGCGCGATGGGGAGCGGCATGAGCTCGGGAGTCTCGCGGCAGGCGAAGCCGAACATCATCCCCTGGTCACCGGCCCCCAGCTCCCGGGCATCCACGCCGCGGGCGATGTCGGGCGATTGCTCCTTGATGCTCACCAGGGCGCCGCACGTCTGGTAGTCGAACCCGTAGTCGGCCTTCGTGTAGCCGATCTCGCGGACGGTTTCGCGCACGACCGACTGGAAGTCGATGTAGGTCGAGGTGGTGATCTCGCCGAGGACCGCAACGAGACCTGTCGTCGTGGCGGTCTCGCAGGCGACCCGCGCGTCCGGGTCGTCCCGGATGATCGAGTCGAGGATCGCGTCCGAGATCTGGTCGCACATCTTGTCCGGGTGGCCCTCGGTCACCGACTCGGACGTGAAGAGATAGCTCGGGGCGTCCACGATGCTGGTCATGATGCGGGTGAGCCTACCACCAGAGGCGCTGCCGGGTGCGAGTCCGGCGCGTCAGCTGCAGGCGACGGGCCGCGGCGTTGGGCGCGACTCCGCAAGCGTCGCCCTCACCGGGTCGCCAACCTGCCGGGCGACGAGCATCACCTTCGTGCCATCCCGGTACGGGGTCTCGGAGGTCTGCAGGACGAGCGAGTTCGGCGGCAGGCCATAGGCCCAGTCGAGACTCGCCTGGAACCGCCGAACCTGGACGATCCGGTACCGGTAGAGGTAGTTCCGCGCCGTCCAGACGAAGACGGTCCCACCGATCATCGACCTCCCGCGGTTCTGCTGGGACCTGCGGAGGATCGGCAGGAACATCCCCTCCCGGGCGTGGGCGTAGATGTACGTGACGCCCCCGGCGCCCGGGTGCTGGAAGGTCGGTGGCCGGAAGAACTCCGCCACGTCGCACAGCGGGAAGGTGGATCTCTTCGGTGGGTTGACCACCGGCAGGTCGATGTCGAGCCCGGGGACGGCCACCCGGGTCGGCCGCCCGGCCGGGCCGGCCGCGGGCGTCGGTGCCGGGGAGGCGCTCGGGGACGGCGTCGGCACGGCGGTGGGCGTGGCCGTGGCGACCGGCGATGGCGTCGGCGTCGGCGCTGCGGACGGGGCGAGCGTCGGGGCAGCCGCGGTCGGCGACAGCGGAGCCGGCGACACCGGGGCCGGCGTCGGCGCGCACGCCCCGGCGACGAGCGCCAGGACCAGGACGGCCGCACGACCCCGGGCGCGCATCACGCGCGTGCAGCGCTCCACGGCAGGGCCGGCAGGTCGTCCGCCGGGACGAAGCCGAAGACGCCCCCGTAGAACGCCAGCTCGGCCTGCGCGGAGCGCACGATGTTGGCGGCCTTGCGGAACCCGTGGTCCTCGCCCTCGAACGCCAGGTAGACATGGGGGATCCCCTTCGCCGCGAGGGCGGCGACGATCCGCTCGGCCTCCGTCGGGGGGACCACGTGGTCGTCCAGCCCCTGGAGCACGAGCACGGGGCAGGAGAAGCCCTCGGCGTGGAGGATCGGCGAGCGGGCACGGTACAGGTCGGCGGCCGCGGGGTACGGTCCGATGAGCCGGTCGAGGTAGCGCGATTCGAACTTGTGCGTCTCGGCGACGAAGGACTCGAGGTTCCCGAGGCCGAAGTAGCTCACGCCGGCGCGGAAGACATCGTGAAACGCGAGGGCACACAGCGTGGTGTACCCGGACGCGCTGCCCCCCTCGATGGCGAGCCGCTCCGGATCCGCTTCGCCGCGCCGGGCCAGCTCCTGCGCGCCGGCGATGCAGTCGTCGACGTCGGTCACGCCCCAGGTCCCCTCGAGGCGCTTCCGGTAGGCCCTGCCGTACCCCGTGCTGCCGCCGTAGTCGACGTCGAGGACGGCGAGGCCGCGGCTTGTCAGCAGCTGGTGCACCAGGCTCAGCCCGGTGGAGGCACCCGAGGTCGGGCCCCCATGGCTCGTCACGACGAGCGGCGGCAGCTCCCCGTCGGGCGCCCGGAACGCCGGGTTCGTCGGGCGGTACAGGATCCCGTGCGCCGTCCGCTCGCCGGCCGTCGGGAACTCCACGGGAACGCCGACAGAGACAACGGCGGGGTCGAGCTCCAGCTGCGTGGAACGGCGGACGGCGCTCCAGGCACCGGTCGCGAGGTCGATCCGCACGAGCGCGCGGAACATGTCCGGCGCGGCAGCGATGGCGGCCACTTCCGCGCCCCGGACGGCGAGGTCGGTGATCGAGGTGAACGGCAGCTCGACGGCCGTGGGCGCCTGCGCTCCCGTGGGGTCGATCCGCCACAGGCGATCGCGCCCGGCGGCACGCCCGACGGCGACGATCAGCCCGTCGGCGGACACGCCATGCGACACGAGGCCGAACACCCAGTCGGGGCCGGCGAACTCGGCGTCGATCGCGGCCGTCAGGGGCGCCAGACGCTCCCCGTCCCAGCGGTGCAGGCCCATCCACGCACCGGGCTCGGACGCCACGACGAGCGATCCGTCGGGTGACCAGCGGGGCTGCGACGTCCAGGTCGAGGCGTCCCCCGCCACCACCCGCCCGGAGTCGGGGCGGCCGTTCGGGCCGAGCTCGGCGACGACGCACTCCACACCATCCCACGGCAGGTTCGGATGATCCCAGCGCAGCCAGGCAAGGCGGGTCCCATCGGGCGCGACGCGCGGCGATGAGACGAAGTCGCTGCCCTCCACGAGCACCTCGATGGCGCCCTCCGCCGCGGCGCCCGAGCCGTCGAGGGGGATCGCGACCAGTGCATTCAGCGCCTCGCCCGGGCCCGTGTGGTCCTCGCGGACGGCGATCAGGCGCCCCCGTCCACGGTCCAGCGCCAGGTCGGCGAAGCGGAATGGCCCCTCGGGGGTCATGGGCGTTGCCGTCCGGTCGTCCGCCACCCGCAGCAGGCGCCCGGTCGCGAAGTCGGAGACGACCAGCACGTCCCCGTCGGCCAGGAAGGCCGCGCCGCCGTACTCATGGACGCGCGTCCGGACATCGACCCCGGGTGGGCTCACGTCCTGCGGCGTTCCTCCGGGACGCAACCGCACCAGCGTCGCCCGGCCGCCATCGTCAGGCCTCCCCTCCAGCCACAGGAGGTCCTCGCCGTCCCAGCGCACCTCCGCAAGGCGGACGACGCCGGCGACGAGCGCCTCGGGTGCAATCGTCGAGCGCCAGCTGCCGTACGGCGCGATCGCGCGGCGGGCCACGTCGTTCGTCATTGCGTTCGTTCGTCCGCGCTTACGTGCCGGTGTGCCAGCTGGCCATGTACGCCTTCTGCTCGTCGGTCATGTCGTCGATATGGATCCCGAGCGCCTCGAGCTTCAGGCGGGCGACTTCGGCGTCGATCGCTTCGGGGACGACGTAGACGGTCGGCTCGAGCGCGGCGTGGCTCGCGACGACGTACTCCGCCGAGAGCGCCTGGTTCGCGAAGCTCATGTCCATGACCGCGGCCGGATGCCCCTCGGCGGCGCCGAGGTTGACCAGCCGCCCCTCGGCGATCAGGTGCAGCTTCTCGGGCCCCAGGTCGAACTCCTGGACGTTCTCGCGCACCTCGCGGACGTGGCCCTCGGCAAGCGCCCGCAGGGCAACGAGATCCAGCTCCGCGTCGAAGTGGCCGCTGTTGGCCATGATCGCCCCGTCCGGCATCGCCACGAAGTGCTCGCGCCGGAAGACGTTGACGTTGCCGGTCGCGGTGACGAACAGCTCGCCCCACGGTGCTGCCTGGTCGACCGTCTTCACCTCGAAGCCGTCCATCAGCGCCTCCAGGGCGCGCACGGGGTTGACCTCGACGATGGCCACGTGCGCGCCGTGGCCCTTCAGCCGCGAGGCGATCCCCTTGCCGACCCAGCCGTAGCCGGCGACGACGACCCGCCGGCCGGCCATGAGGATGTTCGTCGCCCGCAGGATCCCGTCGAGCGTGCTCTGGCCGGTCCCATAGCGATTGTCGAAGAGGTGCTTGGTCTCGGCCTCGTTGACGGCGACGACGGGGAAGCGCAGGGCGCCGTCCTCGGCCATCGCCCGGAGGCGGATCACCCCGGTGGTCGTCTCCTCGGTCCCGGCGAGGACGCCGGGCAGCAGCTCCGTCCGCGAGTCGTGGAGCAGGCTGACCAGGTCGCAGCCGTCGTCCATGGTGATCTGGGGCTTCGTGTCGGCGATTGCGTTGAGGTGCCGGTAGTAGGTCTCGCGATCCTCGCCGCGGCGGGCGAAGACACCGATCCCGTAGCGCGCCGTGAGCGCTGCCGCGACGTCGTCCTTCGTGGAGAGTGGGTTGCTGGCCGCCAGGACAACCTCCGCGCCGCCGGCCGCCAGCGTCCGCGCCAGGTTCGCGGTCTCGGTCGTGACGTGCAGGCAGGCCGCGATCCTGATCCCGGCGAGCGGCCGCTCGCGCTCGAATCGCTCGCGGATGAGGCGCAGAACGGGCATCTCGCGTTCGGCCCATTCGATGCGCCGAACGCCCTCGTCGGCGAGAGCGAGGTCGGTGACGTCGTGGGGCGGCAGCGTGGTCGGGGTCGACATGGGGCGAGGTCTCCGGGGGGCCGCGGGGGGCCGGTTCGAGCAGGCGGCCCGTGGATTATGCCCGACGGAGCGACCGAGGCCCCCGGACCGCCGGCGCCGGGGCCGCCCGCCTACGCTCGGGGACCGTCTCCCGTGCGGCGATGCATGAAGCGCCGCAGCGGAGCGGCCAGCGTGCGGAGCAGGCCGGCGCCCTCCACGTCGCGATGGACCAGGCGCTCCTCGAAGCGCACGTGCTCGCGATAGCCCAGCTTGAAGTACGCCTCGAGCGCCGGCGGATTGTCCGCCCGGACGTTGAGCACGACCTCGTCGCAGAAGCGCAGGAGCTCGGCCGTCACCGCACCGGTGACGGCGGTCGCGAACCCTCGGCCCCGGTAGTCGGCGTGGGTCATGACGTTGCCCACGACGCCCAGGCGTGCCTCCGGCGAGACCACGTGGGTCCCGGCGGCGGACACCAGGCGGCCGCCGATCCGGATCCCGTAGTAGACGCCCTCGGTGATCGCGGACTGCGGGAGCCAGGCGGTGAACCCCAGCTGGTAGAGCCGGTTGAGGTCGCCCACCTCGACGGGCAGCAGGCGGGCGACATCCGCCGGGCACGGGCGGAAGGACGCCCGGTCGACCCACATCCGGACCATCTGCGGTCCCGGCTCGACGCGGTAGTGCGCCTCCACCGCGGGAAGGCTCGCCGGCAGCAGCGCCGCATAGGCGGCGCGCGGCCGGATGAGCTCGCCGAGGATGGCCGAGATGCCCGCGTTCTCGCCCATCACGAAGACCGGCTGCGGGGCGTAGCCGGCGTACTCGAGGACGACCGCGCTGGGCTCGTCGCCGGCGAGCGCGACGCCCCACCGGGTGCGGGCGACTCGCGGACGTCGAGGTCGCAGATCGCGTAGGCGGCGAAGAGGCGGTCGCGGTCCAGGAACGCGCGCAGCAGGCCGCGATCCGTCGTCGTCCGAACCGTGAGACCGCGCATGGCCGCCGACGACACGGCGGAGGTGGCCATCTCTTGCCTCCGCGGGCAGGTCGGCGGGGGCGTGGCCGGTCAGGTCGGCGAGGGCGTCGCCGAGCGAGGCCGGGCCGGTCGCGACGGGGCCGTCGAGCCCCGCCGGAGGGGCGGGCCGGCGGGCTTCGCGCACCTCGATCGCACGGCCGATGGAGGAACCGTACGGGGCGCGCAGGACGCCGGCTTCCGTGACGAGCGCGGTGACGAGCTCCGCGGGCGTCACGTCGAACGAAGGATTGAGCGCGGCGGCACCGGCGGGTGCCACCCGACGCCCGCCGAAGGAGGTGACTTCGCCGGCGGAGCGCATCTCCACGCTGATCTGCGAGCCGTCCTCGGCGTCGCCGTCGAGGGTGACCGTGGGGGCGACGACATAGAGGGCACGCCGTGGCGGGTCGCCAGGACTGCCAGCGGGTAGGTGCCGACCTTGTTGGCGACGTCGCCATTGGCGGCGATCCGGTCGGCGCCCACCAGGACGGCATCCACGTCGACGGAGGAAGCAGCCAGCCGGCCGCCGCGTCGGCGAGGAGCGTGTACGGGATCCCGGCCTGGCCGAGCTCCCATGCCGTCAGCCGGGCGCCCTGGAGCCAGGGTCGCGTCTCGTCGACATAGACGTGGACCTCCCTCCCGTCGGCGGCGAGCGCCTGCACGACCCCCAGGGCCGTCCCTACCTGGCCGCAGGCGAGCGGCCCCGTGTTGCAGTGGGTCAGGAGGCGGAGCGGCCGGTCGCCCGGTGTCGGCAGGAGGTCCATGCCCAGGCGGGCCATCGCGGCGTGGTCCCGGGTCGCCTCGGCGATGATCGCCTCGGCTTCGTCGCGCAGGGCGGCCGCGACC